>OZ244947.1:2185000-4096971 GCA_965222395.1 Rhodospirillales bacterium
GACGACCTAACCAAGATACTTGCGAAAACGACTCCGTCAGTCAGACAACCAACAACACCCGCCGCCCAAGTATCTCTTCCATTTATCAACAATCAATATCAGCGTGCCCCCCCTTGAGGAGCGATCCCATCCGACGCAGTCGTCTCGGGGCGGCGCGCTTGTTAGGGCGCTGCGCCCGCGATGTCAAACCTCAATCGGATGAGGGCGGAGAGTATACCCCTCCTCGGCGCGGAGGGCAATCATCTGCTGTGGAAAACCTGCAGGGCGATTGGCCTTGGCCGATGGGCGGTGGTATATGATGATGGTCGCGCTTTGGCAAGCGCCGTTTGTAAGAAAAACGCCCCGATACGTAATTTTTTGGAAATCCCGTTGATGCCTTTCCGCCGCCTACCGAGTTTAATATCGATTTTGTGCTTATCCGCCGTCGTCGGAGGGTGCGCCGAAACCACCAGTTTACGGGGGACGGCAACGGCAACACCGAATTCATCTTCGGCAGACGTCCCGGCCGCCGCTACGGTTTTCCCTGACATTCCAATTCCACGCGGCGCGAAAATGATCGTCGACAAAACCCTGGTGGTCGGCGCCGAACCCTGGTTCGGTCAATTGGCACTCGATGCCGGGCAAGCCGCGCCGCAGGTGTTCGATTTTTATCGCAGCAGACTACCCGAGTACGGCTGGCAGGAGATCACATCGGTGCGCGCGCCCACCAGCGTCCTGACCTATGATCGCGATGACCGTATCCTGCAAATGCAGATCAAGGGTTCGACACTCAGCGGATCGGAAGTCACGATCACGGTGTCGCCACGGGGCACACCGCCCCCGCCGGCTCGCGTCAATTAATCACAAACCTGCCCTCGAAAAACTCAATGGGCAGAACAAAAAGAAAATTGGAGGAACACATGCCCGATGTCGTCGTTGTCGACGGGATTCGCAGCCCGATTGGAAAGTTCGGAGGTGGATTGTCGTCGGTGCGCCCCGACGATCTGCTGGCGGAAGTCTACAAGGCCCTCGCCGCACGAACCGAAATGGATCCTGCGTTGATCGACGAAGTTTATGCCGGATGCGGCAACCAGGCCGGGGAAGATAACCGCGATGTCGCACGGATGGCGGCATTGTTGGCCGGCTTCCCGAAGGAAGTCCCGGGCGTGACGGTCAACCGGAACTGCGCCTCGGCCTTGGACGCCGTCAATGCCGCCGCCCGTGCCATCGCCACGGGCGAAGGCGATGTGTTTTTCGGTTCCGGCGTCGAGTGCATGAGCCGAGCACCTTTCGTGATGGGCAAACCCGAGCGCGTCCCGACGAACAAGGCGCCGAAACTGTGGGACACCACCGTTGGCTGGCGGTTCAATAATCCGAAAATGGATGCCATGTACCCGATCATCTCGTTAGGTGAGACGGCCGAAAACATCGCCCAAGAAATGCAGATCACGCGCGAAGAACAGGATGTGTTTGCCGTGGAAAGCCATCGCCGGGCTGTCGATGCCATGAATGGCGGCAAATTCGCGGCAGAGATCGCGCCGATCCCCGTCCCGTCACGGCGTGGCGATCCCATCGTCGTCGACACCGACGAGCACGTCCGGGCGCGGCGGGACAATGGTGCCTTCGTCGTCGATACCGACTTGGAGGATTTGGCGCGACTCCGCCCCGCTTTTACCAAGGACGGCACCGTTACGGCCGGCAACTCTTCGGGAATCAATGACGGCGCGGCCGCGGTCTTGATGATGAATGGCGAACGAGCTGACAGTCTGGGCATGAAACCCAAGCTGCGTTGGCACGGCACCGCGTCCGCAGGCGTCGACCCCAGCGTTATGGGGTACGGTCCCGTTCCCGCGACCGAAAAACTGCTGAAGCGGTTTGACCTGTCGATCGATGACATCGGATTGATTGAGTTGAACGAGGCGTTCGCCGCCCAGACCATTGGCTGCATGCGGAAGCTGGGTATCGATCACGACAGATTGAACGTAAATGGTGGGGCCATTGCCCTAGGGCACCCAACCGGAGCATCGGGGGCGCGCATCGTGGTGACTCTAATGCATGAGATGGAGCGCCGCGCGGCCGCCGGTCAGCCTGTGAAATATGGCCTCGCCACGTTGTGCGTTGGAGTCGGCATGGGCGTCGCCACCTTGTTCGAATGGATCGGAGACTGATTATGGCCCGCCCGCTTGAAGGAGTCCGGGTCATCGGCCTCGAGCAATATATGGCCGGGCCCTATTGCACTCTCTTACTGGCAGACGCCGGTGCCGAAGTCATTAAGATCGAGCGCCCAGGCACCGGTGACCCCCGACGTCAGATGCCGCCATTTGCGGAGCAGGACGGGCACAGAAAAGGTGCCGGGTTCATGGGCTACAATCGGAACAAAAAGAGTCTCGCCTTGAATCTCCGCGACGAGGCCGGGAAAGAGGTCTTTCGGAAACTTGTCGCGACCGCAGACGTTGTGGTCGAGAATCTCCGTCCCGGATCGATGAGCAAACAAGGCCTGGGTCAGGCCGACATGCGGGCGGGCGATCCTCGGCTGATTTGGGCCATTATATCGGGTTTCGGCCGGATGCCCGGCAAGACCGGCCCATATTCAGACCGTCCGGCATTCGATATCGTGGCTGAGAGCATGAGCGGCATGATGAATTTGGTCGGCTTTGCCGACAAACCGCCTAGCTGGACGATCTACGGCCTTGCCGACATCCTGTCAGGCACCATGGCCGCCTATGGTATCATGCAGGCATTGTTCATGCGCGAACGGACCGGCGAGGGCCAATTGGTCGACAGCGCCATGTTCGACAACATGCTGGCGATCAACGAACAGATGATCACGTATTATTCTATCGCGGGCGAAATCGGCGAACGCGGCAGACCCAAAAATTACTATCCCCGCGGAGCCTTCGAAGCGGCGGATGGGTGGGTGGCCCTCCACTGCCCTGACAATATTCTATGGGGACGATTGGCAGACGCCATGGGACACCCTGATTTGAAGGACGATCCACGCACCGCCACCGCACCAGCACGGTGTCAAAACATCCCAATGATTGATGCGATGATCACGGCCTATCTGAGCGCAATGAGCCGTGATCAAGCCGTCGATACGCTCAATGCAGCAGGCGTGCCGTGTGGCGCGGTCAACCGTGCCGACGATGTCTTTAACGATCCTCATGTAAAGGCGCGTGGCATGTTGTTCGATGTTGAGGACCCCAAAGTAGGGACCTACACATTCGCCCGGACCACCCCGATGCTGTCGGCGTCCCCAGACCCGCGCGCCGAGCCGGCGCCGGAGTTAGGCCAGCACACACGTGAAATTCTAGATGAACTAGGCTATGGGGCGGACACCATCAAAGACCTTATCGACGGGGGAACTGTCGAGACAACGACGTAACGGGGTGACGCTTAAGCCGCCGCCGCCCGTTCGCCGTTGATCAGCAAGCCGTCTTTGCCCGCACTGATCTTAATCTCTTCGCCGTCCGCCAAACGACCTTCCAAGATCGCTTGCGCCAAGGGGTTTTCCAAAGCCCGTTGAATGGTGCGCTTCAATGGCCGCGCGCCGTAGACGGGGTCAAACCCTTGATCCGCCAACCAAGCGCGCGCAGCACCATCGAGTTTGAGGACAATGCCGCGATCGTCCAATCTGGCACGCAATCTATCCAGTTGAATTTCGACGATGCCGTCCATGTGCTCACGCTCCAGTCGCCGGAACAAGATCGTCTCGTCCAAGCGATTGAGGAACTCCGGTCTAAACGCGCTGCGGACCACCTCCATCACCAACGGACGAAGTTCTTCCAGGTCATGGCCCTCTTCTTGGTTGGCGATCACATCGCTACCCAAGTTCGACGTCATGATGATCAATGTATTGCGAAAATCGACGGTGCGTCCCTGGCCGTCCGTCAACCGACCATCGTCCAAGACCTGCAATAAGACGTTGAAGACGTCCGGATGCGCTTTTTCGACTTCGTCGAACAGAATCACCTGATACGGCCGTCGGCGAACGGCTTCGGTCAGCGAGCCACCCTCGTCGTATCCGACGTACCCCGGCGGCGCGCCGATCAACCGTGCAACAGCGTGCTTCTCCATGAACTCTGACATATCGATGCGGACCATTGCCTGTTCATCGTCGAACAGGAATGTCGCCAGCGCCTTTGTCAGTTCTGTCTTGCCAACACCCGTCGGTCCCAAGAACAGAAACGATCCGATCGGACGGTTGGGATCGCCGAGCCCGGCACGCGCGCGGCGGACGGCGTTAGACACCGCAACCAGAGCATCATCCTGGCCGACGACGCGGGTGCGCAGCGCATCTTCCATGCGCAGAAGTTTTTCGCGTTCCCCTTCTAGCATCTTGTCGACCGGAATACCTGTCCATCGAGAAACCACCTGAGCGACATGTTCCGCCGTCACGGACTCGTCCACCATGTGTGCGTCTTCTGCGGCGGCGGCTTTTTCGAGTTTCTCCTCAAGTTTGGGGATCAAATCATAGGTTAACTGGCCGGCCTCATCGAGACGCCCTTCGCGAATCGCGCGCTCAGCCGTGCTCCGCGCGTTGTCGAGTTCCTCTTTGAGTTTGGTTGTGTCGGCCAAAGATGCCTTTTCAGATTCCCACTGGGAGGTTAGCTCGTGAGACTGTTCTTCCAGATCCGACAACTCGTCCTCGAGTTTTTCCAACCGGTCGGCGGCGGCCGCATCCTTTTCCTTCTTGAGTGCTTCTCTTTCGATCTTCAATTGAATGATACGGCGATCCAGCTCGTCAATTTCTTCGGGTTTGCTGTCGATCTGCATTCGAAGTCGACTGGACGACTCGTCGACCAAATCGATCGCTTTGTCCGGCAAAAAGCGGTCGGTAATGTAGCGCGCACTTAGCGTCGCCGCCGCCACCAAGCAAGAATCCGTAATGCCCACACCATGATGGAGCTCGTATTTCTCCTTGATGCCTCGAAGGATCGAGATCGTGTCTTCGACCGAGGGTTCACTAACAAACACAGGCTGAAACCGCCGGGCAAGCGCGGCATCTTTTTCGACGTGCTTTCGGTATTCATCAAGGGTGGTCGCGCCAACGCAATGCAGTTCTCCACGCGCCAACGCCGGCTTTAAAAGGTTCGACGCATCCATTGATCCTTCGCTTGCACCGGCGCCCACCAGTGTGTGCATCTCATCGATGAATAGTATGATCTGTCCTGCAGCAGATTGGACTTCAGACAAAACGGCCTTTAGGCGCTCCTCGAACTCGCCTCGGAACTTGGCACCTGCGATCAGTGCCCCAAGGTCCAAGACCATCAATTGCTTCTGTTTAAGATTCTCAGGAACGTCTCCGTCGACGATTCGTTGCGCCAATCCCTCGACGATAGCGGTCTTCCCGACGCCAGGTTCACCGATGAGGACTGGATTATTCTTGGTGCGGCGCGAGAGCACCTGAATCGTACGCCTGATCTCTTCGTCTCGCCCAATGACCGGGTCGAGCGCCCCTTCCATTGCCACCGCCGTCAAATCGCGGGCGTACTTGCTCAACGCATCGAACGTATCTTCAGCGTTCGCTGAATGTGCAGCACGGCCTTTGCGGAACTCGTTGATTGCCGCGTTGAGATTTTGAGGGGTTACGCCCACCTCGCTCAGGATCGACGCAGCCTCAGTATCCTTTGCCATTGCGATGGCCATCAACAGCCGCTCAGCCGTCACCACACTGTCACCGGCTTTCTCGGCGATCTGCTCTGCTTGATCAAAAAGACGCGCTGATTCCGGCGCAAGGTAAAGTTGCCCAGCACCTTGTCCTTCGACCTTCGGAATCTTGTAAAAAGCACGATTGACCGATTCGATGGCGCGCCCCCGATCGCCACCCGCCGCTTCGATCAAATTACCTGCAAGCCCCTCTTTGTCTTCGAGCATCGCTTTTAGAACATGTAAGGGCGTCAACTGTTGATGATTGGTCCGGAGCGCCAACGTTTGCGCGGACTGTATGAAGCCCCGCGCGCGTTCCGTGAATTTCTCGAATTCCATGCCTTTCTTCCTTTGCTGCGCCAGTGATTTTCACCCCCTTAGCGAGCAATGAAAACCCTTCGCGAATTATGGACTTAGTTAAGGTTGATATGGTCCGCCGCCGCCGTGCCGCAAGGCTCCATCGGAAAAATTGTCACGCGGCCTATCCAGTCATTTGACAGGTTTCATCCCCCCTATCACTCTGCATGGATGTCGGTGAGTGTTCATGCAATTTATAGGTACCCGGTCAAAGGGCTAACGCCGGAAGAGCAGGCGGCTGTTCAGGTAACCAAAAGCTGCGCCATTTCTAACGATCGCCGATTCGCATTCGCACTGGGATCGACCCCGATCGAAGGGGCGGTCTCGGACTGGATGCCAAAGACAAACTATCTCATGCTAGCCCGGAATGAACGCATGGCTATGCTTGATACCAGCTTCGACGACGATACCGATGCGTTGACGATTTTTCGCGGCGGCAAGCAAGTCGCGCGTGGCGTTCTGACAACTAAAATTGGCCGAACGATGCTTGAAGATTTCTTCACCGCTTTCCTAGGCGAAGAATGCAGAGGCCGTCCTAAGCTCGTAGAAGCGGCAGAAGGTCACACGCTCTCAGACCACAATGCCCCGGTATTGTCGTTGATCAATTTAGCGAGTCTTAAAGACATGGCGCGTGTTTTAGGCGAAACACCCGACCCGCGCCGATTTCGCGGGAACATCCTCATCGATGGACTAGACCCCTGGGCAGAGTTCGATCTCGTCAATAAGAGCCTTCGGATCGGCGACGCGGTCGTTAAAGTTAAGGAGCGAATCGATCGCTGCGCGGCAACCAATGTAAACCCGGAATCGGCGACCCGGGACATGAACATTCCGAAAAGCCTGCAACAAGCGTTCGGTCATATTGAATGCGGCGTTTTCGCAACGGTTGAAGAGACCGGACGCATTCGAAAGGGCGATCAGATTACACTTATCGATTAAGAACGCCGACTTTCCGGCAGATCAGTCAGCCGCCGACGTCTGCTCAGGAGAACCTTCATCAGTTCGACGTGGACGTCGTGAACGCCGCTTTCTCGGAGCGTCGGTGGCATCCTCATTGGACGCCACGTTGGACTCAGATGCGGCATCTAACGCAGCATCCACAGCAACAACCGGTTGCTCGGCACCAGGCTTAGAAACATCACCACCATCAGATTTTGACGGTACATCTTTGGCTTCGGCCGGGCTTGCATCAGTGTTCGCCTCCGCAGCCGGCGAGTCCGCGCTTGCTTCCTCGGGAGCCTGCTGACGGTTGTCGCGGCCACGAGAATTGTCCCGCTGCTGTTGCGATTCTTTGTCGGCTTGCATGATTCGATGGTAGTGCTCGGCGTGTTGGAGATACCCTTCGGCAAGTACGCGGTCACCTGTCGAAAACGCGTCCCGGGCCAAAGACTGGTACTTGTCTAAGACCTGCTGAGCGGTGCCCCGAACCTTGATGTCCGGTCCGTTGCTTTCAAACGAATTACCACGTTGATTTGGGTAGCGTCGCCCGTTGTTACGAGAACGCTGTCGCCGATTGTTTTGCCCGTGTTTCATAATTCTCTATAAAACTTTGCCAATAAATTCACTGCTACAAAGCCGGTCGCTGTCCGGTCGAAGTCACTTTTCAAGGAAAAGCGATGCGCAGCATTCATACTATGGGTTTAAAATTTTGCCCCGTGGGCATCCCCTGAGGACCCCTAAAGATCACCCAATCCGACGTTAACCGTTGCCCCCCACGATTCCAACTCTTTTTTTAGAAAACACCGCGCATCGCGTGATGTTTGCCATATCTTGTCGCTGACCGGTCCTTATCCAGCCTCGATCTAAGGCGATATCGTCAATCGACGATGATTGGCCAGCACCGAACTCTACAATCACCGACCCATTGTCGGAGACGACGTCGGCGGCACCTGCAAATAACTCCCGATATGCACTCAGGCCGTCTTCACCGCCATCTAGCGCAAGAGAGGGGTCATGGTCTCGCACTTCCGGTGCCAAATGCGCAATGTCTTGGGTCGGAATGTACGGCGGGTTTGAGACCAGAAGTTCAAATGTACCGCCCACGTTTTCATACCAGGAAGACTGAACGAACTCGATCCGTTCCGTCAATCCGAGAGCCCGGGCGTTTGCGGCCGCGACGTCAAGCGCCGCTGCGGACACATCAGTGGCGACCGCGACCGAGGCAGGAAATTCATACAGCAGGGCCAAGGCGATACACCCGGTGCCTGTTCCGAGATCAAGGAATCGAGATGGGGGTTCCTGTCCTTGGTAGCGTTCGAGGGCCAGTTCGATGAGTGTTTCGGTATCCGGCCTTGGGACAAGCGTTGCCGTTGTGACGTTAAAAGGGAGGCTCCAGAACTCTCGACTGCCAAGGATGTGTGCCATCGGCGCGCCACTTGCGCGTTGCAACGCTTTTTGCCGAATATCGGCGACAACGCTGTCTTCCAAGTCCATATCTTCTCTAGCGAATACTTGACCGACCGTCATATTCGTCACACGGGCGACGAGGAGGCGTGCCTCGGCCCGTGGACCTTCTATATGAGAATCAGTCAACATGGACGATACGTCCTTTAGTACATCGCCGATACTCGGCATTCGACGTTACTCCAGCGTCGCAAGGCGGCGGGCATCATCCTCAGCCAGCAATGCATCGAGGAGTTCATCCATGTCACCGCCAAGAAATCCATCGAGTATGTGCAGCGTCAGATTGATCCTGTGATCTGTGACTCTGCGCTCAGGAAAATTATAGGTCCTGATTCTTTCCGACCTGTCACCCGATCCGACTTGGTCCTTGCGCTGCTGGGCGCGTTCGTTGGCTTGTCGCTCACGTTCGGCATCGTACAAACGGGCCCGCAAGACTTTCATGGCTTTAGCTCGGTTCTTGTGCTGGGATTTCTCGTCCTGTTGCGTCACGACAAGGCCCGTCGGTATATGCGTGATCCGAACGGCACTGTCCGTGGTATTGACGTGCTGACCGCCGGCGCCCTGCGCCCGGTAGGTATCGATGCGTAGATCCTTGTCCTCAATGTGAAGGTCCACATCTTCCGCTTCGGGCATGACGGCAACGGTCGCCGCCGACGTGTGGATGCGCCCACCTGACTCGGTGACTGGAACGCGTTGGACGCGATGCACGCCACTCTCGAACTTCAGGCGACGGAACACGTCGGTGCCGCGGATTTCGGCAATAGCCTCCTTGGTTCCGCCGATTCCAGTATCTTGAAGATGCATGACTTCGAACTTCCATCCCATTCGATCCGCGTACCGCTGATACATTCGAAAAAGATCCGCGGCAAACAGACCTGCTTCGTCACCTCCGGTGCCGGCCCGAACTTCAAGAATCGCGTTACGCGCATCTGCTTCATCTTTCGGAATCATCAAACGCTTCATGGACGCCTCCAATTCCGGCAGCCGTTCCTTCAATTCCCGTTGTTCTTCTTCAGCCAAGGCGCGCATCTCAGGATCGGTATCCTTGTCGGCCAGCAGCCCCTCCACATCCGCCAGCTGCCAGAGCGCTTCTCGATACGCGGCAACTGCTTCAACTACCGGCGACAACTCGGCGTATTCCTTCGAGAGTTTCACGAACTCCTCACCGCTCAGCGTCCCTTCGCCCATGAGGTGAGAAAGTTCTTCATGGCGGGCAACAAGTGCCTCCAGATGACCTTCGATACTCACGCGTCAGGCTCCTTTGCGTTTTCAATTCCAAACAAATCGCGGACGAGGGTATCGATTTCGGCGAGATTTTGATCCTCCGCAGCCAAATCTCGCAAACGTTCCGACGGCGCATGCAGTAGTTTTTGCAACAGTAAATGTGTCGCCTTCTCGGCATCACCGCCGGCATCCGCCAATGCCTCTTGACGCAACCGCTCTCCTTCTTCGCGCAGGGCGGTAACGAGCGGCGCCGCCGAACGAGATCGCGACCGACCGAGATGCGCATTCAGTTCAACTTCAACAATGTTCTCTGCCGCCTCCGCTTCCGACTCCCGACTGGCGCGACCTTCCATTGCAAGTCGCTCCAGATCCCCAATGTCATAGAGAAACGCATCATCCAAACGATCGACGGCCGGATCGACATCACTGGGCAAGCTCGCATCAATAATGAACTGAGGGCGATATCGGCGCGCCTTCAAAGCGGTACGAACCATATCGACGCCCAAGCATCGCCCGCGCCCACCGACCGCCGCGATAACGATATCAGCCTCGGCTAACTCAGCGGCCAAAGCCGTCTCGGGCGCGTGTTCGATACCAAGGCTTGTTGCAATCATATCGGCACGCCGACCTCCGGCGTCGAGGGCACGAAGGGCCGACAGGCCCGCGCGTTGCAACTCTCTTGCGATCACTTCACCCATTTCACCATTACCCAAAATTACGCCTCGCGCTTTGCCCAGATCACCGTGCACATCGCGCGCAACGGATACCGCGACTGCCGCGATCGAAACTGGACGCTCACCGATCGCGGTCTCGGTCCGCACCCGCTTGGCGACGCCATACGCTGCTTGAAGAACATTCTCGAGCGGTCCGGCGATCATGCCTTGATCGCGTGCCAATCGGTGACAGGCCTTGACCTGACCCAAGACCTGCGGCTCCCCGACGACGACACTGTCCAAAGAAGACGCGACACGAAACAAATGGCGGACCGCGTCGGTGCCGGACTTGCGGTACAAGGAATGATCGATATCGTCGACCGTCATCCCACCGTGGGACGCGAGCGCTTCGCAAAACTCATTGAACGCCTTCGTTTCATCCTCGACAAAGCCCGCCACTTCAATCCGGTCACAAGTCGAAATCACATAGGCGTTGTCGATGCCCGCCTCGCGCAACCTATTGAGAAACGCCGGCACGTCTGCGTCTTCGACAAACAAACGATCTCGTAGCGAAAGGCTGCCGGATTGGTGGTTCGTCCCGACGATAAGGAACATCGCATTGGATGTGGATGGGCTGCTCAAAGATCCCTAACGGAACCGGGCGAGGTGCTCCTGAAGCTCTATCAAAGGCACCTCCGCCTGTTCGCCGTTCTCCATATCGCGCACCGTCACAGCGTCTCGGGCTAGTTCATCCTCGCCGAGGATGATCGTTGCAACGGCACCCAATTTGTTTGCACGCTTCATCCGCTTACCCATGTTGCCGGAATATCCAAGGTCGATCTGGTAGCCCGCATTTCGCAACTTTTGTGCCATGGACATAGCGACCGTGCTGTCGATATCGCCGACGGGAATCACGGAAATGGGTCGATAGCGGCGTGGACCGGCACCCGCCATCATCGCCAGCCTTTCGACGCCAGCCGCCCACCCGATTCCCGGTGTCGGTTTTCCGCCCATCTGCGCCATCAGGCCGTCATAACGACCGCCCGCCAGAACCGTTCCCTGTGCCCCCAACGTATCCGTAACGAACTCAAACGCGGTGTGGGAGTAATAGTCCAAGCCTCGAACCAGCCGGTGATTAATAGTGTAATTAATGTCGATAGCGTCCAGCCCCGTCAGTACGGTCTGAAAAAAGGTCTGGGCCGCGTCGCTCAGATGATTGAACAACAATGGCGCGTCGGCCATCACTTCACGGTCACTCTCGTCTTTCGAGTCGAATATCCGCAACGGATTTTTCTGCAACCGCGTCAGGCTGTCTTCGGACAGGCGGCTTTTGTGCGCCATCAGGTAATCGACCAGAATTTCACGATAATTTTCCCGGCTTTCCATATCACCCAGCGTATTGATTTCTAGCGTTACATTCTCCGCGACACCTAACTCGCGAAGAAAATGGGCGCCCACGGCGATCACTTCGATATCCGCTTGCGGCCCAGGGACTCCAAGAATTTCAACGTCAACTTGATGAAACTGCCGCAAACGGCCTTTTTGAGGACGCTCGTACCGAAACACGGGGCCGCGGGCGAAAAGCTTTAGCGGCACCGCTTGCTGCAACCCATTCGACATAAAGGCCCGGGCAATGCCGGCGGTAAACTCCGGCCTCAGCGTAATGCTGTCCCCGCCCCGGTCCTCAAACGTGTACATTTCCTTGGTCACGATGTCCGACGTATCACCCAAAGTCCGCTGAAACACTTCGGTAAACTCGAAAATCGGCGTTGTTGTTTCTTCAAAGCCGTATCGCAACGCAACTTCCGCCGCGAGGTCGGTAACCCGGCGGTGGGCGCTGAAGTCTTCGGGCAACAGGTCGTGGGTGCCGCGAACCGGCTGAAGGGTGGCCATGTTTTCTCTCGCTCAACTACTCGGCGGCGTCGGTTGTCACATCGTTGTCGCCGTAGCGGTTTTCGACATATGCCTCGACAATCTCTTGAAATTCTTCAGCGATCCCGGCGCCGCGAAGCGTCATGCGTTTTTCGCCATCGATAAAGACAGGCGCGGTCGGCGCCTCTCCCGTACCGGGAAGCGAGATCCCAATATCCGCGTGCTTGCTTTCGCCAGGACCGTTGACGATGCATCCCATGACCGCGACTTTCATGTCTTCGACACCCGCATAGTTCTCGCGCCACGTCGGCATGCGCTCGCGAAGATAGCCTTGAATCTTGTCGGCAAGCTCCTGAAAGAATGTGCTCGTCGTACGGCCGCAACCGGGACAAGCCGTGACCAACGGCATGAACGACCGAATTCCCATGGTCTGCAAAATCTGTTGCGCAACGATCACTTCTTGAGTCCGGTCGCCGCCGGGTTCGGGCGTCAACGAGACTCGGATCGTATCGCCAATTCCCTCTTGCAGTAGAACCGCCATGGCCGCTGTGGACGCCACGATCCCCTTGCTTCCCATGCCGGCCTCGGTCAATCCCAGGTGCAGGGCGTAATCGCAACGCCGCGCCAAATCGCGATAAACCCGGATCAGGCTTTGAACTTCCGAAACCTTGCACGACAGTAGAATTTTATTCTCCGGCATACCAAGGTCCCGCGCCAATTGCGCGCTGTTAAGCGCCGACAGGACCAACGCCTCTTCCGTGATTTCCTGCGACGACTTCGGGGCCGCCGATTTGGCGTTTTCGTCCATCATCGAGACTACGAGATCCTGATCTAGACTGCCCCAATTTACGCCAATCCTCACGGGGCGGTCGTACTCCATCGCCACATCGATCATGTCGGAAAATTGCTTGTCGCGTTTTTCCCGAAAACCGACGTTCCCCGGATTAATTCGGTACTTTGCCAAGGCCTCGGCACAGGCGGGATTTTCCCGCAACAATTTATGACCGATATAATGAAAGTCACCGACCAGCGGGACATCCAATCCCAACTTATCCAAACCATCGCGGATGTGCGGAACGGCTTTGGCGGATTCGTCGCGATCTACAGTGATACGGACCACTTCGGATCCGGCCCGAGCGAGATCGGCAACTTGCTGCGTCGTCGCCGAGATATCCGCGGTGTCCGTATTCGTCATCGACTGCACAACAACGGGTCCGCCGCCAACGGTGACGTGGCCAACCCGCACCGGAATAGCTTTCCGCCGGATGATGGAAGAACTGCCAAAGCTCATGTTTGTCTCCAACCGCACAGCGACCGCGCTAGCGATCGCTGGCCGTTCCCGCCTTCAGTCGATCCGGGTTGAGAGTGACGCCCTTGCGAACTGCTCCGATGCCGCCGATCTTCGGTACGCTTTCGCCATCGACGAAAATATCCAATACACCCGCGTTCCCCGTCGTAAGCAACAAACCATCGCGCGACGGTACATCGAAACTGGTGCCGGCGCTCATTACACCCGTGAATAAAACCGACTGAGTGTTCGCATCTGTAATCTCGACCCAGCTGTTATTCGTGGCGCGAATAACGATCCCGGTATCCGATACGTCGCCTGTCGTGTTGAGGACCTCACTGCCAGGGATTTCGGCCACTTCCACGGTCGCCGGCGATGTTTCGGTCAGTGGCGTCGGGGTGGCCACTTCACTTTGACTCGTTGCCGCACGCAATGCGGCCGCATTCAGCTCATCCGCCGTCACTTCCTCGGTCTGCTGCACTGCATCAGCTGGCGGCGAAGCTTCCGGCGTAACGCTCTCTTCGACGACGTCGATCGCTTGCTCGGAGGGCGTCGACTCCGTTGATGTCGCCAGTTCCTCCGTCGGCAACGCATCAACCGTCGGCTCAACCGCCGGTTCGGATTCGACCGACTGGGACGAATTGTTGGAGTCGGCCGCATCGTTTCCTGTCGACAATGGCTCTTCCGGCTCTGCGGCGGATTCGGATGGACTGATCGTTTGCGCCTCGTCCGTCGCTGGGTCAGCAGCGACGCTCGCAACATCTTCGGTCGCAGCATTGCCGACCGACTGCGAGACCGCGTCTGTCGACTCAGCAGGTTCCGGATCAGCAGCCTGTTCAATCAATGGGGTCGCGGGCTCAGACGATGTTGGGTCGACGTCCGGCGCTGGTGCCTCTGCTACATCTGAGGCAACGGGCGTCGGGGTATCAACCTCCGGCGCCATCATCGGCTCAGGTGCCACCGCAATCTCCGAAACGGGTGCGTCAGATGCGGGCGGTGCGTCAGATATTGCATCCGTAGGGTCTGTCGGTGCTGCCGCTGAGCTTTCAATGGTACTCGCAGTTGGAGTCTCGACGGGCTGCGCGGGTTCGTTCTCGCCTTCGACCAAATGCTTTAGCCGATCCGGCACCGGCGAAATCAAATCGGCAAAAAAATCCTCGTCGGTCGTTGTCGCGTACCATCCGCCGTACACCAGCAGTGCGAGAATGACACCCACAAGGACAATGGCCCCTTTCGGAATGCCGCTTTCGGGCACAGGTGTGGGAAAAGCCAGTTGGTTGGATTGCTCGCTGCCGGCTTGCTCGGCGCGGAACCGCCGGACAACCTCTTCGCCATCCAAGCCCAGGTGCTCGGCGTAAGACCGGATAAACCCGACAGCGTAGGTTTCGCCAGGGAGATCTTCGTATCGACATGCCTCAATCGCTTCGAGGTAAAGGTATCGAATTCGAAGAATTTCGGATACCTCACGCAGATCCTCTCCTATGCGCGTACGTGACGCGCGTAGTAGAGATCCAACGCGGGGCGAGCCGTCCTGATCGGACTGCCCAACATCTTGATTATTGCCGTTTTCGCTCATCCGACCTGACTGATAAGAAGTAAAGATGTCCGCACCACGGCGGCGCGTCCCACCGAGTGTATGGCGCCTACCCTTATTGTCACAATTCACCTTTGATTTACAAGGCTCTTCAACGGTTTCCGTGGTGAACGAGGTGCCTGATCCGCAGCGTTAGACCGCAACCCCGTGATCCAGCGCAAACGCCCGTAACTTCCCGCGAATGCTTTTTTCGGAGCTGTCGAGAAGCGGCATCAAAAAATTGCTCAGTTTCTCGACCTCCAGAGAACGGGTCATTTCCTTTACCGGTCCGATTCCCGGGCTTCCCATCGATAACCGACGATAACCAAGCCCGGCCAGCGCCATCGCTTCGAGCGGTCGCCCCGCCATTTCACCACAGATTGTCACGGGGACATTGGCAGTTCGGCAAGCTGATGCGACATTGGCCAATACCCGTATCGCCGCCGGCGAAAGCGTGTCGTAGCGATCCGACAACCGCGGATTTCCACGGTCTGTCGCGAAAAGAAATTGCATCAAATCGTTCGACCCGACGGATAAGAAATCGACCGCTTTAAGTAGTTGATCCATTTGAAACAGCAATCCCGGCACTTCCAACATCGCACCAGTCTGCACGGATATCTTAGCAGCCTCGGTCTCCATTTCGCGTTCCAACAACCGTTTTGCCGACACGAATTCGCCGACATCCGTCACCATCGGGAACATAATCGATATATCGACGCCAATCTTTTTGGCAGCCCGTACCATCGCCCGGACTTGGGTCCGAAAAAGTTTCGGTTGATCCAAAGCAAGTCTGATCGCGCGCCATCCCATTGACGGGTTTTCCTCTTCATCCGTCTCGAGATAGGGCAAGGTCTTGTCGCTGCCGACATCAAGCGTCCTAAAGGTCACGGGGCGTCCGTCGGCGGCTTTCAATATGGAGCAATAAAGTTCCGTCTGCTCATCAAGCGTCGGCAACGCAGGCTGCATCATGAACTGAATTTCGGTGCGGAATAAGCCGACACCCTCTGCGCCCGACTCTCGCATTTGCTCGACATCAATGAGCAAGCCACCGTTCACCAGAAGCGTTACGTGCTCTCCATCGATCGTCTCGGAAGGCAATGGAACCAAAGCGCTGTAACGTTGCTCGCGTTCACGTTGCGCACGAATGGTATCAATGAAGCTCCGACGGACATCCTCCCCAGGCCGAAGAAACGCGAGACCACGGTCCCCGTCGACAATGATCTGATCGCCTTCCGCCACCTGCGCGACGACGCCCCGCATCCGTCCGACGACAGGGATACCCAAGGCGCGTGCAACGATCGCCACATGCGCAGTGGGCGTGCCTTCTTCCAACACGACGGCGTTGAGCGCTTTGAGGTCGTAATCCAATAACTGCGCCGGCCCCAAAGATTTCGCGATCAGAACCGCGCCATTTTTGTATTCGCTGAGATCCGGCCCAGCCGGCGCCCCCAGAAGATGCTGCAACAGGCGGTTCGCCAAGTCTTCGAAGTCGTAAACACGTTCGCGCAGGTACGGGTCGTTGACCTGGCTCATACGGGCCCGCAGATCGTCGAGCACGCGTTGTACCGCGGCTTCCGCTGTCAAGCCGGCATCAATGGCTTCTTCCATTCGATGGAGCCAGCCGGGATCACGGGCAATCATGGAATACGTCTCAAGTATATCCCGATGCTCGCCGCCCTCCTGCAATCGCTCAGACGTCATCATGTCGTCAATTGCACCGTGCATGTCGACGAAGGCATTGCGAAGTCTTTCGTGCTCCCACCCGGTATCATCCGCAACCAACCGCTCAATTCGGAAATGCGGCCGATGAACAACCGCTTCGCCCATTCCGATCCCGCCGTTTAACTTGGCACCTTCCACACGTAGTGGCGCCCCCGTTAGATCGTCGGCGGGAAGCAGTTCTTTCGGATCAATCAATTCGCCACTGGCGACCAGTTCCGCCAGGACCATCGCCACCGTTTGAAGCGTCTCGACCTCTTCGTCGGTATAATTTCGCCGAGTTCGGTTCTGCACGGCCAATACCCCGATAACGCGGCCACCGCGCAGAATCGGCACGCCCATCATCGAATGGAAGACTTCCTCGCCCGTTTCGGGTCGGTAGGCAAAGCTTGGGTGCTCTTGAGCATCGGCAAGCGCAAACGGTCGAGCCAATGCCGCGATATCGCCGACGATGCCCTCGCCGACCCGCAAGCGCGTATTGTGAACCGCCGATGCCTTTAGACCCCGGGTCGCAAAGAGTTCGAGAAGGTCTCCGGCACGTCGGACATAGATGGAGCAGACCTCGGCAACGAGATCGACAGCGACGATTTCGGCAACCTGGTCCAGCCGCTGTTCGGCGCTTGCGGCCTCCGCCATAAGATCGCGGACACGTGCAAGGAGTCGTCTCGGCGCAGGGTCCGACTTAATCCGTTGCGGGCGCTCCGCCATAAATTCAAGTCTCCGTATCTAGACCATGGACCCGAAACAACGGGTTAATCGTCTAATCGCCATCTAGGCCATAGGCGGTGTGAAGCGCACGCACCGCAAGCTCCGTGTACTCCTCACCGATCAAAACACTGACTTTGATTTCCGATGTGGTAATCACTTGGATATTGATGCCTTTTTCGGCCAGGGCGGTAAACATGCGTTGCGCCACACCCGCATGCGAACGCATGCCGACCCCGATCACGGATATCTTGGCGACATTCTCATCCGAACGAAGCTCTGAATACTCGAGATCAGATCTCTTATCTTCCAGGATTTGCACGGCACGGGCTAGATCCGCACGCGGTAAAGTAAAAGTCATGTCGGTCGATTGACTGTCCTGCGAGATATTTTGCACGATCATGTCAACATTGACGCCCGCATCTGCCAAAGGCCCAAAAATCGCTGCGGCAATACCCGGCTGATCGGGGACTGCGACAAGCGTAATCTTCGCCTCGTCTCGGCTATACGCCACTCCGCTAATTAGTTCCTGTTCCACGATTTCATCCTCATCGACAACAAGCGTCCCCGGTTCATCACTGTAACTGGACAGGACCTGGACACGGACTTTCTTTTTCATCGCCAGTTCGACCGACCGGGTCTGCAAGACCTTGGCACCGACCGACGCCATCTCGAGCATTTCCTCGAACGTGATTTTCTCCAACTTCCGCGCCTTCGGCGTGATCCGAGGATCTGTCGTGTAGACGCCGTCGACGTCCGTATAGATATCGCAGCGATCCGCATTCAGGGCCGCAGCCAAGGCAACGGCGCTGGTATCTGTACCGCCACGACCCAACGTTGTGATCCGGTTATCAGGTCCAATCCCTTGAAAACCTGCGATCACGCAAACCTCGCCGCGCGCCAACCGTTTTTCCAGTTCAGCCGTCTCGATATCCTCGATCCTTGCCTTGCCGTGGACGTCGTCGGTTCGAAGCGGCAATTGCCAACCCATCCACGACCGAGCACCGATTCCAAGGTCCTGCAGTGCAAGCGCCAGAAGTCCGGCGGTTACTTGCTCCCCGGACGACACGACCGCGTCATACTCGCGCGCGTCGTAAATAGGGCTCATCGTTTCCACCAAATCAACGAGCTTATTGGTCTCACCCGCCATTGCCGAGAGCGTGACGACAATCTCGTGGCCGGCATCGACTTCTTTCTTCACGCGTTGCGCCACCGCCTTAATGCGGTCTGTATTCGCAACCGAAGTCCCGCCGAATTTCTGAACAATCCGCGCCATGAAACCTTTGCATCCTATGACGTTAAAAACCCGCGCGGCACCCTTCGTTGGGCTTGATGCGCAAGCGGCGCATACATACTCTTTGAGACCTGTGCAGGCAACCCTGATGGGCATACGAACAACCTGCGCCGATCAAGGGAAATGAATAATGACCACGACCACCGAAACCACCTCAGAGACGATCGGCGGCACTGCCGATGCAGAAGAAGTTGCCAGGTTCGCCGCGATTGCCGAGGAATGGTGGGATCCAACAGGCAAGTTCCGCCCGCTCCATCAATTAGCCCCGGTTCGGCTCGCATTCATTCGGGAGCACGTTATAAATCATCTTAACCTGGACAGCGGCGATACGCAGCCGTTCAAAGGCGTCCGCATGTTGGACGTCGGTTGCGGTGGCGGATTGGTCTCGGAGCCGTTGGCGCGGCTTGGCGCCGATGTTACGGCGATTGATGCCGCATCGCGTAATATCGAGGTTGCGAAACTTCACGCAGCGGCCAGTGGCTTGGACATCGATTTCCGAAACGCGCAGCCCGAAGACCTTGCTGCAAACCGCGAGACTTTTGACATCGTTATCAGCCTTGAAGTCGTAGAGCATGTCGCAGACTTAGGCGCGTTTCTTAGCGCTTGCGCATCGTTGACCCGACCCGGTGGGGGTATGGTGCTGTCGACGATCAACCGCACCGTCAAATCCCTGGCACTAGCGAAAATCGCCGCCGAGTACATTTTGCGGTGGTTGCCTGCGGGCACGCATGATTGGAAGAAATTCGTTAGACCGTCAGAGTTGTCCGCAGATTTGCGACCTACCGGGATGACGGTCAAATCTCTCGCAGGTATGAGTTACAACCCGATCGGTGATATATGGCGTCTAAGCAAGGATATTGACGTCAATTATCTCGCATTCGCGACCAAAGACTGAAGGCGATTAATTCGCGCGACGGACCTGCGGCAGAGGCAGAACATCGATTCCTTCTTCGTCCAATGCGCGCGCGTCATCCGGTGACGCTTCACCGTAGATTCCGCGCTCTTCCGTTTCGCCGTAGTGGATTTTCCTAGCTTCCTCTGCGAACTGTTCACCGACATAATCGCAGTTTTCTTCGACGGTTTGCCGGATGTGCGCGGCCGCAGCCATGTATTGCTGCGCATGTTCCTGGATTTTCTGGCTGTCCACGCTGCGCCGCTTGGCGATACGGGGCGCCATCGGCGCCTTGCTGACGGACGTATCGCCGCAACGCGGGCAGGCTATATCCCCTGCCGCAACTTGGGCATCGAACCCGGCGCTATCTTTGAACCAGCCCTCG
Source organism: Rhodospirillales bacterium (assembly GCA_965222395.1). GTDB lineage: Bacteria > Pseudomonadota > Alphaproteobacteria > Rhodospirillales > Casp-alpha2 > UBA4479. The sequence continues at coordinate 2,204,991 of OZ244947.1, forward strand.
AACTCATGGCCAGACGTGCATTTGACTGCGTACTTTATCATTTGAGCCTCTTCGTCCGCACTTTGTGCGAATTACGTGCCTTTACCTTATATGGTTTCATTTTCTGGTCAAAAAAAGCGTTAACATCCGGAATTCGCGCGCCATACTGCCTCCATGACTGGTATTCCTTCCCGAACGCAGACGTCTCGACACTTGGGAATGGTGGAACCTTCCGCTTGGTTTGCCCGCTATCATGGATTGATCACTGAAAACGGTAGTGTCCTAGACCTAGCCGCCGGGGGTGGACGGCATGTTCGGTTCTTCGCCGATCACGGTTACCGTGTGACAGCCGTCGATCGAAATGTCGATCCCTTGCGGAGGTTCGAGGCGTCCCATCAGGCAAAAATCGTTGAAGCTGATCTTGAGGACGGAAGCCCTTGGCCGCTCGGTGACCGAACATTCGATGCGGTGGCGGTTTGCAACTACTTGCATCGATCGTTGTTTCCGCAGCTCATCGATGCATTGAAACCTAATGGAATTCTTCTTTATGAGACATTTGCGCTCGGAAACGAAGTCTACAGCCGACCTCGAAACCCTGATCATCTTCTGAAATCGGGCGAGCTTTTGACCCTGGTGGGAGATAGCCTGCAGGTGATCGCCTATCAACACGGTATCGTCGAAACAGGCGAATGCCCCGGCGTGAAGCAGATGATCTGTGCGATCAAGAACCGAGATTCATCAACGCGTGACGATGGCGAGCCCGCGCCGGCCCCGCTTATTCCGTAACAACGAGCCCATAATCCCGATCATGGGTGAGGGCGGGAATTTGCTTCCTCGCCGATGCCGCTTTGTCCAGTTCAAGCGACGCAATCGTCACACCGGGCTCGACCCCCGCATCGGCGATAACCCCTCCCCACGGATCAACGACAAGCGAATGACCGTAGGTTCTCCTCCCGCCGGCATGATCGCCTGTCTGCGCCGGCGCAATAACGAATGCGCCGCATTCAATCGCCCGCGCGCGCATCAAGACATGCCAATGCGCTTCGCCCGTCGGGCGCGTGAAAGCCGAGGGTATGGTCATCATCACGGCACCGGCCTTGGCCAAATCCCGATAAAGGTGCGGGAACCGCAAATCATAGCACACCGTCATACCGACGAGACCCCAGGGTGTTTCCGCCAAGGTCAGCCGATCACCGCCGCGGTATGTGTCGCTTTCGCAATACGTGTCCTCTGTTCCCACATTCACATCGAACAGATGCATCTTATCGTAGCGGGCACATACCGTCCCCGTGTTATCGATAAGGACCGACCGATTGGCGAGCTTACCGCTTCCGTCTTCGGCCTTTACCACAACGGAACCAACCAAGACCCATACATTTTGCTTTTGTGCTGCGGCACGAAGGGCGCCTAATGTCGCATCATCGGACTCAGGCAAGACCTTATCGCGCAAAGCGGCTCTGTCGGGCTCGATCATATTGCAGACTTCCGGAAAGAATACGAACTCTGCCCCCGCATTCGCGGCATCCAGCACCATTTGGCTGTTAATCGATGCGTTTTTATCCGGATCGGGCCCGGCGGTTACTTGGGCGAGCCCAGCCGTGAACGACAAGCTCACCCTGTAAGACCCAGCACGTTGTCCAATTCGCCGCGGGCATCCATGGCATGAATTCCGTCGCAGTCGCCGATGTGATCCCCATCGACAAACACTTGCGGCACCGACGTCGCACCGCCGGCCATTTCCGACATTTTCCGACGCTTGGACGCGTTCATCATCACGTCGATTTCTTTGAAGTCCACACCCTTGCGGTCCAGCAACTGTTTGGCACGATAGCAAAATGGACAGAAGGGTGTGGTGTATATCTCAATGTTCTTCATGGCAGGTACTCCGACAGGCTCTGCAAGATATAGGTGCTCTTGCGTGCGATCAAAGCCCCTCTCGTAGAACCCGGGCAAATGTGATGACGTCCACGCTGGCCGCCCCGCCGCGAAGCAACGCCCGCGCGCAGGCGTCAACCGTCGCACCCGTCGTCAATACGTCATCGACCAGAAGAACGCGTTTATCCCGCACGTTTGGCCGACGGTCGACCGGTACGCGGAATGCCCCCAGCACGTTCCGCCGACGCGAGGATCGCGATTTGCCGCCCTGCGAACTGGTCGACCTATGACGCACGAGAAGATGCGGCGCGTATGCGGCTTTCGACCGTCGGCCCAACTTCTTCGCCAGTAGTGCCGACTGATTATAACGCCTGGAAACGAAACGGCGGTAGTGCAGCGGGACAGGGACAATCACATCGGCATCCGCCAATAGTGGACGAGCCGCCCGCATCATCAAGGTCGCCATAAACTCGGCCAAGTCCGTGCGATCGGCGTGCTTGAAAGGCAGGATAATATCGCGGCTCGCATTGTCATAAGCCAGTGCCGCCCGGGCCCGGGTATATGGAGGTCGCGCCCGCAGACAATCTGCACAACGCGCATCCTGACCGACATCATACGGGAACGGCAGGCCGCAGACCGCGCACTGCGGCGGGCCGATAAAGGTCAAGGCGTCCCAGCATTCGACGCATAACCGGCCATGCGTCCCAATACTTTGCGCGCATGACGGACAGGCGGGCGGCCAAAGGAAATCGGCCACCGCAAGCATCGACGCATTGGTCCAAAGTCTGAGACGTGTCATATAACCCTCATGAAGACGGACAGCGATTCCATGCACGTATTCGATCGCGCCCTGGTCCGCAGGCATCGCGATCGCGCCGCGCGCACTTATGACGATCATGCCTTTCTGTTCATGGAAGGGGCGGACAGGCTTTGTGACCGCTTGGCTGATATTAAACGCGATTTTCCGCTCGCACTGGATCTTGGCTGCCATGGCGGCGAGATGGCCGTCCGATTGTCCGGTTCCAGCAAAGTGGACACCATATTTCAGGCGGATCTAAGCCCGGAGTTGGCGGTAAAGGCCCGCGGCGCAACACGTTGCCCCAGTATCGCCTGTGACGAAGAACAACTTCCTTTCGGCGTTGGCGGCCTGGACCTCGTCACATCCAATCTGAGCTTACATTGGGTGAACGATCTACCCGGCACACTTTCGCAAATCCGTCTGGCCTTGCGCCCTGATGGCCTCTTACTGGCGTCGGTGTTCGGCGGCGACACGCTTCGCGAGCTTCGGGGCGTTTTGGCTGAGGCGGAGATCGATATCGATGGCGGGCTCAGCCCTCGCGTTTCGCCATTTGCCGATGTCCGCGATCTTGGCAGCCTATTGCAACGCGCCGGTTTCGCCTTACCCGTCGTCGATACCGAAACGATTACAGTTCATTATGCCGATCCGTTCCGACTTCTAACCGATCTGCGAGGGATGGGCGAGAGCAATGCCGCCATCGAACGGCGCCGGACACCTCTGCGGCGGTCAACTTTGATGCATGCAATCTCGAATTACATCGAATCGTTCGGCGATGCCGACGGCCGAGTTCCGGCGACCTTTCAGATTCTTACGATGACGGCGTGGGCACCGCATGCGTCGCAACAAAAACCGCTGAAACCGGGAAGTGCATCATCCCGGTTGGCGCGGGCTTTGGGCAGCGAGGAAGTTTCGCTCGGCGAAAAGGCCGAGCCCGGCCAATAAGCAATCCATAAATTGAGAAAGGGCCGCGCGCTGCGCGACCCTCCCCTCAAAAGCTCCTCGTAATTGCTCCCTGGGAAACCGGGGCTTACGAGGCGTATTGAACGCCCTTCTCATCGAAGAGCTTTTTGAGTTCGCCTGTTTCATACATTTCGCGAACGATGTCACAACCGCCGACAAACTCGCCTTTCACATAAAGCTGAGGAATCGTCGGCCAGTTGGAAAATTCTTTGATGCCCTCGCGGACATTCATATCCGACAGCACGTCGACACCTTTGAACTTAACGCCCATCATCGTCAAAGCCTGAACTACCGCTGCGGAGAAACCGCACTGCGGCGCCATCGGTGAACCTTTCATGAATAACACAACATCCGTGGCATCGATTTCGCCTTGGATCTGATCGGTAACTGTCTCGCTCATCGCGCTGTATCCTATCTAAAGAAATGTCGTTACTGGGGAACTGGCTTATTCGGGTGCAGATGTCTGGAGCGCCAGGGCGTGCAGTTCGTTGCCCATACGCCCCTTGAGCGCCTGATAGACCATTTGATGCTGCTGTACACGGGATTTGCCTTCGAACGCCGCAGACACAACATGGGCCGCGTAATGGTCTCCATCCCCGGCAAGATCATTAATCGTTACCTGTGCATCCGGTAATGCGTCTTTGATCATTTGTTCGATTTCCGCAGCCGGCATGGCCATCGCCATTAACTCCCCAAATGTGTGGTTGGAATGGATATGGCGTTTCCAGCCTGGGCCGTCAACCCTCGAGAAAATGCGGTTAAAGATGCTGTTTCGTTGTTTTCCAAGGCACGTCCTGCTATACGACCGCGCATCAGACATTCTCGTCGGACAAGGTTCCGGCGGAGTGCCGCGGCCGACGCGAGGATCCAATATGGCACGGCGCAGACAGCTATACGAAGGCAAGGGCAAAGTCCTGTTCGAAGGCCCGGAGCCCGGTACGATTGTCCAGTATTTCAAAGACGATGCGCTGTCCTATCCGGACGGTCGAAAAGGCGTCATTACCGGCAAGGGCGTCCTCAACAATCGGATTTCCGAATACTTGATGATGCGGCTCAACGATATTGGGGTGCCGACGCACTTCATGCGCCGCCTGAATATGCGCGAACAATTGATCCGTGAGGTTGAGATCATCCCCGTGGTGTTGGTGGTTCGAAACGTCGCGGCCGGCACCTTTGCCGAACGGTTCGGTATCGCCGAAGGTACGGCGTTGCCTCGCTCCATCGTCGAGTACGAGTACAAATCGGACGAATTGCAGAATCCGATGATCGCCGAAGAACATATCACGGCGTTTGGTTGGGCGGCCCCCCAAGACCTGGACGAAATGATGGCGATCGCGCTTCGGACCAACGATTTCCTGAACGGGCTGTTCCTGGGATGCGGCCTTCGTCTGGTCGATTTTCGCGTCGAATTCGGCCGACTTTGGGAAGAAGACCATGTGCGCCTTCTACTGGCGGACGAGCTAAGCCCGGACAACTGCCGTCTATGGGATATCCATACCGGTGAAAAAATGGATCGTGACCGGTTCGATCGCGATCTTGGAAATGTCGAAGAGGGCTATCAGGAAGTGGCACGGCGCCTTGGTATCTTGCCCGAATCGGGTCCGACGGATATGCAAGGTCCGGAAGTAATGCAATAAGTTCGATTTGATTGGAGCGATATACGGTGAGAGCAAAAATCCACGTGACCCTGAAAAACGGCGTTCTCGACCCCCAAGGCAAAGCTGTGCAAACCGCCCTGTCAGGCCTTGGATTCTCGGGCATCGATGATGTGCGTCAGGGAAAATACATCGAAATCGACTTAGCCGAAACGGACCGCACCGCTGCCGAATCCCACGTCGATGATATGTGCCAAAAGCTGTTGGCAAATACCGTTATCGAGAATTACACCATCGAAATCATCGAGGGATAGTAGCCATGAAATCCGCCGTCATCGTATTTCCGGGTTCGAACTGCGACCGCGACGCGCAAGTCGCCATTCGCGATGTAACGGGCGGCGATGTCGTCATGCAATGGCACGGCGATGCCGATATGCCGGACGTTGATTTCATCGTCGTGCCCGGGGGATTTTCCTATGGCGACTATCTCCGCTGCGGCGCCATCGCAGGCAATTCACCGGTTATGCGCGAGGTTGCCAAACGCGCCGGACAAGGCATCCCGGTCGTCGGCATTTGCAATGGCTTTCAGGTTTTGACCGAGGTCGGGTTGCTCCCGGGCATTTTGATGCGGAATGCGGACTTGAAATTCGTGTGTCGCGACGTGCATCTGTCGGTTGAGACAACCGACAGCCCCTTCACATCGCAGTACACGCAAGAACAGGTCATCTGCGTTCCCGTCGCCCATCACGATGGAAATTACGTCGCTGACGAGGAAACCCTGAAAGAACTACGGGATCAGGATCGGGTCGCCTTCCGTTACGTCAACGCGGACGGCACACGCGGCGGGACCGCGAACCCAAACGGATCGATGGATGATATCGCGGGCGTGTTGAACGCTAAACGGAACGTCTTGGGCATGATGCCGCACCCCGAGCGTTTGATTAGTCCGGCGCTGGGCGGAAGCGACGGCCGCGCCCTGTTCGAGAGCGTCTTGGCCCGCGCGGCATAGCGGCCGCCATACCATTGCCATAGTGCGATGATGTAAAAGATAGACGATTCACTTTTATCCGCGAATCCGGTAGGGTTCTGACATGAGATTCGCCAAATGATTGAGGTCTGCCCAATGAACCGGATTCTGCCGATCGCCCTTGGTGCGATGTTGACGTTAAGCACGGCCTCGGCCATGGCCGCCGACCGACCGACAGGGACGTATATGGGGCTCGGCCTCGGCGCGAACATCGCCGAAGATACCGAGTTGGGCGGCAACGGTATCAATGCAGATGTCGAACACGAAACCGGATTCGCCGGTGTCGTGTCTCTTGGACACGCCTATGCCAACGGGTTTCGCGCCGAAGCGGAATTCGGCATGCGTCGCGATGGCGTCGACAGTTCCGGCAGTACAAGTACGGGCGGTCGCGCCCAGACAATCAGCGGCATGCTTAACGGCTACTACGATTTCGTCAGTTCGACCGGATTCACGCCCTATGTCGGCGCAGGTATCGGGATGGGTAAGCTGGATATCAGCGTCGATCCCGTTGGCTCGACCGGTGTCGACGACAGCGGATACGGGTTGGCACTTCAAGGGATCGCCGGGGTTGGTTATCAACTGACGGACAACTGGACCGGCGGACTGGAGTATCGTTACTTCACCGTCCGCGACGTCGACTTGGACACCCGCGCAGGCGGCGCCATCGATGCGGATTACGGCGCGCACACGATCATGGTTGGATTGCGCTATACCTTCGGCGTTCAATCAAAGCCGATGCCCGCACCTGTTCCCGCCGCGGCGCCCGCACCGGCCCCGGCACCTGCGCCCGTCGCGCAACCGGAACCCGCACCGGCCCCACCGCCGCCGCCCGTCACCCGGAACTTCATCGTCTTCTTCGATTGGGATCAATCGACGATCACGCCGGAAGCCCGTGCCATTTTGGAAAGCGCCGCCGAGAACGCGCGACGTGGCGGCATCAGCCGCATCGAAGCAACGGGCCACGCCGACCGATCTGGAACGCAACGCTATAACCTTGGCCTGTCCGAGCGCCGCGCCCGCGCCGTGCAGGCAGAGCTTGGCCGTCTCGGGATCGGCACATCCCAAATCGCGATCGATTGGAAAGGTGAGCTGGAGCCGCTGGTCCCAACCGATGACGGTGTCCGTGAACCGCAAAATCGACGCGTCGAGATCGTCTTCCCGCAGTAACTGCGGGGCGATGTCCGTATGGTCCGGAAATAAGTCGTGGTTTAGTTGCGGCTATCGACCAGCCGGGTTTCGACCCGGCAACTACCCGGCACGTCAACCTCCGCGCGGGGCCGGTCCATGGAAAACGACACCAAATCATTGGATGCCATTTGTGTTACCGCATCGAAGGTTCTGTCAGCTTGATCGCAATATGCCGTGCGCGCCGAAATGGACCGTTGAGAGGTTCTATTGGCCAGCGCGGTGATATAAGCATTCAATTCACGTTCCCCGGCAGACGCGCCATGGATGGCATGAAACGTCTGTTTCAGGGCACGGCCATGCTTGACGAGGACGTTCTTATGCGTGTTGGCGAATTCGTTGTAATCGTCACGAACATCACACGTCAGCGCGGCGACCATCAAATCGGTCTGAAGCGCACGGACATGGAAGGCTTCGCGGTCGGTCGGCGTTGCGCATAGAGCATAGGCCACCGAGCCTGTCCCCAGCACCAATCCCATCGTCACCCCGAATAGCGTTTTGCGCACAGGCGTTTCCCTGTTTGTCCTTGTAGTTCTTGATAAATCCCATGAATGGGACTCGGCATCAAGTGGAATATGGCAAAATCTTGGCATCGGCATGATGGGCGTGACACAAATTCGGCCGTATTTAGCCGAAATTTGGGTGTGTATCTGGCCTCGGCATTTGCTATGAAGCGTCAACTCCAGCCCGAACACGGAATCACGACGTGACCGACATCACCCCCGACGTTATCGCCGAACACGGCATCTCCGACGACGAATACGCGAAGATTCTTGAGATCCTCGACGGCAGGACGCCAAACATCACGGAGCTCGGTATTTTCTCCGTCATGTGGTCGGAGCACTGTTCCTACAAGTCTTCCAAAAAATGGTTGAAGACTTTACCGACCGAGGGACCGCAGGTGATCTGCGGCCCTGGTGAGAACGCCGGCGTGGTCGATATTGGTGATGGCCAAGCCGTGATCTTCAAGATGGAGAGTCACAATCACCCATCTTACATCGAACCCTACCAGGGAGCCGCGACGGGGGTCGGCGGTATTTTGCGCGATGTATTCACCATGGGTGCGCGTCCGGTCTGCAATCTGAACGCGCTCCGGTTCGGGAGCCCCGATCATCCGAAAACCAAGCATCTGGTTTCCGGGGTCGTCGCTGGAATCGGCGGATACGGGAACTGTGTTGGTGTGCCGACCGTCGGCGGCGAATGCGAGTTTCACGAGAGCTACAACGGAAATATATTGGTCAACGCAATGACCGTCGGTATTGCCGATACGGACAAGATTTTCTATTCCGCCGCCGCTGGGATCGGAAACCCTGTGGTCTATGTCGGCTCGAAAACTGGGCGCGACGGAATTCACGGGGCAACGATGGCGTCTGCCGAATTTTCCGAAGATTCCGAGGAGAAACGCCCCACCGTGCAAGTCGGCGACCCCTTCACAGAAAAACTGCTGATCGAGGCCTGCCTTGAGTTGATGGCCACCGACATGATCGTTGCGATTCAGGATATGGGGGCCGCCGGCCTGACATCGTCTTCGTTCGAAATGGCCTCCAAGGGCGGCATGGGCGTGGAACTGGACCTCGACCACGTTCCCCAGCGCGAAGCGAATATGACGGCCTACGAGATGATGTTGTCGGAGAGCCAAGAGCGGATGCTAATGGTCCTGAAGCCGGGGCGCGAGGACGACGCCAAGGCCATTTTCGACAAATGGGAGCTGGATTTTGCGGTTGTCGGACATCTGACCGACACCGGGCATATGGTGCTTCGACACAAAGGCGAAATCGTCGCCGATCTACCGATCGATCCGCTGGCACTCGCGTCGCCGGAATACGACCGGCCTTGGGTTGCAACAATGCCGCCGCCGGCGATCGACCCCAACAGCGTGCCGGCGCCGAACGATCCCATGGCCGCACTCAAAACGTTGATCGGCTCACCCAATGCAGCCTCGAAGCGCTGGATCTGGGAACAATACGATCACATGGTCATGGCGGACACCCTGGGCAGGGGACGGCCAGGCAAAGCCGATGCCGCCTTGGTCCGCGTCCACGGAACGAAAAAAGCGTTGGCCGTGACGTCCGATTGCACGCCGCGGTTCTGCAAAGCGGATCCGGTGCAGGGCGGACGCCAAGTCGTTGCCGAAGCATGGCGAAACATCACCGCGACCGGCGCACAACCTTTGGCCATCACCGACAACATGAACTTTGGCAATCCGGAACGGCCAGAGATCATGGGACAGTTCGTCGGCTGCATCGAAGGGATGCGCGAAGCCTGCAATGCCCTCGAGTTTCCGGTCGTATCCGGGAACGTCTCGCTCTACAACGAAACCAATGGGCAGGCGATCCTCCCGACACCGACCATCGGCGCTGTCGGCCTCATCGACGATTATGCCGATGCCGTTGGACTCGGGCTGAATGATCCCGGCCTGGATTTGATCTTGGTTGGCGGCACCACTGGCCATCTGGGTCAAAGTCTCTATCTGCGCGAGGTTCACGGCCGAGAAGATGGCCCGCCGCCACCGGTCGACTTAGCGCTCGAACGCAAGAATGGCGACTTGGTCCGAAAGGCCATCGAAAGTGGTTTGGTCGCCGCATGCCATGATATTTCGGACGGCGGCATCATCGGGGCCGTGACCGAAATGGCCCTCGCCGGGGGTATAGGGGCATCAATCGATATCCAGAATGGCGATGTTCCCGCTCACGCCTGGTTGTTCGGCGAAGACCAAGCCCGCTACATCATCGCCACTGACAAGCCCGAGACCGTTCTTGCGATGGCTGCCGAAACCGGGGTTGAGGCCTCCAGACTAGGTCAGTCCGGTGGCAATGAAATCGCACTGTCGACAGGCGAGAAAATACCTGTCGCGGCCCTTCGGGACGCGAACGAAGGGTGGCTGCCGGGCTACATGGCGACCCCTTAAATCGGCGATCGCGTCAGGATCAATCAAGATCGACAGGCGAATATGGTGTCTCGTCAGGGGCACCTGGCGCGAAGCTCCATTTCGGCATTTCGCCGAACCTATCCGGCCCCGGCAGGGCGACCAATGACGATGACACGGTGGAGAAGCCGCTTCCATCCCCAACGGTCATACCACCCCGCTCGCCGTCGCTCGGGTTCGACGCGCGGCTCGCTAGAAGCGTTGGCCAACCACCCCAATCGTCTTTATCCGGTTCAGGCACAGCGCTCGCACGAAACTGTGGTAGGTACATCGCAATCCGTGGCGATGTCGTGTCATTGAGATCGTGCGCAGTCACAATAGACGTGCCGGGCTCAATGATGTCCGCCTCGACACGCGCAGCGTCGCCGGTGGAGCGAAGCCAATAAGCCCCTTGCGCATCCGCGATCACTAAGTTGAAACTGCGATACGCGCGGCCGTCGATGTGCGCCATCGCCTCGGCGGCCTCGTTGGCTTCGGCGTGGCTCAATGCTTCGAGCGGCAATTCGCCACGCGACCGCTTACCATCTGCAGGCCCCAGCGAACCGCGACGATTGAGAATCGCCGCAACGACGCCGTGGTCGTTGAGCCCCATCCACGTTCCCCCTGCCTCCTCATCCAGGCCCGCAATGACGTACGGTCGGTCTTTCCAATGGCGGGCGGGCGCACGCCATGGGCGCCCAACCATCTCGTCGCGATTTGCGCCCAGCAACAAGGGCCACGGAGACGACGGATCGTAACGGATGATAACAGTGCACATGGACGACAATTAATGCTTTCGTACCCGTCTGACCAGGGCGCAAACGCTTGCGATCCCGGGTTCTCAGGCCTATTTATGGCGCAAGCAAAGCTGCATGCATTCAGGGAGATTTCCAATGGCTGATTCGTTTTCCAAACGCGAGAAAGGCGAAGAACGCAAGTTCGAGCTGGACCAAGCGCTGACATTCAAGGCGGAAAGCCGCCGCAACAAGCTCTTGGGCCTGTGGCTGGCGGAGCATTTTGGCCTGACAGGTGACGCTGCCGAGGATTACGCCAAGGAAGTCGTCGTCGCCGACATGGACGAGCCCGGCATTGAAGACGTAATGCGTAAAGTCATGAGCGATATTGAATCCAAAGGCGCTTCGGTCACCGAGGATGAGGTCCGCAGCAAAATCGTCGAACTTGACGCTGTCGCCATTGAGCAGGTGACGAACGAGGCTTAGTTTTCCTGCCCGAAGACGCGTTCAAAAATATCGTCGACCCGCGCCGTGTGATAAGCGATCGAGTCTTTTCCGAGCAGTTGTTTCAAGTCAGTGGGTGAGAGCACCTCGGCGAGTCCCGCATCATGTTCCAGAAAGTACGCGAGGCGGTTGTCATGTTCGGCAGCCGCCTTTTCGACATCGTCGAGAACCGGCGGTGTGTCCGGATTGTCTTGATCGATCCCGAAGCTTTTCCAAACCCGCATCGCGTTGCGCTGCACGATCTTGTAGGCGTCCTCGCGGCTCACACCATTTTGGGTAAGATGCAGCAACACGCGCTGTGCGTCATGGATGCCGCCAAAAGCATTCATGTGGTTCTGCATGTTATCCGGATAGACCACCAACTTCTCAACCACCCCGGAAAGGCGGGCGAGGGCAAAATCGAGCGTTACAGTCGCGTCCGGGCCGATCATTCGTTCCACCGACGAATGCGAGATATCCCGTTCGTGCCATAAGGCCACGTTTTCTAATGCGGGAACCACGGCGGAACGGACGATCCGCGCCAAACCTGTCAGGTTTTCAGTCAAGATCGGATTGCGTTTATGCGGCATTGCCGACGAGCCTTTTTGACCCGGTGCAAAGTATTCTTGGGCCTCGCGGACCTCAGTGCGCTGCATATGCCTGATTTCGGTCGCAATGTTCTCTACAGAGCTTGCTACGACGCCAAGAACGGCAAAGAAATGCGCATGCCGGTCGCGGGGGATCACCTGTGTTGAAATCGGTTCAGGCGACAGACCCAGCTTTTCCGCCACGTATTCCTCAACTCTGGGGTCGATGTTGGCAAACGTGCCGACCGCCCCCGAGATCGCGCAGGTCGCAATGTCGGCGCGCGCCGCCAACAACCGCGTTTTGTTCCGAGAGAACTCGGCAAAGAAACGCGCGAACTTCAAACCCATGGTCGTCGGTTCGGCATGGATACCGTGCGATCGGCCGATAACCGGCATAAATTTTGTCTCAAGCGCACGACGTTTCAGTGACGCCAATAGCTGATCGATATCGGTCAACAGAATATCGGCGGCCTGGGTCATTTGCACCGCCAAACACGTATCGAGCACATCCGAAGACGTCATCCCCTGATGAACGAACCGGGCTTCTTCGCCGACGTGTTCAGCAAGCTCGGTCGTGAAGGCAATAACGTCGTGTTTCGTTTCCCGTTCGATCTCGTCGATCCGTTGAATACGCTGGTCGGTATACGGTTTATCCCCCTTCGCCCAAACGGCAGCGGCGGCTTCTTTTGGGATGACGCCGAGGTTCGCCATGGCATCGCAGGCGTGGGCCTCGATCTCGAACCAAATGCGGAATTTGTTGGCGGGTTCCCATATCGCGGCCATGACCGGACGGCTGTATCGAGGGATCATTGGAGGCTCCTTTATAACGCGCGGCGATCATAGCGACGTGCGCGATTTTTTAAAGACCGTAAGCGATGGCATATGCCGTCATGACATGCCGGTCATTGGGCCTTATAAGATGGGCCATGACCGAGACGCGCCAACTTGTCGAAATCCCCTTCGTCGACGCAACCATCGGCGGTGCGCCCGCCGTGGCGCGAGCCGAAACCAGCCGCCTGGAAGCCATTGTGAGGGCGGGACGTCAGCATTATGGGAAGCTCGCCATTACCGTCGGCGATAGCCTGTCGCGTTATTGGCTCGGCCGGCAACGCAGCCCCCTCATGCCGGAAATCGCCACCGTCGCGGATGAAGTCGGTATGTCCGGCGCCTGGCTGTTGAATCTATCCTATGAGTGGAGTTGCACGACGGGCGCCGGCCCCGATCCCTCCGGCGTCGGCAACCGAATGCTTCGAACATTGGACTGGCCCTTGGATGGGCTGGGGGAAACCGTTGTCGTTGCAAAATTCAAAGGCAAGGCCGGCATCTATCATAACGTGACCTGGCCGGGCGCGGTTGGCGTCGTCACCGCGATGGCGCCCGGTCGGTTTTCCGCTGCGATCAATCAGCCGCCCTTCCGAAAATGGACGCACTCGTGCTGGGCGGATTGGCCGATCAATCGTCTGCGGTTGTTTTCCAGCACAGCGCCGCCGCCGACGTTTCTATTGCGTGAAGTCTTCGACAATTGTGCGACATATGACGAAGCAAAAGAGCTATTGTGCGAGCGGCCCATCGCCATGCCCGCCTTCTTCACGCTCAGCGGCACGTCTCCGGATCAATCCTGCCTGATCGAACGGGAAGAAAGAGGGTTTAGCCTGCACGAGAATCCGACCGCATGTGCCAATCACTGGATGAAACGGTCGGTTCCCGGGCATGGTCGGGGCCAGGATAGCCATGGCCGCCTGGATATGATGCAAGAAAACCGCGACGCCATCGTCGACGGATTCGACTGGGTTGTGCCGCCTATCCTGAACGAGACGACCCGCCTCGCGGTGGTCGCCAACGCGATGGAGGGGAAACTGATCGTCCGTGGGTACGAGTGCATGGGACAAGTTACGATGGACTATCGTCTACCGCAGGCGGCTTGAAGACAAAGTACCACACCAACGCAATGACCTGAACTGCCGCGACAAACAGGAACGCCCATCGGTAACCCTCTGGCGCAAAGCCGTCGGTCACCTCGCTCGGCCAATGATCGATAATCACGCCAATCCCCCACTGCACCAGAAATGCTGCGAAAAACGCCAGCACATTGATCCCGGTCACGACACGACCGGCTAACGCCACGGGAAACTGCTGGGTCAGGCCCGCATAGGTCAAAATTCCAAAGGTGCCCAGGAAAGCCCACACCATCCATAACCCGATGGTCGGTTCAATGATCTCTGCGATGACGACAATCTGGACACACAGGAACGATGCCATGCCAGCGACGGAAAGTCCGATCGTGCTGATGCCGCGCTTGATCGTCCAACTACTGCTCCATGCCAGGGTCAAATAGCTTGCGATCATCGCCGCCGATACAACAAAAAGAGCATTGGCGGCGGCCCGCTGCGTTAGCCCCATAACGTCGCCGAACCACGGACCAAGCCAAAGACTCTGGATTCCGATAAAGGCTCCTTGCGAGGCGACGCAAAGCGGCGCGATTCGCCAAAAGTTGGGACTTGCGAAGACATGACGCACGCCGGCGAAGGCTTCGCCCCAAGACAGCGTGATCGTTCGCGGTTCATTGCGTCGGGGAACCACCGTGAACAAGATCGCGGCGGTACAGAGCAACGCAGCGGTCAAGACCCAGAAAACGCCCCGCCAGCCGACAAGTTCGGAGAGCATCTCGACGGGCGTCGTCCCGAACAGGGCCCCGATGCCGCCGGCGACCATTTGGTAGGCATTGATGGCCGGCAGGCGTTCCTTCGGCAGCCACAGGGCATAGGCGGTAAATGCCGCCATCAGACAAGCGGACGTGCCAAGTCCGATCATCGCGCGGCCAGCCACCAACAGGGTGAGGCTCTCGGCAGTGGCAAATACGGCCGTTCCCACTGCGGCGATCAACAGGAGTGAAACCTCGGTCTTTCGTGGCCCGTACCGGTCCAACAAGATCCCCAACGGAATCTGGAATAACGCAAACGCAAACAGGTTTGCACTTGTGATAAGGCCGAGATCTGCAGCACTAAGGTCCAAGTCCGCAATTAGCGCCGGCGCGATGACCGAGTTCACGGTGCGCAGTAGATATGACAATAAGTACCCCAGCGCGAAAGGGAGGAATACACGCGCAAAAACCATCTTGGCCCCCAAATTCAGATCGTCACCTTACGCCGCGCACGCAGCGATGTAGAGGCCAGGTTTTCTTTTGTTGTTCACGCGGTTTTGACCGGAAGCAAGCGAGCCAGACGGTTATGCAGGTTGTGATCATCTCAGATTATGGCATGATCCGGGCGTCGCGGATGAATTGGGGACCGTGGCCGACGGAGGGCCGTTAATGAGCAACGGGAAGCGTATGGCACGCGGACTATGGGAGCGGATGGGCCGCCTGTCGCGCCTAAAGCTGCTCATCCCGCTGAAGCGAAGCCCACATTCCGCAGAGTATTCGGCACGCGGCGTCGGTATCGGTATGTTCTGGGCTTTAACTCCATTGGTCGGCATCCAGATGTATCTGTGCCTGATGACTTGGCTTCTCCTCAAACCATTCAAGGACTTCCAGTTCAGCCTGGTCATTTCCTTTGCCTGGACCTGGGTCAGCAACGTCTTCACGATGTTACCGATGTACTACGGGTTCTATGTGACCGGACAAGTCATGCTCGGTCGGTGGAACGACATCTCCGGCTACGCGACATTTCTGTCGTCTTGGGACTCCGCATTTTCGACCGACAACGGTTTTTGGCAGGGCGTCTTAGAACTCCTGGCGTTATTGGCGGCGGAACTCGGTATATCTATGGCCGTGGGCTGTCTGCCTTATGCCGTTATCGGCGGTTGGGCGAGCTATGTCGTCGCGTTGAAGTACATTCGCCGTCGACGCGAACGTAAACTCGCAAAACGCACGCGCACCGCCATTGACGAAGGGCGCGCCGTCGGCACCCACTCGCCATCCAGTTAAGTCAATTTCTGCAGTCGGTCGAACGCTGCCAGCATTGCATTCGACCAAGGCTCCATCGCGTCGGCATCGCTTAGAATCTGCAGTCCGGCCTCGGTGATCCCGCCTGGCGTCGCAAGATCGCGCATGACGTCATTTGGATCGCGGCGCGGGTTAGCGGCGATCATGGCGCCCGCAGCGCGCATCATATCCGCAGTTGCCTTGCGCGCCGTTTCCTCAGACACACCCTGTGCGACGAGTGATTCCGAGACCGTTCCAGTCAATGCGAACAACCAACCGAACCAAGCCCCGAGTGCGCTTACGGCAGCAAAAGCCTCCTCCGTCGGGCAGGGCGTCAAACGTCCGAGTGGCGATAGCGCCGAAACAGCGGCTCCCGTAGCAGGATACAAGGGTATCGCGCTTTCGTTGATCGCACTGGCCAAGACGGGCATGGCGCGGACGGGTTCGGCTGGGACCACGGCACCACGCAACGCGCCCAGCGAGACGCCAGCCGCAACACAAATGACCGTCTGCCCCACCCGCCATGGTAACATTCGTATCGTAGCGACGACGTCATTCGGTCGTGTCGCAATGATCACAACGTCGGCATTTCGCACAACTTCAGCATTGTCCGGTGCAATTTCCAGCCCGTGCTCCTCATACAAAGCGATCGATTGCGAGGATCCACGCGGCGACAAAATGACATCACACCTTATTTCCGTCGCAACATAACCTCGGGCCAGCGCACTTCCCAAATGGCCGACACCGATGATCCCGATTCTCATGATTTCAATCCTGACACCGCCAGGTGTTCGAGCATATCTTCGATGGTATCGCAGTCGATTGCTCCAGCCCGGCGGAGTTCGGCTGAAACGTCGACTGGAATTCCGGTATTCGTGCCGTCCGGCACATGGTTCATGCGTCCACCGATGTACATCGGGATATCGCATCCTAGTCGCCCGAGTTCGGCCTGTAGGTCCCGCGTGAAGTCTTCGGCGACGCCGTTGTACGTACTGATCGCAATCGCATCCGCCCCGCCAGCAATCGCAGCCGCCGCCAAATCGTCGGCATCGACGCTTATACCGCCATCCAAAGGCTTAAGACATAGCCGGTTCAAGACCTCGTCAATCAATCTCTTTCCGTACTCGTGCACATCTGTCGTCGCGACGATGATGACGGGCGCAGCATCGCTAAGCGCGCGCACGATCGTTTCATCAAGGCCTTTGACGATACGGTCCGCAGCGGATGCGATTTCTCCGACAACGCTAGCGGCGACAACAGGCGCGCGACCGTTATATGTTCTGTCGTCCTCGACCCCGGGGCCGAACCGCCTTTCCAGTTCCGATGCACCGATCCGTCGAAGCGCCAACAATAGTTCAAACGGGTCGTTAGTGTCGTACCCCTCCTCCCCCAGTCCGGTCAGGACAGCGTCGGCGAAACGCTCGCCTGCTTCCATAAGCCGGTCGGCAACATCGCGGACTAGTCTCGGCGGCTCGTCTGCGATCACTGGCGCGATGCGCTCGGACAAACGCGCGGCAAAGACTTGCGCATCGACGATCTCGTCGACGTTGGGAATTCTGATCGCTTCGGTTACCGGGATCGGCGTCAACGCATGTCCCGTCGGCGCCCAACGAAGGGCGGCCATATCGGCCCCGAGATAAGCGCTCAGCGCGGCGTAACTTTCCGCCGGGTCCGACGTGAAAGACGTCGTATTGCCGTAAATCATGGTTCCAGGGTCATCGCACACATTGTGCAGGGCCAGGTGAAACGCCTGGCGAACCGGCAAGTCGGAAAACGTATGCCCGAAACAGTGACCGATGGACGCGCCCAGCAAATCGCTCACAATATAACGTTCGATGCGCACCGCACCCACAGCACATGCCAGATCCGAGAACCGTGCTGCAAACCCGTCGTCTAGGTTGGAGTGGACCAATACGTTGACCGACTGTGCCGCACACAAGGCGATCGCCTCGACGGTAGCGGCGGTGATTGCAACGTCGTCATCCCAATCGGGCAGCCGAAAGGTAAAATACTGACCCAAGTTTCCAATACTGGTCGCGCCGGCGCGAAGTGCGGCCACGGTGTTTTCGACAGCGGCCGGCATACCGATAATAAAGTCGCCGAAGTGAGGCGCGGCATCACTGGCGCTCGTCAAGAGTTCGAAATCGTCATCCGAACGCATCACAAGACCTGTTCCGCGATGCCGATCGTCGCGTTGGTCCGGTGGATAGCCCATACTCCAGTCTAGGCATATGCCGTATCGGTCGACGCACCCGCCCGCATCGGCGACGCGTCCCGATATTTCAGCCATGTTTCGTGCGGTAACTTCGGGATCACGCCAACCAACCTGGGCATGGAACATCCATCTTTCAGCCTCAGCTTGTTGACGTTTAAATGCGGATTCTGATGGGACTCCGGACCGGTCCAGGAACCGACAGCGTTTCACGTCGACATCTGACGCCAGCGCCTTGCCGCGCGCGATCAGCGCTTTCGACGACGGCAGATCTGTTTCCGGCAAAATGGCGGAACGGCTTATATCGCTCAACATCGGTCGAGCGTCGCGCGAAGGCCGGCCTAGAGCAAGCCCAAGGACTTGAATGACCGATGACCGTTTCGCGCAACGATAATGTGATCGTGGACCTGAATGTCGAGCCGGCGCGCAATCTCGGCCAGTTCTCGTGTCATGGCAATGTCACCCTTTGACGGATCGGGATCACCGGAAGGATGATTGTGCACCATGATGATGGCAGCGGCGCCTAGCTCCAACGCACGTTTGACGACTTCCCGGGGATAAACAGGCGTATGATCTATCGTCCCCCGTTGCTGCTCTTCATCGGCGACCAGCACGTTTTTCTTGTTCAAGAACAGGATCCGAAAGTGCTCCCTTTCGGCGCGCGCCAGGCGGGCTTGGCAATAGGAAAGGACACGGTCCCAACTGGACAAAACGGCCTTATCCATGATTGACGCGCGGCAGAGCCGGTGCGCGGCACCTTCGACCACCTTGATCGCAGCGACCGCCGCACCGCCCACACCATGGACCTCGCGAAGTCTCTCCGGCGAGGCGGAAATCACTTCGGCGAAGTCACCAAATTGCGCCAGCAAGCGTTTCGCCAATGGCTTCGCATCGCCGCGCGGTATGGCAGCGAACAACGTCATTTCCAGCAGTTCATAGTCGGGAAGTGTGTCGACGCCCGACGTCAACAATCGTTCTCGAAGTCTTTGCCGATGCCCTGAATTTATCCGCGACGGGTGATCGTTCATGGCTCAGACCGAAGACACGGAACTAGACGTCGTAAGGAGGTGCGTCCAACCCGGTGGGAGAGCGGGTGAAGACCTCATATCCGTCGGCGGTAACACCGAGCGAATGTTCGAACTGTGCCGACAACGACCGATCCTTGGTCACGGCTGTCCAGCCATCGGAAAGAATTTTCACGTCTAGTTTCCCGGCATTGATCATCGGCTCGATCGTGAAGAACATTCCCTCACGTAACACTTCGCCTTCGCCGGCGCGGCCAAAATGCATAATGTTCGGGGCATCATGGAAAACTTGCCCCAGACCGTGTCCACAGAAATCACGAACCACGGAGTATCTCTTGGATTCCGCATACGATTGGATCGCATGGCCGATATCACCAAGTGTCGCGCCCGGCCGAACCACTTCGATCCCGCGCCACATGCACTCAAAGGTCGTTTCAACCAACTTTCGCGCTTTCACGCTCGGCTTACCGACATAGAACATTCTGCTCGTATCGCCATACCATCCATCAAGGATCAACGTGACGTCGATGTTGATTATATCCCCGTCCAGCAAGACTTTTTCGCCGGGGATTCCGTGACAGACCACGTGATTTACCGACGTACAAATCGACTTTGGGAAGCCGCGATAGTTCAAAGGGGCGGGGATCGCCCCACGTTCGATCCCCCAGTCGTGGCAGAGTTTATCCAGTTCACCGGTGGTGATCCCGGCGTTGACGTAGGGTGTAATGAAATCCAGGCACTCCGCCGCGAGCTGGCCGGCCTTGCGCATACCGGCAAATCCCTCGGCGTTATGAATTTTTATGTACCGACCGTCGCGGGCCGGAACTTTCACTGCCTGATCATTCATATCCATATCCATCGTCTTTCGAGATATGTAAGCACGCGAGCAATAATATGCCCGGGCCTACAAAAACAATTTAAATATCCAGCGCCAGGCGTCGCGCCACGGTAATACGCTCTGGCGACATGGCGCATGCATAACAAAGCACCTCGACGCCGACCTTCATGGCCTCAGTTAACGCCGCAGCGTAGGCCGGATCAATGTCATTCGCCACCGTAAACGTGTCGGCGTCCTCGCGCTGAACCAGATAAAACATAACTGCACGATGGCCCTCTGCCACCATATCGGCGAGTTCGCCCAAATGCTTGGTCCCGCGCGAGGTCACAGCATCGGGAAATTCAACGGGGCCATCATCAAGATTTCTGCGCATCGTCGTATTCTTTACCTCAACGTAGCACTTCGGCTTGCTCTCATCCTCTAGGAGAATATCTATCCGTGAGTTCTTACCGTATTTAACCTCGCGCCGAAGCGACCCATATCCCCGAAGTTCTTCAATAGCGCCGCTCTCGATCGCTTCGGATACGATCATGTTGGGTAATGACGTATTAATACCAACAAGGGTCTTTCCCACCCGGATCAATTCCCATGTGAACTTGAGCTTGCGATCCGGGTTACGGGCCGGCGAAATCCAAACGTCGGCGCCCGGCTCCTTGACGCTCTCCATCGAACCGGAATTGGCACAATGCGCGACCACAATCGAGCCGTCGTCGAGTTCCACGTCGGTCAAGAATCGCTTGTAGCGTTTAACTAATTTGCCGTGGATGAGTGGGTCCGGATAATCCATCGTGGGCTCTTAAACCAACCGCTCCCTTGGTGCAACCGTGCGGCACCGAAATGCCTCAAATCCCTGCCAAAACATGCGTCCAAAGCCAACATCTGCCGACGTACGCCTGAAACCGCCCGGTACATGTCGGTTTTGCATTTTTGGACAAGATTCCTTACATTTGGGGTCCCAGAAGGGGCGTGCCAATGGCACTCAGACGTAGAACACGCCGTATTTAGCCAAGGTATTGAGGCCGGATATGGTGGAAATTTCCATCGCAGGAAGCGCACAGCGCTTGCAAGCGCAACGCGACGCCGCAGCTTCCGTGCAGGCACAGAGATTGCAGCAAGACATCGCCTCGCGTGCCAGCGAGAGCGAGCGGCTTGCGCAAGAACGGCTTCGTGGCGAGCGCGTTTCCGAAGACCTTGAGCGTACGCGCCTTCAACGCGAGTTAATCCGCGACGAGACGGATCGTCGTCAAATTGAAGATCAACGCATTCGCACGCTTGATGACGACCGCCTTTTCCAACGAAACGCCCGCTTGGACGCGGACGAAGATCGGGCGCTTCAAGATCGCTTGTTGGAAAGGGAACTTAACGAGCCGGGCGCACCGCTGCCGCCGCTTGAAGATTTGACAAGCACTGCACCCCCGGCGGCCGCCAATGAAGATACGCTACGGCAACTCTTGGCGGATCGCGACGGAAGACGCAGTGAACGCGCTGCAAGTGATCGCGTCCAGGCTTTGCAAACGGAGCGTGATTTCGAACGCTCGCAGCAGGCGATTAACGCCCTTAACGTCGACCCGTCTAGCTTGCCGACGGAGTTATCGCGCGGCACGCTGGTCGATTTCACGACCTGATCGAATTCGCGGCATTCTGCAGTTTTCGGAAAATGGGGACGTTTCGACAGCGGTCGACATAGCGCGGGATGCTCTCGACATGTCCCAAAATTAACAAAGGCCGATGCCCGTAGCCGGCACCGGCCTTCGATAAGGCAATATTGCGCGAATTAACGCGAGTAAAATTCGATGACCAGGTTCGGTTCCATTTGAACCGGATACGGCACGTCTTCCAGTTTCGGCTGGCGAACGAAAGTTCCTGTCATGCGCTGGTGGTTAACTTCAACATAGTCCGGAACATCGCGCTCAGCACTCTCGCTGGCCAAGAGAACGATCGGAATCTGCCGCGAGCTCTCTTTGACTTCGATGACGTCACCTTCTCGGACCATGTAAGACGCCACGTTTACACGGGTTCCGTTCACCTTGATATGACCATGATTGATGAATTGGCGGGCCGCGAAAACCGTCGGCACAAACTTCATGCGGTAGATCACGGCGTCGAGGCGCCGCTCCAGAATGCCGATGAGGTTTTCCGATGTATCCCCACGGCGGCGGACGGCTTCCTTATAGTATTTACGGAACTGCTTTTCCGAAATGTTGCCGTAATAGCCTTTCAGCTTTTGTTTCGCCATCAACTGCAAGCCAAAATCCGACGGCTTCTTGCGTCGCTGGCCATGTTCGCCCGGACCATAGTCACGGGTATTGACGGGGCTTTTCGGGCGTCCCCAAAGGTTGACGCCCAAACGGCGGTTAATCTTGTACTTCGAACTAATTCGTTTACTCATCTCATAACCCTCGTTTTCCGGGTGTTGTTGTCCCGGGTGCCCATAGGACCGTCCTATAGGCTGGGTGCTCAGCACCACGAACCGGAAGTCGTCGCGGGGTTATAGTGTTTTTACCGCCATTGTCAAAGGCTTATCGGCGACACTTTGTCGGCAGCAGGCCACATCGGCACATGCCTCGGTAGCACTGCGCTGACGTTTCGACTGGCACACACCATTTAGGTGTTTATCTGGTTGCATAACGCTTAAAACGAGATGTAAGTTATGGTTAAATTTTTGAAGCCTCGCCAAAGAAGCAGGGCATCATCGGAGTGTACTGTGAACGTTGAGTCGCCGATCTAATCGGCGGGAGGTAGTAATGGACTCGTTTGCCCGTTCATCATTCACTCCAGATGGCCATTCTATCGATCTGGACGAAGCATTCAGCAATCGCTGCGCGGACTATTTTTACGAAGAGTTGTTCCAACTCGTCCCCGGCGCCGAAGAAATGTTCGGCAACAGGGATCAACAGCGCGCCATGTTCGCGACACTGCTGAGCACTATTGCCACACAAGCTGCAAACCCTGATTTACTCGGTGAAACCTTGAAAGCAACCGGCCTACGCCATCGTGAGCTTGGCGTTCAATCCTTGCATCTCAAAATGGGGAAACTCGCTTTTATGAAAGCGGTTGAACGTGCCGACCCTGATTTGTCGGATCAAGCTCGCAAGTTTTTCGAAGATGCCTACGACGGCATTATGACGGCGATGGCCTGAGCTTCGCTACCTCTGGCTACCTGCTACCAAGGAACCGTTCCTCGGCGTCGCGAAATGCCGCGCGGGTCGTTTCGACGTCCCAAGGACGTTCCTGTAACGTCTCATGATCCCATTCGCTGCGCGGTTCCTCAGGTTCAAAGAAATCACCGCCATACACATGAATGGCGGCCGAGTATTTTCCGAGTGGGTTGGCAACCGAGTGAATGATGTTGTGCCCAAGGGTAGCAACATCCCCCGTACCCAACGAGTCTGCACCAGCCGCCTCAAGGCCATTCTCAGTCTGCCTCCAGAAGACATTGTCCTCACGGCCGTTGTACAAGCCGATGACCGCGAACATGTTGTGGTTGTGGGGAATTAGCGTCATGTACGGCGCCCAAACGAAGTTGATGATCGTCAAGTCAGCGTCGTTGTGGATCAAATCAATCCCTGCATGGACCGGTTCGCCCAATTCCTTAACAATACCATTAGGGGCCGACACCGCCTCCGCGACCAACTCGCGTACGGCCGCCTGTCCGTCGCGCACCGCTACCGCGCAATCATCAATGAATCGTTGCTTTTCAAACATGGATTTTCCTCTACGACAGACTGTCGGTATGCCGCATGCGGACCAGTCTTGTCCAGCCGATGATCAGTCTTCGAGTTCGCTGTCCCAATAAAGGAAATCCCGCCAACTCTCATGCAAATAGTTTGGCGGGAATGCCCGACCGTTTTCTTGAAGGCTATAGCATGTCGGTCTTTCCGGCGCTCGCAACGGATGCATGTGTGCCTGTCCGGGCATCTTGTGACCCTTCGTCAAATTACACGGCGAGCAGGCGGTCACCACATTTTGCCATGTCGTCCGCCCGCCGCGCGAACGCGGAACGACATGATCGAATGTCAATTCCTCGGCGGCGAAACCACCACCGCAATACTGACATGCGAAGCCATCGCGAAGAAATACATTGAACCGCGTGAACGCGGGCTGTCGGTTCATGGGGATGTATTCTTTTAACGCGATGACACTCGGCAGCCGAAATTCCTGGGTCGGCGAATGGGCTACTTTGTCATATTCGGAGACGACGGCAACGCGATCCAAGAAAACCGCTTTGAGTGCGTCCTGCCAGGACCACAATGACAAAGGGAAGTAGCTAAGCGGACGAAAGTCCGCGTTTAAAGCTAGCGCGTTATACCCGTCAATCGACATGAAACACAAAATCTCCTGGCCGGCACGTTCAAACAATACACGATCTTGTAGAAAAGCCAAATCCTCGATAGTGAAAAATTCGTGGCTTACGCGTTCTGAAAGTCGCCCCCGATCAGCCTATAAATCCTGTAGATTGACGCCGAAGCATTCCGCCAAGAAGAACATACCGGCCTTAATGCTGTCATCGTCCAATCCGTGCCCAAGCCCGGGACGCGCCAGGCCTTCTGCGCTGATGCCGTATTCGCGCAATGCGGACAAGGCCGCCGGCATAAAATCGAAAGGTACGACGTCGTCCGCCTGGCCATGGCACAAGAGAACGGGCGGCTTCGCCGTCAGTTCTGTCGCCAGCAAATCCGGATCGATTAGCATTCCCGAATATCCGATAACCCCGGCGCAGGCGGCTGCACGGCGCAACGCAACGTGAAGCGCGACCATCGTGCCCTGGGAAAAGCCAATCAGGACCATGTCTTTGTCGGTGAGTCCGAGCGCCGAAAGCTGATCGTCAATGAACGCGTTCAAGATGGGGCCTGCGACGGTCATACCTTCGCGGCGGGCATCCATGCTCATATCTTGTAGGCTGAACCACTGATAACCGACCGGGCCGCCGTCGAAATGAAAAGGTGCGTTCGGCGATACGAAACGCGCATCGGGAAGAACTTTTTGGAAATAAGGTGCCAGCGAGATCAAATCATCGCCATCAGATCCAACACCATGGCACATAATCACCAGTTTCGCCGGCGCCCGACCACCAAGTGGCTCAAGCACAGGACCCTGCAGTTTCGGCAGTTCCGGCGATTCATCTGTCATCCTTGCGCCCTCCTATTTTTCGAGTGCACAAGTGGTAGCGCATGAGATAGCTAATTGTCACGCAACCCGAAAAGCGAAGACCATTGCCAGGTGAGAGGCTGAACCAACCATGACGACAGTCACCCGATTCGCACCGAGTCCCACGGGACTGCTGCACTTGGGCAGCGGGTTTTCTGCGCTTTATGCGTACAAGGCAGCGAAATCGACAGGTGGCCGTTTTCTGCTCCGCATCGAGGATATAGATGAAGCCCGGTGTCGACCGGAATTCACCGAAGCCCTATACGAAGACCTGACCTGGCTTGGGCTGACATGGGAGCAGCCAGTTCGGATCCAGTCCGCGCATCTTGAGGACTATGCCGACGCCCTTGGCCAGCTACATGAACAGGATTTGCTTTACCCATGTTTTTGTACAAGACGGGATATCGCGTTGGAAATTGAAGCGGCCGGAGGCGCGCCGCATGGACCAGACGGTCCCATTTACCCAGGTACCTGTCGTGCACTTGGGAGCGTTGAACGGGCCGAGCGAATATCGGCCGGGGAGCCCCATGCCTGGCGATTGGATATGGCCGAAGCCGTCCGTCGGACCGGAACGCTCGCTTGGCATGACGTCAAAGCCGGTCGTGTCGAAGCTCATCCGGCCCGGTTCGGAGATATCGTGCTCGCCCGAAAGGATACGCCAACGAGTTATCATTTGTCCGTGACGTGGGACGATCACCTTCAAGGCATCACATTGGTAACGCGTGGCCTAGACCTGTTCGACGCAACGGATGTTCACAGGTTGATTCAATACCTGCTCGATCTAGAGACACCGACGTATGATCACCATCGGCTCATTCTCGACACGAACGGTAAACGACTGGCGAAACGGGAGAGATCGACGACGTTAGCTCACATGCGCGAAGACGGTCGGACGTTGCGCGACGTCTATGCGATGATGGAGTGGAGCCATGATTAAGCGGCATACCATTGCGATCAGCTTGTTCCTTATTGTACTGGCAGCCTCCGGGGCGCCGACGCAAGCTCAAACCGCCCATGTCGCGAACGTGACCGAAATTGTGGACGGCGACACTCTTTTCATCGACACACCGTTGATGAACAGCTACGAGATTCGTCTGGTTGGGCTGCAATCCCCTAAACTACCCTTGGGTCGAGCCGATTTCGTGGCCTGGCCACTCGCCGACCAAGCAAAGGCACATCTTTCCGAGCTCGTGCTTCATCGGACCGTCGAGATATCGTTCGGCGGACGCCGCATGGATCGCCACGGTCGCCTTCTCGCCCACTTGCACGTCAATCAAGAGGATGGCGAGCGAAAATGGGTCCAAGCGGAAATGCTCAAGGCGGGATATGCACGGGTTTACAGCTTTTCCGACAATCGCAGTTTTGTGCCGGAACTTTTGTCCCACGAACGGCACGCTCGACAAAACCGGCAAGGAATTTGGGCTCTGCCATATTATGCGATCCGCAATCCCGACCCGGCGACCTTGATGAAACTGCTGGGGAGTTTCCAACTCGTCGAAGGGCGTATCGTTGATGCGGCCCGCGTCAAAGGTCGTACCTACCTTAACTTCGGTGATGATTGGCGCGCTGACTTCACGGTGAGCATCTCGCGAGAAAACTTGAAAGCTTTCAAAGCAGCGAATCTCGACTTGCTCTCGCTGTCCGGACAGAGCGTTCGCGTTAGAGGCTGGCTCGATAGCCGCAATGGCCCAATGATCAACCTTAGTCATCCCGAACAAATTGAGGTCTTGTCGCGTTGAAGGACCACGGTGCGGCGCTGTATGCTTTGCCAAACTGGGAACTAACCGGAGACACGCATGCCAAGCGTTATTAACCGCTTTCTGTTCGTAGCATGCATGATTGGTACGCTGCCGCTGCTCCAAGCCTGCACGACCAATCCTGCGACAGGCGAGCAAAGCTTCACGGCCTTCATGTCCGAAGAAGACGAAAAACGGATCGGCGCTGAAGAACACCCGAAAATGCTGGATGCTTTTGGCGGCACCTATGACGACGCCACGTTGCAACGCTATGTAAACCGGATCGGCGAGGATCTGGCGTCCTATTCAGAGTTTCCCGACCTCGACTTTCAGTTCTTCGTGCTCAACGACGACACGGTCAACGCCTTCGCATTACCAGGCGGGTATATCTATATCTCGCGCGGGTTGATCGCCTTGGCCGAGGACGAGGCCGAGGTTGCCGGCGTCATCGGCCATGAAATCGGCCATGTGACAGCCCGTCATTCAGCGCAGCGCTATTCCGCGGCGATGGCGACGAATATCGGCCTCTCGGCCGTCGGCATCCTGGGACAAGTCCTTGGCGCACCGGCGGGCGTTGGAAATGCGGTGTCGTTCGGCGCGCAAGCGGCACTTCAAAGCTATTCTCGGGGACAAGAACTAGAGGCAGATCGGCTGGGAGCGCGCTATATGGTGCGCGCCGGATATGATCCATCGGCCTTGACGGATTTCTTTGCCAAGCTGGATGCGCAAGGAAAGCTCGAAGCCAAGAAAGCAGGTCGAACGGGCGACGGGTTTAATATAATGTCGACCCACCCGCGGACGACCGATCGCATTCAACAGGCCGCCGAATTGGCGGCAAGAAATCGTCCGCAGAATCCCAAGCGAAATCGTGACCCATTTCTGGCTCAAGTGGACGGCGTCCTATTTGGCAAAGATCCACGTGAGGGCTTCATGCGCGATGATACCTTCATCCATCCTGTTCTAGGCTTCAAATTCGACTTTCCGCCTGGCTTCAAGGTCGACAATGGGCGAACCCAGGTTACCGGCACCGATGAAAAAGGCACGACTGTCATATTCGACATGGAGCGGCCGAACGTCGCCACCGGCATGCCCGATTTGCGCAGATATTTAACTCAACACTGGGGCCCAAAGATTGGTCTTAAGGCGTTGGAAAACGTCGAAACGATCACGATCAATGGTCTTTCGGCAGCGACGGGGAGTGCACGGGCGGACACCAATCGCGGTGTCCGTGATATCCGCTTGATCGCCATCCGTGCTGCCCGTGAGCGTTTGTATCGGTTCGTTTTCCTGACCGATCCCCGCGTCACGGTCGACATGTCGACGCCATTGCGTCGAACGACCTACAGCTTCGAACTTATTACGCCCGAGGACGCGAACGACCTGAAACCCCCGCGTGTCAACGTGAAGCGCGTCGGCCCCGGCGAGACTATCGAAAGCCTCGCTCAAAGCATGCAATACAACGATTTCGGCGAAGACTGGTTCAAGGCCTTGAACCTCAATGTTATCTCCGACGGCCTTGCGGAAGGAGAGCGTGTGAAAGTGATCGCAGCGGACTAACCGTTATGACTCCGCAGAGGCCAGCTGAAACAGGTTTTGCAGAAAGACTGTCGCCTCGTCGTAGATTCCTGGCGCTTCGCTCTCGCGTGGGCCGGCGATGTTCAACGTGCGCGGTTGTCTTGCTTCGAGCCATTTTAGGGCTGCAAGGGGCGAATGCCCGCGTTTGAGATCAACGATATGATACGGGCGGCCCATATCCGCAGCCAGGTCGAGGGTCAACTTGGTACCGCCGGTCGGCTCGCCGCGCGTTAAGATCAACGTACCGTCACTGTCTACGACATTCTTGCCGGTCCGAACGTCGTAGTCCGCTTCAGGTGTTTCCATCATCGGGTATCTCGCGTCCAGTGGGCCATCTTCGGCCCGACGCCCACGTGGCACCCAGCCGCCGCACGGGAAACCGTGCGCAAGCGCAACATCTAGTGCCGCGCGGTCGACGCCGGTTTGTCCGCCAGATATGATCTTGTCGATGATGGCATTCGGCATCGCGTGACGCCCGCTTTTATCATCGCCATTGGTTTAAAACCGCCAATGGCACCGCCCGATGTGTCAGGCGGCTTCCATGATTTCTTCTAGTTTTTGGGTCGCTTTATCCATGTCGGTCTTTTCGACCGCGGCAAGCTCAGCAGCAAGACGGTCGCGCGCCTGTTCATAGATTTGCCGCTCCGAAAACGACTGATCCGGCTGACCGACGTTACGATGCAAATCGCGAACAACCTCGGCAATCGAGACTGGGTCACCGGAGTTGATTTTGACGTCATACTCGGCGGCGCGGCGGCTCCACATGGTACGTTTAACCCGTGGTCGGCCTTTCAGTGTGTTAATCGCCTCGTCCATTCGTTTCTTTGACGACAGTTTTCGCAAGCCGGAGTTTGCAGCTTTCGACACGGGGACTCGCAAAGTCATGCGGTCGCGGTCAAAGCTGATAACGAACAATTCCAGGGTATGTCCGGCAATCTCTTCTTCCTCGACGCTTAACACCTTGCCCACACCATGGGTTGGGTAAACAACGAAATCACCGGGGGTAAACAATAGTTGATCGGCCATGTTGGGTATCTACTCACTCGCTAAAAAAACATCCGGTCGCGGTTGGCGAACTCGGATGAGACAAATGTACCTGCGCCTCAAAGTAAATTCTGGCGCGAACTCGACTTGTTCGCGAACAAAAGGGCCTCGTCCCCGAGACCCCAATACCTTCTGCGCTTGGCCAATTATATATCACATTTTTGCAGTGCAGAAAAGCCCCCGCCCGTACACCCAGACCGGCGGGCCGCCAGATAAGCCTTTGAAAAAACGCGTGTTAGTCGCCGGCGCCTGGATTTTCGCTCAGCATCGGCGCTTTGTCGGGTTTACCGTTCCAGTCATCGGCATCCGGCAACTGGTCGCCTTTGCGTGTCAAATTCGGCCAGACCTCGGCAAACTTCTTGTTAATCTCAAGCCAGTTCTCGACCCCGGGTTCGGTATCGGGAACGATCGCCTCGGCCGGGCACTCGGGCTCGCAGACACCACAATCAATGCACTCGTCGGGATGAATCACCAAAAAGTTCTCCCCCTCGTAGAAACAATCCACGGGGCAGACTTCAACGCAGTCTTGGAACTTACACTTGATGCAATTTTCGGTGACAATATACGTCATCTTCGGTCCTCATCCGTTATCGTGTATATCTAGTTGCTGGAGGGCGATCTTCCGGGCACGTCCACTGTCTTGATCCTTGACGTACAACAGTCCCGCAACCCGGCGCACAAGATTGGCTTCGTAGTCGTGGAGGACGCCGTCGGCATAAGCGACGCGCCAGAGCATCACCATCATATCGATCCGCTGCTCCTCGTCGAACTCGTCGCGAATCGTCCGGGTGGCGGCATATAACTTGTTCGCATGCTCGGGATCCGCCGCCGCTTCGTCGATCAGGTCCGCCGCATCGTCCGGCGACATATCGAACTCAACCGAGAGCACGTCGATGATCGCGGTCCGTTCGTCGTCTCCGAAGGTGCCGTCGGTCATCGCAGCTTCCACGAGCACGGCCGCAGCCGCGGCGGTCAGCGGATCGCCTTGATCCTCATCAACCGCCTGGTTCGCCGTGCCCAGGAAAGATTTTATCTTCGCCAGCATGGCGTTGGCGTATCACAGCCCCCGGCTCCGAACAACCATCTTTACCCTGCGGATTTGGCTTGTATCACAGGGATTTGAACACCAATTTGCAGCCATGATCGGATATATCGAGACAAAACGGGTGCCCGCTGCAGCATCTCGCAACAAAGACGCCATTCTCGACGTTTTGCGCGACGTCATGCCGCAATCGGGAACGGTCCTCGAGATCGCCAGCGGCAGTGGCCTCCATACCGCGCACTTCGCCCATGCCATGCCTCATTTGACGTGGGTCCCCACGGATATCGGCGACGAGAATCTCTCGTCGATCGCCGCCTGGCGGGACAGTGCAGGGATCGGAAACATCGAACCTCCACAACAATTGGATGTCACAACACCAAATTGGACGATGTCTGTGGATGCGATGATCTGCATCAACATGATCCACATAGCACCGTGGGACTGCTGCCTCGGATTGCTGGACGGGGGTGGACGCAACCTGCCGGAAGGTGGGGTCTTATATCTTTACGGTCCGTTCAAAGTCGGCGGCCGGCACACCGCGCCAACCAACGAAAGTTTCGATCAATCGCTTCGGATGCAAGACGCGACCTGGGGTGTGCGGAACCTAGACGACGTCGCGTTGGAAGGTCGGCGCAACGGTCTGCATCTGATCAAAACGGTCAAAATGCCGGCCAATAATCTGTCGGTCATCTTCCGCAAGACCGAGATGGTGAGCGTTGAAGACGTGGCCTAACGCCGACGCTTTTTCTTACCTTCGGGTTCCCATTTGGCTTTCGCGCGCTTCGACACACCGGGTTTATCGATCCCGAGTTCATGCGCTTCCAGGCGCCGGATTTCGTCGCGCAGGCGGGCGGCTTCTTCGAACTCCAAGTTCGCCGCGGCGTCGCGCATCTTGGTATTCAAATTGTCCAAGACAGCCCGCATGTTGTTGCCGACCAACTCCGTCTCGCCGGTCACACCCGTATCGACGGTAACGTAATCCCCCTCGTGCACCCCTTCGATGATCTCCGAAATGCCCTTTTTCACGCTTTCAGGCGTAATACCGTGTTCTTCGTTGTATGCGATCTGTTTGGCCCGGCGGCGATTGGTTTCGCCGATGGCGTATTCCAGACTGCCCGTCATTTTGTCGGCGTACAGGATCACTCGGCCTTCAACGTTACGTGCCGCCCGACCGATGGTTTGCACCAATGAGGTTTTGGAGCGCAGGAACCCCTCTTTATCGGCGTCCAAGATCGCTACTAAAGCGCATTCCGGGATGTCCAAACCTTCGCGCAGCAAGTTAATGCCGATCAGCACGTCAAATGCGCCGAGGCGCAGATCGCGAATGATCTCGATCCGCTCCAACGTATCGATGTCCGAATGCATGTAGCGGACCCGGACACCATGCTCGTGAAGATACTCGGTCAGATCTTCCGCCATGCGTTTTGTCAGCGTTGTCACCAACGCACGCATGCCGTCGGCTGCGACTTTGCGGCATTCGGCCAATAAGTCATCGACCTGTGTCTCAACCGGACGAACGATGCATTCAGGATCGATCAAGCCCGTCGGGCGAACGACTTGCTCGACAAAGACCCCGCCTGTCCGCTCCAACTCCCACGGCGCCGGCGTGGCCGAGACGAACACCGTCGGCGGTCGCATGGCGTCCCATTCCTCGAACTTCAGGGGCCGGTTGTCGATGCACGAGGGCAGACGAAAGCCAAACTCCGCCAGGGTCGATTTGCGGTTGAAATCGCCTTTGAACATGCCGCCGATCTGCGGCACCGTGACGTGGCTCTCGTCGACCACCAGCAGCGCATTCTCCGGCAGATACTCGAACAGTGTTGGCGGCGGCTCTCCGGGGTTTCGACCACTCAAATACCGAGAATAGTTCTCGATACCGGCGCAATGTCCGGTGGTTTCCAACATCTCAATATCGAAACCGGTCCGTTCTTCAAGGCGCTGTGCTTCCAACAACTTGTCCACGGCGCGCAGTTCGGCCAACCGAACCTTCAGTTCCTCTTTAATCTGCGGAATCGCCTGGATCAGAGTCGGTCGCGGCGTGACATAGTGGCTATTCGGATAAACCGTAATCGCGGGCAATGTGCCCGTCTTTTCACCAGTCAGCGGGTCGATCTCCCAGATACCCTCAAGCTCGTCACCGAAAAACGACAGTCGCCAGGCGCGGTCCTCCATATGCGAGGGAAACACCTCGATCACGTCGCCGCGGACCCGGAACGCGCCACGGTGAAAGTTCTGATCGTTGCGGCGATATTGCATCTCGACGAGACGCTTCATGAAATCGCGCTGGTCCACGGTATCGCCGGCTG
The DNA here is from genome assembly GCA_965222395.1 of Rhodospirillales bacterium. Lineage (GTDB taxonomy): Bacteria > Pseudomonadota > Alphaproteobacteria > Rhodospirillales > Casp-alpha2 > UBA4479. Next base: position 2,237,968 of record OZ244947.1, read on the forward strand.
TGACCCGCATCGTCATTTCGGAATATGTCTCGACCGCCCCGATACCATAGATACACGAAACCGACGCTACGATGATCGTGTCGGGGCGCTCCAACAGCGCGCGTGTCGCTGAATGGCGCATGCGATCAATCTGCTCGTTGATCGATGCGTCTTTTTCAATGTAGGTGTCCGTTCGGGGCACATAGGCCTCGGGCTGGTAGTAGTCGTAATAGCTGACGAAATACTCGACAGAGTTCTCGGGGAAAAAGTCCTTCATCTCCCCATAAAGCTGCGCAGCCAGTGTCTTGTTGGGTGCGAGAACCAAAGCCGGACGGGCCAGATTCTTCAAGACGTGCGCCATCGTGAAAGTTTTTCCCGACCCCGTGACGCCGAGCAGAACCTGATCCCGGTCGCCGGCCAGCAACCCGTTGGTCAGTTCCTCGATCGCACGCGGCTGATCGCCCGACGGCTCAAACGGGGACGACAAGCCATAATCCGCCGGCAGGTCGAAGGCGGGTTGTTTTTCAGGGATGAACAAGGGGCGCGTATCCATGCCCCTTATATAAGGGACGGTCGTTCACGGCGCGAGTCGCGATTCCGTCCCGCCTGCCTTGATGCACATCTTCGGCGGGCGTAAAGTCCGGTGCCGTTCAAAAATCACTAAAGCCTTTCGGAGGAAATCGATGTCCATCGTCGCCAAGCGCTTCAGCGCCATGAAGCCGTCACCCACTGTTTCCATCGCGCAAAAAGCACGGGATTTGAAGGAGGCCGGACGGGATATCCTCTCGCTCAGTGTCGGCGAACCGGATTTCAACACCCCCGACCACGTGATCGAGGCGGCAAAGAAGGCGCTCGACGACGGCATGACCCGCTATACCGCCGTCAACGGCATTCCGGAGCTTTTGGACGCCATTATCGCCAAATTCAAACGAGACAACGAACTGGACTACAGCCGCGACGAGATTCACGTCAGCTGCGGCGGAAAACCAGTCATTTTCAACGCACTGATGGCATCAATCGATCCGGGCGACGAAGTGATCATCCCGGCGCCGTATTGGGTTAGTTACCCGGATATCGTCGAAATCTTCGATGGCGTTCCGGTGGTGATCGATTGTCCAGCCGACGCCGATTTCAAACTCACCGCCGAGCAACTGGAATCCGCCATCACGCCCAAGACCAAATGGTTGATCCTGAATTCGCCGTCCAATCCGACCGGACGCTGTTACACGCGCGCGGATCTTGAAGCGCTCGGGCGTGTACTTGTGAAGCATCCGCAGGTTTGGGTTCTGACTGACGATATCTATGAACACTTGGTCTATGACGATTTCGAGTTCTTCACCATTGCCCAGGTCGTGCCCGAATTGAAAGATCGCACGTTGACGATGAACGGCATGTCAAAGGCGTTTTGCATGACCGGGTGGCGCGTTGGCTTTGCCGGCGGCCCCGTCGAGCTCATCAAGGCCATGACCAACATTCAATCGCAGAACATCACGCACACGGCGGCGATTTCCCAGGCCGCCTCGGTCGCGGCGCTTAATGGCCCGATGGATTTCCTTGCCGAGAACAATAGGGTTTTTCAGGAACGGCGCGATCTCGCCGTCGGCATGCTGAATCAAGCCGCCGGTCTTAGCTGCGACACGCCGGAAGGGGCATTTTATGTCTATCCGTCTTGCAAGGGCTTGCTCGGCAAGAAGACACCCAACGGTAAGGTCATCGAGAACGACGAAGACTTCGTGATCGAATTGTTGGAGGCCGAAGGCGTGGCGGCGGTGCATGGCGCCGCATTTGGGCTGAGCCCACATTTCCGCATTTCATATGCCGTCGCAACCGACGAGCTCGAAGACGCTTGCACGCGTATTCAGCGCTTCTGTGGCTCGCTGACGTAAAAGCGCACTCCCGGAACGCGATGTTTGCCGACGTCCGGGAGTCAGCACACTGTTTAGGCGGCCCACCCGCGTTGCATGACGGCTGTCATCCGACGCGTGAACGCCTGCGGGTCGGTCACGGGTTCGCCCTCGGCGATCCGCGCTTGATCCATCAGGAGGAACGCGGCGTCGTCCAAAATCGGATCCTTGCCCGCTTTTTCTTGGGCGATGCCGGCCAGGTGAACAATCAGCGCGTGGGTCGGATTCACTTCGAGGACACGCGGAGTTTCCTGATCCAACTGATTATGCGCCTTCAGTAACCGCTCAAGGTGCATATCCATTGCCCCTTCGGTCGCCACAAGGCATACGGGGCTCTCGGTCAGCCGATTTGACGTCCGCACATCGGCGACTTGATCGCCCAAGGCAATCTTGAATGCCGCTAGCAATGGATCGAGGCCTTCGGTCGTTTCATTTTCGTTTTTGTCGTCCGTCTTTTCGTCGTCCGACGTCTCTTTTCCATCGACTTCCGATAAATCGACTTCACCTCGGGTCGCAGATTTGAAAGATTTCTCTTCGAACGTTCCAACGGCAGGTAACCAGAACTCATCGACGGGATCGGTCATGAACAAAACCTCGATCCCTTTGGCCCGGAACCCTTCAAGTTGCGGGCTTTTCGATATCTGCTCGGCGTCGGGACCGGAAATGTAGTAAATCGCCTCTTGGCCGTCTTTCATGCGCGACACGTACTCGCTCAACGACGTCCAGCCGTCCTCGGTGGACGACTTGAACCGGGTCAGCGCCAAGAGCTTCTCACGGTTCTCGAAATCTTCGTGAATACCCTCTTTCAGGACCATCCCAAACGCATCCCAAAACGTCGCGTATTCTTCCGGGGCCTTTTCGGCTTTCTTCTTTAACTCGCCCAAAACGCGCTTCACCAGAGCCTTGCGGATTTTCGCCACGGCCGGATTGTTTTGCAGCATTTCACGGCTGACGTTGAGGTCGATGTCCTCGCTATCGACGACACCTTTTACGAACCGCATATACGGCGGCATCAGGGCCTCGCAGTCATCCGTGATAAAGACACGTTTGACGTAGAGTTTCAGATGCCCTTTGCGCTCGGGATTGAATAGGTCGAACGGCCTGTACGTCGGAACGTAGAGAAGGTTCGTATAACTGACCACGCCTTCGACACTGTTGTGAATAGTCATCCACGGATCGTCGAACGCCATGCCGACGTGATGATAAAATTCTTTGTACTGATCCGCGGTAATATCCTTCTTGGGCCGAGTCCAGAGGGCCGACGCGCTGTTGACCGTCCGATCTTCGTCATCCTTCTTCGTGGCCTTCAAAACGACCGGTTGAGCGATGTGGTCGGAGTACGTCTTGACGACATTTTCAACCCGCGCCGGGTCCAGATACTCTTTTTCTTCTTTCTTGATGTGGACGATCACGTCGGTGCCGCGTGCGTGACGCGTCGCATCTTCGATGTCGAACGCCCCCTTTCCGTCCGATGTCCATCGCCAAGCAGCCTCGTCACCTGCCTTTCGGGACACGACCTCAAGCCTATCGGCGACCATAAACGCACTATAAAATCCGACGCCGAACTGCCCGATCAGAGCCATCTTCGCGTCCTCTCCGCCGGATTGCGCGTCGGCAAGGCTCTCCATAAAGGCCTGGGTGCCGGATTTTGCGATCGTACCCAAGGCTTCGATCAGATCATCCTTGTTCATTCCGATCCCATTGTCGGAGACCGTCAGTGTTTTGGCTTTAGGATCGATAGCGACCGAAATCTCAAAATCTCCATCGCCCGCCAACAACTCGGGTTCGGTCAGCGACCGGTAACGGAGCTTGTCACAGGCATCCGATGCATTCGAGATCAGTTCACGCAGGAAGACTTCTTTGTGGCTGTAAAGCGAATGCGCCACAATATCGAGAATTTTGCCGACTTCGGCCTGAAAGCTGAAGGATTCTTTCGTCATTTTCGTCCAACCTTATTCGGTCCGGGTTCCCCCGGCCTGTCACAGATTTCCCCTGAGCGGCCCGGAACAGGCCACAGGAAGCGATATGTGTCATGAATCGCATATTCGCAACCCTTAACGCCGCCATCGGTCGATGACTGCGGCATCGATCACACCGATTTTTTTGGCGCACCCCATTTTTGCACCTGAGACAACAACGCGTCGGCATCGATCGGTTTCGCGAAACCGATCGTCGCACCGATCTTGAGCGCCGCGCGAATCGTGTCCGCCGCCGACATGTCCTTGTAGCCTCCGGTGATCGCAACGATCTTGCATGACGGGCTGCCGGCGTGAATGCGTTCAATGGCATTTATGCCGCCCATTCCAGGCATGAAGATGTCGAGAATCGCGACATCGAACTTACCGCTCTCAGCCGCCTTCACGACCTGCTCTATTCGCGACGCCTCGACCACCTCGTATCCGGCTTTCCGAAGAGGCCGCGCGATTGCAAGCAAGACAAAATGGTCGTCGTCGACAACCAGTATCCGCATAAAACTACCGTCATCCCGTTTACCCGTGCGTATAATGTGACTATTTTCCGATGCTCGCAATCGTCGTGATGGCCGATGACTGAACACCCGCTTGAAATCCGAAGCCGATCCCGTCAGTGTCTCCGCATGCCGGTAGATAACCTCGACAATGCCCGCATTACCGCGGTCCTTGGCCCGACCAATACGGGCAAGACGCATTACGCGATGTCACGGATGCTGGGCCATTCGTCTGGAATGATCGGATTTCCGCTTCGTCTTTTAGCGCGCGAGAACTACGACCGCGCCGTCGCGGCCAAGGGTGCGGCGCAGGTCGCACTTATAACGGGCGAGGAGAAAATCGTCCCAAAAGATGCAAGATGGTTCCTCTGCACCGTCGAGGCGATGCCGCTCGACCGAGAAGTCTCGTTCCTCGGCATCGACGAAATTCAAATGTGCGCCGATCCCGACCGCGGCCACGTTTTCACCGACCGTCTATTGTACGCCCGGGGTCGGACGGAAACGATGTTCATGGGCGCGGAAACAATCCGGCCACTGATGGAACACTTGGTTCCCGAGGCGGAGATTGTGACACGTCCGCGGATGTCGGTCTTAACCCATGTCGGCCCCCGCAAGGTCAGCCGCCTGCCCAGGCGGTCCGCCGTCGTCGCCTTTACCGCGTCGGATGTCTATGCGCTGGCAGAATTAATTCGCCGTCAACGCGGCGGCGCCGCCGTCGTCCTTGGCGCGCTGAGCCCCCGGACCCGAAATGCCCAAGTCGAGATGTATCAAAATGGCGACGTGGATTATCTGGTCGCGACGGATGCCATCGGCATGGGTCTGAATATGGATGTCGACCATGTCGCCTTTGCGGCATTGAAGAAATTCGACGGTCGCCGGGTACGAAATTTGGACCCGTCCGAGCTTGCGCAGGCCGCCGGACGCGCCGGTCGGCACATGAACGACGGCACGTTCGGCACGACGGCGGAAGCCGGAGTTTTGGACGACGACGTCGCCGGCCGAATCGAAGAGCACCGCTTCAACCCGCTGACGCACATCTACTGGCGTAACGAAGATATCGATCTTAGTTCCGTTTCCGCACTGCAACGTAGCTTGCGGGTGTATCCGCGTGATCCGGGATTGCAACGTGCTCGGCGCGCCGACGACGAGGTTATCCTCGACCGCTTGGCGAAAGAGAAAGACGTCATCGACCGCGCCATCGCACCACAGGACGTCCAGCTACTGTGGGACATATGCCGCGTTCCCGATTTCCGCGGCGTCATGAGCGACGCGCACGCCAATCTCGCCTTGTCTTTGTATCGGTACTTGTCATCCGACGAAGGCACATTGCCTGTCGACATGATCGCCGCGAACGTCAAAAGGCTGGACCGGATCGATGGGGATATCGACACCCTGATCGGCCGGATCGCCGGTATTCGGACGTGGACCTACGTTTCGTTTCGTGGCGATTGGACCCCGGACGCGCTGCATTGGCAGGAGAAGACGCGCGCCATTGAAGACAAGCTTTCCGACGCCCTGCACGAGCGGCTGACGCAGCGTTTCGTTGATCGGAAAACCTCGGTTCTCGTCGCGAAGCTGAAAGATCAGCAAGACTTGGTTGCTGCCGTGCGGACCACTGGCGAAGTGCTGATCGAGGGCGAGCCGGTCGGACATCTTCGCGGTCTTCGGTTTTCATTCGATGGCGCTGTCGAGGGAGATGCCGGACGCGCCGTCGCGAACGCCGCCTTCCGCGCCCTACGGCCACAAATCGCTTTTGCCGCAGGGGAGATAGACACCTGCGGCGACGATGCCATTTCGCTCGCGGAATCGGTTGATGGAAGCCTACCGTATCTCGCTTGGCGGGACGCGCCTTTGGCGCGCCTGAAGTCCGGCAATGACCCGATGCGGCCCGATGTGCAAGTTCTCGCCGACGACACACTACAAATGGTCGATCGCGCGCGCATTGAGGCGCGGCTGCAAAAATGGCTGCAGACACGTCTTTTTTATGTTTTCAGCGCATTGTTTTCCCTGCGCAACGCAGAGTTGAACGGTCCGGCGCGAGGTCTGGCGTTCCAGCTTTCTGAAGGGTTTGGATCTCTCCGCCGCCGAGATGCAAAAGCGCAGATCGACGCGCTGAGCAGAGAGGATCGACGCGCCTTACGGACACACGGCGTCCGTCTTGGCCGCGATATGGCCTATATCCCGGCCCTGTTGAAGCCGGAAGCGATCATGTGGCGGGCCTTGCTGTGGTCGCTCAAGGAAGATTTGCACAAGGTCCCGGCGCTGCCACCGCCGGGACGCGTGTCGGTACCGGTCGATCGCGAAACGAACGCCACGTTCTTGGAACACTGCGGCTACCGGGTGCTGGGACCGTTGGCGGTGCGGATCGATATGGCCGAGCGCTTGTCGTCGAAAGCATGGTCGATGGCCAAAGGCGGGCCTTTCAGCCCGACCGCCGACCTGACATCCATGATCGGTGCCAGCAACGAACAACTGCCTCGCGTCATGAAGGCGTTGGGCTTTAAGCGAATCCAACGGAAGAACGCCGAGGGCGCGATGGAAGATCGCTACGTCCCCGTACGAGCCGGTAAACCGGCCGCGAGATCGCATAAACAGCGCAACCGACCTGTCGAACGACAGGCCGACCCCCACTCGCCGTTCGCCGCCCTGAAACACTTGGCGTCGGGCGACTGAATGGCCGACAGCATCCGCATCGACAAATGGCTGTGGCATGCCCGGTTTTTCAAGACTCGGACATTGGCGCAATCGCAAGTCACCGCCGGCAAAATCCGCGTCAATTCGGATCGCATCAGCAAAGCCAATCACTCGGTCAAACCGGGCGATGTCCTGACCTTCGTCAAAGAACGCACCGTCCGAGTCATCGAGATCGCAGCCATCGGTTCGCGACGCGGCCCCGCCCCCGAGGCCCAGGGCCTCTATAACGACCTGTCACCACCCAAAAAGCCAACGCCCGAAGAGGCCCTGGACAGCCCCGCCCCCATCGCCGAACGGGAAAGGGGCAGCGGCCGCCCGACGAAGCGAGAACGCCGCGTGACGGAGCGTCTGCGCGGAGATTAGCCGGGTCTAGGCGTCCCCCGGAACGACACGGTCAATAATCCGCCATACCTCATCCTCGCCGCGCGTCAGGATCACGACCATCGCGGTCGCGAAGTTCATATGCTCCATCGACGCATTCGGCACCAAGGACCGAACAATCAGCCCCACACTCGGCATATGGCCGGCGATCAGCGTGTTGTCGGTCTCGGCATTGACATACCCGACAATCGCTTCGGGGTCGTCATTGGGATTAAGGCCGGCCATCTGTTGTGGCGTTGCATCGGTCGCCAACTTCGCGGTCAAAATTTCCGCCGTTTGCCGAGCGCGGACCTTTCCGGAATGCACAACCCGTGAAACCGTCACGCCTCGCCCGGCGATGATGCCTGCAACCGCCGCGACTTCATCGCAGCCATGGCGACTGAGCGGACGTTGTGGATCAATGTCCGGGCCAACCGCGTCGCCATGGCGGACGATATATAGGGTCATCTCTGTCATGTCAGGCCTCCCGAGGTTGCGGTCAGCCTACACCATGCGCCGGCGGAAGGGCACCGCTCTCGGCCCAGTTTTCGTCCGTTAACAGAAATCTTAAAAATCCGGGCACGCCGCGAAACGCATCGGATATTTGGCAAAACCCGACACGCTCGAGCACCCGGACCGAACGCGCATTGTGGTGCATGGCGATCGCCTGAACGGATTTGAGCCCATGGGCATCGAATGCATCGGCGAGGACGGCGCGAACGGCTTCGACACTGTAGCCCTGCCCCCAATATTCCGACCGAATGGTGTAGCGCAGGGTGTAAGCAGCCGCATCGGCGCGATACCAGACCCCACATTCGCCAAGGTCGGCATCGTCAGACCGGCGCCGGACGCTGAGCATTCCAAACCCGTCCTTCGAGACGGCTGCCCGATAGCCGTCGAACAAATCGCGTGCCTGCAACCGGTTCATCGGCCGAGCATGGGTGTTGGCCTTCAACTTCGGATCGTGGTGAAGCTGCGCGAAACTCTCGAAGTCCGTTTCCGTATAGGGCCGAAGGATCAGCCGCTCCGTCGTCAATATATGCATGGTCTTGTCCTGCTGGTCTTTAGTCTTGCGGTTCCTGGGTTTTCGCCCAGTCAGATCGGGTAACGTCGAACTGCCAAAGACCGTCCTGGTCCATGTACCGTTCGTCGCTGAGAGTCGCACCCAATCGTCGCAGGATTGCCACGGAGCCCTTATTCCGGGCTTGTGTGATGGCCCAAAAAGACATCACGTCCGTTTCTGTGAACAACCACTGTGTAACGGCCAAGGTCATTTCCCGGCCCAAACCTCGTCCCCAGTACGGTGGCCGTAATAGATAGCGCATGGCGGCGCCTGGCCGGTCGCCGCGAAACCAGAAGCCGCACTCGCCAACGAACATGTCATTGTCACGTAACCGCACGGCGAAGATGCCGACATCGTCGCGTTGCCAGCAAAACAGATACTTGTCGAAGAGCTCACCGGCCGCCTCAGGACTCAGCGCCTGCCCCCCTTTCATGGTTCGCATGATTTCAGGATCGCAATGCAACGACGCCATCCGCGATGCGTCGTCGGGAGTATAAGGGGTCAGTTTAAGCCGTTCTGTTTCAATATCGTGCATCGGGTCGTCCAAAACAAAAAAGCGCGGTACCAGAAGTACCGCGCTTGAATAACCGAAAAAGGTTAAATATTAGGCCGGCGCGGTTGCGGCCACCATGGCTTCGGCGATACGTCGCTCCATCTCGGCACGCGGACGGGTTGCATCGTCGGCTTCATTTTCTGCCGTTTCGGCATCGGCCAATCGTTTTTGAGCCGCATCGGCGTCGATATCGTCGACCATGATCGCCTCTTCGGCCAAGACCGTGCAGCGTTCAGGCGAGACTTCGCATAGGCCGCCGGCCACGAAAATCTGATCGGTGACCTTATCGCCGTCATAAACCTTGATCACACCCGGACGCACCGTGCAAATCAGTGGCGCGTGTTCCGGCAGCACGCCGATATCGCCGTCCCCACCTGGAACGACGACCATACCGACGGGTTCCGACATCAACAGTCGGGCCGGCGAGACCAGTTCGAATTCGACCGTATCGGCCATCTTCGTCTCCTTAACCGCAAGCTGCGACGTTAAGCCGCTTCAGCCGCGAGTTTCTTGGCTTTTTCCAGGGCTTCATCGATGGTGCCGACCATATAGAACGCCGCTTCCGGCAGGTGGTCGTATTCACCGTCAACGATACCTTTGAAGCCTTTGATCGTGTCTTCCAGCGATACCAGAACACCAGGCGATCCCGTGAACACTTCGGCGACGTGGAACGGCTGCGACAAGAAGCGTTGGATCTTCCGCGCCCGAGCAACCGTCAATTTGTCGTCTTCGGACAATTCGTCCATGCCCAAAATCGCGATGATGTCTTGCAGGTTTTTATAGGACTGCAGGGTCTGCTGAACCCGCGTCGCGACCGAGTAATGTTCGTCGCCGATGACCCGCGGGTCCAAGACACGAGACGTACTATCGAGCGGGTCAACCGCAGGGTAGATACCCAACTCGGCGATCTGACGGCTCAACACCGTCGTTGCGTCCAAGTGCGCAAACGACGTTGCAGGCGCGGGGTCGGTCAAGTCATCGGCCGGAACGTAAATGGCCTGCACCGAGGTAATTGACCCCTTGGTGGTCGACGTGATCCGCTCTTGCATGCTGCCCATGTCGGTCGCCAGCGTCGGTTGATAACCCACCGCCGATGGAATCCGGCCCAACAGCGCCGACACTTCGGAACCTGCCTGGGTAAAGCGGAAGATGTTGTCGACGAAGAACAGCACGTCTTGGCCTTCTTGGTCGCGGAAATATTCAGCTTGGGTCAATCCGGTCAGCGCGACACGGGCACGGGCCCCCGGGGGCTCGTTCATCTGACCGTAAACGAGGGCCGCTTTCGAGTTGCCGCCTTCGAGGTCGATAACACCGGACTCGATCATCTCGTGGTAGAGGTCGTTCCCTTCGCGGGTCCGTTCACCGACACCGGCAAACACCGAATATCCACCGTGACCTTTTGCGATGTTGTTGATCAGCTCCATGATCAAGACGGTCTTGCCGACACCGGCGCCGCCGAACAGGCCAATTTTACCACCCTTGGCGTACGGCGCGATCAGGTCGACGACCTTGATGCCCGTCACAAGAATTTCCGTTTCCGTCGACTGCTCGACGAATTCCGGGGCAGACGCATGGATCGGTGCCGACTGCTTGGCGCCGATGTCACCGCGCTCGTCAATCGGGTCCCCGATCACGTTCATGATGCGGCCCAAGGTTTCCGGACCGACCGGAACAGCGATTGCTTCACCAGTGTCGACCGCGTCGATGCCGCGTTGCAGTCCTTCGGTACTGTCCATGGCGATGGTGCGAACCATGCTCTCACCCAAGTGCTGGGCCACTTCCAACACCAAGAGCTTGTCTTGGTTCTGCACGTGAAGGGCGTTCAAGATCGCGGGCAAATCGCCCTCAAACTGAACGTCTACGACCGCGCCCATTACCTGGGTAACCTTACCGACGTTGTTCTTTGCCATCGTTCTGCTCCGTTGCCTTTCGGCGTCCTTAATGTCAGAGCGCTTCCGCGCCCGAGATGATTTCAATCAGTTCACTGGTGATCACAGCCTGACGGGTCCGGTTGTAGGTCAGCGTCAGGTTGTCGATCATATCGCCCGCGTTGCGGGTGGCGTTGTCCATTGCCGTCATCCGCGCGCCGTGTTCCGATGCGGCACTTTCAAGCAGCGCCTGGAATACCTGGGTCGACACGTTGCGCGGCAACAAGTCTTCGAGAATCTCTTCTTCGTTCGGCTCGTAAATAAACATCGCCTTCGGCCCATCTTCGGCCTTGGCCTCGGCTTCGTCCTCTTTTGCCTCTTCGACATTAAAGGGGATGAGCTGTTGCGGCGTGACGATTTGCGAAATCGCCGACTGGAACTTGTTGAAGACGATCGTGCAGATATCGAACTCGTCGGCCTCGAACATATCAGTCACTTTGTTGGCGACCGCTGCGGCTTCTTCGAAACTGACACCTTTGCGACCGATATCGGTGAACGAGTCGACGATATTGTCACCGAATTCACCTTTCAAAAGGTCCCGACCCTTGCTGCCGACGGTGATGATCTTGAAATCTTCGCCGTTGCGCCGATGCTCACGCAGCCGAATACGCATTTCACGCGCGATGGAGCCGTTGAAGCCGCCGCACAAACCACGATCCGATGTGCAAACGACATAGAGACGACGATTACCGCCGGTACCGGCAAGCATTTTCGGCGCACCGTCGCCGGCGCCCACGCTGGCCGCGATCGACGTCAACATACGGTTCATCCGCTCCGCGTACGGCCGAGCCATTTCGGCCCCTTCCTGAGCGCGACGCAGCTTGGCCGCCGCCACCATTTTCATGGCGCTGGTGATCTTTTGCGTCTTTTTGACGCTGGTGATCCGGCCTTTTAGGTCCTTAAGGTTGGGCATATGCCGCTACTTATCCGTCGGTGATTAGGAAAAGCTCTTGCTGAACTCGTCCAGCAACTTCTTGAGTTTTTCCTTGGTTTCATCAGAGATCGAGCCTTCTTCGCGAATGGCTTTCAGAACGTCTGCGCCCTTGTCGCGCGCTTCGTCCAACCAACGTTGCTCGAATTCAGTGACTTGTTTCAAGTCGATGCCGTCGAGGTATCCTTCGACGCCCGCGAAAATCGCAACAACCTGCTCTTCAACCGGAAGCGGCTGGTACTGCGGCTGCTTCAACAGCTCGGTCAACCGTGCACCCCGTGCCAGAAGTTTCTGCGTCGATGCATCCAGATCGGACGCAAACTGCGCAAAGGCTTCCATTTCTCGGTATTGCGCGAGTTCCAGCTTGATCGAGCCGGCGACCTGTTTCATCGCCTTGATTTGCGCTGCGGAACCAACCCGAGACACCGACAGACCGACGTTCACGGCCGGGCGTATGCCTTTGAAGAACAGTTCCGTTTCCAGGAAGATTTGACCATCGGTGATCGAGATCACGTTGGTCGGAATGTACGCGGACACGTCACCGGCTTGGGTTTCGATGACCGGTAGTGCCGTCAACGATCCATTGCCTGCGGCATCACCCATTTTCGCTGCCCGCTCAAGAAGGCGGGAGTGAAGGTAGAAGACGTCACCTGGATATGCTTCACGCCCAGGCGGACGGCGAAGCAACAGGGACATTTGCCGATAAGCGACGGCTTGCTTCGACAAATCGTCATAGAAAATGACGCCGTGCATGCCGTTGTCGCGGAAGTACTCGCCCATGGCGCACCCGGTGTACGGCGCCAGGAACTGAAGCGGCGCCGGATCGGACGCGGTCGCCGCGATGACGATCGAGTATTGCAGCGCGCCGTAGTCTTCCAAGGTCTTGACCAACTGCGCGACAGTCGAACGTTTTTGGCCGACCGCAACGTAGATGCAGTACAACTTCTTCGACTCGTCGTCGGTATTATCGTTGACCGACTTCTGGTTCAGAATGGTATCGATGATGACCGCCGTCTTACCGGTCTGACGGTCACCGATGATCAATTCCCGTTGGCCGCGGCCGACAGGAATCAGGGAGTCGATGGCCTTAAGGCCGGTCTGCATCGGCTCGTGAACCGATTTACGCGGGATGATGCCCGGCGCTTTGACTTCGACCAGCGCGCGCTCTTTGGCTTTGATCTCGCCTTTGCCGTCGATTGGGTTGCCGAGCGCGTCAACAACGCGGCCCAACAGCTCTTTGCCGACCGGAACGTCGACGATGTCGCCGGTCCGCTTAACCGTGTCGCCTTCCTTAATCGTCCGGTCATCGCCGAAGATAACGACACCGACGTTGTCGAGTTCAAGGTTCAGCGCCATGCCTTTGATGCCGCCCGGGAATTCGACTAATTCACCGGCCTGCACGTTGTCCAGACCGTACACTCGGGCGATACCGTCACCGACCGACAGCACTTGGCCGACCTCGGCAACTTCGGCTTCGCTTCCGAAGTCCTTGATCTGCTTTTTCAGGATATTCGAAATTTCTGCGGCTTTGATTTCCATCAGCCAATCCCTTTCATGGCGAGGCGCATCTTCTGCAATTGAGTTTTAAGAGAACTATCGATCATGCGGGACCCGACCTTTACGATCAGTCCGCCCAGCAGGCTTTCGTCAACCCGCTGTTCAACCTGCACTTTTGTGCCGATCACTTTCTTCAAGGCATCGCCGACAGCTTTAACTTGTGCGTCGCTGAGCGCCTTCGCCGACACGACCTCGGCGGTGGACTCGCCGCGGCTGGCCGACAACTGGACTTGATAAGCCTTGATCATGCTGGGAATCGCAAACAAGCGCCGATTGGACGCGACGACACCAACAAAATTCTTCGTCAAATCACCGAATTCAGCGGCGTCGATGACGGCACCGATAGCGTTGATTTGATCGTCGCGGGAAATCACCGGCGACTTGATGAGACGTTGCAGGTCTTCGCTGCCGTCGATCATCGCCGCCAATGTCTGAAGGTCACCCCCCACATCATCGAGTTGTTTGGCGTCTTCCGCCAACTCGAAAAGGGCTGCCGCATACCGACCCGCTAAACCGGCCGCGCCCGAACTATCCGCTGACACGTGGGAGAATCCCTCTCGCTGTCTATCTTTTTTGTGTTGTCGCCCCGCTCGACTCCGCAGTCTTCTGCCGTTTTCGACCGGAACAAACACGATTGTTTCGCAGGTGGACCCTGCGAAAGCGGGGGAACACCTATCATACTGATTGGGGGGGTGCAAGACGGCCAAAAAGGCTTTTTCGACCCTTAAAATTCGCTTTCGAATCAGCGATCTAACGGACCGGCAGCAGGAACATTACGGATTGTTCAGCCACCTTGTGACAGAATCTGTTCGCGAATACTCAAAAGAATGAAATCGGATCGACGTCGATCTGCACACGGACTTTCTTGGGAATCGGTGCCCGGTGGATCCAATCCCGGACGATTCCATGCACTTGGGCCTCTTTCGGCGCCATCAGCAACAGTCGTCTCCGATGCCGCCCCCGTAACAATGACAGCGGTGCCGGCGCCGGCCCCAATACGCGAACACCCTCCGGCCTGGGCGCCGCGCGGGCAAGGCCTGCGGCTGCTTGATCCACCGCGTTCTCGTCACGGCCCGACACAATCAGCGCCACCAATCGCCCAAATGGCGGCATCGCGGCGGCGGTCCGGGCCTCGCTTTCGGCGGCGATGAAGGCGTCCCTGTCCCCCGACGCCAACGCCTGCATCACACCGTGGTCCGGCATATAGGTCTGCAACACTACTTTTCCGGGCCGTTCGCCGCGCCCGGCCCGGCCGGCAACCTGATAGAGCAGTTGAAAGGTCCGCTCGGCGGCGCGGAATTCGCCTCCCGACAGCCCCAAGTCCGCATCGACGACGCCAACCAACGTCAACGCCGGAAAATGATACCCCTTGGCGACAATTTGCGTGCCAATAACGAGATCGATCTCATGATCTTCCATTTGCCGCACAAGGGCCGCCGCCTGCTTCGGACCGTGCACCGTATCGCTAGCCGCAATTGCCACGTTTGCGTCCGGATACAACTGGGCCACTTCCTCGGCCAGCCGCTCAACCCCCGGGCCGCAGGGAACCATCGCGTTCTCGGCCTCGCAACTCGGGCATTCGTCGGGAGGCTTTGTCGTGAAGCCACAGTGGTGGCACTGCAAACGGCCAAGAAGACGATGCTCCACCAGCCAGGCCGAGCAACTCGGACATTGCAAACGATGTCCACAGCGGCGACAGAGGGTGAGCGGCGCATAGCCGCGCCGGTTCAAGAAAAGCATCGCCTGGCCGCCCTCGGCCAAGGTGGTCTCGACCGCCTCGGCAAGCACCGGCGACAACCAACGCCCACGAGCAGGTCCATCCTTGCGCATGTCGACGACCGTCACCTCGGCCAATTCCTGGCCACCGTGCCGGGCCGACAGGGCGACTTCCTTGTATCGTCCACGCTTTACGTTGACGACGGTCTCCAACGAGGGGGTTGCCGAGACCAAGGCAATCGGAATGTCTTCAATGCGGGCACGAACGACCGCCATGTCGCGGGCGTGATAGGCGACGCCGTCTTCCTGCTTGAACGAACCGTCGTGCTCTTCATCAACGACGATCAGGCCGAGATCTTGATACGGCAGGAACAACGCCGACCGGGCGCCGACAACGACCTCGGCGCGGCCCGAGGCGACCGCCCGCCAGGTATCCCGCCGACGGGCCTGGGTCAGTTCCGAATGCCAAACCGCGGGGGCGGCACCAAATCGTTCTTCGAACCGGGTCAGCCACTGCGCGCTCAGCGCGATTTCCGGCAACATCACTAAAACCTGTCGACCGGCATTAAGCGCCTTCGCCACGGCTTCGAAGTAAACCTCCGTCTTGCCGGAACCCGGCACCCCGTCCAGCAGCGTGACCCCAAACCCAGCACCGACAGCCGACGATAAAACCGCGGCACCTTCCGATTGCGAGTCCGACAGCTCAACGCCCGGTCGGTCGGGGTTCGGCGCAGGAACCGTGGGTTCCGGCGTGATTGTATGGGCGATGAGCGCCCCGGCATCGGCGAGACCTTTGACGACACTGGCGCCGCAGCCCGCCTCGCGGGCGATGTCGGCAGCGGGCAGCGGCGGCGCATCGACCATGAACGCCAGCACGCGGTCGCGCGCCTTGGTCGATCTGAGCGGCGGGGCGTCTGCGTTGACGCTGTAGACGGTCACCGATTTGGGGGGCTCCAGCGCCTCCGGTACGCTCAATGCCATGCGCAATACCGCCCCAGGCGGTGCGAGTGTGTACGCGGCCACCCAATCGATAAACCGAAGCAAATCGGGCTTGAACGGTATGGCATCGCGCAGCCCGGCGATGTCGCGGAGCTTGGCGTCGGCCACCTCGCCCGTTGCATCGCCCCAGACGACGCCGGTCGCCTTTCGGTTGCCGAGCGGAACAACAACGACATCCCCAAGTTGAAAGCAATCTTCGGGCCCGACCCGGTAATCGTACGCCCCCGCCAATGGCAGTGGCAACAGGACGGCAACCCGCGCGCCGGGGCCGAAAACGGCATTCTTCGAAGAGTTTTCGACGTTCGGATCGGACACGTTGCGCATTTCTTAGTTGTTACCGGGAAAACCGCTATAATGGGGCGATTCGCAAACGGAGCAAGCGTTCGCTGGGAGAAGCCCGTGACGGAACCGATTATCGAGACAGACACATTAACGGCCGATCCGGATACCGAGATTGACGCCGATGCCGTGGAAGCCTTTTTGTTGGAGAACCCGACCTTTTTTAATGAGCGTCCGGACCTGTTGGACCACGTTGAACTGCCGAACCGCTATGGACAAGACGGCGTCGTGGATTTCCAGCAGTTCCAGTTAAAGCGTCGCGATACGGAGATCGATGAGTTGCGCAGCACCGCGCAAGACGTCATCGAGACAAGCCGCTGCAACATGTCGATCCAGACGCGAACGCATGCATCGGTGCTGGCCCTTCTACATGCGAACACACCACAACAATTGTACAGAATCGTTTCTGATGACCTGCCGATTCTGCTCGACGTCGATGTTGCGTCGGTCGGGTTTGAACCGTCTGACGAGGACAATGTCGCGGTGTTGAGCGAGCATCTAAGGACCCTGCCCCCCGGCACGGTCGACACCATCCTCGGCAAAGACACCGATGTTCAGCTGTATCGCGAGTTCTGGGACGACAACACCATATTCGGCAATGCCTCGGGATTGGTCGAGTCGGCTGCTATAGCCCGGATCAAACCAACGATTTTCACGCCGAACGGCGTCTTGGCCCTGGGCGCCCGCGATGCGACATTCGCCCCCGGCCAGGGCACGGAACTGTTTTCATTCCTGGCTCGCGTGATCGAGGCCTGTGTGATGAGGTTGTCGGACCAAGACACATGATTGTCGGGCTGCCCGTCCAACCTGGATTGGCGCGCGTTCTTTCCGAATGGATCGACTGGCTGGGGTCAGAAAGACGATTGTCTCCGCGCACCGTCGATAGCTACGGACGCGACGCTGCTACCTTCCTGCGGTTCTTGTGCGACCACTGGGGCTACGAGCCCGGTCTCGAGGACCTAGAAAATATCAAACGCGACGATGTATGGGCCTTTCAGGCCACCCGTCAGGCCGACGGCGTGATGCCTGTTTCAATGGCGCGTGGCCTCAGCGGACTTCGCAGTCTATTCGCCTATCTTCGACGAGAAGGTCACTGCGACAATACGGTCGTCACCTCGACCGACGCACCGCGCATCCCGAAAACCGTACCCAAACCGCTGAGCATCGAAGAGGCGTTCGAGACCTTGGACGCGGTCGAAGACTTGGCGACGGACCCGTGGCAGGGTAAACGCGACCGAGCGTTGTTCGCGCTCCTATACGGATGTGGCCTGCGGATCGGTGAAGCGCTGAGCCTGAATGTCGGCGACATCCGCGACGCCGATCGGATCGTTGTCACCGGCAAAGGCAATAAGCAGCGCATGGTGCCGGTATTGGCCGAGGTCCGCCGCGAAATCGCCGAGTACCTTCGTGTCTGCCCCTATGGCCTGGAAGGCGACGACCCCCTATTCGTCGGCGCCCGCGGAAGGCGCCTAAACCCCGGATTGGCGCAGCGGCAGATGCGTTTGGTCCGCGCCGTCTTGGGTCTGCCCGATACCGCAACGCCCCATGCGCTTCGCCACAGTTTCGCGACGCACTTGTTGTCGGGCGGCGGCGATCTTCGCACGATACAAGAACTGCTCGGCCATGCGTCGTTGTCGACGACGCAACGGTACACCGAGGTTGACGGTGACCGATTGCTCGCCGTGCATGCGGCGGCGCATCCCAGGGCGCGTCGGGAGTCTTAGTGGCTTAGCCGTGCAGCTGCGCGGTAACAACACAATCCGACGAAGGCAAACCCGGCGATGGATATCAATACGAGATCATAACCGCCAACCTCCCAGATCAGGGATCCGACAAAAGGCGAGAGCGCCCAAAGGACCAAGAAAGGCACCGCGACGGCGCCGCTCTTGGCGCCGAAATTTCGCTCACCCAAGACCTCTCGAACGATGACCGGACGCATAATACTCGTGACGCCGTGCCCGCTTCCTTGAAGGATCACAAAGGCGACAAGCAATGACGCAATCGACGATGACCAATAAAGGCTGACTGACGCGAACAAGATAGCAATAAAACATGCCGTCGCGATCGTATGGCTCGACACGTGTCGTTCCACGGACATCATGGCAAGTCGACCCGCGACCTGCATGGGTCCCATCATCGATGCTGTCAGGACCGCCGCATCGCCCTGCACTCCCCGATCATCTAAAATCAACAAGAGATGATTGACGACGACCCCGTGGTTCGCGCCGAGCAAGGCAAACCCAACAGCCAAAAGCCAGAATACGGGGCGCCGCGTAAGCGGCACGGTTGGATTCTGTTTGGCTCCCGCGCCTTCTGCGGCTTCTTGATGGTGTTCAGTGGTTGGGGCACCGCTGCGGGATTCCAAATGGCGACTCGCCACCCATGTCAGCGGAATGGCAACACCAATGACCATGGCGGACAGGGTCCACAAAGCATAGGACCAACCCGCCGCCTCGGAGATCGCGTGGCAAATAGGGAACGAGAGTGTGCTGGCAAACCCGGCGAACAACGCCACCAGTGTGATACCCCGCCTCGCCGAATCGCCACGTGTCCGTGTGATGAAGGCGAAGCACGTCTCGTACAAACATCCACCAAGGCACGCACCGATCCCGAGCCACAGAATACCGAATAGCCAAATCGACTCGGAGACCGGCAAAAGTCCGACAAAACAGGCCCCGATAAACGCCGATCCACACAGGACCTGAGGTCCCAATCCTCTATCGACCAATCGACCTGCAAAGGGTGCGACGATTGCCGACATGACGATCGCACCGGTGAACGCCGCCGTCAGGATCGTCTTGGACCAGCCATCCACTTCCTGCCAGCGGATCAAAAGGGCGGCAAAGATGTAGTAAAGGCTTGCCCAGTTTATCGTTTGCGCAATAGCCAGAAATACAACGGCACGTCGGACAGTCACTGTTATCGAATTCGTCGACTAAACAATGAACTGAAATCCGATACCCGCCGTCATTCCGCCGACCAGGGCAAAGGCGACGTACAGAAGAAATACCGGTTTTTTGACCAAAGCAAAGACCGCGATGGCGGCCGGAATGCTGGTCACGCCACCGGCAACCAGAAACGCCATGCCGGCGCCGGGACTGACGCCCAAGTCGATCATGCCACCGACCAACGGCAACGCGGCATACCCGTTCAAATACGCCGGCACGCCAACCAGGACCGCCAAAGGAATGGCGAACAAGCTGTCATTTCCAAGTACCGTCGCAACGGCATCGGCGGGCACGTAGGCGAGCATGATGCTTTCCAAAAAGAACGCGATGACCAACCATTTGCCCAGGAAAAGCGTCGTCGCCAAGGCCTCGCGCCGGAAAACGTCGGTCCGCTTTTGGTCCTGCCAGAAGCGCCATTCGACGGTTTTGCCGCCACGGGCCGCGCTGCCGCCGCATCCGCCGTCGCCGACTTCAGGGCGAAGCGGGTTGGACAACCAGCCGTTCGCCTGCAACGCCCATGTGGCATAACCGCCGAACAACCCGAGCCCGACCGCGATGATGGTTTTTGCGATCGCGAACTCCAATCCCAGCGTTCCCATCGTTAACATGAACATCGTCGGATCCATCAACGGCGACGCCAGCCAGAACGCCATCACGGCGGGCAGCGGTACACCCATCGACAGAAGGGCGGCGATGATCGGAATAACCCCGCACGAACAGAACGGCGACAAACCACCGAACAATGCGGCAAGTGCGATCATTAGTGTCAGTTGTCCCGTGAATACGCGGGCAATCATGCCGTCCGCGCCCGTCGCCTTGCCGAATGCCGCCGCCCCGACGGCGAGGGCAAAAAAGATCGAGATCGATAGCAAAGCGTCGCCGACAAAGATCACCGACGCCTGGGCTTGGGCGAGGTCGTAAATGGCAAGTCCTATGAACGACGCCCCTAGGAACAACCAAGCCGGATACGTTTCGACAAATTGCCGAACCCGACCCATTGGGCCCGTCGAGGGTTTGGCCGACGGACCGCAGCAAGACTCTGCCGCGGTTGTCGTTTGATCGATTGTCGTATCACTCATGTCCTATATCCCCCTTGGCACCCACGTTCGGTAGCGTGTCGACCTGCAGACCACGGCAGCAGTCATCGGTCAAAAAATCGATTAGGCCCTGCATCGCGGAATAATCGGCCCGTGTGATCAACGTCCGCCCCTGGCGTTCCTGGTGCACCAGGCCGGCCTGGATCAGCGCCTGAACGTGATGCGACAACGTCGATGCCGGAATGCCCAAGGTATCCTGCAAGGTGCCCATCGCGGCCCCGTCATCGCCCGCTTGGACCAATGCGCGATAAACGGTCAACCGGGTTGGGTGACCCAGGGCGGCAAAGCAATCGACGGCGTTTAATTCGTCCATGATCATCGTATACGCCCGTTCTTTTGTGAATGCAACGATATTTCTAGAATTATCGAAATATAATCCTAACGGACAACATCGAAACCAGACGCCTACTCCTAACTTACGTCATTTAAATGTGAATGGCGCGACCGCCGACGCCGAGAGCCGCTTCTTTGACCGCCTCCGGCAAGCCCGGGTGTCCATGACAAATCCGCGCAATATCCTCGGCGGAACCGCCGAATTCCATCACGTTGACCACTTCCTGGATCAGGTCGCCGCCCTGCGGGCCAATAATATGACATCCCAAAATCTTGTCGGTCTCGGCATCTGCGATGATTTTGACGAACCCATCAGCATCCGCGTTGCATCGCGCGCGGGAATTGGCGGAAAACGGAAACTTGCCGGCCTTATAGGCGACGCCCGCTTCTTTCAGTTGTTCCTCGGTCTTGCCCACAGAGGCGACCTCCGGATGCGTATAGACGATACCCGGGATCGAGTCGTAGTCGATGTGTCCGGTTTGACCGGCCATGATCTCGGCACAGACGACGCCTTCGTCTTCGGCCTTGTGCGCCAGCATCGCGCCGCCGATCACATCGCCGATGGCGTAAATGCCTTCAACGTTGGTTTGGAAATCTTCATCGACTTCGACAAAGCCCCGATCGGAAACCTTTACCCCGACTTTATCGAGCCCGAGACCTTCGATATAAGGCCGACGCCCGATCGATACGAGAACCACGTCGGCTTTCATGGTTTCGGCATCGCCGCCGTCGCGCGGTTCCATGGTCAACGTCACGCCGGCCTTCGCCGCCTTGGCGCCCGTGACCTTGGTTTTCATTTTGAACTTCATCCCCTGTTTCTTGAGGATGCGTTCCATCTGTTTCGATACTTCGCCGTCCATTCCCGGCAACGCAAAGTCGAGGAATTCGACCACCGTAACCTCGGCGCCCAGGCGCCGCCAGACGGAACCCAGTTCCAATCCGATCACGCCGGCCCCGATGACAACCATCGATTTCGGTACTTTGGGCAGGGCAATGGCCCCGGTCGACGAAACGATCTGTTTTTCGTCGATTTCGATTCCCGGCAACGGCGTGGTCTCGGATCCCGTCGCGATAATGATGTTCTTGGTCTTGTGGACCTCTTTCTTCTTACCCTTACCGTTGGGCGTCACCGTCACCTCGCCGGGGGCGGTAATGACGCCGGTGCCATAAATCTGATCGATCTTGTTCTTTTTCATCAGGAACGCGACACCGCCGGTCAGGTCTTCGACGACTTTGTCCTTGCGGGCCAACATGGTCTTGAGATCGAGCGAGACTTGCGCCTTGATCCCGTGGCTGGCGAATTCCTCGTGCGCCATCTCGAAGTGGTGCGACGATTGCAACAACGCCTTGGACGGGATGCAGCCGACATTCAGGCATGTCCCCCCCAGTGTTTCGCGTTTCTCGACGATCGCGGTTTTCAGCCCGAGCTGCGCGGCGCGAATCGCGGCCACGTATCCGCCGGGCCCAGCGCCGACGACGATCAGATCGTAAGGGTCACTCATTTCTACGTCCTTCCGTTATCGGCTGAAATCAAACGTCCAACATGATCCGCTGCGGATCCTCGATCAGATCCTTCATACGGACCAGGAACGAGACCGCTTCCCGACCGTCGACAATCCGGTGGTCGTAAGACAGGGCGAGATACATCATCGGTCGGATGACAACCTCATCGCCAATCGCGACCGGTCGTTTTTGGATTTTGTGCATTCCCAAGATTGCGGACTGCGGCACGTTGAGGATCGGCATTGAGTTCAGCGAGCCAAAAACCCCACCGTTCGAAATGGTGAAGGAGCCCCCCATCATTTCGTCCATGCCGAGTTTGCCGTCCCGCGCGCGGCGGCCAAAGTCGGCGATGCCGCCTTCGATCTCGACAAAACGCATCTGATCCGCGTCTTTGAGAACCGGGACGACCAAACCTTGCGGCGTGCCGACAGCGACCCCGACGTTGTAGTAGTTCTTGTAGATCAGCTCTTCGCCGTAAATCTCGGCATTGATCGCCGGCCATTCTTTCAACGCGATACAGGCAGCGCGGACGAAAAACGACATGAAGCCAAGGCGAACGCCATGCTTCTTCTCGAAGTTGTCCTTGTACTTGGCGCGCAACTCCATGGCATTGCCCATGTCGACTTCGTTCCACGTCGTCAGCATGGCAGCGGTGTTCTGAGCCTGCTTCAACCGGCCTGCAATCACTTTGCGCAGTTTGGTCATCCGCACGCGTTCCTCGCGCGGGTCTTCGGCACGCGGCGGCAATTCCGAAGACGGCGTGAAGCCGGCAGCCGGAGCGGCGGCAGTTGCCGGAGCGGCAGCGGCGCGGCGCTTGGCACTGCCGTCGGCGGCGGCCTTCATCGCATCGCCCTTGGTCACCCGGCCATCCGGGCCCGTTCCTACAATCAGCGTCGCATCCATGTCATTGTCTTCGACGATCTTACGAACGGCCGGAGACAGCGGCGGCCGAGATGCTGCATTGGCCGCAGGCGCCGCAGCCGGCGCAGGTGCCGCAGCGGGCGGCGGCGGCGGCGCGGGGGCGGCGGCAGGCGGCGGCGGTGCAGCCGGTTCAGGCGCCGGCGCGGGTTCGGCGGCGGGCGGCGGCGGCGACGCAGCAGCCCCGGCAGCCCCTTCGTCGATTGTCCCCAGTAGCGCGCCGACTTCGACATCGGACCCCTCGGCCGCGACGATGTCCTTCAAGGCGCCGGCAGCGGGCGCATTGACTTCGATCGTCACTTTATCTGTTTCCAATTCGCAGAGCGGTTCGTCGGCGGCAACGGCCTCGCCAGGCTGCTTGAACCACTTCGCGACCGTCGCTTCGCTGACGGATTCGCCCAGGGTCGGGACTTTGATTTCAACGGTCATGGACTTATTCCTCGGTCAGATTCAAGCGGTCACTTGGCGCGCGATTTGGCGCGGGTTGCGGTTTTTTTCGCGGCGGTTCGCGTCGCGGGCTTTTTCGCGGCGGGCTTGGCTGCCGTCGTCTTTTTGGCGGGGGCTTTCTTGGCCGCCGGTTTACGCACCGGGGCCTTCTTGGCGGCCGGCTTACGGGCCGGTGCCGGATTGCCCGGAATCGTCAATGCCTCGTCGATCAACGCTTTTTGTTGCGCGATGTGTTTGCTCATCAGGCCTGTTGCGGGCGAGGCCGCGGAGGCGCGGCCGGCATATTTTAATGTCGGGTCGCGGCCGATACGGCTCATGTGATCCTCGAAGAAATCACGAATGAAGGTGAACGCCCCCATGTTTCGCGGTTCTTCCTGGCACCAGACAACATCGGCATTCGGGAAACGGCCGAGTTCCTTACCCAACGCTTTTTCCGGATACGGGTACAACTGTTCCAGACGCAGGATATAGACGTCCTTAATCCCACGTTTGTCGCGTTCGTCGGCAATGTCGTAATAGACCTTGCCGCTACACAGGACGACGCGGCGGATCTTGTTGTCGGGGGCGAACTCGCCCTCGTCCCACAAGACACGGTGGAAGCTGGTGCCTTCGCCCATTTCCGCCAACTTGGAGACTGCCCGTTTGTGCCGAAGCAGTGATTTCGGCGTCATCAAAATCAGCGGCTTCCGGAACTCACGGTGGATTTGCCGTCGCAGGACGTGGAAATAGTTGGCGGGCGTCGTGCAGTTGCAGACTTGCCAGTTGTCCTCGGCGGACGACTGGAGATAACGCTCCAACCGCGCTGAGGAGTGCTCCGGTCCCTGTCCTTCGTAACCATGTGGCAGCAGCATCACCAAACCGCACATCCGAAGCCACTTGGCTTCGCCGGAGGAGATAAACTGATCGATGATCACTTGCGCGCCATTGGCGAAGTCGCCGAACTGCGCTTCCCACAACACCAGCATATTCGGCTCGGCGAGGGAGTAGCCATATTCGAACCCAAGCACACCGGCTTCGGACAGCGGACTATTCAGGACTTCGAACGGCGCTTGGCCGAAACGCAAATTGTTGAGCGGCGTATAGCGGTCTTCGTTCATCTGGTCGATCAGAACGGAATGCCGCTGCGAGAAGGTGCCTCGTTCGGAATCCTGGCCGGACAGCCGGACCGGGTGCCCCTCCATAAGGAGTGTACCGTACGACAACGCCTCGCCGGTCGCCCAATCGATTCCCTCGCCGGTATTGATCATCTTGCGCTTGGCGTCCAATTGGCGAGCGATCTTGGGGTTAATGTTGAGGTTGTCGGGCACCGTCGTCAGCGCGGCGCCGACTTCCAGCAGCCTCTCCTCGGGAACGCCGGTGACGCCGCGTCGATCTTCGCCGGTCGCAACCGACATACCGGCCCATTTTCCGTCCAACCAATCCGCTTTGTTGGCCTTGTAACCGTTGGCCGCCTCAAACGCCTGTTCCAAACGGTTCTGGAAATTGGTGATTTCATTGTCGACGTCGTTTTGCGACATGACGCCTTCGCGCACCAATTTCTGTGAATAAATTTCACACGTCGTCGGATGTGCTGCGATTTTCTTGTACATCAACGGTTGGGTGAACATCGGCTCGTCACCCTCGTTATGGCCGTGGCGGCGATAACAAATCATGTCGATGACGACATCCTGTTTGAACTTTTGCCGGTATTCCATGGCGATCCGCGCCACATGGGTGGCCGCTTCGACATCGTCCGCATTGACGTGGAAAATCGGTGCCGCGACGACTTTGGCAACGTCCGAGCAATACGGCGACGACCGGGAGTGCCGCGGGTTTGTCGTAAATCCGATCTGGTTGTTGATGACGATGTGGATCGTTCCGCCGGTCTTATAGCCGTGCAGGTTCGACAGATCGAATGCTTCGGGCACCAGGCCCTGGCCGGCGAACGCCGCGTCGCCGTGCAGCAACAACGCCATGACTTTTTCGCGTTCGTGGTCGTTGCGTTGCATCTGTTTGGCACGCACCTTCCCGAGACAAACCGTGTTAACGCACTCCAAGTGCGACGGGTTTGCCGTCAATGAAAGGTGCACGGACCGGCCATCGAAGACGCGATCCGAGGACGAACCCAAGTGATACTTCACATCGCCCGATCCGCCGACATCGTCGGGACTGGACGAGCCGCCCTGGAATTCGTGGAAGATTGCCTGAAACGGCTTGCCCATCACATTGGCGAGTACGTTGAGACGCCCACGGTGGGCCATGCCCAGGACAATTTCTTCCATCCCGAGCTGCGAGCCGCGTTTGAATATCTGCTCCATGGCGGGGACGAGGCTTTCACCTCCATCGAGACCAAACCGCTTCGTTCCCGTGAATTTTTTGTCGAGGTATTTCTCGAAACCCTCCGTTTCGATCAACCGGTTCAAAATGGCCTTTTTACCGGTGATCGTGAAGTCGGGTTGGTTGCGGATACGTTCGATGCGCTCTTGGATCCAGGCCTTTTCATCCGGCCCCTGCATATGCATGAATTCGACGCCAATCGACCCGCAATAGGTCTGATCGAGAATCTTCATAATTTCGCGCAAGGTCGCCTGTTCGAGACCGAGGACGTAATTGATAAAGATCGTCCGATCCATATCCTTCTCTTTGAAGCCGTACGCCTCGGGGTCCAACTCGGGGTGGTCTTCACGACCAGAAATACCAAGCGGATCAAGACGCGCCTTCAAGTGGCCGCGAACGCGATAAGCACGGATCAACATTAAAGCGCGGATACTGTCCAACGTGGCTTCGCGCACCTGACGGCCACTCGGGACCATCTGTGCTTGAGGTACCATCATGGCTTGGGTTTGGTGGCCCGCCGCCAATTGATCGGACAAGGTTTCCAGTTCGCCCTGATTCAGGACGCCGGCATCAGATGGAGCCCATGAGGCGCCCCGACGCTCGCCCAGCAAATCCTTGGCATCGTCTTCGAGACTCGCAAAGAAATCCTGCCAGCGGTGATCGACCGATCCCGGGTCGTCCATGTAGCGCTCGTAAAGCTCGGCGACGTAGACTTGGTTGCCCGAGAACAAAAACTGTGTCGGATCCATTCCGTCCATGAACATTTCGCCCTGAAAGGGCGCCTCCCTTTTTGTTAGCCCATCATTTCCGTGGGCAGCTCTTCTGCGTGTACGTGATCTGTCGGTGACGGGGTCATAGTAAGAACCGTCACACCATCCGGTGCATCAAATCGGTGCCAGCACCCTTTGGGCACCATGGTCACCATTCCTTTTTTCATGGATAGGATGGTCGGCGTGCCATCGACGATAATCGTCACGTCCGCGGCGCCATCGACCACCTGTACCAGTTCGTCGCCGGCGACATGCCGTTCCCAGGCGCTCTTGCCTTGAAAACTGCCGGCGTAAATGCCCGTCGCCTCTGTTTCGGCGAGAATGGCAAATACGTCCGACTGCTCGTTCTCATCGCCTTCGGGGGTGCGGCCCGTCCAAACCCGCCGCGACGCCACTTCTTTCATGATATCGACGGCTTTCGGCGACATCCTGGTCTTAGCTCCCGAGTGCCTTGATCATGGTCTCACCGATCCCGGCGGGACTGTCGGTGACGAAAACACCGGCCGATTTCATGGCCTCGATCTTGTCTTCGGCACCACCTTTGCCGCCAGCGATGATCGCACCCGCATGGCCCATCCGACGACCCGGAGGCGCCGTAAGACCGGCAATAAAGCCAACGACGGGTTTCTTGATCGGGCTGTCTTTAAGCAATTGCGCGCCGTCTTCTTCGGCCGAACCGCCGATTTCACCGATCATCACAATGCTTTCCGTTTCATCGTCGGCGAGGAACATTTCCAAACAGTCGACGAAGTTGGTTCCGTTCACCGGGTCGCCGCCAATTCCGATACAGGTGGATTGACCAAGGCCGGCGGCGGTGGTTTGCGCCACCGCTTCATACGTCAACGTCCCCGAGCGCGAAACAATGCCGACGGACCCTTTCTTGTGAATATGGCCCGGCATAATACCGATCTTGCAGGCATCGGGGGTGATAAC
Organism: Rhodospirillales bacterium; assembly: GCA_965222395.1. GTDB lineage: Bacteria > Pseudomonadota > Alphaproteobacteria > Rhodospirillales > Casp-alpha2 > UBA4479. The sequence continues at coordinate 2,265,723 of OZ244947.1, forward strand.
ACCCGGACAGTTGGGGCCGATCAGCCGCGAATTCGACGTCGATAACGCGCGTTTCACTTTGACCATATCCAAAACCGGAATCCCCTCGGTAATGCAGACAATCAATTCGATCTCAGCATCGATGGCTTCGGCGATGGCATCCCCCGCGAACGGCGGTGGAACATAGATCACGGACGCGTTGGCGCCGGTTTTTTGAACGGCGTCAGCAACGGTATCGAACACCGGCAGATCGAGATGCGTCGATCCGCCTTTGCCTGGCGTGACGCCGCCGACCATTTGCGTTCCATAAGCGATCGCTTGTTCAGAGTGAAAAGTGCCTTGCGCACCGGTAAAGCCTTGGCAGATGACCTTGGTATTTTTATCGACAAGAACGGACATCAGCTGGCCTCCTTCACGGCTTTGACAATTTTTTCGGCGGCATCGCTCAGATTGTCCGCCGACGTGATGGCCAGGCCGCTATCGGCCAAGATTTGCTTACCTTTTTCGACGTTCGTGCCTTCGAGGCGCACGACCAACGGCACGCTGATCTGCACTTCCTTGGCCGCGGCGACCACGCCTTCGGCAATGATGTCGCAGCGCATGATGCCGCCGAAGATATTGACCAAGATCCCTTCGACATTGTCGTCGCCGAGAATGATTTTGAAGGCTTCGGTCACCCGTTCCTTGGTGGCGCTTCCGCCAACGTCGAGGAAGTTCGCCGGACTGGACCCGTACAATTGAATGATATCCATGGTCGCCATGGCGAGGCCTGCGCCGTTCACCATGCAACCGATCTTGCCGTCGAGTTTGATGTAGTTGAGTTCGTGCTTTTGCGCCTCGAGTTCGGCCGGGTCTTCTTCGTCTTCGTCGCGTAATTCGGCCACATCGGGATGCCGATACAGCGCATTGTCGTCGAAATTCAACTTCGCATCGAGGGCAATGACATCGCCGCTGCCGGTCACGACCAACGGATTGATCTCAAGCAACGATACATCGAGTTCCACGAACGCGGTATACATCGATGCGATGAACTTACTCGCCGCTTTGATCTGACCGCCTTCAAGGCCAAGACCAAATGCGATCTTGCGCGTGTGATACGGCATGATCCCGGTGGCCGGATCGATAGCGACCTTGATGATTTTTTCAGGCGTCTCGTGCGCGACCTCTTCGATCTCCATGCCGCCCTCGGTCGACGCCATGATCGTCAGCCGCGAGGTTTCACGGTCGAGAAGCATGCCGAGATACAATTCCCGAGCGATATCGCAGCCTTCTTCGATGTACAGGCGTTTGACTTCTTTCCCGGCCGGCCCGGTCTGCTTGGTCACCAAGACATGACCCAGCATCTCTTGGGCATTTTCGGTTACCTCGTCGACGGATTTGGAAACGCGCACGCCCCCTTTGCCATCGGGATTGTCCTGAAACCGTCCAGCCCCTCGACCGCCGGCGTGGATTTGCGATTTGACGACGCAAAGACCGCCGCCCAGTTCCTGCGCCGCCTTCGTTGCCTCTTCGACGGTGAACGCCACATGCCCCTTGGGCACGGTGACGCCATATTTGGAAAGCAGCTGCTTTCCTTGATACTCGTGGATATTCATAAATGCCCCCGGGTTGGTCCGCCCCCGGATCACCCCGGGGGCGATTGAATTTCTAGATCAGCGTTATTTCTTTGCCTTGGCTGGCGCCTTGCGAGCAGGTGCCTTGCGCGCCGGGGCCTTACGTGCAGGCGCTTTCTTTGCCGGCGCCTTTTTCGGAGCCGGTTTCTTCGCGTCCGCCTTCAACTTTTTGACCACGGCGACGAGATCGTGAACCGCTTTGACGGATTTGCGGAACATCGCCCGCTCCGTCGCATCCAATTTAATCTCGACGATCCGCTCGACGCCTTTGGCACCGATCACGACCGGCACGCCAACGTAAATGCCCTTAACCCCGTATTCGCCCTTCAAGTAGGCAGCACAGGGCAGAACGCGTTTTTTGTCTTTCAGATAGCTATCCGCCATGGCGATGGCCGAAGATGCCGGCGCATAAAACGCCGAACCGGTCTTGAGCAGCGAAACGATCTCGCCACCGCCCATCCGAGTACGTTGAACGATGTCGTCCAATTGCTTTTGAGTGATCCACTTCATTTTGACGAGATCGGGCAGAGGAATACCAGCCACCGTCGAGTATCGGACCGACGGCACCATGGAATCGCCGTGACCACCGAGCACAAATGCCGTCACGTCTTCGACCGAAACGTCCATCGCTTCGGCGAGGAAGTACTGGAAACGGGCGCTATCGAGGACGCCAGCCATGCCGACGACTTTGTTATGCGGCAAGCCGCAAGCGTCGCGCAGAACACCAACCATCACGTCGAGCGGGTTGGTGATACAAATGACAAAGGCATTCGGCGCGTATTTCTTGATGCCGGCACCCACCTGTTCCATGACGCTGGTATTAATGCCGATCAAATCGTCACGGCTCATGCCCGGCTTCCGCGCGACACCAGCCGTCACAATGATGACGTCGGCTCCTTTGATGGCGGCGTAGCTCTTGCTGCCCGACATTTTAGAGTCGAAACCTTCGACGGGAGAGCTTTGCGCGATGTCGAGGGCTTTACCCTGCGGAATGCCATCGGCAATGTCGAAAAGCACCACATCGCCGAGTTCTTTCAACCCGACCAGATGCGCCAACGTACCGCCAATATTGCCCGCGCCGATCAGCGCGATTTTGTTTCTCGCCATGAACCTTCCCCGTCCTGAATCCCAATCAATTGAAAAACTTTCAGCGCGTCGTGCGCCAAGCCTGTCAGTCGTAAACCCTTTCGTTATTCAGGGCAAGAAATCACGGCTATTCTGAACCGATTGGTCCGATACGTGCTTAATAGCCGCTCCTAGCGCGCGAGGGTTCGAATACGAGCGCTGACATGACGGCGTAAAACAAACGTCAGAGCCGCCGCTGTAATCAGGAATCCTGTCGCCACCGTCAAACAACCCGCAAGTCCTGCCCACTGATATGCAAGACCGGATAGTAAGGTCCCGAGCAACCGCCCTGCCGCATTCGCCATGTAATAGAAACCGACGTTGACGGCGACGCCGTCATGTTTCGAAAATGCTAGGATCAAGTATGAATGCACCGCCGAATTCACGGCAAACACCAACCCGAACAGCGCCAACCCACCAACAATAAGGATCGTCGGATCGATCTCGGCGCGCAGCCCAATGATCATCAGTACGGGAACGCCGACCAGCGCCGATATCCAAACCGCCGCAGACGCGGTCTCGGCGCTTTGCCCATCCCGCGACCTTCGGGTGAGACGCGGCGCGATCGCCTGCACCGCACCGTAACCGATGACCCAGGCCGCCATGAAACCGCCGACCTCGGCGAACGTCCATTCCAATTGGTCATAGAGAAACACTGGCACGCCGACGACGAACCAAACGTCGCGAGCGCCGAACAAAAACACTCGGGCCGCGGAGAGTAAATTGATGTCACGCGATTTCGACAGGATCTGCGTGAACTTTGTCTTGGATGTCGCTTTGCCCATCCTGCTGTCGACCGTCATCACCGACGCCATAAGAACAACGCCGAGAAACGCCGCCAACAGCCATAGGCCGCCGGCAAACCCCAGAGTCGATAGCAGAAGCCCCCCAACGAAAAATCCAAGACCCTTAACGGCGTTCTTCGAGCCCGTCAAAAACGCCACCCATTTGTACAAGCTACCGTGCGCCTCCGACGGCACAACGAGCTTGATCGCGCTCTTGGAACTCATCTTGGTGAGGTCTTTGGCCACACCAGACACACCTTGAACCAGCAACACAAAGGTCACCGATGCCGCAACCGTCCAATCGGCCGGCAACGCCGACAAAGCCAGTAGCGCGGCGATTTGCGCCGCCAGCCCCGACGTTAAGGTGAATTTCAGTCCGAAGCGGCTGGCGATCCAACCACCCGTTGCGTTGGTGACGATCCCCATGAACTCGTAGACCAGAAACAACGTGGCTAATTGAAAGGGCGAGTATCCAAGTGTGTGAAAGTGCAGCAGCACCAACATCCGCAGCGCCCCGTCGGTCAACATGAAGCCCCAGTAAGAGGCAGTGACGGTGGCGTAGTTGCGAATGTCCAACATGATGTTCAGGCGAGAGAGCGCGCCACCTTTTCAGCCAGTTCGTACAAGCGGTGGGCATACCCGAATTCGTTGTCGTACCAAGCGAGGATTTTGACCTGCGTCCCGTCCGTCACCATGGTCGACGGGGCATCGACGATGGATGAGCGTGCATCGCCGCGATAGTCGGTCGACACCAAGGGTCGCGTCTCGACCCCCAAAATACCGGCCAACGGACCGCCGCCGGCGGCGGTCTGCAGCATGGTGTTTATCTCTTCGATCGACGTCGTTCGCGCCACCTCGAATACGCAGTCGGTGAGCGATGCGTTCAACAACGGCACCCGAACGGCAATCCCATCGAGTTTTCCGTGCAGTTCGGGAAAGATCATCGTGATCGCCGTGGCCGACCCGGTCGAGGTGGGAATCAGGTTGACCATGCCCGACCGGGCGCGCCGCATGTCCTTCATCGGCTTGTCAAGGATGGTCTGCGTGTTCGTCACGTCATGAATGGTCGTGATCATGCCGTGGACGATACCGATCCCCTCGTGCACGACCTTGACCACCGGCGCCAGGCAATTTGTCGTACACGAGGCCGCTGTGACGAGGTCATGGACGATGGGATCATAAAGATCGTCGTTGACGCCCATGACGATGTTCAGGGCATCTCCCTTGACCGGCGCCGATACAACGACTTTTTTCACGCCCGCTGCATAATAAGGCGTCAGGGCGTCTCGGGTTTTGAACTGCCCCGAACACTCCAAGACCACATCAACGTCCATCGCCGCCCAATTGACATCGGCGGGGTGTGCCGCCGTCGAATAACCGATCCGTTTGCTGGCAACTGAAATCGATGTCGCATCGTGTGTCACGGGCACCGGCCAGGTGCCATGCACGCTGTCAAAGGTCAGCAGGTGTGCCGACATTTCCGCGGTGCCGTTCGGTTCGTTAATGTGGACGATCTCAAGGGCACCCTCGCCCCAGGCCCCTTGCGGCGCGCTCAGGCTTTCGGGCCGTGCCGGGTCGAAGCCCCAGGCTGCGCGGGTGGCCAATCGGCCCATCCGCCCAAACCCGTTGATCGCCACGCGGATCGTCATGTCGTCACCTCCTACACATCGATGACGAGACCGTCGTAGGCGGTCTCTTCGGGGACGTCATCCTGGTGCGGGATCATCTCGCGGCTGAAATGAGTCAGAACTGTTCGCTTAGCGGTCAACTCATGCATGTGTTCAAGGTAATCCGGAAAGTTCATATGCGCTTTGACCGATCGTCCGAAGAAGTAACACTCACACACGAACAAATCGGCATCCTGGGCCAACATCGGCATGTGCTTCGTCCAGGCACTGTCTCCCGTGTAAGCCACAATCTTGTCGGCGATGCCAACGCGAACACTGGTCGGATTCGTCTCGCCCGTATGCGCAGCGGGAAACGACGTGATTGTCAGCGGTCCCACTGACGTCTCCGTTAGGACAGGCAACTCGACATAATTCAAATGAAACTTCGGTGACATAACATGCATGCCGGGGAACAGGGCTTCGTTCACACCGCGCATGCGCGCTTCGGTCTCGCGCGGCCCAACAATCGTCAGCGGCTTCGTCCGCCTTGCCCCCAACATGCCGTCCACAAGCATAAACGGAAGTCCGCCACAGTGATCACCGTGCAGATGGGTGAGAACAACGGCATCGATTGTTGCATGGTCAATGCCGAGTTGGTTCAGCGCAACCAGGCTCGAGGCCCCGAAATCGATACAAAATCGATAATCCGGCGCATCGACCAGGATGCACGTCATGAACCGACCGCCCGCGCCGAACGCGTCGCCGGACCCAACGAAGGTGACTTTTACGCCCATTACTGATCCTCGTTTGCAAACGCCGTGAGAGCGTCGCCGTCGATCCTGAAATAACGTTTTTCCTCAAGCATGGCAGCACCGATCTGCTCGTAGAATGCCACGGCCTTTGGATTCGTCGTCTCCGAGGTCCAATCGAACCGCGAACACCCGGCGTCGACGGCGACCCGGGCGATCGCCTTGAGAAATTGCCGTCCCAATCCCTGCCCACGATGCGCGTCGCGAATGAACAGTTCTTTCATATATAGCTGCCCGCTTGGCCCGGGAGCCGGATACATAATGGCGTAGGTGGCAAATCCGACCACGTCATCACCCAAGCGACCGACCAGGATTACAGACTGGGCGCTTTCAGACGAGATAACACGATCGATATGGGCCTTGATAACCGAGAGCTCGGGCACGTCGAGACCGTAGTAGGCATAATCTTCGGCGAACATCGATGCGACGACGGCACTGTCGGATGCGTCGGCCGGACGGACGGATAATTCAGTGTGCACCGTCCGCCCCATGTGGTAGCGCCATGTAATCCGTTGATTGCATCTCCATCAGCCGCGAGACGGTACGTTCAAATTCGAACGCGCCGTCGCCCTCCGTATACAAGTCCGTCGGCGGCACAGCGGCTGAACAGAGGAACTTTACCTTGGCCTCATACAGCGCATCGACCAGCGTGACGAACCGCTTCGCTTCATTTCGATTGGCCGGACCCAATTTGGGGATGTCTTTGAGGATCAGCGTATGGAATCGGGCCGCCACCTCTAGGTAGTCGCCGGGGCCCAGCGCCGCTGCACATAACTCGTCAAAACTCGCGAACGCCACGCCTTCGGCGGTCTTGGTCATTTCAACCATACGCCCATTCACGTCGAACCGCGCCGGTCGCGGTTCCGCCCCGATGGTCAAGTCTTGAAAATCCGCCTCAAGACGTGCGTCCGCCTCGACACCCGCAGGCGAAATATATGTCTCCATCTCTTTCAGCCGTTCGAGCCGATAATCCCGCGCCGCCGATACTTCCATGACATCCATTTTTTCCACGAAGACATCGATAAACGGCAGAAATCTCTCTCGCTGCAAACCGTCTTTGTAGAGATCGCGCGGATGGCGATTCGACGTCGCGACGACCACGACGCCTTGATCGAACAGGGACTCGAACAATCGCCCAAGAATCATGGCATCGGCGATATCGGTGACATGGAATTCATCGAAGCAAAGCAACCAAGCCTGTTCCGTAATCACACGGGCGAGCGCCTCGATCCCATCTTTGTTTTTCCCGATCTTGCCCGCCTTCTGGGCTTCGCGAAAGGCATGCAAGCGACGGTGTACCTCCTGCATAAAAGCATGAAAGTGGACCCGTTGTTTCAGGTCGACGTCGAGGTGATCAAAGAACAAGTCCATGATCATCGACTTCCCACGTCCGACCCCGCCCCAAAGATACAATCCCTTCGGCGGCGAAGGTTTTTTTGCGCCCAGACCCAAGCGTGCGGCCCAGCCTTTTTTGCCCATGTGGCCGCCGTAGGCGGTCAGGTCGTCGCCCAATCGCGACAAAGCCCGCATGGCCGACAATTGGGCCGGATCGGCATCGATACGCCCAGCCGCCACCAGGGCGTCATATGCTTGTTGAGGCGTCTGCATCGAATAGCTGATCAAGCGGCGCCGCGCGAGGCGTTCGCCGTCTCGGCGCCGAAAACCGATTCCATTTCGCGGCGCGTACGATAGGCGACGCTATCGGCGGGCGTCTCGACATCCGACCAACAAACGACTGCGTCTCTCGGTAACGGATGTTTCAGTGTTACGCCATGGGCCAACCCGATGGGGACCGCCTCCGTCTGGCGAGAGTCCGCTGCTGTCATCAACCGGCCCCACACCGTATACCCCCCTTCGCCGTCCAACACTTCGCCGGCGTCCAAATCCCGTTTCGCCACCGCGACGACGTCGCCGGTCCAATCGCGTGGCGCACCCGTCGGCATGCCAAGCAAACCGGCCCACGCAACACTGATCCCAAGCTCAAGGCCGATCAGGTGATACGGGCGCCAAAGCGCGGCATAGTTTCCGGACGGGTCGGTCAAAAGTCCGTAGTCGGAAAAGCACCTTTTCACATAGTCGGTCGGCGCTTCGAACGTAACGTAAACGCCCCAACGCAGATCATCGTCGAGATCGATCCCATCACGTCCGCGACTGGAAACCACCTCGACTTGGCCTTTCGCGTCCAGAACGCCGCCGGCCTCACGGGGGATCATCGTCGCGGCCAATTCGCCCGTGCCACAAGCCGGAAACGCCAATCCACCTGCCGGCACCGAGAGTCCACAGGCGTTCGAGACCGCGGCCATCTCTATCGCCGATTTCGTTCCGTCCAAGAAAGAGTTGAACATTTTTGCATTCATGCCGCTATTCGAAGCGCGTTCGGGCGATAGGCCGTAGTATTCCCAGACCGTATCCGGGGTCGAATAGTGATATTCGGGCATATAAAGAGTGCCTTTGCCGGCCGCGACGACATCCAGCCCAATCGATCGTGCCCAGTCGACTTGTTCAGCAATCAGTGCCGGTTGATCGCCATAGGCCATCGAATAAACGACACCGGCTTCGTCGGCCTTTCGCTTCAACAACGGCCCTGCCAGCACATCGGCTTCGACGTTGACCATAACCACATGCCGCCCACGTTCAAACGCGGCCAACACATGCCGGATTCCGGCCTCGGGAACACCCGTCGCCTCAATCACCACATCCAAGCCCCCGGCATTGATCAGGGCACCTGCATCGTCGGTGACCCACGTGGCGCCCGTCGACAACGCCTTGGCGGAGGATGTGGCCGCGATTTGGTCATCGCCCCAACCGGTTTCGCTCAGCGCGGCACGGGCGCGCGCAACGTCCAAGTCGGCAACCGCCAAAAGATGCATTCCCGCCGTCAGACGAACCTGCGACAAGAACATCGAGCCGAATTTTCCGGCTCCGATCAAACCCACGCGCAGGGGTCGATCATTCTCCGCCCGGCTTGTCAAAAGGTGACTTAAATTCATACCTGTCACTCCCACATGCGCAGGACAATATCACCCTGGCACTGCGCTTGAAACACCGCCGCCAACCGGCCACTTTAGTGCTATGGAACAATTGCTCAGCAATGAAGCGGCCATCCGTATGGCGGCATTTATCGGCGTCATGGTTGTGATGATGGCGCTGGAAGCCGCGCTTCCCCGCCGACCCCGCGAAGTCCCACGGACTCAGCGTTGGCCGGCGAATTTAGGGATCGTCGTCGTCAATACGGTGCTGGCGCGTCTGCTGTTGCCCCTGCCACCGGTCGCGGTTGCGTTTTGGGCGGCCGACAATGGGATTGGCGTGTTCAATATTTTCGCCATTCCGACGATCATTGCCGTCATTGTCTGTGTGGTAATCCTGGATTTCGCGATCTATCTGCAACATGTGATTTTTCACAAAGTGCCGATGCTGTGGCGGCTGCATCGGATGCACCACGCGGATACGGAAATAGATGTCACAACCGGCATCCGCTTTCACCCGATCGAGATCATTCTGTCGATGGTGATCAAAATCGGCCTTGTCATAATTTTGGGCGCGCCAGCGGTTGCCGTCATCCTGTTTGAGATCATCCTGAATGGGACAGCCATGTTCAATCACGCCAACCTTCGCTTGCCAAAAAGCGTCGATGCGGCGCTTCGGTTGATCATCGTGACGCCGGATATGCACCGGGTACACCATTCCTGGCACCGTGACGAGACGGACAGCAACTACGGCTTCAGCTTGTCTATTTGGGATCGGCTTTGCGGCACCTACCGTCCGCAGCCGCGCGACGGCCACGACAATATGACAATCGGCCTGCACGAGTTTCGTAGTGCCGATCACCGAGGATTACTCGGTCTTCTTATGATCCCGTTTCGCGCCGGGCGCTGATCTCTCGCATCAATGTCGCGGTGTCGCGATCGACGTCGTGCTCACTAGCGGCGAGTCTAGTGGCCACACCGTCGACGTCGGCGGCACTACGATTTTGGCTCATTTTAACCTTTGCTTCGATCCGCGTGATCGGCATCTCAAATGCCACGATGCCCTTTATTTGACCTTCCATACGGCCATCCGATAGCTGCGCCGTGTTCCAGTTTCCGGTCGCCGGAGTCTCGAACGCGGCAACCAACAGGTCCAAAATTTCGACCGTCCGCTCGTCGTTATTAATAGCACGTGGAACACCATGGAGGTGTACCGCCGCATAATTCCAAGTCGGCACAAGGTTGGGCGACGCGTACCAGTTCGGCGAAACATATGCGTGCGGACCGCTAAAGATCGCCGTCGCGGGCGTCGTTCCATCTAGCTGTGCCACATGGGGGTTAGGTTTTGCGACGTGACCGATCAACAGCCCGTATTCTGTTCCATCATCGATACGCAGCATCGGCAGGTGCGTGATAACGGGTCTATCGGCCGTCGAAATGAGAATCGCGAAGGGATAGGCCGAAACGACCTGATCGGCAACTAACCCATCGATATCTTCGAAGTGCCTAGGAACGTACATCACAGGCGCCTTTTCATTGTGGGATCGGGTCTCCGCGCTTATATGTCGGGATCAACCGGACACTAAATAATGGCTTGGATCAGCCATAGGGCCATTCCGGTCCGGCTGATCGGACCAAAAAGCAATATACAGGAGGAAAAAATGGACGAAGATGTTTTCAACATGCAGGTGCGTAAATTCCTAAAAAACGTCGGTGTGACGTCGCAGCGTGAGATCGAAACCGCCGTTCGAGATGCGATTGCATCCGGCACGTTGAGCGGCGACGAAACCGTCAGCGCGAAAGTAACCTTAACCATCGATAGCCTTGGCGTATCGACCGAGATCGACGGTAACATCGACCTGAAATAAATTTTCTATAGCCATGGTCGTGCAATTAGATCGGAATTTCGAATGAAACGCGTAACGGCACGAATGCCATGGCTTTCGTACATCTCCATTGCCGTTGCGATGTTGATTATCGTTCCGATCGTCGGCGTAATATGGAACGTGTTCCAGCCGGGCCAGGGGAACTGGCCACATTTGGCCGCGACCGTTCTTCCCGTCTACATCTCCAACAGTTTGATTTTGATGGTCGGGGTCGCTATCGGCGTATCCGTCATCGGCGTCGGGCTCGCCTGGCTGGTCGTCATGTGCGATTTCCCTGGACGGCGGATTTTTGAATGGGCGCTGATCCTACCATTGGCAATGCCAGCCTACGTGGTCGCTTATGCGTATACCGACTTTTTGCAGGCCGCCGGCCCATTGCAAACCATGATACGTGACCTGACAGGTTGGAGCGTACGTGACTATTGGTTTCCGGAGATCCGCAGCTTGGGCGGTGCAATCATCGTCTTCACGGCCGTCTTATTGCCATATGTGTACCTGTTGACGCGCACGGCGTTCCTCGAGCAATCCATTTGTGCCCTCGAAGTTTCGAGAACCCTTGGCCGGTCTCGGTGGGGCAGTTTCCGATCTGTCGCCATTCCCATGGCACGACCTGCGATTGTTGGCGGTACGGCGCTGGCGCTCATGGAGACCTTGGCCGACTTCGGCACCGTGGCCCATTTTGGCGTTCATACGTTCACGACAGGTATTTATCGAACCTGGACATCGATGGGGGACCGGGTCGCAGCAGCCCAATTGTCGAGCATTCTAGTTGCTTTCGTCTTCGCCCTTTTGCTGCTCGAACAATACAGTCGATATCGTGCCCGGTTCCATCAAGCAACCGGCCGCTATCAAGACATTCGTCCAACTGCTTTGAACGGCGCCAAAGCCTGGGGTGCGACGGCCTTCTGCGCCATTCCGCTCATCATCGGGTTCCTGGCACCGTTGGTGATCCTATCGTGGATGGCGATGACGGATGGCCACAATCTGTTATCGTCCCGCTACCTCACGCTGACCGCAAACAGCGTCACACTGGCCTTTGTGACCGCCATTCTAGCCGTCGCGCTGGCAACCATGATGTGTTTCGCGGCACGCCTGGATAAATCCTGGATCACCGGAACGGCCAATCGTGTGGCCGGTATGGGGTATGCGATTCCGGGATCAATCATCGCGGTGGGGATCCTTATTCCCGTCGCGACGTTCGACAATGCCCTTAGCGCCTGGATGGAGGCTAACTTCGGCTATAAGACCGGTTTGATTCTGACCGGCAGCATCGCCGCGCTCATTTTCGCTTATCTCGTCCGCTTTATGGCTGTCGCCTTAAATACCGTCGGGTCGAGCTTTGCCAAAGTTACCCCGCGGATGGAAGAAGCGTCGCGTACTTTGGGACACGGTCCGATCACGACAGGCATCAGGGTACACCTTCCGATCCTATCGGGCGGTATGTTGACGGCCGGCTTGATCGTCTTTGTCGATGTTATGAAAGAACTGCCGGCAACGCTGATCATGCGTCCATTCAACTTCGATACCTTGGCGATCCAAGCCTACAATCTGGCCAAGGACGAGCGACTGACGCAGGCCGCGACGCCGTCTTTGGTCATCGTCGCGTGTGGCTTGATCCCAATCATTTTGATGAGCCGGGCGATCATGCGATCACGCCCGGGCGCCAACAAACAGAGCGATACCGTACAAGCCGCGAACGTCGGACACGCATAAGTCGCCCCACGCGGAACATAAAAAAATCCCCGGTACGGGTTCCGTACCGGGGAGAGGTTTGACAGTCGGTTGGGATACCGAACTGGGATTACTTGTAGCCGATTTCGTCGTAAATCTTCTGCGCCAATGGTTGGTTTTCGCCCATCACCGACAGGTTGATGTCATCCGACCGGAACAGGCCCAACTGAGCGACACTCGGGGATAGACCTTCACCCATGACCGCCGGGTACTCATCATTTCCGGCTGAGAAGTATTCTTGGGCCTCATCACTCGCCAGATACTCGAGAAACTTAATCGCATTTTCTTTGTTCGGGGCATGCGTCGCGACACCCGCCCCGGAGATGTTGGCATGCGAGCCGGTCGAGGCCTGGTTCGGGAAAACCCAACCGATATTGGCCATCTTGTCAGCCGGCAAACCCTTCACATCTTTCCGTAATGCACGTGCGAAATAGTACGTGTTGGAGATCGACACGGCGCATTCACCGGATGCGATACCGCGCAATTGATCGGTGTCGCCACCGGCCGGATCGCGGGCACGGTTGTTCCACATACCTTCTGCCCACGCTTTCGCAAGGGTCGGACCGTTATGCTCGATCATCGCGGACATCAACGACAGCATGTAAATGTTGCCGGAACTCCGCGTACAAACCATCCCCTTGAGTTTCGGATCTGCGAGGGACGCATAGGTTTGAATGTCCATCGGGTTCACCTTGTTCTTGTCGTAGAACAAGATCCGAATCCGCTGCGAAAACCCGTACCACTTTCCGTCCGGATGACGCAGGTTTTCGGGAATACGCGTATCGAGAATGTCCGATTGAACACCCTGCAACAGGCCGGCTTGGTCCGCCCGCCATAGACGTCCGGCATCCACCGTCAAAAGGATATCCGCTGGGCTATTCGCCCCCTCGGCCTTCATCCGTTCGATCAGCGCATCGGCTTTGTCTTCAATTCGATTGATCTTGATCCCGGTCTTTTCTTCGAACTGCGTGTACAGCCGCTCGTCCGTGTCATAGTGACGCGACGAGTAAAGGTTCAACTCACCTTGCGCCTCAGCCTGGGCGGTCACCAACAATGATAACCCGGCAGCTGCCGCCAAAATTCCTGTTAATCGCATTCTTTTCTCTCCTGATTGAGATGCTCGTGTTTTCTCGTTTTCCCTGTCGCCGACGGTTGCCTGCCCTGGCCTTATCGCGGCACTTGGACCGGTTCTCTATCGCGATACGCACCGCCCCTCGACTTGAGAATGATTATTAATAGCGGCGAAATCTAAATGCAAATGATTATTAATAACATGATTAAAAAAATTCTGTGCCGCTTGAATTGCACGGATTAACTGGGATCAAAGCGCAAAAAGCCCCGCGTTTTTGACGCGGGGCTTTTCAACTCAACCGTCGAAACGGTGATACTTTAGCGGCGCTGCACCAACGCCTTTTTGATTTCGGCTATCGCCTTGCCCGGGTTCAACCCTTTTGGGCAGGTGTTGGTGCAATTCATGATCGTGTGGCAGCGGAACAACCGATACGGATCGTCGAGGTTATCCAACCGTCGACCGGTGGCCTCGTCCCGGCTGTCGGCAATCCAACGATATGCCTGCAGCAGCACGGCGGGGCCTAGATAACGATCACCATTCCACCAGTAACTTGGGCATGAGGTCTGGCAGCAGAAACAAAGAATACACTCCCACAGACCATCCAGCTTCTCGCGCTCCTCCGGGCTTTGCAGACGTTCCGTTGTCGGCGGTTGCGTATCCGCCTGCAGCCACGGCTCAACCGATCGATACTGCGCATACGGGACATTCAGGTCCGGGACCAAGTCTTTGATGACCGGCATATGCGGCAGCGGATAGATTTTCACATCGCCCGAAATCTCGTCGATCGATTTTGTGCACGCTAGGGTATTGGTGCCGTCGATATTGAACGAGCAGGATCCGCACACACCCTCGCGGCAGGACCGGCGGAAAGTCAGGGTCGGGTCGATCTCGTTCTTAATCTTGATCAACGCGTCCAGGACCATCGGGCCACACTTATCCAAGTCGACCTCGTAGGTGTCGATGCGTGGATTCTCGCCGGTATCCGGATTCCAACGATAAATCTTGAAGTTCTTGACGTTCGTTGCCCCCTCGGCCTTGAACGTCTTCCCTTCGGTCGGCTTGGAATTCGCCGGCAGCGTAAATTCAACCATCTACGTTCCCCTTTAGTAGACCCGCGCCCGCGGCTCGATGTACTCGACCTCGTTCGTCAGCGTGTAGGCATGAACGGCCCGATAGCTCATGGTGCAAGCGCCCTTCTCGTCTATCCAGGCGAGCGAGTGTTTCATCCAGTCCTTATCGTCCCGATCCGGATAATTTTCGTGTGCATGGGCGCCACGGCTTTCGTGGCGGGCCTCGGCGGAATACAACGTGGATACCGAATTGGGCACCAAGTTGGTCAATTCCAGCGTTTCCACCAAGTCCGAGTTCCAGATCAAAGACCGGTCCGAAACCTTGATGTCAGGCATCTGTGCCGTCACATCGTCGAGTTTCTCGACGCCTTCTTTGAGGACTTCTGAGGTCCGGAAAACGGCCGCATTGTTTTGCATCACGCGCTGCAGATTGTCGCGGATAACCGCCGTCGGCGTCTGGCCGTCGGCATGGCGCAATTCGTCGAACCGCTGCAGGGCATACTCCGTCGACGCCTGATTGATCGGCGGCAACGACGATCCCGGATCGACGATTTCCGACGCCCGGATCGCGGCCGCGCGACCGAACACCACGATGTCCAGCAACGAGTTGGTACCCAACCGGTTGGCCCCGTGCACGGACGCCGAGGCACATTCGCCGATGGCCATCAAACCGGGGTTGACCCGATCGGGGTCGTCTTCGGTCGGGCGCAAGACTTCGGCTCGGTGGTTGGTCGGAATACCGCCCATGTTGTAGTGCACGGTCGGCAACACCGGAATGGGTTCCTTGGTCGCATCGACGCCCGAGAAGATGCGCGCCGTTTCGGTGATACCGGGCAAGCGCTTATGCAACACGTCGCCGCCCAAATGCTCCAGGTGGAGGTGAATGTGATCGCTTTGATCGCCGACCCCACGGCCTTCGCGGATTTCCACCGTCATCGACCGGGACACGACATCGCGGCTGGCCAAATCCTTGGCCGTCGGCGCGTAACGCTCCATGAACCGCTCACCTTTGGAGTTGGTCAAGTAGCCGCCTTCACCGCGGGCCCCCTCGGTGATCAGACACCCGGCCCCGTAAATGCCCGTCGGGTGGAACTGCACGAACTCCTGGTCCTGTAGCGGAATACCCGCCCGCGCGACCATGCCGCCGCCGTCCCCGGTGCACGTGTGCGCCGAGGTGCACGAGAAATATGCTCGGCCGTAGCCGCCCGTTGCCAGCACAGTCATGTGCGCTTGGAACCGGTGGATCGTGCCATCGTCCAGGTTCCAGGCGAGAACGCCTTGGCAGACGCCGTCGTCGTCCATGATCAAATCGGTCGCAAAGTATTCGACGAAGAACTCGGCATCATTTTTCAAAGACTGTTGGTACAACGTATGCAAAATCGCGTGGCCGGTCCGATCCGCTGCGGCGCAGGCGCGCTGCACCGGCTTTTCACCGAAATTCGCCATGTGGCCGCCGAACGGGCGCTGGTAAATCTTGCCGCCTTCGGTCCGCGAAAACGGCACACCGAAATGTTCCAGTTCATAAACCGCAGGCACAGCTTCGCGGCACATATACTCGATGGCATCCTGGTCACCCAACCAGTCGGCACCTTTGACGGTGTCGTACATGTGCCAAATCCAGTTATCTTCTTCCATATTGCCCAAGGCGGCGCCAATACCGCCCTGCGCCGCCACCGTGTGCGACCGGGTCGGGAAAACCTTAGTAATGCAGGCCGTCTTCAGTCCGGCTGCCGCCATCCCCAGCGTCGCGCGCAAACCTGCCCCGCCGGCGCCGACGACAATGACGTCATATTTGTGATCAACGATATCGTACGATTGTGACATGTCCCACTCAGCTCCCAAAAGTCAGGCGCAAAACCGCGAATACGGCGCATCCACCCAGTAGTACGACGGCAAACTTCATCAAGATCAGCGTCGTTAGTTTTGCCGCTTCAGCGTGCACATAATCCTCGACGATGACCTGGAGACCGAGCATCGCGTGATAGAACATTGTGATAATCAGGAGAATCATCAGCCAAGGATTGTAATGTCGCCCAACCCAGTCAGTGAATGTCGCCAAGTCCGCGGTCAACACCGGCGGAACCGCGAACACGAACCACAAGACGAGCGGAACCAATGCGATCCCGCTGAGCCGCTGCACCCAAAAATGATGCGCTCCTTCATGCGTCGAACCGAGGCCGCGGACGCGACCGAGTTGCGATCTCATTTCCATGGCTCAGCCCCCTACCGAATAAGCAACAACGAACGTCGCGAGGGTCAGCACCACCGCAACGGCAACAACCGCGAGGCCACTTGCTTTCAATTGGGGCATCTCAAACCCCCAACCGGCATCCCAAGCAAGGTGGCGAATTCCATTCGCCAAGTGATACCAGAGTGAAAAGACCACGCCCAACATGACCAGCCGTCCAAACCAGGACCCGATCAACGCTTGAGCGGTGGCAAATGCCTCCGCACCGTAGGTGGCCGACATCAGCCAATACGTCAGCACAAGTGCACCAAACACCAGCGCCACGCCAGTAATCCGGTGTGTGATGGATAAGATTGATGTGATTTGCGGCTTATAGACTTGCAGGTGCGGCGACAGAGGGCGATTCCGTGCGGCCATGTAAATTCCCTTTCGGTAGTCCCCCACGAATTCAGGCCTAGCCACGGGCGACACCCCCATCGCCGGGCCACTTCGTGCTTATTGAATTCCCAAACCGCATTAAGTCGTACTCGCGGCACCCGGCCAAGTCAATAATCGTTGGTGCGGTGCAACAATAGCCAATGCTTCATCAAAAAGATCGGCGCCAGATCAACGCATCGCGTACGCGAACAACGGACGATAATCCGGAAACCCAGCCGGTTGTGGATAAGTTGTGTGCAGATTGGGGAAAAACCGGTGCGTTTTGCACAAGAAATACGTGTTACCCCCAACATTCCCGCTATCGCGCGATCACACTTTGACGCATCATTGTCTGGCACGCGAAGGCGTCGCCGCGGCGAGTTCGGGTCACCGAGTGCGCCGGTCGACGGCTCCGTCATGGACCTCTGGGCCATGACGGAGTCTGAAACGCCTATCGTGCCTGCGAAGGCATGCTTGCATGTCGTCGCACGTCGGATCACCGCCAGGCGATCGGATGGGGGCGCGAAGGTGGCAACGTGTTGGTCGTGCGTCGGCGTCATTTCGATGGCGGTGACGGACGGCGGTGTGAACGAAGGTCGATCTCTGCCCAGGGTGCGCCTTCGGTTTGCAGCGCGCAACATGGCGTCATGTGTGCGAACGGAGCCTGGCCGGCTCCAAGAGGCGTTAGGTGTGCCGACCCAGCGGTGCGCGGTAAAGGTTTCCCAGGACCGATACCACCTGACGCCTCTTTTATTTTTTCGGCGCCGCTATCTCGGCATCGATACCCAATAGTCAAAATCGAGTACGACCTGCGGCAAGTATTTGCCATCGTCGCTTTTATACGGAAAGTCATCGGCGGGATGATCTTTGGTCGCCACTGTACGAAGGCGAAGCCACCCCGCATCGGCCCGGCCCTCAATCGGGGCTTTGTCCAACACCTCAGACCAGGCGAAAACGGTATCACCGGCAAAGATCGGGTTGGCGTGAGTGCCAGCATTGATCGCGGCCATCCGAAACGCATTGGCGAGTCCGTTAAAGGACAACGCGCGCGCCAGCGATATCACATGGCCTCCGTAAACAAGTCGTTTGCCGAACCGCGCCTGCGCCTGTTCGAACTGATTGAAATGAACCTTGGCTGTGTTTTGATACAGCCGCGTCGCGAGCATGTGTTCGGACTCTTCGACCGTCATGCCATCGACATGATCGATCTTTTCGCCAACTTGGTAATCATCCCAACGATCTGTGCTCCCCGACAACACCGTGTCATATTCCTCCAACGTCACCTCGTCGGGTAGAGCCAAGCCAGATGAATCGACATGTGCGTCCAACTTGGGAAGCACGGTCTCGGGTGCGGGCGACGCCGCATCCTTTTTGTGCACCATGACCCAACGGACATAATCCAAGACCATCTCGTCCATTTGATTGACCGCCGTCGACCGGACGTAGACAACCCCGGTCTTGCCGTTCGAGTTCTCTTTTAAACCAATAATCGTTGACCGCGTTCGAAGGGTGTCACCGGCAAAAACCGGGACGCCAAACTTGCCGTCGGCATAGCCAAGATTGGCAACGGCGTTGAGCGAGATATCCGGCACCGTCTTTCCGAAGGCGATATGAAAGACCAGCATGTCATCGATCGGCTGCTCCGGGTATCCGATCGACTGCGCGAAGACCGACGACGACTGGACGGCAAACCGACCGCCATAAAGCGCCGTATACAATGCCATATCGCCTTCCGCGATAGTCCTTGGCGTGGCGTGTTCGATCACCTGACCGACGGAAAAGTCTTCGAAATAGTTCCCGCTGTTGGTCTTACTCGCCATCTCACGCACTCCGTGCGGCGATGGCGTCTGCCATGGCGACAAGCCGCTCGGATTCAGCGACGTGAAGATTTTCGACCAACTTTCCGTCAACCACGACAACCCCTTTCCCAGCCGCAGCCGCTTCGGCATGGGCGGCGATGATCTTACGAGACCACGCGACCTCTTCTTCACTCGGCGCAAAAACCTCGTTTGCAATCTCAATGGTCTTCGGGTGGATCAATGTTTTTCCATCCATACCAAGATCGCGACCTTGCTCGCAGGACGCGCGGAAACCGGCATCGTCCGATAGATCCAAGTGAACCCCATCCAAGATCGCAACACCCGCTGCCCGCGAGGCTAGAATGCAAGCCTCCAACGCATACAGAAACGGCAGCCGATCCGGCGTATGGCGACAGCGCAGATCTTTGGCAAGATCGGACGTCCCCATCACCAGACACCCAACACGCGGATGCGAAAACGCAATCTCGCGGGCATTCAAGATGCCGAGCGGCGTCTCCATCATGCACCAAATGGCGAGGCTTTCCGGCGCGCCTGCTGCATCGAGAATAGCAGCGGCGTCTTGAACCGCTTTCGCGGTCTCCACCTTTGGCAGCACTACCGCATGACAGTTCATTGAGGCGACTGCGCGAACGTCATCGGCACCCCATTCCGTGTCGAGCGCATTGGTGCGCACGCCAATTTCCCGATCGCCGTAACCGCCGGCATCTAACGCTGATCTTATTTGGGCGCGGGCGTCGATTTTCGCTTCCGGGGCCACCGAATCCTCTAAGTCTAAAATCAATCCATCGGCAGGCAGACTGCGCCCCTTTTCGAGAGCACGGGCATTGGAGCCTGGCATGTAGAGAACGGATCGGCGCGGGCGCGCCGCGGCAATTGAATGATCGGTCACGGTCATAGTCCCTGTTTCGGCTTTTTGCGGTGCAGAAAACTACAATCCCCGATCGGACTGTGGCAAGGTCGTCGCATGGACATCATATCGGTGCAATCACGCGTGGCATGGGGATATGTCGGCAACGCCGTTGCCGTGCCCATCATCCAATCCATGGGCACCCATGCCTGGCCGATCGATACGATCAATTTGAGCCACCATCCCGGCCATGGACCATCTACCGTATCCCGGCCGTCAATCTCGCAGTTTCGCGGGTGGTTCTCGGAGGTCATGTCCATGTGCCCGGATGAAACTGTTTTACTGTTGGGATATCTCGGAACCGCCGAACAAGGTAGCATCGCCTTGAACGCTTGGACGAATGCCGGCCAACGCGGCAGGATATATGTCGACCCGGCATTCGGCGACGACCCAACGGGACTCTACGTCGATGCCGATATCGCTGATTTCCAAAAGACAACCGCCCTGTATCGCGCTGATGTTTTGATGGCAAACCGCTTCGAGGTCAGTTTTCTAACGGGACATGACATAATGTCGGTTGAAGATGCTGCAGACGCGGCGCGATCGCTGCTAAATCAGAAACTTCGCGTCGTTGTTGTTTCGTCGGTTCCCGGCGAGCCTGACGTCATCGCAACGGTTCTTACCACCCACGATGAGGCTTGGATGACCATCGCACCGCATTGCGATCTCGCGGCAAAAGGAACTGGCGACCTCCTCAGTGCGGCGTTCACCGCGGCACATGCCGGTGGATCGACGCCGCAACGCGCACTCGAGATCGCCAGCGCGATCGTCGATGACGCCGTGACCGACGCCGCCGACAGAAATCTGACCGAAATAGATTTGCCGAGACTCATTCAACGGGTCGCGACAAATCCAACGAGCGGAAACGCGGTTCAGATTCGCTGATAACAGCCACGAATCAGGATAAATTACTGATATCAATAGAGAAGTATTCTGGCACCGACATTTGCCCTGATTTTCTGTGAGGTTTGCCGCGTCGCTGTCACACCCGATAGCGCCCCTTCCATTAAGTGCAGCGCTGAACCTAATAGTTGCGGTATGACCGCTTAACGTGTAGTTCGTAAGAATTAGCCATTTAGAGATTTATACGCGCATTGATGCAATGCATGTACGACAAGATCTGACAGATTGAACGTGGTGGGTCTTTATGAGCTACCTAGAAGACGTGAATGTGATGATTGTTGACGCAAAGTCCTTTAATGCGTCATTGCAACGTCAGATGCTTCGCGTGCTGGGCGTACGCAATGTCAAATCATTCGATCGTTCGGACGAAGCCTGGGCAGCCTTCAAGCGGACACCGGCAGATATCGTATTGACCAGCTGGCGGTTAGAGCCGTTCAACGGCCTCGCGCTGGTCGACCGGCTTCGCAACGACCCCGAGACGCCCAACCCCTATGTGCCGATCATCATGATCACCGCTTTCGGCGACGAAGAACGTGTGGGCGTTGCCCGCGATGCCGGCATTAACGAGTACGTGATAAAGCCGCTATCGCCAAAAGCCTTATTTTCCCGCATCGAAAACGTGATTGAACGGCCACGGCGGTTCGTCCGGGTGATCGACTTCTTTGGACCCGACAGGCGCCGCGCCAACAAACCGCATAAAGGCCATGGGCGTCGAGAAACCGACAATCCGCCGCCACAGTCCGATACCCCGGAAACGGAGTCATCGGACGACGTGGCGGCGGATTAATCGCAGCCCGGTCTATGCGGCGTTCCGCATGTATTCCGCGACCAACGCTTCGGCGATTTGCACCGTATTCAGCGCTGCCCCTTTACGAAGGTTGTCGGAGACAACCCACAGTGACAAACCGTTATCGACCGTCGGATCGGTGCGGACACGGCTGACATACACGTCATCCTCGCCGGCACATTCTTTTGGCGTCACGTACCCGCCGTCGCCCCGGTCATCCAAGACCGTGATACCCGGTGCCGATCGCAAGACGGCACGCGCGGTATCTTCGTCGATCTCGTTAGCGAACTCCAAATTGACCGCCTCGGCGTGACCGACGAATACGGGCACGCGGACACACGTCGCATGGACTTTGATTTTCGGATCGAGGATTTTCTTGGTCTCAACGACCATTTTCCACTCTTCCTTGGTCGATCCGTCGTCCATGAACTTGTCGATGTGCGGAATGCAGTTAAAGGCGATCTGTTTGGTAAAGGTCGCCATATGCTTGTCCGTCGGCTCGTTCGCATAGACGCCTTTGGTTTGATTGAACAATTCGTCCATGCCGCTTTTGCCGGCGCCGGAAACCGACTGATAGGTCGCAACAACGCACCTTTCGATCGTCGCCAGGTCATGCAACGGCTTCATCGCCGCGACCATCTGAATGGTCGAGCAATTCGGGTTGGCGATAATTCCTTTTTTCGTATAACCGGCAATCGCATCGGGATTTACTTCAGGCACGACAAGCGGCACATCCGGATCCATCCGCCAGTGCGACGTGTTGTCGATCACCACCGCACCCGCGGCGGCCGCTTTCGGGCTGTACTCCGCCGATACGGACGCGCCCGGCGACGAAAACACGATATCCGTGCCTTTGAAGTCGAAGGTCGCCAGATCCTGTACCTTCAGTTCTTCGTCGCCGAAACTGACCGCCCTGCCGACGGAACGGCTGGACGCTAGCGGCACCAGCTCATCAATCGGGAACCGGCGTTCGGCCAAAATATCCATCATTTCCCGGCCCACGTTGCCTGTGGCGCCGACAACGGCAACTTTGTAACCCATAACTTTTCTTCTCCTCGTTCAGGGCCTTGGACGATCATCCCAACCCACGGCACCGACCACAAACAACTTCGGCCCGCGGTATGTCCAGCGGGCCGTTTTCATCAAGTCACGAAAAAGCCGCCCGCTAGTGCAGGGTTTTGGTCTTTTTCGTGGTGGTCGTCGCAAGAAACATTTGTCTTTCCCGTATCTGGCCGGTTGCTCCCGGCGCGAAACCAGCGGAACATAGCCTCGTTGTCACATTCGCGCAAGTGCATTGGCGACAAAGGGGGAACCAATGCTTATCCGTTATCTCGCACTCATACTCGTCTGCCAGTTGATAGGCGAAACGTTGGCGGTCGGCACCGGACTGCCTGTTCCCGGTCCGGTCATCGGCATGATGATCCTGTTTCTAGGCCTTCTGATCAAACGCGGTCTGCCCGACGATCTGGCGGCAGCAGGGGGCGGACTCCTCCGCCATCTAGCATTACTGTTCGTTCCGGCCGGGGTCGGCGTCATGTTGCACGTTCCCAGGCTCGCCGACGAATGGTGGCCTATCGCGCTGGCCATCGTCCCCGGCACCGTCGTGGCCATCGCAATTACCGCCCTATTGGTACAATGGTTGGGCCGGAAGACGATCAGCGAGGCCGACAAGGTATGACCGCGCCCGATTTGACCGAAATCTGGGTGTATATGTCGCAACGACCATTGACCGGTCTGACGCTCACCCTCGTTGCGTATGCATTGGGCGATTGGCTGTATCAGAAAGCCGGGCGGCATCCACTGCTTAACCCCGTCCCCATTGCGATCATCGTCATCGCCGGGTTGCTGTGGGCGACGGACGTGCCCTACGGCATCTATTTCGAAGGCGCACAATTCGTGCATTTTCTGCTTGGCCCCGCCACCGTCGCACTGGCGATCCCGCTGTACCAACAAGTCAACGAGCTGAAACGCTCCGGCCCGGCGTTGATCCTCGGAGTTGTGCTGGGCTCGGTGACCGCCGCGGGTGCCGCCGTCGGTTTCGGCTGGCTGGCGGGGGCCAGCGAGCAGACCATTTTGTCGCTGGCACCGAAGTCCGTGACGGCACCGATCGCCATGGGAATCGCCAACGAATTGGGCGGCTTGCCGTCGCTAACAGCCGTCTTGGTGATTCTGACCGGCATTACCGGGGCCGTGCTGGGACCGCTGGTCCTCAATCTGTTAAAAATCAAAGACTGGCGGGCACGCGGTTTAGCTATGGGTGTTGCCGGGCATGGAATCGCCACCGCCCGCGCATTGGAAGTCAACGCCATCGCCGGCGCATTCGCCGGCATCGCCATGGGCCTCAACGGCCTGGCGACGGCAATCCTGTTGCCGGTGATCTTTGCGTTGGTTTTCTGATGACTGTGAACGCCTAGCCCGCCGCCCCGAAAACTGCATTCATGCAGGCCTTAGGCGTCGTCATACCACGGCGCTTCGCCTCGGCTATATGATAGCGATATCTCTCGCCCGCAGACCACATTGCGCTATCTTGGCGTGATGTGACCGCTTGATTGCAAATTTCGGCATTCGATAGGCCGGACAACAACTCGTTCGCCATCGCCGCGCCGCCCAGTAAAATCTGGCAATCGGTAACGGATAACCCGCGGGCCTGCGCCGCATGTACATAGGGTATCGATGCGTAGGTGATCCCCCACCATGGCGGGGTCCAGTTCGCGTCTAACGCCTGGCGGCAGACGACTTTGTCTGAGCCGAATTCATAACGCCGGTCCGCAGAAACGCGGCGCTTCGCCTCGTCAATATCTCGGCAATTTTGTGGCGAGACACCGCGCTTGGTTAACTCACGCACATACGGTTCATACTCATAGAGCTGGCTCCAAACGGGCTTCTCCCGACTTTGGTTGAGGGCATGGGCGCAGAGTTGGAAATTCGGCGCGAACGCAAACTCTCCGATTGGAACTCTTGGGACTTTGTTCCCCGCACGTCGGGCTGACACGGTAGCACTCGGACTGATCTCCGCGCATTTTCCTTCGGTCAAACCTCGGTTTTTCGCCTCCATAACATACGGTGCATACGTTGAACGCAATTCCCAGTGACCGGTCCGACGATTGATCGCGCCATTACACAACACGGCATCGCGGATATGACGTAAATCCAGGAACTTCGGCTTAAAGGAACCGCCGCTCGAAGAACTGACTTTACCGTCCCAAACAATCTTGTGACCACGTGCGAACAAGTAGCATTTTTGCTTTGAAACGTATTCGCACGATCTAAGGGCGTCGAACTCGAATCGTCCTAAATCACATTTCCCTGCGCCTTCAAGACAGTGATTATATCTGGCATATCGCCCATCTTCCGACACAAAATAAAAACCTGCATTTGGCTTTTTGAGGTACTGATTTTCAAAATTATTTGCGACGCGCTCGGCGAGCGTGAGATTTCCGGTGCCGACTAAATTACCCGTCGTCTGGCAAGCCACAGTAGCGATACAGACGACAAGAGCAGAAATCAGACGCGATAACGTCGAGCGGACACTTATCGACGACATGTCTCAAGCGTCAAACCGCGCTTTTTCGCTTCGGCGACATGAGGCAAATACCTCTCACGCGTTTCCCATGCCCGGCCGGACGCGTTCACCACCGTCGCAAAGTTACAAATGACGTTGTCCGAAAAACCGGCGATACGGTTGCCATGAACGCCACCAATGGTCACTGGTCCTTTCCAGACGACAAAACCGTTCTCGGCGTAAATATAGCAGTTCACACCAGATCGCTTTTCACAGCTCTCTTTGACCTTGAAAAACACTGACGACCCGCATCCGCCAACACCTGCCGAACAGTATGAATACCCGTATCTGCGACCATCTTCAGAGACCACAAAGTAACCTGGCCCGATGGACGTCATGTACCGCTCGTCAAACCCTCGGGCGACGCTTTCAGACAGATTTAATGACCCCGATCCGACGTAATCCGACGCAGTCTGGCAACCGCTTAGAACCAAGACCAAGGCGACGAGCAAGGAAGGTGTTTTCATCGTTAAAGTCTGGTGGAAAGCGACCACACCCGCAAGAGTAGAATGCTAATCCAGCGGGTCATGAACCTTAGGTTCTCTCGTTACAGCTGGTGTGCTGAAAACTAAGCCGCCAGCTTGTCCAATTCGTCGCAGACTTTCTGACCCATTTCCTCGGTCGAAACCAAGGTCGCACCCTCGGACATTACGTCGCCGGTGCGGTAGCCCGCCTCCAGAACACTGGCGCACGCTTTTTCGATGTTGTCGGCATCCTCGCCCATGTCGAACGAATAGCGCAGGCACATCGCGAACGACAGGATCGTCGCCAGCGGATTGGCTTTTTTCTCTCCCGCGATATCCGGGGCGGAGCCGTGCACAGGCTCGTACATGGCGCGACGACGACCGCTCTCGTCGGCGGTACCCAGCGATGCCGACGGCAACATACCGAGCGAGCCGGTGCACATCGCTGCGCAATCGGACAACAAGTCGCCGAACAGGTT
This sequence comes from Rhodospirillales bacterium, assembly GCA_965222395.1. GTDB lineage: Bacteria > Pseudomonadota > Alphaproteobacteria > Rhodospirillales > Casp-alpha2 > UBA4479. The sequence goes on from OZ244947.1 coordinate 2,291,893, forward strand.
GTCGGTGACGATCACGTCGAACTGTTTCGGCCAACGGACCAACTGCATGGCGCAGTTGTCGGCGTACATGTGGTGCAGTTCGACGTCCGGATAGTCCTTACCGACATCGGTCGCGATGGCACGCCAGAAAACGCCGGTTTCCATGACGTTGGCCTTCTCGACCGAGTGAAGTTTCTTATCTCGTTTTTGCGCCAATTCGAACGCGGCGCGCACCACTCGCTCGACTTCATCGCGGGTGTAAGAACACGTATCGATGCACCGTTCGACGCCGTCCAACGTATCCATTCCGCGCGGTTGGCCGAAATACGTTCCGGCCGTCAATTCCCGGACAATCATGATGTCGAGGCCGGAAACCACGTCTTCTTTAAGGCTCGACGCAGCCGCCAAAGCCGGCATGCACGTCGCCGGACGCAGGTTGGCGAACAGGTCCATTTCCTTGCGGATTTTCAACAAGCCGGCTTCGGGGCGTGCATCGCGTTCGACATTGTCCCATTGCGGCCCACCGACGGCGCCCAGCATCACCGCGTCGACGCCCATGGCCGTGGCCAAGGTCTCGTCGGTCAACGCGGTTTTATGCGCATCATACGCAGCGCCGCCGACCAGATCGGTTTCGGTGTCGAAGGAAACATGCCGACGTTTGTCCATCCACTCGATGACGCGGGTAACCTCGCCCATCACCTCGGGGCCGATCCCGTCACCCGGAAGCATTAAAAGTTTCTTGTTCGCGGCCATGTTTCTTCCCTTTGTATATTTTCGTCATCCCCGCGAAAGCAGAGACCCTGTATGTGTGATGGATATCCGGGCCGACGCCGGGATGGCGGGTGCGTCACTCGGCAGCCTGGGTGTTGAGCCAAGGCATCTGTTGCGCACGATCGGACTCGTAGCTGTCGATCTTCTCGCCGTTCTGCATGGTCAGGCCGACATCGTCGAGTCCCTCAAGCAGACATTTCTTTTTGAACGGGTCCAGTTCGAACGAGACAGAACCGCCGTCCGGCCCGGTGATCGTCTGCGCCTCGAGATCGACGGTCAACGTCGCATTCGCGCCGCGTTCCGCGTCGTCCATGACCTTTTCCCAGTCTTCCTTGGACAGCTTGATCGGCAGAATCCCGTTCTTGAAGCAATTGTTATAGAAGATGTCGGCGAAACTCGGCGCGATCACGCATTTGATGCCGAAATCCAACAGCGCCCAGGGCGCGTGTTCGCGCGACGACCCGCAACCGAAGTTTTCGTCGGCGACCAAAATTTGTGCGTCGCGATAGGCCGGCTGGTTAAGAACAAAATCCTCGATTTCATTGCCATTGTCGTCATAGCGCATTTCGGCAAACAGGTTCTTGCCGAGCCCCGTCCGTGCGATGGTTTTGAGGAACTGCTTGGGGATGATCATGTCGGTGTCGACGTTGATCATATTCATCGGCGCCGCGACGCTGGTCAGTTTATCGAATTTATCCATGCTCGTTTCCTCTCTGTCAGGCAGCGTTCGCTGCGTGTTTTTCCCCAGCGCGGACCGCATTCGGCAACGCGTTTCGGGTTGGCGCCAAGGGGCAAGACCATTGCGGCGCATAGGCGCACGACGGGTTATACGCGAAATTGAAATCGATGACGAGGCGGCCATCCTCGACTGTACCCAGATCGGCGCCTTTGATCGCATCGATCAGGTAACGGCCACCGCTGAACGTCTCGGAACCGTTGGTGTCGTCCTTAAACGGCAGGAACAATCCGCCGCCATATCCATTGATCCAAAAAATCGTCAATTCAGCACCGAGCTTGTCCGCGAGTCCGACTGTTTCCATCACCGGATCCATGCTGATCTTACCATCGTCAGCTAACACCATGATTTCCGGCGTTGTATCGGCGGGATTGGTGGTCGCGACCAGAAACCGTAGTGATGGGTCGTAGTCGAAATACGCAAGGTCGCCGAACGTGTTGCGTTCATCGACGGACACGGGCGACGCCGGATGGGTCTTGATCATGTTGTCACGAACGGCACGCCAACCCTCCCACGCCTGTACGGCATGATCCGGCGCGGCGCGGATACCGGCATAGGTTTCCGCGATCCGGCGACGCCAATCGGCGACGCTGGGCGCAGCGAAAACGGTGACGACGGCCCCGTCCATTGTCTTAGAGATCGCGAACGTCTGCGATGTGACCTTTGATCGCGGCAGCCGCAGCCATCGCCGGACTAACCAAATGCGTCCGACCCTTTGGTCCCTGCCGGCCTTTGAAGTTCCGGTTCGAGGTCGAGGCACAGCGCTCGCCCGGCTCCAACTTATCGGCGTTCATCGCCAAGCACATGGAACATCCCGGCTCACGCCATTCCCAACCGGCTTCGATCAATATCTGATCCAGACCTTCCTGCTCGGCCTGCTCTTTAACAAGGCCCGATCCCGGCACCATCAACGCGGTGACGCTGTCGGCAACCTTCCGGCCTTTGCTGACTTCGGCCACGGCGCGAATGTCTTCGATCCGGCCATTGGTACACGACCCGACGAAGACTTTGTCGACCTTGATGTCGGTCATTTTCATACCGCCTTCGAGGCCCATGTAATCCAAAGCCATTTTGGCGGATTCCTGTTTCGCCGGATTGTCGAAGTCTTCCGGCGACGGCACGGTGCCAGTGACCGGTACGACGTCTTCGGGGCTGGTACCCCATGTGACCTGCGGGACGATTTCCGAGACGTCCAACTCGACTTCTTTGTCGTAGATCGCGCCTTCGTCGGAGGGCAAGGTTTTCCAGTACGCGACGGCGGCTTCCCAGGCAGCCCCTTTCGGCGCCATCGGTCGACCTTTCATATATTCAAACGTGGTCTCGTCCGGTGCGATTAACCCGGCACGCGCGCCGCCTTCGATGGTCATGTTGCAGACCGTCATGCGGCCTTCCATCGACAAATCGCGGATCGCTTGACCCGCAAATTCGACCACATAGCCCGTACCACCGGCAGTCCCAATTTTGCCGATGATCGCCAAGATCAAATCCTTGGCGGTGCATCCCGCCGGCAAGGAGCCATTCACGGTAATCCGCATGTTCTTCAACGGGCTCTGCAATAGCGTTTGCGTCGCCAGCACGTGTTCGACCTCGGAGGTGCCGATGCCGAATGCCAGTGCGCCAAACGCGCCGTGCGTCGCCGTGTGGCTATCGCCGCAGACCACCGTCGTCCCCGGCAGGGTAAAGCCCTGCTCCGGGCCGATGATGTGGACGATACCTTGGCGCACGTCCTGCACGTCGAACAACGGGATTTCGAACTCGGCGCAGTTCTTTTGCAGGGTCTCGATTTGGATCCGGCTTTCATCGTCTTCGATGGGGCCAGATCGGTCGGTGGTGGACACATTGTGATCTGGAACCGCGAGCGTCAGCTCAGGACGGCGAACCTTGCGTCCGGTCATCCGCAAACCTTCAAATGCCTGCGGACTGGTAACCTCGTGGACGAGGTGCCGGTCGATGTAAATCAGGCATGTCCCGTCATCTTGAACATTGACCAGATGACCATCCCAAATCTTATCGAACAGCGTTTTCGCCATGGTGTCCTCCACACTAAAGTTGCCGCCGCCGGGGGATTCCCGGCGGCTATCTTCTCTCGGCCGTTATCGACCTGTTTCATTCGTTAGCCGCACAAAGCGGCCGCAGCCTTACTCCTCGGCAGCGGCTTCGGCGGGTTGTGCTGCCGCCGCGTCTTTGGCGTTCTTCGCTTCGCGGGCCTTGGCGTCGCGGGCGCGTTTCTCTTCTTGTGCAATCCGCTTCTCTTCTGCCGTCACCTTTGCGGAGTAACCATCAGTCTTCTCGGCAATCCGCGCCGACTTACCTTGGCGGCCACGCAGGTAGTAAAGTTTCGCGCGGCGCACATCGCCACGGCGGACGACTTCGATGCTGTCGATGGTCGGAGAGAAGACCGGGAAGACCCGCTCGACGCCCTCGCCGTACGACAATTTGCGGACAGTGAACGCCTCGTTCAGTCCAGCGCCTTGGCGGGCGATGCACACTCCTTCGAATGCCTGGACCCGCTCACGCGTGCCTTCGACGACTTTCACGTTCACCTTCAGCGTATCGCCGGGGGCAAACTCGGGCACCGGCCGCTCAGCGGCCAAACGCTCCATCTGCTCTTTATCGAGTTGTTCGATGATGTTCATGATTAGCTTCCTTCTTGGCTCAAATATTGCCGCGCCCATAGCGATCCCACAAGTCGGGCCGCCGCTGGCGCGTGATTTCCTCGGCCTGGGCAAGTCGCCAGGCACGAACGTTTTCGTGGTGGCCCGACAGCAGCACGTCGGGCACGTCTAACCCCTGCCAACTGCGAGGGCGGGTATACTGCGGATATTCCAAAAGACCGGTTTCGAAGCTTTCCTCGTTCAACGAGTCCGATGCCCCAAGGACGCCCGGCAACAATCGGACACAAGCGTCAATGAGGGTCATTGCGGCCAATTCGCCGCCAGACAGAACGAAATCGCCGAGCGATACTTCCCGACCGGGATAGGCCTCCATCACCCGTTGATCGACCCCTTCAAACCGGCCACAAAGCGCGATCAGTCCCGGTCCATCGGCGAGTGCACGCACCTCCGACTGATCCAATCTTACACCACGCGGCGTCAAATAGACCAAGGGCAGGTCAGGGTCGGCAGATTGCGCCGCATCGACGGCACGACCGACGACATCGGGCCGCATCACCATGCCCGGGCCGCCGCCATAAGGCATATCGTCGACGCTGGCGTGCTTGTCCTCGGCGAAAGACCGAATATCGACGGCATCCAACGACCAAACATGACGTTCCAACGCCGTCCCCAACAGGGACACGCCAAGCGGTCCCGGAAACATGTCCGGGAAAATCGTCAGCACGCGCGCGCGCCAAGTCGATGTGGTTCCGCTATCCGTCATATCGTTCCGTCTTCCGTCTCGGACCCTTGTTTGCCCTCGGGTTGATCGAACAACCCTTCCGGCGGATCTATTGTCACCAGTCCTTTGTCGAGATCGATATCCGGCACCGCTTCTTTGGTGAACGGCACCATCGTATTTCCGTCGATCTCCAACACCGGCCCAGCCCCGAAATCGAAAACCCCGCGCACTTTGCCGAGGCTATCTCCCGAAACCGTTTGCGCCGCCAACCCGACTAAGTCCGAGTTGTAGAACTCGTCCTCCTCGGTCACCGGCAATTGGCTGCGATCCACGAACAATTCCGTCCGCTTCAACGCCTCCGCCGCGTTTCGGTCGCCGATCCCGTCGATCCGCGCCAACACCACTCCCTTGGCTTGGCCGGTGACCCGAAGGTCGAACCGCCGCGCCCCATCCCGATCGAACAACGCCCCGTAGGAGGCAATATCCGCCGGCACGTCGGTGAAGCTCTTGATGCGAACTTCTCCTTTGATGCCGCGCGCCCCGACGATGACGCCAAGACGAACCGGATCGGAGAGGTGATTGGGCATAACCGCTCAGGGTCCGATCAGCCCTCCTTCTTCTCTTCTTCGGCCGGTGCTTCCTCGGCAGCGGCTTCTTCAGCCGGCGCTTCTTCAGCAGCAGCTTCTTCCGCCGGTGCTTCCTCGGCAGCAGCCTCTTCCGCCGGTGCCTCTTCGGCCTCGGCTTCGGCAGCGACTTCTTCTTCGGTCGGCGTCGCGGCAGCGGCAGCGGCCTCTTCGGCGGCTTTGCGCTTCTCTTCCTGCTCGGCCATGCGCTCTTGCGCCTTGGCTTTCGGAAGGTGCTTCTTGGTCTGTTCGTGGATCACCGGCTTCTCGCCCATGCCCGCATCGGCCAAGAACCGTGCAACGCGGCCCGACGGCTGCGCGCCGCAACCGAGCCAGTATTTGATCCGTTCGCTGTCGAGGATGACCCGCGACGGGTTGTCCTTTGCCAGCATCGGGTTGTATGAGCCGAGCCGCTCGATAAAGCGGCCGTCACGTGCGCGGCGGGAGTCCGCCACAACGATGCGGTAATAAGGACGCTTTTTGGCCCCACCGCGCGATAGTCTGATCTTCAAAGACATTTTCTACTCTGGTCCTCTGTAGTGAAGTTCGTGTTTATCTTGGTTTCAAATCGGCACCGCACCGCGCGGAGCCGTTATCTCATGCCGGGCGGCATCCCGCCCATTGGAGGAAGACCGCCGCCGGGCATACCGCGCAGCATGCCCTTCTTGCCCATCTTTCCGGCTTTCTTCATGAACTGTGACATCTGTTTGTGTTGTTTCAGCACCCGGTTCACTTCCTGTACCGTGGTGCCGGAGCCAGCGGCAATCCGGCGACGGCGAGAGCCGTTCAGCAGTTTTGGGTTGCGCCGCTCTTTGGGTGTCATCGACGAAATGATCGCTTCCTGGCGGGCCAGCATCTTGTCGTCGACATTGGCGCCGGCCATTTGGCTTTTTACTTTCTGCGCACCGGGCAGCATCCCCAAGATGCCGTCCAAGTTACCCATTTGGCGAATTTTTTTGAACTGATCGGCCATGTCCTCAAGCGTGAACTGGCCTTTCATCATTTTCTTGGCGAGTTCTTCGGCTTCTTCGTCTTCAACGACCTGTTGGGCCTTTTCGACGAGGCCGACAATATCGCCCATACCAAGGATAGACCCAGCAATCCGCTTGGCGTCGAAGGCATCCAGGGCGTCGGTCTTTTCGCCGACACCCATGAACTTGATGGGTTTGCCGGTGACCGACCGCATCGACAGGGCCGCACCGCCCCGCGCATCACCATCGACACGGGTCAAGACGATACCGGTGATCCCGACTTTGTCGTCAAACTCGCTGGCCAGATTGACCGCGTCCTGACCGATCATGGCGTCGACCACCAACAGCGTTTCAGCCGGGTTGGCGACGTCGCGGACCTGTTGGACCTCGGCCATCAGCTCGGTATCGATCTGCAACCGACCCGCGGTATCCAAAATCACAACGTCGTAGCCTTCGGTGCGCCCGGTCTGCATCGCGCGCTTGGCAATCGCCACCGGTTGTTCGCCCATCACCGGCGCCATCACCGTGACCTGGGTTTGCTGACCCAATTGCTGCAATTGCTGTTGCGCCGCCGGGCGATAAACGTCCAGCGAGGCCATCAGAACTTTTTTCTTCTCGCGGTCGGTCAGGCGAAGGCCCAGTTTCGCCGACGTCGTCGTCTTACCAGACCCCTGAAGACCGACCATCAGAATGGCAACAGGCGGCGTCGTCTCGAGGTTCAGTCCCTCGGAAATCTCGCCACCCAGCATGCCGACCATATGGTCGTGAACGATTTTAACGACTTGCTGGCCCGGTTGAACGGAGCGCAGGACGTCTTGGCCAACAGCCTGATCGCGCACCCCATCGATGAACTCTTTAACGACCGGCAGCGCCACGTCCGCTTCGAGCAACGCAACGCGAACTTCGCGCAAGGCGGCGTCGACGTCGGCTTCCTTCAGCGCGCCGCGCTTCGTCAGTCCGTCGAATATCGACCCAAGTTTGCTTTGCAGTCCGTCAAACACCGCGTAAACCTTTGTTTTTTCTGTATCATCGCCAAAGCCCAACGGAAAACGCGCCATTGCGCGAAACTCGCGGAATGGCGGCGCCCCTCGAGGCGTGGGTTTGGAATGACCCTGAAATCGCGCGCAACATATGGAGAACGGCAATTTAAGTCAAGCATTTGAGGCGGTTGACCGATGCTCGGCAACAACGCATCGTCCGGCAATGTTGGTTGCCCTGGAAAACAAGCTAAACCGCTATGGACTGCAGCTCCGCGGCGGCTTCCATCCAGCCCATGGCGACGCCCTTCCAGACAATATCGAAACAGTCCTTTTGATCGGAAATGCCGGGCCGGATATGTGGCGCGTTTTCACGGAGAATACTCCCGATGGTCCACACCCCCTGGACACCTGGACCCAATCCGTCATCGCGCCCCTTGCCGCGAGATATGGCGCCAAGCCTGTGTTTCCCTTCACCGGACCACCCTATTACCCATTTCAAACGTGGGCGCAGAAGGCGGACGATGTGCATCCGTCTCCGATCGGGCCGCTCATTCATCCCACCTACGGTCTCTGGCACGCGTACCGCGCAGCGTTGCTATTTAACGAGCGACTGGACCTACCGGCGGTCCCGCGGACCGCACCGCCGTGCGAGGCATGCGCGGACAAACCGTGCCTTTCGACATGCCCGGTCGAGGCGCTTAGCGATGGGGCCTACGATGTGCCCGCGTGCCGCACGCATATCGCCGGCGCCAACGGCGCGGACTGCCTGAAACAAGGTTGCATGGCACGGCGCGCCTGCCCGATCGGCCGCGATTTCGCGTATGAACCGCCGCACGCCGAATTCCATATGCGGAGCTTTCTGACGGCTTGAACGTTATAAAATGCGTTATGTTATGGACTTGGACGGGTCATCGGACCTATATCGTGCGCCATGAATACTGGTTTGCCATTTAAAAAGATGCATGGGCTCGGCAACGACTTTGTCGTGATTGACGGGCGCCTGCACGATGTGTCGTTCGACAACGACGCCGCCAAGCGGATTGCCGACCGGCATACCGGCGTCGGCTGCGACCAGTTCATCGTGCTTGAGCCGCCGAAAACCAACGGTGCCGACGTGTTCATGCGCATTCGCAATCACGATGGCGGCGAAGTCGGCGCGTGCGGCAATGCCACCCGATGTATCGCCGATCAAGTCATGAACGAAAAACACAGCGAGGCTGTCGTTATCGAGACATTGGCCGGGCACCTGAACTGTTGGCGGGCCGCCAACGGCGACGTCACCGTCGACATGGGTCCGGTGCATACCGATTGGCAGTCAATCCCGCTGTCCCACGAAATGGACACGCTGCATCTGGACCTCGCCATTGGCGATTTTTACGGGCCGGCGGCGGTGAACGTCGGCAATCCGCATTGCAGTTTTTTCGTCGACGACGTCGACGCGGTCGATCTTGAAACGTTGGGCGCCGAGGCCGAGACCCATCCACTGTTCCCGAAACGCACCAACGTTCAGGTCGTTCAGATCGTCGATAGCGAGACCATCCGTGTGCGGGTATGGGAACGGGGTGTTGGTATAACGCTCGCCAGCGGGTCGAGCGCCTGTGCCACAGCGGTGAATGCCCATCGGCGCGGCCTGACGGGATCTCGAGTGAGTGTCGTTTTGGCCGGCGGCACACTGGTCGTGGAACACACCGACGATAATCGGGTCACGCAAACAGGACCATTCACAACCGCGTTCGAAGGCTTTCTGTCCGATGATCTGTTACGAGGATCATCATGAGCGCCCCGCACGTCGTCACCATGGGCTGCAGACTGAACGCGTTCGAGAGCGAGGTTATCCGCGGCCACGCCGCCGACGCAGGCCTCGATAATACGATCATTCTGAATACCTGCGCAGTAACGGCCGAGGCCGAACGCCAAGCCCGGCAAACCGTCCGCCGCATGCGCCGGGAAAATCCGAAAAAACGGATCATTGTCACGGGTTGTGCCGCGCAATTACATGCCGGCGACTTCGCGGCCATGCCCGAAGTCGACCATGTCATCGGCAACGAAGAAAAAATGCTGTCGGCGACGTTCGCGGGGCTGGACACAGGCGCACCAGTACAAGTCGCCGATATCATGGCTGTCGAAGATACTGCGCCGCATCTGGTTCGGGGTTTCGACGGACGAACGCGGGCTTTCGTCCAAGTTCAACAAGGCTGCGATCATCGCTGTACTTTCTGTATTATTCCGTTCGCACGGGGCAACAATCGATCGGTTCCGCTGGGCGCCATCGTCGAGCAAGTGCGGACTTTGGTGGCCGAAGGTTATCGCGAGGTTGTCCTGACCGGCGTCGATATTTGCTCTTACGGCGATGATCTGCCGGGGCGCCCAAGATTGGGCGATATCGTGCGTAGATTGTTGGTACAAGTCCCCGAATTGGAGCGGCTGCGGCTGTCGTCGCTCGACCCCGCCGCCATGGACGACGGGCTGTTCCAGGCGCTGGCCGATGAGCCGCGTCTGATGCCGCACCTTCATCTGAGCCTGCAAGCCATGGACGACATGGTCCTGAAACGCATGAAGCGACGGCATTTACGAGACGACGCGTTCCGTGCCCTTGAACGAGCCCGTGCCGCGCGCCCGGGACTCGCGGTCGGCGCGGATCTGATTGCAGGTTTCCCGACGGAAACTGACGAGATGTTTGAGAACACATTGACCGCGGTATCCGAATTGGAAATCGCGCACCTCCATGTTTTCCCGTACTCGGAACGCGACGGAACCCCGGCCGCGAAGATGCCGCCCGTCCCCGGACCGCTCCGCAAAGAACGCGCTGCCCGATTGCGTGCCGCCGGCGCTGCCGTCATGACCGGTTTTGTGCTTGGCTTCGTCGGGGCGGACGTGCGTGTTCTCGTCGAAAACGATGACCGGGGCCTGACGGATCACTATTTGCCGGCGCGTGTTATTGGCAATGCGGCGCCGGGTGACGTGGTCATCGGGCGCGTGACCTCCATAGACAATGACACATTGATCGTCGATTCCGCCGCATGAATGACACGGAACCCAAAGGTTGGCTCGGTCGTCTGCGCGCAGGGCTCGGCAAGTCGTCGGACAAACTGACCGGTGCCATCGGCGGTCTGTTTCGCGGTCGGAAGTTGGATCAAGCCGCCCTGGATGAACTGGAAGAAGCCCTGATTACCGCTGATATCGGCGTCACGACGTCGGCGAAATTGACGGCTGCCATCGCCAAGGAACGATTCGACAAAGAAGTGACCGAGGATGAAATCCGCGGTGCTTTGGCCGACGAAATGACAACCATCCTGGAACCGGTCGCGCGACCGCTGACGATCGAGCCAGGCAACCGGCCGCACATCGTGCTGGTATGCGGCGTGAACGGGTCCGGCAAGACCACGACCATCGGCAAGTTGGCCAATCGCCTGAAAGCCGAGGGTAAATCGGTTATGCTGGTCGCAGGCGACACATTCCGCGCCGCCGCGGTCGAGCAATTGGGCGTCTGGGGCGAACGGACCGATTGTCCGGTGATCTCGGGGGCCGACGGTGCCGATGCGGCGGGACTCGCCTTTGGCGCTATCGAGCAGGCGAAAAATAACAGCATCGACGTTGTGCTGATCGACACGGCAGGTCGGCTGCAAAACCGTAAGGACCTGATGGCCGAGCTGGAAAAGATCATCCGCGTCATCAAAAAACTGGAGCCATCGGCACCGCATACGACGCTGTTGGTGATGGACAGCACCATCGGCCAGAACGCGCACAGCCAAGTCGAAACCTTCAAAGAAATGGTCGACGTCAGCGGCTTGGTGATGACCAAGCTGGACGGGTCGGCCAAGGGCGGCGTTGTCGTCGGTTTGGCGGAAAAGTTCGGATTGCCGGTTCATGCCGTCGGCGTCGGCGAAGGCATCGACGACCTGCGCCCGTTCGACGCCCGGGCGTTTTCCAGGGCGTTAATGGGGATCGGCGACTAAATCGCGATATCGTCGCGGTAAACGAACAACGCCGGGCTTCCGCCGGTATGCAGAAAAACCACCGGTCCGATCCCTTCCAGTTTCCCGGAATTCGCATAGTCGATCAAACCTGCCATCGCCTTGCCGGTATAGACAGGGTCGAGGACCAGTCCCTCCGTTCGAGCGGCTAAAGTGACCGCCGACGACATCTCCGCCGTCGGCTCCCCGTAACCCGGCCCGACATACGCGCCGTCGCAATGCACTTCTATCACCTCGGACAAATCCGGTCGCCCCAAGAGAGCACAAACCTCATCCACCAGCATCGCCACTTTGGCGCGCTGGGCATCGCCGCCGCGGCTGACACACATTCCCATGACGGCGATTTCCAATCCCGCCAATGCCAAGCCGACAAGCAGACCCGCCTGTGTGCCTGCGCTGCCAGACGCATGGATGATCAAACCGGGGTGCAGTCCCAATTCGCGAAACTGTGCCGCCATTTCCCACGCGCACTCGACATAGCCCATGCACCCAAGCGGGTTGGACCCGCCCACCGGAACGATGTACGGCGTCTCCCCTCGCGCCGACAAATCTGCCGCAATATCCGCCATCGCGGCATCGACATCCGTTCCAACGTCGATGGGATACAGGGATGCACCGAACAACCGGTCCAAGAAGGCGTTGCCGCCGTTCTCGTACAAATCATGCGTCTTAACCCGCTCCAGCACGCAGTGCGCGGACAATCCCAATTTCGTTGCCGCCGCGACGGTTTGGCGGACATGGTTCGATTGCGTCCCGCCGGCCGTGACGACAGCCGTCGCGCCCGCCATCTCGGCATCCGCCATCAGGAATTCCAATTTTCGCACTTTATTTCCGCCAAGGGCGAAGCCCGTGCAATCGTCCCGCTTGATCCACAGCGGATCTATCCCGAGTTCCGTACTTAACGTCGGGAGCGGCTCCAACGGGGTCGGCAGGTGTGCCAAACGGCGGCGCGGAAACTGATCCGAGGGCGCCGACATTAGGGGGCTTCGACGGGCATATCGATGGGTCCTTCGGCCCGGCTGTGCACGAATTGATCGACAAACTCGTTACCGCTGTCGGTAACGTCGGCCGCTGGCCCGCTCCAGATAATTCGACCGTCGTGCAGCATACAGATCCGGTCACCCAGGCGCTGGGCACCGGTCATGTCGCTGTCGACCGATATCGCGGTGCATCCCAACTCGCGGACCAGGCCCAAAACCATATCGTTGATGACGTTCGACATAATCGGGTCCAGTCCCGCCGTCGGCTCATCCAAAAGCAATATCTCCGGGTTCGTGCAAATGGCCCGGGCAATTCCGACCCGTTTCTGCATACCGCCCGACAGTTCCGCGGGCGAGAGATCGGCGACATCAGGGTCGAGGCCGACCATCACCAGTTTGTCGATGGCGGTCTCGCGGGCTTCCGCCCGCTCGGTTCCCATCTGTAACAGTTGGAAGGCGATATTCTCCCAGGTGGGGAGACTATCGAAGAGACCGGACCGCTGGAACAACATACCGGTTCGGCGGATGTATGCGTCTCGGGCGTTGCCGCGATAGGGGACGGTATCCGTACCGTCGACGATCACCCGACCGGCGTCCGGCGCGATCAGTCCCAACAGGCATTTCAGCAATAGCGTCTTGCCACTGCCGGAAGTCCCGATGAAGACCAGAGACTCGCCTTGGCGCATCGAAAAATTGACGTCGGTCAGAACGCGTTTGTCGCCAAACCTCTTTGCGAGTCCCTCTACTGCAATGAAAGGTGATTCCGTCATGTCGCTTCCCAGTCGCTGCAATCGGGGGCGATCTTATGCCATTCGGTCTCCCGTTCATAGACACGACCCACGCGATACAATGTCGCTTCGTCAAACGGCCGGCCGATAAATTGTACCGACGACGGCAACCCGGCGTCCGTGAACCCTGTTGGCACGGACAGCCCCGGCAAACCCAAGAAATTGACTGGCCGCGAACACTGGCCGACACGACCCAGCAATTCCATCGCACCGGGTCCGGCTTTGACGTCGGAGTCGACGATGGTTGGCACATGCATCGCCATCATCGGCGTCATGACCACATCAACGCTCGAGAACACAATATCGTTGAACTCAGCAAGAAATTGAGTCCGAAGGTTCAGTGCCTGAATGTAACGGCTGGCCGGGGTGGTCAGGCCGCCCGCCAATCGGCCGAACGTCTGTGCGCCGTAGTCATCGCCTCGGGTTTCCAACCAGTGTTGATGGATCGCGCCGCCCTCGGTTGCCGTAATCAGGCTGGTCAGCCCGTTGGCCATTGCCAGATTCTCCGGCACGTCTATGTTCTTTATAACAGCCCCGGCCGATTCCAAAACTCTCCGAACAGCATCGAAGCGAACCTGCAGTTCTGCGGGCATACCGCCGGTGAATTGCGTCGTCGGCACACCGATACGCAAACCTTCGATACCGTCCTCGATAGTTTCCAAAAAATCCGGCACACCAATATCGGCGGAGGACGCATCGTCCGGGTCGCGCCCGGCGATGACCGACAGCATCAAGGCGTTATCCTTCACCGTTCGAGTCAACGGCCCAATGGTATCCAATGAATGCGATAGAGGCATCGCGCCGTAGCGACTCACCCGGCCGACAGTCACTTTCATACCGACCACGCCACAGCATGCCGCCGGCAACCGAACGGACCCACCGGTATCGGACCCGAGCGCACCAAATGTTGCGCGCGCCGCGACCATCGCGCCGGAACCGCTGGACGAGCCACCGGTGATATGATCGGTGTTCCACGGATTTCGAACGTCACCGGTGATTTCGTTGTGACCGGTCACACCGAAGGCAAATTCCGCCATGTTTAGCCGCGCGATATCCAGCGCGCCGGCTTCATCCAGTTTTCGAAGAGCGCCCGATAGATGATCGGGCATATAACCTTTCCGGATATTTGAGCCGCACTCGCTAAGCCGGCCGGGCCGGTAGAACATGTCCTTGTGCGCCAAGGGCACACCGGCCAGAGGACCCGGCGCAGGAGATGCGTCCGCCGCAACGGCTTTCGCTTGTACGTCCGGAATGTCGATACCGGCGACGGCGTTCAACGGGCCGCCGCGCGATCGCAATCGTTCAATCATCGCATCGGCAACTTCGCGTGACGAAACAGTGCGGCGAGCGAGTGCCGCCGCTATCTCGGTCAAATCCGCGTCGCAAGGGTTCGCCGGCAGTTCAGTCACCGGGGTCTCCCGCCGGCTTCAGGTCGTCCGGCGCAAGATCTGCCAACAGCTTGTGGAAACGTACTGGCTCGGTATCAAAAAAAAGGTCGCCGCCCGCCGCCTTGATAACGGCACCGACCGGCTGCCGCGCACGCGCGGGATCAATGATTTGCCTGGGGCCGAGATCGGTGTCTTGGACTGTTCGCAGCCAGCTGGCCAACGCACTTTCGTCGTCCATTATCGACGCGTCCAATTACCGTTGGCATCTTGAACCATGGTTCCCGGCGCGGCTTGATTGATCGCTTTCTCGCCGGCGAGTTGCTCGACGCTGCTGATGGGAACACCGTTCTTGCGCGCGACATCCTGATACAACTGTCTACGTTGCATATTGATATTGTTGACCAACGCATCGACACCCGGCGCACTTCGAACGATACCAACATACCCGTTCAATTGTTCGCCAACCAAACCTTGTTGCTTGGCGCCGCCCAGATCGAGGGCATACGCCGGTGCCGTTACAAGCAGGATACCAATCATCAAGAAGTTGAAGCGGTTTATGCGAAATGCCGATATCACGTTGCTCGCCTCCTAAAACAGACCAGGGTTGTTGGAAAACACATCATCAAGGTCTTTGTCCACTTTAACGCGGACCTCATGCTCGATCTTTACGTTCAGATTGATGACGATCGGTTTGTCCGGTGCCTCAACCTTTACCGACGGCGTACATGCGACGACGCCCAGTAGGGCCAGCAAGCAAAGTGCCGTTGATCGGGGTCGGTGCCGCATGATTGGCGCTCCGTTGATCGAGAGGAATTACTGAATTCCGGCTGGTGGTCCTATCCGGTCCCGTACCGCCGCAGGAATATCGGAAATTACGCTAGCGCTTTGCAGCAATTCCCGCAAGTCACCGGTCAGATTGACGTTCAGATCGATCCGCTTGCCTTCGTACAAAGCCGGGTTGGCGCCCTTGATCTTGGCGCGAGCGGAAATCTCGCCGGACAACGGGCCGTCTACGGTCAGTTCCAGCTCCGTATAACGAAAATCCTCAAGCGCTTCGGCTAAGAGTTCCGCCGATCCGCCCTGCCCTTTCAAGGCCTCAATCGCGGCGGGGGAGCGAAACCTCAAATGACCCTCGCGAACGGCACGAAGTTGCGCATTATCGATGACCGGACCGTCCGTCGTCAGGCGCAAAGGAATCTGCCCACTCAATGTCCCATCGGCTTCGAAGCCTTCTATATCCAATAATGCGGCCAATGTTCCTCCGTCCAAGCCGTCTAGGGAGGCGTCAATGAACGACAGCGGATCGTCCGGTGTCAGCACGATATCGCGAATCGCCAGCCGTCCGCCGGCCAACGGCCAGGTCGCCACGGGTACTTCGACACGTCCCTGGCCCGGCAAATTGACCGTCACCTCGCCGCCGAACAGTGGAATTCCCGCATCGAGACGACCAATCGCCACCGACTGCGGCCCGTTCGTGCGCAAGTCGAGCAAATCCGCGAAAGAAATTTCCGCGAATATTCCTTCAAGTTCGATATTCGGCATCGCCATGGCGAGATCGGTCAGCATGACACGGCCAGAAGAAGAGGTGCCGCGTGGCGCCCAATCGAGGCGTGCCTCCCCCGCAATTGCGCCACGAACTCTGGCGACGCGACCGTTCAAGTCTGGGAAAAGTTGCGAAATGTCCGGCGTGGCATCCGTTATCCGCCATTCCGCAAGGGACGCCGAAAGCCGTCCACGATCTTGGTTCGGCCGATGTCGCGCCGTTACTTGCACCGTCGGACCGTCGACGATTGCCACATCGCCGTCCCAGCGCCACGTTCCATTCGCAACTTCCCCCTTTCCGGAAAAATTCACCGGCGGCAAACGCCGTGGACGATTGGCATCCGTAACGCGTAAGTCATCGAGATTGGCGCGAATCCCGATCAAACTCGCCGCGCCCTCTGCCGCGATTGACGCATGGACGCCACTTGCCGACACGCCATATGAATCAAGCGTTACGGCTCCGCCGGAGATATCGGTTGCGGTCCACCACGTACCGCGTCGCAAATCGAGTCCCAGCCGGCCCTCGACCCTCGGGGTCGTGCCCGCGGCCAGAAATCCATTGGCACTCTCAACCGCGATCTCAGCGGCGCGAACCGAGGCCGATACTTCGACGGTTTTAACCCCATCAGCATCTCGGACAAGTCGAACTAGACCCAGCCCATCGTTGATGCCGCAAACACGGACGGGGCCCGGCCGTATACTCACATCGCGGATCCGCCACGAGGCCGCACGAAGCTCCTGACAGCCATCCGCTTCCACGACGATATCGTTTCCAATGAATACGATAGACGCCGCGACGGCCAACCGACCTGCTTCGACATCGATGTCCGGGTTGACGGAGCCGGAAAACTTCACTTCGCCTCCGATCCGAATGTTCGGATCGTTGATGGATCCGTCAAGGCGACCCGTCACATCTTCAAAGACTACGTCGAGTCCTCCGACTTTCGTTCCAAGCGGATCTAATCGCAAAACGGCATTCTCCAACCGTGCCTCTGAACCGTCTGCCCAGAGATTACCGGCGATGGAACCCGAAAATGCCAATGTATCATCGAAAACAACGTCGGCATCGATGTTGGCTCGGAGCGGCGCCAGTGCATTCGCGTCGCCGGACAGAAATGCTTCGTTTTCGTGGGCCCGCAACGCCATGGCGACGCGATGTCGTTGATCATCAACTTCCGTTTCCGCGTCGACCAACAGGTCACCGGTGGGTCGAAACTGCCATCCGGTCGGGCCGATCCGCAAAGCCCCGAGGCCATCGATCTGCGCTTCGGCGGTGGCCGTCCGAACGTTGAACTGGCTCGCTTCCAGCCATCCGCTAATAGGCCCGGGCGCGCTTATCGCGCCGGCGGCAATAGAGTCGGCAAAGGCCTGTAGGTCTTCGCGTGCCCCCTGCAGGGTGAAATCGACGGCGCCCAATGCGTCTAAGCCGGATCGCGTCGCCAACGGCCCACGCAAACCGTCCGTGGCAATGTTTCCCGAGATCATTAGCGGGGACGTTGCATCCAAGATATCGGCGGATCGTGCTTCGATGTCTATCGTCACGCCCGTCTTGTTGCCCGCCATGAGAAACGAGGCAGACGCAGCGGTCCCGTCAATGGACCCAGTGAAATCCATGTCACCGATCTCTGTTCCTTGGACGGCGGCATCGCGTAAGGTTAAGGATGCGGCTCCGGTTACGCGGTCCGGGAACCTACCGGAAACAGATAAATTTCCCGACAAACGGGTGAAGGCCAAAGTCGCGCGGCTTGTGGCACGGTCGATCTCGATCTCTCCTCGACCCTCGCCGTCCGGGCCGATGACACCACGAATGGTCCCGCGAAGTTCGGCATCCGGGTGGGCTAAGGCGATATCGACATCGACCGTCGATCCAATACTGTCGGTCACCAAGGCCTCGCCTGTTGCCGCTGCGCCGACCTCGCCGAATGGTGTCTGGATTAGAAGATCGGCCGAAATGAGCTTGAGCGGACCCTGCAGCCGCCAAGACATCGCGTCCGTTTTATCCGATGTCTCGACAAGCGAGGATAAGGCACCAAGATCGAGACCTTTTGCAGACAAGCCGAAGGCAAGGCTGGGCCGATTGAGGGTCACGCCGTCGACGACGCCATCGACCAAACGCCCGGGCGAGAATTGAAGCTCGATGCCATCAACCGTGACACCTAGACCCTGCCCCAAGTCCACATCCGTAATCCGCATATGCGTTAAGCCGATTTCGGCAACGGTCAGCCGCGCATCGGAGTACCCTTTTTTCTCGAGACCGCTTGTAATCAGCCATCCGACGGCGAAAGGCATCAATGCGTGCCCCGCGCCAACGACCGCCAAAAGGGCGGTTAGGAAGCCGAGAAGAAACCATGTGCGTTTCATGCGATGATCTTGGACCCTATCGCGGTCATGTTTCGGGCATGGGCGCCGTGAGAGCCAGCCGTCCGTATTTGGCATTCGATACGCGGCATCTTGACGACATGGTCTGCGCATCCTTTTACGCGGTCAAGTCGCTTTGCGCCCCCCATTGACATGGGGCAAAATGTCGATCAAA
Organism: Rhodospirillales bacterium; assembly: GCA_965222395.1. Taxonomy (GTDB): domain Bacteria; phylum Pseudomonadota; class Alphaproteobacteria; order Rhodospirillales; family Casp-alpha2; genus UBA4479. The sequence goes on from OZ244947.1 coordinate 2,310,494, forward strand.
CGCGACTTCGTTCGGATGATAGGAGCGCAGGATATGCAGGATGTAACAGACGCTGTGCTGGATTTTTGGTTTGGCCAACCGAACGACGATGGCCAGACAATTCCTCAGGCACACTGGTTCAAATCGACGCCGGAACTGGATGCAGAAATTCGAAGCCGTTTTGCCGTTGGCCATGAACAAGCGATGGCCGGTACGTTCGATGCACTGGTCGACACGTCTGACGATCATCTTGCTATGGTTGTTATGTTGGATCAGTTCCCGCGCAATATGTTTCGCGGCACGCCGAAAGCCTTTGCCTCGGACCCGCTAGCTCTCACCTGGGCACGAAAAGCCGTCGAACTCGGCTACGATATGGCGCAACCTGCCCCCCATCGCCGGATGTTCTTTTATCTGCCGTTTGAACACAGTGAAGAACTGGCCGATCAGGATACGTGCGTTAGCCTGATGGCGAAACTGGGAAACGATGACTATCTAAAATATGCGCACCTGCATCGAGACGTCATTGTCGAGTTTGGGCGGTTTCCGCACCGCAATGCCATATTGGGCCGGCAATCCACCAAGCGAGAGCAAGCGTACTTAGACAAACCAGGGTCCGGGTTTTGAAGCATTGGAGGCCATGATGAAATCGATTAGCAAGTGGGTCACACCCGCCGCCGCGTTTCTGGTCCTTGCGGCCACCGGCTGTAGCGTCACGAAACAAGATGCCGGGACGTTTCGTACCCCCATCGAGGATCGGGGGCGCGTTGTGACCGACGCTTCTGCCTTCACGAACATCAACCCCATCCGGGTCACCTTTGAAGATTTCAGGGAATTTGAAGAATACTCGCTCTTTCGGTCCGAACGCGGACAAGCAGAGATGCTGTTCATAGAGATTCCTGAGCGGCGGAGCCAAAATCACATTCTGGATTTTAGCAAATTGGTTTCGTCCGCCGTGCAGATGTGGCGGTTCAACCAAGAAACGGATCTGAAATTCGAACCGTCCGTTAGTGTCACAAACAACTTGGGTGATTTTTGGATACGGCGATATCAGCAAGTTGCAACCGGACGCAGCTGCGTTGGATTTGTCGGGACATGGGACTTGAACTTCAGTGATCCGAGTATCAGACCGACGAAAGCACTATTTGGATATTATTGCCAACCGAGCGGTAACGCGCTGTCGCAACAAGACGCAAAACGCTTCGTCACATCGATCGATATTCGCGGGATTTCGGTGCCGTTGCAGATTGAAACGGCTTACGCACTGTCAAAGGAGGCGACGCCTCCGCCCTCGCGGGAAGAGCAAGTTGCGAGCCTCGTGGCCGCTCAGGATGGAATTGCCGGAGGCATCTCAGGTCTTCCCGCGTTTCCGCTTCTCGTCGCGAGGTCGTTTCCGATTGGTGATAGTTGTCCTGCCATACAATGCTGATGCATTGATGCCGCGCCGCAAGATCAGACGCGAATATTCAAATAGAATCCGCGCGGTGCCGTCCCCTCAAGCTGTGAGCCTTGTGAAAGCAAACGGTCGAGGCGTTTGAGGCCTGCCTGCTCTTGGGGGGTTTGCGCTTGTTCCAAGAAACGGGCGCGTGATTGGACTTCGCGCACACCTTCAGATTGGTAAAGCCTTGGTGCCGCGCCGGCGCCACCGCGAGAGAGATTGATGCTATCCGTCATGACGGCACCGTAGCGGTGCAAGGGTTAACGACACGTAAACACAGGCGGTCAAGACGGCAATAATTGCCGAGTTGGAGGGCTTAGGACGGATGCACGTCGAAATGCGGCATAGCGCCGTCCCTAAATTGATTTAACGCCCAATTGACGCTCGGAAACGCCAGGTCGTCCCACGGAATGTCGGACCAGTCGAACAACGCGGCTTCTAGACTTTCGGGGCCTGGGTCAAGGTTTGGGCTTTGCATCTCGGCCCGGTAGACAATGTATATCTGCGATATTCGGGGGATTTCGAACATTCCAACAAGGCCCGTCACGCTTACGTTCGCGCCGGATTCTTCCAGGACTTCACGGGCCGCCCCATCGGCGACGGTCTCGTTTAGCTCCAGGTAGCCGGAGGGGATGGTCCAAAAACCGATTCGCGGTGCGATCGCACGCCTGCACAACAGGACTTTGTCTTCCCACGTGCATACAGCGCCCGCAACAACACGAGGGTTATCGTAATGGATAAATCCGCAATCGACGCAAACCATTCGCTCGCGATCGTCGCCCTCCGGGATCAATGGCGTCGTCGGTCCTTTGCGATCGTTGTCCGTGGTTTTCGTTGTGGGCTTGTCCATTGTCATGACGTGGTGGTCGTCCCGGATGCTTGCAAGGGAGGCATTTTTAACAATCATGCGCTAAAGCGGCTGCCAGGTCGCCCTGCAAATGCTATATACGGTCTCGAATCCCTTTTTGGATAAGGCCCAACGCATGCGGGCGGATCGCGAGACCATCACCGATTTTGAATCGAGCCCCTCGGTCGGCAAGGATAGAACGTTTCTCGGCGGCACGAGTGGCGGCGGGCGTTCATGGTTGTATTTTCTGGCCTGTCTCTTGGCCGTCGCTGCATTGGCGGCGATCTATTATGAGGTAGACCGAAAGCTGGATCTAGCGTTAGGCGACCTCCAATCCGCATTGCGGGTCGACGAACTGTCGCATGCGGTCGAGCGGGGCACCTACAGCCTGCAAGCCAGACAACGTAGTTTCCTTTTAACCCGCGAAATGACGAACGCAGAAGTTTTCGCCGCGGACGTCGCAGATGTTTCGGCTGCCTTGGACGAATTGTTTGCCACCGAAGCGGCGCGGCCACTGGCGCAGGAAGTCACAACCATCCGGGATGGGTTGGTCCAGTATGACCAACAGTTCCAAGATTTCGTCAATACGGAGCGGGAAATCGGACTTGGAAACGAGAGCGGTCTGCGGGCGGAACTTCAGCGCACCTCGGAAGCCTTAAAGGCCACTTTCAATGAGCTCGGCGTTGGCAACCTCGTCAATCAAATCGAGCGGATCGACGAGCAAGGTGAAGAAACGGTCTTGTCCGGCTCCAAAAAAGGCGTTGAAGAAATCCGAAAACGCTACGAGGCATTACTGGCGTTTCTCCAGTCCAGCGGACTAACCGATGACCAACGCCGCAACATCGATACGCTGATGAAAGCACATGAAACGCAGATGCTTTCGATGATCAACGCGCGTTTTGATCTGGCCGGCGAAACGCGACGGTTCGAAGACCTGTTCGAATATATGGTCCCGAGCCTTCAGGCCATTACCGGCTATGCCGCCCGCGAACGTATCGAGGCATCGGCGGCGGTCCGCAATGCCCATTTGTTTGGGCGCTATACGCTTGTCGGGGGATCGGTCGCCGTTTTGCTTTGGTTGTTGTTTTTTGGGCTCTTGCTGTTGAAGAGTTTGAGTGCGCCAGCCCGACGCATCGCCGACGCCCTGGAACGGATTACACGGGGATCGCCGCACGTCGACCTACCAGCGCAAGGAAACAGTGATGACTTCGGACGGATCAGCCGCATTCTGGATAGTTGGGCGGATACCGTCATCTCAGCCGAACAACTGCGTGCAGACCTCGAGCGCGCACGCCTGCGGCTTGCACACGTCGACCAGGAAATCAACACGGCCAACACCCGGGCATCCGAAGCCGAACACCGGGCAACCCAAGCAGAGAACAAAGCCGCCGAGACCGCGGCAACCGAAACCGCGTTGCGAAAATCGCTTCAGGCGCAGCAACCTCAATCAACTAAGGATGAGCCGCCTCAGGAGCCGCCGCGACTGCCCGCCATCCCTATCGCAAATGTCCCCGTAGATACGACGGGCGGACCGATTTCGTCGGTGAGTCAGCAACTCCAGAGTTTCACGAATTACGTCACCGCAGCCGCCAACGACGTTGAACGAACCGAGGCCTTGATCCGGGGCATCGAGCAACTGGGATCGTTTGTCGAAGAGATTGCCGATCTGGTGCTGACGATCCGCGACCAAACGAATGTTTTGGCATTTCGGAGCCCGGGGCGCGAAGCGCAGAGGGAGTCAGGACGAGACAACGACAACTTGGTGCCATTTGGATCGGATTCCCGCAACCTGGACGCGGATCGCGCCTACGCGCAAAGGTTCGACCAACTCCGCGATGCAGCCGACCGTACCGAACGGACCGCCCTTCGCATTCGTGAAACCTTGGACGAGGTCAACGACATTGCCCGCAGCATTGCGGAAACCGCATCACATCAAGCGCTTGAAGCGACCCATAAACTATTGAACCAGTCCGAGTACCTGCAGAACATGCTGGATGACATTTTAAATAAGGTTCAACCGGCAAAGCCCGGGCAGCTATCGGATGTCCGGCCACCTCAGCGTGCCAAAGACGATCCTTTCGCCTAGATCCGGTCGTTATCCGTTGCGAGTAATCACTGCCACGCCCGGCAAGGTCTTGCCCTCGATCCATTCGAGGAACGCGCCGCCCGCCGCCGAGACATAAGAAAAATCAGCAACTGCACCGGCATTCCCAAGGGCCGACACCGTGTCCCCGCCACCGGCAACGGACAGCATACTGCCGGTGCGCGTCAAATCGGCGACCTTTTGCGCAACCGCATTGGTACCGGCATCGAAGGGCGTCACTTCAAACGCGCCCAACGGGCCGTTCCATAGGACGGTTTTGGCACTTTCGAGACGCCGTTCGAGATCGGCAATACTGACGGGACCGATATCCAAAATCATCATGTCATCGGGTACGGCATCCAACGACACCGTCTGGCTTGCCGCCCCTTCGGCGAAGGCCTCAGCGACGACCGCATCAAGCGGTAGAACAATCTCGCATCCGGCAGCTGCGGCCGTATCGATCACCGCGCGCGCATCGTTGGCCATGTCCTCTTCGCACAGCGACTTACCGACATTAATCCCCTTGGCGTACAGAAACGTGTTGGCCATCCCGCCACCAATGACGATTTGATCCACTTTCTTCGCCAGATGTCCCAGGACATCCATCTTGGTCGAAATCTTTGCACCCCCGACCACGGCAACGACAGGGTGCGCCGGCGTTTCCAAGGCACTGGAAAGGGCCTCTATTTCCGCTTGCATCAATCGCCCCGCCGCGGACGGCAGCAAATGGGCAATTCCCTCGGTCGACGCGTGCGCTCGGTGCGCAGCGGAAAATGCGTCCATCACGAATACATCTCCGTTGGCCGCCAAGTCCTTGGCAAAGTCCTTGGCGTTTTTTTCCTCGCAGGGATGGAAACGAACATTTTCAAGCACAACGAAACCGCCCTCAGGTGCGCGCTCGATCACCTCCGACGCCTTCGGGCCGATACAATCTTCCGCAAAAGCCACAGGCGCATTGGCGATCGTCGACAGTGCCTCGGCGACCGGGCGCAGGCTCATCTCCGGAACGACCTGCCCTTTCGGACGCCCGAAATGAGACAAGATCACAACCTTGGCCCCCTTAGCCGCGAGCTCATTGAGGGTTCCCATGGCCCGGTCGATACGTGTCGTGTCCGTAATCACGCCATCGCGGACGGGCACATTGAAATCGACGCGAACGAGAACGCGTTTTCCAGCGACATCGACGGTATCGAGAGTATTAATTTCCATGGGTGTTTCCGATGCTTAGACTTTTCTCTTCTGTGTGTTGCAGCTTATAGCGAACCGTCGCTGTCCCGGCAATCCGGGCGAACGCGCACAAAGCAGACCCCAATGCCACGCCCTTGCCCGCCGCACTTGTTGCCAATCGAAGCAACTAGCCTAGAGGAAAACAGGGAAACTTAACCGCCGCCAAGCGCATTCAAGCGATCACGAGCCGCTGCAGCTTTGTCGGTTTCGCCGAGCACTTCGTACGCGCGGATCAACCGTTCCCAACCTTGTGGATCATTGGGGTTTTCCTCCAATCGGTCGGCGAGGCTCTGAACCATGGTGCGGATAAAGGCATTTCGGTCTTCGTCAGACATCTGTTGTGCCGCTTCGACGTCTTCTTGGGATGGCCCCCGAGGTACGCTAGCGACTGGTGGGGCTGCGGCTTCGCCGGCTGTTTGGCCGCGTTGTGCCGCAATTTCGCGCGCTGAGTCCGACGGTGCGAAGCCAGCCGGATCAAATCCGCCGTCACGCGCGGCGCGGGCGATCTGTTCGCGCACCGCTGGCACGAATGGGGCCGACGGCGGCGCGATGGTCAGCAAATCCGTCCAGAGTTGGACCGCGCCTTCGAAGTCCCCGCCCATGGCCTTATCCAGCCCGATGTAGAACCAGGGCTTCGGCAAGGCGGGGTCTTTTGTTCGCGCCTCGTGAAAATCGTTGAAAATCTCGGGCGTGAAGTTGCCCTGCCGTGCCATCAACCGCGCCTCGGCCCAGTCGGCAAGGATCATCGGATGACGGTCCGTCAGCGGCACCGCTTTGGCGTAGGCCTCTGCCGCCTTTTCCATATTGCCGCTGCCGCCATAGCTACGCGCCAGGAGAATCCACCCGTCGATGTCTTCGGGATTGTCCGCAAGACGTCGTTCCAAGGTATCGATCGCGGCATCCATCGGCATCGCATTGCCCCCCGGATGCGTGGCACCCGGTGCTGCGGCAGCGGCGCCTGCGCGGACATCGGTCCGTTCGGCGAAAGGATGGTTGGGCACGGTCGGAGAGCCGCTTTGCATATAAAAGACGATGGCGAACATCGGGGCGGCGGCGGCGGCAATGAAGATGGGCAGGGGCCCTCGCGACTTTCCTTTATTGTGCCGATCGTCTACGTCAGCTGCCGCAAGCATGCGTCGTTGAATCTCCAATCGGGCAGCCTCAACCTCCGCGCCGCCAATCCGACCGTCAGCGGCCTCGCGATCCAATTCCGCCAATTGGTCTTTGTAGACATTAACGTCATATTCCGACCGCCCGGCGACGTCGCGCGGGCTTCGGAATGCAGGCAGAACCAAAATTGCCACGACAATGGCGGCAGATACCGCGACGAGCGCCCACAACATATTTAGCGATCCTCGTCCATTAATCGGTTTAGCTTTTGGCGCTCTTCGTCAGACAAGGCGGCGGCACCCGAACTCGTGCCGTGCGGTACACGGCGCTGACGCGCAAAAGCGACGACGGCTATGATCCCTAGGATGAAAATAATCGGGGGCCCGAACCATAGGGCGTATGTCTCCACCTTGAAGGGTGGTTTCAACAAGACGAAATCGCCGTAACGAGACACCATGTAATCCAGCACTTGTTTATTGCTATCACCGGACTCGATCCGCTCTCGCACCAAGACACGCATGTCGCGGGCCAGTTCCGCGTCGGAATCGTCGATCGACTGATTCTGGCAGACGACGCAGCGAAGATGCTTGCTTACCTCGCGGGCTCGCTCCTCCAAGGCCGGGTCGGAAAGCATTTCACTGGGATTCACCGCCAGGGCCGGCGACGCCGCGATAAGACACATACAAACGATAAAGGCGAGGCGCCGGGTCATGACATCGGTTCCGTACGCAAATGGTCGATCAGCGGTTTTAGAGTCTCAGACCAGATTTTCGCATCGATCGGACCGACATGTTTGTAGCGGACGATCCCTTGCTTATCGACGACGAATGTCTCGGGCGCGCCCGTCACGCCAAAGGCGATCGCGGCCTTCGAGTCCGGATCATCACCGGCCAGCGTGTATGGATCGCCATATCGGCGCAACCACGCCGGGCCTGCCTGCCGATCGGTTTCGCGCCAGTCAATGCCGTGAATCGGCACCCATTCGTTCTCGTGGATGCGCATCAAAAATGGGTGTTCAACCCGACATGCGACACACCAGGACCCGAAGACATTGACCAGAGACACTTCGCCGAGAAGGTCCGTGTTCGAAAATCCGCTGGTATCTCGACCTTCGAGCGGCGCGAGATCGAACGCCGGAACCGGTTTGCCCTCGAGCATGTTCGGCAGCTTCGACGGATCGAGTGTCAGACCGATCCCAAGGTACGTGCCGATCCCGAGAAATGCCAACAAAGGCAATGCAAACAACAAGCGATTCATGCCAGCTTCCTCATTCCGCCGGCGCTGCCATCGGCGGCAGTTTCGAGCGTGATGGCGCACCGACGCGGAACCGTCGATCCGACAGGCTAATCACACTCCCCAGCACCATAACCAGCGACCCTATCCACATCCACGCGACCAAGGGATTGAAATACAGTCGAGTGACGTACGATCCGTTACCTTTCGGGTCGCCAACCGTGGCGTAAAGATCACCACTTAACAGGGTGTAAATGCCCGCCTCCGTCGTCGGGAAATTCCGCACCGTATAAATCCGCTTCTCCGGCGTCAGAACGGCGATCACATCACCGTCCCGTGCCACAGTAAAGCGCGCCTCGGTCGCCGAATAGTTGGGGCCCTGAATATCCCGTGCCCCTTCGAAGGTGTAGTCAAAGCCCGCCACCGTGACGGTGTCGCCCGGCGACATGATCTGGATGCTTTCCACTTTCCACGCCCCGGCACCGGTCACGCCGGCAATGACCAGTGCCATGCCGAAATGAGCCAAGGTCATGCCCCATGCCGCGCGCGGCAGATTCACCAAACGCCGCATGGCGTCGCCCATTGGCACGCGGAAAAGCCGTATCCGTTCAGCCAGCTCAATCAGCGTGCCAAGACCCAGCCAAAGCGCCGCGGCCGCCCCGACAATGCCCCACGGCGATTGATCGGTCTGCCACCACAATACCAACAGCGCCCCTGCACCGGCCGCCAATCCGGCCATCCAAAGGGTCCGCAGCGCCTTAAGGCCATCGGCCCGTTTCCAAGGCAACAAGGGGGCTATCGCCATTGCTGCGATCATTGGAATCATCAATGGGATAAAGACCGCATTGAAAAACGGCGGGCCGACGGAGATTTTGTCCTGCCCCCCCGACATGGCATCAATCAGAAGCGGGTACAGCGTCCCCAGCAATACGGCCGCCGTCGCGGTCCCCATAATCAGGTTATTGAGCAACAACGCGCCTTCGCGCGAGACCGGCTGAAAGACGCCCGTGCTGCGCAACTGCGGCGCCCGCCACGCATAGAGGGCGAGCGATCCGCCAATCACGATCAACAACAAAACAAGGATAAAGACCCCGCGTTCCGGGTCGACAGCGAACGCATGCACGGACGTCAGCACGCCCGAACGCACGAGGAAGGTTCCCAATAATGAGAACGAAAATGCCAGGATCGCCAGAAACACGGTCCACGCTTTCATGGTGTCGCGTTTTTCGACGACGATGCACGAATGCAATAGTGCCGTGCCGACCAGCCAGGGCATGAAAGACGCATTCTCGACCGGGTCCCAGAACCAAAATCCGCCCCAACCGAGTTCGTAGTACGCCCACCAAGACCCCAGTGCGATTCCGATGGTCAAAAATGCCCACGCCGCCAGGGTCCAAGGACGGACCCAGCGGGCCCAGGCCGCATCGACGCGGCCTTCGATCAAGGCGGCAATGGCAAACGAAAATGCCATCGAGAAGCCGACATACCCGAGATAAAGAAACGGCGGATGAAAGGCGAGACCCGGGTCCTGAAGCAGCGGGTTTAGGTCTTGCCCGTCTAGCGCCGGCGGCACCACCCGTTCGAACGGATTCGACGTCAGCAGGATAAACAAATAAAAGCCTACCGCGACCAACGCCTGCACCGCCAGTGCCCGTGCCTTCAGTGCCGGAGGCAGGTACCGACCAAAAGCGGCGACCGCCGCGCCGAAGGCCGCCATGATCAGGACCCAGAGCAGCATCGAGCCTTCATGGTTTCCCCACACCCCGGACACCTTGTAGAGCATGGGCTTGGCGGAGTGCGAATTCTGCACGACGTTGAGTACCGAAAAGTCGGAGGTCACGAAGGCGTGGGTCAGACAGCCAAAGGCGACTGCACAGAGAAGCAACTGTGCCAGCGCCGAGTGATTGGCCAAGTTCATCCAGCGGATGTTGCCGTTGGCCGCACCGATCATCGGCAAGGTGCCCTGCACGATAGCGACCATCATCGCCAGAACCAGTGCGAAATGTCCGAATTCAGCAATCATGTCACGCTCCCTCCCCCGGCAGCATCGACGTAGAGCCTAATAGTTATCCTCTGCGCCTTTCCATTGGCCCGATTTCTTCAGCGCGTCGGCGACTTCGGGCGGCATATAGGTCTCGTCATGTTTCGCCAAAACTTCGTCAGCGACGAATACGCCGCCCTTCAAACGACCCTCTGCGACGATTCCTTGGCCTTCGCGAAAAAGGTCCGGCAAGATTCCGGTGTAATTAACAGCAATGCTGTTGGCCATATCCGTCACGCGGAAACTGACGGTCTTGCCGGCACCGCGATCAACGCTGCCTTCTTCGACCAAACCGCCAAGCCTAAAGCGCCGATCCTCGTCCGCTTTCTTTTCCGCAACATCCGTCGGACTAAAGAAAAAGACGATGCTTTCCTCGAAGGCACTCAAAACCAGCGCCGTCGCCGACCCGAGCAGAAGAAACGCGATAAGGACGAACGTCAGGCGTTTGTGTTTACGCTTCATGCCGCGTCGACTCCGCGTCTCGCTCGGCTCGCGCCAAGTCTCTCTCGGTCCGCCGAAGGGTCCGAAGACTTGCAACGACGATTGCAACCAGCACCACCGCCACGACCCCATAACTTGGCCACACATAGGCCCCGTGCTCGGTCATTTGCAGAATACTATTGGCTTCACTCACGCGTCGGTCATCCTCGGTTGCGTCGCTAAATGTGTACGGCGCATGATCGTTCACTGCAACGCAAATGGTGAAGGTTACGTAGATTTAAGTCGTTGATTTCGATCAATATGCGGACAGAAAAAGAGCCCCCGGTGCGGCCGAATGCACCGGGGGCTCCTGTGTCCGAACCCTTATTTACAAGCGAAGTACGCTTTAAGAGTACGGAGGAGTCCATCGACGGCGGGCTTACGTCGCTCGCCGAAATTTTCGTGTGCCCAGCGCATAAACGCCCAACGAACTTCGTCGTCGCGGTTTCCGACGGGTGGCAGACAGACTTTGTCCGCCTTATCGAGGCCGGCGCGGGAATACAGATCCGTGAACCCAGCAATATACTGTTCACATTCCATTTCCAGCACCGCACCACCGCGCGAGTCGTTGTCGCCTTCTTTACAAGGCAGCAAAAGCTCTTCGATGGTGTAGTCCAGTTCTGCCTCGGCGGCCTTGGGCAATACGAAGGCGGTGGCGGCAAACAACGCAATCAGTGTCTTTTTCATTTTCATATCCTCCTGATCACTGTTTTTCGCGCGCCAGGGCATGAACCGCTTGGTCCATAACGCCTTGGTGCTCTTCGTTGCTGAGGAACTTGGGCGAATTGACTTTCGACCACAAATCCTCATCCAGCATGTTCTGGTGACAGCCCATGCAAAGCCCTGTGCGCTCCATCTTGTTGCGCATCTCTTGGGGCAGCGGTCCGGTCAAGTCCCAGTGGCTACCGACGGTCACCAACTGTTTGCCGTCGCGGGTGACGATCTGCGACAAGTCGTGATCCAGTTTCGGCACCGCCGGGGACTGAACCTTGAACTGTTGCGGGATCGTTTGACCCTGCGCCGTCTGCAAATCGACGACAAAGCCCTGGTCGTAACCCTGCATGAAGCGGCCGTCTTCAATCCCATACCCGAGGGTCTTCGGATTGTTGTGGCAGCTCTCACAGGATCTGGCTTGGCGCCCAGCCGTGTGCGGTTGCACCGCGGCATGGTCGAGACCCTTGCCTTCGGACGTATCCCAGATCTCGTTGTCGACGATCGTGTTTCCGTCTTTGTCGATGACGGTGGTGATGACTTGACAGCCCGGCATCAATGGGCTGACGCGTCCTTCACCGTTGATACCGAGAATTGGCGTCTCCCAGCGCAGATAGCTGCGCGTCTCAGAGACCTTGCCGGCACCTTTGAGCCCATTGGTTCCGAGCGCATAGTCAGCGGACAGACCATCTTCGCCGCGTTCGTTTGCGGTCTTGATCCAATCGACATCGGTCTTGTTCTCGGAATAGTCGACCGTGACGTGACAACCGTAACACTGCGGCGCCCAGTCGGCATGGCAAGCATAACACTCCATGCTTTCCATGTGTTGGCCGACCGCTGACATCGCGACCATTGCGTCGGGCGATTTCCATGTGTTGTCGATCTTCAACTGCTTCAACACCGGAATTTCGAAATCCAAACCGGTCGCCGAATGGAGGATGACTTTTTCGCCCTTCTTCACAACGTTCCCAAGCGGGTTACCGCGTGCCGAGATGAGGTACCCGTCTTCCGGCTCGTACATCGTTGCGAAAGTCATGAAGTCAGGCAACTCATCCGTCAGACCACGCGCCGAAGTCCCTAGGTCTTCTTGGAATTCTTCCGCATAGCCGAGCGGCAGTTCCCATGGATAGTTCGTGACGGTTCCGTGGCAATCCTCACACTCGATTTCCACCTGCGCCAGCGTTGTGCCCGGCAGGTTTCCGTCGCCGTGCATATCGATGGACGTATGGCAGTCTTGGCACAGCAGTCCACCCTCCGGGTTGCCTTCACGGCTCTCTACCTGGTGGTGCAGATCGGCTTTGATGTAGACATAGTTCTTGGTGTGCAGTTTCGGTTGCTTCTTACCGGATTCGTTGTACGGGCTACCGTACGGGAATTCCATGATCCCCTGATAGCTGGTCCCGATCCGCTTGCCACGGTTGTGGCAGGTGACACAGGTCTCGGTCGGAATCCCGGAGTATTCGATCCCGTTGTGTTGAACCTTGGATTTCCGGGTTCCCTGCATCCTGTGAACCAGCAGTTTGCCCGGAAGTTCCTTGCTGATCGTCGGGTCACCACCTTCGTAGAGACCTTCGTTCGAGTACGGCACGTGGCAGGATGAACACCCTGTGCCACGATAATCCCCGCGTTTTTCGCGACCCGAGACACCAACGTGACACCGTTGGCACTGCTGGCGCGAGTAGGTAATGCCGGCCTGATTGGGGTGGTCTGGAATGTCATTAATATCGACATCCGGCACCTGGACCATTTCGCTCGGCATCTGGTCGGGATGGTTTTTGACGTACTCGGTCATGTACGCCTTGTACGCGTCGGATCCGATGGCGGGTTCAGGACCATCTTCATCCAAGAGACTGTAGTTCGCCCATTTCGCCTTACGGTCGCCCTGAACGCCCCAGGACCACAAGTTGCCTTGCAGCTTACCGGCCTCGGTATTCATCAGCGATTTCATCAAACGTTCAGCATAGCCTTGGTGACACTGCCCGCAGGCGCGATCACCGATAAAGATACTGCCGGGGTCGGGGTAGAACATGTGCGGACCGTCTGCGTCGGTCAATTCCTTGGGCGCGCCCTTATGCGCTTCCTCGGCTGTGGTCGCCGCGGGATTACCGCCGTGACACACGACACAACCGCCGGGGTCTTGATAGTCTTCCGCCAGCGCGAAGATGGCATCCATCATCGGCCCGTCGGTGAATTGCTCAATTCCCTCGTGGCACGAGAGACATCCTTTTTCTTGCGCTTCAGCGCGGTCGGCGATGAATCCTATACCGAATAAGACCGCCGCAACGCAGAACACCCGTATCAATGTCGTCATTTGAACCCCCGTTCACCCGCGAAAACCGCCATGAATAATCCCTTGGCGGCTTTGGGCTACGGTGAACCTTACGAGAAGTTAATATTGGGCGCATTGATCGGAGTCAGTTTTGCGTCGGCTTTATTCCCGGAAATTGATCTAGGTCATGTCTTGCGGCATGGGGCTTGTAGATGATCCTGCATCGAAAACAATTTTCGTGAACGCAGGGAGGGGTGCCATGCTTCAAGAGCCACATGTTAGACGAGTTCGGAAACGCTATGATGGGCCGGTCTGCCTGGACTGCCCAGAAACAAAGTGTCTTTTGTGCCGGACCATGGGTCGGATCAGCGACACCGCCATGACATTTGTCACCGAGCGCTCCGAAAAGATGCCGGTCGCCCTGGGCGACACGGTCGACCCGAGCGCGTTCGAGGACGGGGCGCTATCTTTCGTCGCCGACGGAACCGTTATCGTCCAGCGCCTGATGAATGACGGACGGCGCTTTGTCTCGAATTTCATTTATCCAGGCGAGCCGTTGAGCATCTGTCGAGGCGGCCAGGACATAACGGCTATCGCAGCCACCACGGCCATGGTTTGCGTGCTGTCGCCGGACTTGGTCTCGACCCTGACACGCGCTTATCCGCAAGTCGCGGTGCAGCTTTCCAATATGGCGCTCGAAGATCGCGACCGGGGTATGGAACACATGACGATTCTGGCGCGTGCGGACGTCCCGGAACGGATGGCCTATTTGTTGCATCGCTTGGCGGCGGGATGCGGCCGCGTCGTCGATGACGGCATCGCCATCGATCTTCCGATGACCCGCACAGACATCGCAGATTACCTCGGATTGAATACGGAAACCGTATCCAGGCAGTTTTCCAAGTTGAAGAAGCTTGGTCTGATCAAACTACCGAAGCCGGATCGGTTGATCGTACCCGATCTGGAATCGCTAAAATCCATGCTGCCGATCGGCGGGCAACCGGCGCAAGGGACAGCCTAAGACGCAGCTTGCCGGTAGCGCAGAACGCGCAACCGCTGGGCCATCAGCTCTTGGCGAATTCGCACGAGGACCAACCACGCGTAATAGAATTTGAAGGCTGCTGCCATCAAGAGAAGAGGCAGCAGCATGTCGCCGTGAATCGTCGGACCGTCCATGCGGATCACGCTGGCCGGTTGATGCAAGGTATTCCACCAGTCGACGGAGAACTTGATAATCGGCACATTGATAAAACCAACGAGTGCCAAGATCGCTGCCGACTTCGCCCCGCGCGCCGGATCGTCGAAGGCGTTTCGCAACGCTATGTAACCGAGATATAGAAAGAACAAGACCAACACCGACGTCAGGCGCGCGTCCCACACCCACCAGGTTCCCCACATCGGCTTCCCCCACAATGACCCCGTAACCAACGCCAAAAATGTAAAGCCGGCACCAATCGGTGCCGTGGCCTTGGCCGCCACGTCCGCCAACGGGTGTTTCCAAATCAAGGCGACGGCCGATGCCAACGCCATGGCCGAATAACAGAACATCGCCATCCAGGCAGACGGCACATGGATATACATGATGCGGACCGTGTGGCCTTGCTGATAGTCGACGGGAGACGAGAAAAGCGCAAAGTACAAGCCGCTCCCCAAGGTCGCGATCAGTGCCATAAGCATCCACGGCTCGATGACGCGGCTGAGGCGCTGGAAACGGGTCGGATTGGCAAATCGATGAAACATGACGTTCTTATAACACCGATCTCAAACTATGCCACCGCTTCACGCACGGCTGCGGCGGCGGCCCACGGCGTTAATGCAAGAGAGCCCAAGAGCAAGCCGCCAAGCAGCAACAAATTGGCCTTGGCTCCCTGCGCCAACAACACGGCATCAACGGCACCCGTGCCAAAAATCAAAACCGGAACAACGAGCGGCAAAACCAACAAAGACAACAGCACACCGCCCCGGCGCGCACCCAAAACCAACGCCGCACCGACCGCGCCGATCAGGCTAAGTACCGGTGTCCCCAAGGCCAAAGTTGCGAGTAGAACCGGCCAGCCATCGACCGGCACATTCATCATGATCGCCAATAAGGGCGTTGCCACGATCAGCGGCAGGCCCGTGGTCAGCCAGTGAACCACGACCTTCACGCAGACGGTCAGTTCCAGCGGCACGGGTGCCAACACCAAGAGTTCCAGGGACCCATCCTCGTAATCGGTCTGAAACATGCGTTCCATCGATAGCATCGCCGCCAGAAGCGCAGCGACCCAAATGACCCCGGGTCCGATCCGCGCCAACATGTTCGGTTCCGGCCCGACGCCAAACGGAAACAACACCACGGCGATCACGAAAAAAGCGATCACCATGGCACTGTCTGCGCTTTGCCGCATGGCGAGTCGCAATTCGCGACGGAAAATTGCCCCAAGCCCGCTCATGTGACTGTGCCGAGATCGAGGCCAAGATGATCGTCGAGTCCGAGATCCGCGTGTGTCGAGACAATTGCAATCCCACCCGAATGACGGTGCGCGGCGATGACGTCGGCCAAGCTTTTGGATGTCGCAGCATCAAGCGCCGTTGTCGGCTCGTCCAGCAACCAGATGACAGCCCCAGATGTCATCGTTCGGCACAACGACACCCGGCGGCGTTGACCTGCGGAAAGGTATCTGGCCGGCAGATCTGCGAGCCGCGCGATATCGAAAGCATGCATCGCGTCGTCAATTGAGGCGCCGCGCGGTCCCGTCGTATCAGCCCAGAATGCGACGTTTTCTCTGACGCTGAGTGCTGGCTTTACCGCGTCGGCATGACCGACGTAGACGATGCGTGCATTGTGCGCACCCAAGTCGTCGGTGATATCGACACCGTCCCAGGTAATCGCGCCGCCGCTGGAACGCATAAGGCCGGCCATCAACCGCAACAACGTCGACTTGCCGGAACCGTTCGGCCCTGTCAGGACGAGTGCGTCACCGGCGGCGGCGGCAAAAGAGACACCGTCTAACACCAGCCGTTCCCCGCGAATGCACTGAACACCTTCGCCTGCGAATTCCGTCACGCGCTCTCCCCGCTTCGACGGTGCGACGGTAACCGATGGGTTGATTGAAGAAAAGACGTGTCTCGGCGCACATAAAATCGGCCGGATCTCTCCTTGGGGGAAAAAGATCCGGCCGTTTGAGTACCGGCGCGTTAGCGCCGTTAGGGGACCAGAGAGGGGGGTCTCTGGTGATAGACGAGGAGGTCTATGGTTTATAATCTACTGTTTGAATGTGGCGCGAATATGGCGCGCCGTGTTACAAATTCGTTAGATTTGAATGTCATTGGCAGCCCTTGATTGATGATGCTGTCCAATCGGCCCACGATAATGCCGTCGGCTTGGACAAACCCGCAAAAATGTTGAGATTTCCGTTAACATCACGCTTGATGGGAGAGCTCAATTTCAGGAGGTACACACGGTGACGATCATTGGACATGACAGTCTTGGGACACGTCGGACACTCGACGTCAACGGCAAGAGCTACGATTATTACAGTATCGAGGCGGCTCGAGCAGCCGGCGTCGGCGATGTCGCCAAACTTCCGTACTCTCTCAAAGTCGTGTTGGAAAATCTGCTCCGCCGCGAAGATGGCCGCACCGTCACGACCGAAGACATCAAGGCTCTTGGCGGATGGGTCGACGCGCGGACCTCGGCGCAAGAAATCGCTTACCTCCCGGCACGAATTCTCCTGCAGGATTTCACCGGTGTACCCGCGGTCGTCGATTTGGCATCCATGCGCGACGCGATGGTTGCGATGGGCGGAGATCCGGACAAGATCAACCCGCTGTCGCCGGTCGACTTGGTGATCGATCACTCGGTGATGGTTGACGAGTCGGGGACACCTACGGCGTTCCAGCACAACGTTGAGATGGAATTCGAGCGCAACATCGAACGCTACGAATTCCTAAAATGGGGCCAGCAAGCGTTCTCTAACTTCCGCGTCGTGCCGCCGGGCACGGGCATCTGCCACCAGGTGAATCTCGAATACCTCGCAAAGGTCGTTTGGACCAGCGAGGATCCGAATGGCGCATCGGTCGCCTATCCGGATACCGTTGTCGGCACCGATAGCCATACCACCATGATCAACGGCCTGGGCGTTCTGGGCTGGGGCGTGGGCGGAATCGAAGCCGAAGCCGTGATGCTGGGTCAGCCGGTCTCCATGCTGATCCCAGAAGTTGTTGGCTTTAAGCTCGACGGCAAGCTGTCCGAGGGCATGACCGCAACGGATCTTGTGCTGCGTGTCGTCGAGATGCTGCGGCAAAAAGGCGTTGTCGGAAAATTCGTCGAATTCTATGGCGACGGCCTCGATAACCTCTCGCTCGCCGACCAAGCGACCATCGGCAACATGGCGCCGGAATACGGCGCAACCTGCGGCATCTTCCCGGTCAGCCCGCAAACCCTGGATTATATGAAGCTAACGGGACGCGATGCCACAACGCTCTCGCTCACCGAAACCTACGCCAAAGCGCAAGGCATGTGGCGCGAAGCCGGCACCGAAGCACCCGTCTTCACGGATACCTTGGCGTTGGACCTCGGCGCGGTCGAGCCGTCGATCGCCGGCCCAAAACGCCCGCAAGACCGCATCCAACTGTCGATGTCGTCGAAGGCCTTCAAAGACGGTTTCGAGGCCTTGACCGGTCGCGAGCAAGGTAAGTCGGCCCAAGTCGGTGACTACACGCTCGAAGACGGCGCCGTCGTAATTGCGGCGATCACCAGCTGCACCAACACGTCGAATCCGGCGGTGCTGGTCGGTGCCGGTCTGGTCGCGAAGAAAGCGGTCGAGCTTGGCATCAAACCCAAGCCTTGGGTCAAAACGTCCTTCGCACCGGGCAGCCAGGTGGTCCAATCCTACATGGAGAAAGGCGGCTTGATGGAACACATGAACGAAATCGGCTACGACATTGTCGGTTTCGGTTGCACCACCTGCATCGGAAACTCCGGCCCGTTGACTCAGGAAATCGAAGAAGCGATCGTCGACAATGGCATTACCGTGTCGGCCGTCCTGTCGGGCAATCGTAACTTCGAAGGACGTGTCCATCCGTTAACCGCCGCCAACTACTTGGCCTCACCGCCGTTGGTGGTGGCGTACGCCATCGCCGGGAACATGAACGTCGACATCTTCAATGATGCCATCGCCGAAGATAAAGACGGCAACCCGGTGTATCTGAAGGATATCTGGCCGTCGAACCAGGAAATCGCCGATTACATGAACAGTGTGATCGACGCCGATATGTTTAAAGAACGGTACGGCAACGTCTTCGACGGCGACGAACACTGGCGGAATATTAAGGTCACCGGCGGTCAAACCTACAAGTGGTCGCCCGGGTCGACTTACGTTCAGCATCCGCCGTTCTTCGAGGACATGGACCCGGAACCGGGCGATCCGGAAGACGTTCACGGCGCCCGCGCCCTGGCCATATTGGGTACGTCGATCACAACCGACCACATTTCGCCGGCCGGCAATATCAAGAAAGAAAGTCCGGCGGGCGAATACCTGTTGGAGCACCAAGTCCGTCCGAACCAGTTCAATTCGTACGGCGCACGGCGCGGCAATCACGAAGTCATGATGCGCGGCACCTTCGCCAATATCCGCATCAAAAACGAAATGGCGCCCGGTACCGAGGGCGGAGTCACCACGCATCAGCCCTCCGGTCAGGTGATGTCAATGTACGAAGCGGCGATGAAGTACAAACAGGACGACGTACCACTTATCGTCGTCGGCGGGCCGGAATACGGTACCGGGTCGAGCCGCGACTGGGCCGCCAAGGGCACGCGCCTGTTGGGTATCAAGGCCGTGATCGTCGAGAGTTTTGAGCGGATCCACCGTTCCAACCTTGTTGGCATGGGGGTGTTGCCGTTGCAGTTCAAGGACGGCGTCACGCGTCAGACCCTCGGCCTGGATGGGACGGAAACGTTCGACATCACCGGCGTCGCAGGCGGGATCACACCGCGCATGGACGTGAAACTGACCGTCACGCGGGCCGACGGCCGCGCCGAAGAAACCACCTTGCTGTGCCGCATCGATACGGTGGACGAGGTCGATTATTACTTGGCCGGCGGCATCCTGCAGTATGTGTTGACGCGCCTTAACGCGGCATAAGACCGCTCGGATAAATCTTGTATAGGGCGGCCTACCGGGCCGCCCTTTTTATATGTCCGAGTTGCGCCAATCCGAACAGAAACAAGAACGCCACCGCATACGCCGCAGCAATACCAAGCGCAAGCCCCCATACCGGCATTACCAGATGCACCGTCAAGCAAAACGAAATGACGCTACCCAAACCGACCGGGACGTGTTTGAGAACGGAGGCAATCTCGCCACCCCCGTACGTAATGTGTAACACCATGATGACCGGCAATAAGGTCACCGGATAAGCGGTCAATATACCGGTCCATTGCGGCCCCATGGTTTCAGCCAGTCCGGTAATGAGCAAGATAATCGACGTTGCCATGCCCGCCCGAAACGCCAGCACCCCCCAACCGAACCGGACTCGATTGACGATGGGTTTGTCGGGAATCGACCGCATGACGCGGGCGCCCAAAAACAGCACCGCCGCAACCACCGGGATGGCGACCGGCATCGGCCAGACGACCTGGCCGACCGCCCAGGCCGCACCCGCGTAGCCGATGTGCGCAGCGACGAGAGGGATCGCCACCGCCGCGACACCGCCGCGTCCCTGTTTTTCAGCCACGAAGGCGTAGGCGCACACGAACACAACCGTCGTCACGAAACCCGGCACCATGTGACCGGCCGCTTCCGCCGCAAATTCGGCACCTTGTTCAATGCCCGTGAAGATCACGACCATACCGGCGCCCAGGGGCAATCCAGTCAACATCCCGGCGGCGCGCGGTCCGAGACGTTCGGCAATCAGCGACAGCGCGACCACGATACCGATGGATGTCACGGCTTTAATGACAAATAGTCCGTTGATTAGATCCGCCATCGCGGCACCATCACCCCCTTGTGATTTGGCAGTGATGGTACTTTCGCCGTATGACCAAAGCCATGCGAAACACATTGATTCCGGCGCTCAGCGCTTTTGCCCTCCTGGTCTTGGCTTCCGCCGCGTTCGCGTCAGATCGCCCGACTGTCGTTGAATTGTATACCAGCCAAGGGTGTCATTCGTGCCCTCCGGCAGATGCTTACCTTGGCGAACTGGCCAAACGCGACGACATCCTCGCACTGTCGTTTCACGTCGATTACTGGGATTACATTGGTTGGAAGGACGTATATGCGTTGCCCGCGAACACACCGCGGCAACGAGCGTATGCTAAACATCTCGGCATGCGCTACGTCTACACTCCGCAAATGGTGGTTCAAGGCATGGCCCACGCTACAGGCTCGGACCGGCATAGCGTCAGCGGGCTGATCGAAGACCTCGAAGGCCTGAAACGTCTCGACGTCGCCATGACTTCGGATTCCAAAGGGCTAAGCATCAATGTCTCCGGCGGCACATTTGACGAAGAAGCCCGCGTTATCGCCGTCGCCTTCGACGCGCAACACGAAACGGACATCCGCCGTGGCGAAAACGCCGGTAAGAAGCTCAGCTATTATAATGTCGTTCGTGACTGGCTCGACGTCGCCACATGGAACGGCAAGCCGCTGAAAGTAGACGTCGCCCGGGACCAAATCTCTATCGGCGGCCGCGACGGCGCTGCCGTATTGGTTCAATCAAAGGAATCGGGTCGTATCTTGGGTGCCGCCAGAATTTCGCTCAAGCATGGGACGTAGTCATTTTCGTCCGATTTTCGCGACTTTTTCCGCCATCAAGCACAGAATCTCGAACATCAGCGTTACTCCGACCAGGGCCGTGTTGCCCGACTGATCGAACGGCGGCGATACCTCAACCACATCGCCGCCAATAATATCCAAACCGGCCAGTCCGCGCAGCATTCGCTGCGCATCGTGGGTTGAATACCCGCCGATTTCCGGCGTTCCGGTGCCGGGCGCATAAACCGGATCCAGTCCATCGACATCGAAACTAACGTACACAGGTCCGCTTCCGACAATCCGACGCGCTTCTTCGATGACTTTTTCCGGACCCAGATCGAAATACTCTTCGATTTCGATCACCCGAATACCTTGGGCGAGCCCCCAATCCTTGTCCTCGGCCGTATAAAGACCGCCTCGAATGCCGATTTGAATGGTTCGTTTGGGATCGAGCAAGCCCTCTTCGATCGCACGTCGGAACGGCGTGCCGTGCGTATACTGATGGCCACCGAAGTATCGATCCCAGGTATCCGTATGCGCATCGAAATGCACCATGCCCATGGCTTGCCCATCGAAGATACCGCGCATAATCGGCAAGGTGATGAGATGATCACCACCGGCCGTCAGGGGAATGATCCCCGCGTCATGAACATCTTTGTAATAGGCGCCGACTCGTTCCAACGTATCCAGCAAGTCCACCGGGTTCACCGAGGTAT
This sequence comes from Rhodospirillales bacterium, assembly GCA_965222395.1. Classification (GTDB taxonomy): domain Bacteria; phylum Pseudomonadota; class Alphaproteobacteria; order Rhodospirillales; family Casp-alpha2; genus UBA4479. The sequence goes on from OZ244947.1 coordinate 2,332,361, forward strand.
CGCCAAGATCGGCGCAACTGGCCAATCGAAACGGTTGTGTGCCCGTCACATGGTGGACATTCCGCATCAAGGTCGACTGGTCGCGCATTTGCCGCGGGCCATGCCGTGCCCCGGCGCGGTTGGTCGTGCCGCCATCCCAGGGGACACCGATCAAACCGATATCCACCTCGCGCGCGGCGGTTTGCATGTCGACGTGCGGCAGACGCATAAATGTCGGAATCCCCGCAAACCGCGGCAAGTCGGCTCCGGAACGTGGCCGGTAGCTATCGTGGTGGGTGCTCATTTGGCAGCGCTTGCCCTTCTTGGTCATCCCGAAAATAGTCAACACATCGTCACACCGTTGACTTAGCCATCGTGCCATAAAGCGATTCCTGGGCAAGCACGAAATCCAGCGGAAGGATCGATCATGCCGCGACCATTCCCATTTCCAGCCACAACCGGTTTGGAGCCGACAATCGCCGAACTGCTCGACGATCCGGTTTTGAGCCTATTACTCGCTCGCGACGGGCTTAACATCGCCGACATCGGGACAGTCATTCAAAACTGGCAGGGACGGAGATCACGCCCCTGGCTCAAATCCGACGGGGCTTGATCAACGATTGCCATGCTTGCCATTGCGTGGGCGTGGCCCCGTTGGATACTCTTTGGAGAGGTCGGCAGGGCGTCGACCTTTCATGAACAGATCGACATCAAGGAGTCCTCATGGCCAGCGACACTCTGCATGCACCGCGCGAACGACTGAGCAAACAAACCCTGCACCTGCATCACGCCATCGTATCGTTGATGGAAGAGATGGAGGCCGTCGATTGGTATCGCCAGCGGGCCGACGATTGCGAGGACGCCGAGTTACGGGAAATCCTTCTGCATAATATGCGCGAAGAGATGGAACATGCTTGCATGGTGCTGGAATGGATGCGCCGGAATAACGCTGACTTCGCCAAACAACTCGACGATTGGTTATACAAAGACGGACCGATCACGTCCGGTCATGGGCACGACCACTAGGCATTAGTACCCGGCGACGGTCCGGTTGATGCCAGGACGATCAATCGTGACGACCTGTCCATCGGTATACTCAATGTCAACGCGCGCCACATCGTCCTTTGCACCAAGACCGAAATGGGCATCCGGCGTTGGGTCGGTCATCAGGCCCGTGGATGCCACAACCCGCCGCGAACGGCTCATCCCGTCGGCAAACGTCACCGTCACCGTTGCGCCCATCGCCGACACGTCGTCCGGCACCCGGACGGTCAGGAAGTTACCCGGCGACCGGTTGAGGAAGGCCGTCAGCGGCCCGTCCATATTAAGCCACAGCACGTCCGCCCGTCCGTCGGCGTCCAAATCGACGATCATCGGCGATTGGCCGAAATAGGGGTTCTCGAGCCCCAATCCCGGAACCTGATAGTAGGCCCGGCCCTCGGGAGCGCCTGGCAGCATGAGCACTGATTTGCCGTCTAACGGCCAAAACCGGTGCACGGGCCATTTGATATAGTTCTGTGCGACCAGCAGATCGATCTCGCCATCCAGGTTCAAGTCTTCAAATTGCGCGCCCCAGGCGAAACCGTAGCCGCCGAGCCCCATGGTTTCGGCAATATCCGTAAACTGAAAATCACCATCGTTTCGCAGTAACGCCCATTCCGTATTGTGGCGTTGATCTTCGCGCAGATCACCGTCGGTCAGGAAATCCGGAATCGACGTACCGACGTTCGAGACAAAAATATCCAAGTCCCCGTCGGCATCGACGTCAGCGACCGCCAATCCCATCCAGAATCCGTACCCGGTATTGGTCGGACGGTCGGTGAACGTTCCGTCGCCGTTGTTCTCCAGTATTTCGACCTCGCCGGTGTTTTGCGACAGGATCATATCTAGACGACCGTCATTGTTCAGATCGGCGAACGCCGTGTGAAAGGTGTTCTGTCGGCCCCCTGTGCCGCTTTCCGCCGTGACGTCGGTGAACGTCAGATCACCATTGTTCCGCAGCATGATGTTAGGCTTGGCATGCGTTGGGTCGTTGAAGGTTGCACTTTTGAATGCGGCAAAGGAAACAAACGAGGAAACATAGATATCCGGCGCACCATCATTGTCGATATCCGCCACGGCGACGCTGACCGGTACCGAATCATCTGCGAGCGAAATCGGTATAGGTCGCGCCAGGAACGTGCCACCGTCATTGAGATACAACGTCAGCTCCTTGTCCCGGGCCACCACAAGATCGACGTCGCCGTCCAAATCCATGTCGCTGGAGGCGACCCCGTAGGTCGCTTTATCCGAAGACAATCCCGTCCCGCGGATGGTATCGACCAATGTACCGTCACGGAACGCCAGCAACATGTCAGCCTGCCCCTGGCCGCCGCCGACGAAGATCTCCTGTCGGCCGTCGCCATCGGCATCAATCGCCGCAGCCCCGGTAAAGGGATGCCGAGGCTCTCTCCAAACATGCTCAAAGGGTGTCGCGACAGGCTCGAACGCCGCAACGGGAACACGCGCAGTCGTCGTTTTAGGCGTTTCGAACGTCGGTGTGCATGCGGACACGGACAAGACGACCAAGAAAACGGGTAACGAGCGAAACGTAAAAGCGCGACTGAACATGGCGATGACCCCTCAGGTGAAGTCCGGCTTATACCGGAGGTCCCAATCACGTGCCAGTCAAGGTGGCGTGAGCATATCGCGACGGCAAAAGAAAACCCCCGAGGACGACCCTCGGGGGCGAGTATAGACAGGGAGGAAACACGTCTGTGCGACGTGATGGCTCAGTATCGCTTTACACGAAAGAGAGCACAATAAGTACAAGTACGGCTGTCGGTAGGGAGTTCTCACAATGCCTTCGGGAACGTTCTTCCAAAACCTTGGCTCCGTTCGGAGGCCGACAATGTACGCAAAACGCGCCATCTGCCCTGGCAAAAGAAGACCCCCGAGGAAGACCCTCGGGGGCGAGTTATAACAGGGAGGCTTCACGTCTGGGAGACGCGAGGGGCCGGAAACCGGTCCCTCTTTTCAGGCAGGGCGCCTGAAACTGGTTGAAACCGTATTGGCGCCAAAATCGCTGTCGCCGAGTTTCGAAACTGATTAAGTGCTGCAGTGCAACAACTTGATGACGGTTATATAGTCGGACCGCGGTTGCATGGTAGAGACAAAATAGAAGCTCAGATATGCATAAAATGCATGGCTTCCAGGTGATCTATTTTTTCACGCGCGCCAACTTCTCCATCAAGAAATCGCGAAACACGGTAACGCGCGCCGACTGGCGTAATTCGTCGGGATAAACAAAGAACATATCCAGTTCCGGCCCGCGGAGTTCCGGCAGTATCTCCACCAGATTTCCCATTTCGCGACCCATGTATTCAGGTAGCGCACCGATGCCCAATCCGCTTTGGACCGCGCGCATAATGCCGTAAATCGAATTCAGACGAAGGACGGGCTGCCGCTCGCTGCCGTCCTTACGGCCCGCCGACAACAACCAGTTGAGATTACGCGCCGGCGGACGCGCGTCCTCGCCATAAACCACAATCCGGTGCTTATCCAGATCCCGGGGATTCCGTGGCATGCCGTTCTCTTGCAAATACTCGGGCGCCGCATAAACGTGATAACGCAGGACCATCAGGTGCCGTTGAACAAGGTCCGGTTGTGTCGGCGGCGTCATGCGGATCGCGACATCGGCTTCGCGCATGGATAAATCCAGTTCCGTATCCGCCAAGACCAGCGACACGTCGATATCGGGATACCGATTGACGAACTGGCCGATTCGAGGCGCCAAAAAGACCGAGCCGAACGCCACGGTGGACGAAATCTTCAACGGGCCTTGCGGTCGCGATTTACTCTCAGCCAACTGCGTTTGCACGCGCGCCAACTGGGCAAAAACGTTATGCGCCGTCTCGTAGAGGATTTCACCTTGTTCGGTCAGGATTAGACCGCGCGCGTGGCGATGAAACAACGGCGTGCCGAGGCTATGCTCGAGCGCGCTGACTTGGCGACTGATGGCAGATTGGCTGAGGTTCAAGGCTGTGCCAGCATGGGTAAAGCTGCCGGCGTCGGCAACAGCATGAAAGACCCGTAACTTATCCCAATCAATGGCCAACGCCGCTCCCCCGACGCGATCGCAAGCGCCTACTCGGCCGCTGCGGCGCTCTCGTCCTCACGTTCGGCAAGGAACCGCTCTGCCTCCAACGCCGCCATGCACCCCGTTCCTGCCGCCGTGACAGCTTGGCGGTACACGCGGTCCTGCACGTCGCCCGCGGCGAAGACGCCCGGGACACTGGTCTGGGTCGTGCCCGGCACGGTCTTGATGTAGTTGTCGTCGAACATATCGAGTTGGCCGGCAAACAATTTGGTATTCGGATCGTGACCGATCGCGACGAAAACACCGTCAACCGGCAAAATACTCTCTTCGCCTGAATGAACATTGCGGATCTTCGCCCCGGTGACTCCGGGCGGGCTGGTATTTCCGACGACTTCATCAAGGGTGCTGTTCCAGACCATCTCGATCTTCTCGTTCTTGAACAAGCGATCCTGCATGATCTTCTCGGCCCGCAATTCGTCGCGGCGATGCACCAAATAGACCTTGGAGGCGAAATTCGTCAAATAAAGGGCTTCCTCGACCGCGGTATTGCCGCCGCCGATCACCGCAACCGCTTTTTCGCGGTAAAAGAAACCATCGCAGGTCGCGCAAGCGGAGACACCAAAGCCCATAAACGTCTGCTCACTCTCCAGACCGAGCCAGCGGGCGCTTGCCCCCGTCGCAATGACCAAGGTGTCTCCGGTGTAGACGTTGCCGGTGTCGCCGATGGCCCTGAAAGGTCGTTGGCTCAGATCAACCTCGGTAATCATATCCTCGACCATGTCGGTACCGACATGCTTGGCCTGTTCGAACATCTGTTCCATTAGCCAAGGTCCTTGAATGACCTCGGCAAAGCCGGGGTAGTTCTCGACATCGGTGGTAATGGTCAACTGCCCGCCGGGCTGCATGCCGCGGACCAACAACGGCGACAGGTTGGCGCGCGCCGCGTAAATTGCCGCCGTATACCCGGCGGCACCGGAGCCGATGATCAAGACTTTCGAATGACGGGGTTCGGACATGGCGGGTTCCTCGGCATAAAATTCGGTCCCTCTACATAATCCTATCGACTGGACGGCGCAACGCCGCGCAATGGGGACAGTCTGGGGACAAAATGGCCGAATCACGCAATATCATTGCGCAATTAAATTGCGCCGAACCGATCCGCGATGATAATATGTGTTCCTCTCCAGAAACGAGGATATCGCACGTGCAACGGGTCAAACTGGACGCCATCGACCGCCGTATTATTCGCGACCTTCAAGACGACGGCCGCATCACCAACGTCGACTTGGCGAAGCGGGCCGGTATATCGGCGCCACCCTGTCTGCGCCGCGTTCGGGCGCTCGAGGAAGCCGGCTATATTCACGGATACCACGCCGAGGTGGACGGGGCGTTATTGGGATTTAAGGAAACGTTTTTCGCGCTCGTCGGACTGGACAGCCAATCCCAAGATGTCCTGAGCGCGTTCGAATCCTTTATGGCCGACTGGCCGGAAGTCCGCGAATGTCACATGATCCGCGGCGGCGGTGACTTCTTGCTTCGCGTCGTTGCGCGCGACAAAGAACACCGCGACACCCTAACCATGGGCATTACCGCCGCCCCTCACGTCACAACGGTCACAACGTTGGAAACGATCCGCACATCAAAGAACAAATCGGGCGTGCCGATTGAACCGGACGCGCCCCATGACGAAGACGAATAATCGTCAGCTCCAGTTGACTTCGCAAACCTCGTAGGACTTGCCGCCGCCCGGCGTGGAGACCTCAACCACGTCGCCGATGGTTTTCCCGATCAGCGCGCGCGCCAGCGGCGACGTCACGGAAATCTTGCCGTCATCCAGATTGGCTTCCATCGTGCCGACGATGCGGTACGTGGTCTCTTCGTCGGTTTCGGTATCCGCAACCATCACGAAAGCGCCAAACTTGATCGTCTCGCCGTTCATCTCGGCCGGGTCAATCGCCTCGGCCCGACTGGTGACGTCTTCGAGCTCGGCAATCCGACCCTCGATAAAGCTCTGACGTTCGCGGGCCGCGTGATACTCCGCGTTCTCCGACAAATCACCGTGCTCTCGCGCTGCCGCGATCGCCTTGATCACAGCCGGGCGCTCTTCGGATTTCAACCGACGTAATTCCGCTTCGAGGGCATTGAGCCCTTCTCGCGTCATGGGGACTCGTTCCATAACACCTTGGCCGGCGGTGACCGACCCTCCTCAGAAAGTTACCCTTCCCGCGGACGCCGAAAGCGCAACATGATCACCGATCGGCAACCAAGGCGTCTTCGTCATGTCGGGAAAGACGTCGTCAATACGACGTGTCAAAATACGCTTGTAATGGCGCGACCGCAAGTCCGCTACTTTCACCGGCGGATGCAATGGCCGCAATCGCTGCCGCCGCCGCCTGCGCCGCTGTCATCGTCGTATAGTGCGAGACGTTGTTGACGAGTGCGGTACGCCGGATCGAATAACTGTCGGCAATGGATTGCGCACCCTCGGTGGTATTGATCACCAACTGCACGTCCCCGTTGACCAAGGCATCGACGCAATGCGGCCGCCCTTCAAGAACTTTATTCACCCGTGCCGCGGCAACACCGTTTTCTTCCAAAAACCGCTGTGTGCCGCCCGTCGCCAAGATGGAAAAACCCAGCGCCGTCAACGTTCGCGCCACGCCTAATGCCTTGTCCTTGTCGTGATCGCGAACAGACATGAACACCGCGCCCGACGTCGGCAAAGACATCCCGGCGCCCAGTTGCGATTTGGCGAAGGCGATTTCGAACGTGCGGTCGATACCCATCACTTCGCCGGTCGATTTCATCTCCGGGCCCAACAACGTGTCGACGCCGGGGAACCGCGAGAACGGGAACACCGCCTCCTTGACCGCGACATGATCCATGGTCGGTCTTTTCGACAAATCGAAATCGGCCAGTTTTTCACCGGCCATCAGCCGCGCCGCGATCTTGGCAATCGGCACGCCGGTCGCCTTGGCAACGAACGGCACCGTGCGCGAGGCGCGCGGGTTCACCTCGAGGATGTAAATGTCGCCGTCTTTGACCGCGAATTGGACGTTCATCAAGCCGACGACGCCTAATGCCTTGGCCAGCACCACGGCTTGGCGTTCCAGTTCGGTGATGATGTCTTCGGATAACGAAAACGGCGGCAACGAACAGGCGCTATCACCGGAATGGATACCGGCTTCTTCGATGTGCTGCATGATACCGGCCACATACACATCGTCGCCGTCGGACAATGCATCGACATCGACCTCGATGGCGTCCTGAAGATAGCTGTCCAACAACACCGGGCTGTCGCCGGAAACGACCACCGCTTCGCGCATGTAACGATCAAGGGCCGTGTCGTCGTGAACGATCTCCATCGCCCGGCCGCCGAGCACATAACTTGGCCGAATGACAATCGGATATCCGATCTTGCTGGCAACCGCCTTCGCTTCTTCATTGGAACGCGCAATACCGTTCGCCGGCTGGCGTAAACCGGTCTGCTGCAATAATGCCTGAAACCGCTCGCGGTCCTCCGCCAGATCGATGGCATCCGGGGACGTGCCCAAAATCGGAATGCCTTCGGCTTCGAGAGCCGCCGCCAGCTTCAACGGCGTCTGCCCGCCCAGCTGGACGATGACCCCGCGCAATACGCCGTTGCTCTGTTCTTTGCGGAGAAGCTCGATGACATCCTCGGCGGTCAACGGCTCAAAGAACAACCTATCCGAGGTGTCATAATCGGTCGACACCGTTTCCGGATTGCAATTGACCATGATCGCCTCAAAGCCGGCTTCCTTCATGGCATACGCCGCGTGCACGCAGCAGTAGTCAAACTCAATCCCTTGGCCGATCCGGTTCGGCCCGCCACCAAGGATCGCGACTTTCTCGCGTTCCGAGGGTTCAGCCTCGCATTCCGGCGGGTTCAGGCCATCGCCTTCATAACAGCTGTACATATACGACGTCTGCGACGCGAATTCGGCGGCACAAGTGTCGACGCGCTTGTAAACCGGGTTAACGTCGACGGCGCGGCGCGCAGCGGCGATGTCGGCGGCGGACTGATCCGTCAGTTCCGACAACCGGGCGTCGGAAAAACCCATTTTCTTGAGCCGCATCAACGCTTGCCCGTCGCTCGGCAGCCCATTGGCGCGCACCTCGGCCTCGGCATCGACGATGACCTGCAGGCGTTCCAGGAACCAAGGGTCGAACTTGCTCGCCGCGTGCACTTCGTCCATCGCCATGCCGAGCCGCAGGGCCTGTGCGGCATACAGGATGCGGTCCGGCCGTGCCTCGGTCAGCACCGCTTTGATCGCGTCGCGATTGAGGGTGCCATCGGGGTTCACCGCACCCTCGATCTCGATCTCGTTCAGACCGGTCAAACCGGTCTCCATCGAGCGCAGGCCTTTTTGCAGGCTCTCTTCGAACGTCCGACCCATGGCCATGGCTTCGCCGACGGATTTCATCGATGTCGTCAACAACGCCTGGGTTCCGGGGAATTTTTCAAACGTGAAGCGGGGGATTTTGGTGACCACATAATCGATGGTGGGTTCGAACGACGCCGGCGTGACGCCGGTAATGTCGTTCTGCAATTCATCCAGGGTGTAGCCGACCGCCAGCTTCGCCGCGACCTTGGCGATCGGGAAACCGGTCGCCTTGGACGCCAGCGCCGACGACCGCGAAACGCGGGGGTTCATTTCGATCACCACCAAACGACCGTCCGCCGGGTTGACCGCGAATTGCACGTTCGATCCGCCGGTATCGACGCCGATCTCGCGCAGCACCGCGATCGAGGCGTCGCGCATGATCTGGTATTCCTTGTCGGTCAACGTCAGCGCCGGCGCGACCGTAATGCTGTCGCCGGTGTGAACCCCCATCGGATCGACGTTTTCGATGGAACAGATGATGATGCAGTTGTCGGCGTTGTCGCGCACGACCTCCATCTCGAATTCTTTCCAGCCGAGCACGCTTTCTTCGATCAAGACCTGATTGATCGGCGACGCCGTCACGCCGGAAGTGACGATTTTCTCGTACTCGTCGGCGGTGTAGGCGATACCGCCGCCGGTGCCGCCCAGGGTAAACGCCGGACGGATAACGGCGGGCAGGCCGACTTTGGTCAATGCCTCCATCGCTTGGCGTTTGCTATCCGACGAAAGCATGGTGACTTCCTTCACCTTGCCGTCCTGATCGGGAATCTCGATCATCTCGTATTCGCCGGTGAATACTTCGGACGTCGGCGTAAACAGCCCGATCTTGTCCATGGCGTCGCGGAACAGCAGCCGATCCTCGGCCTTGGCGATCACGTCGGCCTTGGCGCCGATCAACTCGACGCCGTATTTTTCCAGCGTGCCGCGCTCGGCCAACGCCATCCCGGCATTCAGCCCGGTTTGCCCACCCATGGTCGGCAGCACCGCGTCGGGGCGCTCCTTGGCGATGATATTTTCCAGAACCTCCGGCGTTATCGGCTCGATATACGTGGCATCGGCCATCGACGGGTCGGTCATGATGGTCGCCGGGTTCGAGTTTACCAGAATGACCCGATATCCCTCCTCGCGCAGCGCCTTGCACGCTTGCGCGCCGGAATAATCGAATTCGCAGGCCTGACCGATCACAATCGGCCCGGCGCCGATGATCATGATGGATTTAAGGTCGGTTCTTTTGGGCATTAGCGTTTGGTATCCATCAGATCGGTGAACCGCTTGAACAGGTAATGACTGTCGGTCGGGCCGGGGGAGGCTTCGGGGTGGTACTGCACCGAGAAGATCGGTTTGCCCTCAACCCGAATGCCTTCGTTCGAGCCATCGAACAGCGACACATGGCTTTCGACCACGCCGTCGGGCAAGGATTTCGCATCGACCGCAAAGCCGTGGTTTTGGCTGGTGATCTCGACCCGGCCGGTTGCCAGATCCTTGACCGGCTGGTTTCCGCCGCGGTGACCCTGATGCATCTTCGCCGTATCGCAACCGAGGGCCCGGGCCAATAACTGGTGGCCCAGACAAATTCCGAAAATCGGTTTGCCGCTGGCGATCAGGTCGCGCAGGACCGGTACCGCGTACTCGCCCGTCGCGGCCGGATCGCCCGGACCGTTCGACAGGAAAATGCCGTCCGGCGCATGGCCCAAGATATCCTCGGCACTGGCTGTCGCCGGAACCACCGTCACCGCACAGCCAGCCGACGCCAAGCAACGCAAGATATTACGTTTGATCCCATAGTCGATGGCGACGATTTTATAGGTCGGCGTATCCAGAACGCCGTACCCATCGCCGATTTCCCACTGCGTTTCGTCCCATGAATAGGATTGTGCCGTTGTCACTTCGATGGCGAGGTCCATGCCTTCCAGACCGGGCCAGGCGGTGGCCTTTTCGACCAAGGCCGGAATATCGAACTGGCCATCGGGCGCGTGGCAGATCACGCCGTTAGGCGCGCCACCGTCTCTGATGCGCCGCGTCAGGCGGCGAGTATCGATCCCGGCGACACCGACAAGTCCATGCGATTTCAACCACGCATCGTAATGCTGGGTCGCGCGCCAGTTGGCCGGCTCGGTGATGTCGGCTCTTAAAATACAACCCCGGGCAGCCGGGGTTGTGGTTTCAATGTCTTCCGGGTTGGTGCCCACATTTCCGATATGGGGAAATGTGAAGGAAATAATCTGCCCCGCGTAACTGGGGTCTGTCATGATTTCCTGATACCCCGTCATCGAGGTGTTGAAGCAAACCTCGCCGACCGAGTCACCAACGGCGCCGATGCCTCGGCCCCATAGAACGGTGCCGTCGGCCAGGACGACGACGGCGGTCGCGCCTTCGGGTACACGTACATCCCTGCCCTCAGGCGCGCGGAAAGACTCCGCCCCCTTGCGGTCGGCGGTGGGTGGAACTATCTGATCTGTCACAATGATTGGGCCAGCGATATGCGGTTAATGTTCGGCGAGTAGATAAGCAAACCACCGTGCCGCGTCAAGTTCTGCTGTGGATAAAATTAGTTTAATTAATTCAATGGGTTACGATTTCGCATCTTGTTGTCAGCGACGGCATTTTGCGATAACGTCCCGCGCTTGTGCTTTTGAGGAGAGGATTCCATGCTCCGCCAGAAACTAAATGACATGCTGAAAGACGCGATGCGCGCCAAAGAAGAGCGCAAGGTGTCGACCATTCGCCTGATCAACGCGGCCCTGAAAGACCGCGATATTCAAGCCCGCAGCAAGGGAAATGCCGACGGCATTTCGGACGACGAAATTCTCGGCCTGATGCAATCGATGGTAAAACAACGCCGCGAGAGTATCGACATGTACTCGAAGGGCGGCCGTACCGACCTGGCCCAGCAAGAAGCGCAAGAAATTGCCTGTATCGAGGAATTCCTGCCGCAGCAAATGTCGTCCGAAGAGGCCGACGCCGCCATTGCCGAAGCGATCGCCAAGAACGGCGCCGATTGCGTCAAGGATATGGGCAAAGTCATGGCCTACCTGAAGCAGCATTACGCCGGACGGATGGACTTCTCGCGGGCGGCGGGCACGGTCAAAAACCACCTTTGCGCCTGAACACCGGCCTTGTCCTGTGGATAACTGGCGTAATCGGGGATAACCCAGTGTTCCAAGCCGTTTGCCGTCCGTGCGCGGATGCGCCCATGCCGCTATAATCCCGCCCCCGACATACCAGCAGGGCAAGCACATGGACATCGTCCTCAACGATCCACCCGACAACATCCTCAGCGAGGATGAACTGCGGCCATGGCGGAGCATACCGACCACCGTCATCAGCGACGCGTTGGGGCGAATCAACGGCATGCATGCGTCGATCAAAGCGCTGGCGCCGCGCATGCCCTTTGTCGGACAGGCACTGACGGTCGATCCGGTGGAACGAAGCAACTCGGCCCTGCACTATGCGCTGGAAGCGAGTTGGCCCGGATGCGTGATGGTGGTGAACGCCCACGCCAATATGATGAGCGCGGTTTGGGGCGGTGTTTCGACGCAGGCCTCGATATCCAAGGGCATGGCCGGCATCGTCATCGATGGCTGTGTCCGCGACGTGAATATGATGCTGGCATCCGGACTTCCCATCTATTGCCGGGGTGTCGCCGCCAACGGCCCGAATTGGGATATCGGCGGCACGGTCAACGGGCCCATTACATGTGGCGGTATCGATGTCGCGCCGGGCGACATCATCATCGGCGACGATGACGGTGTCGTGGTATTGCCGCCGGATCGCTGCGACGGTCTGTTGGAAAAATGCCAGGAACGGGCCGAGGAAAGGGCGAAGTTTCTGCAACGCATTTCGGAGGGCACGGATTCCTACCACGCGTGGGACCTGCCCGATCCGGAAAAGACGCATTAGCGACGTGAACCGGAGAGCGAATGAACTTTTCGCCTGAGTTTCTGGACGAGATAAAACGACGCGTCTCGATTGTCGACGTGGTGTCGCAGACCGTGCGTCTGAAGGAGCGTGCGCGGGGCGACTATTGGGGTCTGTCACCGTTCACCAAGGAAAAGACACCGTCCTTCCACGTTATGGCCGACAAAGGCTTTTATAAGTGCTTTTCGACACAAAACTCGGGCGACGTCATTAAGTGGATGGTCGAGGTCGAAGGCTTGTCGTTCCCCGAGGCCGTCGAAAAACTGGCCGCCCAGGCCGGGTTGGACGTCCCCCGCGACACACCCGAGGAGCGCGAGCGCCAAGAACGCCGCAAAGGCTTGGCCGAAGTCAACGAACTGGCCTGCGCCTTTTTCGAAAAAATGCTCCGCATGCCGGAGGGGCAAGAGGCATTGGCCTACTTGAAGCAGCGCGGCCTCGACGACGCCACCATTCGCTCCTGGCGATTGGGCTTCGCCCCTGACAACCGGGGCGCATTGAAAGCCGCCATGGGCCGCGAGAAAATCCCAGAGCCGCTATTGATCGAAGCGGGGCTCGTACGGGTGCCGGACAACGGCAATACCTACGACTGGTTCCGCGGCCGGGTGATGTTTCCAATTCTCGATCGCCGAGGCCGCGTGATCGCCTTCGGTGGACGTATCCTCGGCGATGGCGAGCCGAAATACCTCAACAGCCCGGAAACCCCGCTATTCCAAAAGCGCTATGCCCTGTACGGGATCGACAAAGCATCGGGGCCCGCCCGCAAGGCGGGACGGATGATCGTTTGCGAAGGCTACATGGACGTCATCGGGATCGCGCGGGCCGGTTTCGATAATGCCGTGGCGCCTCTCGGTACTGCGTTGACGGACGAACAATTGAAGGACATGTGGCGCGTCGTGCGCGAGCCCGTGTTGTGTTTCGACGGCGATACGGCGGGCCAGCGGGCGGCAATGCGGACAGCGGACCGCGCATTGCCGCTGATCCGGGCTGGGCAAGCGCTTCGATTTGCCGTTTTACCGAAGGGTGAGGACCCGGACAGCCTGGTCCAGGGCCAGGGGCGCGCCGCCTTCGAAGATGTTCTAGAGAATGCCATTCCTTTGTCGGAGATGGTCTGGCGGCAGGTCTCGGGCGGTCGGGTCCCGCAATCGCCAGAAGACCGCGCAGATGTGCAAAAACAGCTGAACGACCGGGCGCGCGATATCGCCGACGCTACGTTTCGGCGACATTTCACTGATTTTTTCTCGCATAAGCTCTGGGGCAATGCGGCTCCGGCACCGGTTCAGACAGGCGGCGGACGCCCTTGGCAGGGCAAAGGCCGGGGGCACGGCAAAACCGAAGGCGCCGTGACCCGCGATGCGCGCGCCGAAACGTCGAAAATTCCCAGCGCAGAAACCCTGCGCGAGCGGATTCTGTTATCGACGCTCTTGAACCATCCGGTGCTCTTGGATGAATTCGAAGAACGCCTTGGAATGGTTACATTTTCCGTCGATGAGCTTGACAATTTACGACAGCAGGTTTTAAACACCCTGGCGGCGAGCGCGGACCTTGACTCTGATACCCTGTGCGACCACTTGTCCAACAGTGGAAATGCACCTGTCGTAAAGACACTCCAGAGCAAAAGCGTCTACATGCACGCACGTTTCGCAAGACCGGAGGCGCCCTTGGAAGAAGCGCGGGAAGGTTGGCTCGACACTTTCGACCGACATAAGGCGGTGGCCGTCGCGTCGGAAGTCAGAGAAGCGGAAACGGCTTTGGGGGAAGACACTTCGACAGCGACTTTCGGGCGACTAAAGGCACTGAAAGAAATATAGGAATTTTGGCTCTCCCGATGTGACTAGACCATTGGGAGCACAGGGGTTTTGACGTTGGCAAAAGCAGCAACTAGCGAAGCACGGGAAACGCGGGAAGAGTCTACGGACAGCCCGCTATTGGACACCCTTGGCGCATCCGTCAAGAAGATGGTCGCCAAAGGCAAAGAGCGTGGGTACGTCACGTATGACGAACTCAACAAAGCGCTTCCGCCCGACGAGGTAAGTTCCGAGCAGATCGAAGACACCATGGCGATGCTCTCGGAAATGGGCATCAACGTCGTCGAGAACGAGGAACAAGAAGAGACAGCGACTGAGACGACCGACGAAGAAGAGACCAAGGAAACGTCGTCCGCGTCCGGTAATGTCGACGAGAGCGACCTCGGTCGTACCGACGATCCGGTTCGCATGTACCTGCGCGAGATGGGGTCCGTCGAGTTGCTATCGCGCGAAGGCGAGATTGCCATCGCCAAACGGATCGAAGCCGGCCGCGACATGATGATCGGCGGCATCTGCGAAAGCCCACTGACAATCCAAGCCATCGTCCGCTGGCACGATGCACTGATCGCCGAAGAAATTATGCTTCGCGAGATCATCGACCTCGACGCCACGCAAGGCGGCGGCCCTGGCCAGCCGGGCAACGCGGACAACGACGACGAGGAAGGCAGCGACGGCACAGCATCCGAAGCCACGCCGGCGGCGGCGCCCGAAGACAAAAAGACTGACGAAAAGAAAGCCGGTTCCGAGGGCGAGGACGGAGAAAAAACCGAGAGCGAAAGCAGCGACGACGACGAGGACGACGACGACGAGCAAAACAACATGTCGCTCGCCGCGCTTGAGGAAAAGCTCAAGCCGGAAGTCATCGAGACCTTCGAGCAAATCGCCAAGACCTATAAGAAATTCTCCCGCCTTCAAGGTATTCGTATGGATGCCCTACAAGGCGACGGCGAGTTCAAGACGAGCCAGGAAAAGCGCTACGCCAAGTTGCGCCAAGAGCTGATCGAACTGATGGAAGGTGTCCATCTGAACAACGATCGGATTGAGGCGCTGGTCGACCAGCTTTATGGCCTCAACCGGCGTTTGGTCGGCTTGGAAGGGAAACTGCTCCGCTATGCCACGTCCGCGCGGATTCGCCGCGACGACTTTTTGGAACATTATCGCGGCAATGAGCTGAACCCCGATTGGCTCAAAGATTGCGCCAAAATGCCGACCAAGAACTGGCAGCGCTTTGCCGAGAAGAATAAAGACAACGTGATCGCAACCCGCACCGAGGTGGCGAACGTGTCCGCCGCGGTCGGCCTGCCGATCGCCGAATTCCGCCGCATCGTCAGTATCGTGCAGAAAGGCGAGCGCGAAGCGGCAAAAGCGAAGAAGGAAATGATCGAAGCCAACCTACGGTTGGTGATCTCGATCGCCAAGAAGTACACAAACCGAGGCCTGCAGTTCTTGGATTTGATCCAAGAAGGCAACATTGGCCTGATGAAGGCGGTCGATAAATTCGAATACCGGCGCGGCTACAAGTTCTCGACCTATGCGACATGGTGGATCCGTCAAGCCATCACCCGGTCTATCGCCGACCAGGCACGGACGATCCGTATCCCTGTCCACATGATCGAGACGATCAACAAACTGGTGCGGACGTCGCGGCAAATGCTGCACGAAATCGGTCGTGAGCCGACACCCGAAGAGCTGGCCGCGAAGCTGTCAATGCCGCTGGAAAAAGTCCGCAAGGTTCTGAAGATCGCCAAGGAACCGATCTCCCTCGAAACGCCGATCGGCGACGAGGAAGATAGCCATCTCGGCGACTTCATCGAGGATAAGTTGGCCGTGCAACCGCTAGACGCCGCAATTCAGGCGAACCTGCGCGAAACCACGACCCGGGTCTTGGCGTCCCTGACGCCCCGTGAAGAACGTGTGCTGCGTATGCGATTTGGTATCGGGATGAATACCGACCACACGCTTGAAGAAGTCGGCCAGCAATTCTCGGTGACGCGGGAACGGATTCGTCAGATCGAAGCCAAAGCGTTGCGGAAACTCAAACATCCGTCTCGCTCACGCAAACTCCGCAGCTTCCTGGACTACTAATAATCCCGGTCGGGTGGCGCCATCATTCGCGCCACTTGATCGAACATCCCATGGACGGGTGCTGCGTTTCCGGCCCGTGACCGCCGGCGGCGATTAGGCGCATGGCGTCGATCATTTCCGGCACGCGGCCAGCCGTCGCCTCCTGCATTTTCTTATCATCGATACGTCCCCGGTATTGAAGCTCGAACGCATTGTTGTAGCCGAAAAAGTCCGGCGTACAGACCGCACCATAGGCCCGGGCAACGGATTGATCATCGTCGATAACATACGGAAATTCGAATCCGTGCGCGTCCGCGAACTTCTTCATCTCGGGCGGACTGTCGGCCTGCACGCGCTGATAATCGTTCGGCATGATGGCAACGACACCGACACCTTCGGATATCAAAACCTTGGCGTCAGCAGCAAACCTGTCAGCGATCGCCTCTACGTACGGGCAATGATTGCAAATAAATGCGATCAGCAAACCGTTCGGCCCCATCACGTCGTTGAGACTGAACTCGACGCCATCGGGATCGCGCAAGGCAAAGTCCGGCGCTTTCTGGCCGAAATCGCAAATCGGTGTATCTAACAACATCTCTCTCGTTCCTAGTCATACTCTCTCATATAAGATACCCAACCAGCCGTCCGCACACGAGGACAGTCAGCCAAATCATCAGAGACACGGCGCCTGCCAGACGTAAACGGACATCGGGCTCGGTCTTATTCATGATACTCGGGTCGGCCTGAACGATTTCATGCCAGCGCGGATTCAGCCGCACGACCGCAATGTTGATCAACCCGGCGCCGATGGCCCCAATTTTTATCAAAAAGACGTCAGTGCGCACATAGTCCAAGGGACTTACCGTGAACAAGGCCGTCCCAGTGATCGCCGCCAAGCCCAGACCGAATACCGAGACGGGCACCAAGACCCGCGCCAAGGGCCGGATCGCGGTGGTCTCTCGAAAAACCCCCATGAGCCTGAGATCCAAGGGCACAATCGCACCGATCAGAAGGCTGATACCGAGAATATGCGCGGCATTGACGAGGGGGTAGACCCAAACCGATTCTCGCAGCGCCGTGGCGAAGCCGGAGGCCGCCAACTGCGAGAGCAGGTCAATCACCATCCGCCGCCCCCGCGTCCCGCTTGCGCTTAATTACGGTTGGGATAGAGATCGTAGGTCTTGCCCTTAATCTTGATCCGCTCCGCTTTGACCCGCCGGTCCGTCGCCTCGCGCGAGCGATGACCGCTGACCTCGATGTCGGTGCCCGGCGCCATCATGCTGTCGGTCAAGCCGGCACGCTCATTCCGCCAAGGTTGACCTACCTCGATGGTCCAACTCTCGCCGTTGACGTTGATGGTCAACAAACCGTGGGGATTCCCCAATTTCGCGTCGGTGATCGTGCCGGAGATAATGAAATTCCCGTCTTCGGCCCATCGCCACCCGTGGTGCGCTGATGCAGGCACCGATAGGCCCAGCGTCACGATAAGCGCCAGAAACGTGGCTTTGATCGCCGTTCGCCTCGAATACGACATGTGCAACTCCCGCTTCATTCACTCGTTATGTAAAAAATGTGCTCATCGCAGCGGGTTTACAAGCAACCGTTCCGCGTCACCATCGGTGCGGTGGGGCTAGAACCGCGTGACACGACCCGCCTGTTTCGCTATCAGTCTGGCGTGCACGATTGAGCGCCACACACTTTTTGGGGGGCCTGTAGCTCAATTGGTTAGAGCCGACGGCTCATAACCGTCTGGTTGCAGGTTCGAGTCCTGCCGGGCCCACCATTTTTCTTGTTGCGATTGTCGGTGCTCACAATTAGTGGGAAATTTCTCACATTGATGAGGAACTTTGTCCCGTAGTCCGCTATCTCGGGCAAAGGGGATACTCCACGGGCAAGGAAACAACGAGACGCCGTAGCCAGCAGGCATTATGGCTGAGCTAGAGGAAAAACGCCCTTTTAAACTTGTCCCGCGGCGTCAGTACCAAAATGACGCAACCAAACATCTGTTCTAGTGTTATCGCGCTGTTCATATTCCTGAATAGCCTGCGCAAGGTCGCCGAATTCCGCGGTTTCATTCTTCTCGCCGATCTCAGTTATCCTCATTGTGTACCATGCGGTAATTCCGCCTTCCGGGGTTTCGGAAAATCTTGGAAAGACGGGTTCAGATCGTAGATTCTTTTTCCAAAGATCAGGCAGCGAAGGCTCAAGGACAAGAGCACGGGCAAGGCCGATGATATCAGTTGCGCCGCTAACAACGGCATCCTCGGCTTGCGCTCGTGTCTTAAAGCCACCCGTCAACATCAGCGGTTTGGTCGTCAGGGCTCGGGCGCTTTTTGCAAACTCGATGAAATAAGGACCTCGGCCACCCCCGTCAGAGGCTGCCTTTGCTCCGGGAAAGTATGTTCCACCGCTAATGTCGATAAGATCGATTGATGACCGGTCCAGAGCGGTCACCACTTCGAGAGCGTCATCCTCAACTAACCCACCTTCAAGTTGATCTGAGGAGTTGAGCTTTACAGCAATTGGGAAGTTAGGTCCGATGACGGCGCGGGTTGCTTCGATTGTATCCAACAAAAGCCGCATACGATTGGTGATTGACCCTCCGTATTTGTCGCTACGTCTATTGAACAGGGGCGAAAGGAATTGGCTGAGGACAAATCCATGCGCCGCGTGAATTTGCACACCCCCGAAACCGGCCTGTTGCGCCAATTGGGCTGTCCTCGCAAACTCCGAGGGCAGCTGACGCACCTCGTCTATTGTCATTTCCGCGCAGTGCAGACCCGGCAGATCGAGGGCACTCGGCCCTTTGGGGTTGCTGGTCGGTGCATAAGCAAGCGCCCCGGCATGACCGAGTTGCAGCCAGAGCATTGAGTCATTTTCGCTGCCTTTCCTTGCCAACTCCCGAAAACGATCAATGTCGGAGCTCTCATCGAGAACCAGATTGCCGGGCTTCTCGGCATAACCGGCGCTAGCCTGAACCTCACCGACTATGGATACGGCTAGGCCACCTTCTGCCCACCGTTGATATACCCTAATCTGTTCAACTGTCGGATGACCGGTTCCGTCTCCCAAGGAGTCCGACATTGCCGATTTCACAATCCGGTTCTTGAGAGTCACCCCGCAGGGCAGCGTTATTGGGTCGAACAGAATACTTCGTCGTTGCATTTGAACTTCCGCGACCAAGCTTTTGCATTCTTATATTGATCCGAAAAATCTCACAGCAACCAATCGTAACGTCAAGTTTGGGATATATGCATACATTATCAACCAGCACTCTTCGGGCTGCCTCAGGTCAGAACAGTCGTGTCAAGTTGACTCGCTCAGGTACGGTTCGGACCAATAATCAGAAGCCAGCGCCAAGATACAACCGTTCCAACAATTCTGAGAAATCCCAGATTGAGCCACAAATTATGAGAAAGTTTCTCACTTACTATGCAAAAAAGGCCGGTTCAGCGGGCAAATGAACCACTTAGTCTGAGAACCGACAGTCGTTTTCGCCTAGCACTCAACGTTCAGTTTTCTCAGTCAGTTGCGTTTACAGAAATTCGTGCGTCGACTCATACCATTGCACCGAAATCGTTGATCAAGCCTGGAGGCATCGTCGGAAGCCCACAAATCAGGTTGTTGAGGACTCTCCCCTCGCCATAGAGCGCTTCGAGATTGCAATATCTTGCATGGAACTTCCGAGATGCGGTTCCCTTTAGAGATGTACTCGTTTAGTATCTCGACGGGTTTTGGCTAGCGTCTAAGGTATGTCCGTGCAATCGATCAACTTGGATGTCCTTCAGGCCATACTTCTCGGCTTCGTCTCTCTCTGGATGATTTGGGCTTCGACCCGGGACCCGGTACGGTTCCGGTTTGAACTGCGTTGGATGTCGACGGGATTCTTCGCGTTCGCTGTGGGAGCCTCGGGCAGCGCGCTATGGCCATCGTTTCCGGATGGGGGCACACTTTTTCTGACGGCGGTGGGCATTGTCTGCATCATAATGGGACTGCACAGCTTGACGTCCAAGATACGGCGGAACACCAACACATCTGAGATATTACATGCCGCCCTCGATACGTCTTCCGACGGAGTCTGGCTCTACGACAAGGACGAGCGGGTCATCTTCACCAACGACCGGTACCACGAGATTAATCCTGAGGCGCCTTCGAAAGAGGACGTTACCAACTTTACCATGGAAGAGTTGCTGCGTCTGAATCAGAAACAGAAAGATCCCAAAGCCATAAAGGATCCAGAAGCCCGTATTCAGACGATCCTCGCCGAACGGCGGAGCGGCAATACGATTGTCAAAGAGACGGTACGGCCCGATGGCACGTCCTATCTGATCAGGGCGAAGCCGACTCGGGACGGCGGCTTACTGGTCTTGCAAACAGACATTACCGCGCTCAAGGATGCGGAACGCGAGCTGCGTCAGGCCAAGGAAGCAGTCGACGCCGCCAACCGGGATCTCGAACGTAATGTTCAGGCACGAACCCAAGAGCTTCGCGAAGCCTTGGTGTCGGCGGAAATGGCCAACCGATCAAAGACGGACTTTCTGGCGAATATGAGCCATGAATTGCGTACGCCGCTAAACGCCATCATCGGATTTTCCGACATAATTCGAAATGCCGCGTACGGCCCCCTCGGCAGCAATCGCTATAAGGAGTATGCCGATGACATCCACAATTCCGGCACGCATCTTTTGGAACTAATCCATGACATCCTGGATGTTGCGCGGGTCGAATCGGGAAATCTGGCCATCAGCCCCGAGGAGATCGACGTCGAAGTCGCGTTCAACGACTGCATTGCCATGCTCAACCCACGAGCCAAGGCAGAGAATTTGGAGCTAAAATTCAGCGTCGAACCGGGGATTCCATACGTCTTCGCCGACCGTCTTCGTCTGAAGCAAATTCTGCTGAACCTGACAGGCAACGCCATCAAGTTCACGCCCGAGGGCGGCAAGGTTGCGATCACGGCGAGTGCGATGGAAGACGGCAGTGTGACTGTTCGGGTCTCTGATACCGGTATCGGCATGACAGGGGGGCAGGTTAAGACGGCACTGGAGCGTTTCGGCCAAGCGCGAAGCAATCACATGGTTTCACAGGACGGGGTCGGCCTGGGACTGGCCATCTGCCAGTCTTATATGGAACTGCACGGTGGCACCCTCGACATCGACAGCACACCCGGCGAAGGCACAGTTGTGACGGCGACTTTTCCACCCAAGCAATGAGCGTGTCGCGCGCGCCGATCAGGCACCATTGCAGCCATCTGCGATCGTTTATCGTGCCATAGCGTCTAACGCGTCGATACATGCGGCGGTCGTCGCTTCGATATCTTCGTCCGTAATCGCCAAGGACATATAGATCTTAGACGGAGACTTGAAGATACCGCGTTTGCGCAGTTCCGCGTTAAAATGCGCCGACTTCTGCGCGTCGCCCGTGACGACATCCCGATAGTCGCGGATGTCCACATCCGTAAACACGATATCAAACATCACCGGGTACCCGGCGACCCGGTGGGCGTGGCCGGCGGCGCGCAATTTCTCGCTCATGCCGGTCATGAGCATCTCGCCGGTCTTGTGCAATTTCTCGTATTGTCCCGGACGACGCAGGATCTCCATGGTCTTCAGGCCCGCGACAGCCGCGATTGGATTGCCGCTAAGCGTGCCGATCTGCATCAGGAACCCATCTGCGCCAACCTTGTTCTTGTCGAAGTGCGCCATGATCTCTGACTTGCCGGCAACTGCGGCGAGCGGAAAGCCGCCGCCGATCACCTTGCCCAGCGTACACACGTCGGGTACGACGCCGAAGAATTCCTGTGCCCCGCCGTAGGCAAGTCGGAACCCGGTCACGACTTCATCGAAAATCAGAACAATCCCATTTCGCGTGCATTCTTCGCGGAGCGCCTCGAGAAATCCCGGTTGCGGCGGAATGATCCGTTGCAGTGGCTCGACGATCATCGCCGCGATGTCCTTGCCGTACTCGGCGATTAACGAGCGGACGAACTCGATATCGTTATAAGGCGCCACGAGGATCTCGTCGCGCACACTTTCCGGAATGCCGGCAGAGTCCGGCACGGCCATCGGGAAATTGACAAGGGTTTCCGGCGCCAAACTCATCTGCGCCTCCGCCGACATACCGTGATAACCGCCCTCGAACTTCATAATCTTGTCACGCCCGGTATACGCCCGCGCCAATCGCATGGCATACATATCGGCTTCGCCGCCGGTGCTGACGAACCGGACCTGTTCCGCGCAGGCCATGGCCTCGCAGATCGCTTCGGCCAATTCGATGCCATGAGCGTTGTTGGCAAAGAACGTCATGCCCTTGCCCAACTGGTCCCGCACCGCATCGAGAACCTCCGGATGGCCATGACCGAGAATCATCGGGCCGGAGCCGATCAGATAATCTATGTATTCGTTGCCGTCCTCATCCCAAACATGCGAGCCGTGCCCCTCACGGATGACAATGCCTGGATCGAAGTTTCCGAAGCTACCTGCCGGCAGAACCTCATGGGCGCGAGCAATCAGTTGTTCCTGGTGCGTCGTCATTGATGGCTCCTTCGTCACAAAATGCGTGGAGTGAACATTGAAATGTGTGTGCCGCGCCGCCGTGGTGGGGAGAGATCGGCCGTGGCGATCCGTACCCGGAAAGTTCGCCATCGTTTAGAGCCGTCACGGACGCTCGGCGGGTTTGGGGACCTGACATTTCGACCAGTATAACCGATCTCACGGCTTCGAAAATTGGGAATACTCCCGGCAATACGACGCGCCGCCCCGGGACCATCCGAGGCGGCGATTTCACTGTCGCCCGTCTGTTTATTAGTTTAACGCGACGTCAGGGTTTCAAAGTCATCGCCCCCGGCCGCCGCATGACAGGCAATGCAGCCCTTGTCCGCGCCTTTCATGAACCGTCCGGCGATCATGGCGCCTTTGGGGTTCTTGTCGAGTTCCCCCGTCGGGCCGTACTTGGCCCAGAACCAATTTTGGTTTTCCGCGTCATAACCGTTTTCCCGCTTGAACATTACGGTGTACGCGCCGAGGAATTCATTCGGGTTGTCATAGACTGCTTGCACATCTACATCCGGGCCACCGTGATTGACCTTGACGATGGCGCGAGCGGACCTGCCGTCGACCGTGATCGTTGTTCCCAGAACCTGTTGGATCGATCCATGCGGCTCGTTCCCTTCGAATGGTTGGACGTGAATTCTGTTCGGGCCGACCAACTTTTGCGTCATGAGGCTGGCCCAAAGTTTTTGCGCAAAAGCAACATCGTCGGCTCCGCCGAACGCCATGTCCTGCGCGGTCGCCGACGACATGGCGGCAGCCATCCCAAACATCACGACAGTGCCTGTCCTTACGAGCTTTTTGAGTGTCATCGTTAAGTCTCCTTCGACTATGAGGAAACTCACCCCTGCCGGTTCTCCGACCGCGCCCGCTAGAGGGACGCGCCCTCCCATAGCCCGATATTCATTGATATCGCCTCCGAAGTCGTATCAAGCCGTGTCACAATAAGGTGATACAACGACGATTCCCCAACCGTCGGCAAGGATGCCGACGCTTTCGTTTTCACGCGTCTTGGGGTACCAAAACACGGGGCCGACCCGGCCCTCGCTCCATCTTGGTATAACTCGGCCCGGAATGCGCTATCATGCCTCCTCGTTTTACAGATCTCGCCAAGTCCCTCCCGGCATCGGTGCCGTTCGTCGGCCCGGAAACCCAGGAACGCGACCGGGGGCGCCCGTTTGCCGCGCGAATCGGCGCGAACGAGTGCGTCTTTGGCCCCTCGCCCGCCACGATCGACGCCATGCGTCAGGCAGCACCCGAGATTTGGATGTACGGCGATCCGGAAAATTTCGATCTCAAGGTTGCGCTCGCCGACCACCACGGCGTCTCGCCCGATAACATCGTCGTCGGCGAAGGCATCGACGGCTTGCTGGGTTTGACCGTTCGTTTGTTCGTCGATGCCGGTGATGCGGTGGTTACGTCAGCCGGCGCATACCCGACATTCAATTATCACGTCGCCGGTTTCGGCGGCCATCTGCACACCGTCCCCTACCGGGGCGATTTCGAAGACCCTGACGCCCTGCTCACGATGGCGGAACGGCAGCGCGCAAAACTGATCTATATTGCCAATCCTGATAATCCCATGGGGACGGCACATGATGCGGCCGAAATCCAGGCGATGATCAACCGGACTCCCGAAGACACGGTGCTCTGCCTGGACGAAGCCTATATCGAATTTGCCGACACCGACATCGCACCGGCAATTGACGTCAGCGATCCGCGGGTGATCCGGTTTCGGACGTTCTCGAAAGCCTATGGCATGGCCGGCGCACGGATTGGCTACGCCGTCGCCGAGGCAGGCATCGCCCTCGCCTTTAACAAGGTTCGCAATCATTTCGGCGTCAGCCGGATCGCCCAGGCAGGTGCCTTGGCGGCACTTCGCGATCAAGATTATCTTAACAGCGTCAGACAACGGGTCGCCGAAGCGCGTATCCGGATCAATGATATCGCGGCCGACAACGGCCTTGGTGCCGTGCCGTCATATACCAACTTCGTCGCCATAGACTGCGGCCACGATGGGGACTTCGCACGACAAGTATTATCCAGTTTGAATGAGCAAGACATCTTCGTGCGCATGCCGGGTGTCGCCCCCTTGAATCGCTGCATTCGAATTTCGGCAGGGACCGGCACCGACCTTGCAGCGTTCGCCGATGCCCTTCCGCGTGCGTTGCGAGAAGCAATGCAGGATTAATCTTATCGTTACCGACGTTCGGCATAATCCCGCATTACGTCGCAGGACCGGAGCCTCCAAATCCTGCACACGTCATCAGAGAAGCGTTCAATGAACTGAGGTTTCCATGCGGCTGTTACGCCGTCCACCCGCCATAATCCGGCAAATACTTTGGCCATGGCTGCGGTTCTGGCGAACGCTGCCCGGCAACGCGCGTGGTGCTTGTTGGATTCTGTTGATGGCTTTTCTCGCTGCCTGCATGGGAGCGTTGATCAAGTATGTCGGCCAACGGATTTCCGTTTTCGAGATTCTTTTCATCCGCCAACTGATCGTCGTCGTCATATTAACGCCGGTTATCCTCAGGGTCGGACGCGGCATCTTCGAGACGAAACTGCTGCGTTTTCATGTCATTCGCGGCACCTGCGCATCGATTGCAATGGCCACCGGCTTCACCGCATTGGTCCACCTGCCGTTGGCCGAGGTGACAGCCATCAGCTTCGCCAAGACGCTGTTTATGACCGTGTTGGCGATCATCTTTCTGGGGGAAACGGTCGGCATTCGCCGATGGACGGTCACCATTGTCGGTTTTCTTGGTGTCTTGATCATCGTCCGCCCCAGCCCCGACGCCGTGAACATCTATGCAATCTTGGCACTTGTCTCGTCTTTGTTCGTCGCAAGCGTCACCATCGTGATGCGCAAGCTCAGCCAAGTCGATCCACCTTCAACGATCATGGCCTATCAATCTTGCTTCGTGACCGCGATAATGGCCGGGCCGGCGATCTACTACTGGGTAACCCCGACTTTGCAAGAATTTGGCATCATTCTGATCATCGGCGGTCTGATGTGGTGTATGCAATCGACCATGATCCAAGGCTTAAAGGCCGCCGAAGCCGTCGCCGTTGCGCCGGTTGAGTACGCCCGGTTACTTTTCGCCACCATCATTGGGATGATTTTCTTCGCTGAAGTTCCGACGTTATGGACGGGCGTAGGAGCCGGGATCATCATCGCCAGCACCCTTTATACCATTCGCCGGAATGCGACGATGAAAAGGCAGAGCGGACTGACCCCTTAGCACCTCGCGGCAATGTCAGCGTTTGAAGAAGACATCGATGGCCGGCACGAAATCCTCATCCGGTTCCCGCAAGACGTAGGCGCTGAGGATGTGGGTGATGCGGCCGTCCACCTCTAGCGGCAGATCGACGCCCATGATGTATTTAAAATCTCGGTCCTGCGGCGCCAATGCTCCGCTGACAAACCCAATCAGACGATCGTCGACAAGATGCCGAAGGTATGGCCGTTCATAGACCTCCCACACTTTCCGAACCGCAGGCAGGTCGCTGATGAATTTGTTCGAATAATCGACACCCCACCATTCGGTAATACTGGTGCCCCAAAGCGCCCACCGCAAATCGAACGGACTTTCATGAAGTTCGGCCAGCGAAATCTGCCCCCACCAACCTTCGAAATCCATGAGGTCGAAGGTTGGCCAGCATGGAAAGATCTCGGGCGTGGGACGCTTTCGATTCCAAATCTCGACGAAACCGGTCAGAGGCCCAAAAGCAACGGCGGGCGTATCTGACGGGTACGTGTAATAGGTCCATGGTCCGGTCGTAGCACTATTCATTTGGGCTGAAGCCTTCGCGAAAGAAACCGCAAGTTAACAAGGCGAAGGTGGCGGCGCGATTGTGGCTGACCACATCGAAATGTGTGAGTCACCACGATGAGTCTTTTGATCGCGTGTAACGCCGATATAGTGATGACGGTATGCTGTCGCGATCTCGCTACCGCAAATGTGAAGATACCTGAGTAATGCTGGAAATCGTTATCTGTGACACCTGCCAGAGCCAGCCTGCCGGGCCGAAAGGCCGGATGCTTGGGGCGCAGTTGCACGAAACTTTGAGAGACGCTGGCCTGTCGGAGAGCGTCTCGATCCGCTACACGTCCTGCATGAATGCTTGCGATGATCCCATCGCCATCGCCCTTCAGGATGCGACGTGTGCGACGTATGTTTTTGCCGGTATCTTGGCCGACGGCGATCAAGCCGACATCGTCGAAACCTGTCGGGCGTACCTGAACAGCCCGGGCGGTTGGATCGAAGATGCCCGGGTGTGCGGCCGATTACGGGATTGCTTGAAAGCCCGGGTCCCCGCCATTCAGGCGAATAAAGCTATTCGTTAACGACGTTCACACGGGCGCGCAATGGCGCGCCATCGAGGGCAAGCAGACGGTGATCGTTGCTGTTCAACGTCACCTCAATCGTGTTCTGTCCGGCCGACAGCGTATCGATATGGAACCACGGCCCGTAATGCCGCGCGACCTTCTCGCCATTGATATAAATGTGCGCATGCCCCTCCCCCTGAATGTGGGGCCGACTGGCGTTCTCCGGTGAGAACCGGAAGTTAGTCGTCTCGATATACAGGTTCCATCCCGATTGCGGGTCAGCCGTTACCGATGCGATGACTGTCGGACCGGCACCGTCTTTCGATAGGTTCAAAATGTCATGGTGATGGGCGTCGCCACCATGCGCAGCGTGTGACATGCCGCCGGCATGGTCGTGGTCATGCCCTCTCAGGCTAATGCCATTGCCGGCGGCGACAACAAAACCGGCGAGTCCGCCAAACACCAGACCAATGCCGAGTAATCCGATCGAGCGATCCATCGTCACCTTCCTTCCGAAGTGGCGGTGATGCGCCGCACGCGAACCCCGCTGCGAGCGCGTCACAACCCTATGGGACCGACATGCCGCGTATCTAAGCGACGCTCTGGTTCACATCTTCACGTTGCCAGAAATGGCCCGCGAACAATCCCAGTAAAACCCATGCGGCAAGACCAACGCCAAAAGCCCGGCTCGCGAACAAGGCGCCGATCTCAGTCGGGACCGGCCCAGTAAAAACATCGGGCTCCGGTGCGCCAATGATGTGCGGTGCCAGCAAAAGAACGATCGCAATCGACCAAGCCAACCAATTTTTGCCAAAGGCGATTAGCCAAACTGCAACGGCTGCGGCACCGACAGTCGCGAACCACCAGATCTGGCGTTCAAAAACGTCGGCGGCGGCAACACCCGGGACTTCGGGGGCTAAGGTAAAGCCAGGAGCAAAATGCACGACGACAAAACCGGCGACCCCCCACAAAATACCCTGGCGCGCGGTGATCACAGTGCCCCTTTCCGCCGCAGCGGCCATCAAAGCGACGAGAATCAGTGCGTAACCGGAGTAAATCACCATGGTAAAACCCATGCTGAGCCCATCGCGCAAAAGATCAAATCCGGCAACGGCCTGATGAGCACTGACGGGGTCTCCGCCGAAATGCACCAGTTGTCCCGATTCATACAGTTCCGCGTGCAAGAGCACGGGCTGCACAAAGACGAACTGCAGCAGACTTATGATCAGGCCTGCTGAAGCACCAGCGAACAACCCGCTGGTCAATATACGTGTGAACATTAGATCAGTGGCAGGGGAAGCCGGTCGCGTGGCGAACGTCGTGCGCGGCGTCGTGCAGCGTGCTCGCTTGCAGATGGCCGGCGACGATAATCATCCCAAGTCCAATGGTCGCGGCAAGAATGATCGGAAGAAGTGCGCTTTTTGACCCCGCGAGGGTCGTCGATAATGATGTCATCTCTATCTCCTATGTTCTGTCACACCCGACAGAAAGATTCACCCCATGCTTGGCAGGTCTCCTGGCTCGCGGGTCTTTGTACGTCGCCGGCCTTCCCTGCATGCGCAAGTGGCGTCTTCGGCGGGCACTCTCCGCATACAGTCGCGGGGGCGGCTTTGGCATGGGACGCCGCGTTGGGTCCGTCCTAACCAAATTCCCTCTTCGTCTCCCGGGCACTTTGTGCCTTTTGGAGAACCAAGCGAGATAAGGCTATTCGACTGTTCACGATCGCACAATGTGAAATAGCAGCGAGTCATGGCGAAAACCGAGAACCCCTTGAGCCACGTTGGCTGGCCGATCAAACTGACACCAGAATTCGCAGCTTTATCCGGGAGAGACCGACATGGACGTACGATTGGATGGACGAACCGCGCTGATTACCGGGGGAAGCGCAGGCCTCGGAAAAGCCATGGCGTTGGAATTTGTGCGTTCCGGCGGAAAAGTCGCCATCATCGGGCGCGACCAAGGCCGACTGGACAACGCCAAGGCAGAGATCGAAAGCGCGGTACCCAATAGCATCGCGGCGATTTCGGCGGATATCCGGTTAGCCGACGCCTGCGCCCAAGCCTATGACGACGCGACCAAAGAACTCGGAAACATCGACATTCTGGTCAACAACGCCGGCACGTCACAGCGGGGTCCGTTCTTGGAGGTACCCGACGCCGTTTGGCAGGATGATCTCGACCTCAAGCTGTTCGCAGCAATCCGCCTGTCGCGGCTTGTGCTGCCGGGAATGCGCGATCGTCGCTGGGGGCGGATCATCAATGTTCTCAACGTCGGCGCCAAGATGCCTGGTGCCGAAGGCGCACCGACCGCCGTCAGCCGCGCCGCTGGCATGGCGCTCATGAAAGTACTCGCGAATGAGAACGCGGCGTACAACGTACTCGTCAACAGCCTCCACGTCGGCAAAATTCGGAGCGAACAATGGGAACGGCGCCACGCCAAGGACGAACGGGATCTATCACTTGAAGAGTGGTATGCCGAAGAAGGCAAGAGCCAACCGCTTGGACGTCTAGGCCGTCCCGAGGAGTTCGCAGCCGTGGCATGTTTCCTGGCATCGGACGCTGGGTCGTACATCAACGGGGCAGCCATCAATGTTGACGGAGGCCTCTGCAAGACCGTCTGAACAGCCGTCCACAGCGGGTCGTCGCCTCACCCTTTTTTCAAATGATCGATTTAACTCTATTGACTCGCGAAGCGAAAATCGACTGGTATACCGGTATGACAGTTGTTCATGCGTTCGAACGAGACCGTGCCTACCGCAAGCTGCTCGATCATATCCTGAGCGACGGCTTCGATACCGAACAACCCCTCTCTGAACGAAAACTGGCCGATTCCTTCCAGTTGGGCCGCACGCCGATTCGTGAAGCCCTCAAGCGGTTGACCAGCGAAGGACTTCTCGAAGTGCGGCCGGCGCGCGGTACCTACGTCAAGCAGTTGACGCGTCAGGACGTCGACGAAATGTACGAAGCCCGTATGGGGATCGAGGGAACTGCAGCTTTTCTGGCTGCTCAGCGCGGGCCAACCGCGGCCTTCGACGGCTTCTGTAAAAAGTTCGAGCAGATGATCGATGATCCGACGCGGTTCGACCTCGCGGATATTCATCAAACGGGACAGGAGTTTCATGTCGAGATCTTTCGCGCCGCGCGCAATGGATGCCTGATGGAGATTTACGAGCCCCTGCGCATTCGCAATCACGTGGCGCTCGGCCTGCCACGTATTTACGATCACGACTGGGTATGTGAATCGACGAATGAGCATCTAGACATCCTCGCGGCAATTGTCGCTCAAGACCCCGAGAAAGCGCGCAAACTCGTTTGCGACCATCTTGAAAAAGGCCGTGCCGTTCGGTCGCGGATTTTCGATGCGCTATCGACAAAACCCCCTTCCGTCGCCAGCGGAGGGCGCGCATAGCATGTCCTTTGTCAGTTCGATTTCGTGTTGGATCAGCGGTGATGCATCCGGCCCCCTGGGTTACGGCACGGCGGCCCCCGGCGATTTCGCCGAGGTAACCTATGATCTCGAGAGACTCCGCAGAACCATTGATCGCGACTCGATCGCAAGAGGACCCGGGTCGATGTGGCGCTATCGCGATTTATTGCCGCTCGACGACCCGGACAACGCCGTCACGCTGGGTGAAGGTTGGACGCCGTTGCTGTCGACGCCGCGCCTGGCCAAAGCTGCAGGGGTCGAGACTCTGTGGATGAAGGACGAGGGCCAAAATCCGTCCGGCACGTTCAAGGACCGAGGGGCCAGTGCATCGGTCAGTCGTTTGCGGGAACTGGGCGTGCAGACCGTAGTCCACAATTCCTCCGGCAACGCAGGGGGCTCTTGGGCCATGTACGCGGCCCGAGCGGGGATGACATGCGTCAACCTTTTGCCCGACGACGTGCTGCCGGCGAGCCTGCAACAAAGCACGATGTGCGGTGCCGATACCTTCATGTTGGACGGTCCGTGGAAACTTGCTGGCGGCATTGTTGCCGATGCCGTGAACCGCCACGGCTGGTGCGACGTCAGAACTCTGCGCGAGCCTTATCGTCTGGAAGGCAAGCGGACTATGGGGTTGGAGATCGCGGAACAACTGGGATGGAACTTGCCGGACGCGGTTGTCTATCCCACGGGCGGCGGCATTGGCGCCATCGCGATCTTCAAGGCATTCGAGGAACTGCAAGCGCTGGGGTGGGTCGCCCCGGGACCGTTACCGAAACTGATCGTCACTCAATTCTCCGGTTGCGCGCCCATTGTGCGCGCGTTCGAGGCCGGCGCCGATCACGCGGAGACGTGGCAAGACCTTGATGTTCCACCAGGCGGTTTGAAGTCTACGATGCCCCCCGGGGACCGGCGGGTCTTATCGCTGCTCCGCAAAACAGGCGGCACCGCGATTGCGATCGAAACGCAAGACGCCATCGACACCGTTGGGGAAGTCGCCCGCACGGAGGGACTGTTCATCTGTCCGGAATCAGCGACCGCCTTTGCCGGTTTGAAATCCGCACGAACGCGTGGTGACATCGAACCCGATGCCCGCGTCGTCATTGTCGCAACGGGAAGCGCGCTGAAATCGATACCGGTCCTTCCGCCCGCTGCACCCGCAATTGTGTCGCCAAACGGCAGGCTGGATTAGGGATAACATTATGACTTCACCGCGCGATCGCGCTCTTACGGACTGAGACCAGTTTCATGGGGGACCACAAAAGTCGAGAATCCTGACGGCGCAAATTTTCGTTTGCGCGCCGCGCCGTCCGCGCATCGTTCGTTCATCAACAGGGAGACTACCGATGAAAAAAGCACTCTCATCAATCGCAATAGCCGCCGCCGTCGGCGCCTTTGCCGTATCGGCGACAACGCCGGCCGCAGCCGAGGACGGCCCGACACTCAAGGCCGTCAAAGAACGCGGCGAGGTTCTGTGCGGCGTCCACCAAGGCCGCTACGGTTTCGCCATTGCCGACAGCCAAGGCAAGTGGCAAGGGTTGGACGTCGATTTCTGCAAAGCCGTTGCTGCGGCGACGCTGGGCGACGCCGAAAAAGTCAAATACATCCCTCTCGGCAGTGTTCAGCGATTCCCGGCACTTCAGTCCGGCGAAGTCGATATGCTGTCACGGACCACGACCGTCACGCTGACGCGGGATTCGGCATTGGGGCTCAACTTCGGTCCGCCGACCTTCTATACGGGAACCGGCTTTATGGTCCGCACATCGATCGGCGCGAAAACCGTCGATGATCTGGCCGGCGCCGCGGTTTGCGTGTTCCCGGGTTCCACCACCGAGAAAAACATCGCCGCTTTGTTCGCGTCCAAATCCATGGACTACAAGCCGGTCGTTATCGAAAGTTCTAAACAGTTGGTCGGCGCGTATATGTCCGGTCGCTGCGACGTTCTGTCGATGGACCAAGCGGGCCTTCCGGGTCACCAACAGTTCGATGCCGACAACCCGGCCGATCACATGATCATCCCGGGTGTGTATTCTAAAGAGCCCTTGGGCATTGGTGTCCGTGCCGGTGATGACCAGTGGTTCGACATCATCAAGTGGGTCACGCACGCCACCTTCAACGCCGAAGAATGGGGTGTCTCTTCCGCAAACGCCGATGACATGAAAGCCAACTCCAAAGACATCAATGTTCAGCGTTTGCTGGGATCCGCTGGTGACTTGGGCGCGAAACTCGGCCTCGGCAACGATTGGGCCTACAATGTGATCAAGCAAGTCGGTAACTACGGCGAAATCTACGATCGCAACTGGGGTCCGCCGCTGAACCTGGACCGCGGGATCAACAATCTCTGGACCAACGGTGGTCTGATGTACGGCTTCCCAATGAAGTAAGCCGACGACGACGGTACTTTTGGGCGGGACGCCCGGGTTCATACTGGGCGTCCCGTTCCCTTAAAATCATTGATTTGTAAATTTGGCGGGGGATCGGCATGGCCGCTCCGAATGATGAACGGAAATCCGTAGGGTCGATTTTCTACGACCAAGGCGTCCGCAGCGTTGTCTATCAGATCGCGCTTGGTCTGGCGCTGGCAACGGTCGCATGGTTCTTGTACGAGAACGTCAACGAGAATCTGGACCGCCAGGGGATTGCCACAGGCTGGGGGTTCGTTACGACATCGTCGGGATTTGATATCGGCGAGTCCGTCATCAGCTACTCGGCCGCGGACTCTTACGGACGGGCGCTGGTGGTCGGGTTCTTGAACACGATCCGGGTGGCGTTCTTCGGCATCATCTTCGCAACCATTCTCGGTATCTTTATGGGGATCGCACGGGTTTCCAGCAATTGGTTGCTCTCGACCCTCGCCTCATGGTTCGTCGAGGTCGGCCGCAACGTTCCCGTCGTCCTGCACGTCATTTTCTGGGGCACGATTATACATTTATTGCCGCAACCGCGCGAAGCGATGATCCCGTTCGAAGGGGCGTTCATCATGAACCGCGGTATCGTCATGCCGTTCCCGGTTTATCACGACTCTTATCCCTGGATTGGTGCGACCTTCGTCGCCAGCATCGCCGGCGTTATGTTCCTCAACAAATGGGCACAGGCGAAACGCGAACGGACGGGTCAGTACATTTCCACACTCTGGTCCGGTTTGGCCGTCCTAATCCTGCCATCCATTCTGGTTTGGGCTGCATTCGGCGCGCATCTTGAATGGGACGTCCCGGCGCTTCGTGGTTTCAATTTCCAAGGCGGACTGCAGCTATCGCCCGAGTTCGTCGCCTTGTGGGTCGGTATCACCGTTTATACCGCATCGTTCATCGCCGAGATCGTCCGCGCCGGCATTCAATCCGTTCCCGGTGGCCAGATCGAGGCCGCGCGTGCTGTCGGACTGCGCCCTGGATTTATCATGCGCTACATCACCATTCCCCAGGCGATGCGCGTTATCGTACCACCGACCGCGAGTCAGTACCTAAGCCTAACCAAGAACTCGTCGCTCGGGGTGCTGATCGGTTACCCGGATCTGGTCAATATCGGCAACACGACACTGAACCAGACGGGCCAAGCCGTCGAAGCGATCGCCATCATGATGGTCGTCTATCTGGCGATCAGCATCGTTATTTCGGTCTTCATGAATTTTTACAATCGCCTCGTTGCGATCAAGGAGCGTTAAGCCATGGATCGCAGAAACATTCCGCAGTCCCCGCCCGACGCCGCCACCGGCCCCGTGCCCGGTACGCGCGGACGCACACCGCCACCGCCGACCGAGCGAATACCGGTTCTGAAATGGATCCGCGACAACTTGGCAAGCTCGCCGCTGAACATCGTCGTCACGGCCGTGTGTCTGGTCGCGCTCTACTATTCCCTGCCCGCATTCCTGAATTGGGGCTTGTTGGAGGCGGTTTTCGTCGCCGAGAGCCACGAAACCTGTCGCGCTGCCGACGGCGCGTGCTGGGCAGTCATCGGCGAGAAACACCGACCGATGTTCTTTGGCGTCTACCCGTACGAAGAACACTGGCGCCTGATGCTTGCGCTGATCATCTATCTGGGCACCATCGCGATAACGATGATCCCAACGTTCTGGTCGTACAAAATCCTCGTGCCGTTGTGGCTGTTTGCACTGACGTCTTCGCTGGCGTTGATGTGGGGCGGCGTCTTTGGTTTGGTCGAGGTGGATACCAGTCAATGGGGCGGCCTGCCACTGACGATGGTGTTGTTTTCCGGCACGTTGGTCGTCGGCTTTCCGATTGCCATCCTTCTGGCGCTCGGCCGCCGGTCCGAAATGCCCGCGGTCAAGGCCTTCTGCGTGATCTTCATCGAGAGCCTACGCGGCGTCCCACTGATTACCATCCTGTTCGTCGCCGTTAACGTGTTCCCCCTGTTCCTGCCGCAAGGGCTTGAATTCGACAAACTGGTCCGCGTCATGGTCGGAATGGCGATTTTCTTCGCATGCTACGAGGCCGAGGTTATTCGGGGCGGGCTGCAGGCCATTCCCCGCGGCCAGTACGAAGCTGCCGAAGCCTTGGGGCTCGGGTATTGGCAGACGATGATCCGGATCATCCTGCCGCAGGCGCTGCGCATCTGTCTGCCCGGTATCGTCAATCACGTGATTGCCGCATTCAAGAACACCTCGTTCGTTCTGATTATCGGCCTGTTCGATATCCTGACGGCGACCACGTCCGTCATGCAGGACCCGGTTTGGCGGCGGTTCACTGTCGAGGCCTACTTATGCGTCGGTTTCGTCTACTTCTGTTTCTGTTACGTGCTTTCGAAATACAGCCAGCAAATCGAACGCTGGCTGGGCGAAGGCAAACGGTTCTAAGGCTGGAGCACACCATGAGCGAACAAGCGACAACAATACTCGAATCCGCGGCCACCGGTGACACAGTCATTCAGCTGGTCGACGTCAACAAGTGGTACGGAGATTTCCAAGCGCTTGTCGATATCAACCTGAGCGTCAAGCGCGGCGAGCGGGTCGTCGTCTGCGGCCCGTCCGGGTCCGGCAAATCGACAATGATACGCTGCATCAATCGGCTGGAGCATCACCAACGCGGCCAAATCATCGTCGACGGGGTCGAGTTGACCGACAACCTGAAAAATATCGAGGCCGTGCGCAGCGAAGTCGGCATGGTTTTCCAATCCTTCAACCTGTTCCCACACATGCGCATCATCGACAATCTGACCTTGGCGCCGATGCTGGTCCGCAAAATGCCGAAGGCCGACGCCGAGGAACTGGCGATGAAATATCTGGAGCGCGTGCAAATCCCAGAGCAAGCATACAAATATCCCGGACAACTATCGGGCGGCCAGCAACAGCGCGTCGCCATCGCCCGGTCATTGTGCATGCAACCTCGGGTGATGTTGTTCGACGAACCGACATCCGCCCTCGATCCGGAAATGATCAAAGAAGTCCTCGATGTCATGGTGGAGCTTGCCGACGAAGGTATGACCATGATGGTCGTCACCCACGAGATGGGCTTCGCCAAGACCGTCGCTGATACGATGATCTTTATGGATAAGGGCGAGATCGTCGAGATCGCCAAGCCGGATGTCTTCTTCACGGCGCCGGAAAACGAGCGCACGCAATTGTTCCTGAAACAGATTCTAACGCACTAATGAAAACGCGCACTAAGATGCCGACCTTGGGAGAAACCGCATGCCGGATGGCGCAACAAAAGATGTCGATTGGGAGGCCCTGAGACGGGAATTCCCGACGACGGAGAAGTTCTGTTATTTGAATCTGGCCAACAAGGCGATCCTGCCGCGGATGGTAGAGCAATCGCTGATGTCATGGATGCACGACATCTATGATCACGCCGGCGATATGGCGTTCTCTATGAACGAGATCGAGAAAACCCGCGCCGCCGTCGCGGATACTTACGGCGCATCCCCAGCCAATATCGCGCTAATCAAGAACACATCGGAAGGCATCAACATCGTCGCCCAGGGGTTCCCGTGGCGACCGGGCGATAATGTCGTGATTTCCGAGTTCGAGCACGAGAACAACACGTTTCCCTGGCGGCATTTGGCGACGCGCGGGATCGAGATCCGAATCGCCGAACCCGGTGACGACGGGCGCGTCACGGTCGACCAATACCGAGACCTCATCGACGCGCGGACCCGCATTCTCGCGGTCGCTTGGGTCGTGTACGGAAACGGATACCGGAGCGATCTTCGCGCCCTGGCGTCGTTTTGCCACGATCAAGGTGTCAAACTGATGGTCGACGGCATCCAGGCGGTCGGCATCTTAAGCGACCCGGTCGCCGACCTCGGCATCGACGTGTTGATCGCCGGCGGCCACAAAGCGCAGTTCAGTCTGGCCGGCGCGGGCTTCATGTATGCGACGGCCGAAATGATCGAGACATTAACGCCGCCTTACGCCGCGAAGTTCAGCTTCGATACTCTCGACAGAACCATCGAGAGTCCGGACCTTGCCCCCGATGCCCACCGGTTCGAGTACGGCAACCCGAACTTCGCCGGCGCCTGGGTGCAACGGCGCTCGGCCGAATACGTCAAAAGTATCGGTTTGAACAATATTGAGAACCGCGTCCGCGAGTTGACGACGTACCTAATTGATCAGGCCGACAAGCAACAGATCAAAGTTCGCACTCCGCGCCCGTGGACGAACCGAGCGGGCATCGTCAGCTTGGATCTCGGCCGGCATGCCCGCTCGGCGGTCAACACGCTGCACAACCAGCAAGTCATCGTCGCCGAGAAAGACGGGCACTTACGGGCGTCCTTGCATTTCTACAATAATGAGGACGACATCGATCGGTTCTTCGCCGCACTTCAATCCGTATAGGTATCTTATGACTCATGACATCCGTATCGATCTGATCAGCGATACCAGCACACGTCCCACCGACGGTATGCGAGCCGCTATGGCCGCCGCCACGGTTGGAGACGAACAACGGCGCGAAGATCCGACGACAACGGCCTTGTGTACCAGGGTCGCCGAGATGCTGGGGAAAGAGGCTGCGGTCTTTCTGCCGTCTGGGATTATGTCCAACCTGATCGCCATCGTCAGCCACTGTCGGCCCGGCGACGACATCATCTGCGATAGCACAGCGCATATCATCGCATCGGAGTCCGGGGGA
The DNA here is from genome assembly GCA_965222395.1 of Rhodospirillales bacterium. Taxonomy (GTDB): domain Bacteria; phylum Pseudomonadota; class Alphaproteobacteria; order Rhodospirillales; family Casp-alpha2; genus UBA4479. The sequence goes on from OZ244947.1 coordinate 2,369,997, forward strand.
CCCGCCATCGTCGGCGGCGTATCGATTACGCCGGTCGAGACAAAGTTGGGAATCTTCGACGCCGACGCTGTGAAAGCACGATTGCGCCCGCCGCGTTCCAAGTCGCCGCAGTCGCGGTTGCTGCATATCGAACAGACCGCCAATCGGGGCGGTGGTGCCGTTTGGCCCCTGGAGACGATTACAGAAGCCGCCGCTGTCGCGAAGGATGCAGGCCTGTCTGTCCATATGGATGGTGCACGGCTTTTGAACGCTGTCGCTGCCAGCAACATCGACGCCAGGGACTATGCAGCCCCGTGTGACAGTGTTTGGATCGATTTATCGAAAGGCCTGGGCTGCCCCGTCGGCAGCGTATTGGCCGGGTCGGCCGAATTTATCGAAACGGCATGGGTCTGGAAAAGTCGCCTTGGCGGATCGATGCGGCAGTCGGGTGTCCTCGCCGCGGCGGGTCTTTATGCGCTGGACAATCATGTCGACAGATTGGTCGACGACCACGCCAATGCCGCAACGTTCGCCAAAATGATCGCAGAAATTCCCGGCGTCCGGCTGGACCCGGAACCGCAAACAAACCTGGTGTTCTTCGATGTCTCAAGCACCGGCATGACGGCACAGGATATCGCAGCGGCGCTGCAGCCATATGGGGTTCGCATCGGCGCCGAGAACGCGACGCGCATGCGCGCCGTGACCCATTTGGATGTCGACGCCGATGGAATTGCCGAGGCGGCCAAGGCCGTGGCGGCGGTTATCGGCGCAGCGGCTTAGGACCGGGCCCGCCAATCATCCACCAGATCAAGGACTCGCGCGACGTCATCGGTCGTGTTGTAGACATGGAACGCAAACCGCAACATGCCGCGTCGAATGGTGTGGATAACGTCGGCATCGGATAAATACCGATACAAGGAATCAACCTCCTGATTGTCGGTCGAGTCATGGGCATCGGTCATATCCCCAACGCACACGATGGATCCCGTCTGGGGTCCGGCGGCGCCGCCCGCGACCGGCAACCCGCGCGCCAGAAACCCATCAATCAGCGATGCCGCCAGCATTGTCACATGGGCTTCGATCGCGCGCGTGCCGATGCCGTCCAGAATGCGAAGGGATTGCTGCACGGCGGCGGCGGCGGGAAAATTGTAGTTCCCGAGGTCGAACCGTTGTGCACCGGGCATCAATCGGTAATTTGTCGCCCCCATGGTCGCTTCGTGCGCGTCGGCACCGAGGTCGACGCCGAATCGCGCCAGATAAGCCGGGGTCAGGCGTTCGGCCCAGTCCTTTCGGCAATAAAAGAACCCCATCCCATATAGTCCACAGAGCCCCTTTTGCGTCGAAACGGCGAGGCCATCGACATGCATTTCCGTAACATCCGTATGCGTGACTCCCACCGACTGCACAGCATCCACCAATAAGAAGATTCCGCGGTCCCGGCACACCGCACCGAGCCGCGATACATCGGCACGGAACCCGGGCGAGAAGCTAACCGTCGGCACGGTCATCAGCTTGGTATTGTCATCGATTGCGGCAATCATGGCGTCAATGTCGACGTGCCCGTCGCGGTCAGGAACCGTGCGCACCTCGATCCCGGATCGAGCGCGTTGATTGAGCCACGGATACACGTTGTTCGGATGTTCGAGACTAAGCGTGACGACGACGTTGTCTCCAGGCTGCCAATCGATCGCGGCGGCAGGCATATTCAGTGCCTCGGAAACGTTTTTGGTAAATGCGATCTCGTCAGGGACGGCGTTAATCAGATCGGCAAACCGAGTGCGAACGTCCTCGATCATGTTGAACAACGCCGCCTTGTCCGTGCGCCCGGTTTGCAAATCATCCAGGTGCGCGTCGATGGCGTCGCGCGCTGAACTTGGCAACAAACCCCGAGTGCAGGAACTCAGATATGTACTCTGGCCCGAACCGGGAAACTCCCGCGCGATCACATCAAGCGCCTCCGCCGTCAAGGCCGTCGCCGATTGGTCGATGCCGCTGTCCATAGCCCTCCCCTCCCGCTGTCGTTATAGAATACGACAGCGAGTGGGTTGGTACCACGCCTATGACGCGACGATCCGTCAGCTAAGGTCCATGACAATGCGCCCGTCAACCTGACCCTTCTCCAACCGGTCGAAGATACTGTTGACTTCATCAAGGCGTTCCATCGTGAAATGCGTCTTCACCTTGCCTTGGGCGGCGAACTGCAGCGCCTCGGCCAGATCGTTTCGGGTGCCGACAATCGAGCCCCGCACCGTTTTACGCATCAGGACAACCTCGAATATCGGGAGCGCGAAATCCCCGGGCGGCAACCCGACAAGGCTCATCGTGCCGCCACGGCCTAACATGCTTAATGCCTGAGAAAATGAGTCGGTCGAGACCGCCGTCACCAACGCCCCTTCGACACCGCCACCCTTCTGGACTTCGGCAACAGCGTCCTGCGTTACCGCATTGATGACCTCGTCGGCACCCGATGCTTTCGCCAATGCCAATTTGTCGTCGGCGATATCGACGGCAACAACATTGAAGCCCATCGCTTTCGCGTATTGAACTGCCATGTGACCCAACCCGCCGATACCGATAATCGCCACCGTATCGCCGGGGCGCGCGTCGGTCTCCTTCAGGCCTTTATAGACCGTGACACCGGCGCACAGGACGGGGGCACTCGGTGCGAAATCCAAATTATCCGGGAGGTGTCCGACAAAACCGGGGTCGGCAAGAACATAATCGGCGAATCCGCCGTTGACCGTGTAACCGGTGTTTTTCTGATCCGTGCACAAGGTTTCCCACCCGCCCACGCAATGGCGGCAATGCCCGCATGCGGTGTGCAGCCATGGCACACCTACCCGGTCTCCTTCTTTGACGGTCGTCACGCCTGTGCCGACCTCGGCGACAATGCCGACGCCTTCGTGACCGGGAATAAACGGGGGCTCCGGCTTGACCGGCCAGTCGCCCTTGGCCGCATGTAAATCGGTATGACAGACACCCGACGCCTGCATCTTGACGACGATCTTGCCCGGCGCGACCTCCGGCTTGGCGACCTCTTTGATCTCCAACGGCGCCCCCAACGAAGTAACAACAGCCGCCCTCATTGTATTCGGCATAGTTCACACCCCTTTATTAAAAATACTTCATAATAGTTTGAATAAAAAATCTAGCATGATTTCCTTATTCACAATTATTACCTTCTTCTTAAAAATAATTAATCATCGCAAAATCCAATCGACCTCACGCACACTGTCACGGAAGGTTCGGTGTAACTTGATGCGCGAAAGAGATAAGCTATCGGGAACACCAGAGCGGGAGGGCGAGCCATGCTGACCATCGAGCATCCACGTGATGACAAAACGACACGCGCCGGCAAAACCGTCATTATGGATTTCGGTCCCGATATCCATGGATGGACAGGACGGCACGGCCTCGTCGACCTCCTTGAGGCGGCGGGAAACTTCATCGATGCCGCGAAGATATGGACACTGAACACCGCCACGATGCCGGAGGCGTACATCCGCCAAACGGCCCGACAATACAAAGACGCCGGCATTGAAACATTCGCCGGCGGCTTGTTGTTCGAATACGCGTATCTCAAGAACGACGTCGACGGCTTGATCGACCTGCTGCGCCATGTGGGCATCGACGGCATCGAAGTGTCCGAGAATTACATCACGTTGGATGGGAGCGAACGTCTATCGTTGATTCAGATGCTGGCAGACAATGGTCTACACGTTGTCTTTGAATACGGGCGCAAGCATCCGGACACCCCGATGCAGATCGATGGATTTGAAAAGATCATCATGCAAGTGCGCGAGCTTGGGGTCGATCACGTGATCCTCGAACAAGGTGAAATCGACCTCCTGGATGCGGAACAACCTGGCCGCCTTGACGAAATGACCGAGAGGCCGTGGTTCAACCATGTCTTCTTCGAAGTGGAAAGCAATCGCTTCCCGACACAGCATGTCGATCTGATCAACCGCTTCGGACCCACGGTCAACATCGCTAACGTCGCGCCCGGCCATGTGATCCGGCTCGAATTCCTGCGCCGCGGCATGGGGCGTGCCATCGATTACCCCCTTTTTCATCAGCTCCTGGCTGAGTAGGAAGACTAGACCTTCGGATCACTCTGGTTCGTGGCGTAGACCGGATCGTGCCCCGGCGGAGGCGTCGCACCAAATCCGCCCTTAGCAACAACGGCCTCGATGCCGCCGTGCGCATCCACGATTGCGCGGCAATCCGTCTGCGCTTGTGCTTCAACAATGTCGGGATCGCAAATGCGGCGTAATTCCGTTGCCATCTCGTCGCGAATCGCGCCCAGCGACGGGTCCGTACCCCGGTCCGTCATTTCATCCGGGTCATTCAACAGATCGAACAATTGCGGCGCCATCCCCGCGTAGTGAATGAATTTCCAGCGGCCCTTGCGGATCATAAAAGCGCCCGTCTTCGCCCCCGCCGCGTGATATTCGGAAAAGACGATCCGCTCGGGCTCGTCCGGCGCATCCGCGAGCTCGATCAAAGACCGACCCGGGCGCGAGATCCCATCGTCGTTGGGGACACCCGCTGATTGCAGAACCGTGGGAAAGATATCCGTCAGATTAACCGGCGTGTCGCATTCGCGGCCCTTTGGAACACCCGGTCCGGCGATGATCGTCGGGATACCGACCGATTCCTCGAACATTGTTGATTTGCCCCACAACGCGCGTTCGCCGATATTATCGCCGTGATCGCTGACATAGACGATACGCGTCGTTTCCGCGAACCCTGTCTCTTCAAGCGCATCCAGCATGCGGCCGATGTTGGCGTCCATGAAACTGACAAGGCCATAGTAAGCCGTCAAAGCGGCGTTGGTCCTCTCCGGCGTGAAATTGTCGTAGTTAAAGCACGTCCGCAGGGCCGCCAGCCAGGGGTGCTCGTCCGCGTCGGCGTCCTTCGACGGCATCAGATTGAGCCCGTCGTACATATCGTAGAAAGATTGCGGCGCGGTCAGCGGGAAATGTGGACAGACAACCGATGAAAACAGTGTCCATGGCGCGTCGCGCTGTTCCGATGTTGCGCGGGCATGGAGCCAATCGACGGTCGCCGCGGTAATGTCGCGGTCGTAGGCGGTATAACTGGTCTCGCCGGGACCGGCATCGTCGGCCATCGCACGGTTGCGCCAGCGCACGGGCAGCGGATCGCGCACGCACCCCAATACGTCGCCGACACCACCGACCAAATGCATCGGCAGGCTTTGAAAATCGAACCCGGTATCGTCCGACTCATTGCGGTAGTGCAGCTTGCCGATCGATCCGACGGCGCGTCCATGTCGCTGCAACACATGCCCCCAGGACGGCTCGTTGCCGATATACGGCGTCGCATTATTCCAATGCCGCGTGGCATGGCCGTATTGTCCAGTTGCAAACGAGGCCCGCGCCGGCACACAAATAGGGCACGGTGTATACGCCGAACGGAATACCGTTCCCCGCGCCGCCAACCGGTCGAGGTTCGGTGTCCGCACGATGTCGTTGCCGTAACTGCCCATGACCTTTCGGGTATGTTCATCGGACATCAAGATCAGCAAATTGGTGGGTGAAGGACTCAAAACATCGCTCCGCTGCATGCTCAATTATCAGGGGGCGAACGTCGATCGAAAGTGTGCCGCCCAGACGCCGTTCAATTTCGATATGATCCACAATGACCTGAAACGACCGATCAAACTTTCATCGGCAGCATGCCGGGTGAAGGTGACATCCAGATGGACTTTTGTCTCATCTGCGGCGATGACGTCCAACGATTCCCAACGGCTATGATGCCAATCGCCGCCAGCCCGAGCGCGGAAGTCGGCAAAATACTGATCGGATGACTTCCATACCTTGAGCACTCCTCCCGCCAATCGATAATGTGGAAAATGCAAGGTTGCGGCCAATGCCGCTTCGTCGCGCGCATTCAACGCCTGAATATGCGTCTCCATGACAGCGATGGCGCTATCGATTGGACCGGGATCGCTCACATCGCCTACCAAAGAAAATAATTTTTCTATATCAGCATAAAGAAAAAATATCACATTCACATGTGGTATTCGCCTGACGCCGGTATATTGTTTGTACATTGTTTTATCGAATTAGGGCGGGATTAGCCGCAAACACGCCGACATGATTGATATCGCCTGGATCCTCACCTGTGCGGCGCTGGTGTTTATGATGCAAGCTGGGTTTTGCTGCCTTGAAAGCGGCTACGTCCGGTCGAAAAACAGCGTCAACGTCGCCGCCAAGAACTTTTCCGACTTTTGTATCTCGGCCGCGCTTTTTTGGTTTATCGGTTTTGGGATCATGTTCGGCACATCGCATGCCGGGCTTTTCGGCACGGATGGGTTCGGGTATGCCGCCGACCAAGAGGCGCGCCATGCGGCGTTCTTTATTTTTCAGGTCATGTTCTGCGGCGCGGCGACCACCATCGTATCCGGCGCGATCGCCGAACGCTCGCGATTTGTCGGATACCTTGCCATAAGCTGCGTGATCGCCGTCGTGATCTATCCGGTGTTTGGCCATTGGGCATGGGCCGGCGCCGACGGCGGCGGCGATGGTTGGCTGGCCCAGATCGGCTTTGTCGATTTTGCTGGGGCAACGGTGGTGCATAGCATTGCCGGATGGGTCAGCCTTGCCGCCGTCCTGATCATTGGTCCGCGGGTCGGCCGGTTCGACGGCACAGGCGGGAGCTTTCGAAGTTACAGCCTGCCCATGTCGGCACTCGGCGTGTTCATCATCTGGGTCGGTTGGATCGGCTTCAACGGCGGCAGCACATTCGCCGCCGACGAGAGTATCTCACTGATCATTTTAAATACGCTCGTCGCCGGCGCGTTCGGCGGGCTCGGAGCGATGGTGATCAGCCCCCTTCTGATGGGCCGGCAAGACGTGCCAAGTATGATGAACGGCGGTCTAGCCGGTCTTGTAGCGATCACCGCCACGGCCCACGCCGTCGCACCGGCATCAGCGGTGTTCATTGGTTTCGTCGGTGGCGTTATCTCCGTCATTGCAAGCCGGATCCTATATAAATTGAAAATCGACGACGTGTTGTCCGCATTCCCGGTTCACGGTGTGAGTGGGATTTGGGGAACGATCGCGGTGGCCATTTTCGCGGACCTCGCGATCCTCGACACCGGCTTATCGCGTCCCGCACAATTTGTCGCCCAATCTATCGGTGTCGTCGTCGCCAGTCTGTGGGCATTTGGCGCGGGCTTCTTGATCTTATGGGCCATCAACAAGGTCATGCCGCTACGTGTGCATGCCGAGGCGGAGCGGATAGGCCTTAACATCAGCGAGCACGCCCAGTCGACCGAACAATTGGACCTCTTGCGGGCTATGGAAATTCAGCGCCTGACCGGCGATTACTCCCGCGCCATTCCGGTTGAACCGAATTCCGAAGTCGGCGATATCGCCGCTCAGTACAACTTGGTCCTTCGAAACCTTTACAGCGCAAAACAGGACGCCGAGACGGCGAACAATGCGAAGTCCGACTTCCTCGCATCGATGAGCCACGAATTGCGCACCCCGTTGAATGCCATCATGGGGTTTTCGGAAATGATCTCTCGAGAGTACTTTGGCCCCGTCGGTTCGAAAAAATATCAAGAATATGCGGACGATATCACCAACAGCAGTAAACACCTGCTCAGCCTCGTCGATGATATATTGGATCTTTCGAAGATCGAGGCTGGGAAGAACGCCCTCACCAAGACCGATATAGACGTGAAATCGATCTTCGACTCGTGCCTGAAGATCGCTACAGGCGCGATCGACTGTAGTCAGATTTACCTAGAAATCCGTGTGACGCCGGGGCTGGCGCCCCTCCACGCCGACGAGCGTGCATTGCGACAAGTTATTTTGAATCTGCTATTCAACGCCGTTAAATTCACCCCAGGCGGCGGTCACGTGACGATGACAGCGGCCATTCGCGACAACCATCACATCATTGAAGTTTCCGACACCGGCGGCGGCATACCCGCCGACGAAATTGCAAAGATCACCGAGCCGTTTGCACAGCTAGAGACCCAACCGCACATCGCCAAGCTGGGAACTGGCCTTGGCCTGTCGATCGCAAAAGCTCTGGTCGAAGCACACGACGGTGTCCTGACGATTGACAGCCATTGGGGACACGGCACAACGGTCCGTTTGGAATTTCCAAACACCGCGGCCTGAGCGATTCACCAAGGGCGCCCGCTATTTGACGACAAGGACTGAGTCTTTGGCGAGATGCAGAATCTTTCGCGAGACGCTACCGAGCAGAAGCTCCCCGACCGTGCCCAGCCCGCGACTGCCAATCACGATCAGGTCGGCACCGACATCTCGCGCTGCCTTGGTAATGCAATCCGCGTAATCACCGACGTCAATACGCGTCGAAACGTCTTGAGCGCCATGCGCGCGCGCGATTTTCTCGGCACTTTCGACAATTTGATCGCCGATGGCGCCAATCACACGCTCCGCATCTGCCTGCGCGTCAACGCTTTGTATCAATCCCATCATGGATCCAGGTACGTTGTCCAAGTCTGAGAGCGTACGGCGGGCCACTTCCGGCACCATGTGCTCGACATGCGCCATACGCGAGAGTTCCTCGGGCGGGCGGTGATGCATTAAGACATGGCAGATAACCAACGGCACATTGCACGACGCAGATAACGACGCCGCCGTCTCAACCGCTTTCTTCGCCTGTTCGGAATCGTCCGTTGCGACCAGAATACGTTGCACTCTTTCCTCCTAATCGTTTTTGTTGCTGTACTCGCCTTAGTGTGTGGTACTTCGCGACCGCCTGCATTGATATGCCGCAAATGGACGTGCGGAGGATGTCGCTCATGATTTAAATCAAGGCCGACATCTTCTGTTGCGGCATAATGACAGAAATGTGACGAAACCCTGCGACCACGTGTCGCCAAGAGCCGAGAAAGGTGCATCATGCCAAACAGAAAACTCAGCGATATCGTTGCCGGACAGTCTCTGGTGCAGGCGTCGCCGGACGAAACCGTCAAGGACGTTGCCCAGCGTATGCAAGGGCACCACGTAGGGGCGGTTTTAGTCATCAATGACGGGCAATTGGCCGGCATTTTCACCGGAACCAATTTGATGAAGAATGTCCTGGAACCGGGACTCAACCCCGAACTCGTCGAGGTTGAGGAGGTCATGACGCCCGATCCGGTCTGTCTTGATGGCAGTGCACTGGGCTTTGATGCCGTGCGGTTAATGCGCGATTACAACGTCCGTCACGTTCCTGTCCGATTGGACGAAGCCGGTTCCTTCGGGATGGTCTCGATCCGCGACTTTCCGAAGGCTGAGATGGCCGAATTCGAGGACGAGTTTGCCTTCGAACAGCGAGTCTGGGAAGAAATTTAGCCTTAAAGAAATTATGGAAATTCCGGTGTCGTTGACATGGGTCAGCGACGCTGTTCGCATTCTGTGGCAGGGTGGATGCTTGTATTGACGATCCGTCGGGGGACGGATCTTTGACGAGGGGGCCAAAATGACCACAGTGAAGGCCAGCAACGGGACGTCCCGTGCCAAAAGAAGTAACGGAAAAGTCAAATCGGCGGCAAGCACCCAAGCGGCCTCCGATGTTGGCGTGTCTCCGGAAGTAACGCCGGGAGAGCCAGCCAACGGACAAAAGAACTCCAGCGCAGCGGCGGCCGCAGCCCGCCATGCCATCAGTGAAATGCGCCATGACCCCGAGGCGATCCGTCGAGCGTTTGAGACAGGGACCTACCCCTACAAACGCAAGATGCCGCGAAAGGCATACGAAAAGCACAAAGCGGAGCTTCAGGTCGAGTTGTTGAAGGTCCAAAACTGGGTCAAGGAGACCGGACAAAAAGTCGTCATCCTGTTCGAGGGTCGCGACGCCGCCGGCAAAGGCGGCACCATCAAGCGTTTCACGGAACATCTGAACCCGCGTAGTGCGAGGGTCGTAGCGCTGGAAAAACCGACCGAACAAGAACAGTCACAATGGTATTTCCAACGCTACATCGCCCATTTGCCATCTGCCGGCGAGATCGTGCTTTTCGACCGATCCTGGTACAACAGAGCAGGCGTCGAACGTGTGATGAACTTCTGCTCACCGCAGGATTATTTGGAGTTCATGCGTCAATGCCCGCAGTTCGAACAGATGATCGTGCGCTCCGGCGTGCATCTGTTTAAGTACTGGTTTTCCGTGACCCAGGACGAACAGCTCCGCCGCTTCAAGTCGCGCGAGACCGACCCGCTAAAGCACTGGAAGCTATCGCCCATCGACCGCGCGTCATTAGAGAAATGGGACGATTATACCGAGGCCAAGGAAGCGATGTTCTTCTATACGGATACCGCCGATGCGCCGTGGACCATCGTCAAGTCAAACGACAAGAAGCGCGCCCGGCTGAACTGTATGCAGCATTTTCTCAGCCAGCTTTCCTATCCCGACCCCGATGATAGCGTTCTTCGAGGTCCCGATCCGCTGATCGTCGGGCACTCCGGACATGTGATCGGGCGTGACGGGCACATCCTCGGTAAAACCATGCATCCGGAAGCCAAGCGCAACGAGTAACCAAAAAAATGAGGCAAACCATGCATCCAAGGATGCATGGCCTGCCTCAGTCACTGAGGGGCGTTTGGGAAAGGTATTATTTGAACGTGATGTAGTGCGCCGACGTCCAGGCTTTGCCATCGTCGATTTGGCGTCCCTGGATGAACACCGGTCGATGACCGTGCGGCCCATTCTTCGGTTTGACCTTAAACGACCCACTGACGTCGCGCGGCGTTTCCAGGTCTGACATCCGTTCAACCGCGACAAACAGTTCCGTCCCTCCGAGTTCTTTGCGAACGGCGCCCTGAGCGAGCAATTCCGCGCCCGAGACTTCGAGCTCGAACTCCGGACAATGAACGAACGGGTTCCCATCGAGTGGATTGCCGACTTTAACGTAGCCGTGGATCTGACCCGAGACCTTAATCGTACAATTGGCCAGATTACTGATGTCCATCTCAATGGTATCCGCATCGCCATAGGTATCAGTGCGGAACCCGATCTTGGTCGGCGCTTTGCGAAACACATTTTCTTCGATGTGTTCCAGCCCGCGTGCGTCGAAGGAATTGACCACGCCGTTACGGATATCGACCTCGCCACGCCAATCGGCCCAGCGATATCGGTCGCGTATACGGGCACCGCCAAGACGGACGCGAACCTTACGTTCTGAGTAGCCCATCTCTTCCTGCAGATTCCGATGGAACACGACGCCTTCGTGATCGAATGCCGTAATTTCGTCCCAGCCGCACTCGCCCAGGAATCGATAGTTGATGGTTGCGGGACCTTTGCTGATCACGTCTTCGCCCATCATTTTTTTATTGCACGTGGCAAAAGCGACAATCCGCTCGCCGGTCGTCGCCCAGGTGCGACGTGCTCGCAACGCCTTGCCGACCGTCTTGCCATCAAGGCTGTCGCACATCAGACCTGTGACACCGCCCTTGGTACCGAAGACCGCGGTCCCCGGGACGCCGCCACCACACCGGCCGCGGTGTTCGTCGCCATTGGCCGAGGCACCCAGCTTGTAGCCGCGCTGGGCGACCTCGTGATACAGCCAAGGAAAATGCCCCCAGGCTGAGCCGATTTCGACAAGCCGATCCATCGTCGGATGATACCAGTCCATAATGCACCGGCGCCCCCCGACATGCGGCATCATGAGATGCCCTTCCGGATCGTGCGAATACGTCGCCCAAAGCTCCTCAAGCGGCCACGCGCCCGGCATAATGGTGTCGGCGTCCATGTCCTCGTTCCATTCGAACGACCGCGCGATATTGCCCTTGGCATCGAACGGGAACTCGGGGGTTTTGCCGTGCAGGAAGACGACATTGTGGTCGCCGCCGGCGCACGAGTTGCCGCACCATTCCGTGCCCGGATAACAGACGAATTCACCATCGACATTGAGGCTATGGATCAGCTTGGTCGAGCGATCCCAGTTCTCTTTGGTGATCTGAAAGTCGTTGGCGGTATATCCCAGGAAATCCAAACGCGCGATGTCGCGCCCATACGTCAGGTTGTAGACCGTGTTGTTGGTCCCGACCGTGTCCTCCGAGTGCACATGCAGGTCGCCGAAAAACACGCGCGGCACCGGCGATTTCTTGTCGACCGTGACGTAGAACGTCGCCGGGCTGACCTCCATCTCGGACTTGCCGACCATTGACGCAGTGATCTCTAACTCGCCCTCTTTGTCGGTCGGCAGATCGTCGATCTCGGCGTAACACCAGCCTTTGGTGGCGAGTTTGATTTCCTTATTGTAGACCTCTTTTCCCGCCCGCGTCGCCGTTACGAGCACGCTTTCTTTCTGATCGAAACAGGTATTGCCCCAGGCGTCCTCGGCCCGCACGCCGACCTTCAGCGACTCTTTCGGACGGAGCAGCCGCGAGCCTGCCATCAGCATCTGCGCGGGCTCACCAGGCACAATGTCGATGACCACGTCGCCGGGAATATCGCAGAACCGCGACGTGCCGAGAGGATCGATGTAGCAACGGAAACGGAAGCCTTCTTCGACAAACGTCTGACACCGCGTGCCGGGTCCGCCATGCCGCCGGTCGCCCAGGCGAATGATGATATGGTCGCCGGGTTTGAGATATCCATCGACGGTGTCGACGATGACGGCCTTTTGAAACGGCCGTTCGTGACCTTTTTGGTCGAACCGCACCTTGAGTGACTGAACGGTCGCCGGGCTTTGGCCTTCAACGCATTCGCCCGCGTGATACTCCGCCGAGACATAGTTCGCCCCGGACGGGTCGGTCGTCTGAAACAGTGCCCAGTCCGAATAAAATTTGAACGTCGCTTTTATCCAGGCGCCATCGGCGATTCCGGATGCCCCGACGGTATAATCGAGAACGATTTCCGTCCACTCGCCGGCGACAAGTTTATCAACGTTACAAGACACCCCCCCCAGGAACGGCATGGCCTTGGTCTTCTGATACAGGCCTTTCGGCGCCGTATAATCGCTGCCCAGTTTGGCCTTCAGTTCCTTGTCGGTCATGGGTGGCTTAAACCAGCCTTCGACGAGGTCGTTGTTACTCATAATTTTTCTCCCTATTAGGTCTTAATTGTTATTCAAAAAAAGGAGGGATGACCGACTGGGGGGGACCAATCGGCCATCCGACACTGGCCTCTCTAGGTTGAGTTAGAATGGCCAGGGCGCGCTCGGATCCCAGACGGGAAGACCCAAGAATGCGTACCAGGGCGCCATCACGATCAGGCCATAAGCCATCGCGATCAGAACAGATACCCAGCCCGCCTTGAAGTAGTCCGTCATGGAAAACTCGTCTGACCCATAGGCGATCACCGCCGCCGTAATCTGGGTCGGTAACAGATATGCAAACGTATCCGTGTCGCAGACCAACAGCATGAATGCGACCGGATGCAGATCCAGCGTTTTACCAAGCTCGAAAACGATCGGCGCCAGCATGGCGACGGCCGCTACGTTCGACAACATGCCGATCCGCATAATATGCGTTCCGATCATCAGACCCAGGACTACGCCCCACCAGGAATACCCTTCGACGGCATGGTGAATGAGGTGTGCCATGTATCCGGCAAGTCCTGATTTGGTCATCGCCGCCGTCATGGTGATCGCGCCACCCAACAGCAGGAAAGTGCCCCAAATCGTCCGGTCTTGGACCTCTTTCCAAGTGAACGGAAACAAACCAGGGATGAACAGCAACATAATCCCGAATAAGCCGATGATGCCCAACTGGAAGCGATGCAATTCGAAGATCGGGCTGCCTTTACCCATCATGAACAACAGGGCGACGATGCTGAATAACAGAATGAGCGTCCATTCCGATTTCGACATCGGGCCGAGATCTTTGTGCATGCTGTGGATTTTTTCGTGACCACCGGCAATCCGGATGCTGGCCGTCTTGAAATGGTACCTGATCCACCACTGGGTGAGCGCAAACATCCCGAGGTACGGGACTTGCAGCATTGCCCACTGCAAGTAGCTGATGTTGTAGCCGTCCCGCGCCATAATATCGACCATGATCAGGTTCGGCAGATGCGCCGTCATGATAAAAACACCACAGATCATCGTGCCGTAAACCAGCGACTGAATGACGATCGCCTTGCGGGCTTCGCGTTCTTCCGGCGTGTCTCCCAGAAGCTCGCAAACCCCTTTAACGACCGGTAACAGCGTCGCGGCACGGGCATTCGCCGCCGGGATCACGAACGCCAGAACAATGTTCACAAAGAACATGCCCCAAATGACGCGGCCGACATTGGACGCCTTGATCTTATCGAGAATGCCAAGGGCGATCCGCCGGTCGGCTTTCATCAACTGCATCATGGCTCCGACGATGAAGGCGAATAAACAAAGCCAAACGACGTGCCGGGTGAAACCACCGAATACGGTGCCCAGCGGCGGCTTACCGTTCACCCAGGGAATCCCCTCGGTAAGAATGAGCATTAATGGGATACTGATACCCGTAATCCCCACCGGCATTGCTTCGGAAACCCACATTAGGCTGGCCCAAACCACGACGGCCAAGACCGCCATGCCGCCGGGTGTCAAACCGTCGGGAACCGGAAATACAAACATTATAAGGAAAAATGCGACCCACGCGGCAACGAAGCCGCCAAGAGTTCGTTTAGGGTCACGGCCGCTCGCCTCAACATTCGCGACCAATCGACCTATAAAGCCCTCACCGGGTTCGGCTCCCGGCGACACTGCGTCACTCATATGTAATCTCCCAATCACAAATCTTCGTGTGCATGGCGACTCGCCACGCCAGAGCGTCCCGTCGATCCTTATCCAAGAAGTGGTGATACCGGCAGTTGCCGGTCTCGCCCCCCTCCGACCGCTTATCGGTCAGCCCCGCAGTTCGAACTCAATCACATGTCCATACTCAAAAATGTCAGTCAGCCGACAATGTCAGCCAGCCGACATGACCATCCTTTCCATTCACTCCTGTGCGTTTGCTTGCATGGATTCCTTACCGGCCTTGATGCTTTTCCAGAAGGTTCTGACGATGACGAAGATCGCCAGCGCCATTAGCGCCATGGCGACCGGGCGTTCGAAGAACATGGTCGGATTATGCTCGGAAATAATCACCACCTGCTGCAATGAGCGTTCAAACTCCGGCACTAGGATGAACCCGATGAGAAAGGCGACGTAGGAAAAATCGAACTTGCGCATGAAGTATCCGATGATGCCGAAAATCAGCATCACGCCGACATCGAACACATCCGACCTGCCAAGATACGCCCCCATGATGCACGTAAACGTGACGATCGGATAAAGAATCATCGCCGGGATTTCGACGGCCTTGCAGAACAGCCTGAGACCAAACCGTCCAATTACCGCCAGCATCAGGCTGGCAATCACCAACGACCCGTAAATGCCGTACATGAGCTGCGCGTTTTCCTTGAACATCAACGGCCCCGGCTGCATGCCGTGGATCATAAATGCCCCCATCAGCATGGCGGCGGCGAGGTTTCCCGGAATGCCCAAGACGAACAACGGAATGAGAGAAGACGCGACGACCGCCGAGTTGGCGCTTTCCGACGCGGCGATGCCTTCCAGTCGCCCTTTGCCGAATTCTTCTTTGTGCTTGGAACGCTTCATCGCCTGATCGTAGGACATGAAAGACGCCACCGGCGCCCCCAGACCCGGCATGGCGCCGATGAAAATGCCGATCGCGCTACCTCGGATCAACGTCCGCGTATTGGCGAAAAACTCCTTGATCGAAAGCAGCCGATCTTCAAGTTTCGAGGAGAAGACGTTGGCCGCATGTTCGGCTTTACTGCCCTTGAGTGTGAACCGTTCCAACTGAATCAGGATTTCAGAAAACGCCAATAAGCCGATAGCGACCGGAATGAGAGAAAGTCCGCCGCCCAGCTGATAGAGGTCGAATGTCAATCGCGGCAGGGCCGTAACCGGTTCGGTGCCGATTTGGCCGACCAGCAAACCGAAGCCGGCAGCGACAAGCCCTCTGAAAAGCGAATTCGTGCCGATCCCGGCGATCACCGTCAGCGCGAGCGTGATCAGAGCGAAGATCTCTGCCGGTCCCATAAATAAAGCAACGGCGGCGAGCGGCGCGGCAATGGCAATGAGCACGCCGGTTGAGATGACGTCACCCGCAACCGACCCGTACAGCGCCATGCGAAGTGCTTTCTCGCCCTTGCCTTGCTGCGTCAGCGGGTATCCGTCCCAGGCGGTTGCGGCCGCTTCGGGTGTCCCCGGGGTGCGCAACAGGACGGCGGAAATCGCACCCCCGAAGAACGCGCCTTTGTTAAGGCCGACCAAAAATCCGATCGCCGTCAACGGGGTCAGATAGTATGTGACGGGGATAAACAGAGCGATGGCCATCGGCCCGTTGATCCCCGGAATCGCTCCGATCGTCACCCCAAGGAAGACACCAGCAAGAACAAACATCAGACTTGTCGGCGACAGGGAATCCAACAGTCCAGCGGCAATCATTTCCATTATATTTCGTTCCGAATGTTCTTTAAAAAATAACGAGCTGCGGGCCAGGCACGGGTACGCCGAAGCCATAGCGCATGACGACGTACATCAAGGCGTCCATAACGGCGGCAATCGCCATCATTTGCACCCAGTTTCGATTTCCCATGGCGAGTTGCAGCACCATCAGAAAAACAAATGCACTGACCAGATAGGGAACGTACTGAACGGCGATCACCAACAAGAAACAGGGGATCATGAAAATGGCCAAATGCCGAAGATTCACTCGCCCGATCTGCGTAAAGCCGGCCGTTTCCTCGGGAAACTCGGCCTCACCGGGCGGAAGCGGTTTGTTGCCAAATTGCGCAAACAACTGCCGTATCGTCGAAAGGCAGGCCATTGCGAACATGATCCCGACAGCCGAGTAACCAACCAGTGCGGGAGACGCACCGAACCCCGGATAGGGCGGCGTGTACGTCGGGATCGCCCATGTATACATCAATACGCAGAAACCCATTATGAACAGGTTCGCGACGAAATCTCTTTGAATTCTCGACACGCGCTAAGCACCCTTCGACCAGCAGGTATTGCAGAAAGAACGGACCGGAAGAGAAGTCTTCCGGCCCGAAGCTTCACGTGTTAGTTGCTCTTGGCCTGCTCGCCAAAGGTCTTGTAGAGCGTCTTCACGGTCTCCGCCGCGTGCGCATCGCCCCATTCGACAGGACGCATCAAAAGGTTCTTCTCGATAAAATCAGCGGTCTCGGGGTTCCCGGCCAGTTTCATAGCCGCGTCCAGCAGCTTGCCCCGGGCATCCGCCGGTATCCCTTTTGGCACGACCAAGCCGACGATCATTTCGACCTGCTCATCATAGCCTTGTTCGCGAAGTGTCGGCACATCCGGAATCGGGGGTAGACGATCACCCAGCGCCGCGCCGATCAGTTTGATCTGCCCCGCTTCCACAAACTTGTAGAGAATAGCGCCCACATAACCGACATCGGCGTGACCGCCGGTGACAGCTTTGATAACCGACGGGCCGCCCTTGGACGGAATCAGCGACAATTTCACGCCTTCTTTCTTCGCCATCCGCATGATCGCGTCGCGGTCATCGGCGCCGTGGAACATCGCGATCAAATTTCCGTTGTTGTTTTCTTTCGCCCACGCAAACGCTTCTTTCAGCGTGCTCCAAGGTTTGTCGGGATGCGAGATAAAACCGCTCGAGTTCAACGCAACCAAAGACAAGTAGTCAAAATCGTCTGGCTTATAGGTCAGCTTGCCGTGATGCGGTGCGTAGGTGTAAGCGGTCAACGATGTTACGCCGACCGTGTAACCATCCGGCCTGGAACGCACCAATGATGCGGCCATGGTCGTCCCATGCGAGCCCGTCACGTTCTTGACGTTTATGGGTTGGCCGAGAATCTCACTGAACCGCTGAGCGAGGCCACGCGTCAGGCGGTCGATCTGAGCGCCCGGCTGGGTCATCGTCATGAATGTAACGGGGCGCGTCGGGTAGTCCGCATATGCACTACCGGCGATCGTAGCCCCAAGCAAAAGGCCTAGGCCGATCGAAAAAAGTCTCTTCATCGTGTTCCCTCCATGTCATCAATTTTATAGTCGGATGTTTCTTTTTTTGTTCGTCATACCATCGATGCATAACGAAAATTTGTTAAGTCATTAATTGGAATTGTAACAACCGGCACCGGTCATCATTGTCGCCTAGGCGACAATTCGAACGTATATGCGCAAACAACAGCATAGCCGGCGAATTATACGCTTTCGTCATCCGATATCGATGTGACAACGGCTCAAATATCATGCCATGATGCGGAAAAACCTTTGGGAGACGAAAGAATGTCCAGCGCGTTCATGGCGCCGATATCGAGCCGTCGGATCGGTAGTGACGATCATGAAGAACCCGAACAACTGGACGGGTCTTGGTCGGACGCCCACGCCAACTTTCTTTCCAGCCTATCGGACGAGGAAACCGGCAGTCTGCTGAAGTTTGCACGGAAGAAAGTTCTCGCCCCGAAAGATCTGCTGTTTCGAGCCGGCGACCAATCCAATGACCTGTATGTCGTGGCCGAAGGCAGCGTACGACTGTTTCAAGTTGCCCCGGACGGCAAAGAAATGATCCTATGGCTTGGGTTCCCGGGCGAAATCATCGGCATTGCCGAATTACTGAGTGGTGGCAATCGGGAAATATACGCCGAGGCCAACGAAAACTCCGTCGTGTATGCCGTCAAACGGAATGACTTTGCACAGTTTATCGGAAACCGCCCGGAGGTCGCCATGCGGGCAATCGGCATTCTATCGGCACGGGTCCGGTCCCTCGGCCACGCCTTGGTCGGCTTGGCGACGGACAATGTGGCGACACGGATCGCTCGGCTTTTGATTCAGTTTGCGCAGGTCTCATCCAAGACCCCTTGCCCAGAAACCGGTCTCAATGGTGAATTATGCGTAAACGTTCCGCTGACCCATCAGGATATGGCCAATTTGATTGGCGCCAGCCGTCAGACCGTCACGACGACGTTATTGGAACTGAAAAAGTCGGGCGTGCTGCGCACCGTTGAACGACATATCCATATCGTGGAACCCGAGCGCTTGGGACAAATTTTAGATCAAGGGCATAGCTGACGAGACTCGACATCTGACGGAGGAGGAGCCCACCTATGACTCTGCAGACCCAAAATGACCTGCCTTGGCCCCGTGAAACCGCGGGACCAACGACAGATACCCTGGCCAATTTCGTCGTGCCTAGATCGAACATCGTTCTCGACTTCCACGGTGACCCCATAACGGCGGGCGCGGTGGTGTTTTCCGACGGCAACCATCATATGGCGCTGGAAGCAGCGTTAACGGCATTCGCCGAATACAATCCCAACGTCGGCGACATTTTTTACGCGACGACCCCGCCGCGCGTAATTGTCGATGCCATGCGCGACGGTGGATTGATGCTTGGAAATATGTGCCTGTCCGTTCAGCCGCATGTCTTTATCAGTCCAACCGACGTGATCGACACATTGGTGTCGGACGGCTTCGTCACACAGCGTGCCGCCTACAAGCGCAGCCGCGGAAACACCCTTTTGGTCCGCAAAGGAAATCCGAAGGACATTCGCGGCATTGCAGACCTGCTTCGCGAAGATGTGCGCTTTGCCATTTCCAACCCGATCACAGAAAAGGCGTCTTATTCCGTTTACCAGCAGACGCTCTGCAGCCTCGCCGAACAAGCAGGACTGTCGGGTGCCGACATGCAGGCAAAGATCGACGACGCAGCCGCCCTGTCGCAGTTGATCCATCACCGGGAAATTCCACAAATCCTTGGAGATGATCGCGCCGATGTGGCGCCGGTTTATTATCATCTCGGCCTGCGCTACACCCGCATATTCCCGGAGATGTTTGAATTGGTGTCCTTGTCGCCGCTCGCCGGCGAACCTGGCGCGACAGATGCAAACATTACATCCACGTACGACATCGGTTTGGTCGGCGGTGGCGGCGATTGGGGGCCACAGTTGTTTGAGTTCCTGAGCGCCGACGAACGGGTCGTCGATATCTATCGGGCGCACGGACTGGACGCCGCCGCGTGAAGACGATACGCGCCCGCTAATGGCTGTCACTTGGATGACAGGCACGGACTTATCTCTGTGCTAACTCTAACTAAGTCTGTTACTACTAAAGTCATGGGATGGGGGCGGCGCCGATTTGCGCCATGAACATCAGAATTTTCTCGTTTGAGATGCGTCCATTCGAATAAATGACTGGAATAGGACGAGAATTCGTCGTAGAGAGACCGCATTATTTATAGGGATGTTCTCCCGGACTGGGCTGAACATCATGATATCGAGACCACTGGTCCATGCAAATTTATCTTCCGATCGCCGAAGTATCGGTGAACATTTTTCTGATTCTGGGAATGGGCGGAGGCGTCGGTTTCCTGTCAGGATTGTTCGGCGTCGGCGGTGGTTTCTTGATGACGCCGCTATTGATCTTCATCGGCATCCCGCCCGCGGTGGCTGTTGCCACGGAAGCCAACCAGATCGTGGCAAGCTCGGTATCCGGCGTGCTGGCCCATTGGCGGCGCGGCAACGTCGATATCAAGATGGGCTTGCTGCTGCTTTTGGGCGGGGTAATCGGCTCGACATTCGGTGTCTGGTTATTCACTTACTTGCGAAGTCTCGGCCAAATCGATCTCGTCATTAGTCTATGTTATGTGATCTTCTTGGGGGTCGTCGGCTCGTTGATGTTGATCGAGAGCATCAACTCCATGCGGGCGCGCAAAGCCAAGGTGGTCAAAAGAAGCCACACGCACAATTGGATGCACGGCCTTCCGTTCAAAGTACGCTTTAGAAAGTCGCGTCTATACATCAGCGCAATACTACCGATCCTCGTCGGTAGCTTGGTCGGGATACTCTCCGCCATCATGGGGGTCAGCGGCGGATTCGTGATGGTTCCGGCCATGATCTACCTGCTGGGCATGCCGACGTCCGTCGTCGTCGGAACATCGCTTTTCCAGATTATCTTCGTGACGGCAAACGTCACCATTCTTCAATCCGTCTCGAACCAAACGGTGGACGTTGTCCTTGCCCTCTTGCTGTTGGTTGGCGCGGTGATCGGCGCGCAGATCGGCGCGCGGTTTGGCGGCAAGATGCAAGGCGAGCAGTTACGCGGTCTATTGGCCCTCATCGTCGTAGGTGTGTGCGCCATGGTATCTTATGACTTGATCGTGACGCCTGACGACGTGTTCTCAATCGGGGTGGGAGCGCACTGATGCGGTGGTCTTGGATGAAATTCAGCGTCTTTGCGTTGGCCTTGATTGTCACCGGGTCCGCGAACAGCCGTGACTTGGTCGTCGATCTGTCCTCGCCAGTCGTCCAAATTCGCACCGATTTCGCGGGCACCCACTTGTTGTTGTTCGGTGCGAAGCGCGGTGCGGGGGATGTGATCATCGTCGTCCGCGGCCCAATCGAAGACCAGGTTGTCCGGAAGAAAGCCAGAACATTTGGCATTTGGGTCAACCGCGACCAAGTCGCGTTCAAAGATGTGCCGTCATTTTACGCCGTCGCCTCGAACCGACCGCTTGCCGAAATGCTGGATACTGAAACTCGCGATACGCATCAGATCGGCCTCGACACGCTACACTTCACCAAGGCGTCGGATTCCGTGTCCGCGGCAGAGGCGGCGCCTTTCCGAGATGCCTTGATTCGCAATAAGAAGCGCGAGGAATTATACTCCGTCGGAGAGCAATCGCTGCTGTTCGTCAACGACATGCTGTTCCGCACGGACCTCTGGCTCCCGTCGAATGTTTCGGTCGGCTCGTTCTCGATCGAAACCTACCTGATCGAAGACGGCAGAATCGTTAACTCCTACGCGACCACCTTGGGAGTCCGAAAGTTCGGCATCGAAGCCGATGTTTATCGTTTCGCCTATGACTACTCGTTACTGTACGGTATCGCTGCGGTCCTTATTGCTTGCTTCGCGGGATGGCTGGCGAACGCCGCGTTTAGGAGGGCTTGATCCATGTCCGACAAGAACGACATTTCCCCGCCGCCCAGCGGGCGGACGTTCCTTTGTGTTGTCGATGAGACCGAAGAATTCGCAACGGCCCTTCGCTTCGCCTGCCGGCGAGCCAAGAACACAGGCGGCCGCGTCGCCTTAATCTACGTGACACAGCCGGCCGAGTTCCAGCATTGGATGGCGATCGGCGATCGCATGCGCGAAGAAGCGCGCGAAGAAGCCGAAGAAATGCTCAACGTCGCCGCATCCGTTGTGCAACGCCGGACCGGCCAGATACCTGCCTTGTACATCCGGGAAGGAACGGTCCGCGAGCAAGTTGTCGATCTGATCGACGAGCAGCAGGATATCTCGCTGCTGGTGCTCGGTGCAGCGTCCGGCACTGACGGCCCGGGGCCGCTGATTAGCTACTTGGTCGAAAAAATGGCCGGCAACCTTCGCGTTCCTGTCACCATTGTCCCCGGAGACCTGAGCGACGCAGAGATGGATGCCATCACTTGACCCGGACTAGGCGTCGCCCTCGCCGTTAGAGAGCTGTTGTTCCACCGTTGGCAAATCCCTAGCAATCATCACCGAGCATTCCGCTTCTTCCATCACGCGGTATGACACCTTTTGTTGGAAGAACCGACGGAAACCACGTTTCTCGGATGCCGATACGACGACGATCGAGTAATTCCGACCGGCTTCGCAGATTTTTGCCACCGGGTCGCCGACCATGACATTTGTTTCAGCCACATCGACGCCGAGTTCGTCCAACGCCGACTTTGCGCGGGCAACATTGTCCTCGGCCCACGGCACATCCTCCTCGGTCGGTGCGACGGACAGCAGGGATATCGGGCATTCGCAGCGGCTTGCGATGACAGCATCGCGACGCGCTGTCGCAATCGATTTTTCGGTATCGTCGACGCAGATCAAGTGGCCGTGATTTTCTTCCAACTCGCGGGCAACGATGACTGAAAACGGCGCCTGCTCGGCGACAGTCTGAGCGACCGTTTCGTCGAGGAAGCCGGGCATGCTGCGTGAACGCCAGCTTTCCGACGCACCCATGAGAACAACGTCATAATGGTGTTGGTCCAACTCGTCCAAGATGCCGGTACTGACAACCGGTGAGACCATCAAAATCAGACGGATCGTTTTGCCTTCTTTGCTACGATACTCAATCATGTTGTCGCCGAGCGGATCGCCGGCGATGTCCGTGTGCTCGAACTCTTCTTCCCAGTTCTCACCCATGACCCCTAGATCGACGAGCAAATCCCGGCCTCTCTTGAGAAACTTGATACCCGGAAGCTCCAATCCCCAATCGAGAAGATTGGCGCGCGCCACGCTGATTTGCATCCCGCCGGTGCGTAAACCTTGATCAACGGGACGCACGTACAGCAGCGTAATGTCGGCATCGTTTCCTTTGCCAAGACGCGCGGCATAGCGAATACCGCGGTAGGATTCTTCCGAACCGTCGATACAACAGAGAATATTAAACCGCTCTTGCGAGTGATCGCCCATGTCGCAGCCTCCAGATGGGTTCTAAACGCCTATGAAAGGCCAATAGAGCCAAGCCATCAATAGCATCAACAAGGTCGACATAATCACCATCCGATAACCGACCTTGAGAAAGTCCGTGGTCTTCAGGTAACCGGAAGCATACACGATTGTACATGCCGGAGTCCCGATCACTGTTAAATAGGCGAATGCCGACGAAACAGCCGTAATGAAACCTATCACGATCGGGCTTTCATTGGCGACGACCGCGAGCTTTAGGGTAATCGGCCCGAGAACGGCCACGGCGGCGCCGTTCGACATTGTGTTGGTGACCAGGGTTGTCAGCCCGGACACCGCCGCCCACAAGGGCACGCCACTATCGACGCCGAGCGGCGCCAGTAATTCGAGGAAATTGATGGCGACCCATTCGGCCGCGCCTGTGTCCTTCATCTGCACGCCCAGCGAAATCGCCGCCGCATACAGTAAGACGACACCCCAGTTGACGCCATTGTTGACGTCTTCCCATCGCACAAGGCCGATGACCAAGAATGCCGCGGCGCCACAGACCGCAATCAATCCCAATCCCAGTTGGTCGGAAAAGAATATCCAACCGACGAGCACAATGAAAAATGTTCCGATGGCAACGAAGTCGTTCGGCTTCATCGGGCCTTCTTCGGAAATCTGACGGCGCAGACGCACAACCGCGCGGCTCAAATCTTTGTATTCCGGCTTGAACGTCAGCAACAAGATTAACGTTACAAACGGCAACTGCATGAGGAAGATCGGATACGCGTACATCATCCAGGTCACGTAATCGATTAAGTATTGAAACGTTTCGGGATTGGTCGGGTCGTAGAAGAACTCTTTCCAGTATCCGACCATAATCGCATTCCGTGCCCCACCGGAGGGGGTGCCGATCCCGGCGATCGAACACCCGTAGGAGATGGAGAACAACAACACGGCCGCCAGTCCGCGCACGGACCCGCCGTTTTTCTGTCCTTCCTGCATCAATGTGATCAACGTGATCGCCACCGGCAGCATCATCGCCGCGACCGTGTGTTCGCCGATGAATGACGCCATAACCCCCGACACCAGCGATATACCGATGCAGATTCGCGACGTCCGCGTACCCGTCAATTGAACGATCCAAAACGCTATTCGTTTGTCGAGCTTCTGCTTGACCACCGCCACCGCGAGCATCAAAGAACCCATGATGAACAAGACGGAATCGCTCATTAGACTTTTTGCGACTTCCGACGATTCCAATCCCAGGACCACGACCTGCCCGATAATGATCAACAATGCCACGGTCGGTAGTGGCACGGGTTCCGTAACAAACAATATGGTCGCCACAATCGACATCGTCAGGACGATTTGCCCGGCCCGGGTCAGTCCTTCCGGCACGGGCATCGACAGCATGACGGCGCCGACCGCCAGCGCGATCCAGAACCAACGCCGTTCCCAAAAGAACATTGCGCCCCCCCGAATCGTGGGGCGGCGCCGGAGGAACGCTCGCGGACCACGGACACTCGCGCTCAGGGCGCGAACCGAACGGCTTAGTGTGTTGTTCATGGCAAAATGCTATTCGATCAACTTGGATGCGGTGCCGATGTCCCCCGACACTCATTAATACATTTGGCAACAATCCCTTGAAAAGTATGACATTTTCAATACACGGGCAATCCCGTGCCGTCTGTCAGCCAGACGACATGATATTGGCATCAAGTTTCCGATCGTCTGTTCACGGTCAAAAAGATGTCTTGTTTCCGAAAGACGAACAAAACAGCAAACATCACCACGAGCGGAACAGCGGCCCAGAATAATCCGTTCGGCGCGGAATACGGCTCGATCAATCGCGCCCACGTCGACAGCACGGAAACGATATGAAACACCAATACGCCACCATAGGTGACGGTCTTAAAGACGCCAGCGATGAACGCGAAGATGAAGGCGATCTGCAGCAGGCCAACGATTAGAATAGCCGTTTCGCCGGTCTCGATCCCATAGAAGCCGGCCGCGACCCTAATCGCATTCTCCGGCGCCAGCACTTTCATGAACGCCCAAACGAGAAGAAAGACACCTAGCGACAATCGCATCGCCGCCAAGCTAAGTGCTAGTTTTTGACTATCCATGCCAATTTACGCTCCTAATTGAGGGTTGTGAGGCATGTGCCCTCAGGGTCGCCGACCAGCAACTCACGGCGGTTCACGTATTCGCGAGGGAGCCACCTGTAATTCTTGGTTTACGTGCAATCCGGGCGACATCGCTTACACGCCCGCAACGTAGCCGCGCGCGCCGACGCAACGTCGGCAAAAAAGCGAACGTTCTCTCGGCGCGGCCGGCGCGACGGGCAGCTTGGGCGGCAAAACACACCCGTTGTCATGACGCCGTAAATAAAGCGGCCGTCCATGTCGGCGTCATTATCGATGACAGCTTGCCAACATGCATCGTCGGTAAGATCGATATTCTTCATCATATGAATATCCAGATTTCATATCGGTGATGCATTCCGTTTCTTGCGAAATGCCCACCGCCGTTTCATGGTTCCAACATGCAGTTCCTTTCCGGTACCAGGATCCTCGATGCCAGCCACGTTATCGCCGGACCATTCGCGTCCTATCAACTGGCGTTGATGGGCGCCGACGTCATTCGCGTCGAACGGATTGACGGTGACGATTTTGTCCGCACCCACGGCGGTACGGCTGAAATGCGCAATGCCGGCCTCGGTGCGTCTTTCGTCAGCCAGAATGCCGGGAAACGGTGTATCCAGTTGAACCTGAAACACCCGCGGGGTGTCGACGTCTTCAAACGGCTCGCGGCAGTGGCCGATGTCGTGATCGAGAACTTTCGCCCCGGCGTGATGGACCGTTTGGGCCTTGGATATGAGGACATCTCGGCAGCCCAACCAGACATCGTCTATTGCAGCCTGAGCGGCTATGGACGCAGCGGGCCGCTTCGCGACGCGCCGGCCTATGATCACATCGTCCAAGGGATGTCCGGAATGATGAGCATGACCGGCACGGAAGACAGCGGTCCGATGCGCGTCGGGTTGCCCATTACAGATTATATCGTCGGTACCCATGCGGCGATGGCCATCGCCGCCGCCCTTCATAACCGCGCTTTGGGCCGCGGCGGCGCGCATCTGGACGTCAGCATGCTGGCCTCGGTACTGACCGGGATGGGGGCATATGCAGTCGATTATCAGACCACCGGCCAGCAACGGGGCCTGCACGGAAACCGACCGTTTTCCGGCAGTCCGTTCGCCGGTAGTTTCCCGACCCGAGACGGCGACTTGGTCATCACCGCCAACACAGCGGCACAGGCGGAGAGACTGGTAGCGACGCTCGACGTTGCGGCCCTTGCGCCTTTCGTCGCCCGCATGGCGCAGGGCGACACGTTCAGTGAAAAAGAGCTCGCCGACGCCGAAGGCCATCTGAGCGCGGCACTCGCCGACAACACGGCGGAGCACTGGGAACAGCGACTTGCCGCCGTTTCCGTCCCCGCCGGTAAAGTACGAACCTTGGCAGAGGTTCTGGCCCATCCACAGGTCGCCGCGCTGGGTTGCTTGGACAATATTCCCGTACCGCCCCTGGATGGCGCGGTCGAGGTGCCGGGGTTGGGGTTCAAGGTGGCAGGCACCGACACGCAGCCGCGGTCCGCCCCGGAAACCCTCGGCCAAAGCACCGCCGACGTGCTGCGCGATGCAGGATTTTCGAACGACGAGATCGACGCCCTCGCCCGTGACGGTGCGGTTGCCGGTTCCGGCCTGCCGGCACCGGACGATCATTAAAGTCTCGTCAGATTACGCGGCCGCCCCTCGCCTTTCGCACGTCGCTGATTTATGACTAGACCAACTGCGGAGGAGGATTGTCCGATGCTCAAAGACTCGTTCAATAGACGCCGTTTTCTGATGGCTGCGGCCGCCGGTGCAGGCGCCATGACGATTGGGCCGTCCTGGGCCGCGTCGCCCAACGCATTGCTGACACGACCTATTCCAAAGACCGGTGAACGCATCCCTATTGTCGGGATGGGGACATGGATCACCTTCAACGTCGGCAACAATACGGGCCTGCGCAACCAGCGGGCCGAGGTGCTTCGCGAATTCTTCAACCACGGCGGCGGCATGATCGACTCGTCGCCGATGTACGGTTCCGCCGAAGAGGTCCTGGGATATTGTTTCGATCGCCTGGACAGCACGGACGGATTGTTTTCAGCGACCAAGGTTTGGACGCCGTCGGCCGATGAAGGACCGGTCCAAGTCACTGACTCGCAGCGGCTGTGGGGTCTTGATAAGTTCGATCTGTTCCAAGTCCATAATCTCCTGAATTGGGAAAGCCATCTGCCCATGCTGTTGGACCGCAAAGCGGCGGGCGATATCCGTTATGTCGGTGTCACAACATCGCATGGCGGGCGGCATGACGGCATCATTCGGATGATGCAACGCGGCGACGTCGACTTCGCGCAATTCACCTACAACATCGTCGACCGTAAAGCCGAAGACCGCCTGCTGCCGATGGCTGCCGACCTGGGCGTGGCGACGATCATCAATCGCCCGTTCCAACGCGGCGCCCTGCCACGCCGGTTCGCGGGCGAAACTTTGCCCGCCTGGGCCGCCGATTACGGCATGAATACGTGGGGGCAGTTCCTGTTGAAATTCGTGATATCACACCCCGCCGTAACCTGCGCGATTCCCGCGACGTCGCGCGTCGATCATATGACCGAGAACATGATGACCATGCGGGACCCAATGCCCGATGCGGCAACGCGCCGGAAAATGATCGACTACGTCGAGAGTCTGTAGTCCGTGGATCGCCTGATTCCCTATTCGGCCGACGTCTATCAAAGCCTGGTCGCCGAATTCAATCTAGACATTTGGCCCGCCCAGTTGCTTGGGTTGGTCCTGGTCTGGGTGATCTTCATCTGTGCGCGCCGCGGCGGCGCGACGAATGCACGATTGGCGATTCTGGTGGCCGGGGGCATGTGGATGTGGACCGGTCAGGCCTTCCTGCATGGGGAACTCGCGACGTTGAACTGGGCCGCCGAATGGATCGGCTTTGCCTTTATCGCGAAAGGGTTATGGCTTGTCGGTTGGGCCTTTGCGACGTCGGACCTGGACATCGTGGTGGCCGGCGACAAACGGGCTTCGACCGGGCTTCTGTTCCTCCTCATGGCAACGGTTCTCCATCCCGGCATGATCTTCGCCGTCGGCGCACCGCTGCCGTTCGGCCACTATGTCGGCGTCTTCCCGATGCCGACCGTCTTGGCGACCCTAGCCGTGTTTTGCCTTATCCGGCCCCTGCCGCCCCGCAGTCTGTTGGTCATCCCATTGGCGTGGAGCATCTACGACGGCCTTACCGCTTGGACCCTGGGCCTGACGCTCGACATCAATCTGCCGATCGTCGCCGTTGCCGCGGTTGCCTACCTTGCTTTGCAGCGCGATCCGAAAGACCCCGACACAGCGCCCTGAATCGTTGCCAGACCGGGGCGTGTGCGATATCTAACGCCCGCAACAATCGGCACTTGATCGGGGATCAAAAAACACATGGCCAGTTACCAGTATTCCTACGTCATGCAGGGCGTGTCCAAAACCTTTCCGGGCGGCAAGGAAATCCTGAAAAACATTACCCTGTCGTTCCTGCCCGACGCCAAGATCGGCGTCCTGGGTGTCAACGGCGCGGGGAAATCGACGCTGCTGAAAATCATGGCCGGGATCGACACCGATATCTCCGGCGAAGCTTGGGCCGCCAAGGGCGTGCGCGTCGGCTATCTTGAGCAGGAGCCGCAGTTGGACCCGACCAAGACCGTCGGCGAAAACGTCACGGACGGCCTGGGTGGGGTCAAGGACCTGATCGATCGGTTCAACGAAGTCAGTGCCAAATTCGCCGAGCCCATGGACGACGACGAAATGAATGCGGTGATCGCCGAACAAGCCGAATTGCAGGAACAGATTGACGCCGTCGACGGTTGGGATCTGGAACGCACGATCGACATCGCCATGGATGCGCTACGCTGCCCGCCCGCCGACAGCCCGGTCGACAAGTTGTCGGGCGGCGAACGCCGCCGGGTCGCGCTGTGCCGCTTGCTGTTGCAAAAACCCGAAGTCCTGTTGCTCGATGAACCGACCAACCACCTGGACGCGGAATCGGTGGCGTGGCTGCAACGCTACCTGAAGGATTATCCCGGCACCGTCGCGATGGTCACCCACGACCGGTACTTTCTCGACAACGTCACCGGCTGGATTTTGGAGATCGACCGCGGTCGCGGCATCCCGTACGAAGGGAACTATTCGTCCTGGTTGGAACAGAAACAAAAACGTCTGGCCCAGGAAGAGCGCGAGGAAAGTGCCCGCCAACGGACCCTGAAAGAAGAGTTGGAGTGGATCCGCCAATCGCCGCGCGCCCGCCAGGCTAAGTCCAAGGCCCGGATCACCGCGTACGAGGACCTGCTGGCCAAATCCCAGGACATCGCACCGGGCAGCGCGCAGATCGTCATTCCACCGGCGCCGCGCCTCGGCGGCCAGGTGATCGAAGCCAACGGCCTCAGCAAGGCGTTCGGCGACCGTCTGCTGGTTGAAGACCTCAGCTTCAAAATCCCGCCGGGCGCCATCGTCGGCATCATCGGCCCGAACGGGGCCGGTAAAACCACCCTGTTCAAAATGATCACCGGCCAGGAAGAACCCAACGGCGGCGAGATCAAGGTCGGCGAGACGGTCAAGCTCGGTTATGTCGATCAGTCCCGCGACACCTTGGATGCCGGCAAAACCGTGTGGGAGGAAGTCTCCGGCGGGCTCGACGAAATCGACCTCGGCAAACGCAAGATGCAGTCCCGCGCCTACGTCGCGCAGTTCAACTTCAAGGGCGGCGATCAGCAGAAAAAGGTCGGGCAACTCTCAGGTGGGGAACGCAACCGCGTACACCTGGCCAACATGCTGAAATCCGGCGCCAATGTGCTGCTGCTCGATGAACCCACCAACGATTTGGACGTCGATACCCTGCGCGCGCTCGAAGAAGCCATTGCCGATTTCGCCGGCTGCGTGCTGATCACGTCGCACGACCGGTGGTTCCTGGATCGCCTCGCGACGCATATCCTGGCGTTCGAAGGCGACAGCCACGTCGAATGGTTCGAGGGCAACTACGAGGACTACGAGGAAGACAAGAAACGCCGCCTCGGCGATGACGCCTTGGAACCGCATCGGATCAAGTACAAGCCTCTGACGCGGTGATGCGGTAACAGACCAGCCCGATTAACGTTCAAATAGATCAGATCATTTTATAAGGCAGAAACGACCCTCAATCTTATTCTGGTCAGAATTGACGTCTATTTTCGCAGCACTTCTGATATCAACGCAATCGTTGATATTGTGTTCGATCCTTAGTGTTTCGAATGAAGAAGTACGGCCAAGTGGTGTAATATGTAAATCCGCATAGTTGCCTGATCGGACGACACACACTCTGTAGATCGGCCGCTGACCCTGGTTCACATTCGTAATCGGCAGAAAATCCTGATAGATAGTGATCGTTTTTTTGGGATCTAAGAAAAAGGGTACCGCGCCTTCAGAAGGACAATGCGCGCCAATTGCGGACCCGGAATAAACGACAATTAGAGATGCGGTCAGAACAGAGATTGTTTTCATTTCCCCCTCCAATAAAACAATCTATAAAAGATTTTTATACTATAAAACACGCATAAGCTTTATCTTACAAGTTTCATCCAAACGGCCCAATTCCGCTAATAAGTCCCGGGGCTCCCTCCGGTCGCCCGGGATGACGACGGGATAGGAATTCCAGGGACAGCCACCATCCTGTCATCCCCGTGAGGGCGGGCTCAGCAATACGACCGCATTAGACTAAAATTACCAGGACTGGCCGTATGGGACGGAGAGCATATCGACGATGCCCAACTCATGGCGATACACGAATGCGACAGCAGTGAAGAGCAACAGGACAGCGAACGCGACGAACGCATCAAGGTAACGGTTCTCTCTATTATCTAATGTCACTGACGCATCACTTGAGTTGATATGGAGGTAATAGAGCTCGCACATTGCGAGAATATAGAAAGGTCGGAGAAATAGCATGACGACGCCGACACCGACCATCAAAGGCAACCCGACCCAGAGATAAATTTCGTAAACTTGGCTATGTACTTCCTTAGAAGAGTCGACAAAACCTCCTCCGAAGATGAAGAGGACTGCGCCAATATAGGACAGAATACCGACGACCCAACAAAGCGTTGAATATCCAAGCCGCAACGTTGCCACTGATCCGAAATTGGCGATCACGAACTTCACGGAGTCTCGTCCCGAGGCCACCAAACCACGGCCCGTAACAAGCCCAGGTAACATCCCGGCAATGCCGATTTTCCATGCATAGTATAGTGCTTCGCTTGCCAAAACGAACTGCGGCAATCGTATTTCCCTTTTCGGCAATCGCTCTAGAATTTGGAGAACCGTGTACCACCCATCGATCCAATGAAATGTCCACAACGGCCAGCTCTGGGGAAGAGTGAGTTGAAGGCACTTAGCGATTGTCGACTTTCCGTTCAGACGATGTAGCAAGTGGGCCGATCCCATACAGCCACTAAGGATACCAATCGGATATGCCGCTAAACCGACACAAACAAACGACCATACAAGAAAAACAACATCGGCAATGGAACCGCTGTCTGAATACTCCGTGCTTTGCCAAACGTACTCAGGGATCCAATCGAGCATTTGCACCCACAAGAAATATGTGAGCGCGAGTACTGCCCACTGCATGAGAGCGAAAACGAAAATTTCTTTTTCACGAAAGGCGAAGGTAAATGCCTTCGTCATAACTTTGACGGTCTTGCCCAACGAAGAGAGGCGCGCGGGGTGGTCTTTATACTCTGTAGACGACTCAATCTCTTCGCGAACAAAATTGAGCTGGGTGAAAAAGCGCATACCAATACTCTTTAAAATTAATCCTAGGAGATAACACGTCCCTTTCCAATTCAAACAAAACATGTTCCCGCATGATATAAACTGCTGACGCGGTAAGGATCTGACCCTCAAACTGATGTAGAATTTGTAGAGTAATCTGGGGAGCGGTTTTGATTAACGGGGGTCGAACGTTCTTTGTTTCAGCCTGTTCCGACTGGAATTCGTCAAGACCTTCTAAGCAGCAATTGGGGACAGCCACCATCCTGTCATCTCGACCTTGAGCCGGGACCCAGTAATTCTAACGAACCATCTGGCTCCCCGCTTTCGCGGGGATGACGAAAAGGGAGCGATCGGAAACGAGGCCAATGCGTCAAAGTCGATGCACGACGAGGGTGAACCGTTCGTCCGGCGACGGCGGGACGAAATAACTTGTGAAAAGGTCGAAATCCGCCTCGCTCGGTTGAAACGGGTGATCCCCTGCTTGGTTTCTGTCGCGCAAGCGCTGTTTGCAGACCCCGTCGGGGACATCGAGGCAATGCAGTTCATGCGCCACCTCAGCGGTCTCGAACAATCCCTTCAACCAGTTGCGCTGCTTCACCGTGTTGGCCGGGAAATCCATCACCACCGACACACCGCCGCGCAGCAGGTCGACCACATGCGGGCCAATAGCATCACGCAGCCGGGCCGAGCAGCGCACGTAATCGTCCAGCGACGATATCTCGCCAGGATAAAGAGCCGCGAGCCAGGCATCCTCAGAAACCAGCATCGTCATGGGGCGCGCCGCCAGGTCGCGTGCCAGTGTCGATTTCCCGGCGGCGATCTTGCCGCTTATCAGAAACAATGTTGGAGCGTCTTTGGGCATGGGCGTCACTTTTCGCTCTGTCTATTCACCGCGCGCCTAAGTGGCATCTCTTATGGTGTATTAACAGGGCAAAGAGGTTCATGTTTGATCGAACCGGTTCATTTCCGATGGCCGCCGCCATCCTGCCATCACCAAGAAAGCGGGGATCGAGGGCGCCGATGTGATTCCCGCATGCGCGGGGATGATGGATGCTGAGCATCGACGTCGCGTAAATGTCTGCTGATGATAACCCGGCCTTTGCGATTGCGCAGATACCAGATACGATGACCGCGCCGTTGGTTCCGGCGGCGCTACTCATGTCTGGGTGAACGCACAATTACATCCCGTTGTTTGGAGGACTCGCCATGTATAAGAAAATCATCGTTGCCTTGTCGCTGGATCACGGCATCTCGGAAAAAGCGATTGGGGCGGCGCGTAAGTTGAAAGACGACGATGGTGAAATCATCGCCGTCCATGTCTACGAGCAGCCGCACGGCTCGGCGACGGCCTACGTGTCCGACGAGGCGCGGGAAGCGTCGCTGAAAGGCCACAAAGACGCCTTGGCCGAACGGGTCGCAGATGCCACCGATCTAAGCTCCGAATTCCTGACCGGTCATCCAGGCCGGGCGATCACGGATTTCGCCGCAAAAGTCGGCGCCGATTGCATCATCGTCGGCTCGCACAAACCGGAATTGATGGATTTCCTCTTGGGCTCGACCGCGGATCGCGTCGTTCGTCACGCGCCGTGCTCCGTGCACGTCCTGCGTTAAGGTCCAGACGGCAGATACGATAAGTATCCTCTTTGGATCGCGATGTGTTCGGCGATGTAGTCGGCGTCGTGCCAGACGCCCCAGATAAACGACGAGCCCCGTTGCGACAGCCAAGGTAGGCCGAGGAAATAGACGCCGCGCTCCGTGGAGACGCCGCGCTGATGCTTTGGCCGGCCTTGATCGTCGAAAGCATTGACCTGCAACCAGCCGAAGTCCGTCGCGTACCCGGTCGCCCAGAGGATCGAGGTGATACCCGCGTCTGCCAGATTGAGATCGAGGATCGGATCGGTCACACACGGCGGGTCGGGATCGATGATCCGCGCGGCAGGCTCTTCCGGCAGGTCGAGGTTATTGCGCGCGACATAGGCGTCGGCTTCGTCGAGTAACGACAGATAGTTGGCATCACCCTTGGCAAGGTTGCCGGCAAGGTCTGGCGCGAAAGACAACACGCCATCGCTGTATGTCTGCGTGACACCCAGCAAGGTCATCCCCCGCGCCGCCAACCGCCGGAAATCCACGGTTTGGCCGCCGTGTGCGCCGCTGACGGCGATGGTCACATGCGCCGTGTTGGATTTGGGCGGCTCCGCATCCCATTTGCCCAGCACGCCGAGCCACCAGACAAAGTCCCGTCCACGGTAACGCCGGGGCGGTCGGTCGTGCGCACCGACCGACAAATAGACGCGCTTGCCGGACGACAACAGTTCGTCCGCGATCTGCGTGCCGGACGACCCAGCGCCGACGACGAGGACCGCGCCGTCCGGCAGTTGGTCGGGACTACGGTATTCATTGGAATGCATCTGCAGTACAGGCGCATCGGCAGGCACGACCGGCGGGATAACGGGGACCTGAAATGGGCCGGTCGCGGCGACGACATATGTCGCGTCAATCTCGCCAGCCGATGTTTCAACGCGAAAGCCGGGACGATCATTGTGCCGCCGGACCGATGTGACCTCGACGCCACAGCGGATCGGGGCATCGATTTTAGCCGCGTAGGCCGCGAAATAATCCGCAACCGTGTCCTTCGCCGCGAACGCGTCCGGGTCGAGATCGGCAAACGTCATGCCAGGGAAACGATCGTGCCAAGCCGGGCCGTTGGCAACCAGCGAGTCCCAACGCTCCATGCGCCAGCGCTCGGCGATCCGGCCACGCTCCAACACCAGGTGCGCGATACCGCGCGTGCCAAGATGTTCGCTCATCGCAACGCCGGCCTGACCGCCGCCAACGACGAGCACGTCTGTCTTTTCAACTGCCATGTTACGTTGGGTGTCCTAGATTCTGCACTCGGCCTTATAACCAAATCACCTTACGGGATTGGGCCGACGGCCGACAACAGAGTTCCCAAATCCCTTTGTCCCATAGTCGGTTCGTCGGTTGCCCATGTCTTAAATCTGATGGCACAGTGTTCAACCACTGACGAGAGTGCTGCAAATGCCCGCCGAGCGAAAAATCATTCCAAGACGTAGCTTCATCTTCACCCCTGGCCTAAAACCGGAGATGTATCCAAAAGCGCTCGCCTCCGGTGCGGATATCGTGTGTGTCGAGCTTGAGGACGGCATTGCCCCGAAAGACAAGGACCAAGCCCGCGAAAAGACGCTCTCGCTTTTTACCGCACCCCAGGCAGATGACGGCATAGAGCGCATTGTCCGCATCAATTGCCTGCGTGAGGCATTCGGATTGGCCGATGTTCAAGCGATCTTGGCGACCGAGACCCCACCGCCGGCCATCATGCTGCCGAAAGTCCGCACGCCGGATGAAATCGTTTTATTGGACGACTTACTGAGCGAACGCGGACATGCCACGCGTCTTCACATTATCATCGAAACCAATGCTGCACTGGAAGCGGTCCATGATATTGCCCGCGCCAGCCCGCGCATAGACGCACTGTTTTTCGGCGGCGTCGATATGTCGGCCGAATTACGCTGCAAGAATGCTTGGGGACCTTTGCTTTATGCCCGATCTCGTGTCGTGCATGCCGCGGCGAGCGTCGGCATCGACGCTGTCGATGTGCCCTATCTCGACCTGGAAGACCCGGATGGCATGGAACACGAAGCACAACTGGCCCGAGACCTCGGCTTTAGTGGCAAAGGCGCGGTCCACCCGAAACAGATTCCCATTCTGAATAACGTATTCACGCCCGACACGGATCAAGTCGCCCGGGCCCGCAGAGTTCTGTCAGCATTCGAAGAAGCCGATACCGGCCTGGTCGTTATCGACGGCAAGTTGATCGAAAAACCGGTATTGCGGGAGATGCAACGGATTGTCGCCGTGGCGGAGAGATTACCGCCGACCTAGTTTTCCCGCATCACCCCCGGCACACACCGACCGGCCCACTGAATAGCGGGCCGGCCTTTCGTATCACTTTACAGTGATGGTAATGACCTCCGATGTGACGGGAGGATTGTGGGGCGCGTGGAAATGATCGCCCAGCACCAATTGCAGCGTGTGTTTTCCAGGGGCCAATTCAATCGTCCCTTCGGTTTGCCCTTTGCCGAAATGCACATGGTTTTCGTCCGACGGAATAGGGTTCTCAAACTCGTCGTTGCCATCTGGCCCCTTGCCGAGCGGTGGGCGATTGATAAACAAATGATGATGACCCGTATGCTCTTTCTCGGTACCCGCCGGGGCAATGCCCATTCCGGACAAGCCAAAGACAACTTTGAACGGGCTAGAAACTGTTGCGCCGTCGCTAAGATTGACGAAGTACACTGTTGCGCCCTTCGCGGACGGCGTTTCACTTGCCTGGGCGGAAACCCCCATGGCCAACACAACTACGGCTGCGGCTAAAACTCGTTTGAACATGATGCTCGCTCCTTCTCGATAAGTTGATCGCCAACGCATTCGCGCGTGGTATGTTGAGAACAGTTGAGGGGACTGGTTTATTCGAATGACGCGGAAAAAAAATTCGCGCGATACGATCCGAGAGGGGCTGACGGCGGTTTATCCGAGATTGTGGCGCTACTGCCTCGTTCTGACAAAAGACCGGACGCATGCCAACGACCTCGCGCAAACAGTCGCTCTGCGTGCGATTGAGAAATCAGACCAGTTTATCGCAGGCACCTATTTAGATCGGTGGCTTTTTACGATTGCTCAACGCACATGGATAAACGAAATCCGAAAGCAGAAAGTACGCACCGGTGCGGGGCTTGTCGCGATAGATACGGACCAGTTGCAAGATAATTCCGCAGATCAAGAAACGAATATTTACACGTCTGAAGTGTTATCCGAGGTGATGGCGCTTCCCGAGGCACAACGAGAAGCGATCACACTGGTTTATGTAGAGGGCTTTAGCTACAAAGAAACGGCGGCGATCCTCGATATCCCAATCGGCACGGTAATGAGTAGATTGGCCGCAGCTCGGGCGAAAATCGCCCAAAAGACGCAGGACATAGATGGTTCATGAGCCAACATAACGATTTCAGCGATGAAGACTTGACCGCGTACCTCGACGGTGAGTCGGAGCACGCGCCGGTCGCGCAGATCGAAGAGGCGCTCGCTGTCGATCCGCAACTCAAAGGTCGATTGGCTGCACTTAGTCTTGATCGGGGTGAAGTGTCACGGTCGTTCGATGCGCTGCTTTCGGACGCGCCTTTGCTTCCTGAATTACCGGCTGATGTGCCTGCGGTGGCGAACAACATCCAGCGTCGCGGGTTCATAAAAATGGCCGTGGCAGCGTCATTCGCGGGTTTATTGGGGCTGGGAATCGGGACGCAATTCGGGCGACCCGCGCTTGCCGGCTGGCGCGACTACGTCGCCGCGTACCATGCCCTGTATACCCGCGAAACACTTGCATCCATTGCCTTCGATGACGCGACGGCATCGACCGCCTTGGCGCACGCCGGAACGGCAATCGGCAAATCCATCGATATCGATGATCTGCTGAATTCGCCGACCCTTTCGTACCGGCGTGCGCAGATTCTCGCCTATAATGACAAGCCCATACTTCAATTGTCGTTTGTTGCCGAAGACGGCTCGCCTTTCGCGCTTTGTATCACGCGCGGATCCGGCAACTCTGCAACGCGGGTATCCACATCAACGAAGGAAGACCTTGCCGCCGCGACTTGGGAAAAAAATGGCTATGAGTACATTCTTATTGGTGGGCGAGACACTGACCTGATCATGACCGAAGCAACTTTTTATGCGGCCCGGCTGTGATGTGCGCGCGTCATGCGTTTGATGCGACATGTCTTGCGCTCATCTCGTTTTGTCACGATACGAACCGCTGAATTGACCCCTGGGAGACGTCCGAATGTCCGACACATTGATCATCACGTTTATTGCCCGCGACCGGCCGGGCATCGTTGAACGGCTTGCCGAGATCGTCACCGAAAACGGTGGCAATTGGCTGGAAAGTCGGATGACCAATCTCGCCGATATGTTTGCTGGCGTCGCCCGTGTCTCGGTCCCGAACGGAAACGCCACAATCCTCGAAACGGCGCTTGGCGCACATGGCGACGACATGATCCAGGTTATGGTCCACGCCGCCGGGGCCGCCCCGGCGGCCACCGGTCCCGTGATCACCTTTGAGATCGTCGGACCGGATCATCCGGGCATCGTCCTTGAACTGACGCGCACCATCGCGGGGCTTGGGGCCAGCGTCGAAGACATGGAAACCCGGATCGAGTCGGCACCGGTTGATGGCGGCGCGCTGTTCTGCGCCGAAACCAAGGTTCGCCTACCGGCAGGCCTGTCGGACGAAGAATTTCGCGAAGCGTTGGAGAACAGCGCCAACGCCCTATTCGTCGATATCGTCATCGGCGGCGAGGGATAAACACCGTTTCCCTGAAACCATTTAAATGCCGGGTCCGAACTCGCCGACCAGTTCTGAACGAATTCGCTTGAGATCATGTGTCCAATCGACAAACGTCGCGATTTGCGTCACCCGTTCGCCATCCTCTGAAAACGGCATCCGCAGCGACATCTGGATGATCGGCAATCCGGTTGTACCGGCGAGAATTTCATATTCAGAGGCGATCGCATCGTGCTGCGCCACGACGTCCGAATACTGGGCGATGGTCGTTTCAATTTCGCCGGTGGTCCGTAGATCGTTTACCTTTCGACCGGTGTAGTCACGACCATGCACGGTGACCGAGGCCGTACCGTAAAACCGATATTGGAATTCCATTGGGTCGAATTGAACATCGACCACCAAGAAGTAGGGAATCAGGTTCGGCGGCAGTTCGATCCAATCCCATTCCCGCCACGATGGCGATTTTCGATCGCCCTTCAGACGTCGCCAGTAATCGTAGCACGTCTGATAGTGTGGATTTTCAAAGTGCATAGGTGGCCGCCTGAGATTATTCTCCGCAAAATCGAATAATTACTGCGTGTTCATCCGCTATATTTACGGTCCAAGCTTTCCGCCGCAACTTGTGGGCAACCAGCATAACGGGGCGGCACCTAAATTCACACCCGGACAGACAGTCGATTTGCGGTTGTGACTCACACGGTCGTGTACATCCCCCCTCTGGACGCGGACCGTGTGCACCCCCATGTTCAGGGCAACGGGGTCCGTTCGGACGCCCCACCCGCATATCAAGGATGACATTATGACCGATACATATACCCCGCCTGCCGTTTGGACTTGGGATAAGGAAAACGGTGGGAAGTTCGCCAGCACCAATCGACCCGTCGCCGGCGCGACCCACGAAAAAGTCCTGCCTGTCGGCAAGCACCCGATGCAACTTTATTCGAAAGGCACTCCTAACGGTGTGAAGGTCACGATCATGCTGGAAGAACTGTTGGCCAAAGGCCACAGCGGCGCCGAGTACGACGCGTGGCTGATCGAAATCGGCGACGGCGACCAGTTCGGTAGCGGGTTCGTCGACATAAATCCCAATTCGAAGATTCCGGCATTGCTGG
This sequence comes from Rhodospirillales bacterium, assembly GCA_965222395.1. Lineage (GTDB taxonomy): Bacteria > Pseudomonadota > Alphaproteobacteria > Rhodospirillales > Casp-alpha2 > UBA4479. The sequence continues at coordinate 2,409,731 of OZ244947.1, forward strand.
ATCGTAGTGGTGAGACGCCGCTGCGGGTATTCGAGTCTGGGTCGATCCTCATGCACCTGGCGGAGAAATTCGGCGAGTTCCTGCCGACCTCCGGCCCGGCGCGGACCGAGACGCTCAACTGGCTGTTCTGGCAAATGGGAAGCGCGCCGTACCTTGGCGGCGGATTTGGGCACTTTTACGCCTATGCGCCGGAAAAATGGGAATACCCGATCAACCGTTTTGCAATGGAGGCCAAGAGGCAATTGGATGTACTGGACCGTCATCTCGCCGATCACAAGTACTTGGCCGGCGAGGATTACAGCATCGCCGACATCGCCACCTGGCCTTGGTACGGGATTCTGGTTCTCGGCAAGATATATGACGCGGGCGAGTTTCTTGACGTCCAATCCTACAAAAACGTGCTTCGCTGGGCCTACGATGTCGGCAATCGTGATGCAGTCAAACGCGGCCGTATGGTCAATCGCACACACGGACCGGAGGATCAGCAATTGCACGAACGGCACGACGCCAGCGACTTCGACGGTCGGCCAGGAATTGAGCCCTGATTGAATAGACGGGCGACACTCGCCCGATGAGGCCGCATATGCATTTCGATGCCATCATCATCGGCGCAGGCGCGGCCGGACTGATGTGTGCAATGACCGCCGGTCAGCGCGGCAAGGCGGTGCTGTTGCTTGACCACGCGGATGCCCCGGGCAAAAAGATCCTGATATCCGGTGGTGGGCGGTGCAACTTCACCAACCTTGATTGCAGCGCTGAGAACTTCATCTCGGGCAATCGGCATTTCTGCAAGTCCGCTCTCGCCCGCTACACGCAGCACGACTTCATTGCGCTAGTCGATAAACACCGAATCCCGTGGCACGAGAAAACCCTCGGTCAATTGTTTTGCGATACGTCGGCCCGGGACATCGTCGCGTTATTGCGCACCGAATGCGAATCGGCGCGCGTCGATTTACGCCTCGCGCATCGGGTCACCGGCATTACCCGAACGGACCGATATACCGTTGTAACCGATAAGGGAACATTCACGTCCAACGTCGTCGTTCTGGCCAGCGGTGGCCTGTCGATCCCCAAAATGGGGGCGACGGGGTTCGCCCATGACATGGCCGCACAGTTCGGCCTGCGGTTGCGCGGCATTCGCCCAGGGCTCGTCCCGCTGACCCTCAGTGGCGAGGACAAGGCCTTGGCCACACCGCTGAGCGGAATCGCCACGCCGTGCATTGCCCGCCACAACAAAACGATGTTTCGCGAAGCCGCCCTTTTTACACACCGTGGGCTGTCCGGTCCGGCTGTCCTGCAGATATCCTCCTATTGGCGGCACGGCGAAGATATATCGCTCAACCTCGCACCAGAGTGCGATATGCGAGCCTATTTTCATGCCCAAAAACGCGCCCATCCGAAACAAGAAGTGCAGACCGCCCTCAGCCAAATTCTCCCCACGCGCCTGGCGGCGGGATTGGTACAAGCGTTCGGCGTGACAGGCCGGATGGCGGATCAAACCGACAAAGCGCTCGGCGCCTTCGGTGACACCTTGAACCGTTGGACCATCACGCCCGCCGGCGACGAAGGTTACGCCAAGGCCGAGGTCACCTTGGGCGGTGTCGACACGGCGGACCTGTCGTCGCAAACCATGGCAGCGAAAAACGTCCCCGGCTTGTTCGTTATCGGCGAGGCCGTCGATGTCACCGGCTGGCTCGGCGGTTACAACTTCCAATGGGCATGGTCCAGTGGATATGCCGCCGGCATGGCGGTTTGATCAAATCAATCGACAATCACCGAGGCCTCGGCTGATCGCCTTCTGCACTGGGCGTTTTTGGGTCGTTTGACGATGTACGCGTTGCCGATGCGCGGCGGGAATCGATCTCGGCCGCAAGATTCAGCAGTGCATCCTGAATAGTAGCGGCCAAGACATTTGCGTCCGGCCAACGGCCGCTGCACGCATCACGGCGCGCCGTCGCTTCGCTACGTTGACGTATCTTCATGCCGTCTGACCACTCGAACAGCAACCTGGCCCTAATGTCAGCTTGACTGACCCATCCGGCGCAAAACGGCGTGCGGTCCTCGATATGGTTGATCACCAGATCAATCTCGACATTCAACACGGCTTCCGAAGAGGGATCGACTTCAAACACGTACCCGAGCGCATCGCGCGCCGCCAATTCGAGATCATCCTTTAGACGGTAATGAACTCGGGCATACTCCTGTCGTAAGATTTCGCGGCCCCTCTTTTGGTATTTGATCGCGATGATATCGCGGGCGGCAACAGATGAACCGGACTTCGCCGCCTCCACTCTGATGGCGGCAACATGCACTTTGTCACCGAAGACACCGATTTGTTCGGGGGTCAGCGTTACCTGCGGCAGGGTAACCACTCGGTCCTCATAGCGATCGAGGCCCAATGAGGCATTGTCAAAGGGCTCACAACCCGCGACCGCCAGGAACACACACCCGATGGCGGTTACTCGAGCCAGCACTTGTCGGCGATACCACGACATCCGGCGGAGTATAATCGCCAATGCGAACGACATCACCGAGTAAATCTTCCGCTCTGGTTTATCGATTGGCGAGGACTTGAGATATTGTTCATCCTTACGGGCTATGAATGGTGTATCGACGCAACGGAAGGGGCAGTAAACCACTGTTATACCGTCTGATCAGGATAATGAGCCAATTGTTGGTTGTGGCGTTCGCTGCGGTCGTTTCCGCATGCGTATTGCTTCCATCGGAACGAGATGTGCCGAACGACCCGTATGCCAATCGCCCCATCTTCGAGGACTCAGACGCCGACCGGCTTGAGTTCGCCGCGCGGATACCGCAGATCCCAACGAATGCAAAAGTCGCAGAGGGCGACGTCGAGGAGATACCCGTCGAAGCGCGGACGTCCGACATCGATTTCGCGCACTACCGCGTACTCTCTCATGTTCAACAAACGCTCCGGGCCGGGACCGGCGGAAAAATTCCCTTCGGTCGCTGGGAACCCTGGCACTTTGAAAATCCGGTGATCGAGTATGTGACCTACGGTCTCGATTCAGAGGCGAACGCCGTCTTTGACGCAGTGATGGCTGATTTCATCGACAGAACCGGATTGCCGATCCAGCGCGGCGACAATCCGAACGCCGCCCGGATGACGTTTGCGTACATCCAAAGTGCCGCCCATGCGGCGCAGATTCCCATTCTCGGTGAAAAACTGCAGCCGCTGATCGAACAGAATGAGGCGACGAGCCTGGAGTTCCCCCTTGAGCCGCCGCCGACGGCGATGCGGATCGAGCGAACGGCCGGGACCGATGGCGAGGAGATTTTCGCGCATACCTACTTTGCGCGTCCGCTGCGGTTCACGGACACCGGTAACGTCCTCGCGGGTTTGTTCGTCAAGGACATCTACAACATGCTGGTCGGTGGCGGCCGCGTAACGTGGGTGCGTGGCAGCCCCATCGGCACGCCCATGGATGGCGAGCCTTATTCATGGCGGGTTCCGCTAATCGACGCGATGTTCATTCGCGCCCTGTATCGTCCCAATGTCCCCGCATCATTGACGATTCCTCAGGCGGTCGCGCGGATCGTCCAAAACATGGCCGAAGACGCCGGCACGGGCCGGTCGATCCGGCTTCATTCGAGATTTGACGTTTCCGGGGGCAGTTGAGTGCGGCACGGCCCGGCTTGGCCCATTGTCACCTCTATTGTGTTTTCTGAATAAGTGCCTATATTCCTTGTACGTTTTAAAAAGTCGTCGATGTATTTGCGATTGTCGCCAACGCGACCACCAAGATCCCTCTCCGACATAATTAGGCGTATTTCAGGGTCCGCGCATGAGGCGTGGGTCCGCTCAATTGTCGTGAAAGGAAATCATCATGGCGACTGGAACAGTTAAATGGTTTAACACCGAAAAAGGTTATGGCTTCATCGAACCCGAAGACGGGTCGAAAGACGCATTCGTACACATCAGCGCTGTCGAGCGTGCCGGCATGTCCCGATTGGACGAAGGCCAACGCGTTACGTTTGATCTGACCCCGGGTCAGAACGGCAAGATGTCCGCTGAAAATCTGTCGGCGGCCGACTAACGACGGAGGGGGCGGCCCTTTGGTCGCCCCGTTCGCTTTCCGGACCCAACGTCCGGCAAAAATGAAAAAGAAAACGAATATGAATACCCAACAACAATTTATCATCCGATACGGCCTGCAACACTTCGTCACCTACGCGAAGTCGGTTGCCGGCAGCATGTTTTCGATCGATGCACATGAAAGTCGCAAAATGATCGACCATGCAACACGCCTGATACGCGAGCAGTTTGGCGACGACGTTATCGTGCGCACCGCGTAACTCGGCGATACTCCGGAGTAAAAAAAGCCGCTGGGGTCGCCTGCTGGCAGATCAAATGTCTTGGGCAAAAACGAGTGTGTAACCGTTCACATCCTCGAACCCGACTTCACGTATTCCGTACATCTGATCTTCGGGGCCCCAACGGATTTGCAAGCTATCTTTGATTCGTGCGAACTCGGCATCGACATCATCGACGAAGATATAGATCAAACCTGTAAGAATGGGTTCGGGCCGCCCTGGCAGGGCGCCGGCAAAGAACCAAAGCCGGGCCATGCCGTTTGGGCCTTCGCGCGCAACTTCCGCCCATAGCGGCTTACCGTCCTCTAGCCATTGACCGGATAACGTAAACCCAAGCTTAGCCGTATAGAAGTCGACTGCGGCTGCGACATCGGGCGCGAACAGACTGGTCGTCGTCGGGGCTCTATCCATGATTTTACACTGCCTCTCGTTTCACGCGCTCATCACTTTACTCTTTAATGGGTATGAACGGTGTTGGCATTTCAACGCAATTACTTCAGTGCTCCGTTGGAAACCATGTGCTTCGAACCGAGAGCGTCTCCTCGTCAAAGAGCTCAAGTAGCCCGTCACGTTCACAACAGCCGTTGAAATTTTGGCGTGCACCCCCGACATGTCGGACTGGGGAAATCATCGACGATGAAAGCAATGGTATGAAGTATGCGCGACTAGGCACCAGCGGCCTAAAAGTTTCACCTGTCTGTCTGGGAGCCATGACGTTCGGCAAACAGACCAATGCCGCCACCGCCGCGAAAATCGTCAACACAGCGCGCGACGCAGGGATCAATTTCATCGACACGGCCGAGTCCTATAACGGCGGCGCGTCGGAGCAGGTGCTGAACAAATTGATCAAAAAGGATCGCCACAACTGGGTCATCGCGACCAAGCTGGGCAGCAAGGCAATTAGCGACGGACCGAACCAGCGCGGCCTCAGCCGGGCTTGGATGGCCGATGCCATCAATGGCAGTCTAAAACGTCTCGGCACCGATTACGTCGATCTGTACTACCTACACCGGGCCGATCCGACGACCCCGTTCGAGGAAACATTGATGGCGATGGGTGATTTGATCCGATCCGGCAAGGTCCGCTATTGGGGGTTCAGCAACTTCCGCGCCTGGAAGATTCCGGCCTTGGCGCATATGTGCCGTGAACTCGGCGTACCGCGCCCGGTGATCGCGCAGCCGTATTACAACGCCCTCTATCGTGTTGCCGAATTGGAATATCTGCCTGCCTGTCACGAATACGGGATTGGGGCCGTGCCCTACAGCCCTCTCGCGCGGGGTGTTTTGACCGGCAAGTTCGGCACGGACGTGGCCGCCGCGACCGACACCAAACGCGGTGCCGGAGAGCAAGCGCAGTACAACGATGTTTATACGCCATCGGCGTTGAAGATGGCCGCAAAGTTAAAGAAATACGCGGATGCCAAAGGGGCCGTCCCGGCACACCTGGCCGTCAACTGGGTCCTGAACAACCGGATTGTCAGTTCCGTGGTCGGCGGGCCGCGCACCCTGCCGCACTGGAAAGGATACATCGATGCCTTGGCGTACGAGTTCACCGCCGAGGACGAAGCATTCTTCGAGGAACTCGCGCCGACCTGCTATCCGCTCGACATCGGGTATCACGAACGCAAGGACCCGCCGAACGGGCGCCTCGCCCGCATCGGTTGATCAGGAGAGATCGTCCAGCAGCCGCTCGGCGCTGGTCTCGCCAAACCCGCCGTCTTCGAAATGCAGATGAGTGACGACACCGTCGTCGACCAACATTGAAAAACGCTTGCATCGCGGGCCATAGCACTTGGCGCTTAGGTCAACCTCGAGTCCTGCGGCGCGGGTAAAGTTCAGCGCCCCGTCACCGAGCATCAGGACTTTGCCATCGGCGATTTGGCTGTCGGCCCATGCCTGCATCACCCACGGATCGTTGACCGAGAGGCAGGCAATCACGTCGATGCCCTTAGCGGCAAAGGCCCCGGCGTTCATAACAAACCCGGGCAGGTGTTTCGACGAGCACGTTTTGGTGAATGCCCCCGGCACACCGAACAGGGCCACCTTCTTGCCGCCGAAAATCTCCGATGTCCTCACAACCCCCGGTCCGTCATCGGTCATGATACCGACGTCGACGTCAGGGAGTCGGTCGCCTACTTGAATGGTCATGTCAGATCCTCTTGCGCTTAACAGTAATTTTCCGGCCCGGCCCACTGTACTTTCGAATAGCGGTCGCCGTGGGCCCATCCGAGCGGCAAGGCCGACTCGATGATGTTCATATCATCTTCGCTTAACGACAAGGCAGCCCCCGCCGCCATCTCGCGGAGCCGTTCGGTCGAGCGCGTGCCCGGGATCGGCAAGACGTGATCCCCTTTGTGCAACAACCAGGCGATCGCCAGGCCTGCCGCCGTAACGCCGAAATCATCGGCCAACGCACGAAACCCAGCGGTTGCATCGATATTGGCGCTGAGGTTCGGCTCCATAAACCGCGGATTATTTTTCAGGAATGGGATCGTTTCGGCCTTCGCACGATCATGTGGCGCATCGGTCAGGAGGCTGCGGCCGACCGGCGAAAACGCCACCAAGGATGCGCCGATCTCGGCGGTTTTTTGGATCAACCCCAGTTCCGGCGAGCGGGTCGAGAGCGAGTATTCGGACTGCACCGCCGCAATTGGATGTACGGCATGCGCCCGCGCCAACGTCGTCGGCGCAATTTCCGAGAAGCCAACGGCCCGGGTTTTTCCCGCTGCGACAAGCCCCGCCAGCGTGTCCGCAACGTCCTCGACCTCAATCCGCGGGTCGCGGCGATGGACATAGAATAAGTCAACGCATTCGACACCAAGCCGAGTCAGCGACTTTTCCAATTCTTCCGTCAAGTGATCTCGACTATTGTCGAAACATCGATTGCCGTCGGCATCGACGCGGTTGGCGGCCTTCGTTGCAATTTTGAAGAACGCGCGGTCTGTCCGGTTAAGCGTTTTCAGGAACGAGCCGATCCGCTCCTCCGATATTCCATTACCGTATATGTTCGCGGTATCAAGATGATCGATGCCCACATCAAGGGCGACGGTCAGCAGTGCATGTGATGTCGCCGTATCGGTCGGACCATAAAAATCGGTGAAGGACATAGCGCCGATGCCAAGCGCCGAAACGGTCGTGCCCGTCTGTCCGAGTTTTCTTCGTTGCATGATCGTATCCTTGAGGTCGTCAGGCTGCCTTTCTCGGAGCGCCGACCGCATCCATCAGTTGCGCCAACGCCTCGTAGGGTTGGGCGCCGACCATGCCTTGGCCGCCACTGACAAAGGTCGGCACACCGGTCACACCGTACTGGTGTGACTTCGCCCAATCGGCGTCGATGGCGTCCTTGAAGGTGCGGTTTTCGACGACGTCCCGCGCCGCGGCGACATCCAGGCCCGCCTTTTCAACAACGTCCAGAATAACCTCGACATCGCCGACGTTGCGGCGCTCGACGAAATAGGCTTCGAAAAACCTGTCGTGAATGGCACTGCCACCTTCCTGCGTTTCGGCCCATGAGCCGACCTCTTGCGCCAGGCGGCTGTTGTAGGTGTGCGTCCGGTCCGTAAACGGCAATCCCTCGGCGGCCATCATCGATTGCATCCGAGCGTTCTTGGCATCGATTTCGGCCTGCCCGCAATTAAACAGGTCCATCAACAGACGGCCCTCGGTCGGTGTCTCCGGATGCAATGGGAAATGCACCAGCTTGATATCGACGTCGAAGGTATCTCGGACCTGTTTGACCCGATTGTCACCGAGGTAGCACCACGGACATACGTAGTCGGAAAACACTTCGAGGGTAATACGGTCGCTCATGAAATCATCTTTCGAATTAAGGTTCGGTTCCCATTAAATGGGGAACCTTTCACCGAAGATCAAACCTCAAGCGGCGCGGCGGCGATTACGCCGCCGGGGCCGCCGCGCGCCGGACTTCGCCGCATCCTCGTTCTTGCCGGTGCCATTGCCGCGGCGATTTTGAGGCCGCGGCTTGTTACGCTGCGGGCGGGCTGGACGTGGGTCTTCTTCGATATCGATCGGGGACCAGTCGCCGCCTTCTGCCCGCGTCAACTTCATGCGAATAGTTTTCTCGATCTCGCCCAGATAACTGCGTTCCGTCGGGTCGCAGAATGAAATGGCGGTTCCGACGGCGCCGGCGCGTGCGGTCCGACCGATGCGGTGCACATAGCTTTCCGGTTCGTTCGGAAGTTCGAAATTGATGACGTGCGTCACGCCGTCGATATCGATCCCGCGGGCCGCAATATCGGTCGCGACAAGAACCCGGGCGTTGCCCGATTTGAACATGTTCAGCGACCGCTGCCGGGCGTTTTGCGATTTGTTGCCGTGAATGGCAACGGCTTTGACGCCGTTCTTTTCCAGGATGCCGGCGACACGGTCGGCGCGGTGTTTGGTGCGGGTAAACACAATCACCCGTGCCAGCGCCGGGTCTTTCAGGATGGTGACCAAGAGGCCACGCTTATCGGCCGCCGTCACATGATGAACCGTTTGTTCGATGCGTTCGATCGGCGTCGACTGCGCGGCCACTTCGACCCGCACAGGTTCGTCCTGCATGTCGGCGGACAGCGCGGCGATCTTTGGCGGCATGGTTGCCGAGAACATCAAGGTCTGACGATCGGCCGGCAGCTTGGCGACGATTTTTCGAATATCGTTGATAAAGCCCATATCGAGCATGCGGTCGGCTTCGTCGAGGACCAGGAACTCGATCTCGCTCAACGACAGATGCCGTTGGTTCATCAGGTCGAGCAACCGACCAGGTGTGGCGATCACGACGTCGACGCCGCGTTGCAGGGCGTCGACCTGACGGCCTTGCTTGACGCCGCCGAAGATAACGGACTGGCGGAAGCGGACGTCCCTGCCGTAAGCCCGCATTTCTTGGTCGATTTGGACGGCGAGTTCACGCGTCGGCGCCAGAATCAAGGCACGCGGTTTTTTCGCCGACTTCGGGGACGGCTCATCGATTAAGTCCTGTAGAATCGGCAAAGCAAACGATGCGGTCTTGCCGGTGCCTGTCTGGGCGATGCCCATGACGTCGCGGCCCTGCAAGAGCATTGGGATTGTTTGTGCCTGAATCGGCGTCGGGGTGGTGTAGTCGCGGGCCTTCAGCACGCGCAACAACGGGTCTGCCAAGCCAAGCTCGGCGAAAGTCATCGTGGTCATGTGTATTCCTATGCGCCAGGGGCTTCGGCCAATAGGGTCGAAGAGTATTCCGGCGATGTGCCCCTGAACCGGGCGCGGCCGGTGCAAATGCGTTTTATAAAATCGATCTCGGGAAAATCCGCATATCGCGGCGTGTCGCGCTATCGCGAGAAAGGTATGTAATGGAGATGTGGGCCTCTAGCGTTGCGAAGTCAAGCAGTATCGCCGGCCGAACACCGCTCAATAGACGATCGCGTCGCTGATGCCGCCGTCGACGGCAAGGCATTGTCCCGTCACCATACGCGCCAAGGGACTGCAGAAAAAAGCAACCGCACCGGCGATATCCTCGGGTTGAATCAAGGCGCGCAACGGCGTGCCCTCGGCATGCTTGGACATGATCGCGTCAACGGCTTCGCCCGTTTCGATCGACTCACGCTCGAAAATCTGCATCACGCGTTCGGTCGCGGTATAGCCGGGGTGCACACAGTTCACCGTGACGCCGTGCGGCCCGGCATACATGGCGAACTGTTTGGTGAAATTGGCAACTCCCGCGTTGACGACGCCGTTGGTCATCCGAAGCGGCGTGACATGCCGGGCAGACATACCGCCGATGTTGACGATCCGTCCGCCCTCGCGTGCCTGCATATGCGGCAGCACCAATCGGGCGATCCGGATGTAGGCCATCAGCTTAACGTCGATGTGATAGCGAAACTGGTCGTCGGTAAGTTGATCGAACCGAGCGCTGGTCGACGTGACGGCGTTGTTGATCAAAATATCGACCCCGCCCAACGCGTCGACCGCCGTCGGCACCAAGCGTTCGATGTCTTCGGGCCGGCTGACGTCGGCCTGTATGGTCGCGACCTGACCGCTGAACTCCGCCAGTTCTGCGGCCGTTGCGACGAGGCTTTCCTCGGTCCGGCCGCAAATCGCAATATCGGCGCCGCGCTCGGCCAGCATCATGGCGACGGCGCGCCCGATCCCGCGGCTGCCCCCGGTCACCAGTGCCGACTGGCCTTTCAAACTGAAGTCCATTGTCGTCTCCGCGGTTCGATTACTTCAATGTCTTACGCACGCTTTCCGGGCCCAGCGGGTGATCCGCCTGCGGATAGACCGGATGATGATGATGGCTGTGATCGTCATCTTGGCCATGATGATGATGGCCAAGATCAAGACGGCACGCCCCGGTGCAGAATGTATCGCACAACGTGCAATCGGCGACATTCGATCCCGGCGCGCTAGCGCCTTGTCCTTCGACATGATGATGGTGGCTTTGTTGCGGCGCACCGACTTCGGCTTCGAACCCGACAACCGCGTCGCGGTATTTGCAGAGCGTACAGTCCATTGCATTGTCGCCGTCCAGAATCTCGGTGACACGCTCGGCAAAGGTCGCCAGAACTTCGGGGTGATCGTTCAGGTATCCGGCCTTGACGAATTGCACGTCGGGATGGGCACCGGCCACGACATCGGTGAAACCGTAAATACGATCGATCAGAATCCCGGTGAACAAGAAGTATGGAAACACGACGATCCGCTTGTAACCAAGCCGCACGACGTGTTCGAGGCATGGCTGGACCAACGGAAACGTGACGCCGGAATAACCGACTTCGTGCCAGGCGACGCCCGTCCGGTCCATCAACAACCGTGCCACCTTGGCGACGTTGGAGTTGGCATCGGGATCGCTCGACCCGCGCCCGATCACAACGAGGCAGGTGTCGTCGCGAGATATCGGCCCGGACGCCGCGTCCGCGGCGGTGATCGCATCATCGATCCGGGCCGCTGCCGCGCGGATCATCTTGTAATCGACACCCAATTCTCGACCGTATCGAATGTCCATATCATGGGTTTGCGCATAGGTGTTCAGCACCGACGGGATATCGTTTTTCGCATGCATCGCCGCGAACAACATGCCGGGCACTGCCAGAATACGGGTGCAACCCTGGTTGCGCAGCCGGTCCAGCCCGTCGCGTATAACCGGATTGGCGAACTCCAAGTATCCGTATTCCACCGGCCAATCATCGAAATGCCCCGGCATCTGGGCAACGAGGGCGGCAAACTCATCGACCGCCGCCTGGCTGCGCGAGCCGTGACCACAAATCATCACGCCGGTTTTCGTCATATTTCGTTCACCCTTCGTCGTCTTATGCTTTGAACATTATGCTCGCCACAACCGTCCGGACAAAAGCACGAAACCATCGCATCGTCACGAAAACTGAGACAAAACGCCGTTGGTGCACGCTCAATCATTTAGTTCGGAAAGAAAATTCGGACCGTCGTCCCGCGCCCCACGGCGCTGCGAACATTAAGGCTGCCATCGTGCGCATCGACCAAGGATTTGACGATGGCAAGGCCGAGGCCGGACCCTTCTTGCGATGTGTATTCGTCGTTATGCGCTTGATAAAAAGGCTCCGTCACTTTGGCGAGACGGTCTGCCGGGATGCCGCGACCGGCATCGGAGACGCTTAGCGCGATCCCCCCGTCAATCGACGCGACGGCAACGACCACCTTGCCGCCAGCATCGGAGAATTTCAGGGCATTGGAAACTAGGTTCTGAAGAATCTGAACGATGGCGCGGCGGTCCGCTCGCATTTTTGTCGCACTTTCGTCGACATCGGCCGATAATGAAACATCCTGCTCATCGGCCATTTGCGCAAACATTTCGACGCATTCGCCAATCAATAGCTTAAGGTCGATATCCTCCATATGGAACTCGCGCTTGCCGGCTTCGATGGTCGCCACATCCAGAACCTCGTTCACCAGTGACAGCATATGGCCGCCACTCTCATGAATGTGGTGCGCATAGTCCTTGTACGTCTCGGAGCCGATGGGCCCGTAGGTTTCGGAACGCAAGACGTCGGCAAATCCCATGATCGCATTGAGGGGTGTACGGAATTCGTGACTTAGGGTCGCGAGGAACGTCGATTTTGCCTTGTTCGCCTGGACGGCCTCGGCCAACGCATTATCCCGTGAGACTTCAGCAAGGTGGCGCGAGGTCACATCGGCGACCAGCGCCAGAATGCCGATGACCTGATCCTTTGAATCGCGAAGCGGTGCAAGATGCGCCTCGAAATACCGCGGCCCCTTCGGCAGGTCCGTGCCGAATTCAATCTCGGTCGGCGTCCCTTCCGACGCCTTTTCGAGGGCTTCGGACAACGTCGCCCGGTCCTCCGGTATGGCGATATCGGAAAACGGCAATGCAACGCTCTCCTCCGCGCGAAGGCCCAGCATCCGACTGGCCGCCGGATTGACGGAAATGATCGCTCCGTCCCGTTCCATATCCAAGATTGCTAGGGGCGAGGCATCGACAATCGTCCTGAGGCGTTGCGCCGTGTCGCGCACCTTGTCCTCGGACAGCTTCTGGCTTCGATGTTGTTCGGCGCGAAACAGTAGGTGCCGGATGATGCTGGGAATGAGTTCCAGATATACCTTCTCGTCATCCTTGGCGACGTAGTTGGCGATTCCCAACGTCATCGCTTCGACAGCGAGCCGTTCATCGCCGCGTCCGGTGACCATCAATAACGGTAGATCAGGAAATCGGATCAGCAAATCTCGGGCAAGATCAATGCCGGTCGTATCCGGCAATTGGTAGTCGATGGCGATAACATCGAACGTCTCTTCCAGCGTTCGTCTGATCCCGTCAGCACCCGTTCCCGCAATTTCCGTGTCGAACCCATGCGCGGCCATAGAACGCTTAAAGAGCTCACCCAACAGCGGCTCGTCTTCAATGTACAAAATCTTGACCAAACCGACGCCCGATCCCCGAAACCAATCCAAAGTCACCGACGCCAGATTGACGTTGAAGCCCCGCGTGCGCGACACATCGCGCACGATGCCCCTGGACTTACTTTAATATAGCAAACGAATTCGCACGTAAAAGCGTCGTGCATCGCACGCGCATGGCGACCTATTCAACAATTGACAAATGTAAAATGAGCCGACATATTCGAAAAAACGATAATGAAATCAAAATGGGGAGGCGACCCAGCGTGCGGTTCGGGTGGGAACGCGTCAGAGGTTTGCGCGGCATTGCAATCTCCGGTGTCATCGCGATGGCAATGACGGCGCCGGTCGATGCGGCCGATGCCGAGCGCGGCGAGAAGTTGTTCCGACAATGCGCCTCATGCCATCAAGTCGGCCCCAACGCACAAAACACCGTCGGCCCCCATCTGAACGAATTGTTTGGCCGCCGCGCCGGCGTCATTGATGGCGTCAAGTACTCCGAAGACATCAAGAGGGCCGGCCAAAATGGACTCCATTGGGATTTGCAGAATCTAGACGTCTACATCAAAGATCCACGTTCACTGGTGTCCGGGACACGGATGCAATTCCGCGGGGTCAAAGACGAACAGGATCGCGCCGACATCATTGCCTATTTACGCGTGTATTCCGCCAATCCCCGGGACATCCCCGAAGCCGCGCCCACGGCGGAAGCCATTCCGCACGATCCGGCGGTCGATCCGACTATTCTTGCCATTCAAGGCGATCCGGATTTTGGCGAGTATCTCGCCGGAGAATGCACGACCTGTCATCAAACGACCGGCGAAGACAAAGGTATTCCGTCAATCGTCGGATGGCCGCCGGAAGTTTTTGTTACGGCAATGCATGCGTATCGGTCAAAAGCCCGTGCGCACCCCGTCATGCGCATGATTGCCGGCCCCTTGAACGATGAGGAGATTGCCGCACTCGCAGCCTACTTCGAAAAAGTGAACCCGTAATTGTCATTAATGAACTGGAGGGAGAGACATGAAACTTACACGTAGAAAATTCGGCCTCGCCGCCGCCGCCATGGGTGGTCTAATCGCCGCACCGGGGCTAGCCCTCGCGGCGCGTCCCAAAGTCGTCATCGTCGGTGGTGGCGCCGGCGGTGCAACGGTCGCACGCTATCTCGCAAGATCGGCGAAAGGCGAAATCGACGTAACGTTGATTGAGCCCTCACGCGCCTATTACACGTGCTTTTTCTCGAATCTATACCTCGGGGGATTCCGTAGTTACGAGTCGATCGGCCACAGTTACGGGGCGCTCACCAGCAATTACGGCATCAATGTTGTGCATGACTGGGCGACCACCGTCGACCGCGACAAAAAGATGGTTAGTCTCGCCTCGGGCGGATCCATGTCCTACGACCGACTGGTCATCGCGCCGGGTATCGACTTCCGCTATGACACGGTTCCCGGATACGGTGTCGAAAACGCCAATAAGATGCCGCATGCCTGGAAAGCGGGTTCTCAGACCCAACTACTAAAGGCACAAGTCGAAGCAATGCCGCAGGGCGGCACGTTCGTCATGGTGGCGCCACCGAACCCCTATCGGTGTCCGCCGGGGCCGTACGAGCGGATTTCAATGATTGCCCATATCTTCAAACAGAAGAACCCGACGGCAAAAATCCTGATCGTCGACCCGAAGGAAAAGCACTCCAAACAGGGGCTGTTCGCCGAAGGCTGGGCCGAACACTATCCGGGCATGGTCGAATGGCTTCCGGGCTCGATCGCCGGCAAAGTCGAGCGGATCGATACCGATGCCATGGAAATCCACACAGACGCCGAAGTCTTCAAAGCCGACGTCGCCAACGTCATTCCCGGCCAGAAAGCCGGCAACGTCGCAACGGCGGCCGGCCTGACCAACGACAGCGGTTTCTGCCCGATCGTTCCGGCGACCATGCAAAGCCAAATGGACGAAAACGTGTACCTTGTCGGTGACGCCACCATCGCCGGTGACATGCCGAAATCCGGCTACTCGGCCAACAGCCAAGCCAAGGTCGCGGCGATGGCCGTACGCGCCTCGCTGACGGGCTCAAAACTGTTCCCGGCTCGGTTCGCCAATACCTGCTGGAGCTTGATCGCCACGGACGACGGCGTGAAAGTCGGCGCAAAATACGAGGCAACGGAAGAAAAGATCGCCAAGACCGAGGGCTTCATCAGCAAGACCGGTGAAGACGCACAATTGCGCAAGCAGACTTACGAAGAATCGATCGGCTGGTACGAAGGCATCGTTGCCGACATGTTCAGCTAAGACCCACAACGGCATTCGCCGACCCTACTTTGCCCGCCGGGTGCGCCCGGCGGGTCTCTTTTTGGCATCTGGCAACGCACCATTGTCACCGACAATTAACTTGTGCAGCGCGATAACCCGTGTATGGTCGGCGGACGTTTCCACGTCGTGTTGCTACCTAGATTGATCGTGCTGACGACAAAGCCAGGCT
Source organism: Rhodospirillales bacterium (assembly GCA_965222395.1). Classification (GTDB taxonomy): domain Bacteria; phylum Pseudomonadota; class Alphaproteobacteria; order Rhodospirillales; family Casp-alpha2; genus UBA4479. The sequence continues at coordinate 2,425,409 of OZ244947.1, forward strand.
ACTTCCTCGACATTGTGAACGTTTTACATGAGGTATCGGTTGGAACCGTTCCTCAATTAAACAGTCTTGAAAGGAAAACCGATGGCTAAAGGCACCGTCAAATGGTTTAACCCGACCAAGGGTTATGGTTTTATCGAGCCGGAAGATGGCTCCAAGGACGCGTTCGTTCACATCAGCGCCGTTGAACGGTCCGGTCTGTCCGGCCTTCGCGAAGGCGAGAAAGTGAACTACGAACTCGTCGCCGGTCGCGATGGCAAAATGGCTGCTGAGAACATCACGGTCGAAGGCTAATTGCCCCGTCGGCAGCGACTGCTGCCGACGCAAAAGAATTCACGGCGCGTGCTCAGTCGATTCCGAGCGCGCGCCGTTTCTTTTTGCTCAACTTAGCCGCCACCAAATCATACGATTGCTCTAGATATGCCATGAGGTCCTGGTCGCTGAGACTACCAGGGGCATGGCGCTGTATCCATTTGAACCCTCGCGAAGCCAAATAGGGGGCCGGCCGGCAACCGGGGGAATCGCGGAGCATTTCAAAACCGATATCCGAAACTTTGAACGTCACGGCGGGAAAATCGTCCACACCCCAACCGCAGATCGCAAAAACCTTATCCCCGACTTTCCACACATCGGCACCGCCCCACTGAACGACGTGCGTGGTGGCGGGAAGATCTCGGCAAAAGGCGTTGTACTCATCGCGCGTCATAGGTTGTTATTTTAGCTCGTCGCATCGGCACTGGCATACTATCATTTGGCACCTTGAAACGTTCGCAACGGTGTTCAGTGTCGATGAAATATCGATCTCAATTCGCTGCCGCAATCATGCTGGCCCTGACGCTTACCGGGTGTTCCGGGAACGACGTGACAAGGACACTTCAGGCCATGCTCCAACTGACGTACGACTCGGTTCGAGAAGCCGATAAAGAACGCCAGTTGGATCCGCACGAACGATAGATCCAGTATGCCGGCTGACGCAGGTCCAGGTTCATTCGAACGTTTTCCAGCAGCACACCTTTACGGCGGACCCGTTGCCGCCGAATAGTCCGCCAACCGTGACGTGCAAAAAACGGGGCGGCCACCATACTTGCATCAACGGTCATGCGGCGGAGGCCGCGACGGCGCGCGGTCGCGACGGCATAGTCGAGCAACCGGCCACCGAGACCCGTGCCCATCAGATCCGGTGTTACATAGGCCAAATCGATATGGCCTTGGTCGGACAGGGTTAGCACACCGGCCCGTTTGCCAAGGTGTTCTATGATCCATCCAACATCGCGCAAAAGTCGCCGATGCCACTCCCCCCCACTGGGCGCACGCGGCATCCACGCTGCGCGCTGTCCCGCGCTGTACACATGCCGCGTACCGCGATGCACCGCATCGAAAACCAGGTCGGCAAGCGGATAGACGTCGCGGGGAGCAATGGGACGCACAACCATGTTGTGTCGACCTCGCATCAAATGGGGTTCAGGCGCTTTGCACCGTCGAGACCGGGGTTTCGATGCACCAGATCTTGTCGATGCACTCACCATCCGATGACAACGGAAGGCGCAGGATCTCGGTGTCGAAGTGAACGTTCCGTAAAACCATGTGCAAATGAAACACCCTTGGCTTCGCCGATTGCAGGACGCTATCGTACTGCGTCCGTACGCCTTGACCGTAGACGTCGGTATCAAAGTGACTGACGTACTTTCCACTCATATCGGATTGATGACCGGCGACTTGCCATGTTCCGAAAAACCGATAACGGAAATCGTCTTTATCCGCCTCATAGTCGACAACGATCATGCGTGGAATGACATCGGTCGAGAAATCCATGAGGTCGATATCGGCCCAACGAGGCGCAATGACCTCACCTTTGCGGGCACGCCAGTAGTCGAGCGCCGTCCGACTATCCGTACATTTGAGATCTTTTTCGGCGACCATCGTGAACGACCGCAGGACATACGGTCTATTCGGAGTCGACAAGAGCATTCGGAAACCTTTCTAGGTTCTTGGGTCGTTCGACGCTACGTTATTCCGTCAGACCTTAAAATACGCTTAGCAAAGCAACGATTACTTCGGGCATACTTTGTCCCCTCCCCAACAGTACGGTGGGCGCGGCGAAATCGATTAGTCGGCCGGGGGGGCCATACCCTTCTCCGTAAGCTCGCGCACGGCGTCTTCGGTTTTTTCCAAGTGCGCAAGTCCCATGCCGCGAAGGACATGCGCGGCCTTGGTGAACTGAATCCCACTATACGTTGTGAGTTCGACGCGATTGCCCCAGGGGTCAAAGAAATCGAGAAACCGGCCCGGCAGGATATCGACGCCCATCTCTTCCAATGTGCGTCGCGCTAGGTCCTTGTCGTCGACGACGATTCCAAAGTGTCGTTGCGTATCAGCCGCTTGGGTTCGACCTTTGGTGAAGTTGATAAACTGATCACCGAAATAGATGAACGCCGCCGTATCGCTTTGGCTTTCGATTTCGAAGGACAGGAACGTTCCATAGAATTCAAGCGCCGCGGCGATATCGCCAACTTCAAGGGCAACGTGATTTATACCGACGGCGTGCGCCTTCTTATTCGCTGAGTTTCCGGCCATGTGACTGTCCTCCCGGTTCGCGCGCTGCAATGCTGATTGCGCCTGATACCGCAATCTTCATTCATATTGACCGGAAATACCCTACGGGCAAGTCACGCCGCGCCGGAAACCGTCGACGTGCCGTTCAATGAGCCAGGACGACCGCCGTCCACGCTCAGGTGATCGGCCGCCATCCCGACGCCATTGGACTTATCCGCGCGTTATGGCAATTTGTTTCGGCTTCGTCGCATCTTCGGCGATTTTGGCAATTTTGATGGTCAACAAACCATCTTTATGCGTTGCCGCGATTTTGTCGGCATCCGCGTCGGCCGGAAGCTGGAAGGCACGGCGGAAGCTGCCGTATACGCGCTCGGAGAAGTAATAATTCTTGCCCTCGTCCGTGCGCTCGATTTTCTTCTCGCCGGTAACGGTCAGCTTGTGATCGTGCGCCTCGACGGTGATATCGTCTTCGCTAACACCGGGAAGCTCGACGCTGATTTCGTAATACTGCTCGGTCGCCGCCGCTTCGGAACTGGGTGAAAAGAAGTCTGCGATCCGGTTGCCGAATTGGCGCATCGGCTCGTAGAGTTGCGACCACCAATCGGGGCGCGGCGTGCTGACATCCGACTTCTCGACCATGACGTGTCCTCCTTAGATTGAGTCAAGATACGAACGATGCGAATACGGTAGGCGGAATGCGCGGTCCCCGCGATGATCTGCATCAACACCACCCATCCAGCTTGATTTACGACGTCCTCGGCTTGGTCTAAGAATAACGGATGTCCGTTTCCGCCGAGGGTTCCGATCCGGAGCCACCGCACCGCCTCCTCAAGAACAAAGATTTCCTGGCCCTGATCGTCTGCCGGGGTTTCAAGGCGATCGGCGTTCATTCGTTGACCGTCGCCGTGGGCTGGCATGTGTACCAGATCAGCCGCGATCCGTTCGACCTCGGCTTGATCGGACTGGTCCAGTTCGCGCCTGCGCTGGCCCTGTTCCTAGTTGCCGGATACGCCGCCGACCGGTTTGAGCGCCGAAGCATCATGGTTTCCTGCAACGCCGTCGAAGCGGCAACCGCCGCTGCCATCGCAATGTTCTTTTATTTCGATGTCGTGTCTGTCGGATTGATCTTGGCCGCCTTGATGTTTTCCGGCGTCGCCAGGTCGTTCTTCCTGACAGCCAGCCAGGCGCTCCTGCCGAATGTGGTACCGGAAGCGGACTTTCCGCGCGCGGTCGCCTACTCGTCGTCGTTCAACAAGGCATCCGGTCTTCTCGGACCTGCGATTGGCGGCCTGCTGATCGCCTGGCTCGACACCCAAGCATACTTTGTTATCCTCGGCGTGTTCTTGGTCGCAGGGGCGGCGGGTTTGGTCATTCGAAAGGGGCTTCGAATCATGAGCCCCGTTCCCCTGAACGTCGAGACCGTCTTCGCAGGCTTCCATTACGTTTGGCATAACAAGGTCGTTCTCGGCGCGATTTCGATCGATTTGTTGGCCGTTCTATTCGGTGGCGTGATGGGGCTGTTACCGATTTTCGCCAGCGATATTCTGCATGTTGGGCCGGAGGGCCTCGGCATCATGCGCGCAATGCCCGGCGCCGGCGCACTATTGGTCGGACTGATTTTGACGCAAATGACGGCTCCCCGGTACATGGGGCCGGCGTTGTTCATATCGGTGGTCGTCTTTGGGATGTCGATCGTCGTGTTCAGTCTTTCGACGATGTTCTGGTTATCCTTGGCGGCCCTCGCAATCTATGGCGGCGCCGACATGATCAGCGTCTATATTCGTCTGACAATGGTTCAAATAGCCACCCCCGACGACATGCGCGGCCGGGTCAGCGCGATCAACTCGATTTCGATCAACGCGTCCAATGAACTCGGCGATTTCCGCGCCGGTGTGATGGCGGGTGGGATCGGCACCGTCCCTGCGGTCTTGGTCGGTGGCATGGCGACCGTCGGCATCGGCCTACTGTGGTGGCGATTGTTTCCGTCGATCAGAAAAATTGACCGCCTCGAAGGGATCGCCGCATCGAAATCCTAGATCTCGTGCGGCAAGAAAGAAGGGGCGCCGAACGGCGCCCCCTCGATACTTCGTCACGTTGACGGTTAATCGGCAACAGATAGGTTTTCCGCCGCCATTTTACCGCCGCGCCCTTCGACCAGCTCATAGTTTACTTTTTGGCCTTCTTCCAAGGACGCCAAGCCCGAGTTTTGGACCGCACTGATATGCACGAATGCGTCTTTGGAGCCATCATCGGGCTGAATGAAACCGTAACCCTTTGTGGGGTTGAACCATTTCACGGTACCGCTTGCCATTTCGATATCCTTCTACGACAGTTTTAGCGTCAGCGCAGACCACGCGGCTTGCGCACATTGACCCCTCACATTGCCGGAAAGTACCTGTATGTTCCGCGGTAACGGTCTTCAGTAACACTCGCGACAGTGTGCCTGCTAAAAACCTTAGCCGATTCCATTTTTTTGACAACAGGATTCGAGATCAACGCCGATCCCGGTTTTTCTGGTGTCCGGAACGACTACGACGGATTCAGTTGCTCGGTCTTTTTCTTAAGTTCGCTGATCAGGCCGGACACGCCGCCGGTATTCTTGATAATCGCCGTGAACTCGCGCTGCATGGTGATGCTCATCGACGCGCCTTCAACGACGACGTCCAAGACCTTAAAGATATCGCCTTGGCGGCCGACACGCCACAACACGGTGATCGGTTTGCCGCCGGACTCCTCCGGTCGTGGAATGATCGAATGTACCGTCGCCCGGTTTTCATCGACCGGGACGGCCTTTTGAATTTCGATGCCTTCGCCGGAATAATTCTGAAATCGGTCGACGTACGTAACAACCATCAGTTCCTCAAACAATTTCAGGAACTCCGTCCGTTCTTCCTCGTTGGCGCGGCGCCAATTCCGACCGAGCGTCCAACGGGCAATGCTTTGCACCGCAAACCGCTCATTAAATATCATCCGAAATGCGGCAACGCGGTCTTCCCGCGGCTTGTCCGGATCGGTCAATGAGGCAATCGCTTCCTTTTCCATCGCCTGGATGAACGACATCGCGCCATCCTCAAGCGAACCGGCTTTCGCGGGAGACACAACCCAAAAAACGACAACGAACAAAGTGGCAAGCAAACGCGTCATACGAATGTCTCAATTCAACAAAAATACACGAGCCCCGTACACGGGCCGGGGAAGATACCCCAAAACATCGAATACGGATAGTCAGAAGCTACGGCAGCGTCCCTGCAAGTCAAGCCATGGCGCATCACGAAGCCGTCATGAAGGGCTTACGGGACTTCCGCCTTAACGGACCAGAACCAATCGGCCTTTTTTGCCGACCTGCGGCTGCCAGCGGTGTCGCACCGACGGGGGTCTTGGCAACCCCGCCCTGTGTTGCATGATCGAACGTTCGGTTTTCGAAATACTCGGCATACGTACGCTCCGTCCTCGCCGTCGATAGGTCCCATCTCGTCCGACCAAGGATAGCGGCAGATGGTTAAGAAAGATTATCCATATCCCCCGCTTTGACTTGACATAAAGATATGTTTATATCTTTTATTGATTATTCTGCACTGGATTGATCATGGACAAAACCGTACAGCTTTTGAAATCTCTCGCCGAACCGACGCGGTTGCGCATCGCCGCACTGTGCCAAAGTGGTGGCGACCTGACGGTCAGCGAGTTCGTTCGTATCCTCGGCCAAAGCCAACCCCGCGTGTCGCGGCACTTGAAGCTGCTGACCGAAGCCGGGGCGTTGAACCGCATCCCCGAGGGAAGCTGGGTGTTCTACCGAATTAGTCCCTCGCCAACGGTGGCCGGCATCGTCGATGCCGCGATTGACGGCATTCCCGAAAACGATACGGTGCTGTCCCGCGACCGAGAGCGGCTGAACCTCGTCAAACAAGAACGCGCAGCAGCAGCCGACCAGTACTTTAGCGCCAACGCCAAAGCGTGGAGCGAAATCCGCGGCATGCATGTCGACCAGGATCAGGTCAACGCAGCGTTACTGGCGTCGATATCAGACGGTCGTGTGCGGTCGCTTTTGGACATCGGCACCGGCACGGGCGAGATGCTTGCCTTGTTCGCAGACCGGATTTCGCATGGCGAAGGTGTTGATCTGTCCCGCGACATGCTGTCGGTGGCACGCAACAATCTGGAACGCGCAGGGCATGCCCATTGCCATGTCCGGCAAGGGGATCTTTATTCACTCCCTTTCCCCGACAACATGTTCGACGTTGTCGTCGTGCATCAAGTGCTTCACTTCGTCGATGACATCACCGGTGCCGTGACCGAGGCGGCGCGTGTGCTCAAATCCGGCGGCACCCTGCTGATCGCCGATTTCGGGCGGCACGACGTCGAAGACCTTCGGACCAGTCACCAACACCGCCGCTTGGGCTTCGCCGACACCGATTTCGACGAAGCATTTACCCGCGCAGCCGTAAACGTGACCGGGATGACCCATTTGAGCGGCGACCCGCTAACCGTGACGATCTGGCGTTGCGAAAAGACAAAAAGACATTCTCAACGGGAGGCCGCCGCATGACGCGACGCAAAACCAACTCCGACGCCGCGCCGAACCTCCTTAACGTGACCCGTGGCGGCCGCCCACCCGCGACCGAGATGATGATCGCGGCGCCGCTGCCGGACGATGTCACCGTCTCGTTCGAGTTTTTCCCGCCGAAGACCGACAAAGGCGCGGAAACCCTTTGGACCGCGATCAAGCGATTGGAACCGCTGAAACCGGAGTACGTCTCCGTCACCTATGGCGCCGGCGGCTCGACTCGCGAACGCACGCATTCGACGGTCGAACGCATCGTCAACGAAACATCCATGCCGCCGGCCGCACATTTAACCTGCGTTGGCGCGACGAAGGACGAGGTCGATGATGTTGCCCGCGCCTATTGGGACGCCGGCGTCCGGCATATCGTCGCCCTGCGCGGCGATGCGCCCGAGGGCGCCAACCGGTACGAGCCGCATCCCGGCGGTTACGCCTATGCTGCCGACTTGGTCGCAGGATTGCGAAAAATCGGCAACTTCGAAATCTCCGTCGCCGCTTATCCGGAAACCCACCCCGAAGCCCTGAGTGCCGACGCCGATCTCGATAATCTGAAACGGAAGATCGATGCCGGGGCCGACAATGCGATTACCCAGTTCTTCTTTAACCCGGACGTGTTTCTCCGCTTTCTCGACCGTGCCCGGGCCGCCGGCATTTCGGTGCCGATCGTGCCGGGCATCATTCCCGTCACCAACTTCGCGCAAACGGCCAAATTCTCTGCGATGTGCGGGGCCGAGGTGCCCGGTTGGATGCATGGCCTGTTCGATGGCCTGGACGAAGACCCGGAGTCCCGTAAACTTGTCGCCGCCAGCGTTGCTGCGGAACAATGCCGCGTCCTGCACGCCAACGGCATCGATACCTTTCATTTTTATACCATGAACAAGGCCGATCTCTGCTTCGCCATCTGTCACATGATGGGTGTTCGCACCAAGATCGCCGCATAAGGCCAAAATATTATGACTTGCAGCCACTCAGAACATCAGGCCCCCATCGACGCGCCCATAGCCGATCTTCGCCTTGATGCGCGTCCCGCCGATCCGGCGACCATGCCGCCGGCGCATGCCGCCGATTGCACCGCGCACCTCAAGACACTGCTGTCGGAACGCATCTTGATGCTCGACGGCGCGATGGGAACGATGATCCAGGAGAACGACCTATCGGAGGATGACTTTCGTGGCGCGCGCTTCGCCGACTGGCCGCAAGATTTAAAGGGCAACAACGATCTACTGACCCTGACGCGACCGGATATCATCCGCAGCATTCACGAGCAGTTCGCGCGCGCCGGTGCCGACATCGTCTCGACCAACACGTTCAATGCCAACCGAATCAGCCAAGCCGATTACGGCATGGAGGCGTTGGCCTATGAGTTGAATTACCGCGCCGCGCAACTGGTTCGCGAGGCCATCGATGCCGTCGCAGACGCGGGCGACGATACGCCGCGTTTCGTCGCCGGGGCCTTGGGACCGACCAACCGCACAGCGTCGATTTCACCGGACGTCAACGATCCGGGCTTTCGCAACGTGACCTTCGACAGCTTGGTCGAAGCGTATGGCGAAGCGCTGCGCGGGCTGCTCGACGGCGGCGCCGATTTGATCATGGTCGAGACGATCTTCGACACCCTGAATGCCAAAGCGGCGATCTACGCCATTATGCAGCACTTCGAGATGGCCGGTCGCCGTTGGCCGGTGATGATTTCGGGGACCATCACGGATGCCTCGGGCCGGACCTTGTCCGGACAAACGGCGGAAGCCTTCTGGCACTCCGTTCGCCACGTCAAACCGCTGGCCGTCGGGTTCAACTGCGCGCTCGGCGTCGAAGATATGCGTCCGCACGTCAAAGCGGTCGCCGATCTGGCCGATACCTTCGTCAGCGTCTATCCCAATGCCGGTTTGCCGAACGCATTCGGCGGTTATGACGACACGCCGGAGCATATGGCGGAACACCTGGGCGAATTCGCCAAATCCGGGTTGGTGAACATCGTCGGCGGCTGCTGCGGCACGACCCCGGGCCACATCCGCGCCATTGCCGACGCGGTCACCCGCGAGGCACCCCGCCCGCTAGTCGATCGGGAACCACAACTGTGCCTATCCGGGCTTGAGCCGCTGGCCTTTGATGACGTTACCGGGTTCGTCAACGTCGGCGAGCGGTCGAACGTCGCTGGATCGGCGAAGTTCGCGCGCCTAATCCGCGAAGGAAACTATACCGAAGCCGTCGATATCGCCCGACAGCAGGTGATGAACGGCGCGCAGATCGTCGACGTCAACATGGACGACGCCATGCTCGACGGGGTCGAGGCGATGCGGACGTTCCTGAACCTGATCGCGTCCGAGCCCGACATCGCGCGTGTGCCGATTATGGTCGACAGCTCGAAATGGGAAATCGTCGTCGAAGGCCTGAAATGCCTGCAAGGGCGCAGCGTGGTGAATTCGATCAGCCTGAAAGAAGGCGAAGCCGAGATGATCGAACACGCCAAGGAAGCCATGCGTTACGGCGCCGCCGTCGTGGTCATGGCCTTTGACGAGGACGGCCAAGCCGACAGTTACGACAGGATGATCGAAATCTGCACCCGTAGCTACAAGGTGCTGACCGAAGATGCCGGTTTCCCGCCGGAAGACATCGTCTTCGATCCGAACATTTTTCCTATCGCCACGGGCATCAAGGAACACGACAACTTTTCCAAGGATTACATCGAAGCGGTCCGGACGATTAAGGCCGATTTGCCGTATACGCATACCTCGGGCGGACTGTCGAACATGTCGTTCTCGTTCCGCGGCAATAACGGCGTGCGCGAGGCAATGCACTCGGTGTTCCTGTATCACGCGATCAAGGCGGGCCTCGATATGGCCATCGTCAATGCCGGACAATTGGCGGTCTATGCCGACATCCCGGAAGACCTCCGCGACCGGGTCGAGGATGTGGTCCTCAACCGCCGCGAAGACGCCGCCGAACGATTGTTGGAGGTGGCCGATCAGGCCAAGGCCGGGTCGGCGGCGCGCAAGGAAGACCTGTCGTGGCGCCAAGACGATGTGACCAAACGCCTGGAACATGCCTTGGTCAACGGCATCACCGACTACATCGTCGAAGACACCGAAGAAGCCCGCCAGGCGGTCGACAAACCGTTGGAGGTTATCGAGGGTCCGCTGATGGATGGCATGAACGTCGTCGGCGACCTGTTCGGGTCTGGCAAGATGTTCCTACCCCAGGTCGTCAAATCGGCGCGAGTGATGAAACAGGCCGTCGCGTATCTGGAGCCGTACCTGGAAGCCGACAAATCCGAGAGCGAGAAGAAAGGCAAAATCGTCATGGCCACGGTCAAGGGCGACGTGCACGATATCGGCAAGAATATCGTCGGTGTGGTGTTGCAGTGTAACGGCTATGACGTGGTCGACCTTGGCGTCATGGTCCCATACGCAAAAATCCTTGAGACCGCCGCGAACGAGAATGCCGACATCATCGGCTTGTCGGGCCTGATTACGCCCAGCCTGGAAGAGATGGTCACCGTCGCCCGCGAAATGCAGCGCACGAACATGCAGATTCCCTTGCTGATCGGTGGCGCGACGACGTCCAAGGCCCATACGGCGGTAAAGATTTCACCAAGTTACGATCAACCGGTGATCCACGTTTTGGATGCCTCCCGCTCGGTCGGTATCGCCAGCAAACTGCTCAGCAAAACCCGGCGCGACGATCTGGTCGAGGAAGTCGCCAGCGAGTACGAATTGCTTCGCGCCAAACACGCAGGCAAGGACGGCGGACGCAACATCGCGCCGTTTGCCGAGGTAAAGGAAAACCGCTCCGACATCGATTGGACGGCCGAAACGCCACCAAAACCGACCTTCACCGGGGTCAAATCGTTCGAAGACTACGATCTAAGCGAGCTGGTCGAACGGATCGATTGGACACCGTTCTTCCGCACATGGGATCTGGCCGGCACCTACCCGCGTATCCTGGACGACGACGTTGTCGGCGAAACTGCCCGGTCGCTGAAAGCTGATGCCGACGAGATGGTGGCGAAAATCATCGGCGAAAAATGGCTGACGGCACGCGCCGTGATCGGTTTTTGGCCGGCCAATGCCGTCGCCGAAGACATCGAGGTGTATGGCACCGACGGCGAAAACGCACCCATCGCGACGTTCCGCTTCCTACGCCAGCAGATGCCGAAAAAGAACAGCCGCGCGAATATGTGCCTGGCCGATTTCGTCGCGCCGAAAGACAGCGGCGTCCGGGACTGGATCGGCGCCTTTGCTGTCACCGCGGGTATCGGCGCCGAGGAACGTGCCAAGGCGTTCGAGGATGCCGGTGACGATTACTCGTCGATTATGCTCAAGGCGCTTGCGGATCGGTTCGCCGAAGCCTTCGCCGAACGCATGCATGAGCGTGTCAGACGCGAGTTTTGGGGCTACGCAGCCGACGAGAGCTTGGACAACGAAGCCTTGATCAAAGAGAGCTACCGAGGCATCCGCCCGGCACCAGGGTACCCGGCCTGCCCGGATCATACCGAGAAACGGGATCTGTTCGCGCTGTTGGAGGCCGAAACCCATGCCGGAATGGCATTGACCGAAACCTGCGCCATGACACCGGCGGCTGCGGTCTCGGGGTTCTATTTCTCGCACCCCGACAGCGCGTACTTCGGAATCGGACGGATCGGCAAGGATCAGGTCGAAGACTATGCGGCGCGCAAAGGCATGTCGGTCGAGGACGTCGAGCGCTGGCTGGCACCGAACCTGGGTTACACGCCAGAGGTATGAGGCCCGATCAAACGCCGGGCGTTGTACCGCTATCGGCAATTTTCGCCGCCTGAATACGGCGTTCCAGTTCCCGACGTTCGGTATCGCGGCGATCCTCGGTCCGGCGATCCGCACCGTCCCACCCATCCACCTGGTCGGCGCCAAGCTGCTGTTGCCGTCGTTCGCGGTCCCGGCGGTCGGCTTGGCGTCGTTCGTGGGCTTCCTGCGCTCGCGCGTCCATCGGCCAGAAATCGTCGATGGTGTCGACTTCCCATGCTTCGTCGGCTTCCCGTCGTTGTTCACGCCGTCGTTCCTGACTAGCGCGCCGGTCTTTCGAGCGACGTTCGATCCCGTCCCACCCCGAAACCAAGGCTTCCGGCACGCTTTTCTGGCGGCGGTCACCACTGCGGCGGTCGTCGGCACGCCGATCTTCGGCGCGGCGGTCCTGTGGCGGCGGATTTGGGGTGTCGGTCATGGCCTAAGCGTACCCTGCATGCGCTTGGAACACAGCCCCCAGACGCAAAACGTATTAACTGGATACCCGGCGGTAGAAATCAGGATCGAGAAGGACGTTCTCCGCCAGGGTCCGCATACGGCTGTAATAGCCTTCCTGGACGACCTTGTAGTGCGGCATGGGCGCGACGGCGCTTCCTTTACCGGCAACCACCCAGATGGTCTTGGGGTCATCCGTTTTGACGAATCGATCCCCGATTTCGATGGAGCTTTTCTGGCGGCTAAACACGGATGTCCTCTCCGTTAATTCCTGGGCGACACAACGGTATCGATACGCCCAAGCGGGAACAGTTTCAAGCGTACAAAATGTGAAAAATACGTACTTACTTTTTCGCCGATGCTGTGCTCTTCCGCCGGGTCTTCCGGGCCGTGGTCTTAGGCTTTTCGGCCGGTTCCGCCCGTTTCACCAGGCCTGCCTCTTCCATTTGCCGGACGACACTCTGCATCTGGGAGTAAAGCTGCAAAAAGCCACGCACCGACATGGCGACATGTCCGGCCACGACCGGCTGGCTGGCCGCAGGGTCTTCAACCACGCGTTCGCTGGCGAAGGTCATTCGAGCGACATTGCCGCGCAACGTCACGCTGCTGGCACGATCGGCATATATCTCAGGCGCGGTCGGGTTTGCCGCGATGGTGGTCTTCTTCACTGCCATGAATTCCTCCTCGGGTGGGCGCCGGATTATGCCCCATTGCGACCCAGACACCAAAAACAAACGGAACATGGCATCTCGCCCTGGGACGCGGCGGAATGCCGATTTATACTGGTGGTATGATTTCTGCTCCCGGCGCTGCCGCCCCCACAAATCGTCTCGAGGATGCGCCGGCATTGATTGCGGGCTTCCGCGACGCAATCTGGCTCGATCCATCGGGGGAGGTCGAAACCTTGAGCCACCGGGAGGCACAGGAAAGGCTTCGGTCGGGCATCCGCCCCTTGGTCTGTCATCGACGCGCGACGGCAACCCTGTTGCGGGCTGCGCCGTTCGAGGCCTTTGATCTGTTGGAACTGTATGCCTTCGTCCGGCCGGCGACATTCTGCCTGCCGACACCGCGCGGTATAGCCGCCGCCCTCGACACGCACCTGCCCGCCGACCCAGAACAAATGGCCGAAAGCCTGATCCACAATACGGACGTTCTCCTGGCCGACGCCGCAGGGTGGGAGGACGCCGCCCGCAACGCGGGGCGAAATTTGGCGTGGACCATGGCGCGGGCCGGCTGGCTGTGGGGGCCGGCGGTACTGGGCGCCCTGGGCGAAGGCGAAGCGCCCCACTCGTCCGCATTGTCGGCGGCGATGCAGGTGTGGCGGCGACTGCCGGAATGGGAGGACCGGCCGCGCGAAACCCCACCCGGCAACCTGCCGGTTGCACCGGCGGAGACGCTGACCCGGTTGGGAACGCTTTTGGGCCGCACGTCGGAACGGCGGCCACAGCAGCAGCGTTACGCGGAAACGGTAGCGGCGGCGTTCAATCCCCGCAACCACGAGGATGAACCCAATGTCGTCATCGCCGAAGCCGGGACCGGCGTCGGCAAAACCCTTGGCTACGTCGCACCGGCCAGCCTATGGGCCGAACGGAATGAGGCCCCGGTCTGGATTTCCACGTTCACCCGCAATCTTCAACGGCAGCTGGATACCGAATTGGACCGGCTTCATCCCGACCGCAGCGAAAAACGCGAACGGATCGTCGTCCGCAAAGGCCGGGAAAACTATTTATGTCTTTTGAACTTCGAAGAAGCCACGAACCGCACCCGGCAGGCCAAGGGGCCGGACGCTATTGCCTTGGGCCTTGTTGCGCGCTGGATCGCGGCCAGTCGCGACGGCGACATGGTCGGCGGCGATTTCCCCGCCTGGTTGATCCATCTGTTCGGGCGCGAACTGACGACCGATCTGACGGATACCCGCGGCGAATGCGTGTATTCCGCCTGCCCGCATTATGGAAAGTGCTTTATCGAACACACGGTGCGCCGCGCCCGGCATGCCGACATCGTCGTCGCCAATCATGCCTTGGTGTTGATCCAGGCCGCGCTGGCGACGGACCCGGAACAACGTCCGCTGCGCTACGTGTTCGACGAGGCACATCATCTGTTCAATGCCGCCGATAGTGCATTTTCGGCGCATCTGTCGGGGGTCGAGACCGCCGACCTTCGCCGCTGGCTGATCGGCGCGGAAGGCACCAGCCGGTCCCGCTCGCGCGGGCTGAGAGCTCGGATTGAGGACTTAATCGCCGGCGACGAGGCCGCGGAGAAGGCGTTGGACGAAATTCTCCGTGCCGCCCGTGCCCTACCGGCGCCGAGTTGGCATCAACGGGTCGCGGACGGCCGCACCGATGGCCCGACGGAGGCGTTCCTCGCCTTGGTTCGCCAACAGGTTTATGCCCGTAGCGCCAATACCGATAGCCCTTACGACCTGGAAACCGACCCGCATCCGGCGCTCGACGGTGTGATCGCCGCGGCGGCGACATTGGCCGGGGCATTGGCCGACCTGGCGCGGCCGGTGGGCTCGTTGATCGGCCTGCTGCACAAGATGCTGGCCGACGACAGCGACAGCCTGGAAACGCCCACCCGCGTCAAGATCGAGGCCGTCGCCGCGTCGTTGGAGCGGCGGGCGCTGACACAAGTCGGTGCCTGGCGGGCGATGCTTGACGCCCTTCAAACCGAAACCCCGACGGAATTCGTCGACTGGTTCGGCATTCAGCGGCTCGGCGGGCGCGATTTCGATATCGGTTTCCATCGCCATTGGATCGATCCGACGAAACCATTGGCCGAGGACGTGTTCAAACCGGCGCACGGCATTGCCATCACGTCCGCGACCCTGACCGACCGGACCGGCGACCCGGACGCCGATTGGCAGGCCGCCGAAGTACGGACAGGAACCAGGCACCTGCCCGTCCGTCCGATCCAACGCGCCGAAACGTCGCCGTTCGATTATGAAAATCGGCTCAAGGTCCTGGTCGTCGGCGATGTCCAGAAAGGCGACATGGACCAGATCGCCGCGGCCTACCGGGATTTGTTCAAGGCGGCGGGCGGCGGTGGGCTGGGCCTGTTCACCGCAATTTCGCGGCTCCGCGCCGTCGAGAACCGTATTCGCGAACCGCTGGAATCGGCGCATATTCCACTGTTGGCGCAACACGTCGACCCCTTAGATACCGGCACACTGGTCGACATTTTTCGAGCCGAAGACGATACCTGCTTGTTGGGCACAGACGCGGTGCGCGACGGTGTCGATGTGCCGGGCCGCTCGCTCAGGCTATTGGTGTTCGACCGGGTGCCCTGGCCTCGCCCGGATCTCTTGCACAAAGCACGGCGCAAGGCGTTCGGCGGCAAGGCGTACGACGAGATGCTGACGCGGCTGAAGTTGGCGCAGGCGGTTGGACGGTTGTTGCGCCGCGCCGACGACAAGGGCGTGTTCGTGATGTTGGACAAAGCCCTGCCGAGCCGCCTGGAAACAGCGTTCCCCAGCGGCGCGACAGTTGAACGGGTCGGCCTAAAAGACGCGATTGCGATGACCCGCGCCTTTCTCGCCGACGACTGATTAGTCTTCGAGTTCCAGTTTTTTCAATTCGAAGGTTTTCGGATTGAAATACGCTTCGACTTGGCGGCCTTGCGGGTCCATGCCCTCGGCCTCGAAGCAGCCATCGTCTTTTTCGATTTCGATGTTGGACCAACCGTCGGCTATCAGCTTGGCGTGCAGGTCGTCGATGGATTGCCACTCGGCCACCGGCACATTGCATTTGTCATCATGGTCGTATTTTTCGCTGGCTATGGCACCTGCAATTCCTCCGGTGGCCCAAAAATAGCGAGCGCGGCGGTGGCGGCGATCAGATTGCGGTTCATGTCATTTACTCCTTGTTTGTGTTTCGATGACACGGAACATGGCGAACGGGTTTAAAGCGGACCTGAAGCCAAGAAACTTTTTTCTTAAGCCTCGCTTCAGGTTGGTGGCGTTCAACGCTGTGGTAGAGTGCCGTCCTCTAAATTGGAAAAATAGGCGTATGCGCGTCCTTTTGATCGAAGACGATGAGCTGTTGGGAAGCGCCGTGCGCGATCATGTGATTGCCGACGGACACGCCGTCGATTGGATGCGCCGCTTGGACGACGCGACGGCGGCCACCGACACCACCGACTACGACCTGATCTTGCTCGATCTTATGCTGCCGGATGGCATGGGAACGACGTTCCTGACGCAACAACGCGGACGGGGCAATACCTCGCCCGTTATTATCCTGACCGCACGCGATCAAGTATCCGACCGGATCGAAGGCCTGAACGCCGGCGCCGATGATTATCTCGTAAAGCCATTCGATCTTGCCGAATTATCGGCACGCATCGCTGCCGTCGCCCGACGCTACGCCGGCAACCCAAATCCGGTATCGACGTTCGGCGACGTAACTGTCGATCTGGCCGCGCGCAAGGTTGCCGTCACCGGCAAGTCCATTACGTTGACGGCGCGGGAATGGGCCATCTTCGAGGCTCTCGTCGCGCATCCCGGCGCGATCGTCTCGAAAAGCCAGCTTGAAGACCGGTTATATGACTTCAACGCCGACGTCGAGAGCAACACGGTCGAGGTGCATGTCAGCAACCTTCGCAAAAAAGTCGGCAAGGGTCTGATCGAAACGGTGCGCGGCATGGGTTATCGGCTGATTTCATGTTGACCCGGGTCAGAAGCCTTCAGGCACGGCTGAGTCTATTATTGGCGGCCGGCGTCACGGTGATGTGGTTGGTCGGCGGCATTGTCGCCGCGTTCGAAGTCCATCACGAAATGGAGGATGTATTCGACAGCGCCCTGCAGGAAACCGCGCAGCGCATTCTTCCGCTCGCCGCCATCGACATTGAAGGCCGGGACGACGAAGACGACGAACCCCGCCGAGTCCCGGTTCTGGGCGCCCACGACGAGTATCTCACCTACGTCGTCCGCGATGCGTCGGGTACCATATTGTTGAAATCGCATCACGCGGACTTGGAGATATTTAGGAACGGGCGAACGACCGGATTTCACAGTACGCTCTTCTATCGTTTCTATGCCGAGACCACGGCCAACGGCGAACTACGTATCGAAGTCGCGGAGCCCCTGGAACATCGGCGCGAGACCACACTCGAAGCGTTGGGCGCCTTGCTCGGCCCGCTGCTGTTGCTGGTACCCGTCAGCATTCTTGTGGTCTGGTGGCTGGTTCGTCTCAGCTTGCGGCCGGTCAAATCTCTCAGCCGACAGATCGAGGCGCGCGGCAGCGGCAATCTCTCTGCTTTGCAGCTTCCGGAAACACCCAAAGAACTCGAACCGGTCGTAGACGCCGTCAATCGCTTGCTCGAACGGTTGGGTAGAACGCTCGATGCCGAAAGAAGCTTCACCGCCAACAGCGCCCACGAAATACGTACGCCCATCGCCGCCGCTTTGGCACAGACACAAAGGCTGATCGCCGAACTCGATGATGCGCCCGCAGCCGAACGAGCCAAATCCGTGGAGCGCGCGCTCAAAGATCTGTCGCGGTTGTCGGAGAAGTTATTGCAGCTGGCCAAGGCCGAAGGCGGCGGCCTGCTGCAGGAAAATGCCCAAGATCTGATGCCGGTTCTTCGGCATGTCCTCGACGAGTTGCGCCTAGCGACACGGGCCGGGTCGGACGCGGTTCAAATGATCGATCCACCGGATACGCTCATGACATCTCTAGATCCCGACGCCTTCGCGATCCTGGTTCGGAACGTCGTCGAAAACGCGTTGAAATACGGCGATCCAGCCACGCCCGTCGACGTCTTGTTTCCGGCGTCGCACACATTACGGATCGTGAACGCAGGCGAGGTTCTGTCCGAGGACGTGCGAGCTCGTGTCTTGAACCGATTTGAGCGGGGCGCGACGAATACCAGGGGGTCGGGACTTGGCTTGGCGATCGCGGACACTATCATGCGCGGTGCCGCGGGCGAACTACGCCTGCTGTCGCCCGCACCCGGCCTGGCCGACGGAGTCGCAGTGGATGTCTCGCTCCCGGCCTGAATGGAAACAAACGCGCTCGGGAAGAAGGATACTCCAGCACCATGTCGTTTCGTTATTTGGCGCCGTCAATCGTGTGCCTATTCGTCATCACGATGGCAATTCAATCCTTTCCGGCAACCGCCCACGAAGGTGCTACCGGCATCGTCAAGGAACGCATGGGGGCGATGAAATCGTTGGGCGACGCCATGAAACGGCTGACAGCGATCATGAAAGGCGAGGCGCCGTATGATAGCTATGCCGTGGTCCGGAACGCGGATTTTCTGGTTCGGCATGGCGGCGATGCGATGACCCGTATGTTCCCGGTGGGCAGCAACCCCCACCCGTCGGAGGCGCTGCCGACGATCTGGGAAGAGTGGCCCAAGTTCGAGAACCTGGCACAGGATTTGACGCGCAAGGCATCGGCCCTGCGAACGGTCGCACAGACCCCTTCGGCCAATCCCAGCGATGCGGCGATCCGTCATTTCCGCGACACAGCCCGTACCTGCAAAGCCTGCCACGACGATTTTCGACAACGAAAGCCCTAAGCGCCGCGCAGGCTTCGTGCCGCCCGCAGGATAACCCCCAGTGCAAACATCCCGACGCCGAGCCACATCAAGCGAGGATCATAAATCGGCACATCGGAAAAAAAGTCGTCGGCCGCTTTTTTATCCAGGCACGTCTGCGTCGTGAAATAGAAACACTCGCGGGCACGTTGGAACTCGTCGCCCAAGACATCATAAAAGAACGACAGCCACCAGGCGGTCGCCGTCGCGAAGGCGGCAAACCCCAAAGCCATCAATAACTTCGAAAGACTACTCGTCATTAAGGCGCAACATGCATGATCGGCGACAGGAATAAAACCGAAAGCGTGACCACCGCCGCTAACGTCGACAACAATATCGCCGCCGAGGTGCGTTGGACGTAAACGTTATAGTTCTGCGCCACGACGAAACACAAGGCGCCTGCCGGTAATGCCGCCATCAAGATTCCGATGGCCTGCCAAAGGGGCTCGACTTCGAACACGTAGGCGAACAACGCCCAGGTGATCAACGGGTGGATCAACAGCTTGATAAAACTGACCGACGAGACCTCGCCGAAACCGTGCAGCAACGGCTTGCCGACCATGAAAAGCCCGATCGCAAACAACGCCGACGGGCCGGCGGCACCGGATAAGATGGAACAAAACGTCTCGATGGATACCGGCAGGTCGAGGCCGGAGAACGACCACAGGATGCCCGCCAGCGACGAGACCATTAGCGGGTTGCGGGCCAAAGACTTGGTCACGCCCCAAGCGGCATTCAGGCCTCTCTCGCCGCGCAGATCGGCCTCGATCAAAACCGCGAAGAAGGGAATCATGATAATCGATTGAAAGACGGTGGCGACGATGGCGGGCAACGCGCCGGCGTCGCCGAACGCAACGATCGACAGTGGAATTCCCATGTACCCGGTATTGCCGAAGATTGAGACCATACCGTACATCGCCTGATCCGCGAGCCGGGTTTTGAATACCCAACGCGCGACAGCCAAGCCGATCACCGTTGTGATCAGGCTGCCGCCGGCGAAAGCGCCCAAATACGGCCAGTTGAAGATTTCAACCGGATCGACGCGGGCCATGGAGTAAAACAGCAGAACCGGCAAGGCGACAAAGTAGACGAACTTGTTCAACGCCTCGGAACTGGCCGGTCCCAGAACACCCAAACGGCCGCATGCATATCCCGACAAGATGATCGCAAAAACCGGCAGGACGACGTTGAATATCGGCTCCATAATTCCCCTTTGCGATCAACCCGATTGAAGACCGCGATAACGCTATCTAAGCTGCGGGCTCAGAACACACAAGCCATGAGGCCACGTCGACCCGGGAAAACAGACATGAAACCACTCCAAGGAACTTCCATTGGCTTCATCGGCCTCGGCCTGATGGGGAAACCGATGGTCCGCAATCTGGCCGCCGCGGGCGCTGCGATAACAGTCCATAACCGCTCCCGCCCGTCTGTCGATGAACTGACCGGCGAAGGCATGACCGACGGCAAAAGCCCAGCCGGCGTCGCCGCCGCGTCGGATATCGTCATCACGATGCTTAGCGACACTCCGGCTGTCGAAGCGGTGTTGCTAGGCGACGACGGCGTAATCGGCGCATTGAAACCGGGTGCGTTGGTGATCGACATGGGCACCACCAAGGTGCCACGCACCAAGGCATTTGCCGACGCGACGACGGCCAAGGGCGGCGCATACGTCGATGCCCCGGTGTCCGGCGGCACCATCGGCGCCGAGGGCGGCACCCTGACAATCATGGCCGGCGGCAGCGACGCCGCGTTTGTGCGGGCTTTACCGGTCCTGGACGTGCTGGGCCAGAAAATCACCCATGTCGGGGATGTCGGCGCGGGTCAGGTCGCAAAGGCTGCCAATCAGGTCATCGTCGGGCTCAACATCGGCGCTGTCGCGGAGGCATTGGCCCTTGCCCGGCGCGCCGGCGTCGATCCCGCGAAGGTCCGCGAGGCACTGGGCGGCGGATTTGCCGATAGCCGGATTCTCGAGGTTCATGGTCAACGCATGGTAGACGGCACCTTCGCGCCGGGCGCGCGGGCCACGGTTCAACGCAAAGACATGGATCAGGCGTTGGAACTGGCCGCCCAGTTGGGCATCGAGTTGCCCGCCACGGCGCTCAGCCGGGATCTCTATGACAAGCTGATCGCCGACGGAAATGGCGACCTGGACCATGCCGCATTGATAAAGGCCATTGATCCGGAAGCGTGAAGGTAATCCCCCTCGCTCTTAGCCCCTCCCCTATCGACATGTCCATACAAAAAGGGGCGCCCCGAAGGACGCCCCAATTTTTTGACCGGTTGGTCTGAGTGTCGCGCCAATCGGCGCGCGAGCATCTAAGCGACTTAGAAGCCCATGCCACCCATACCGCCCATGCCGCCCATGTCCGGGGCCGGCGGAGCACCAGCGCTCTCTTTTTGCGGCTTCTCGGCGACCATGGCTTCGGTCGTGATGAGAAGACCCGCAACCGAAGCGGCGTCTTGCAGTGCCGTACGAACGACTTTGGCCGGATCGATGACACCGGATTTGATCAAGTCTTCGTATTTGTCGGTTTGCGCGTTGTAGCCGAACTTGACGTCTTTTTGGTCAAGCAGCTTGCCAGCAACAACGGCGCCGTCGGCACCGGCGTTTTCGGCGATTTGACGCAACGGCGCCTGCAACGCACGGCGAACGATGTCGACACCGACGGTTTGATCGCTGTTTTCACCTTCAAGGTTTTTCAACGCCTTGGTCGAGTACAGAAGCGCGGTGCCGCCACCGGCGACGATGCCTTCTTCAACGGCGGCACGGGTTGCATGCAGCGCGTCATCGACACGGTCTTTCTTTTCTTTCACTTCGACTTCGGAGCCGCCACCGACACGGATCACAGCAACACCGCCGGCGAGTTTCGCCAGACGCTCTTGCAGTTTTTCACGGTCGTAGTCAGAGGTGGTTTCTTCGATTTGCGCGCGGATTTGCGTGCAACGGGCTTCGATGTCTTTTTTCTTGCCGGTGCCTTCGACGATCGTGGTCTCTTCTTTGGTGATCGACACTTTCTTGGCACGGCCCATCATTTCGATGGTGACGTTTTCAAGTTTGATGCCGATGTCTTCGGAGATCACTTGACCGTTGGTCAGGATCGCAATGTCTTCGAGCATCGCTTTGCGGCGGTCGCCGAAGCCAGGTGCTTTAACAGCAGCAACTTTGAGGCCGCCACGCAGTTTGTTGACGACCAACGTGGCCAATGCTTCGCCTTCAATGTCTTCGGCGATGATCATTAGCGGACGGCCCGACTGAACAACAGCTTCCAGAACCGGCAGCAGCGGCTGCAGGGAGGAGAGCTTTTTCTCGTGGATCAAGATGTACGGATCGTCGAGTTCGCAAGTCATTTTGTCTGCGTTGGTGACGAAATACGGGCTGGTGTAACCACGATCGAACTGCATGCCTTCGACGACGTCGAGTTCGGAGTGCAGGGATTTCGCTTCTTCAACCGTGATGACGCCTTCGTTGCCGACACGCTCCATCGCGGATGCGATCATGTCACCGACTTCTTTGTCACCGTTGGCCGAAATCGTGCCGACTTGGCTGATTTCCTGGTTGGTGGAAACTTTTTTCGATTTCTTCTGAACGTCGGTCACGACCGCGTTGACGGCTTGGTCGATGCCGCGCTTCAGATCCATCGGATTCATGCCGGCAGCAACCGCTTTGGCGCCTTCGCGAACGATGGACTGGGCCAGAACCGTGGCCGTCGTGGTGCCGTCGCCGGCTTCGTCGTTGGTGCGGCTGGCCACTTCTTTGACCATTTGCGCGCCCATATTTTCGAACTTATCGGACAGTTCGATGTCCTTGGCGACCGTCACACCGTCTTTGGTGATGCGGGGGGCGCCGAAGGCTTTGTCGAGAACGACATTGCGGCCTTTCGGGCCGAGGGTGACTTTCACCGCGTTCGCCAGGGTGTCGACGCCGCTCAACAGGCGGTCGCGCGCGTCGGATGAAAACTTAACTTCTTTAGCAGCCATGTTTCTGTATTCCTCTTAATGAAGCGCGCTGATTAAGCGGCTTTTTTCTTCTTGGTGGTTGCTTCGATGACACCGAGAATGTCGCTTTCTTTCATGATCAACAGCTCTTCGCCGTCGATCTTGACTTCGGTGCCGGACCATTTGCCGAACAGCACGTGGTCGCCAGCTTTGACGTCGAGCGCCGTCACCTTGCCATCGTCGGCCTTGTGGCCGGTACCGACAGCGACGATCTCGCCTTCCATCGGTTTTTCCTGTGCGGTGTCCGGAATGATGATCCCGCCCGCGGTTTTCTCTTCTTGCCCAACGCGCCGTACGAGAACGCGATCATGTAGTGGCCGAAAGCCCATGTCTACCTCCACAAAGGATTGATAAAGTTCAAAAATCACAGTTTGTTAGCACTCAACCTTTTTGAGTGCCAGGAGGGAAATAGACAGCTACCATCGGCTTGTCAAGCGACGGCAGATAAGGATGTTGTATCGATAACTAGGGGGCTCAGAACCCTTGGCGCATATCCGTCATCAAGAAATCCGCCATGCGGCTGGGTCCGGCGGTATGTCGGGACGGAAACTTGTCAGTCCAGGCATCCATCTTGACGGTCAACTTGCACAGAATGCCGCCGATCGCCGTATGGTTGTCCTCGACGAGATTCTTGAATTCACCGAATTTTTCGGCGCTCATGTCGTTCCACATATCGTTGGTGGCTTTGGCAAACATCGAAAACCGGTTTCGCAAGACCTCTTGCATCTTATCAACCCGCGCCGTGACCCGTGCCGACGTCTTCATGACGTCGGGATTGGATCGCAACTGCTGATTATTCTCGATCATCGCCATCCCGGCTTTGAATTCGCCGATCTTCGGCGCCAGCTTGTCCAACAGGTCTTTGTAATAGGAAATTGATAGATAGATGTCGCCGTAGTCCTCGAGGAACTGCGGCACTTCGGCAAGATTGATCTGTATTTTCTCGGCGATCGCCTTGAGGTTGGCGCGCGCCTTGTTGGGGTCGGCGTCTTTCAACAACTGACTGACGTCGGTTGTATCGGCATCGGCGCCTTCGCCGTAGATTGATCGGATCAAACGGGCGGTAAACGGGCGTACGTAAACCTCCAATTCTTCCTGCTTTTGCGGGGATAGCTTCAAGAATTTAGCGTCATTCACTTCGATGCCGTGCGCCCTGAGCGCAATGCGAAGGCAATACACGTCGAAGCTATGCAGCTCGGCGACATGTTTGATGATCAGCAGGTCGTGCGTCGAGATCGCGTCGATCCACTGGCTGAGGGCGTCCGGTTCGATCTGCCCGGCACCGGTCTTATCGTCCTTGTACATCTGGATAACACTATCGAATAGGCCGTTTTTGACCATATTCATGCCGCGCAGCGTCACGGAGTCAAAAGGCAGAATGGCGAGCGGCATCAGCGACAATGAATCCGTGTCCTCGTCGCGCACCTCGATCCCCATCATCGGGTCGGCATTACTCAATTCAGGCCCCCTCAGAGCCGCAGGAATGTTATCATTTTCGTGCTCTTATCATGGGGTTGGCGGAAATCCTAACGTTTTAAAGGTCGGCCGCCGCACGGGCCTAAGTAGCATCCCTTATTGTGTTAAGGGCGTTGTTACGGCGATTTTCGGTGCATGGACTTTCCGCAACCAGTCGCTTCGACCTGACGGATTATGAAGATGAGCTTTTTGAACCATCTAAACCTGATCGAACTTGCGGCCTCCGCCGAGGAAGCGATGACCCGTCACGGCGTGGTCAAGGACGGCAATCAGCCCGAGGTCGAGCAAGACCGTCGCAAAATCGACATGTTTGGGATCGACGCGGTCCGATTCTTCGATATCGACGGGTCCGAAAGCTGAGCGGATTCCAGCTTCATACCGACGTTTGTGAGTTGTTTCGACCATCTGTCATCGCTTAGGGTCGTATCGCACTCATACAACTATTGGTAAATGATGGATAACCCATGACCATCGATCCGTATCAGAACGTCCGCTTTGACGTGGTCGAATCATTACAGCTCGACGATTTGACCGGCGCCCTCGCCGACTGTTTTACCTTCTGGCAGGACATTTGCGGCGCGTGTCGGATGCCCGCGTGGCGCGACGTGGATATGTCGGAAATGCCGCCGACCCTTCCACCGCATGTCGCCGTCATCGATGTCGATTGGTCGGCGGGGGAACACATTACGGCCGACCGATTGCGCTATCGGTACTGGGGAACCAAACAAGTCGAAATGAAAAAGGTCGAACGGACCGGAACACGCGTCAGCGAACACCATAACCGAACGGATCTCGTCATGGCCGAATATCAGGCGGTGATCGATGAGCGTCGCCCGATGGCATTCCAAAAAAACATTAGGGTCGCGGACCCCTTCCACGCGGCATTTCAAAGAACCGTGCGGCTGCCACTCTCGAACGACGGCGAAAGGGTCGACAATATTATGATCGCATCGAATTGGGAGCCGCTGAAGCCACAATTGGGCCGCGGTTGGCCATAGCGGCTAGACGCTTTGGATTCGATGCGGCCGACACGCAGTTCTCGGCAGTTAGTCCGCGGACGTCACCGTCACAACACCTTTCGCCGGATCAACCGTCACCATATCGCCGCGATTCCCATCCATCACGCTCCGTGACAACTGCCGGAATGGCATAACGTCCCATCAGCCCGTTCGTCATCGAAACGAAATACAATCACGGTTGCCATAACGTCGTTTGATTTCGCATTCTCTTCTGAGGCGCAGAGGAGAAGCCATGTCCCACTCAGAGTTACTACTGCCGACGTATCAAAACATGTTGCAGGCGTTGTCGGCATGGATTGAAAAAGCCGAAAGTCGCCATGCTGACGGGGACCCAGACACCTTGTTAGCGGCGCGGTTGGCGCCGGATATGTACTCTTTGACGACGCAGGTTCGCTTCGCCTGTTATCAAGCCCAGGAAGTAAGATACCGGCTACGCGGCGAAGCCATTCCAGAGACCGTATCGAATATTGCCAAAGAAGGACGCGAGGGTGGTGACACACCGGGCACCATGGCGGACGCGCGGGCCGAGATCGAACGTGCGTTGGCGTTCCTGGATGCGCTGGAAAAAGACGATCTGGATATCAATACCGTCGAGACAGTGACACTCGACCTTCCAAACGGCTTGATATTCGACATGTCACCCGCGCAGTTCGTCAGGGATTGGGCACTTCCGCAGTTCTATTTCCACGTCATGACTGCATACGCCATTCTCCGGTCCAGCGGCATTGATCTCGGCAAAGCCGACTACGTCGCGCATATGTTCGCGTATTTACGACCAGGAACCGCGCCGCAAGCTGAAGCTTAGTCGGACGACAAGAGACATCACTGCGACACCGTTACCAGGCCGTTCTGCGGATCAACGATAACGACATCACCGGTCTTGATCAGTTGCGTGACGTCGCCGTCCTCGAAGCGGTCGCACATCGCCATGTTGGCAAGCGCTGCACCTTGGGCCAGGATCGGATTGACGCGATTGAACAAAATGGCCTTCGGCGCCATGTTACGCGACGCCATTTCATGCAGCATCCACGCCGACGCGACCCCGCCCTTGGCGGTGTTCACGACCAAGATCGTATCCACGTAATTCTCGCCGACCAGTTTGTGTTGCGGGCGGACGAATATGCCTTTGAGCCGATCCAGGTCATACCGCGCGGAGAAGTTATCGTCGGTGACCAGCGCAATCCCTTCGACCGTGTTGCCGGTCCCGATATGGCATTTCAACGTTCTTGTTTTTCCTGTTGGCATCAGACGATCTCCCCGGCGACGGCGCTGTCGACGCAGTCGCTCATATTCGCCAGCGTCGGCTGATAACCGTAACCGCTGATGATGTTGACCAGTTTCGCGGAATTCGACAGCAATCGCTTCCAGCCATTCGCCTCGCCCATCTCCCGGGCGTAACTCTGATAAAAACACATGCCCTCAAGGACCAACGCGCCCGAGGCTTCGATCCGCGCCGTCAGTCCCATTCGCGCCGCATCGGCGGCCACCGATGGCGACGTCACGGCCAGCAACGTGGTTTTCGGGTGAATCTTCTTGTCGTCCAACAGATCGGCGAGCATCTGTAACTCGACGATCGACAACTGCGGCGCGGAAAATACCACCACATCGACCTTGTCGCCCTTGGCGCCGTATTGACCGAAGAACGCCTCGATATCGCCGGCATCGAGGGCCTCGGCGGGAGTTTCGTCGGGATCGCAAACCGTTTCCAAGCTCGGCGCCTCGGGGGTGTATCCGACCAGATGAAATAGCGGGATGGACCCGAAACTCGCCATCGCCGCGCCCATATGCTTCATCTCGTCTGAGCCGGGTTGAACCGTGATCCCGTCGATGACCGGCACATCCCAATACGATCCGGCGCGCGCGCCAACGATGCCGCCCAATGCGCCCCACTCGGCAAAGGTGGTCGGCTGAAACGACACCTTGAAGCGTTTGGTGCCACGGCGGTTTCTATCCAGATGCAGACCGTAACGCGGCGTCCGACCCGTCAATCCAGCCGCCAATGCCGATGGCCCGCCTTCGAAATTGGACCGTGCGCCCAGGACACTGTTGGAATAGATCACCACGCCCGTATCGCCATAGGCGACATGCTCGTGGCGCATCGGCGGCATGAACGTTTGATAATTGATGCAGGTATCGGTCATCAGAATGCCCAAGGCCTCGAATGCGTCGATGGCGCGCCGCTCCAACGCCGCCATGGCGTCGGTCTGTTTCAGGGTCTTGTAATGCTTGAAATCGGTGCCGCGTGGATCGGTGATCATGGGGATGCGGACCGTGCGTTCTTCTTTCGGCAACTGCGCGAAACCCTCGACGAAGGCGACGCCCGCTTCGCCCAAAGACTCTGTATCCGCCATCATGTGCGACTGCGACACGGGGACCAAATCCTCGGCGTCAAAGAACTTGCCGACCCGCAACATATGTTCAATCGCCCACTGCCGCGCCGGGCCGTGATCCCCGTCCAGCATGGCCTGTTCTTCAGGGGTTAAACGCACCGCTTCCTCCACATTTTCGTTGCTTATTTCATTAATCCTATATAGGTATATATTAATGCATGCAAACGGAAAGTTTTTGATGTGACCGATCACGCCGCCTCCAACCAAATCGCCACCGCGTTCAAACGGCATGCACAATCGCGCGGTCCGAAGTATCTGTCGCTGCATGCGGCGTTGAACGATTTGGTGATGCACGGCTCCCTCGCGAGCGGCTCTCAGCTGCCGCCGGATGACGATATCGCCGCGCATTTGGGACTGAGCCTCGGCACCGTGCAAAAGGCGATGGCCGCACTTCGAGATGACGGACTGGTCGAACGCCGACAGGGATTCGGCACATTCGTTCGCGACCAGACGCTCGGCGACCACGACGTTTGGCACTTCCGGTTTCTGAACGATACCGGCGACGGATATCTACCCCTCTCCGCCCAAGCGATCAGCGTGCGCAACATTTCCAGCGTCGGCAGCTGGTCCAAGTACATGCCCAACGTGTCGCACTTCATCGCTGTCACACGACGGATCGATGTCGACGGCGCCTTTTCGATGCTTAGCGATTTCTATTTCGACGGCGACCGCTTCGCCCAATTGACAAGCCTGCCCAGCGGCGAATTCGATCGCGTCGTGTTGCGAAATCTGCTGCTGGACCACTTCAACGTCCGCACCGTGACAGCGCGGCAGTTGTTGTCGTGCACGCCCCTATCCAAAGACGACACGGACCTGATCGATTCCGCGCCGGGGTCGGTCGGCATGATCCTGGAGACCTTTGGCGTCGACGCCGACGACCGGCCGATTTACTACCAGCGAGTGGTGATCCCGCAGACCGACCGGAAGCTCGCCCTCGATCCGAGCACTTGAATCCCGACGGGCCTACATGCCGTCAAGTCGACGACGGCAATGTCAGGCGGTCGAGGCGCAGTCGGTCCCGTTTGTCCGATAACCGCCGAACCGCGATCATCACCGCGCAAAACACGCCGAGCGCCGTGCCGCCGGCAATCAAAAACATCACCAATAACTGGTATTTAACCGCCTGAACGGGTTCGACACCGGCAAGGATTTGCCCGGTCATCATCCCCGGCAACGACACCAGCCCCGCCGCCGCCATGGCATTGACCGTCGGAATCAACCCGGCGCGCATGGCGTTTCGCACAGGCCCCCGCATGGCGTCCTGAAACGTATGACCGAGCATCAATCGCGCCTCGATCTTGGCGCGGCCGCTGTCGGCCTCGGACAACAGGCGGTCGATCGACAGGCTGACCCCGGTCATCGTATTACCGAGGATCATGCCCAGGATCGGAATCGCATAGCGCGGATCGTACCAGGGATCGGCGTGGAATTGCGTCCCCAACGCGAATAGCGTCACCGTCCCCGCCGCCATGATCATCGAGCCGGTGCCGAGACCATATCCCCAAAGGCCGACAAACGTGCGGTCTTGGCGGGCCATCGCTTCGCGCCCCGCAAAGGCCACCATGATCAGTCCGACCAACAACGTCAGCCACGGATTGACCAGCGCAAACAACGCCTTCAACACCAAACCGACCAAGGTCAGCTGTACCACCATCCGGGTCGCCGCGATCAATAGACGGTGCGCGGTGCCAAGGCGGAAATACACGGACAGACCGCCATTGATGCCGAGCAGCATCGCCGCCAAGGCAATATCCATGTAGCTCAGCTCGATATACGTCATGACGTCTCGCCGTCCATCGGCCGCATGGTGCCGCTGTCCATGATCCGGCGTACGTCGGACATGCGCGCCGCTTGGCGGGCGTCATGCGTTACCAGCACAATCGCCACGCCGGCGCGCAGTTTTTCGTGCAGCACGCTTTCGATCTTGGCTGTGGCCTCCGGATCGAGGGCCGAGGTCGGCTCGTCCAACAGCAACACACGCGGCCCGGTGACCATCGCCCGCAAAAGGGCCAGGCGCTGCCGCTCGCCGGTCGACAATCGACTGACCGGCCACGACATGACGTCCCCTTGGAACCCCATACGAACAAGGTAACCGGCAGCGATGTCGGGCTCGTCGAAATGTTCGCCGACATGATCCCGCCACCAGCCGCTTTCGGCAGGCACATACATGACTTGCCGGCGCCAGGCGCACGGATCGAAATCGTTACGGTCCTTGCCGTCCAGACTGACCGTACCGGTATTATCGTCGAGATCGGCAATCGCACGGAGCAACAGTGATTTTCCCGACCCGGACCGCCCGACAACGGCCACGCAGCCACCGTCCGCAACGTCCAAAGCGATATCCGATAATCCCGGCCGATTGAGCCCTTCGACATGCAACATCGTCCAAGTGTGCAAAGGCACCCGATGATCGACAAGGACAAAGCGCTGGTTTACGACAAACGGGTCAGCTTTGGAGATGATAAGACATGCCAGCCGCCGCCGAATTAGCCCCGGTCCACCGCGAGACCGTTCTGCCGGAATGGGTCGATTACAATGGCCATATGAACGTCGCCTACTATGTCCTGGTCTTCGACCGTGCCACGGACGCGCTCTTGGACAGCATCGGGATGACCGCCGCCCGGCGGACCGAGACGGGGAGCTCGGTTTTCGTTGCCGAGCAACACGTCACCTACGATCAAGAAGTCATGGAGGGCGAGGAGGTTTATATGACCACCCGTGTGCTGGGGTCGGATGCCAAGCGGCTGCACATGTACCTGGAAATGCATAACGCCGGTACCGACGCTCTGTCGGCGACCACTGAGTTGATGATCCTGAGCGTCAACCTGAACGATCGACGGGTCGGACCGTTTCCGGGTGACGTGCAAGCGGCGATCGAACGGCTGCGCGACGCCCACGCGACCCTGCCGCAGCCCACAAAAGCCGGGCGATCCATCGCCATTCCCCGCCGCCGTTGACAGGGGTACGCGATTACGTGCCACAGTATGGGCTTGCCAGACCCCGATCCCGGAGCCGCCCGACGTTATGAGCCTGATCCCGCAAGAAGTCCTCGACAGTGTTCCCGCCGCGGTGCTGGTGATCGACGGCAAACGCCGAATTCTATGCGCGAATCGCGCGGCCCTGGATTTGTTCGCCAATGCCGCCGTCGGCCGAGATTTGGCACTGAGCATGCGCCATCCCGACGTTCTTGACGGAATCGATGCGGTATTGGAAGGCGCGGCCGAGAAACACGGCGAGATTTCATTGCCGGTGCCGGTTTCGCGGACGCTGTCGTTCCGGATCGAACGGCTGCGCGGCGCGCCGCTTGAGGATACATCGGTCGCGACCGTGGTGCTGAACGACGTAACGGCCGCGCAAAAGACCGAGGAAATGCGCGCCGATTTCGTCGCCAATGTCTCGCACGAGTTGCGATCCCCGTTGACGGCGCTGCTAGGGTTCATCGAAACCCTGCGCGGACCGGCCAGCGACGACACCGAGGCCCGGGTCCGGTTTCTCGACATCATGCACCGCGAGGCCCAGCGCATGGCGCGCCTTATCGAAGACCTGTTGTCGTTGTCGCGCGTCGAAATCAATGAACACGTACCGCCCCGGCATCCCGTCTCCGTAACAGCGGTCCTACAAAACGTCATCGAGGTGTTGGAGCCGCAAGCCGCTGACCAGGGCATCGATCTACGGCTTGAGGCTGCCGAACCGTTGCCAGACGCTGTCGGCGATGCCGATCAACTCGTCCAAGTCTTTAGGAACCTGATCGAAAACGCCTTCAAATACGGGGGAAGCGACAAGCCGGTGCGGATCGTCGCCGAGAAGATCGACCGTATTCCCGAAACAGGTACCCATGGATTGGCAGTTCACGTTATTGATCAAGGCCCCGGGATCGCCAAGGAAGTGATTCCTCGACTGACTGAGCGGTTTTTCCGGATCGATAAAGCGCGTTCGAACATCCCCGAAGCGGGCATCGGCAGCACCGGGCTGGGCTTAGCCATCGTCAAACATATCATCAGCCGCCACCGAGGTCATTTGACCGTCGAAAGCCAGGTTGGCAAAGGCAGCACGTTTTCGGTGTTTTTGCCGGCCTATACGGGGTTACAGCGCACGAAGATGACAGCCGCGTGACGCTATCTACAGGGGCTTCGCGGCCCCTTAAGCGTTGTAACAAAACCGTAATATTTTAGTCACAATTAGGAAGCGAAGCGGTCGTACTTTCCGCCTCGCAGCATCGAAATCACGGCCAATTCGCTGTGCCGCTGCAGATGTAGACATTTTTCCTTATGCTCGCACGCAGGAGTAATCAATGTATCGTAAAATTCTTGGGGTTGCCGTTGTCGCCGGTATCGTTGCTGCTGGTTCCGCCGCTGAAGCCCGTGATCAAATCCGTATCGTCGGTTCGTCGACAGTCTATCCATTCGCCGCGGTCGTCGCCGAGCAATTCGGTAAAACGACGAACTTCAAAACGCCGGTTATCGAAAGCACCGGATCCGGTGGCGGTCTGAAGCTGTTCTGCTCCGGCGTTGGCATTGAACACCCGGATATCACCAACGCGTCGCGCCGGATCAAGAGTTCCGAAGTTGAGCTGTGCGCCAAGAACGGCGTCGCCGATGTCACCGAGATCAAAGTCGGCTACGACGGCATCGTCCTTGCCAACTCCAAAGCGCATTCCCAATACTCGCTGACCAAAGCGCAAATCTTCCTGGCGCTGGCGAAGACCATTCCCGACGGGAACGGGGGCTTCAAAGAGAACGACAACATGACCTGGGCTGACGTCGACCCATCCCTCGGCAACGACAAGATCGAAGTTCTCGGCCCGCCGCCGACCTCCGGCACCCGCGACGCGTTCGTCGAATTGGCCATGGAAGCCGGTTGCGAGGCGTTCCCGGAAATCGCCGCGCTCGAAAAGACCGACAAGAGCAAGTTCAAAGCAATTTGCCAGGCCGTTCGTGAAGACGGTGCCTTTGTCGAAGCCGGCGAAAACGACGTCCTGATCGTTCGTAAGCTCGAAGCCAATCCGAAAGCACTGGGAATCTTCGGCTTCTCGTTCCTCGACCAGAACGCCGACAAAGTCCAAGGCTCGATGATCGAAGGCGTGAACCCCACCTTCGAGAACATCGCCGACGGGTCTTACAAGGTTTCTCGGTCGCTGTTCTTCTATGTAAAGGGCGCACATGTCGGTACGGTTCCCGGCATCAAAGAATACGTCGCCGAATTCACGGCTGAGCGCACCTTTGGCCCGGATGGCTATCTGGCTGAGCGCGGCCTGATCCCGATGCCGGATGAGGAGCGGGCGAAATTCCAAAAAGACGCCGAAAGCATGTCGAACAATATTTCGATGTAAGCTACATCGTCCCCGGAGTCTCGGCTCCGGGGACATTACTTTTACCGCTACTTTTTCTCTTCTTATTCGTTTAGATATCTGTCAACTCATCGCGGCCATGACGGTCGCGAACGTCCATTTGGCCCGGCCGGCAATGATTAAAAGGGCAGCCTTGTTATGACTTTCTACTTCGTTCTGCTGTCTCTCATTCTTTTGGCCGTTGCCGGTTACTACATGGGCCGTTCACGCGCCATGGGCACGGTCGGCGGCAACGCAACGAAGCTGCATTCCCGCCCACACTACTATGGCTACTTCGTCGCCCTTTGGTGCGGCATTCCGGCGGTTCTCGTCCTGGTGATCTGGACAACGATGCAAACCTCCGTCGTCGAGTCCATGGTGCAAGCCAACCTGACCGGCGAATTGGCCACGGCGCCGGTAGACCGGATGTCGCTGATTATGAACGACATTCGCAATCTCGCGACGGGCAACATCACCTCGGGCGAGATCACACCCGCTGTCCAAGCGGCATCCGAGCACTATCAAGACCTGCAAGACTTGGGCAACCTGTCGCAGTTCGTCATTATTCTGGCGCTCTGCATCGGACTGCTGGCTTTTGCCCGGTCAAAAATCAGCCCCGGCATGCGCGCCCGCACCTCGGTCGAGAAGATCATCATGGTGCTGCTGATCGCAAGCTCGTCAATTGCGATTCTGACCACCGTCGGGATCGTGATGTCGTTGGTGTTCGAATCCTTCCGTTTCTTCCAAAAAGTCTCCCCGGCAGAGTTTCTGTTCGGCCTGCAATGGAGCCCGCAAACCGCATTGCGCGCCGATCAGGTCGGCTCCAGCGGCGCTTTTGGGGCGATTCCGCTGTTCGCCGGCACCTTGCTGATTTCGTTCATCGCCATGTGCGTCGCCGCGCCCATCGGCCTGCTGTCGGCAATCTATATGGCCGAATACGCGCCGAAAAAGGTTCGTGGCGTGGTCAAACCGATTATCGAAATTCTGGCCGGCATACCGACCGTCGTCTACGGCTTCTTCGCCGCCCTGACGATGGCCCCTTTCCTCCGCGATTCGGGCGAGATGATGGGCCTTGCCATTTCATCGGAAAGCGCCCTCGCCGCCGGACTGGTGATGGGGATCATGATCATCCCCTTCGTCTCGTCGCTGTCCGACGATGTCATCAACGCGGTGCCGCAAAGCCTGCGCGAAGGGTCTTACGGCCTTGGCGCGACGAAGTCGGAAACCGTCAAGAAAGTGATTTTACCGGCTGCGCTGCCGGGCATCGTCGGCTCGTTGATGCTGGCGATCTCGCGGGCCATCGGCGAGACCATGATCGTCGTTATGGCGGCGGGGCTGGGTGCCAATATGACAGCCAACCCGTTCGAGGCCGTCACGACAGTCACCGTCCAAATCGTCACATTGTTGGTCGGCGATCAGGAATTCGACAGCGCCAAGACCCTCGCGGCTTTTGCGCTGGGGCTGGTGCTGTTCTGCGTCACCCTCGTCCTCAACATTATTGCACTTAGTGTGGTCAATAAGTACCGAGAGCAGTATGACTGATACGGTCATGAATGGAACACCTCCCCCCCAAAGCACGCACGCGGAGCGCGGCGCCCATGCCGCCGATGCCGTCAAACGAAGCCTAAAGAAACGATACGCCGCCGAGCGACGTTTCAAGATGTATGGCATTGCCGCCATCCTGCTGGCGCTGTCGTTTATCACGCTCCTGTTCACGACGATCATCTCGACCGGATTGCCGGCGTTTACGGAAACCGTCATCAAGATCGACGTCGAACTGTCCGAGGATGTTATCGATCCCAAGGGAACGCGGGCCCCGGGCGATCTGCTGCGGGCGAATTACCGCAAGGTCATCTTCAACAGCATCGAAGCCAAGGTGCCCGAGGCCCAAACACGCAGCCAAAAACGCCAGCTTCGCGCCATGCTCAGTCGCGGCGCGGCATTCCAGATTCAGCAACTCGTGGTCGACGATCCGTCCTTGATCGGCCAAACCCTGAGCCTG
Source organism: Rhodospirillales bacterium (assembly GCA_965222395.1). Lineage (GTDB taxonomy): Bacteria > Pseudomonadota > Alphaproteobacteria > Rhodospirillales > Casp-alpha2 > UBA4479. The sequence continues at coordinate 2,460,485 of OZ244947.1, forward strand.
ACCGTGCCGATGTCGTCGGACCTGGATCTTTATAAGAAAGGCGTCATCACGCGCGAAGTCGATGAAGGAAGCCGGCGCGTATCCGACCAGCAGATGGACTGGTTCAACGATCTGGAAGACCGCGGCATCGTCACGACACAGTTCAACTTCACCTTCTTTACGGCCGCTGACTCCCGCGAACCGGAACTGGCCGGCATCCGCGGCGCGATTACCGGCTCGTTCCTGACCTTGTTGGTCACGTTGCTGCTGTCCTTCCCGATCGGCGTCGCCGCCGCCGTGTACCTGGAAGAATTCGCGCCGAAAAACCGAATCACGCAAATCATCGAGGTCAACATTAACAACCTCGCCGCCGTCCCCTCAATCGTCTTCGGATTGTTGGGCCTGGCGATGTTCATCAACTTTTTCGGACTGCCGCGATCCGCCCCGTTGGTCGGCGGCATGGTGCTGGCCCTGATGACGTTACCGACGATCATCATCGCATCCCGCGCGGCATTAAAAGCGGTGCCCCCGTCGATCCGCGAAGCGGCGCTCGGCCTCGGCGCCAGCAAGATGCAAGTCGTCGGCCATCACGTATTGCCGTTGGCGATGCCGGGCATGTTGACCGGCACCATCATCGGCATGGCTCAGGCGCTGGGCGAAACCGCGCCGCTGCTGATGATCGGCATGGTCGCATTTATCGTCGATGTGCCGGGCGGCCTGACCGATGCGTCGACCGTCTTGCCGGTGCAAATCTTCCTGTGGGCCGACAGTCCGGAACGCGCCTTCGTCGCACGGACATCGGCGGCCATCATGGTGCTGCTTGCTTTTCTGGTGTGCATGAACGCGCTGGCGGTCTTGTTACGCAAAAAATTCGAACGCCGTTGGTAGGAGTTTACAATGGGCGACGTTACAAATTCGGCCGCAGAGGCCGCCACCGCACCGCCACCGGTCGTCGACAACGATATTCCGGTCAAATACAGCACCAAAAACGTCGACGTGTTCTATGGGGACAAGCAAGCCTTGTTCGGTGTCGACTTGGACATTCGCGAAAATCAAGTGACCGCCTTGATCGGCCCGTCCGGGTGCGGCAAGTCCACGTATCTGCGCTGTCTCAACCGGATGAACGACACCATCGATATCTGCCGCGTGACCGGTGACATCGTCCTCGATGGAACCGACGTGTATTCACCCGAAATCGACGTCGTCCACCTGCGCGCCCGCGTCGGCATGGTGTTCCAAAAACCGAACCCGTTCCCGAAATCGATTTACGAAAACGTCTGCTATGGCCCGCGCATCCACGGGATCGCGACCGGCAAAGAAGACCTGGATCAGTTGGTCGAAAGCAGCCTGATCAAGGCCGGCTTGTGGGAAGAGGTCAAAGACCGCCTGGACGAACCGGGAACAAGCCTGTCAGGTGGTCAGCAGCAACGTCTTTGTATCGCCCGCGCGATCGCCGTCCATCCCGAGGTCATCCTGATGGACGAGCCGTGCTCGGCGCTCGATCCGATTGCGACCGCAAAGATCGAGGAATTGATCGACGAGCTGCGGCAGAATTTCACCATCGTTATCGTCACGCATTCGATGCAGCAGGCCGCACGAGTTTCGCAACGCACGGCATTCTTTCACCTCGGCTATCTGGTCGAGGTCGGCGACACCGAAAAAATCTTTACGTCACCAGAAGACCAACGGACGCAGGACTACATCACCGGTCGTTTCGGATAAGTTTAAGCAATTGGTAGCGGAGAATAGCTTTGGCCGACCACAATCACATCGTTAGCGCGTTCGACGAAGATCTTCGCCAACTCGACAACTACATCGCCGAGATGGGCGGGCTTGCCGAGCATCAGTTTGCGGACAGCATTACGGCGTTGATTCGCCGCGACAGCGAACTGGCCGAACGCGTTGTCCTCGGCGACAAGCGGATCGACGAGATTGAGGCCGCCGTGAACAGTCACACCATTTCGATGTTGGCCCTGCGTCAGCCCATGGCCGAGGATCTTCGCGTGGTCATCACCGCGCTTCGGATCGCCAGTTTGATCGAACGCATCGGCGACTATGCCAAAAACATTTCCAAGCGGACGGTCGCCATCACCCAGACCCCGCCGGTCGGGCCGAGCCGCACGATCTCGCGCATGGGCAACGTTGTCCAAGGGATGATCAAGACCGTATTGGATGCCTATCTGCAACGCGACGTCGACCTCGCCCTTGATGTGCGGATGCGCGACGAAGACGTCGACGCGTTGCATACCAGTCTGTTCCGCGAGTTGTTGACGTATATGATGGAAGACCCGCGCAGCATCTCCGCCTGCACGCATTTGCTTTTCGTGGCGAAAAACATCGAACGCATCGGCGACCACGCCACCAATATCGCCGAGAATGTTTACTTCCTGGTTCACGGGTCGATGCCCGACGACAATCGTCCAAAGGACGATCAGTCGAGTTACACCGTGATCGGCGGCGAAGACTGACAAGGCTTGGAGCAAGATAACTCATGTCTGAAATGTCACGCATATTGATTGTCGAAGACGATCCCTCGCTGGTTGAATTGTTGCGCTACAACTTGGAAACCGAAGGGTTCGACGTCACGGTCGCCAACGACGGCGAGGGCGGCATGGAAGCCATCGACGCCCAAGAGCCCGATCTGGTGGTCCTCGACTGGATGCTGCCGAACATGTCGGGGATCGAAATCTGCCGGCAGATGCGCCAGCGTGCCGCGACCCGCAGTACACCGGTCATTATGCTGACCGCCAAGGGCGAGGAGAACGACCGGATCCGCGGCCTTGAGACCGGCGCCGACGATTACATCGTCAAACCGTTTTCGCCGGCCGAATTGACGGCCCGTATCAAAGCCGTCCTTCGGCGCGCGCATCCCGAGCAATCGGGCAATTCCCTCGAATACGAAGACATCGTCATGGACCTGGAGAGCCACCGGGTTACGCGGAGCGGCCGCGCCATCAAACTGGGCCCGACCGAGTTTCGCCTGCTCCGCGCATTCCTGGAGCGGCCGGGCCGGGTATTCTCGCGCGAGCAGCTACTCGATAAAGTCTGGGGCCGCGATATCTACGTCGAGTTGCGCACCGTGGACGTCCACATCCGCCGCCTGCGCAAGGCGCTGAACGACGGTAACGAGTCCGACTTGATCCGCACCGTGCGCTCTGCCGGTTACTCCCTCGACGCCGAAAAATATTAAACCACGGCCAATTCGAATATCCGGCTATGCCATCCCACATCGCTCCGGGGCGTTTTCCTTTTCTTTAATGAATTCAAGGCTATGCTTTGACTCTTAGAAAAGGACCGGCGATGGCGAAATCGCCTTTTACATACGGACATCTCCAATCGGCGTTTCGGAACATCATCCGCAACGAGCATCTTTTGCTGGTTGGGTTGGGGCTGGTGGTCGGTTGTATTTCGGGCGTCGCCGTCATCGCCCTACGCGAAGCCATTCTCGCCATTGAAGTTCTCGTGTTCGACGTCAATTTGGACGCCTTGGCCCGGTGGGGCTTTAGTGTCGAACCCTGGGTCATCGTCTTGGCACCGGCAACGGGCGGTCTGATCGTTGGCCTGATCACATGGAAATTCATGCCGAACGGCCGCAACCAAGGCGTCGCCGAGGTGGTCGAGGCGTCAGGCATGCGAGCCGGCAACATGTCGTCGCGGGTCGGCATCGTCTCGGCCATCAACAGCGCCATCTCGATCGGCTCCGGCGCCTCTGTCGGGCGCGAAGGCCCAGCCATTCATCTTGGCGCCTCGTTGGCGGGGTTGGTGTCCCGCCGCCTTCACCTCAGCCGAGGACTGGCGCGAACCATTTTGGGTTGCGGCGTCGCGGCGGCGGTTTCGGCCTCGTTTAACGCGCCGATTGCCGGGGCACTGTTCGCCACCGAAGTCGTGGTCGGACAGTACGCACTAAAAACTTTTGCGCCGATCGTCGTTGCCAGCGTCGCGGGTACCGCGCTCTCGCATATCCATTTCGGCGACGTCGAGGGCTTCCTGCTCGGCGACAATTTGATCGCTTCGTTCTGGGAGTTTCCCGCCTTCATCATTCTCGGCATCGTCTCCGCAGTCGCCGCAATCATCATGATGCACAGCATCTTCATGGCCCGTGATCTGAACAAACAGATCAACATTCCCCCGTTCCTGAAACCGGCGATTGCCGGAATGATCGTCGGCATTATCGCCCTGTGGTTCCCGCACGTTCTGGGTGTCGGCTACGGCTTTATCGAGTGGGCGATTCTCGGCCAGTTCGATCTGTGGATGTTGGTCGCCATCGGTATCGCCAAGATCGTCTGCACCGCGTTGTGCCTAGGGTTCGGGTTTTCCGGCGGGGTCTTTTCACCGGCATTGGTCCTGGGCGCCGCCGTGGGGGCTGCCTACGGCCTGATCGCCGCCGCGGTCTTCCCGGAACTGGCGTCAGGCGCCGGCGTCTACGCCGTTGTCGGCATGGGGGCCGTCGCCGCCGCCGTGCTCGGTGCCCCGATCTCGACGACGCTGATCATATTCGAAATCACCGGCGACTATCGTTTGTCTTTGGCGGTGATGCTGGCGATCATCGTGGCGACGGAACTGACGCACAATCTGTATGGCCCATCCTTCTTCGCCGTGCAGCTTAAACGCCGCGATATCGACCTTCGTTATGGGTTCGAGAACGAAATCCTGGGTGCTTTGCGGGTCCGAGATATCCTCGATCACGGCACCAATATCGAGGCCGAAACCATCAATGTCGGCACCTATATGCCGGTCATTCAGGAAAAGCTCAGTAACTCTTCGTCGGGGGAGTTGTTCGTCGTCGACGCGGACGGGGCGCTTTATGGGACCATAACCCTGCACGATACCGGCGTCGTTCTATTCGATGAGGAGTGTTCCGATCTGGTGATCGCCGCCGACGTCGCCCGCCGCCATCCGCCGGTATTGTATGAAAACGATACCCTGGACCGGGCGATGCGGATCATCCGCGAATCGGGCGAAGATCATATCGCCGTCGTCGAGAGCAAAGAAGCACCGCGCTTCTGTGGCTGCGTGCACAACCGCGACGTCATGAACGCCTATAACCGGGCGTTGTTGAAGGTCCGCCACGAAGAACACAATCAATAGGCGCAGCTTTGCGGTGACAGCGCCAAGCCGCGTGATATAACGCCCCTATGTCCGATCCCTTCGACCTTGCCGACGATCCTGTCCCCGCGTCCGCCGCACCAACCGTGGCGCCGACATACCTGACCGACCTCAACGACAGCCAACGCGAAGCGGTCGAAGCGGTCGAAGGGCCGGTCCTGGTCTTGGCCGGGGCGGGCACCGGCAAGACCCGGGTGCTGACCACGCGGCTCAGTCATATTCTGATGCAAAACCGCGCCGGGCCGGGCGAATTGTTGGCCGTGACCTTTACCAACAAAGCCGCGAGCGAGATGAAAGAGCGCGTCTCCCGTCTGGTCGGACGGCCGGTCGAGGGCTGGTGGGTCGGCACCTTTCATGCCATCGGCGCACGCATTCTCCGCGCCAACGCCGAAGCGGTCGGTCTGACGCCGCAGTTCACGATCCTGGATTCCGACGATCAAATCCGCCTGATCAAACAGATGGTCGACGTCCACGAAATCGACGAGAAACGCCTGCCACCGCGCGCCATCTCGGGGATCATCCAACGCTGGAAAGACCGCGGGTTCCTGCCCGACAAAGTTCCAACCAGCGAGGCCGAGGCCGGCGACGGCAAAGTGCTGAACCTGTACAAGGAATACCAGGCGCGCCTGTCGACACTGAACGCCGCCGATTTCGGCGACCTGCTGCTGCTGTGTTTGAAGCTGTTTCAGGATCATCCGGATGTCCTGGCGAGCTATCAGCAGCGCTTCCGCTACATCATGGTCGACGAATATCAGGACACCAATGTCGCCCAGTATTTGTGGCTGCGGTTATTGGCGCAACAACACCGCAATATCTGCTGTGTCGGCGATGACGACCAATCGATCTATTCCTGGCGCGGCGCCGAGGTCGGCAACATTCTGCGCTTCGAAGAAGATTTCCCCGGCGCGCGGGTCGTCCGGTTGGAACGCAATTACCGGTCGACGCCACACATTCTCGCTGCGGCGTCGGGCCTCATCACCCACAACGAAGGGCGGCTCGGCAAAACACTGTGGACCGACCTGAACGACGGCGAGAAAGTGCGCGTTCGCGGCGTCTGGGACGGCGAAGCCGAAGCCCGCTTGGTCGGCGACGAGATTGAATCGCTGCAATCCAAGGGCCAATCGCTAAATCAAATGGCGGTTTTGGTTCGCGCCGGTTTTCAAACCCGCGAGTTCGAAGAACGTCTGATCACCATCGGCGTCCCATACCGGGTGATCGGCGGACCACGTTTTTACGAGCGTCAGGAAATTCGCGACGCCGTCGCTTACCTGCGCGTCATCGCCCAACCGGACGACGATTTGGCGTTCGAGCGGATCGTCAATACGCCGACCCGCGGCATCGGCAAGACCAGCCTGCAGATCGTTCATACCCATGCGCGGGCCCAACGCCTGTCACTGACCCGGGCCATCGCCGAGTTGTTGGAAACCGAGGAACTTCGCCCGCAAGCCCGCAAGGCAATGGGCGATTTGCTGATGCAATTCAGCGGCTGGCGCAATCTGGCGGGCGTGGTACCGCCGTCGGAATTGTGTGCCCAGGTACTCGACGAAAGCGGTTACGTCGAGATGTGGAAGATGAAAAAGGAACCCGACGCACCGGGCCGGATCGACAACCTGAAAGAGCTCATCGTCGCCTTGGAGGATTTCGAAACCCTGGGGGCGTTCCTGGAACATGTCAGCTTGGTGATGGAAAACGAAGAGCGCACGGACGTCGCCAAAGTCAATCTGATGACGCTTCACGGCGCCAAGGGTCTCGAATTCGAGACCGTGTTTCTTCCAGGCTGGGAGGAAGGTTTGTTCCCGAACCAGCGGTCTCTCGACGATGGCGGCTTGGCGTCGTTGGAGGAAGAACGTCGCCTCGCCTATGTCGGGATCACCCGCGCCCGGGTCCGCGCCATGATCAGCTACGCTGCCAACCGCCGGGTCTATGGCCAGTGGCAAAGCGCCGTGCCGTCGCGCTTCATTGACGAGCTGCCGGCCGACAACATCGAGGTCCATTCCGAAAGCGGTGTCTACGCCCGCCAAGACGCCGCCTACGCCGCCGCCGACGTGTCGCTGTCGGACATCGACGGGATCGGCCGATCCCGACGTCGGATGATCGAAGGACGCACGTCGCAAGGGTTCAAGGAAGTCGGCGACGGCGACGGTCTGGGCGTCGGCGTGCGCGTGTTCCATCAAAAATTCGGTTATGGCACCATCGCCAGCGCCGAGGGCGGCAAACTGGAAATCGAGTTCGAGAAAGCGGGTCGCAAACGGGTGATGGCCAGCTTCGTCGCGCCGGCGTAGTCGGATGACGGGCAGCACCTTGGCCCAGGCAGTGTTGTGGCGGCTCTCGCTAACCGTCGCCCAAGAACATGTCCCGGCCTTCGACGCCGTCCTCGAAGGTGTCTGCGGCGCCGTCAGTTCATTCGGCGATGACGATATTCCATGGGTGATCGAAGGCTACACCGACATCGCGCCGGACGAGGACGCGATCCGCGACGGCATCGCCATGACCGCCCGCGCGCTTGGCATCGATCCCCCGACATTGGACATCGAACTGCTGACGCCCCGCGATTGGCTGGCGGAAAACCTGGCGACGTTCGCGCCGCTGCGCATCGGACGGTTCTTTATCCATCCCAGCCACTATGACGATGCGCTTCCCGCTTCCAGCATCCCATTCTGTATCGATGCCGGAACGGCGTTCGGTTCCGGGACACATCCGACGACGGAAACATGCCTGCGGGCCATGATCGACCTGTCCAAGACGTACCGGGCAGGCCGTGTCCTCGACATGGGATGCGGGTCGGCGATTCTGTCGCTGGCCGCCGCCAAGCTCTGGCCGGCGCGGGTGCTGGCGGTCGATATCGACCCCGAAGCCGTCACCGTTTCCAGGCGTAACATCGCAGCCAACCGGGCGCGCCATCGCGTCCGCGCGATGCGCGGCGTCGGCTATCGGTGTGACGCCATCCGGCGGGACGCGCCGTTCGACATTATCGTCGCCAACGTGCTGGCCCGCCCCCTGATCAAGATGGCCGACGATGCAGCCCGGGCACTGGCGCCCGGCGGGGCGTTGGTGATTTCGGGCCTGTTGGCGCGGGATGCCGCCTGGGTTGCGGCGCACCACCGGGCACGGGGATTGGTTTTGCAACGCCGCTATCGATTGGACGATTGGGCGACGCTGGTGTTTCGGCGGCCGAGATCATGATGTCGGACCGGCAAAGGCGACGTCAGTTCGTCAATAGATTGATCGCCGTTAACGCCATCGGCTTCGTGCTGTGCGGGACGGCGTTGGGCGGCATGGTCAAAGGCGATACGCCATTTCCGTGGTTCGGTCTTGGCGGCGTGATCGTCCTGTTTGTCGCCATCGCCGTACCTTTCTACCGCGAATTCCTGGCCCTTCGCGACAGCTTTGAAGAGGTCGAACGCGATGCCCTGCGAACCTTGCGGCGTGAAGACGGCCGCACGCAAGCGGCCGAGATCCTGGGCCCTCGGGCAAAGCCCGCCGGTATTCGCCGGGCCCACCACCAGCATCGGATTTCGCTGGTGATCTCGGCGCTCGGATGGGGGCTGATCGGGGTCGAAAGCATCCGATGGCTGCTACATCCATGACCATGACCTACGACACGATTGGCGTAAATTACTCAAATCTTCGCAAACCCGATCCACGGATTGCAAAAGTGATCGACGACGCTCTGGGAACCGCGCAGACGATCTTAAATGTGGGGGCCGGAACGGGGTCTTATGAGCCGCCTGACCGCAAAGTCACGGCGCTTGAGCCGTCATCGGAGATGATCCGCCAGCGCACAATCCCGGCTGCGGCGGTTATTCAGGGTCACGCTGAGAATTTACCGTTCGACGACAACACGTTCGATGCGTCGATGGCCGTACTGACCATCCATCACTGGACCGACAAACAGCGGGGCTTGAGGGAGATGCGCCGGGTAACACGGGGACCGATCGTCATCCTGACGTTCGATCCGGCGTTCCGGGGATATTGGCTGGAAGACTACATTCCGGAACTGCTGGCGCTTGACGACAAACAAATGCCGCGGATGGCCGATTACGAGGCGTGGCTCGGCCCCGTCGAGATTTCCGCCGTCCCGTTACCGCACGATTGCGAGGATGGCTTCTTATATGCGTACTGGCGACGACCGCACGCCTATCTCGATCCCCGCATACGTGCCGCCATGTCATCGTTCTGGGCGATTGGCGACGTCTCCGACGGGTTGGGCCGCCTCGCAGACGATCTTGAATCCGGCGCCTGGGCGGCGCAGCACGCCGCGCTGTGCGAACGCGATGAATGCGATTTCGGCTACCGTCTCGTCGTATCCAGATCGCCTATGCCGTCTGTTGCGCCGCCGACGGCAGGGATTTAAACGCCGCCAAGGCCCTTTCGCGGGCCGCCTTGTGCCCGACAATCGGGGCCGGATACGTCTCGCCGAGGACCACACCGGCCTCACGCAGGATATCCGCCGGTGCCTCCCATGGCTGGCACAGGTATTTGTTCGGCAGACCGGCCAGTTCCGGCACATACCGGCGGACATAATCACCGTCCGGATCGAACTTCGTGCCCTGCGTGATCGGATTGAATATCCGAAAATAGGGGGCGGCGTCGGCGCCGCAGCCGCCGATCCATTGCCAACTGAAGGCGTTGACCGCCAAGTCGGCGTCGACCAGCGTATCCCAAAACCATTCTTCACCGGCCTGCCACGGCAGCAAGAGATGCTTCACCAAGAACGAGCCGACAATCATCCGTACCCGGTTGTGCATATGACCGGTCTGCCACAGTTCCCGCATCCCGGCATCGACCATCGGATACCCGGTCATGCCGCGCTGCCACGCCCGTAATCCGACCGCATCCTCGCGCCACGGAAAGTCCGCAAACTTGTCGTACATCGGCCGCTCGGGCAGGTGCGGCAGATGATAAAAAACGTGATAGGCAAATTCCCGCCAGACCAGTTCCTTGAGGAATTTTTCGACGCCGCCGGTCCAACCGTGCCGGGCAACCGTTTCCGCCCAGACTTGACGTGGGCCGATATCGCCGGCGTGCAGGAACGCCGACAGGTTCGAGGTGCCGTCAATGGCCGGGAAATCCCGGGTCGCGTTGTAGTCGTCGATCGTCCCGTCCAAAAACCACTGCAGGCGCGCCATGGCGCCGTCTTCGCCCGGAGTCCATCGGCGCCGAAGCCCGCCGGCCCAATCCGGCGTCGTCGGGGCCAGTGCCCAGTCGTCCAACGCGTCGGAGATCAATCCGCTGTCCGGCACGGGGATTAACGCGTTGGGCGCGGCCAGCGGTGGCGGCGGCGTGCCTTTATCGCGGCACGCGTGCCAGAACCGGGTGTAGACCTTGTAAAAGCCGCCGGTCTTCGTCTGTACGGTCCACGGTTCGAACAGCAAACTGGCGTTGAAGCTCTCAACGTTGAGCCCTTGGCCCTTCAGGTCACGCTTTATCTCGGTGTCGCGCGCAATGGTGTCGGGTTCGTAACAGCGGTTCCAGTAGACCGCCGTGGCTCCGGTTTCCGCCACCACCTTGGCCAGAACCTCCGCCGACGGGCCGCACCGCAGGGTCAACGGCGCGCCGAGGGCCGACAGCTTCGATTGCAGGCATCTAAGCGAGCCGTCGAGCCACCAGCGAGCGGCACCGCCCATGGTCCAAGGACCCGGCGCATCGTCGAGGATATACAGCGGAACAACTGGACGCCCCGTCTCGGCGGCGGCCATCAAGGCCGGGTTGTCGGCGATGCGGAGGTCCCGGCGGAACCAGACGATTACCGGTGACGGATCGGACATGTGTGTTCCCCAGCGACGGAGTGTTCCATTAACGTACGCCGCATCGGCGCCGCCGGATCAGGGATCAACGCAGTCAAAGCCCCAGAGAATCTTCCAAACCGGATCACCGATTTCGATTCCGCCGCGCGAGACCGCCGTCCGGTTGAATTGGGCGCAGTGCGCGGCGGCTTGTGCCGACGGGTCGCCGACACGGCTGGTCTCGATGGTGATCGCGAACGGGGTCGCCGCAACCACGCGGTCAGGCTCGTCGCTCGCGCAGGCAGCAACCGCCAGCAAAGCCGCCACGGCCAGAAACCGCCCCGCGTTACGTTTCAGCACCCCAATCATGGCAGAAGTGTCGCCGGGTCGTCGGCTCAGTTCAAGTCTCTTACGGCTTGAAGAACGACGCCGGGGTCAGCAGCGTGTTTTGCTGCGCTTCCAGATACCCGGCCTCTGCGCTTTTCGCGAGGAAGGTTTGCCAATCCGGATCGGCCTGCATGTTGGCGCGCCGCGCCGCCCGATCGGCGGCATCTTCATAGACCCAAATATGGATATAGGCGTTCGGATCGCCGGTTTCGGTCGCGGCATACAGCAAAGGTTCGCCCAAATTGCGGCGCTGCGCTTCCCATCCGTATTTTTCGTAAAGCTCCAATTGCTTTTTGATGGTGCCGGGACGGCAACGATAGGTGCGGTGATCGTACAGCATGAAATCCTCCCAGTTTGGCGCGCGCCGAGGTCCCGACGCTTATTCTTCTTCGGTGGTCAGCATCTTGTTGCGGCGTTCTTTCAGACCGGCGCGGACCAAGGCCGCAATCGTTATCGCCGTGAACAGCCAGAACGCCCAGGTGATCGGGCTGCGGAACAGGATATCACCCGAGCCGCCGGACATCAGCATCGACTGGCGGAAATTGTCTTCCAGCAGAGGGCCGAGAATGAAGGCGATCAGGAACGGCGCCGGCGGTACGTTCAGGCGCAGCATAATGTAGCCAAGCCAGCCGACGACAAACATCGTCGCGATGTCGAACAGGTTGTTGTTCACCGCATACACGCCGTAGACGCACAGCACCATGATGCCCGGGAACAGCAGCGACGCCGGGACGTCGGCGATAAAGCGGAAAATCCGGATCGCCACCGAGCCAACCCCAAGCAAGAAGATCGAGCTGAGGATCAAGCCCATGAACAACGCGTAAACGATGTCCCCGTTAGTGGCGAACATCAGCGGTCCCGGCTGCAGGCCATGGATCATGAACGCGCCGATAATGATGGCCGTGATGATGTCGCCCGGTACGCCAAGCGCCAGCAGCGGAATCAAGGTCGCGCCGGCGACACCGTTGTTACCGGCTTCGGACGCGGCCACGCCTTCGATCTCGCCTTTGCCGAAGTTTTCCTTGTTCGGCGAATTGCGGCGTGCCTCGGAATAGCTGAGGAATGCCGACGGCGCCGCGCCGATACCGGGGATGGAACCCAAAAACACACCGATCAGGCCGCCGCGGAAGATCGATTTAAAGCACCGCCGGTATTCGGCAAAGGTCACATGCCGGTCACCAAGTTCGCGGACTTTTTCTTCTTCGTTACGCGGTTTGCGCGCGTATTCGATGATTTCGGGGATGGCGAACAAACCGATTAGCACGGCGATGAAGTTCAGCCCGCCCATCATATTCGGCGAGCCGAAGGTGAAACGATCCGTCCCGTAAACCAGATCCAAGCCGACCGTCGCAAGCAGCAAACCCATCGCCGCCGAGATCAAGCCTTTCAGCAGGTTATCCCCCGAAACGCCGGCAATGATCGTCAGCGAGAACAGGATCAGGGTGAAGAATTCCGGCGGCCCGAAGCTCAGCGCGAAAGACGCCAGCCAACCGGCGAACATGATAAGCGCCAGGTTGGAGATCATATCGGCGGTGCACGATGCATACAGCGCCATGCCCAACGCCTTACCCGCTTGGCCCTTCTCGGCCATGGGATAGCCGTCGAGAACCGTTGCCGACGATGCCGGTGTGCCCGGCGTCTTGATCAGGATCGCCGGGATGGAGCCGCCGAATATGCCGCCTTTATAGACACCCAGCAGCAGCAAAATTCCCTGGATCGGCGCCATGGCGAACGTGAACGGCAGCGTCAGCGCGACCGCCATGGTCGCCGACATGCCCGGAACGGCGCCCAAAATCACGCCGACGACGACACCGGTAAACAACGCCAGGATACTCGACCATTGGGCGACCAGTTCAAAAGCGCTGGGAGCGAAATCCAGAAAACTCATGTCGTCCTCGTGTCGGCCTTAAGGCAGTTGAAGGAAATCGGCTTGCGGGATCGGCACGCCCGCCATGTGATTGAAAAACCCGTACAGCAGCAGGGGCAGAACGATCGCAACGATGATCGAAGGCAGCTTACGCGGCAGGCCGATGATCGCCATAAAAGCCATGTACGCGACAACCGATCCGATGACCATGCCGAGGTACGGCAGGATCATGTAGTACACGGCCATCAACAGCCCGACGAGGCCAATACGCCGCCAGCCACCGGCGACCTCGTCGCGTTCTTCGTCGTGGCCGCGTTTGCCGTGAACGATCGCGTATTGCAGCAACAGCAACACCCCACCGATGGCCAGTAATCCGGCAACGATGTAGGGCCAGAAATCCGGCGACAGGACGAGGATTTGCACATTCTGCGGGGTGATCACCCACGTCGGCACCAAAAACAAAAACAGGATGCCGGAAAAAACGATGATCCCGAGGCCGAGTATAATCGAGCTGTGTAACCGCGGCATGGGCAGGCTCTATAACTTAAAAAATAAAAAAAGCTAATGGGGCGGCCAGATAAATGACCGCCCCACGCAAGGCCGTTAGGCTTATTGGATTTTCATTCCGAGGTCGTCAACAAGCTTGCTGAACGTCTGGAACTGGTTTTGGATGAACGCGTTGGATTCTGCCGGATCCATCAGACGGATCACGGAGCCACGCTTGGTCATAGCATCCAGGAACTTCTGATCCGCGACCGCTTCGGCCAGATAACCGCGCCACTTCGCGGCGATGTCATCGGACAGGCCTGCCGGGCCGGCGATACCGGTCCAACCAACCAGGGCTTCCAGGTTTTCTTTACCCAGCGAACGCGCGGTCGGCGCGTCGAAACCGGGGACCGGCTCCGGCGTGGTGACCATCAGCGGACGCAGCTGCTTGTTGGCAACGAAGCTGGCAAGCGCCGAAGAGTTGGTGCAAATGAAGTCGGCCGTACCGGACAGAACCGCCGTGGCTGCCGCACCGCCGCCTTTCAGCGGAATGTGGGTCACGGCTTCCGTGGCTTTCGGAATACCGAAGCCATCGACGACCATGATGCCGGCGATATGCAGCAGCGAGCCGACACCGGCGGACGAGAAGCGGACCTTGCCGGGGTTGGCTTTCACTTCGTCCATCAGCATGTCCATGGACGTGTATTTGGATTCGGCGTTCACCGCGCAGACGACCGGGTTGATCTCGTAAACGCCGACGAAAACGAAATCATCGAGCGTGTACGGCAAGGTCGCTTTCATGGCCGGGTTCACCGAGTGCGAACCGACACGGGCGAACAACATCGTGTACCCGTCATTCTTGGCGTTTTTCACGGAAACCGACCCCGTGGCGCCACCAGCGCCCGTGCGGTTGACCATCAGCAGCGGCTTCGGCACGGCTTTGCCGAGCGGCTCGGCGATGGTGCGACCGGAGATGTCCGTTGCGCCGCCGGCGCCGTACGGAATCACCATTGTGATCGGGCGTTCCGGATATTCGGCCTGGGCCGTCGCGGTCAGCGCCGTGCTCGCCAAAAGGGCCGCCGCAGCGACTGCACCGGTGGTGCGGGTGAATTTCTTAAACAGCTTCATAGTGTCGTCTCCCGTTTGAAACATCTACGTGGTTGCCAAAGACGTTAGCCCTGGCACCCCTTCGACACCAGTAGCCTCCGCTGAGTTGGTGTTATTTCCAATGTCTCGGTTACCGAGAAATCGAACATCACCTTAATAAAAGAGTATGGAGTTTGTGCGTCGGGCATCCAAGGATAATTTTGTATCCTCAATTTAAAATCGCATATCTTGATTATTCATTGAGTTAAAGGTCCGTTGTCTTTGATCAGCCTCATGATTTGACCCATATCAATGCACCGTCCGCGTCCGCCCGCCACGCTTGTCTCAGACCTTAAATTGCAGGGAGGACCGCATGTCGCACACACCGCACGAATTGGCCGCCGAGTTCCCGGACAAAGCCGAAAAAATCCATGATCTTCGCGCCAGTGATGCGCATTTCGCCAGACTCAGCGATACGTATCATACCCTAAACAGGGAGATTCACCGCGGCGAAACCAATATCGAGCCAATGGACGATATGCATCTGGAAGAGTTGAAAAAGCAGCGCCTGGCCTTGTTGGACGAGATCGCCGGAATTCTCCATTAAGCGCGGCAATGGGGGCCGGGCTCATCCCTCGGGAAGCGGGATGAACTCGGTTTCACCGGGAACGGTTGGGAAATTACCGGCCTTCCAGTCCCGCTTGGCTTGTTCCAGCAGGTCCTTGTCGGAAGACACGAAGTTCCACCAGATCGTGCGGGGGCCGTCCATGGACGCACCGCCGCACAGCATCACGCGGCTGGTTTCCGTGGCCGTGACCGTGGGCATCGCGCCCTCGTTCAGGACCGCCATTTTGAATGGCTCCAACGGGGTGCCGTCGATCTCCAACCCGCCCTCTACCAGGTAGAGCGCACGTTCGGCGTGATCGTCCGGCAACGGGATCGTCGCGCCGGCATCGGCCCGGATGTCGATGTAGACCGTCGGCCAAACAACCTCGACCTGGGCTTCGCGCCCGAACGCGGTGCCGGCGATCAGCTTCATTTGGACGCCGTCCGCCCCCCATTCAGGTAAGTTATCCGACGGATAGTGGACGAACGACGGATCGGTCTGCTCATGCGTTTTCGGTAGGGCGACCCAGGCCTGGATTCCATGCACGGTTTGGCCACTGGTGCGCTTTTCGTCGCTGGTCCGTTCCGAATGGACAATGCCGCGCCCAGCCGTCATCCAGTTGACGGCGCCCGGCTCGATCGGCTGCACGTAACCGAGCGAATCCCGGTGCAAGATTTCACCCTCGAACAGGTATGTCACCGTCGCCAAGCCGATATGCGGGTGCGGACGGACATCGATCCCGGTACCCGGTGCGAAAACGGCCGGTCCCATGTGGTCAAAAAAGACGAACGGCCCAACCATGCGACGATTGCGGAACGGCAACACCCGGCGAACCTCGAAATCCCCCAAATCGGTCGGGCGCGGTTCGATAATCAGGTCGATGGCAGTGGACATAAGGCACTCCTGGCAGGTCGTATTTTCGCGACTATGGCGCAAAAACGAACCGAGCGCCACCGGGGTGCTGGTGACGCTCGGTCGCACTGCTCACACGCGTTGAAACGGCGAGCCGTGACTGAAATTGAGAAAAGAAATTGTTTTGAAATATCTCTCATAGGTGTACGTCAAATGCCGCCACCGCTCAATATGGGGTTAGTACGCAGAAACCGTCTATTCAGATCACATTTGACCGGGTTTCGACGGACTTTTTGCCATGACGTCAAAAGCCATGGAAATCCGACGTTTTTCGCCCGCCAGCGGTATCGTCCGGTGATAAAAGTGGCTAGGAAACAGAACCATTTTACCTTCTTCCGGTTGGATCATCCGCAACGGTCCTATCCGGTCGGCATGGATATCGTCTGGCGGGCGGCCGAACTCGATCCAGCCAGCGTGGTCCGGGTTTTCGGCGCGGATGCTGTTGGGAATTTCGACGTAGTACACCCCCGATAACCAAGCCGAGGGATGAATGTGCGGCACTTGGTGCCCCTCGGCATCCATCACCACCGCCCACACCGTCACGTCGATATCTCTCGGCGCGGCATCCAAAAACGGGTGTGCCGCCTGGCCCAGAAAAGCCCGCCGATAGTCCGTGAACGCGGCCCGCACCAGCGCCTCGAACTCGGCCATCGGACCCAACGGCGGCGTCAGCAGCTCGCCCGTGTGTCGCCCCTTGCGGGTGGCGTGCGCGGCGGGGGCCGGGGTCAACGACGGATGATCCAGAATGTGCGCTGCCAACGCGGCATTGAAGGCCGCAATGTCGGCATATCCCGCAGGTGGCGCGATCTGGCGCGGAACAATAAATCGATCGACATCGTCCAGGACTTGCGCCGCATCGTCGTCGCCCAGTTCGCGCAGCACGATCGCCCGCATCGCCAAGGCCGCCGGCTGCGCTGGACGACGTTCCAGGAACGTGTCGACGGTTGCCAGGGCTGCATCGGCCGCCCCCGCGACAAGATCCATATCGGCCAGGCTGATCGCCGCCTTGGAAAAATCCGGATCGATGGAGAGCGCCCGGCGAAACGCCGTCCGGGCGGCGTCCGCATCGTCCAACGTCAAATACGCCTCCCCCTGGTTCAGCGCCGCCGCGGCATTTTCCGGCTGCAAGGCAAGAACCCGGCGATACCGCTCGACCGCCTCCGACGGCTGTCCCAAGGCCTGCTCGGCGACACCCAAATTGAAGTGCGCCGCCGCCAATCCGGGATCCGCCGCAACCGCCCGCAAGGCAACGTCGCGGGCGGCGGCATCGTCGCCCAGTGCGCTGAAACTCGCCGCCAGATTGGTCAGCGCCACCGCGTCATCGGGTTGGCGGGCAACGAGAGCCTCCAACACATCTCGCGACAGGCCCAAGTTACCGGCCTCTCGCAACGCCTCGGCTTGGGCGATGGTCGCTTGGGCATGATCGGGGTCCCGGTCCAACGCCTGGGCGAACCAGTCGGCGGCCTCGGCATGGCGGCCGGCGGCCGTCATCAACAACCCGGCGTTATAGGCCGGTTCGGCGAATTTGGGCGCCCGGTCATGGGCCAGCCGATACGCCGCCAAAGCGTCATCGAGACGGCCCAGACCCGCCAGCACGTTACCGTAATTCATCTGGATTTCCGGATTCCCGGGCGCCTTCGCCGCCGCATCGGCCAGCAGATCCGCGGCGGTGGCCACCTCGCCCGCCTGATACGCCGCCGCGCCGGCAAGGCTCAGAACGTTGGCGTCGCCGCGCCGGGATGCCAACAGGCCTCGCGCCTCGGCCCAGGCAGCCTCGGCGTTGCCCTCGGCCAGCAGCGTCCGTATCCGCTCCAACCGCTGTCCATGTTTACGTGCCATGCGCTTTGCCATGCCCAACACATGGCCTGCCACGGCGGGTCTCGCAACCATGGATCGCCGTGCGTATACTCAGACCATGCCGAACGATGCCCTGCCCCCCGATCTCAGCGCCGCACTGTCCCTGCATCAAGCCGGTCAATTGATGGCCGCCGAGGCCGCCTATCAAGCGATCCTGGAACGCGATCCGGCCGACGTCGACGCCCTGTATCTGTTGTCGACCTTGCGCCTGCAACAAGGCCGCGCCGACGATGCGCTGACCCTGGCCGAACGCGTCATCGCCCTGGCCCCGGATAGCGCCGACGCTTACGGCAACAGGGGCTCCGCGTTGCAAGCCCTGGGCCGTCACAACGAGGCGGCGGACGCCCTGGGCACGGCCGCACGATTGGCACCGGACTCCGCACACCTGCAGTACAATTTCGGCAACGCGCAACGCGCCGTCGGCGACAAGACCGCGGCCGTCGCCGCCTATAAAACGGCGCTGTCGCTGGCGCCCGATCTGGTGCCTGCGCACTCCAACATGGCCGCGACCCTGTCGGAACTGGGCTTGTTCGACGAAGCCATTATGCATTGCCGGACCGCCATTCGCTTGGCGCCGAGTTTCGCCGACGCGCATTACAATCTGGGCAACGCCCTGCGCGAGGCCGGGCACATGGCCGACGCCGTGACCGCGTATCGCACCGCCCTGGAGCACGACCCCGGCCACGCCGACGCGTACTGCAATCTGGGACTGACCCTGATGGCCGGAAACGATTTGGATACCGCCATCAACGCCTTCGCCGATGCCTTGCGGCTCGACGAAGATCATCGCCTCGCCGGGTTCTACCATGCCGTGGCGGTCGAGATGACGGGCGCGCGGGCCGACGCCGCTTTTATGTCATTACCCGGCGATGATGCAACCGTTGCCGCCTGGCTCGACAGTTGGGCTTACGTCAAAGGCCATTCCGATTTGAAGACCGAGATTGTGCACGAGCCATCGGGACTGTTGTCGGCCGCGCTCGATGCGGCAACGCAGGACGGTCTGGTGTTGGAATTTGGTGTTCGGCACGGCGCGTCGATCCGGCACCTGGCGACACGGGCCGGCCAAGCCGTGCATGGCTTCGACAGCTTCGAAGGACTGCCGAGCAATTGGGGCCACGAACCCGCCGGGGTTTATTCGACCGGCGGCCACCTACCGGACGTGCCGGAAAACGTGTCGCTGCAGGTCGGCCTGTTCAAAGACACCTTGCCCGGTTTTCTCGCCGACCACCCGGAACCGGTGCGGTTCTGCAACATCGATTGCGATCTGTATGCATCGACCGTCGATGTCTTGACCCACCTGGCTCCCCGAATTGTTCCCGGCACGGTAATGGTCTTCGACGAATATCTGATCAACCCAACCTGGCGCGACGACGAGTTCAAGGCGTTTCAGGAAGCCGTCGCGGCGCACGGCTGGACCTATCGCTACCTCGCCTTCGGGATCGTCACCAAACAAGCCGCCGTCATCATCGAGACGGTTTAGCGCTTCAATCCCCGCTTAGATGCAGCACCACCCGTCGCGTATGCGGCCGGGTCCGGTGCTCGAACAGATACACGCCCTGCCATGTGCCCAAAACCGGCTGACCGTCGGCCACCGGAACCGATAACGACACATCGGTCAGCGCACTGCGGATATGCGCCGGCATATCGTCCGGCCCCTCGGCGGTGTGGCGATACAGCGACGGATCGTCCGGTACCATGTTGGAAAAGAAATCGTTCAAATCGTGCACCACGTCGGGATCGGCGTTTTCCTGGATCGTCAACGAGGCCGAGGTATGGCGGCAATACACCGTCAGCAGGCCGATGTCCGCCGCATGGTCGCGGCAAAACGCCCGCACATCGGCGGTAATCTCGTACAGGCCGCGCCCATGGGTGGCGACGGTCAGGGTGTGTTGTGCATGCGCCATATCCATCTGTTAGCATCCAAACCGTCGCTTGCAAACGAAAGGACGGCCCGCATGCGCATTCGAACCGGCCCCGCCCCCGGCAGTGCCGCAGACGGCATCACCCGCGGCGTCACCCGCCTGCTGACATCGATGGGCTTCGCCCCGCTGACGGAATTCAAACTGATCAACAATCGCCGGGTCGATATCGCCGCCCTGGACCCAAAGGGCCGCTTCGCCGTGGTCGAGGTGAAAAGCTCCCTCGCCGACTTTCGCGCCGATGACAAATGGCACGAGTATCTGGATTTCTGCGATTTCTTTTACTTCGCCGTGGATACGGAGTTTCCCCGCGACGTGCTGCCGGACGAACACGGCTTGATCATCGCCGACGCCTTCGAGGCGGCGATCGTCCGGCCCGCCGCCGAAGTATCGATCAACGGCAACCGTCGACGGACCCAGACCCTGCGGTTTGCCCGCACGGGCGCGGCCCGGCTGTCGGGCATGCGCGACATGTCTTAACCGATTCGGTGCAGGCCCGGGCCGTAGGCATTCAACCACGCCTCGGCCTGGTCGGCGTGCGGGGTCAGGCGGTCGACCAGGGCGTGAAAATCCGGGCCGTGGTTCCGCTCGACAATGTGCGCGACCTCATGGGCGACGATGTAATCGACGACCAGTTCCGGCGCCATCACCAGGCGCCAGGAATAGTTCAGCGATCCGTCCTGCGCGCACGAGCCCCAGCGCGATGTGGTATCGCGCACGGTGACACGTCCGACACGCACGCCGATCCGCTGCGCCGTGGCCAGGGAGCGGTCGGCGAATTCGGTCTTCGCCTGCTTGCGCAGCCAATCCAGCACCCGCCGCGAGACATGCTCGGC
The DNA here is from genome assembly GCA_965222395.1 of Rhodospirillales bacterium. GTDB lineage: Bacteria > Pseudomonadota > Alphaproteobacteria > Rhodospirillales > Casp-alpha2 > UBA4479. Next base: position 2,481,253 of record OZ244947.1, read on the forward strand.
CTGGCCGGACACAAAGATACAGCCGTCGTCGCGCCAGACGCCGCGCCGCGCCCCGGCTTCGTGGACGATGGTGTGATCGTCACCCAGGAACGGCAGCACCGCGCCGTGATCCAGAAACACGCGAGGTTGAAGTTTGGCGAGTCGGCGGCGCAACCAACCTTTTTGCGTTTCCAAAAACTGCACGCCCTCGGCCTCGGCGACATAGGTCGGCAAGGTCAGCTTCACACCGTCGGTCTTGGGATCGATACGCAAGATAATCCGCCGCGCCTGGCGATTGCGGCGGACGACAACCGGCACATTGCGACCATCCAAATCGATGGTGAATTCCTTGTGCTTGGTCGCCGCCACGGATGCGGGCTTAGGCCGCCGCTGCAATCGGCGCGCCGAGGGCGTCGAAACCGTCGAACAAAGCCTGGCGGTCGGCGTCGGACAATCGCACGAACGGCGGTCGGATATTCAGCCAGCCGTCGTTGCCGGTATGGCGCGCCATCAGGGCCTTCAGGCCCGGCGCGTACGGGAACGCCGAGACGGTTTTCCGCATCGCCGTCAATTCCGCCTGCATGTCCTCCAAGGCGGCACTTTCGCCGTCTTGCGTGTAGGATTCATAAATTTTTGCGTTCAGCGGCGACGATACGTTGGACAATGCCGTGATGCAGCCGACCCCGCCACGCCGCATCAACGGCAACATCAGATCATCGGCACCGGCAAAGCAGGCAAAACCGGGGAACCGTTCGGCAGCGCCGGCCATATTTTCCAGATCGCCGGAACTGTCCTTCATGCCGACGACGGTTTCGGGATACGCCTTCAACAGCATCTCGATCAGGCCGTAGGTGATCGGCACACCCGACATCTGCGGGAAGTGATACAGGTAAATCTTCAATTTCTCGTCGGCGACGCTGTCGATGACAGCGGAAAACGCATCAAACAAGCCTTGGTCGGTGTTATTCTTGTAAAAGAACGGCGGCAGCATCAGAACCCCCTTGGCGCCGGAGCGGATCGCCGCCTGGGTCAAATAGACGGTATCGATTCGCGCGCAACACCCGGTGCCCGGCATCAACACGTCGCCCGGCACGCCGCGTTCCACCAATCCTTCGATGATGGCGATGCGTTCTTTCAGCCCGAACGAGTTGGCCTCGCCGGTGGTGCCGAGGACCCCCAAGCCGTCGCAACCGTTGGCCAACAGCCACTTACAGTGCCCGGCCATCAAATCGAGATCCGGGTTCAACGCGGCATCGACCGGCGTCAACACGGCGGCGAAAACGCCTTTGTACGGGGAATGGGTCATGGGTGTCCTCCTGCTATCTGTCGTCTTCGGTTATTTCGACCACTCTACCACATGTGCTTCGAGATCGTCCGTATCCCTCTCCGAGACGATCCGGCCTTTGACCGATATACCGGCCTCGATCACCGTGTTCGGATCGCCGGAGATCAACGGATGCCACCATTCCAGGTCCCTTCCTTCGGACAACAAACGGTAGGCGCAGGTCTGCGGCAACCAGGGGATCGCACCAACGTTTTGCGGCGTTAGGCGGCGGCAATCGGGGACAAAGCGCTGCCGATCTTCGTAACTCGTACAACGGCAGGACTCCAGGTCCAGCAACCGGCAGGCGACATCGGTGTAGTGAATCTGACCGGTCTCTTCGTCTTCGAGTTTGTTCAGGCAACAGCGGCCACACCCGTCGCACAGCGACTCCCACTCCGCCCCCGACATCTCGTGAAGCGTCTTGGTCTTCCAAAACGGTGGGTCCGATTTTTTGCGCTTTTTCTTGCCAAGACCGAACACGGATCACCCCACCCGCAACCGGGGTTCGGGGCGGTCCGGTTTTTCCTGATCGATCAGATGGATGAACGAGCCGACGACGCGGCGGTCGGCCAGTCCCGCCTCGGGAAGCTCCTGCCCGTCGGCGCTCTCGACCCGGAACAGCGGCAGGCCGGGCCCTTCTTCGATGACCGTGGCGTAATGAAATTCATGGCCGCGAAACCGCGTCCTGGCACCGCCCAACGGCCCGGCCTTGGCCAGGGTGACGCGGCGATAGCCCAAATGCAGCTTTTTCTTGGCGAAGCTGGTCTCCAACGGCAACAGCCCGGCCATCGGATGGCGCCGTCCCTCGGCGTCGATCAGACCATGGCCCAACACCATGTAACCGCCGCATTCGCCGAAGATCACTTTGCTCTCGTCGGCGGCCGCCTGAAGCGCGTCCAGGAATGCCCAGTTGGCGGCGATCTTACCCGCATGCAATTCAGGGTACCCACCGGGCAGATAAATCGCATCGGCGTTCAGGCTCGGCGTTTCGTTGGCCAGCGGCGAAAAAAACTCGATCTCCGAGCCCGCAGCGCGCCAACCGTCGAGCACGGCGGGATACTGGAACGCGAACGCCTCGTCGCGGGCGACGGCGATCCGTTGGCCGAGCGGCGGCAACAAGGATGGTCCCTCGGTCTTGGGCCGGACCGGCCAGGGCCGCATCGCCCGGCGCAGCGCCGGTATATCGAGATGCGCGCCAACGAATGCCGCTGCACGGTCCAAAAACGCTGTCAGGTCTGTGTGTTCCTCGGCCTGGACCAATCCCAGATGCCGTGATGGCAGTTCCAGATCGGCGTCGCGTGGCAAGGTGCCGAAAACTTCCAGATCGGGTGCCATTTTAGCCGTCGCATCACGCAGGATCGCCGCGTGCCGGTCGCTGCCGACACGGTTAAAGATCACCCCCGCAACATCGACAGTGCTGCGCTGGCGGGCGAACCCCTTGGCGAGGACCGCCGCACTGGCCGCCTGTTTTCCGGCATCCACCACCAAGACCACCGGCCAGCCGGTAATTTCGGCCAACGCCGCAGTCGATCCATCGAAGCGGTCATTGCTGATCACCGCCCCGTCGAACAGGCCCATGACCCCCTCGCAGATGATATCGTCGGCGTTGGCGGCAAGGTCCCCGGCCAGTTCCGATAGGGTGCTTTCGCGCATCGCCCACGGGTCCAGATTTCGACACGCGCGACCGGACGCCGCTGCGTGAAACGCGGGATCAATATAATCGGGGCCGGTCTTTGCCGACACCACGTCGATCCCGGCATCGCGGAGATGCCGGATCAGACCAAGCGTGATAAGGGTCTTGCCGCTGCCGGATGCGGGAGCGGCGATAATCAGTCCGCTGCCCGGCACCCCTGTCAGGCGGCGTTCGGTCACAGAAGCCGCCCGAGCCTCTCGGCCATCGCTTCCGGCGTGGTGCCGTGGGAAAAATGCGTCAGCATATTTCCGTCGGGTCCGACCACGTAAATGATGGCCGTGTGGTCTACCAGGTAATCGAGCGGATCGTCGCTCTCCGGCTCTCCGATCCGGTAGTACGCGCGGTACGCCCGCGTTGCCACCTTGATTTGTTCTTCACTGCCGGTCAGCCCGACGGTGCTGGGATGAAAGAACGAGACATACTCTTTCAGGTGTTCCGGCGTATCGCGGGCCGGATCGACGCTGATGAACACCGGCGTAAATTCGGCCGCCTTGTCCGTGTCGAGCATATCAAGAGCGGTACCCACGTCACTGAGCGCGGTCGGGCAGATATCCGGGCAATAGGTATAACCAAAGAACAACAGCATATGGGTGCCGAGAAAGTCCTTATCGGTGACGGTTTTGCCGTCGTGATCGACCAAGGTGAACGGCCCGCCGATACGCACGCCGCCGTCTTCGGTCTGCGCGGTACCCGTGCCGCCGTCGCGTTGGGCGAAATACTCGTAGCCGCCGACGACGATGGCAAAAGCGACAATCGCGACCCCCAGCAGCAGGGCCAAAACTTTCATGCCACCGGCCCGTTTTTCCGGAGTCGTCGCGGCTTCAGCGTCCCCATCCTCGGCGTCCGGTTTGGCATTGGGGGCGGTTTTTTCGGCGGTTTTCGGCGTCTCGGCCATGACGGCTCCTTGGCGCAAGTTGGTGTGCGTTAAATATACGCGCCAAGGCCCCAGCATCAAGCCGCGAGCACCGCCATAGCGGTGTGACAAGCCTAAATAAACCGTTAGACTCCGGGCATGTCGACACCCGTCTCGCAACCGTCTCCCGCCCGAAAACCGGATGGGCCCTTGCGCCGGGGCTGGACCACCGGGGCCTGCGCCGCCGCTGCCGCCGCTGGCGCGTTTCGCGCCCTGATCGGCGTGCCGTCGGCCCGCGTCACGATCCGTCTGCCCAAGGGCGAGACCCCGGTGTTCGATCTGGCCCGCTCGGAAGCGACGGAGGCCGGTTGGCGCGCCTCGGTCATTAAGGATGCGGGCGACGATCCCGACGTGACGCATGGCGCCGAAATCGTCGTTGACCTGACCCTTGCCGAGCCCGGCAGCGGCGTCGTCTTTCAAGCCGGCAACGGCGTCGGCACCGTGACCTTGCCCGGCCTGCCCGTCCCGGTCGGCGAGCCGGCAATCAACCCGGGTCCGCGCGGCATGATCGCCGACGCCCTGCAGGACGTTGCCGAGGAATGCGACACGGACTGTGACGTGACGGTGACCATCTCGATCCCCGGCGGCGAGGCATTGGCCGAAAAAACCATGAACCCGCGGCTTGGAATCAAAGGCGGACTCAGTGTGCTCGGCACTACCGGCGTAGTGATTCCCTATTCCTGTGCGTCGTGGATCAATTCGATCCATCGGGGGATCGATGTCGCCCGCAACCTGGATATTCATCATCTGATCGCCGCCACCGGCTCGACCTCCGAGGCCGCGGCGATGCGCGATTTTGACGATTACCCCGAGCAAGCCTTCATCGACATGGGCGATTTCGCCGGCGGCATGATGAAGTACCTGCGCCGCCATCCGGTCCCAAAGCTGACCTTGGCCGGCGGCGCCGCAAAACTCACCAAGCTAGCGCAGGGACACTTGGATCTGCATTCGAAGCGATCGTCGGCGGATATGACGGCGTTGGCCGCCGCCGCCGCCGATATCGGCGCCGACCCGACCCTGCAAGACAAGATCGCCGCGGCAAACACGGTGATGGAGGCGGTGGCACTCTGCGGTGACGCCAAAATCCCGATTGCCGACGCGATAGCCGCCCGCGCTCGGGAAACCGCGTTGGCCGCCTTGGCCGGCGACATCGACATCGGCGTTCGGGTCTATGACCGGACCGGTGTCCTGATCGGTGCGGCGAACGAGGATGTCTAAGTCCGTGCTGATCCTGGGTGGGACCGCCGACGCCCGGCGTCTGGCGGATCACCTGGTCGAGACCCATGGCGACCGGCTGCGCGTCATCACATCGTTGGCCGGGCGCACGACATCGCCCCGCCGTCCCAAGGGCGAACTGCGCGAGGGCGGTTTCGGCGGCGCCAGGGGGCTCGGCGACTACCTCCGCAACACCGAAATCGACATGGTGGTCGACGCGACACACCCCTTTGCCGCACAAATTTCGGCCCATGCGGCCTCGGCCTGCGATGCGACCGACATCCCGCGCGTGTCGCTGATCCGGCCGCCCTGGACGCCCAAGCCGTCGGACAAATGGATCCCCGTCGCCGACATCGCCGCCGCTGCCGATGAATTATCGCACCGCGACGGGCCGTGTCTCATCACCACCGGGATTAACGATTTGGCCGCGTTCCAAGACGTGACGGGTCCCAAGTTAATCGTCCGCCTGATCGAGGCACCGCGCGACGATGTGCCGATCAAGGATGCCGAGATCGTCATCGGCACGCCGCCCTATCGCCTGGATGACGAACGGGTGCTGTTCCGGATGCTGGGGATCACGACCCTGGTGACCAAGAACGCCGGCGGCGATGCGACGCGCGCGAAAATCGACGCGGCGGCGGACCTCGGCCTTGATGTGATCATGATCGATCGGCCACCCCTGGCGCACGGTGCTATCGTCGTCGACGATCGGGGGGCGGCCGACGCCGTCGCCGAAACGTTGGCGCTTTAATCGGTCGGGTGTTGGGAGCGGTCGATCGGCAAATGCTGATCGGCAATCATGTAGGTCAGCACCGCGTCGCGCATCTGTTCCAAATCTAGCCCATTGGCCTGAACCGTGTCGGACATGTCGGCGACGATCCGGTCGGCGTCTTGCATCGCCTTCAGCCGCTTGAACAGATCTTCGCGGTACAACCCCATGCTTTCGCCCAGGACGTCCATGTAATTGAGGACCTCAAACGGCCAGGACGGCGCATGCGAGGCCAATTCCCGGTGATCGGCATGAAACACGCTGAGCACCGCGTCCAGTCCGGCGTCTTCGGCATCGCGGAACAGATTGGAAATCGATGACTGCCGATAGTCGGGCAGGGTATCCAACGCCGACATCTGATAACCGGCGTGCCGATGGCCGAGATCAACGATCTCGATCCCGTCGATGGCCGATAGGAGCTTTGTCACGGCCTCGGTCACGCCCCGCGCGCCGGGAAATTCGAACAGCGCGACTTTCTTTCGAACCGTCTGCGTCATGTGCGGTTTCAGGGCATCCAACCGGTCGGCAAGGAACGTCGGGAACATCACCGAGTCCATGTCCGGGCGGGTGTCGGCATCCATGTTCGGCAATGCGATCTCGCTGAATTGGATGTGGCAGGTCGGGCACCACGCCACCACATCCTTGGCCCCGGTCTCGGCGAAGCGGTCGACGGTCGACATCAATTGCCGGCCCGCGTTTGCGGTATCGCCCGGACGCAACTGCAGGACGCCGCAGCAATTCCCCGGCCCACCGTAGACCTCGTAACTGATGCCGATCCGATCCAACACATCCAAACACAGCAGCCCGATGTGCGGCGTCTTCAACAAATTGCAGCCGGTGTAGAAGACAACGTCCGGCGCCACATCCGGCGCGGCGCGGTTCGACGGCGGGTTCAGACGGGCCAATACGTCCGGCGGCAGTTGCAGCCGCGACAGCATCCGCACGCCCTTGCTCATCCCTTGGAACAACGTACGGCCTGTCAGCTTGCGGTCATCGGCGGGTTTCGGCTCGTTCAGCGCCCGGCGCGCCATGGTCAGCATGAACCGCGGATTAATGCCTTCGGCGCAGACATCGATACAATCGCCGGTGCCGCAACATTTGCGCGCCCAAACGTCCGCCGACGGCTCGGGCGTCAGACCCTTGAGGATATCTATGACGCCGGCGGCCAAGTCTTCGGGTGCTGCATCGCCGATGCCGGCGAGGGCCGGGGTCGGGCAGACCTCGGCACACTTACCGCAACGGGTACAGGCATCGACGATTTGATCGACACGGCGGTTCAAACCTTCAAGAAACGTATCGGCGATATTGCTCATAAAATCTCCCATGCGTGGGCGACGATGAACACACGGTATGAACAGAGATTGGCCGGCTCAAGCCATAGATTGTGACGATAGCATTCAGGATCAAGTCGCCGGAGATTCAGTTGACCAGGTGTTCCTGCGGACACACACTCTCCGCATGGAAGAAAAATCAAAGCTAATTAACCTGGACCGCCGACACTCGAAACGCGGCGCGGACGAAGATGCTTTGCGACCGATAGACACCCAGCCACTGCACTTGGACGAAGCCGTCTCGAATATGAGCGACGGCCTCGCCGTCTACGGTCCCGACGGTCGGCTGGAATTCTGCAATCAAAGTTTCCGCAAAATTCACGGTTATACCGACGCTCAAACCCAAATAGGCGTTGCGACTTACAACGAACTTGGGAAGCACGATAAAGCCAAACCGATTACCCAATACAGGCAGGCAAGTTTTGAGGAGCGACTTCAGCAGTTACGCAAGAGCGGGTTAAATATCGTCAAGAAACGGTCTGGCAAACGCATTTATGAACGCCGACAGTGGGCGACGGCATCGGGCGGCATGGTCAGTCTTATCGCCGACATAACCGCACATCATCGCTTGGAATTAATCCAGCAGGGCCGCAACAGAGTTCTTGAAATGCTCGCCAAGGGACACCCCCTAAACGCCATCCTGACGGCGCTGGTGGAAAGTTGCGAGGCCGCGTTCCCGGCGATGCTGGGCTCCCTGCATTTGATCGACGATGCGGGGAAACGATTGCGTTCCGGCGCAGCACCGAGCTTGCCGGACTTTTTCGTCGAGGCCAGCGACGGCTTGGAAATCGGCATGGCGGTCGGGTCCTGCGGCACGGCCGCACACCTGAAAGAAACGGTCGTCGTCAGCGATATCACCACGCATCCTTATTGGGCAGCGTTCACCGAATTAGCGGAGAAGGCAGGCGTGAGGGCCTGTTGGTCACAACCTATTATTGCCGCCGACGGCAAGGTCCTCGGCACCTTCGCGATGTATTACCGTGATGTCGCCGAACCGTCCGACGAAGAGCTCAAGTTCATCGCAGAGACCGCCAATCTCGCCGGAATTGCCATCGAAGCACACCACACAAACACCGCCCGGTTGGCGGCGCAACAAAACGCCGAAAGAGCAAACCAGGCGAAGTCCCAGTTCCTCGCCACCATGAGCCACGAGTTCCGCACGCCGCTGAACGCAATATTAGGCATCAGCGACATGCTCCGCGGGAAGCACTTGGGCGACATCGATAGCGACGAATACATCGCCTATGCCGCCGATATCCATAACAGTGGTCGCCACCTTTTAGATCTCATCAATGACATCTTGGATATCTCCGAGATCGAAGCCGGAAAGCGGACCTTCAACTTCGAAACATTCCGTACCGACACCCCGTTGACGGAATGCATCAAGAGCATCCGCCCATTGGCTGCCGCCGAAGACATCGAGCTGACCGCCGAGATCGCGACCGACCTTCCGGCGTTGTACGCCGACAAACGCGCATTCACGCAGATCGTCCTCAATCTTCTATCGAACGCGATTAAGTTTACGCTTCCGGGCGGCGACGTCGCGGTCTCCGTTAATCACGTCGACAACAGCATTGTGCTTCGAGTGACAGATACGGGCATCGGCATTCCCGCCCATATCCAAGACAGCATCACCAAACCATTCGCCCAAGGACAATCAAATCCATTGGTAACACAGAAAGGTACGGGCCTTGGACTGGCCATCGTTGACTCGCTGGTCAAAACCCATGGCGGCACAATGAAATTCGACAGCAAGATTGATGTCGGCACGACGGTGACCGTCTCGTTACCGCTGCGACGTAATGCGGCGTCGACTTAGCCGGGATGAAGCTTAGTCGACCTTACGCGGGCGCAGAACGTGATGGTGCGCTTCGGCGTATAGATGCGAGTCGTCGAAGTTTTCCGCCCCCAGCACACGGCCGACCATGATCAGCGCGGTCCGCGTTATGCCGGCGGCTTTGACCTTGTCGCGAATGTCGCCGAGCGTCCCTTCGATGAACATCTCGTCCGGCCACGACACCCGATAGGCAACAACGACGGGGCAATCGTCGCCGTAGTGCGGGATCAGCGTCCGCTGCACGTGTGCCAAGTTGTTGACCGAAAGATGGATCGCCAAGGTCGCACCGGTGCGGCCCAAAGTCTCCAAGTCCTCGCCGTCGGGCATCGACGAGGCGCGTACCGCGGTCCGCGTCAGGATCACCGTTTGCGCGATTTCCGGCAGGGTCAGTTCTTTTTTCAGCGCCGCCGACGCCGCCGCGTAGGCCGAGACACCGGGCGTGACGTCGTAATCGATGCCGAGTGTATCCAAACGCCGCATTTGTTCCGCTGTCGCCCCGTACAATGACGGGTCGCCCGAATGCACCCGTGCCACGTCGAGGCCCTGGGCATGGGCGGTTTCCATTTCGGAAATGATTTCGTCCAGATGCATCGGCGCGGTATCGAGGACGCGGGCGTCCGCCGGCGCCTCGGCGATTACCGCCTCGGGCACTAGCGATCCCGCATACAGCACCACAGGCGCGGATTGGATCAGTTTCAATCCGCGGACCGTGATCAGGTCGGGCGCCCCCGGTCCCGCGCCGATAAAATGAACCGTCACCGGACGGTGACCACTCCGACCATGCCGTCGAGGATCATGTTGGTGCGGTTGTCGATCAGGATCACGTTGTTGTCGACGACGATCCGCTCGATACCGTTCGGCAAAGCGAGCAACTGGGATTCCAGTTCCGGCGGCAAGTCGGCCTTGGTGACGCCATGCGGCAGATGATTGCCGCGTTGCACCAGAATCGGCGACATTTGACGATTGGCGGCCGGGATATAGGCCGCCGTGTCGGGGTATTGCGCATAGAAAGCCGAGATGATTGCTTTTTGCGTGTCGTCGAGCATGACATCGGCAATTTGGCGCTGCGGGTCGGCCAACGAGAAATCGCGCGGCGGCTGCCATTGCGCCCATGCTGGGGTCGCAAGGATAGCGACGGCCAGAGCGGCCATCATCGGTTTAAACATCTTTTCCTCCATAAATTCGTGCACCGTCTCGGCGGTGTCTGTCGCCCTGCATATAGAGAGGCGGCACGCCCATGTGTAGGTCTATTATTACAGGCACGACCGTTTACATCTTTTTCTCGTAACCGCGCGGGGTATAGACCCAGTCCCGCGCGCCACGGCGAATGGCACGGGTCGCGGACGAGCCGACCAGAACCAACGTCAGCATGTCGACCATATCCACGTGTAAGTCCTGCAACGTCACCACCGTCATGGTCTCGTCCGCACGGCCCAGATTGCGACCCAACACCACCGGCGTTTCCGCCGGCCGATGCGCCAGCAAGATTTCGCGCGCGGCGGCCAACTGCGTCCGGCGGCGCTTCGACACCGGGTTATAGAATGCCACGGTGAAATCCCCCTCGGCCACGGCATGAAGGCGTTTTTCGATCACGTCCCACGGCGTCAGTAAGTCACTCAGCGAAACCAGCGCGAAATCATGGCCGAGCGGCGCGCCGATCCGCGCGGCGGCGGCCTGCACGGCGGAAATGCCGGGGCTGACCCGAATATCGACCCGGTTGAAGGCCGGGTTATCGTCACGGTCCAGCACCTCGAACGCCAGCGCCGCCATGGCGTAAATCCCGGCATCGCCGGAACTGACCAAGGCGACTTCCCGTCCTTCGGCAGCCAATTCGATGGACCGGCGCACGCGGGCTTCTTCTTCGGACAACTCCGACATATGCCGTTGCTTGCCGTCGATCAAATCGCCCAGCAGATCGAGGTACAAACCGTATCCCACGACATCGGTGACTTGGCTCAGCCAGGATGTGACCTCGGGCGTACGCCAGGCGGCTTGGCCCGGCCCGATACCCACGATCGATAAACGCCCCCGGGCGCGGCCGACGGATGCGGGGTCAATGATATCCGGGGACTGGGCAACCGCGCAGGTCGCACGGGCTGATTTGTGTTTGGCGACGATCAACGTGGCATCGGGCCCGGCGGCGGCCAACGCCGATGCCTCGGCAACCCCATGGCAGCCGACCTCGGCGAATACCACATCGGAGGGATTCTTCAGGCGCGGAGTCTCCGCCTCCAGCGTCGCGGCATCGAAGAACCGCGGCGGGCAATTCAAACTATCGGCAAGGTCGAGAACCGCAGCCTCGTCCGCCTTTAAGTCCAACGACGTCACACAGGCGATGGCACCGGGGCTGAGGTTCGCCTGGGCCAGGGTCTCGCGCACCAAGGTCGCCAGTTCAGCCGGATCGGCGTCCCGTTCACACCCGACGCCGAGGGCCAGAACTTGCGGATGCAGGGCCAACGCCCCCCCGTCGGCAGGATTAAGCGTTACAAGGATTACACCGTCCTCGCCCTCGTCGACGGTCAGGCCGTCTGGCAGCGGCAAACCCGGGTCACGGCGGACACGCACCGAGCCGCCGTCCAGATGATCTGCGGCCACGGCCTTGGCGGCGGCAGGGTCGGCGACGGCCCAACCGGGCGGCGGATCGTCGAGGGCGATACCGATGCCGATATCCCCCGCCGTGGTGATCGCGGCGGTGGTACCCAATTCCTCGGCGATGCGGCGCGCCAAGGCATTGCCGCCCCGGTGCCCCCCCAACAGCGGCACGACTGAATTACCGTCCTGCGACACGGCGATGACCGGCGGCTCGGCGCGTTTGTCGGCGATGCTGGCAGCGACGGCGCGGATCAGAATTCCCGCCGCGCAGATGCCGACGATCGGCACGCCGGCCCGAAACAATCCGGCAATGTGCGTGATGGTCTCGGTGAACGGCACATCGGGTGCTTCGGTCCGGTTGGCCAGTCCATGAACCTCTGCCGATCCCAAGGCGGGCGCCAATCGGCGGGCCAAGGCTTCGCCGTCGCGGGTCAGCGCAATCAGGGCGGCAGGGGTGCTCATGCGTCCACGTCCTCGGCCCGGCGGGCCAAGATCATCGAAAAATACGGCGCGCGGTCCTCGGTCACATCGGCCAACGGCACCACCCGCTCGTCCGGCAGGGTCGCGCGTTCCACATACACCGCACCGTCGAGCCGCCCAAGGTCGCGCAGCACCGATTTCACCTTGCTTAGATGCCGTCCGACCTTCATCACTGCGACGGCGTCGGCCGCATCGATACGGGCGCGAAGGTCGGCCTCGGCAATCGGCGCTGGTACGATCGACAAGACCTGGTTGCGCGATACCAAGGGGCGCGACGCCCGCGCCGCGCATGCCCCCAAGGACGACACGCCGGGCACCACCTCGGTGGGGAATGTATCGGCCAAGCGCCCGAACAGATACATGAAGGACCCGAACAGAAACGGATCGCCCTCGCACAACACCGCGACATCGCGCCCCGCATCCAAATGCGCGGCAATCTCGGTGGCGTAACGGTCATAGACATCGTTGGCCGGAAACGCGCCCGGGATCATCGGGGTCTCGATCACCAGTTCCGTCTTGCCGTCCGGGATATGCGGCGCGGCAATTTTGCGCGCCATGCTATCGGTGCCGTCGGCAGGCGCCGGATAGGCGACGACATCGCACGCCGCGATCAGCCGCACGGCCTTTAACGTCAACAGTTCCGGATCGCCCGGCCCGACACCCAGCCCATACAAACGTCCCGTCATGACTTCGTTACGACCCACTGCAAGACATTGATGGCGGGTTTCATTGTCGGCACCGCGCCGACGGCTTCGGCCCGGGCAATACCGATCCGCGTCAACGACCCGCCGTGCGTCTGATAGGCTGTCATCAACGCGGCTTGTGCCGGCAGGGTGACGGCATTGGCGACCAAACGCCCACCGACCCCCAAGGCATCAAGACACACGCCGATCATCGCCGGGTCGGCGGCGATCCCGCCGCCGACAAAAACCGCATCGGGCGTCGGCAGGTCACCGACGACATCGGCGAAGGCGCCGTTCACGACGCGCAAATGCGGCACGCCCAAATCCTCGGCATTCTTTCCGATGCGCGCCAACCGGTCGGCGTTCCGTTCCACCGCGACCGCCTGGGCCGACGGTTCGGCCCGCAGCCATTCGATGGCGACGGTTCCGTTGCCCGCACCGACGTCCCACAGCGTCTCGCCGGGCTTCGGTGCCAGCGCAGACAACGTCACGGCGCGGACTTCGCGTTTGGTGATGGTGCCGTCGTGATCGAAGGCGTCGTCGTCCAAACCCGGCGCGCGCGACAGACCCGGCCCACCGAGGCATCGGATCGCCAAGGTGTTTAGATTATCGAACGCCGCGGTCGATCCGTCCGACGCCTTGAAGGACGTGTTTACTTCCTGATCGCCCCCCATGCGTTCCCAAACCGTAATCTCGCTGTCGCCAAATCCGTGTTCGGTCAGCAATGCCGCGACCTCGGCCGGTGACTTGCCGTCGCGGCTGAGAACCAATAACTGCACGTGCGCCTGAAGATCACGGATCAAGCCGTGCAACGGCAAGGCATGAATGCTGAGCGTTTTGACCATCGGATCGCTGAGGCTCCACCCCATGCGGGCCGCCGCCAGCGAAAACGACGACGGCGCCGGGATCACACGGACCTTTCGGGTGCCGAGGGCCGCGACGATTTTAACGCCGATCCCGTGCATCATCGGATCGCCCGACGCCAGGACCGCGACATCGGCGGTCATTGCCCGGGCGGCCAGGTCGGCGATGTCGGCATCCAGGTTCTTGCTCCAGGCGATGGTCGTCACCGACGGGTCGACGTCCAACATCGACACATGGCGCTTGCCGCCGTAAATCACATCGGCACCGTCGATCGCGGCGCGGGCGTCCGCGCCAAGATCGGCAAGCCCGGCTTCGCCGATGCCGACGACGGTGATTTTGGCGCTCATGACAAACCCGCCGCCAGGGCATTGACGGACGCCGACGCCATCGCACTGCCGCCCATACGTCCGTGCAGAGTAATGTAGTCGAGGCCGAGATCGTTGTCGGCCAATGCGCGTTTGGATTCCGCGGCACCGACAAACCCGACCGGGAAGCCCAAAACCACGGCCGGTTTCGGCGCACCATCGGCGACCAATTCCAGTAACCTGAACAACGCCGTCGGCGCATTGCCGACGACGATCACGGCGCCGTCCATACGGTCCCGCCACAGATCCACCGCGGCGGCGGATCGGGTGGTGCCGCGCGATGTGGCGTCATCGGCCACGCCCGGCGCATCCAGGGTGCAAACGATCGCGTTGTCGGGAACGTGCCGGTCGATGATGCCCGCCGCGACCATGGTGGCATCGACCAAGATCGGCGCGCCCGACGACAATGCGGCGCGGCCGCGGGCCACGGCCGTTGCGGTAAAATCGATGTCGTTCGCGATCTCGACGATTCCGCACGCGTGGATCAATCGAACCGCGATCTGTTCCATGTCGGCGGGAAAGCGGGCGAGGTCGGCCTCGGCCCGGACCGTCGCGAAGGATTTTTCATATATCGCCGCCGGATCGCGCAGATAGTCCATGGTCTGGTCTTAATCGTGATCGTGCGGATGCACGTGGGACTTATCGTGCGGATGCACGTGGTCGTGGCCATGCGAATGCCCATGGCCGTGATCATGCTCATGGGCATGATGGTGGTGATCGTGATCCGCGCCCAACACCTGCTCACGGTAGGTACAGAGCTGACAATTCATGGCATTGCCCGCACCGCCCTCGACCGCCAATCGCACCCGATCCGCCAAGGTCTGCGCCAGCAACTCGCCGATCCCCAAGGCGGCTGCCCGGACATAGGTCACGTCCGTGTTGTCTGCCGATGCCGCCGCGACCGCCTGGTCGATCTCGGCGATACGGTCGTCTTCGACCAACAGATACGGCAGAACGACAACGTGCTTGAATCCAAGCCGGACACCGTGCGCCAAACTTTCCGCCACGGTCGGGCGGGCGTGGGTGGCGTAGCACACCTCGGTCCAGCCGACGCCGGCCCCTTCCCAAATCATCCGCGCCACCTTGGCGACATCGGCGTTGGCGTCGTCGTCCATACCGCCGGGTCCGACCACCACCAGCATGGTCTCTGTCACCGCGTCCGACTTAAGGACAGGGTCAAGGCGTTGCTTCGCCGCACGCAACATCTTCGGGTCGATCGCCGGGTCCTTGGCGGTCAACACGGTCACGTCGCCGGCCCCTGCCATGAAGGCCTGGACGGCGGCGGTCAGGGCGGATTTCACCTCGCCACCGGCGAACAGCATCGCCGGCACACAAACGATGGTCTCGGCGTCACGATCCTTCAGCGTCTGAAGTCCCTCGGCGACCGGATGATCGGCACCGTGCAGATACGCCGTCTCGATCAAAGCGTCCTGCAACACGGCAGCCAACGCACCCCGCATCGACGCCATCGCCGCATCGGCAACGGCGGACGCCGGGCCACGCCCGCACAGGAGTATCGCAGGATTTGTCGTCATCGCTTGGTCATCGCCTCCGAGCAGAATGGGCTGGTCATGGCCTCCGGCCCGAACGGCCACCTTATCGCAGGTTTGCCCCAAGGCCAAAAGACCCGATCACCCGATTTCGATCAAAAATCGGTCTTAGGCCGCATTATCGGTCCGGCTTGGCGGCAGCGACGCGGCGCGGGCTTCGAATTCCTTCGCCTCGTCGCCCCGGCCCAACGACCGCAACACCGACGCATAGTTCTTCAACCCCGTTACCAGCGACGGATGTCCGGGATCGAAGGTCCGCTCCTTGATCGATAAGGCGCGTTTCAGCAACGGCTCGGCGGCATCCAGATTGCCCTGCTTTTTGTACAGCAAGGCCAAATTGTTGAGGTCGGTGGCGACCCCCGGATGATCGTAACCCAGGACCTTTTCGTCGATCATCAGCGCCCGGCGATACAGTGGCTCGGCCTGATCGTATCGGCCCTTGGCATAATGGATAAGCGCCAGGTTATTCAGCGACGTGGCGACGTCCGGGTGATCGTTGCCGAGGGTTTTTTCCAACAGCCGCAAGCCGCGCGTAAAGGCCCGGACCGCATCGTCGTGTTCACCGCACTGATAGTACGCAGTCCCCAGCTTATTCAGCACCTCGGCCCGGCGTTCGTCCGCCGTCGACGGCAAGTCCTCGACCGCTTGCACATACAGGTCGCGGGCATTTTCCGGCGCGATCAGGACCATGTACAAATCGGCGGCGACGATCTTTGCGGTCGCCGACGCCGCCAGCATCTTGGCCGCCCGGTCGCGCATGCCGCGGCCTTCATTGCCTTCGTCGCTACCGATCTTCTCGACCAGGGTGATGGCGTTCTCAAACTCCCCCGCTTCCAAGGCGGCCAAGGCCTTGCGTGCCTCGGATTGGCGCGCCGGATCGGCCGGGCGCAGGTCGCTCAGCTTGCGTTGAATAATCGTATATTCGGAGGCGAATTCCCGCAGACGGGTATCCTGTTCCTTGGCGCCGATGCCGCGCCCGTCGAGGATCGTTTGCAGACTTCGGAACGCCGGGGTCTCGCGGGACAACGGTGCATCCGGGTCGGTGCCGGACGTCTGCGCATACGACGACGCCTCGCCCGCGTTGCGTCCGCGCGCAAACAACGCACCGACGACGGCGCCCACCACGGCGGCGACACCGGCGGCAATCGCGATCCCGGCCCACTGCGGCAACTCGGCGAATGACATGTCCACGGTCAATGATACCCGTTTTCCCAAAAGCGCGGGGAGAATCGTTTAATTCGGCTGATTTTTCAACTGTTTCCGCGATAACGCGCGTGCTGTCCGTTGACGCCCGCGTGCGCCTATCGTCAACTGAAGCCATGGTGACACTTGGCCTTGTCGGCGCAGACGCCGCGTTCGATCCGTTGATCCTGCTGATCTTGGCCCTCGCGATCGAGGGTTACATCGGCGAGGCCAAGGCCGTTTGGGCTCGGGTGCCGCATCCGGTCGTCATCATCGGCAAGATGATTGCGTTCTTCGACGACAAGCTGAACCGGCCGCGCCGTCCGGAATTGGACCGGGCCATCCGCGGTACGCTGGTGGTAGTTTTTCTGGTCGCGCTTAGCGGCGCCGTCGGCACCGGCATCATGTGGCTGACGCTGCATGTGCCGTGGGGCTGGGCATTGGAACTGATCGTCCTGGTCAGCCTGTTGGCATCGCGCGGCCTATACGATCACGTCGCCCGGGTCGCACAGGGGTTGGAACTGGGCGGCCTCGACGGCGGCCGCGACGCGGTGCGCCATATCGTCGGCCGCGATCCGCAGTCGCTCGACGCACCGGGGGTCGCCCGCGCCGCAATCGAAAGCCTGGCGGAGAACTTTTCCGACGCGGTCGCGGCCCCCGTATTCTGGTACGTGATCTTGGGCCTGCCGGGCATTCTGATTTACAAGACCGTCAATACGTTGGACAGCATGATCGGCCACCGCACCCCGAAACACCGGGCGTTCGGATTTACCGCCGCCCGCTTGGACGACGCCTTGAACGCGATCCCGGCGCGATTGTCGGCGCTGATCTTCGCCGCCGCCGCGTTGTTCGTGCCGACGGCCCGGCCGGGGGCGGCGATCAAGATCGCCTGGCGCGATGCCGGCAAGCACCGCTCGTTCAATGCCGGTTGGCCGGAAGCCGCGGTCGCCGGCGCGCTGGGCTTGGCCCTGGCCGGTCCGCGGCTTTACGAAGGCGACGTCGTGCCCGACCAATGGATGGGCGACGGCAAGGCCCGGGTAACGCCGAAAGATATCCGCCGCGCCCTGTATCTTTACGCCGTGGCGTGCCTGATCACGGGCGGCATCGTCGGCGCCATTGCCGCGGCGCGGTTGCAGTTGTAATCACCGTCGTCCAGGCCATCTTGACGCCGCGCTTCGGATGGCCTTAGACTTTTCGGACCTCGTGACGCAATCGAGGGACTCAAGTGGGCACGCAGTGAGTCAAATAGGTGTGTGCCGTCCTTTATGTTTCAACAAATGGGGCGGTCACATGACACACATTGCAGCCACAAATCCGACTTTTACCGAAAATCCGATTATCGATACCCGCGCGCTTCGCGACGCCTTCGGCACGTTCGCCACCGGCGTTACCGTCGCGACGACCACCACACGGGACGGCACGCCGGTCGGCTTTACCGCCAACTCGTTCACGTCGGTCTCGTTGGACCCGCCGTTGATCCTTGTTTGTATCGCCGACAGCGCGCGCGGCTATCAGGCGTTCAAACGCGCATCGTTCTTCGGCATCAATATTCTGTCCGCTGGACAGCAAGACATCTCCAACGTTTTCGCGTCGCGCGGCGCCGACAAGTTTCAGGCCGTCGACTGGCGCACCAGTCCATTCGGTGCACCGGCCCTGGCCGGGGTCACCGCGTTTTTGGAATGCGCCCATCACAGTTGGGTCGACGCCGGCGACCACGGCATCCTGATCGGCCGGGTCGTCAACGCCGAGACATCCGACGCAAAACCGCTTTGTTATCACCGGGGCCGGTACGCCGCCCTCGCCCATCAAGACACGGGAGGTGCATCATGAAGTTCTCACTCTTCGTTCATATGGAACGCCTGACCGAGTCGGAAGACCAGTCACAGCTTTACGATCAGTTCGTCGAGCTCTGCGAAATGGCCGACGCCGGCGGGTTCGAGACGATCTGGACCGGCGAGCATCACGGCATGGATTTCACCATCTCGCCGAACCCGTTCACCGTCCTCGTCGACTTGGCGAACAAGACGACGAATGTGCGACTTGGGACCGGCACGGTCGTCGCGCCGTTTTGGCATCCGATCAAGTTGGCCGGCGAAGCGGCCATGGCCGACATGATAACGGGCGGCCGCCTGGACCTGGGGATCGCGCGCGGCGCTTATAGTTTCGAGTACGACCGTCTGTCGCCCGGTCTCGACGCGTGGAATGCGGGCCAAGCGCTGCGCGAATTGGTCCCCGCCGTCAAAGGCCTGTGGGATGGCGATTACGCCCATGACGGCGAGCGTTGGCAATTCCCCACCACCATGTCAGCCCCGAAACCGGTGCAGAAACCGCACCCGCCGATGTGGATCGCCGCCCGCGATCCCAACAGCCACGATTTCGCCATCGCCAACGGTTGCAACGTGCAGGTCACGCCGTTGTGGCAAGGCGACGACGAAGTGACGACCCTGATGCAGCGCTTCAACGACGCTTGCGCCGATCACCCCGAAGTGCCGCGGCCGCAAATCATGTTGCTGCGCCATACCTTCGTCGGCGAAGACGAACAGGACGTTGCCGAAGCGGCCAGCGACATCAGCCGCTACTACTGTCATTTCGGCGCGTGGTTCAAAAACGAACGCCCGGTATCCCAGGGTGTGATCGAACCGCTAAGCCAGGCGGAGATGGACAAGATGGAGATGTTCGCCCCCGCGGCGATGCAGGCCAATAACGTTATCGGCACGCCGGGGCACGTTATCGACCGGCTTAGGATGTATGAAGGCCTTGGGTACGATCAGTACAGTTTTTGGATCGACAGCGGCATGAGCCACACCAAGAAAAAAGCCTCGCTGCAACGCTTCATCGACGAGGTGATGCCGGCCTTCGAACCGCTTGAAGCGCGCTGGGCGACCGGCTGATGACATCGACCGCCGCGCCCGTGCCGCGTCCGACCCTTGTGTTTGTTCACGGTGTCGGGCTGGACGCATCGATGTGGCGCGGCGTGGTTGATCAACTGTCGCCGCCGTTTTCCTGCGTCACTTTCGCAATGCCGGGACATCAGGGCAGCGCACAACAAGCCGCCGACGACATCGACGGGTACATCGACGCGTTGGCGGCGTTTGTCGACGCGCACGCCGACGGCGCCGTCGGGCTGGTTGGATTTTCCATGGGGGCGATGGTGGCCGCCGGTTATGCGGCGAAACACCCGGCACGGGTCTCGCGGCTGGTCCTGATGAATGCCGTTCATGTGCGCGACGGGGCAGCCCGCGCCGCCGTTCTATCGCGGCTTGAACAAACATCGACAGCCGGACTCGGTGCCATCGCCGACGCGGCCATCGCACGCTGGTTCTCGGACGTGTTTGCCCGGGATAATCCGGAAACGATTGCCAAGGTCCGCCACGTCTTGGTTTCCAATGACCTAGCGGACTATCTTCGCGCCTATCGGGTGTTCGCGACATCGGACGCGGAGGTCGCCGCACGGCTGTCCGCCATTGAATGTCCCGTCTTGGCGTTGACCGGCGACTTGGATAGCAATTCGACCCCAGCGATGAGCCGCGCCATCGCCGACGCCGTCGCCGACGGGCGGCATGCCGTCTTGCCCGAATTGGCCCATGGTGCTCCCATCGAAGCACCGGAGCGTGTCGCCGAGACACTGCACAGATTTTTTCTTGAGGAGACGGCGGATGCCTGACCTAAAACTTTATATCGATGGACAGTTTTGCGATGCCGAGGCGGGCGACCGGTTCACGTCCATCGAACCGGCCACGGAAGACGCCTGGATCGACGTGCCCGAAGCCCGCGACGTCGATGTCGACCGGGCCGTCGCTGCCGCCAAACGGGCGTTGGACTCCGGCCCCTGGCCGTCCATGACAGCGACCGAGCGGGGTAAACTTCTGCACCGCCTCGGCGATCTATTGATCGAACGCGCCGAAGAGTTTGCCGAGATTGAAACCCGCGACAGCGGCAAGGTGATCCACGAAACGGTCGCTCAGGCGAAGTACATGGCCGGGTATTACCACTATTACGGCGGCCTTGCCGACAAGGTCGAAGGCTCGGTCCCCGCCGTCGACAAACCCGGCATGATCGCCATGACCTACCGCGAGCCGATCGGCGTCGTCGCCGCCGTCGTGCCGTGGAATTCGCAGATCTTTTTAACCGCGACCAAGCTTGGTCCCGCCTTGGCGATGGGCAACACGGTGGTCCTGAAATGTTCCGAAGACGCCCCTGCGACATTGTTGAAATTCGCCCAATTGATCGACGCGGCCGGGTTTCCGCCCGGTGTCGTCAATGTGATCTCCGGTTTCGGCGAGACCTGCGGCAAGCGCCTGACATCGCATCCCGACGTTGCCCGCGTTGCCTTCACCGGCGGCAGCGTCGCGGCCCGCAACGTGGTCCGCAACACCGCCGAGAACTTTGCCGTGTTGTCGCTGGAGCTGGGCGGAAAATCGCCGGTGATGGTGTTCGATGACGCCAATTTGGACAGTGCCCTGAATGGGGTCGTCGCCGGGATCTTCGCCGCCGCCGGGCAATCGTGCGTCGCCGGATCTCGGTTGCTGGTGCAGCGCCGCGTCCGCGACGAATTCATCGGCCGCCTTGCCGAACGGGCAGAGGCGATCAAGGTCGGTGATCCGCTGCAACCGGACACGCAGATGGGCCCGCTTTGCACGGCCCGCCAGCGCGACGGCATCGAAGCCGCCATCCAGCAAACGGTTCAGGCCGGCGGCGAGATCGTTACCGGCGGCAATCGTCCGCAGGCGTTCAACAAGGGGTTCTATTTCACGCCGACGATCATCACCACCGAAGCCGACGGAATGGAAACGTACGAGCGCGAATTGTTCGGCCCGGTCCTCAGCGTGCGCACGTTCGATGACGAAGACGAAGCCATCGCGCTTGCCAACCGGTCGGACTATCACTACGCCAGCGGCGCGTTTACCCGCGACGTCGGGCGGGCCATGCGGATCGGCAAGAACGTCAAAGCGGGCGTGACGTATCTGAACACCTGGCGGGTCGTATCGCCGACGGCGCCTTTTGGCGGCAATGGCGAAACCGGCTATGGCCGGGAAAGCGGCACCGATGCGATCAACGATTATTCGCGCAGCAAAACCGTCTGGATCAACACGTCGGACGAGCCGATGCCCGACCCGTTCGTGATGCGTTAAGCCCCCTCACCTGTCCTCTCCCCCATTTCATGGTGGAGAGGGACTCTCGGCGACAAATACAATACTCATCCCTCTCCCCCCAAAAGGGGGAGAGGTTAGGTGAGGGGGTCAGCGCGCTAGATTAATGAGCGCGTCGACATCCATATGGGTTTCAAGATGCGCGGCGAGGCCGTCGAGCGCCTCTTCGACCGTGCGCTCGTAATCGATCTGATGCGACCGTCCATCGCGGAGCCGGGCCAAGAACGCGCGGCGGAACGCATCGGAGGCAAAGATACCGTGCAGGTACCCCGCCATCACCCGGCCATCCGCCGAAACCGCACCGTCTTCGCGCCCCCCCTCCAATGTCAGCCAGGGCCGCGACGCGTCCGGTCCGGTCGTTCGACCGATGTGCATTTCGTATCCGGTGATCACGGTGCCGGTCAGGCATTCCGTTCCCGCTACCTCGCGCAACGATTTGTCGCCGCCCATCACGGTCGTAACATCCAACAGGCCGAGCCCATCGACGGTGCCCGGCGCCCCTTCGATCCCGTCCGGGTCGGCAACGGTCTGGCCGAGCATCTGATACCCGCCGCATACGCCAACGATCAGGCCGCCGCGTCGGTGATGCGCGGCGATATCGATGCCCCAGCCTTCGTCCTTCAAGGCATCCAGATCCGACAGCGTCGCCTTCGATCCCGGCAGCAACACTACATCGGCGTCGGCGGGCAACGGCGCGCCCGGCTCGACCACATCCACCGTCACGTCGGGTTCCGCCATCAACGGGTCGAGATCGTCGAAATTGGAAATGCGCGGCAAACGCGGCACGGCGATTTTAATGTCGCCGCCCTGGGGGCCGGAATCGCGGTTGTCCAACGCCATGGCGTCTTCCTTGGGCAGCGCCCGCGCACCGTCGAAATACGGCACCAATCCCAACGATACCAGACCGGTGCGGTCCGAAATCATCTGCATGCCGTCGTCGAACAGGCTCGGATCGCCACGGAACTTGTTGACGATAAACCCGGCCAATCGCGCCCGGTCGGCATCGTCGACCACCGTGTGGGTGCCGACGATCTGTGCGATCACACCGCCCCGGTCGATATCACCAATCAGAACCACCGGCACGTCGGCGGCCTCGGCAAAACCCATGTTGGCGATGTCGGCGGGCCGCAAGTTGATTTCGGCCGGGCTGCCGGCCCCTTCGACCAGAACCATGTCGGCATCCTCGCCGACGATGGCGAAGCTTTCCATCACGCGGTCCAACAGTTTTGGTTTCCAATCGTAGTAGTCCCGCGCCTTGGCATTACCCATGACCTTGCCTTGAACCACCACCTGGGCGCCGATTTCCGATTGCGGCTTCAACAACACCGGGTTCATGTGCACGCTGAGCGGCACGCGGGCGGCTTTGGCCTGCAACGCCTGAGCGCGGCCGATCTCGCCGCCGTCGTCGGTCACCGCGGCATTGTTCGACATGTTCTGCGGCTTGAACGGACGGACGGACAGGCCCCGATTGGTTAACGCCCGGCACAGACCGGCGACCAGCAAAGACTTGCCGACATCGGACCCCGTGCCCTGAAACATCAGGGCGGGCGGACGCTTAGTTGTTATCAAGGGCGGCTTTCAGGCGGTCGGCGCGGGCCAACCGGATACCGGGATCGGTGACGATCTGCTGTGGCGTGACACCATTACCGTAGACCCCTTCGTTGATGTCCTGGCGGCGCGCGATCACCGCCCCTTCGACGCTGGCACCAAGGAACCCCCCGACCCGCGAGTTGGAAAACGCCAGGATGTCGACACCGAGGCTGGTGGTGGTCGATGCTTCCGCACCGATGCCGAACGTGCCCGCCGTGATGCCGGCATCGGCGCCGATTTTGGCTTGGTCGTCAAGGATCGCGTTCAACGCGTCGCGGTTACGGATGATCAGCAGAATCTCCGTATCCTGGGCGCCGATCTGCAGACCGAAGCTGCCGGCGCCGAGGGTATAGAACGCCGGGGCGCTCCAACCGCCGTCGTTGGTCCGGGCCATGATCAGGCCGTTGCCGCCTTCGGCACCCCAGAAAAACCCAGCCTTGATGACTTGCGGAAAAATCGCCACGGCCTCGGCGGTCGGCAAGAATTCACGGAATCGCTGCAAGCCTTCAAGGGTTTGGAACCGCTCGATGGTCTGCACCGAGCTGTCGACCAAATGATTGGCTTTCAGCAGCGGCGATTCATCCAGCTGCGTACACCCGGCGATACCTGTCACGGCAAGGGCAGCGGCCGAGACGGCCATGAAGTGTCGGCGCGATTGCATCTGCGTTCTCCTTGGAATTCGATTCCAGTTCAATGTTTAAAACTCGATCCCGACTTGGGCTTTAACGCCGGAGCGGAACGGATGTTTGACCATGGTCATGTCGGTAACCAGATCGGCGACTTCGATCAATTCTTCTTTCGCATTCCGACCGGTGACAATGACGTGGGTCATTTCGGGCTTGTTCCGGAGGGTTTCGATGACTTCGTCCAACGGCAGGTTCTCGTAGCGCAACACGATGTTCAATTCGTCCAGGATCACAACCTTAAAGCTGGGATCATTGATCATTTCCTTGGCCATCTCCCAGGCCCCCCGGGCGGCGGCGATATCACGTTCGCGGTCTTGGGTCTCCCAGCTGAAACCCTCACCCATCGCTTTCATGACACATAAATCCGGGAACCTTTCCAGGACCTTGCGTTCGCCGGTTTCCCAGACTCCTTTGACGAACTGCACGATGCCGACCTTCATGCCGTTGCCGATAGCGCGGACGGCGACTCCCATGGCAGCGGTCGATTTGCCCTTGCCCTTGCCGGTGTGGACCATGATCAGGCCCTTTTCGATGGTCTTGGTGGCGACGATCTTGTCGCGCGCGGCTTTCTTTTTCGCCATTTTCTCGGCGTGCCGGGCGTTCAGCTCTTCTTCGGTCATGGTGTCTTTGGCGGCCATTTTAACTCCTTCGTGCGAATCGCCGGCGATTATAGCAGGCTCTCCAGAATGTCCCGCGTTGCGTTTCGGCGCGGTGTCCAGAGCGCCCGGTCCTGCGCTTCGATCAACCGTTCCGCGATGTCGCGCAAGGCGTCCGGATTCTCGCGTTCCAAGAAATCGCGAACCTCATCATCGTCAAGATAAGCGTCGAAGATTAAGTCAAAATGATGATCTTTGACGCACTTTGCCGTGGCAGCGAAGGCGAACAGATAGTCCACCGTTGCGGCCATCTCGAATGCCCCCTTGTAGCCGTGCCGCATGACGCCGTCGATCCATTTCGGGTTAACGACGCGGGCGCGGACAATGCGCGCGATCTCGTCGTCCAGGGCGCGAACCACCGGGCGTTCGGGCCGGGAATGGTCGTTGTGATAGACGCTGGGTTGATCGCCGGACAAGGTGCGGACGGCGGCCGTGATGCCGCCTTCGAACTGATAGTAATCGTCACTGTCCAACAAATCGTGCTCGCGGTTGTCCTGATTGTGGACCACCGCCTGGACACGTTTCAGCCGGTCTTCAAACAGGCCGTGCGCCGCCGCCCCCTCGGCGCCCGACCCATAGGCATAGCCGCCCCAGGCGACATAGGCGCGGGACAGATCGGCGTCGGTGTCCCAGCCTTTTTCATCGATCAGCGCCTGCAGGCCGGCGCCGTAGGCCCCGGGTTTCGAGCCGAATACCCGGAACCCGGCACGCATCTTGGCGTCCTTTTCCGATGTCCCAGCGTCGATCAGGCGTTGCGTCTCGTCGCCGACCCGCGCGGCGATGGGGTTTTGCGCCGCCGGCTCATCCAAGGCCGCAACGGCGCGCACGGCGCTGTCGAACAAATCGATCAGGCCCGGAAACGCATCGCGGAAAAACCCCGATATCCGCAGCGTCACGTCGACCCGGGGCCGGTCCAGCAAGTCCAGCGGCAGGACTTCGAACCCGGTGACGCGGCGCGAGGCGCTGTCCCAGGTCGGCCGCACCCCCATCAGCGCCAGGGCCTGGGCGATGTCGTCGCCGCCGGTGCGCATGTTGGACGTCCCCCACGCCGAGATCGCCATGGTGGACGGCCAGTCGCCGTGGTCCTGGGCATACCGTTCGACCAACAGCGACGCCGATTTCCAGCCCAGCGTCCAGGCCGCCGGCGTCGGCACGGTGCGGGTGTCGACGGAATAAAAATTGCGCCCCGTCGGCAGCACATCGGGCCGCCCGCGGGTCGGCGCGCCGCTGGGCCCCGGTTGCACGAACCGCCCATCCAACGCCGTCAGCATGGCGTCGATCTCGGCGCCACCGCAGGCCGCCAACGTCGGCGACAATTCGCCGACGATCCACTTCAAAACCGCGCCTGTCATCGTCCAAGCCGGATCGGCCGCAATCTCGCCCGCCACCAACGCCGCGGCCAGTAGTTCCAAACGCTCCACCGTGTCGCCCGCCGTCCGCCACGGATCGTCCGAGACGCGGCGCAACGTCTCCGGCGTCGCCCCATCCCACGCCGCGCCCAGATCGCAATCCAGCGGATCGAATTCGAGTCCCAAATCGGCGGCCAAGGCCCGGTGCAGGGATGCATCGCCGCCGTCGCCGCTGCCACGCGGCACCCGCGCCAGGGCGACGGTCAGATCGGTCTGCTGCCGTCCGGTCGGACTGGCGCCGAAGATGTGCAGGCCGTCACGGATTTGCAGCTCTTTCAGCTCGCACAAATAGCCGTCCAACTTCGCCAAGGCGTCGTCTTCGTTCTCGTCCACCGCGATGCCGATGTCTTCGTCGAGGCCCGTGGTCCGGCACAACGACAGGATATCTTCGGTCAGGACGCGAAGCCGGCGCGGGTCGACCCCGGCGGCCTCGTAGTATTCATCGACCAGTTGTTCCAGATCCTTCAGCGGGCCGTAGCTTTCGGCCCGGGTCAGCGGCGGCGTCAGATGATCGATGATCACGGCGGCGGCGCGGCGCTTGGCCTGCGTCCCTTCGCCGGGATCGTTGACGATGAACGGATAGATATGCGGCATCGCGCCGATGGCCGCTTCGGGGAAGCAGTCTTCCGACAGGGCCAAGGCCTTGCCCGGCAGCCATTCCAGATTGCCGTGCTTGCCCATGTGACAGACCGCGTGCGCACCGAACGACATTGCC
The DNA here is from genome assembly GCA_965222395.1 of Rhodospirillales bacterium. Lineage (GTDB taxonomy): Bacteria > Pseudomonadota > Alphaproteobacteria > Rhodospirillales > Casp-alpha2 > UBA4479. The sequence continues at coordinate 2,508,236 of OZ244947.1, forward strand.
ACCCAGGCATAAAACGCCAAGTAACCGTGCGGCGGCACCAATGCCGGATCGTGATAGCTTTGCACCGGGTCGATGTTGTAGCCGCGCGCCGGTTGCAATCCGATCGCCACGTGGCCGCAGCGATAGGCCGAAATCGCAAATGCATCGCGATCCGCCAGGAAGAACGGATCGTCCGACGGATCGCCCCAGCGCGCAGTCACCTGCTCCCGCACACCCGCCGACAACCCGGCAAACCACGCGCGGTAATCGCCGAGCGACAAGGTTTCCGTCACCGCGCGCGAGGACAGCTGGGTAAAGTCATTGGTCGGCCCGGCTTTCAATCGGTCGATCAGGTCGGCGCCGTCCACCGGCACATCGTCAACCGCATAGCCCGCCCGGGCCATCGCCCGCAGCACATGGATCGTCCCCGCCGGTGTATCGAGCCCGACACCGTTGCCCATCCGCGCGTCTTTGTTCGGATAGTTGGCCAGCACCAAGGCAACGCGCCGGTCCGCCGCCGCCGTCCGCCGCAACCGCGCCCAGCCCGCCGCCAGCTTGGCAACGAGACCGATGCGGTCGGCGACCGGCTGATACGTCACGACATCGCTTTCGGTGGCGTCGTCGCGCCGCGCCCGCCCTTTGAACGAGACGGCGCGGGTAAACACGCGGCCGTCGACCTCGGGCAGGGCGACGTTCATGGCGATATCGCGCGCCGACAGGCCCCGCGTGCCGTCCGCCCACCCGGCCAGGTTGCCGCCGGAAAACACAACCTGCAGGACCGGCGCGCCACTGGCGTCAAACGGGGTCGCGGCCCGCGCCGCGCCTGGCGCGGAGACCGCGAAACCGGTCGCATTCAAGATGACATCGGGCGAGGCGTCGGCGAACACCGCCGACAGGGTTTCCGACGAGACAGGGTCTTTCAGGCTTTGCGCGAACAACGGCAATGGATTGAGGCCGGCATCCCGTAACGCATCGATCAACGCATCGACGGGGCCCAGATTCCCGGCCTGAACCAAGGCCCGGTAAAACGTCAAGGCCGCGATGGGCCGGTCGGCTTTCCAATCGACGCGAACGTCGTCCAGCGACGGTGCCGCATGACCCGGCAGGTACAACCCGGCGCGCAGCAACGGTACCGGTTCGCGCCAGTCGGCGTCCGCGCCCAACAGCGACGCCATATATAGGACAAGGTTGCGGGTGTTTTGCGGCCCGCCGTGTACGGCGTACTGCAGCAATCGGTGCTGCACCTCGGGCGGGACGGTCGCATAGGCCGCCAGTTCCGCATCGGGTTGATCGTCACCGGGCAACACCGCCAGCATGGCGCCATTGTCCCGACAGGCCGCGGCGATCTGATCGATGCCGTACGGCCAATACCCGTAGCCGCCCAAGACCCGGATGACGACCAGCTTGGCGCCGGCGATCACCGCGTCGACGTAGACATCGACCGACATGTTGTGACCCAACTGCATGAAGTTGGCGAGCCGGAGCGACGGAACGTCGATCCCATCGGCGATCAACCCGGCCCGGGCCGCCGCCAGCAACGACAATTCCGTATCGGCGGCAGAGATGACCACCATGTCGCCGGGCGTCTGACCCAGGTCGACGGCTTCTTCGCCGTCGGTAATCGCCCCCGGTTGCGCCGCCAATAGATGCATGGATGAACCTCTGCCCCCTCACCTGTCCTCTCCCCCGCTATCGCAGGGGAGAGGGACTCCCGGCGATAGATCCCACTTTGATCCCTCTCCACCTATGAGGGGGAGAGGTTAGGTGAGGGGGTAGCCTAGCCCCTGAGCGCCGCCGTGATCGCGTCGCGGTCCAGGCCGGTTTGGCCGATCACCACCAATTCGCTGCGCCGCGTTTCGCCAACGCCCCACGGCCGGTCGAAGTACCGGTTGATGCGGGGCCCGACCGCCTGCACGACGTGACGCATCGGCTTGCCCGGCACATCCAGGAACCCTTTGACGCGCAAGATGTCGTGATCAACGGTGACGGTTTTCAGCTTTTCTTCGAACGCGCCCGGATCGTCGATGGAGTTCAACGATATCGAGAAACTCTCGAAATCGTCATGATCGTGGTCGTCATGCTCGTCGTGGTGCGACGGGCGGGCATCCAAGTCATCCTCGGCCGCCGCGTTCATGGCCAACAGCACGCGCAGATCGATGTTGCCCTCGACCGTTTCAACGATACGCACACCGTCGCGGGCCTCGCGCGTGATCACCGAATGGACGTCGGGCTTCGCTGTGTCGTCCAGCATGTCGGCTTTGTTCAACAACACCATGTCGGCGCACAGCAACTGGTCTTCGAACACTTCTTCGAGCGGCGAATGATGATCCAGATTTTCGTCCTCTTCGCGGACCGCTTGCACGGCGTCCGGGTCGTCGGCGAAACGTCCGGCGGCGACGGCGGGGCCGTCGACCACGGCGACGACACCGTCGACCGTGACCTTGGATCGGATTTCGGGCCAATTGAACGCTTTGACCAACGGCTTCGGCAGGGCCAAGCCCGAGGTCTCGATGACGATGTGCTCGGGCGGGTCTTCACGGTCCAGCAACTTCGCCATGGTCGGCAGGAAATCGTCGGCGACGGTGCAGCAGATGCAGCCGTTGGCCAGTTCCATCACGTCGTCTTCGGCGCAGCCTTCGATACCGCAGCCGTTGATCACTTCGCGGTCGACCCCGACATCGCCGAATTCATTGATGATCAGCGCGATGCGGCGGCCGCCGGCGTTCGCCAGGATGTGGCGGATCAGGGTGGTTTTGCCGGCACCCAGAAAGCCGGTGATCACGGTCGCGGGAATCTTCATTCTTATTCGTCCTTCATCGTTAACGGCAGACCGGCGGCGACAAAGACGACGCGGTTACAGACCGAGGCCAATTTCTGATGCGCGCTGCCTGCATGGTCTCGAAACGTACGTGCCATTTCATTGTCGGGCACGATCCCCAGACCGACCTCGTTGGACACGAAAATCGTCCGCGCCGTCAAGCTCGGAATCGTCTTGCACAGCTCTTCCACTGCCTGATCGACATTTTTCTCGGCCATCATCAGATTTGTGATCCACAGGGTCAGGCAATCGACCAGCACGACCCGCCCGCAACAGGCGTCCGATTTCAACGCCAAGGTCAGATCCAACGGCACGTCCATGTTGGTCCATTCCGGGCCGCGGCGTTTCTGGTGGGTTTTGATCCGTGCGTGCATTTCGGCGTCGTGCGCCTGGGCCGTTGCCAAGTACACCGCGCCGCCACTGGCATTGGCGGCCAGCGCCAAGTCCTCGGCATAGACACTTTTGCCGGAGCGGGCGCCCCCCAAGACCAACGTTGCGTGCGGCAGACTTGTCATCGGATTTTCCTATCAGTGCCGATTGGCTGTTTTTCGTCGTTTTCTTCTAATGATCGTCTCTTAGTGATCTTCTCTGGCCGGGCGGTTGACGTGCAGGATTCGCCAGGCGCCGCCCTTACCGCGCAACAATCCATCCGGCACGTGTTCGATGACCGTCAATGACAGGGTGCCGACGCTGATCGCCATCCCGGACATGGGATCCAGGTTCAGCGCATGCGACAACGCGGCACGCACCGTGCCGCCGTGCGAGACGCAAACGATGTCTTGGCCCAGATGCTTGTCGGTGTAATGGTCGATGGCCTCGCCGACGCGGGCGATCTGGTCGGCGAAACTTTCGCCGTTCGGTGTCCGGTTGCGGACCGGGTCTTTCCAGAATTCATCGTAGACGACCGGGTCGGCGTCTCGCATGGCATCCCAGGTTTGACCCTGCCAGTCGCCGAAGGACTGCTCGCCGAAACGCTCGTCGATCAGCGGATCCATGGTATCGAGCCCCGCGGCGCGGATCGACTGCGCCGTCAGTTTGGCGCGGCTGAGGTGCGACGTATACCACGTCGCCGTCCCCGGCAAGCGGCGGGCCAACGCGTCGAACGACGCGCTGTCGGACAAATCGCACTGAACATCGTCGCTGCCGTAAATCTTGCCTTCGACCCCAACCACCGGGGCGTGGCGGACCAGCCACCATCGTGTCGCTTCCGTTGTCATAAATATCCTACCGTCCATGCGGCGGCTGCCAGCAGCACCGCGATTTCCGTCACCTGTTGCAGGGCCCCCAGCACATCGCCGGTGATACCGCCCAACTTTCGATGCGCCCAATACAACACCCAGCCGCCCGCGGGAAGGGCGACGACGATGGCCAACACGGGCACCCATCCGGCAAGCCCCAGCATCAAAGCCGCACTGGCGATCCCCATGGCCAACAAAACGCCCAGTAAATTCGGCTGCCCGGCCTCGGCCGCGCGGCCATCGACGCGTGCTTGGCCGACCAGCAGCATGGCAATCGGCAGCACCGCCCGCGACAGCGCCGCGGCGGCGATCAACGCGCCCCATGCCAAGCCCGGGCCGGGAATACTGGCCAACGCCGCGGCACGCAAACCGACACTGAAGATCAATCCGAGAACGCCGAACGCACCGATACGCGAATCGCGCATGATCTCCAACGCGCGTTTCTTGCCGTGCGCGCCCATCCCATCGGCGACATCGGCCAGGCCGTCTTCATGCAAAGCGCCCGTTACCCAGGCCTGCACGACAAGGGCGATGACCGCGCAGGCCAGCGGATGCAACGCAGTATCGGCGGCCACGTACAGGGCGCCGCCCGATAGTCCGCCGACGACAACCCCGACGATCGGAAACGCCCACGCTGCATCGGCCAACCGCATGTCTTCGATCCCGCGAATGCGCCCGACCGGAATTCGGGTCAGGAACAAAAGGGCATGCCTGAGCTGGTTCAGACTGCGGGCGATGGAATGTGTCTCGGCCATGCTGCGGTTCTATCGCTTGGCAGGCCCGATGACCAGTCGGAGATGCCATGTTTATCGTCTAACGGGGACCCTATCCGTCCCTTAAATCGGCGGTAGCGGGCTGACGCCGATAACTGCGGGATGCAACACCACAAGCACCAGATACAAAAGGATGGCGGCGACCGTCCGGACCAGGATCGACTGCCATGCGCCTTCGAACCGCGGCCGCCAACGCCCGGACAGCAGCGCTTGCAGCGGCCACGCCGACGTCGCGGCCGCCAGGTGCCGCCAGCGGGCATCGCCCAGTTGCCGGCGCTTGCGCCGGTCAACGATCCGCTGTCCCAACAACGCGAAGGCCGCAAACACACCGAACAGGATGACATGCGCCAAATTGCCGTTGGGTGGAATGTGTGCAGCGGACCAAATCGCCAGCGCCCATAACAGCCCGTGACGGGCGATCCCGGCGATACCGGGCCGACCGGGATCGAAGCGGTCGTCATGTGCCCCGCCGAAGCTGAGGGGATTGGGCGCCGCCACCGAGAAGGCAACGAACGCACAGACGATCGGCATCGCAAGGACCGGCACCCAGTAGGCCCATACCGGCGGCGTCCATAATCCGACGTAGGGCGCGCGACCGGCGGCAACGATCAGCCACGCCAACAGAACCAACGACAGCAACGAATACGCGCCGAGGTAACCACGTTCGCCCAGGACGCCGATCAACCGCGCACGCACCGGTGCCATGGTCGGGACCCGATGCGACACGAGAAAAACGACCCCGGCGCCTATGAATTCCAACCAGTCCAGTGTTCCGTCCTTTGCCGATATACTGACCGACATTACATCGCGCGGGGCGCCGAGGCTATGGCCCCTCATACCCGCCTTCGCGGGCACAGGCCTGTCCTTTCCCCCGCTATCGCCGGGGAGAGAGACTCCCGGCAATAGATTCCCCTAATCCCTCTCCCCCATTTTTGGGGGAGAGGTTAGGTGAGGGGGTTGGAGTTACAGACACGTCCGAGTACCCTCCGCGCCATGACATCCAAGCCGACATCCATCGACGATCTTCACCGTCTGCTTCGCGACGCACCCGGCCCGGCCGAGACCGCAGCCCGGGCGACATCGGACCGCGAGGCGACCTTGACCAAACCGCCCGGTGCGCTGGGGACGTTGGAAGACATCGCGTTGTGGTTGGCGACCTGGCAGGACAAGGCGCCGCCAACCGTCGACGCCCCCGCCGTCGTCGTGTTCGCCGCCAATCACGGCGTCGCGGCGCAGGGCGTATCGGCGTTTCCGCCCGATGTGACGGCGCAGATGGTGGCGAACTTTCAAGCCGGCGGTGCGGCGGTCAATCAATTGGCCCGGGCCGCGGCGGCGACGTTTGCGGTGGTGCCGTTACACCTCGACACGCCGACCGACGACTTTACCGCGGCCGCCGCAATGACGGAGGCCGCGTTTCTCGACGCCGTCGGCGCCGGCTGGGATGCCGTGCCGGACGGCGCCGATATCCTGGCCATCGGCGAAATGGGCATCGGCAACACCACGGCGGCGGCGGCGGTCTGCCACGCGCTGTTCGGCGGGCGGGCCGACGACTGGACCGGCCCGGGTACCGGGGTCACCGGCGACGCCTTGTCGCACAAAGCCCAGGTCGTCGCCGACGCCGTGGCGTTACATGGCGACGCGGCCGGGCCGCTGGATGTTCTACGACGACTGGGCGGCCGGGAACTGGCGGCGATGGCCGGTGCATGCCTCGCCGCGCGGTATCGGCGCGTGCCGGTGCTGGCCGACGGCTATGTATCGGGCGCGGCGCTGGCGTGCCTGGCCGCGACACAGCCCGGCGCGCTGGATCATGTGCGCATGGCGCATGTCTCGGCGGAACCGGGACATCGTCGATTGCTCGATACCCTCGGGACGACGCCGCTATTGGATTTGAATATGCGCCTCGGCGAGGCGTCGGGCGCGGCGCTGGCCATCAATATCGTCCGCGCCGCCGCAGCCTGCCACGGCGGGATGGCGACTTTTGCCGACGCCGGGGTCAGCGGCAAGGACTGATGGCGAACGTGGCAGCGTGGCCGCCGTTCACGCTTGTTTGGGCCGAAACAGCAGCTTGATGTACGAACGAAGCATCATGACTTGTGCCGATGTCACCTTGGGCTCATCCAAGGCACGGGCCATGACGATCCCGCCTTCCATCAGGCAACTGACCATGTCGGCAAGATCGTCCAGTTGCACATCGTCGGTAAATTCGTAGGTCGCAAGCGCGTCTTCGAACATGTCGCGGAAACGTTGACGCCAGCCAAGAACCGCACGGCGGTTCGCATCACGGACCGTTTGATTGAACAGCCGATCCTGATAGGCGGCAGTCGCAACGACGCATCCCGGATGCCCGTTCGGCAAGTCCTCGATCAATTCGGCGAGCAGGCGCAACCCGACCAGCAAAACCTGAAGCGGATCGTCGGTCAATTCGCGCGCCCGGCCGAAAATGTCGTCGAACAAGGTTTCTTCGACCTCAATATGCCGTTCGATCAAGGCGGTCGCGAGGGCGTTCTTGTCGGCGAAATGATAGAAAAAGCCGCTCTTGGTGATGTCGGCATTGGCGACAATTTCATCGATGGATGTCGATTCGAAACCCTTTTGCAAAACCGACTCCTGCGCGATATCCAAAATACGCCGCTTGGTCTCGTCGCCCCTGCTCATGTCGTCGATCCTAATTACTGTACCGGCGGTACACCTAATGAACCCCCGGTTCGATATGTCGTCGGCGGCGTCCGGTAACCTGCTGATTTAGCATCATAAAATAAACAGCGTTACCGCACCACAAGTCGACTGTGCCGATCCGGCGGCAAGGTGTATACCCTCGCCTCGCCAATTCAATACCTAAGGAGCATACCACCATGACCACCGACACTCTCCGCCCGGCCGAACCGGGCGACGCCGACGACCTGACCAGCCTGGTCGACATCGCCGGCGAAGGGTTGCCGACCTATCTCTGGCGCAAAGCGGCAGCGGCAGGTCAATCCGTCTGGTCCGTCGGCCGCGAACGGGCCTGCCGGGAGACCGGCGCCTTTTCGTACCGCAATGCGACCCTGGCCACGGCAGCGGACGGCCATGTCGCGGGCAGCCTGATCGGCTACACGATCGACAAAGAACCGTCGCCAATCCCCGACGATTACCCACCGATGTTCCGGCCGCTGCAAGAACTGGAAAACCTTGCGCCCGGAAGTTGGTACGTCAATGTCCTGGCGGTCTACCCGCAATACCAGGGACGCGGATTCGGATCGGCGTTGTTGAAACATGTCGATCGCGTCGCAAGCGACGTCGGCGCCGATCACCAGAGCATCATCGTCTCGAACGCCAACGACGGCGCGTTCAGGCTGTACGCACGATCCGGCTTCGAAGAAGTCGCGCGGCGCCCCATGGTCAAAGACGGATGGAAAAACCACGGCACGGAATGGGTGCTGATGGTGAAACGGTGATCGCGGACTTAGGCCACCAGTTCATCCGACAGAATATCGAAGATGGCGCGGATTCGCGCGTTGGTCTTCAACTCGCCATGGGTGACAAGCCAGACAGGTATGTCGGCCGCGATCTCGTCTTTCAATATGGCTTCGACTCCGGTTGTGACGTCGGCGATTTCCTTGAACATCATGGCCAGCGCCACGCCCTGTTTGACCAGTTCCCACATGGCGACGCCACTATTGGCCACGATTTTGAATTGCGCCGGTGAAACCGATGCCCCCATCGCGGTGAACATCTGAAGCACCCGTCCCGAGGTATCACCCAAAATCGTCGCCTCGCTGCTGATGTCCTTGATCGTCGCCGGGCGGCCGATGCGGTCGAGATAGGACGTCGCACCGTACAAATGACCCTGCGTCGTCAGCACCCGTTTCGCAAACAGGTCGGGAGACGTCGGCGCGACATGGCGGATGGCGATATCGGCCTCGCGGCGGCGCAGGTCCTGCACCTCGTTCGACGAGACGATCTCGATCTGAACGTCCGGGTAGGCGTCGCGAATGCGGGCGACGATCGGCGGCAACATGTAGGCGCAGAACCCGTCGCTCGCCGTGATGCTGACGGGACCGGCGATGTTCTTGTCCCGTCCGGCGGCCGACAAGCTCAGTTGTTCCGCGGCGTTGTTCATGGCCCGGACGTGTTCGACCAACGTCAGGCCGTTGTCGGTCAGCGCCAAGGATTTCCCGACGCGATCGAACAGCAGAACCCCCAGATCGCTTTCCAGCGCCGCAACGTGCCGCCCCACGGTCGGTTGCGACAGCCCAAGGCGCGCCGCCGCCCCCGAGAACGAGCCGGTTTCAGCGGTCGCCAGGAACGCCTGGGCCTGCGACCAGTCGAAGGTGGAGCCCCGTTTCTTCATTCAAAAATGAATATCATAAGTCCATATTTAGGCAATTTATAATTCATTATTGAAACACTAGAAGGTCCGCCACGCCGATAGTCAAGGAAACGACCATGCAAGACCGGGCAGACTTTTGGAACCGACTGGCCAAGCGCTACGCCGCCAAGAAAATTGACGACGTCGCCGCGTACGAACGGAAACTGCGCCTGACCCAGGATCGGCTGGAACCGTGGATGACGGTGTTGGAACTCGGTTGCGGTACGGGCGCCACTGCGGTTCGCCACGCGCCGTTCGTTTCGGCGATCCACGCCGTCGATCTATCGGCGGAGATGATCGACATCGCGCGGCGCCGCGCATCCGACGCGGGCGTCGCCAACGTGACTTTTGAAAGCAATCCGGTCGAAATGCTGAGGCTGCCCGACGGCTCGCAGGACGTCGTCATGGCGCACAGCCTCCTGCATCTGATGGATGAGCCGGCGCACCTCGTCGGGCGCGCCTATCGTTGGCTGCGCCCCGGCGGCCTGTTCATCAGCAACACCGCATGCCTTGCCAAGCTCAACCCGATGTTTCGGGCGCTGATGTTTCTCGGCCAGGCCATCAACCGCATCCCGCCGCTTTGCGTGTTCGATGACGGTGAACTCCGCGACATGATGACGGCGCCCGGGTTTCAGATCGACCTCGACATGCCGATCAGGCACGGCGCGTTTCTGATCGCCCGCAAACCGGGCCGTCTAACCGAACAGGCCACCTGAGATGCCGCACGACGCCACCGTTCCCGCCCCCACCGTGCCCGTCGCCGCGCTGAAGCTCGGCTCGTGGCAGGTCTCGCTGGACCGGCAGGCCCTGGAGCTGGAGAGCCTGCAAAGGTCTTACGACAAGGTCGCCGACCGGTGGGACCGATTGATCGCCCGCCTGAAATACCGCGACGCCTATCGATGCTGCTTCCGGTCTCTGCCGAATGCCGCGGCGCTTTTGCAGGGGGCTGCGCCCATCGACGTCCTCGATTGCGGGATCGGCACGGGCGAGTTGTCGCTTGCACTGATCCAGTCCACCTCCCGCCCGATTGCATTAAGCGGCATCGACATCTCGCACGAAATGCTGACCCATGCCGGAAGTGTGTTAGCCGCCACGCGGGCCGACGTCCGCCTGTCGGAAGGCGACGCGGCGCGGCTGCCCTACCCGGATCAGCACTTCGATTTGGTCATGGGCGCGCATTTTCTCGAACACTTCGCCGACCCGGCGGAGGTATTGGCCGAGATGCATCGCGTTCTCCGGCCCGGCGGCACCCTGTTCGTCTGCCTGACGAAGCGGTCGCTTCTCGGGTTTTGGATACATCTCCGGTGGCGGGCGCAAATGCTTTCCGAACGCCGTGCCCGGGCATTGATCGGCGCGGCGGGCTTTCAATCGGCCCAGAAACTCGCGGTGCCGACACCGGGACCGTTCCGTCACATGAGCTTCGCCATGTCCGCGACGAAGGCCGCATCATGAACGTATTGACCCGCCAAGAATGGGCCGTCTTCATGGCGGTCGCCGTCTATTCGTTTATCCCCGTGGTCGGCGGCGTCTTTAGGTTTGTCGAATTGTCGGGCGGACCCAACCTGCTGCCGGAGAATGCCCGCGCCCTCGCCGATCCATGGCCGGTCATCGTTCACATCATCGGCAGTGCGATCTTTTGCGTCGGCGGCGCGGTCCAATTCTTGCCCAGCATCCGCGACCGGAATCCGTCAGTGCATCGTTTCATCGGACGTATCGTGGCCATCGCAGGATGCGGGTCCGCCGCGTCGGGTTTGTGGATGACATGGTTCTTTGCCTTTCCCGAGGCACTTCAAGGCCCCCTGCTGTTTGCTGTCCGGACAGTCCTGAGCATTGCGATGATCGCCCTGATCGGATGGGCGGTCGCGGCGATCCGAGCCGGGAGCGTCTTATCGCATCGGGCCGCGATGCTACGGGCCTATGCCATCGGCCAGGGCGCCTCGACGCAGGCGTGGGTCGGCATCGGCTGGATCGTCATCCTCGGCAGCGAACCGTCGGGGTTGGCGCGGGATCTTTTTATGGCGGGATGTTGGGCGTTGAACCTGTGGGGCGCCGAAACACTCATTCGACGGCTGAACGCGCCCGCACACGGTTCGATACCGGCGCGCGCGTAGTCAGACCAACCCTGCGCCCCGGGGCGCTCATCGACTGAATGGAATAAAGACAATGATGACGAAAACCTCTGCCGTCCTTTTGACATTTGTTTTGACCGGCTGCGGCCTGGGCCAGGCCCTCAAGACCGCCAATGCCGAGACCGAACATTACCGGGCCTGCGTCCGCGATCAGATCGCGGTGTACATGGCGGGCGACGGCGCCGCCGAGCCGACGGTCGAGGCCGCGACCGCGTTCGTGATCGCCGGCTGCCAAGCCGAGGAAGAGACCGTCGTCATGGCGATGACGGACCTTGCCATGACGCTCACCGGAAATCTGGTCAGCCGCGAGGAATTCCTGACCAACGAGGACGCGGAGCTTCGCGCCGATCTGCACGACGACGCCGCCGAGATCGTCGCCGACGAACTGCCGCCCCGCTGACTGCGCCGCCGGTCAGGTATCTTCGAAGCCGGGTTTGCGGAACTTGATGCCGAGGGCCTTTTCATAGACCTGCAGCATCGCGCTTTTCGGTTGCATGCCGAGGCCGGCCTCCAGCGCCTTGTCATAGGTGCCGACCATGGCATCGACGACCGGGGTCGACGCGTTCGCGTCGTCGGCCATTTGCCGCACGTTGACGATGTCCTTGTAAGCGTCCTGCATGGGGTAATCCTTGGTGAAGTCGCCTTCCATCATGCGCGGCACAAAGTACTCCGAGGCAAAACTTCGGGAGCTGCCGTCCAACACGATCTCGGCGACCAGTTCCGGATCCAGGCCCGCCGCCGCCGTCAGCGGCAGCACCTCGCACAACCCGGCGATGTTGATGTTGTAGATGATGTTGTTGAACGCCTTCATCGCCTGGCCGCTGCCGGGCGGGCCGCAATGGACGACCGACCGGCCCATGACGTCGAGCAACGGTTTGACGCGCGCGAACACCTCGGCCTCGCCGCCGAACATGATGGTCAGGGTGCCGTCCTCGGCGCGGAACGGCATCCCGGACACCGGGCAATCGGAGTACGAGATCCCGTGATCCGCCGCTTCGCGCCCGATGTCGCGGGCATCGCTGCGATACAGGGTCGTCATGTCGACGACGGTCAATCCGGACCGCCCGGCGGACGCGATGCCGTCCGCACCGAACATCGTCTCGCGCACCGCCGGGGCGAACGGCAGACAGAGAAAAATCAGATCGCATTCCGCCGCCACCGCCGCCGGCGTATCGCAGGCGACGGTGCCGTCGCCGTCAAACCGGGCCATCGCCTCGGCCTGGGCATCGTGAACATAAAGCGGGCGGGCCACCCGGCGGAGGTTGTTCGCCATGCCGCCGCCCATGCGGCCCAATCCGATGTACCCCGTCGCCATGTGATGAACTCCTTATCTACGGTGTGTTTTTTTAGCAGGCCGAAACAGCGCTAGTCCGCAACGGTCAGAATATCCGACAGGGGCTTTTTGATCGTCGCCACCTTGGGGATTTTCGCGTCCTCGGCCGGGTGACCGGCGGCGATGATCATTACCGGTTTTTCGGAGTCGTCGCGGCCCAACAAGCCGTTCAGGAATTTCATCGGGTTCGGCGTATGGGTCAACGTCACCAGCCCGGCATGGTGCAGCGCCGCCAGCAAAAACCCGGTGGCGATGCCGACGCTTTCCGACACGTAGTAGTTCTTGAACTTGGTGCCGTCGTCGAAATGTCCCCAGCGTTGCGCGAAGACGACGATCAGCCACGGCGCGATTTCCAAATGCGGTTTTTGTTCGTCGGTGCCGATCGGCTCCAACGCCTTGATCCACTCGTCGCTGGCGCCGCCGCTGTAGAACTGGCGTTCTTCCTCTTCCGCCGCCAAGCGGATCTGGCGTTTCAAATCCGGATCGCCGACGGCGACGAAATACCACGGTTGATGGTTGGCGCCACTGGGCGCGGAGCCCGCGGTCCGCACGCAGTCTTCGATAACGGCGCGGGGTACCGGCCGGGGCGAATAGTCGCGGACCGAATGGCGTGTGCGCATCCGCGCATAGAACGCCGCCGCCTCGGCGCGGCTGGTGTCGTCGTCGACGTCGGCGCGGTCGGGCAGATCGATGGCTTCGAAGGTCAGTTTTTCTTTGGAGAACATGCGGGGCCTGCTTGTCGATGCCTGTTGGATGGTTCCTCGGGGTCGTCCCACCATCATCGGCAAGAAGCGCCGCCGCCTCAACCGGAGATGAGTATTCTCAGAGTGCCGTTCGAGCGGCGCGCGGCGAAACGCTTTGTCATCCAAACCACAACACCCATGAGGAGAATTCACTACGCCGTTTTCTGAAAGTCGATGACTATTAATAAGAAGGACGCCGCTCGAAGCACACCGGCGGCGCACACGGGAAAGGATCGGGGGAGGCAATATGCCATGAACAAAACGTATTGCAGGATGATGAGTCGCTATAACACCGGCGCGAACGCGTTGCTTTACGACGCGTGCCGCATGCTCTCGCCCGGCGACCTGGCGAAAGACCGAAAAGCGTTTTTCAAAAGTATTCTCGGCACCCTCAATCATCTGTGGACCGGCGACGAGATATGGATGACCCGGTTTGAGGGCGGCGAGATTCCATCCACACACCTCGATGCGATTTTGTTCGACGATGTTGACGATCTCTGGGCGGCGCGAAAACGTCAGGACGCGCGCATCGACGCGTTTTTCGCCGACGTGGCGGACGATTTTTTCCAGGGCAGCATCGACTATGTGAACAACGCCGGTAAGCACTACACCGAAGACGTGGCAACGGCGACGGTCCACTTCTTCAATCACCAGACGCATCATCGCGGCCAAGTGCACGCCATGCTGACGCAGACAGAGGTCGACGCCCCATCATTGGATTTACATCGCATCATCAATCCATGAACCGGCAGCGGCGACAAGGCCTGAAACCACCTTCTTCGATCAGCAGGCGCAGAAGGCGGCATAAGAATCAGTTCCGCAGCTTGTTAAAATGCTTCAACAGCATGCGGTATTCTTCAGGCATATTGTCGCTGTCGATCATCCAGATCAACGCGCCGTTTTCGAGCACCGGGAGATGACGGAAAAGGTAACTGTCCCCGGAATTCCGGAATGCCCTCGGAATGCCCCCGGAAAACCCCAAAAAGTTGCGCGAGAATATTGTATTAGCCGTGCGTATGAGTTCCTAAGGTTACTTCCTTTATGGAATACTTAAGCATCGGAATCATGGTTAAGAACTTAGTTTCAAAATCACGGGACGTGATTGGGGCAGAGAGAATTTCGGTTTCAGAATAATAAAAATCAATAGGTCCTAACCTAATCGAGATGGGACTATTTTTTGCAACATTAAGGAGCGTACTATTTAACTTTCTTTTCGCTTTATCTATTCCATTTTGTACAGCATGAGCGAGGTCCTTCGCATTTTCTGTGCCCTCACTTTCCGAGGTCGCCCCCTCTATCTCAACCGTATTCTGATGTGAAAGACGCGCACTAGCTTCTTGAGACTCGTGAGAGAGAACCTCAAAAATCGGTCCATTTAGCATAACCCGCAAAACACGCTTACGCTTAACTTCTGTTTCATCTATCGAATTCCTAAGGAAATTTAGAAACTGCATTAATGCTTCGTCAAATTCATTCGTGAGGTAAGCGTCCGCCCCACGCGCGAATAGCATATCAATTTCTTTTACAAATGTTTCACTGGCATCGCGAAATTTGGCTAGGGCGCTATCAGGCGCGGCAGCGGTTTCAAAGTCTACGTAAGACTGGAAATCATAATAGGCATTGTTCAAGTTAGTAATGAGAATGTTAATCGGCAGGTAAACCTCTCCTGCAAATCGTCTTGCATTCTCAAGATAGTTATCGCGAATTTTATGAGCGTAGTTCAGCTCAATTTCTCGAACTTTTCGGCTTGCCGCATATGCAGAGCCGACGGCAGCCAATCCAGCGCCAAGCACGACACCAACTGCACCAATCAGAGCTGTTGCAATTCCTGAGTCCATTGGTATGACCGGCTTTCAAATCACACACTCTTTAAGAGTGGCCGAGTAAGAATACAATTGCAACATTGACATTCTTGCTGAGCTACGCGGACAGCCACCGCCATGTTGACGGCTATCTAAACTCCCCAGTCCGGGCAATTCTGGGGACAGCCACCATGCAATTCCGGGGACAGCCACCATCATCCCCGCGTGCACGAAGCGGACCCGAGATCAACGCGGGAACCGCATTTGTAACACTTCCCAATTCCGGCCAATTCCGGGGACAGCCACCGTCATCCCTACGAATACGAAGCAGACGAAAGGTCGACGCGGGGACCGCATTGTCGACACTTGACCTCCGTTTTCACGGAGGTGACGCCATCTACATGAATTTATGAGAGAGCCCTCGAACGGATCGCGGGAATTCCGAGAACAGCCATCGTAAAGCCACCGGAAGCAGTGGCAGCTAACGCCACGCCGCTCTACCCTCATTTCATTCCCTGTCCTCATCCTCGGTCACCCCGGCGGAGGCCGGGGTCCACCATTGTCGTGCCATGGATTCCGGCCACAGCCTGTGCCCGCGAAGGCGGGTAACGGAATGACGGGTGCAAGCCGCAATGCGGGCAAGTGCCTCGCCCCCTTGTTTCGTTGGAACATGGCAAAGTTGATCAGCAAGGAATGGTGTGATACCGGGAAAAACTAAGCCGAGCCGTACAGGCAATGTTGACAGCCAAAACCAAACGAAAATTATACGGAGATCAACTCGTTGTGAGCCGAGTATTTCGTCGAATAGAAAACATTGAAGATGCGCATTATTGCATAAAGATCGGCATCATCGGTTTCTATATCTACATTCTGGCTAAATTCATAGGGTCGGTACAATTGGCAACGTCTCGAATTGAAGCGGGACACAGCGTTACGTCGTCACTTCTAATGTCTCAGATTATCGTCGATGGCCTAATCATCATTGGATTTCTCTTGCTGGTATATGCCACCAAGAAAAAAGGCCTGTTACCGTCAATATTATTTTGTTGTTTAGGTTTTTCGCCATTATTTGTCGACTATTGGGTACATGAAGATAATATTCGAAATTATATAAGTACATTATCCATTTTTATTATTGCTTTTATTTGTCTTCAAACAGTTCGGGGGAACTTATACATTCGCAAGATCAATAAAAATCTTGTGCAGGGGCCGCCTCGGTCGACCTGACGTACGGACACCCGGAATTTCTGAGGATCAACTCCGGGGGCAGCCACCGTTATTTTGACGGCTATTTAGACTCTCGTCACCCCGGCGAAGGCCGGGGTCCATCGACATCGCGCCATAGATTCCGGCCGCAGCCTGTGCCCGCGAAGGCGGGGGCCTGCCGCGGTGCCGCCTGGGTCCCGGATCGCTGGCTTTCCGAGCCGCGCAGATGCGCGGCGGAAACCCATGTCCGGGATGACGGTTATGGGTGGTTTCTGGGTGCGCCCCCGGGGGACCGTCGGCGTTAGCCGAACCGCGCCAAGTCCGGCGGTGGGATGGTGAGGGCCGGGTTTTTGGCGATCTCGGCCTCCAGCGCGGCGCAGGCGGCGAGCAGGTCGACATCGTCGCGGCGTTTTCCCGTCACCTGAAACCCGAACGGCATGCCGGTATGGTCCAACCCACACGGCAACGCCAGAACCGGATGGCCGGTCAGCGTCAGGGCCGAGCGGATCAGCGACGCATCGACGTAGTTCTCCATTTTCTTGCCGCCGACCGTGGTCGGGATGCCGTCGGCGACGCGGAACGGGGCGACGGCGTTGCCGGGCGCGATGAACAGATCGACGTCGGCCATGAAAACCTGAAATTCCCGGTACAGCTTGGCCCACACAACTTCGGCCCAGGCGGCGTCTTCCAGCGACATCTGCAAACCGGCCTCCACATTCGACACGATGTTCGGCGATAGCACGTCGCGGTGCCGGGCGACGCGGTCCTTGTGGTTGGCCAGATAGCCGACGCAGCGGAGAATCCAGAAAATGTCGCGGGCATCCGCAAACGGCGGCGTCCGCTCCTCGCAGCTTTTGAACAGCGGCGCGATATCGGCCATGCGGGCCTTGAACGTCCGGGCGATCCCGCCGTCCATGGGCGCCACCCCGCCGTAGTCCGACGACCAGGCAACGCGAAGGCTCGACAGATCGACCTCGGCCAGATCGGCGAAGGCAGCCGGATCGGTCTCCGCCGACATCGGATCACGGGCATCGAAGCCGGCCATCCCCTGCATCATCAGGGCGATATCGGGAACGTTGCGGGCCATCGGCCCCTGGACGCCGAAATGGGTGTAATTGACCTGCCGACCGTCTTTTGCAATCAGGCCCGGCGTCGGCCGGAATCCGACGACGCCGCACCAGGTGGCCGGGTTGCGCAGGCTGCCGCCGGTATCGCTGCCGTGGGCCAGGGGCAGCATGCCCGTCGCCAGCGCCGCCGCCGAGCCGCCGGACGAGCCGCCGGGGGTTTTTTCCGCATCGTAGGGGTTCAACGTCGCGCCGAAGACCTTGTTGGTGGTGTTCGACCCGGCGGCGAATTCGGGCGTGTTGGTTTTGCACAGCACGATGGCCCCGGCGGCACGCAGCCGGGCGACGGTCGCATCGTCGGCGTCGGGCACATCGTTTTCATGCAGCAGCGATCCGAACGTGGTGCGCAGTCCCTCCGTCCGGTTCACATCCTTGATGCCGATGGGGATGCCCAACAGGGGTTTTGTCACAAAACTGTCACATAACTGCTCGGCCGCGGCGTGCGCCTCCCACTCGGCGCGTGCGTTATCGATAGAAACGATAGCGTTGACTTGGCCATTAATGAAATCGATGCGGGCGAGGCAGCTTTGCAGCAATTCCGGCGGCGAAATCTCGCGGGCACGAAGCATCGCCTGCAACCGCGTTGCCGGCAGATCGCACAGCTCGCTCACTCTTCGAAATCCGGCTCTTCGCGTTCGGCGCTGCGCTCGATCCGGCGCTTCAGTTTCAGCAGATCGCGGCGGCGTCCGTCCTCGGCGATCAGGTTCTCGACGAACCGGCCCTGGAACTGGTTGATGCCGACTTTTCGCCCAAAATCAATGGCTTCGCGGCTGTCGCAACGACAAAGAATCCACTTTTCCGGGCCGTCGCGATCGACAAATCCCTTCAATGTCGCCTGCACGTCGTCGCCGCCGTCGACCAAGTTCGGATGCCAGACCAGCTTGGCCATATCGGTGCCCAGCCGTTCGCGGTCGATCACCGACAGGGTCTCCACCGTCAGACCGTCGAGACACAGCCGATAGCCCTTGGTCTGAACGAACTCCCGCGCAAACAGGAACGCCGCCAGGTCGGCAAACACGTCCTCCTTTTGCACTTCGATCACGATGGCACCCCGGCGTGCCGCCGAAAGGTTGTCGTCAAATATCTGAAATTGTTGAGATAAAAGCGTTTTGACGTTGATGTTGAAACTGATATCGCCGGAAATCGAGACGGCGTCGGTTTTCATCAGCATCGACAGGACGCGCCGGTCCAAGGTCTCCGTCAGATGCGCGAACAACCATCGGTTGGCCACTAGATTGACGCCCGGCAGCACGGTCTCGCGCAGGTCCTGAATCGAGATGAACAGCTCGCTGAACAGTTGGATCGGCACCATTTTGCTGTCGACCTCGCAGATGTACTGGCGCCGCACCAGATTTGAGAGATCGGCGCGCGACAACGATTCCTCGACCTTCGCCAGCACCGCCGGCGTCATCGGCTCGCCCTTCTTCTGCTTTTCCTTGAGACGCTGGCGGGCGTCCATGCGGCTTCGCACCTCGGTCTGACGCTTTTCCTCGGCGTCGGCCAGGTTTTGCACCAACTGCACGATATCCTCGAATTGAGCGTCGGCGTCATACCACGTCGCAAAGGTCCGCCCGTTCTCGCCTTCCTCGTCGACAAGCGGATCGTCGCTGAACAAAAAGCGGATACGCTGCAACGCGTCTTCGACGGATTTGCGGATCTCTTCCTTGAACACAAAAAACAGATCGGCGTTTTTTAAGGTGAACAACTGGCCGGTCATATCCTGCACCATCTGCTCAAGATGGCCCGCAGCGACACGGATATGCTGTTCGCGGCGGTTGAACGGACGCAACTGCGACAGATGGACGTGGACCAGACCGCGGCCTTCCTTATGCTTCTCCAACCGATGCATGTAATCGACGAGAAGTTTTTCCTGTGACGGGACGCGTTCGGGGGCGGTGGCCATACGGTTATCTCAATCGCCGCTCACGCCGCGCCCCGCTTGGGCTTGGCTTTGGGTTTCACACGCGACTTACTCATCGCCAGGACGAGCTTGTCGATAAAGTAGCCTTGGAACCGGGTGATTCCCAGGGACAGGCCCCATTTGACAGCCTTTTCGGTATCGACGCGGGCCAGAATTATGCTGTCGCGGCCGGCATGTTTGACCGTTTCGTTAAGGACCGAGGTTCGCCGTGTATCGTCGGCATCTTCCTCGAACTCTTTTCCCCAGGCCATTTTGATGAAATCGGGACGGAGTGTCGCCGGATCGAAAAACTGCAAGGTCATCGGCGTCACGCCGTCGACGACGACGCGATACCCACGATCCTGCAACATATCGCGCGCATACCCGTAGGTGTTCATGTCGGCGAAAATATCCATGATTTGAAACTCAACCACGAGCTTGCTGGCGAAATCGCCGACAACACGGTTGAAGTTCGCGAAGTCCCGCGACAGCACGGTTCCGATATTCAAGTTGAGGCTGATCGGATCTTTCAGGGCCTCGAAGTTCTTGCGACCGATCACCGCGAGGACGCGTTTATCCAACGTCTCGGTCAGATATTGGAACAGCCAGGCGCTGGAGAACAAGTTCACCCCAGGAGCCACCCGGTCCTTGAGTTCAGACATTGAGACGAAATGCTCGTGGAAGACGATTCCGCCTGCTTCGCCGGGCGAAATCCGAATGCACGCCTGCTGACGGATCAGGTCGGCAACGCGTGTCGATTGCAACTGCTGATTAATGGCGGCGAGATTCCGCGCTGTCAGCGGGTCGCCCTGATCCTTGTTCGAGAGATCGGCGGAGTTACGCTTGATCTCCTCGATTTTCTCTTCGGCTTTGACCTGAAGTTCACTCACCACGGACAAGAACGCGGCATAGTCATCCTGCGCCGCCAAATCGTACCAGGTCGTGAATTGATCTTCGAATTCGTCATCCGTCATGGTCAACGGGTCTTCGCTGAACATCGAGCGGACCTTGATGATGTATGGATCGATGTCGTCGACCATAACCTCGCGACAGACGAGCATCAGGTCTTGGTTCATCATTTGATGCACGATAGCGTCGGCGTTGTTGACGAGATTATCGAACGCGCGCACGGCGATATTGATGAAATGCGGTTGGCGATTGGTAGCGCGCAGACGTGACAAATGGATGTGCACGGCGAAGTAACCGGACGGGTTTTCTTCGATCCGTGACAGTTTATCCAGGAGGAGCGCCTCCTGGGTCATGGATTTGTCCAATGGCTCCGCCATCGCTACCTTATATTTCAACAGGCTTCACAAACCGTTAATGGTCTTTTGAAGCCCCCCTGAGCACTAATCGGCTATATTGTCAGACCCGCCAATGGCAGACCAGAGTTTAGACGAACTCGCCGGATCGCACGCCAACGTCCGCTTGGCCGAAGGCCGTCGCATATACGCCGTCGGCGATATCCATGGCAGATTGGACTTGTTAACCGAGCTGCATGGCAAGATTAGGGCCGACATGGCGCGCAAGCCGGCACGTCGGACCACCATTGTTCACCTTGGTGACTATGTCGATCGGGGGCCGGATTCCGCCGGTGTGATCGCGCATCTGCGCACGGCTTCATTTCCTGGCGCGGAATGTCTATTTCTGCGCGGCAATCACGAACAATTCATGATCGATTACATGACTTCCGACGTGGGCGGCGACAGTTGGATCGCCAACGGTGGGCTCGAAACACTACAAAGCTACGGCATATCGATGGCTAACCCATCCCTGAAGGGCGGCTCTGCAATGCTGCGCCGGTCGGTGCCGCGAGATCACCATACCTTCTTCGCCGAGACCGCGTTGATGCATCGTGTCGGCGGCATCGTTTTCGTGCATGCCGGAATCGACCCGACCCGCACCCTCGACCGACAACGGCCAGCGGACCTGATGTGGATCCGCGAGAAGTTTCTGCACCATCCGGCGGACCTAGACGCCCTTGTCGTGCATGGGCACACACCGCGCGACGTCCCAGAGGTGACACGATGGCGGATCAACGTAGACACAGGCGCGTGGTTCAGCGACCGTCTGACCGCCGCCGTGTTTGAACCGGGACACGTCCGGTTTCTCGCAACCTTATGAATTTATAGCGTTTTACCTTGGCCGTCCGGCGCCCGGGTGATAGTTTCCGACACCGAATCTGACGGGGGTTGGGAAAAACGCGTGCACGATCTTATCGCGAAAAAAGTGTTGGTTACCGGGGGTGCCGGGTTCATCGGATCGCACCTGTGCGAACGTTTGGTTGCTCGCGGGGACGACGTGCTGTGCGTTGATAATTTCTTCACCGGAAACAAAGCCAACATCTCGCACCTACTGGATTTCAAGAATTTCGAGATGATGCGCCACGATGTGACCTTCCCGCTGTATGTCGAGGTCGATGAAATCTATAATCTGGCCTGCCCGGCATCGCCCGTACACTACCAATACGATCCCGTCCAAACGACCAAGACCAATGTCCACGGCGCAATCAATGTCTTGGGATTGGCAAAACGCACGAACGCCAAGGTCCTGCAGGCGTCGACCAGTGAAGTCTACGGCGATCCGGAAATCCACCCGCAGCCGGAGAGTTACAAAGGCAACGTAAACCCGATCGGCCCGCGCGCCTGCTACGACGAGGGCAAGCGCTGCGCAGAAACGCTGTTTTTCGATTTTCACCGCCAACACGCTATGAACATCCGCGTCTGCCGGATCTTCAACACGTATGGCCCGAGGATGCACCCGGAAGACGGCCGCGTGGTGTCGAATTTTATCATGCAGGCACTACGCGGCGAACCGGTCACGTTATTCGGCGACGGCGAACAAACGCGGTCATTCTGTTATGTCGACGATCTTGTCGACGGCATCATGGCGTTGATGGACGCCGACGATGCACATACGGGGCCGATGAACCTGGGCAACCCGGGCGAATTCACGATTCGCCAGCTGGCGGAGATCGTGATCGAGTTGACCGGATCGGGTTCGGAGATCGTCTTTGAACGCCTGCCCGAGGACGACCCCATGCAACGTTGCCCCGACATCAGTTATGCCAAGTCGACGTTGAATTGGGAACCCGCGATCCAATTGCGCGAAGGATTGGAAAAGACTATCGCGTATTTCAAAGGCGTTCTCTGAGGCCAAAGGCGCAGCACGGTGAAACAAGTCATCCAATCACGCCGCACGGGAAAGCTGGCGCTGAAAGACGTGCCAACGCCAAAAGTGCGCACCGGGCATGTGCTGGTGCGCACCCGGACATCCTTGATCTCGGCCGGCACGGAGCGAATGGTCGTCGACTTCGCCAAAAAAAGCCTAGCCGGCAAGGCGCAAGCACGCCCCGACTTGGTCAAGAAAGTCGTCGATAAGGCGAAGAAGGAAGGCCTGGTCAATACGTGGCGTACTGTGATGGCGCGGCTCGACGAGCCACTGCCACTGGGGTACTCCGCCGCCGGTGACGTGATTGCCGTGGGGGCCGGCTTGGAGGGGGAGTTCCGGGTCGGCGATCGGGTCGCCATAGCCGGAGCCGGCATCGCCAATCATGCGGAACTGAACGCCGTCCCGCGCAATCTATTGGCTAAAATCCCAAATGGGGTCCCCGACGAAGAAGCCTGTTACGGCACCGTCGGCGCGATTGCTTTACACGCGGCGCGAAACCTCAAGGTCGGTCTTGGCGACGTCGTCGCGGTCATCGGTTGCGGCCTGATCGGACAAATGGCGGCGCGGTTCCTTACCTTGGCGGGGGCTCGCGTTGTGGCCATCGACTACGCCGCCGACAGACTAGCCTTGGCCCGTGAACTGGGCGCAGAAGCGACCGCCAGTCCGGATGCCGGAGCCGCCGATGTCGTGATGGGGTTGAGTAACGGGCGTGGTGCGGATGCGATTTTGAATGCCGCTGCAACGACATCCAGCGACCCGCTAGAGTTGGCGGCGGAAATCGCCCGGGACCGAGCCAACGTTGTAATGGTCGGCTTTACAGGCACCGCATTCCCATACGCCGCATTCATGCAAAAAGAACTGAACATCACGGTGTCGCGCTCATACGGGCCCGGACGATACGACGCGGATTTTGAAAGTCGCGGCGTTAAGTATCCGGAAGGGTGGGTTCGCTGGACCGAAACCGAGAACCTCGCCGAGACCCTACGACTGATGCAGCCGGAGGCGCACCCAAGGCTAGACGTCACATCCATGACGTCCCATCGCTTCACCATCGACGACGCGACGAAAGCATACGAGTTGGTGACCGGCGGGACGGAGCGTCACTTAGGCGTCGTGCTGACCTATCCCGACGATCCCGACCCGGCCCGTCACGTTGTCGCCAAACGCGGTACATCAGGAACACGCGACGCATGCGTTTTGGGAATGATCGGTGCCGGAAACTTCGCCCGGGTGGCCTTGATCCCAGCACTGAAGTCACAAAACGGCGTCCGTCTGAAAACCGTCGCAACGCAGCGCGGCGCCAGCGCTGAACATAGCGCCGAGAGTTTCGGGTTTGAAGCCGCCGCAACAGATGCGGATGCGGTGATTGGCGATAATGAGATCGACACTGTCGTCGTTGCGACGCGGCACGACAGTCATGCGGCGTTGACCGCACAAGCGCTGCGCGCGGGAAAGTCGGTTTTTGTCGAAAAGCCTTTGGCTTTGAACCTCGATCAACTGAACGATGTTATTGCCGCGTTGAATGAGAGCGGCGGGCTGTTACAGGTCGGATTCAATCGTCGTTTCGCACCGCAAATCGCCACCATGCGCACGCATTTCGACGGAATCGATGCACCGGCGACTATTTCGATGCGGGTCAATGGCGGCGCCATTGATGCCAGCCATTGGAGCCAGTCCGCGGAGGAAGGCGGCGGCCGCATCCTCGGCGAAATGTGCCACTTTGTCGATCTCGCGCGACATCTCGCGGGTGCCCCCATCACAATGGTCGATGCACAGGCGGCAACGCAGCCCGGCGGGCACGGAGATGATGTTGCCGCGCACTTCGCGTTTGCCGACGGCAGCCTCGCAACCATTGTTTACACGGCCAGCGGCGATACCGCTGTCTCGAAGGAGCGCATCGAGGTCTTCCAAGGCGGCCGGGCCGCCATTCTGGATGATTTTCAAGCTCTGACCTTGGCAGCGGATGGAAAACAAACCAACCAGTCCGCATCCCAAGACAAAGGTCACAGGCAGCAAATCGCGGCCTTCATGACGGCGCTTAAATCCGGGGGCACTGCACCGATCTCCGAAGATGAACTTGTCAACGTGACCGCCGCGACCATCGCTGTCCTCGACAGCCTGCGCAGCGGCGAGCGGATTATGGTATAAGGACCGACGATGGACCGAAACGCCTTTTACGCCGCCGAGTTCGCCGAACACAATGCCGTCGTCGCGGCCACCCGTGCGGCGGTAGCCGATGATTTCGATACGCTTTTGGATCGCTGTCTGGCCGCCATAAGAGATGGCGGTAAGATCATGTTCTTCGGCAACGGCGGCAGCGCTGCGGATTGCCAGCATCTCGCGACCGAACTCACCATCCGCTACAAGACCGACCGCGCTCCTATCGCCGCCATCGCGCTGACCACAGACACATCGGCACTCACCGCGGGCGGGAACGATTTGGGCTTCGATGCGGTTTTTTCACGGCAGATCGAAGCCCTAGGAAAACCCGGTGATGTGGCGCTCGGCATCTCGACGTCAGGCCAATCACCCAATGTCATTCACGCATTGGAAGTCGCCAAACGGATGGATATCGTACCGGCGGCGTTTTCGGGCAAAGGCGGCGGCCAACTGGTCGGCCTTGCCGAACCGTTGTTGATCGTGCCCAGCGACACGACGGCCAGAATTCAGGAGATGCATATTTTGTTGGGGCAAATGCTCTGCGGCGCTCTGGAAATCGAACTGGGATTGGTATGACGGACCGTGCGCGCCTGATCCCGCTGATTGATCGCGTCGCCAAATCCCGTGTCTTGGTCATCGGCGATGCCATGCTAGACCGGTTCGTGACGGGCGCGGTCGAACGCATTTCCCCAGAAGCGCCGATCCCTATTCTTCGCGTCGAAGACGAGACCGATATGCCCGGCGGCGCCGGCAACGTCGTCCGCAACTTGTCGGCGTTGGGCGCGGGCGCAGCATTTGTCGGCATCGTTGGCACCGACGACGCCGCGGCGCGATTGCGTACGACCCTGGAAGCCGAAATCGGCGTCGACGTCCGATTGATCGAGGACGCAGACCGGCGCACGACCGTCAAGGTCCGCTACGTGTCGGGCATGCAGCAGATGATGCGTGCCGACTGGGAAGATCGCGACACGATATCGGACGCCGTCGCGGCCGGCGTTCTGGATTCCGCGTCCGACATTATCGCAGACTGCACAGCCTTGGTGCTATCCGATTACGGCAAGGGCGTTTTGGCAGATGGCCGCGCGGCCGCATTGATTGCCGCCGCCAAGGCTGCCGGTATTCCTATCATCGTCGATCCGAAAAGTAACGATTATGCGGTCTATGCGGGTGCCGACGTGATAACGCCCAACCGCAAGGAACTGGAAGCGGCGCATGGCGCACCGTTGGACGGAGACGGGGCCATCGTTGCCGCCGCCGCCGATCTGGTTCGAACGCACGGACTAGGAGGTATGCTGGTTACCCGAAGTGCCGACGGCATGACGTATGTCGATGCCGCTGGCGTCGCGACGCATCTGCCGGCGGAAACGCGCGAGGTCTATGACGTTTCCGGCGCGGGCGATACCGTCGTGGCGGCAATGGCGGCAATGCTGGGCTCGGGGGCAGATCGGCTTGACGCCGCCGCCGTCGCCAATGTTGCGGCCGGGATCGCGGTGGGGAAGGTCGGCACCGCGGCAGCCTTTGCCACCGAGGTCATCGCCGCCCTGCATCACCAAGATATTTCCGACGCCGAGGCCAAGGTACTGACCGTCGCCGAAG
This sequence comes from Rhodospirillales bacterium, assembly GCA_965222395.1. GTDB lineage: Bacteria > Pseudomonadota > Alphaproteobacteria > Rhodospirillales > Casp-alpha2 > UBA4479. Next base: position 2,534,556 of record OZ244947.1, read on the forward strand.
CCAAGGATCGGATCGCGGTCTGGCGCCGCCAGGGGCTGACCATTGGTTTCACCAACGGTTGCTTCGACTTGCTGCATCCCGGCCACGTGTCGCTGTTGCGCCAAGCACGCGGACACTGCGACCGGTTGATCGTCGGACTGAATTCAGATGCGTCCGTCGCCCGCCTGAAGGGCGCGGACCGCCCGGTCCAGAGCGAAGCCGCCCGTGCCGCGGTACTTGCCTCGCTGGCAACCGTCGACATGGTCAGCGTCTTCGGTGAAGACACGCCGCTGTCTCTGATCGCGGCCATGCGCCCGGACATCTTGGTGAAAGGCGCGGATTACAAGGTCGAGGACGTCGTCGGTGGCGATCTGGTCAGCGGCTGGGGCGGCAAAGTGGTGCTTGCCGAGTTGGAACCGGGGCAATCCACCACCGCAACCATCGACCGTATGAACAACGGCGGCGGATGATGCCGGGCGATGCCGGGGCTTGGGCCGGTTACGGCGCGGCCTGGCTGATCTTCGGCACGCTTCATTCCCTGACCGCCGATGCACGAATCAAAACGCGCCTCGTTCCCTTTTTGGGCGGCGCCTACCGCATCGTCTACAACGTATTTGCCCTGCTCTCGATCGCGTTGGTGTTTTGGCTGGGCTACCGTTTGTTTTCGGACACCTCAGGGTTCGCGCATGGCGGCGGTACAAAAGTATTGCTGGGCGGCATGCAGATTGCCGGCTGGTTCTTGTTGTTCATCGCCTTTCGTCCCTACAACAGTGGGCTGCTCATCGGCACGACGCAGCTTCGCCGGCATGTACAACAGGGTGATGTCGACGGCGATGAAGCCTTGCATACGGATGGACTGCATCGCTACGTCCGCCATCCGCTCTACAGTGCCGCTTTCCTGATTTTATGGGGTGCCGTCTGGACGCCGTTCGGGCTGGCCACCGCGATCTTCGGAAGCGCCTATTTGCTGATCGGCACATATCTGGAGGAGAAACGCCTGCTGGCGCGATACGGCAGTGACTACGCCCGTTACAAAGCGCGGGTTCCGGCCTTCATTCCGTGGCGCGGGCGCGTTGAACTTTAAGCATCCTACTCATTGGCCTTCTTTTCAGTCTCATAACGCTCGCCGGCTTCTTTAAGGGTCGAGAACAATCGCTCGAAGAAGTTACCATCCGACGCACTGTCACGGCCACCGCTGGACGCGACGGGAACCCGTTCGATCGGCAATTCACGGACCGGCTGGCTGCGGTGCGCGGCGATCATCACGTCTTTCCAGATCACCGCCGGGTAACTGCCGCCGGTCACACCCTTCATCGGGCGGCCATCATCGTTGCCGAGCCAAACGCCGGCGACATAATCTCTGGTATAGCCGACAAACCACGCATCGCGGTAGTTCTGCGAGGTGCCGGTTTTCCCCGCTGCGGGACGCCCGAGCGCAGCTTTCCGACCTGTGCCGCTCTCGATCACGCGGCGCAGCATCGCACTCATCCGGCCGACGTTCTCGGACGAGACGGTTTGCCCGGGCCCCGACCCGGACCGCTGGTACAAAATCGTACCGCCACCGTCGCGGATTTCGGTGATGCCATAAGGGATGATTCCCTGGCCGCCGTTGGCGAACGGTGCATAGGCCGACACCATATCCAACAGCGATGCATCGCCTGTGCCCAACGCCACCGATGCGTCGGGCGCATCGCCAGGATCGATCCCCAGCGTTCGCGCGGTCTTGGTGATCCGGTCCATTCCGGTTTCGAGCGCAATCCGCACCGCGACCGTATTGATCGACCGGGCCAAACCGTCGGCCATCGTCACCGGGCCGGCGTACTTGCCGTCAAAGTTACGCGGCTGCCAATCGCCGATCTTGATCGGCGCATCGTCAATCATGTCGCTGGGCGACATCCCCGCCTGCAAGCCCGCCAAATAGATCACCGGCTTGAAGGCAGATCCCGGCTGTCGTTTTGCCTGCACCGCGCGATTGAACTGGCTCCGGCCATAATCGCGTCCGCCGACCATGGCCGTCACGGCGCCGCCCGGCGTCATCACCAAAGCCGCGCCATTGCCAATCTGGCGCTTCGCGCCGACCTCCCCCAATACACTGCGCAAACGTGTCTCGGAGGTCTTTTGCACGGCCCGGTCGAGCGTCGTTTTGACGATCAAATCGCGGTCCGGCGCCCCGGCAAAGTCGCGCACCTGATCAAGCACCCAGTCGACGAAGTACGGCGCAGTGCGGCCAGGTCGAACCGTGCCACCTCGGCTTTTGATGGCCCGTGCTTGCTGGGCTTCGGTCTCGGTCAGATAGCCCGCGGCCACCATATTCGACAACACCACCCGCGTCCGCCCGTCGGCGCGATCCTGGCTGGCGTGCGGATTGAAACGGCTGGGCGCTTTGAGCAGTCCTGCAATCATCGCCGATTGCCAAACCGTCAAGTCCGACGCCGATATGCCAAAGTACTTCCGCGCCGCGGCGTCGACGCCATAAGTCCCAGCACCGAGGTAAACGCGGTTCAAGTACAATTCCAATATCTGGTCCTTGGAGAACTGACGTTCCAACCACAACGCGACCATGACTTCCTGCAGTTTGCGTTTGAAGGTTCGATCCGAGGTCAAAAACAGGTTCTTTGCCACCTGTTGGGTGATCGTGCTGCCCCCTTGCACGATTCGGCCAGCCCGCACGTTGGCGACGACGGCACGCCCCAGGCCTATAACATCAACACCGAAGTGACTGTAAAAACGTCGATCCTCCGTCGCCAAGACGGCCTGCGGCAAGGACGCCGGCACATCGCCGAGACGGATGGGAATCCCGTACAAGTCACCAACGGCGGCCAATTCCGTTCCATCGGCAGCTAAAATCCAAACCGTCGGTTTACGCGACGGGGCCAGGCTGTCGCGAAAATCGGGCATATCGACATACAGCCAGCCGGCCCCGAACAGCGCGACGATCAGCCCCCAAACCGCCAGCGTCGCCGTCCATTTGCCGGCGCGCCGCCAAAGCGATTTGCGCGCACCGTTGGCCTTTCGGCCGCGAGAAGATTGTCGTTTTGCCATATCGCCGTTATGCCCGAGGACGGGTTAGAAACGTCTTAACGTCTCAACGCCGAAGTGACACTTTTCTTCGGGATGTCGAAACCTCGCGGCCGAAGATCGCGGACTATGAAAATAAGCAGAGCCGCGCCCTAGGATAAGGTCGTGAAGATGACATTTTCGGTCACCCGGTTGCATTACTATTCAATATTGCTACATCATGGGCTGTCGGCTGTATAAATCGCCGCGATAAACATTTTAGACGAATTCAATTTTTCAGCGCATCTGCGTGTGCATAAATAGATACGGAGCCATCATCTATGCGTATCCGCCTTGCCCCGATATCGGTGGTCTTTGCAGTGTCCATTCTGCTCGCCGCCTGTGAACAACAAGAACAAGCATCCGCGCCACCGCCGCCACCCCCAGAGGTCACAGTGGCGAATCCCCTGCAAAAAGACATCGTCGAATGGGACGAATACACCGGACGTTTTCAGGCGGTTGAGCGGGTCGACATCCATGCGCGCGTCAGTGGCTATTTGGAGGAGATCGCGTTCGAAGACGGCCAACTCGTTGAGGCTGGGCAGACGTTGTTCATCATCGATCGACGACCGTTCACCATCGCCTTGAACCGGGCGCAGGCGCAGTTCGAGTTCGCACAAAAAGAGTTCAACCGCTTTCAGTCTTTGGAACGCACCAATGCCGCCTCGCAGGCGCGCCTGGATCAGGCCGCGGAAGCATTGCGTTCGGCCCGCGCTGATTTACAGCAAGCGCAACTCGACCTCGAGTTCGCCGTCGTCAAGGCGCCAATCTCGGGCCGGATCAGCGAAGCGACGATTGATGCCGGGAACCTCGTCAGCGGAGACGCCCAATCCGGCGAGCCGCTTACCACCATCGTCAGTATCAACCCCATTCACTTCTATTTCGAAGCCAGCGAGCAGCAATTTTTGAAGTACTCGCGCCTCAACCAATCGGGCGCCCGTGCCGGCTCGCGCGACGCGGCCAATCCGATCTTTATCAAGCTGCAGGACGAAAAAGAATTCGCCCATGTCGGCCGCATGGATTTCGTCGACAACGAGATCGACGAGAGCACAGGTACCATCCTAGGCCAGGCGATCCTGGACAATCCGGATGATTTTCTGACGCCGGGTGTTTTTGGCCGCGCACGGCTGCTCGGCAGCGGCATCTACGAGGCGACCTTGGTCCCCGATCATGCGGTCGGCACGGACCAATCGCGTAAATTCGTCATGATCGTCAATGCCGACGGCGCGGCCGAACGGCGGTTTGTCGAACTGGGCCCATTACGCGACAGCGGGCTGCGCATCATCCGCAGCGGCTTGGACGGTAGCGAAAGAGTCATCATCAACGGATTGCAGCGCGCCCGACCGGGAACGCCGGTCACCCCGGTGGACGGCGTCATCGAGGAGCCCAACGCCCCACCCTTGCCCGAGATATTCGGAAGCCGTACCGCCACCACGCCCAGCGCGGGGTAACGGCCATGAAATTTTCGCATTTCTTTATCGACCGGCCGATTTTCGCCACGGTCCTGTCGATCCTGATCGTCGTCATGGGCGGCTTATCGGTGCTTACCCTGCCGGTCGAGCAGTATCCCCAGGTCGCGCCGCCGACCATCCAAGTGACCGCCACCTATCCGGGCGCCAATGCCGAGACCGTGGCCGCGACCGTCGCCACGCCGATCGAGCAAGAGATCAACGGCGTCGAGAACATGCTCTACATGCTGTCGCAATCGACCGGCGATGGGCGTATGACTTTGACGATCACGTTCGAGTTGGGCACCGATTTGGATGCCGCCCAAGTGCTGGTTCAGAACCGGGTCGCCATTGCCGAACCGCGCCTGCCGGAGGAAGTACGGCGGCGTGGCATCACGACGCGGAAAAACTCCCCCGATTTGATGCTCGTCATCAACATGTTCTCGCCGAACGGCACTTATGACCAAACGTATATCGGCAACTATGCGGTCCTTCAGGTCCGCGACCGCTTGATGCGGATCGACGGCGTCGGCGATCTGCAGATGTTCGGCGCCAGCGAGTATTCGATGCGCGTTTGGCTGGACCCTGACCTGATCCAATCGTTCAATATGACGCCGGGCGAGGTATTAAGCGCGCTGCGCGCACAAAATATTCAAGTCGCCAGCGGCACCTTGAACGAGCCGCCGGTCCCGAGCCAAAGCGCCTTTCAAGTCAGCGTGCAAACCCAAGGGCGCTTGGTGGAGCCGGAGCAATTCGAAAATATTATCGTCAAGGCCAACGGCGACGGTCGGATCGTCCGTCTGCGCGACGTCGGACGTGTCGAGTTGGGGGCGCTCAGCTATGTCACGCGCGGCTACTTGGGCGACCGGCCGGCGATCGCCCTGCCGATCTTTCAGCGCCCGGGCACCAACGCCATCGACACATCGAACGAGATCATCGCCACAATGGACGAGTTGGCCCAGGACTTCCCCGAGGATCTAGAGCACCAGATCGTCTATAACCCGACGGAGTTCGTCGAACAGTCGATTGTCGCGGTCGGACAGACACTGCTGGAAGCGATCATCCTCGTCAGCTTGGTCATCATCCTATTCCTGCAGACGTGGCGCGCGGCATTGATCCCGCTCGTTGCGATTCCGGTATCGCTGATCGGAACATTCGCGGTCATGGCGGCGTTCGGTATTTCGCTCAACAATCTGTCGTTGTTCGGCTTGGTCTTGGCGATCGGGATCGTCGTCGATGATGCAATTGTCGTCGTCGAGAACATGGAACGGGTGATGAAGGAAAAGGGGGCCAGCCCCCGCGACGCCGCGCGCGAGACCATGACCGAGGTCAGCTCCGCGCTGATCGCGACCAGCTTGGTTTTGGTGGCGGTTTTCCTACCGACGACCTTTATCCCCGGTATTTCCGGTCAATTTTATCAGCAGTTCGGCATTACCATCGCCGTCGCGACGATGTTGTCCACGGTCGTGTCGTTGACCCTAAGTCCGGCACTGGCGGCCTTGATCCTAAGACCCAACGACAATGACCCATGCAACCTGCCGTCGTCACCGTGGCAAAGCCCGCTGAAATACTTCTTTTGCCGGTTCAATACGATGTTGGAATGGTTTTCCGGCAAGTACACCTGGGTCGCGGGCAAGTTTATCCGGCTCGGTCTGATGACGTTGGTGCTTTACGCCGGCTTGATGGGCTTGACTGCGTATCAATTCGACAAGGTACCCGGCGGGTTCATCCCGCCGCAGGACCAAGGGTATTTCATCGTATCAATCCAGTTGCCGTCCGGCGCCTCGTTGGAGCGGACCGACGCCGTCGTCCAAGAGGCCGTCGACAAACTGATCACCATGGATGGAGTCACCAATGCCGTCGCCTTCGCCGGATTTGCCGGGGCGACGTTCACCAATGCGTCCAACGCCGCCGCGATCTTCCCGGTCCTCGACACCTTCGAGAACCGGAAGGCGAAGGGGCTGACATATCATGGACTGCTGGGTGAGATGCAGGCGCGGATGTCGAGCATCGACGAGGCGTTCATCATCGTCATACCGCCGCCGCCTGTTCGCGGTATCGGGAACGCCGGCGGTTTCCGCCTGATGGTGCAGGATCGACGGGGCCGTGGGCTGGGTACGCTGGAGGGCGCGACCTGGGCATTGGCCGGGGCCGCCAACCAGGCCCCGGAAACCACCTCGGTCTTTACGTTCTTCGAGACCAGCACACCGCAGCTATTCCTCGACATCGACCGGGAAAAGGCCGAACGCCTGGGCGTTCCCGTCGGCAGCGTCTTCGAGGCCTTGGAGGTGTATTTGGGCTCTGCCTTCGTCAACGACTTCAACTATCTGGGCCGGACATTCCGGGTCACCGCACAGGCGGACGCACCGTTCCGATTGACACCCGAAGACGCGATGAACATTCGTGTCCGCAATGACAACGGCGACATGGTGCCGATCGGATCGGTTGCCACCGCGCGCGATGTATCCGGCCCCAGCCGCGTGCCGCGGTATAACCTGTTCCCGTCGGCGGCCTTGATCGGCGCCGCTTCCCCCGGGTACAGCACCGGCGAAGCGTTGGATAAAATGGAAGAGTTGGCGGCACAAGTACTGCCGGACGGGATCGGTTACGAGTGGACCGAGATCGCCTATCAAGAACGGCAAACCGGCGATACCGCGATCTTCGCGTTCGTCCTTGCCGTCTTGTTCGTGTTCTTGCTGCTCGCCGCCCAATACGAAAGTTGGACCATGCCGCTGGCAGTGATCCTGATCGTGCCGATGTGTCTGTTGTCGGCTATCAGCGGTGTCATGATCGCGCAGATGGACAACAACATCCTAACACAGATCGGGTTGGTGGTGTTGATTGGACTGGCATCGAAGAACGCCATTCTGATTGTCGAGTTCGCAAGGCAGCAGCAAGACAACGGCCTGACGCTGATCGACGCGGCACTCGAAGCCGCAAAACTAAGATTGCGGCCGATCCTGATGACGTCGTTCAGCTTTATCCTTGGTGTTCTGCCACTGGTGACCGCCGAAGGCGCCGGCGCGGAAATGCGCCAAGCCCTGGGCATCGCCGTGTTCTCGGGCATGATCGGCGTCACGGTCTTCGGCCTGATGTTCACGCCGGCCTTTTATGTCCTGACCGGGCGCATGTCCCGGCGCAAACCCATAACCACGGCGGAAGATACGCCGGCGACGGAGGGATCGGCATGACCGCAACCGGCTTACTATCGGATCGCGAACAACTGAACCCGAACGATCCCTATGTTCGCGAGCGGCAAACTTTTCCGTCGCTAAGCAGAGAGCAGATTGACCGCATTAAGGCCTTCGGGACGATCGAAGAATTACCCAAAGGCACCGTGCTGTTCGAACGCGGTGACCGGACGGTGGATTTCTTTGTGATCTTGAAAGGCAACATCGAAATCTACGAGCACCGCCGCGACGGCGAGAACGTGTTCACCGTCCATCGCGAGAACCAGTTCACCGGCGAGTTGGATCTGTTCAATGATCGGCAAATCCTGGTGGGTGGGCGCATGGGCGAAGACGGCGAAGTGATCCGCATCGTCCGGCCGCAGTTTCGTAAACTTCTGGTCGCCGAGCCGGATATCGGCGAAATCGTCACGCGGGCGTTTATCCTGCGCCGGGTGGGACTGATCTCGCACAAGCAGGGGTCGGTGACTCTGCTACGCGGGGATGCCTCGGCCGATACCCTTCGGATTGAAAGGTTCCTTCGACGCAACGGCTATCCAATCGAAGTCCTGGACTGCAACACCGGTGATTGCGACGACGTTCTTGAAACGTATGGGCTGAACGAGGGCGACTTGCCCGCCGTTCTGATCCATTTGGGCGAACGCGTGTTATCGAACCCTAATAATTACGAACTGGCCGAGGCCCTCGGCCTCGCCGAAGCCATCGACGAGGAAGAAACCTTCGACGTTGCCATCGTCGGCGCCGGGCCGTCCGGCTTGTCGGCGGCAGTCTACGCGGCATCCGAAGGGTTGCAGACGTTATTGCTCGAGCACGATGCCCCCGGCGGCCAAGCCAGCACCAGTTCCAAGATCGAGAATTACTTGGGTTTCCCAACCGGCATTTCGGGTCAGGCGTTGGCCGGGCGGGCACAGGTCCAGGCACAAAAGTTCGGCGCCAAGATTCTGTTGCCCCATTCGGCCATCGAGATCGATTGCGCGGGCGGGGCGCCGTTCACCATCAATGTGTGCAGCGGCAAGAAGATTAAAACCAAAGCCATCGTCGTCGCATCCGGTGCGACCTACCGCACCCTGCAAATCGAGGACGGACGAAAGTTCGATAACGCCGGTGTCTATTACGCTGCGACCGCGATGGAATCCGGGCTTTGCGCCAACGAAGAAATCATCGTTGTCGGCGGTGGCAATTCTGCGGGGCAGGCTGCCGTATTCATGTCCGGTCATGCCAAACACGTGCATATCCTGATCCGTCGCGACAGTCTGGCATCGACCATGTCGGAGTATCTGATCGATCGGATCGACTCGTCGCCCCGCATCACGTTGCATCCCTTCACGGAGATCACGGCGTTATCGGGTGGCAATCATTTAGAACAGGTCACCTGGACCAACCGCAATACAGGCGAGAGCGAAACAAATCCCATCCGGCATGTCTTTCTGATGATCGGGGCAATGCCGAATACAGATTGGCTGAACGGGTGCGTCGGCTTGGACGACAAAGGGTTTGTTCGGACCGGGTTGCAGGTCGTCGGCGACCCGGCATGGACGGCGCACCGCGATCCGATGATGTTGGAAACCAGCATGCCCGGTATTTTTGCGGTCGGCGACGTCCGGGCGGGATCGGTGAAGCGAGTGGCGTCGGGTGTCGGTGAAGGATCGATGTCGATCAGCCAAGTGCACCAGTTTTTGACCGACCTGGCAGCAGAAAAAGACGACGCCGCCTAGACGCGCTCGGCGGCTCGACACATCACGCCGAGTTTCTCTCGCGCCAAATCCCGGCCCAAGTGTCCCAGACCGCAGTCCGGCGCCGCGATCAATCTGTCCCGGTCGATGTGCTCCAGCGCCGCCGCTAGCCGCCCGGCGACATCGTCGACGGATTCGACGTCGCTGGTGGCGATGGCGATGCAGCCGAAAATGATCGTCGTGTTCTGAAAGCGATCCAACAATCCGAGATCATTGTGGCGATGCGCATCCTCGAGCGAGATTTGATCGACGTTAGATCTGTCCAAGGCATCAGCAAGCTGGAAATAACTGTCCGGGTCGGCTTTGTGATAATCGGTCTGGTCCAAGTAGTTCGGGTACCCGCAACACATGTGCATGATCCGCATGACACCATTGGGCACGCCGGCGAAGCAACGTTCCAGGTTTTCGATTCCGTAGTCGAGCGCAGCATCAACTTTGCGGGCGAATAGCGGTTCGTCGATTTGAATGTAGGTGCATCCTGCCTCCGCCAGCGCCCTCACCTCGGCACTCAGCGCGTCCGCCAGATCGCGACCCAGCGCCGCCGCGTCGCCATAGTATTCATCGGCGGTCGTATCGGCGATGGTGATCGGCCCCGGAATCGTGACCTTAATGGGGCGGTCCGTGAAAGACTGCGCTACTTTCCAATCGTGGACCAGGAACCCTGTTTCGCGGGCCGAAATCGCCGCACGAATGGTCGGCAATTCCGTTTCATAGGCACCGTCACGCAGAACCCGGTGGGTCAGATTGTCGAAATCGAACCCGTCCAAGTGCCGGCAGTGATAGTGAACGTAATTTTCCCGCCGGACTTCGCCGTCGGTCGGAATATCGATCCCGGCAGCGACCTGATCGGCGATCACGTCGCCGGCGGCGCGAACAAATAGGGCTTCGGCCTCGTCACCGGCCTTGGCTAGGTTCTCTTCATACAGGCGCGTCGCGATCGGGGTGCTCATCCCGTCTTCGGCGGTGAACCAGTCGGTGACAGGTACATAATCGGGTTTCGGGTACGCGCCGATAGTCGTCGTGGTCAGGCCCGCCATGTCATACCCCCGCAAAGAAAAAGACCCGGTGAGCGTAGCGGGTCTTTTTCGATTTGAGAACAGGCGACACGTCGCCGGTCAAAATGGCGTTAGCGATAGACGTAGATCGGGCTGGTCCAGGCCAAGGTGCCGTCTTCTTGCGTCAGCCGGATAAAGATCGGGTTGTCGCCTTGATCCTTCAGGTCGATCTTGCGGGTCACCGTCATCGTCCGATGCGGGTTGTCGGCCGGCATCCGGAAAATCTTCAGATACCGGGGCAGGATATCGCTTTCATCGAACACTTCGTCTTCGAAGCCGATTTCCTCAAGCGGCACACCGGCTTTCACCAACGGCGTTTCAATCTTCAGTGTCCCACCATAGGCATCTTCGACCCACAGATCGAAACCGCCGATATTGCCGGTGGTCAATGCCCGCCACGACAAAGATGTGTCCGTAGTCTCTAGATTCTTGTCGCGGTTAAAGAAGTTGATCGGCGTCGCCTTGACGACTTTGTTGTCCGACAAATGCGCCGTCCCGTCCCATATTACTTGGCGGAACCGGCCGCGATACTCGGCGCCCTCCCAGACCACACGAATACGGTTGCCCAACTCGTCCTGGGTGTACGGACGGATGGTCTCGACATGGTCAAGCCCGTTGAAGATATCCAACCGTTCGATGCCTGCCGCGGCATGGACATCGACGGTCAATTCCATGTCGCCGTTCGGCAGATGGACGATGTCGCCCATAATTGCCCGGTCTGCGACGACCCCCTCGGTCGGGCCGTTACGTGGATCGTCATGGAACAAGGTCCCCGATGCGCTGAATGCGGCATCGACATTGATGATCATTCGACCGCCATGACCACCGGTGGTGCCATAATGGTGTCGCTTGCGCATGCAGTCCAAGATCGATTCCCGGGTCAGTTCGGGGGTCAAAAAACAGGTCAGCCCGCCGACCGCGCCGAATAGGGACGCGCCCGGGTAGCTGGCGCCCGGGCGACCTTTGTGCCCGTCGGAATTGGCGACGATACCGACGCGATAGCCCATTTCAAAAGCGTCCTGGATCAGCCATTCGAAGCTGCCCCAACTGGAATGGATTTCCATGGACTTTTCAAACCGGCCATCGTGCGCCAGCTTGATGTCGGCATAGCGGCCGCCGCAGTGGGCATAGCCGACGACGTCCCATTCCTTGTCGTCGGCCAGGGCCTTGAATAAATCGGCGGCCGAATTGCAATCGGTATCGATGTCGCTGCGGTCCTGGACCAAGGCGTGCGACGAGCGGCGCAGAGTCCGGCCTTCCTCGGGGAAGTAAATGTTCCGGTCCCCGCCAAGACCGGTATTGCCCGACCATTCATAGCCGGGGATGGCGATGAACTTGTGCGGCTCGTCGTACTTGGCGCACAGCCCGTCGAGTTCGTCCCAAAACGGCGAGGTGATTTGGAAGTCGTTACCCTGGTGGCCGGTGATATCGACGAATGCCATATCGCGGGCGTAGCGGAAATATTGATCGGCGCTGCCGGTCCCGATGGTTTCTTCCGACTGGCCGTGTAGGTCACCCCAAAAATGAACCAACGACGGGCTATCGGCGACGCGGATCGGGTTGGTGGTGAACACGACATTGTCGCTATCGTCGAGAAACTCGATCGTCAGGTCGCCGGTGCTACCGGCACTCAGCCCCGCGATCTCGCCGGTGAATGTGCTGGGCTTCAGCGACACGGTATCGGGCAGGCCTGCAACATCCGATGTCGCCCGGACTTTAAACGTCACATCGCACTGGTCCGACGGATTCCCCCATTTGTCTTCGCCCTTGAATTTGACCGAGAACGGTGTGCCCGTGCCGATCAGGGTCGGCGCCACGGCGACGTACGTTTCCGGCACGCCCGGCACGATCTGAATCGTCGGTTGTTCCGGCACCGGCTGATAACAGTATGTGGCAATCGGATCGACTAAGGTGTGGAATTCGAAAGTGTCTTCGCAGAAAGTCTGTAACCGCATTCCGGGCGAGCCTTGAGAGGTGTCGCCGAACTTAATCGTGATGGTATCGCCCTCGGTCAGGAAACCTTTGACGACCTTGATGTAGAGCGTGCGGTCCCACGGGCGGACATTGCCCTTTGGATCATAATGATATTGAAGGACGGCATTGTTGGATGCCGTGATGGTCGTGAAGTTGGGTCCCGCCGGGTTTTCGAACTGTGGTCGGGTCTGATCGCTCGCGAAACGAAAGCACACGCGCATCGACCCAGAATCGTCGATCCCGAATTTTCCCGCCGTATAGACCAATTCGAATGTCTGATAGCTGCCCGCTTCAAACTTGCCGCCGGGTGTCAGCGTAGCCGTGCCCATTTCGTGCGGCGGAATGGTCTCGGTAACCGGTGGACTGGCAATCCCGCCTTGCGGCGCGCCGGCCCCATCGTCGGGGCTTCCTAGGGGCTGTTCGGACATGGTTTATCCTCTCGATCGATCAGAAAACGCCCGGAAAACAAGGAAACCAACGGGCGCGCAGCGTTTCATTGGATATGAGGTATGACAAAAATAGAGTCAAGAAAAAGATATCTCTTTCGGAAAAATACGCGGCCATAGATCGTTGGTTACCCCTGAGGAAAATACCGGTTGCGCGGAAATTCAGTTCCGTGTTACGGCTACGATGCTGACGACGGGAGAGACCGGTTCGTCCGGCGCCGAAGGAGCAACCGCCCCGGAAACTCTCAGGCACCAGAGACCGTCGCACAGCTTAGAAATCCGGAGAGCGACCGGCACACCGGTCCGCCGTAGGAGCAAGCCCAATCGGGCGAAACTCTCAGGCTTTAGACGGAGGGGCATGCGAAACTCGCAATCGTGAGGAGGACCGCATGTCCAAGATTGCTGTAATCGGCGCCGGGATCACCGGCATCACCACTGCCTACCAATTGGCCAAATGCGGCCATGACGTCACCGTATTCGAACGTCAACCGTACGCGGCGATGGAAACATCGTTCGCCAACGGCGGACAGTTGTCCGCGTCCAACGCCGAGGTTTGGAACAATTGGGGAACGATCGCGAAAGGCCTAAAATGGTTGTTTCGTAAAGACGCGCCGCTATCGATTAACCCGAAACCGAGCTGGCACAAGTTGTCTTGGATGGCCGAGTTCATGGCCTCTATCCCGGCCTACGAAGAGAACACCGTCACCACGGTGCGCATGGCGGTGCGGTCCCGCGAGGTGCTGACACAGATCGCCCGCGACGAGGGCATTGGCTTTGACCGTGAAGATCGTGGGATCCTGCATTTTTACGAAACCGAAACCGGTTTCCAACACGGCAAAGCCGTAACGGCGTTACTCGCCAAAGGCGGATTGCAACGTCATGCCGTAACCGCGGACGAAATCCGCTCTCTGGAGCCGACCTTGAATGGCAACTTGCATGGCGGTTTCTATACACCCAGTGACTTCACCGGGGACGTCCATATGTTCACCAAAGGTCTGAGCGATGTTTGCGTCGGTTTAGGCGTAGACTTGAAATTCGGCGCGTCGGTTTCATCGTTGAAGAATAACGGCAACACCGTATCCGTGACTTTCGCCACCGGTGCGACGCCGACACAGACCGACACGGAGACCTTCGAAAAAATCGTCATCTGCGCCGGTGTCGCATCACGCCAATTCGCGGCGATGTTGGGTGATCGGGTGAACGTCTATCCGGTGAAAGGCTATTCGATCACGGTCGACCTGAGAACGGAGAGCGACCAAGCCGCCGCACCATGGGTCAGCCTGCTCGACGACAACGCCAAGATCGTCACCAGCCGCCTCGGCGCCGGTCGGTTTCGGATTGCCGGCACCGCCGAATTCAACGGATACAACAAGGATATCCGCCAAGACCGGATCGCGCCGCTTATCGCCTGGTGCCGCGACCACTTTCCAGGCGTCAGCACGGAGCACGTCGTCCCCTGGGCGGGACTGCGTCCGATGATGCCGGACATGATGCCTCGCGTGGGACCGGGAAAAGCCACCAATGTGTTTTACAATACCGGTCATGGGCACCTTGGCTGGACGTTATCGGCAGCCACTGCCGAGGCAGTCGCCGCTTCGGTCGGTCCTGCCGACCGGGTAACGCCGGCGATTTCTCTCGCCCGCGCCGCGTAGAAGATTCGCCGGACCCGGTGTCCTAGTCTTACGGACATCGGGTCACCGGCGTCCAGCGCGGCATTACGCGCTGTGTTTTCGCATCTCGGCGATGGTCGCTTGAAGGATGCTGGATAAGTCGCCTGCGACGGCCATGACGTCGGTCAATGGGTCCGTGCGCAAACTGGTTTCGATCTGTCCGGCCAGGTCGCTAACCGCCTCTGCGCCCATTGTGGCGGACACACCTTTGATCATGTGGGCGAATTCAATCGCCTCATCGATGTCCCCCGCCTCCAGGTAATCGAGAAGCGTACGGTCTGCCGTCGCATACTTCGCAACGTAGTCTTCGATGAATGGCTGAAACGTCTCCATATCGATCATAAGCCGATCAATTGCCGCTGAGGGGTCGTAGACCTTCGTCGTGTCTCCAGCGGGCGGGGCGGCACCGTCGTCTTTTGCCGCTAGACCGGCCTCGTTGGCGATCCAGGAGTTAAGGGTTCCGATCAAGGTCCTTGGGTCGATCGGCTTGGTCACATGATCGTTCATCCCCACGGCGGCACACTTTTCGCGTTCTTCAGCCATGGCATGCGCCGTCATCGCAATAATCGGGATATCTTGAAACTCGGGAAGATCCCGGATCTTCGCCGTCGCCTGCAACCCGTCCAATTCCGGCATTTGAATATCCATAAGAACGGCACTGTAATAGTCTGGGCCGGCGGCGCGCAGCATCGCGACAGCCTCGGCACCATTATTCGCCACTTCCAAGGTAAACCCGGCCTGTTCCAGCACGCCGACAGCGACCATCTGATTGAGCGCATTGTCCTCGGCCAACAATAGCCGCGCACCGGGACGAGACGAATTGGTCGCCGCCGCGACGGGGCGCGCCGATTGTTCGATTTCGTCTTCCCCGCCGCCCAATACTTCAAGCATACGGTCGAACAGGAATGACGTATTTATCGGTTTGGTCAGAACCGCAGGGATATCCAGTTTCGCGAGTTCATCGCGCACCTCGTCCATACCGTGGGCGGAAATCATAAAGATGGTTTGGACGGCACCGCGTTCTTCCAGATCGCGAATCTGGCGCGCGGTCTCAATGCCGTCCATGCCCGGCATCTTCCAGTCAAGCAGCACCAGATCGAAAGGCGGCTCGGCCGCGCGCAGCAGGCTCAAGGCGTCCTCGCCCGACGATGCCTCCGAGACGTTGAAGCGCATGCACTCCAGCGCTTCACGGATGAGCTCGCGCGCCGTCGCGTTGTCATCCACAACCAGAATATGCGTTTGTTCCGCATCGATGTTACGGACCTTGCGTTTACTTGAGCGTCGTTCGGCGCTGCGTAACGGCAGTGAAAAGTAAAAGGTACTGCCGGCGCCCGGGGCGCTGTCGACCGCAATATCTCCACCCATTCCTTCGACCAGTTGCTTCGAGATACTCAGCCCCAATCCCGTGCCGCCATAGGCCCGAGTTGTCGTCGAGTCGGCTTGAACGAAGGGCGTGAACAGCCGGGCCACCACGTCTTCGTCCATCCCGATACCACTGTCGCGGACGGAGAACCGCAGGGATTTCGTTCCATCTTTTTCTTCCAAGTCGACCCGTAAGACGATTTCACCTTTTTCCGTGAACTTCACCGCGTTGCCGAGCAAGTTGATCAACACTTGGCCCAACCGTAGCGGATCGCCTTGTAACATCGGCGGAATTTCCGGATTGACCCACAGGATCAATTCCAATCCCTTGTCCTCAGCCTGTGGCGTGACGACCGTGCTGACATTTTCGATAACCTCGCCAAGCTCAAAGGACGTGTCTTCGATGTTTAGATGACCGGCTTCGATCTTCGAGAAATCGAGGATATCGTTAATGACGCCAAGAAGACTCTGACCCGCACCGGATACGCGACTCAAGTATCGATGCTGTACGTCTGTCAGATCGGTTTTCAATGCTAGGTCGGTCAGCCCGATGATGGCGTTCAAGGGGGTACGAATCTCATGACTCATATTCGCCAAGAAACTAGACTTGGTTTGAGCCGCGGCCTCGGCGGCGCTTCGTGCTTCGTCCAAGTGTTTTCGGGCCAGGTCTTGTTCGATGGTCACCGCGACCCATTGCGCCAACAGTTTCATCAACGCAAGATCGACGCGATCGAAAGGCTCTGGGCGCGGGCTCACCGCAGTGAAACTTAGCGTGCCGTAGAATTCACCGCCAACATTCAATCGCGCACCGAGATACGCGTCGAGACCGAACGACTCGTAGGGCGGCGTGGTAGCAAATGACGTTCGGCTGACGTCCTGAATTCCCACCGGCTCGTCCGTCATCAGCAAATTCATGCAGTAGGTGGTATCCGAATCGAGAACCGTCCCTTCGGGCGGCGGAGCATTCGTCCCATCCACGTATTGTACTGTGTAGTTGGCGCCGTCGATATGACTGACGATTGCCAAAGACGTATCAAAAAATACGTTGCCGAATTTCAAAACTCGGCGAATACGCTCTGCATACGATATTCCCGGTTGCGAGGCGACTTTCTGAAACTGGCTGACTGCCTCGGCGTTTTTGGCAAGTTCAGCCTGCAGCCGCCGCTCTTGCGTCACATCGACCAAAGCGGCGAATGACCGGCGGAAACGACCTTTCTCGTCGGTATCCGCCTCCGCCGACAGAAGCACCTCAATGATCTCGCCGTTTTTGCGCCTGAGCTCGTACTCGGCATCGACGAGTTGCCGGTCGGCGAAGAACCTCGGCAAGTATTCTTCCTTGGCGCGCTTGGCCGATCCCGCCGTCATGAAGTCGACGAAGGGTTTGCCGATCACCTCATCCCGCTCATACCCCAGATGGGATAGCCAGAACCGACTGACATTCACAAGCGTCCCGGCCCGATCGATGGAATGCATCATGATGGGCGAATTGTCATAGATCGCGCGGAACAGTTTTTCGTTATCCCGCAATCGCAGCACCTGCCGTTGAATGAGTTTATGAACAGGCAGGAAGATGACGATAAACTCAACGACGAGGATCAATACGGTAATCAACCACAACTGGGTTTCTTGCTGTTGAATACTGAGGATCGCTTCGCGGCCGGTTTCTTCAAAAGCGTCCGTCGCGGCGTGCAAACCCGCGAGAATTGTCGTCGGCCCTGCTTGGTTCATGTAGTCCAGGGACTCTGACGGTTGGCGTAACTGCTCGTCGGAAAAAATCGCGATTTTCTCGGCATGCGCGAGAAACGCGTTAACGCGCTCATCGACCATGTGCGGCGCATCGAAATACACGGCGCGCAACATCTCATGCCGAATTCCGGGAATCCCCAGTTCCTCGGATCCATTAATCAATGCGTGATGCGACTCCCGCATCAGCCGAATATCGCGGCGCATCGTGTTGCGTGTCTCGATGTCGGAAAAACCCGTTTCGCGCGCCTCGGTCGCCAGTCTGTTCGCGAAAAGCGTCAGCCTCTGCGACAGCATCCGTTGGCGTCCGCTAACATTGATAATTCGGGATGTCTCTTCCTCGGCGGCGATCGAGTCTTCGAGGATAAAGTGAGAATAGGTGAGCGGTGCGAGCGTCAGCAGCAAAGCTGCAACGAATACCCAGATCAGGTGCCTTTGAATAAACGCGCCGATTGAACCGCTATGCGTTTCCATAAGTCCCCGTGCGAGGCGCGTGCTTGAGTAAAACCGGAACACGCGCCGCCACCGTTTTGAAATTGCTTCGTGTTTGGCCAAGTCTATGGCAGGGACGTACGGTAAGGGAAACGATAATTGGCGACGGCGGTCGCCCGTCATCAATCTTCTCTTGGTATTACGGGCAAAACGCCCCAATTCTGAAGGTATGATAGGTTCTGAAACCCCGGATTCATGCAGATAAACCGCCGGAAAACCTTGCGTTTGATCGGCGGTGGTATGGCCATGGGCGGCCTCGTCGGTTTCGCGAAGACCGCGGCAAGCCAGGCAAGCCTCGCGGGAAAATCTTTTGATCCCCGGTTGTTAACGCTTGTCGGAGACTTCGGACGGACTCAACGACGGGTACGATCGATCATCGTCGCACGATACGGATCGATTGGATTGGCCGAGGCGTTTCGCGGTCCGGCCTTGGACCGGGCGGTGACCGTTAAGTCCATTTCCAAGACCTTGGTCGCGGCGATCACAGGCGCCGCCGTCGATGACGGAGACATCCCCGGGGTTGATGCGACGATCGGCGACCTCATGGGATCGTTGATCCCGGCCGATGCGGATTCTCGCGTCCGCGCTATTACCGTCGCCGATTTGTTGACGATGCAGGCGGGTTTGCAGCGCACGTCCGGTCAATTCTATGGCGCCTGGGTGAATGCGCCGGATTGGCTCCGGTATGCGCTGACCCGACCCTTCGTCGCCGAACCGGGTGCCCAAATGCTCTATTCGACCGGAAGTTATCACATCCTCGGCGCTGCGCTGACCGAGGCCACCGGGCAAAGTCTTTTGACGCTCGCCCGCGACCGGTTGGGGGCGCCGCTCGGTATCGACTTTCCTCCGTGGACCCGCGATCCCCAAGGGTATTATATGGGCGGCAACGAGATGGCGTTATCGCCCAAGGATTTGTATCGGTTCGGCGAGATGATCCGCCAGAATGGCAGTTGGCAAGGGCGACAGGTCTTAAGTGACGACTGGATTCAACGATCTTGGTCCGCGCATACGCACTCGCCTTTCTCCGGCGACGACTACGGATATGGATGGTTTTTACGTCGCGCACACGGTCATCGGATCGGGTATGGCCGCGGCTTTGGCGGCCAGATGTTGTATGTCGTTCCGACATTGGGCTTAACCGTGGTCATAACTTCTGACCCAACGCAACGGGCCTTTTCGCACGGATACGTCGGCGAGCTGAATTCGCTTTTGGAAGAGACAATCATACCCGCCGCCCTGTTGGCGTAAGGGCCGCCCCGATCCCGGTCCGTTCAACGGCCTCCGTTGCAAACTCCGACGAATTGTTGACAATATTGTCAAAGGTCGAGGCGTGCGCCATCGTCCACGTTTGGGAGAATTGTCCATGCCGATACATCCGATCGATACGTCGGAGGCCGCCGCCGCCGATGTCACCATGTTTCCCGGGTTCGAGCGCCGGCGCGCCCGCTTGGACGGTGTCGACATCGTTTATGTCATCGGCGGAGAGGGCCCGCCGCTTCTGTTGATACACGGCAATCCCCTCACCCACGTTAGTTGGCACAAGGTTGCGCCGACGCTGGCGGCCCACTACACGGTCGTCGCCCCGGACCTGCGCGGCTACGGCGACAGTTCGAAACCCGAAGGCGGCGGCGATCACAGCGACTATTCGTTTCGGACGATGGCCAATGACAATGTCCGGTTGATGCAAGAACTCGGCTACGACACATTCGCCGTCGCCGGACACGACCGGGGGGCGCGGGTCGGGTTTCGCATGGCCTTGGATCATCCCGATCAAGTAACGGCGCTGGCCTCCTTGGACATCGTCCCGACCTATAACGTGCTGTCGAAGGTCACCAAGGGCTGGGCGGAAGAATCTTATCATTGGTTTTTCATGGCGCAGAAAGCTCCGTTCCCGGAAAAACTGCTCTGCGCTGATCTCAAATATTACATGCAGTACAAGCTGAACAAGAAGGGCGTCGGCCTGGAGATTTTCGCGCCCGAAGCAATGGCCGAATACGTACGATGCTGCACGCCGGAACAGATTCACGGCGTCTGCGAAGATTATCGCGCCACCGTCAGCGTCGACTTCGACATGGACAGTGCCGATCACGGTGTTCGAAAAATCGATTGTCCGGTATTGGTGTTGTGGGGCGACAACAGCCATTGCGGCCGTCATTTCAAGCCGATCGAAGCCTGGTCGGAATGGTCGGATAACGTAACCGGCGGACCCATTCCCACGGGGCATTACCCGGCAGAACAGCGACCGGATCTGGTGGCCGATGCGTTACTCAACTTCCTGAGTTCCGGCTGATCCGCCAGGGCGCTGGCTTTTTGCAACGAAATACCGCACTATTGTTGACAATGCTTGGCAAAGAAACGCGGGATCAAACGTGACAGAATCCACCGAAACGACGAATGGCGGCAGCAAATCGCTGACCGCCCGTGTACAAGCCGCGATCGAGGAAATGATCGCTGCCGGGGAGTTGCAGGGCGGCGACCGCGTCAACGAGATCGCGTTGTCCGAGCGCTTCGGCACCAGCCGCGGGCCGCTGCGCGAAGCATGCCGGGCACTGACCCAAGTCGGGCTGTTAGTGGCGATCCCCAACCGCGGCGTGTTCGTTCGGGAACTGGACCTCCGGGAAGCCTTGGACGTTTACGACATTCGCGCATCGCTGCACGAACTGATCGGCAGCTTGGTCGCCGAACGTATTCGCGACGACGAAGTGTTGGAGTTGCAAACTATGGTTGAAGCCATGGACCGCTACGCCGAGGATGACGATCTGGAACGGTACTATCCGGCAAACCTGGAATTTCACGAACGCCTGCTGGAATTAGCCGGAAACGAGCGGCTGGCCCGGATGTACAACAACCTCATCAAGGAACTGCATTTGTTTCGACGCAAAGGGCTGATCCAGCTGAACTCGATGCGAATCTCCAACGAAGAGCATCGTCAGGTTGTCGACGCCATCGCCAAGCGCGACTCCATTGCAGCCGGCGCGGCACTCCGCAATCACGCGATGACGTCCAAGCAGCGTTTGTTGGCCGCAGTCCGCGCAGAGGCCGCATCGGCCCTTGAGCCATCGGTCGACTCACAAAGAAAACGGGCCTGAACCGGCGGCTCAGGCCCAAGTGTCGTCAGGGATAATTCGGATTAGATAATTTGGCGGTCCCGCAGGTCCGCGATTTTGGCGTCATCGAAACCGAGCCCTTTGAGGATTTCGTCCGTTTGTTCACCCTTTTCAGGAGGGTGAGTTTTAATGGATGAAGGTGTCCGCGACATTTTGATCGGCTGACCGACGAGCTTGGTATCGCCATATGGAACCGTCGGCGCATCTGTGGCGATTCCCATGTGCTGAACCTGCGGGTCGGCGAAAACCTTGTCGATGGTATTAATTGGGCCACATGGCACACCGGCTTTTTCAAGCAGAGAGACCCACTCGTCACTGGTCTTGGTCTTCGTGACTTCGTTAATTTCCGCGTTCAACTTGTCCCGGTTTTCCAGGCGTTTAGCGTTACCCACGTAATCGGGATTATCGATCCATTCCTGTTTATCGACCGCCTTGCAGAACCGCTCCCAGATGACGTCGCCGGCGACGCCCAAGTTCATGGCGCCGTCGGATGTGGGGTAAACGCCCGTCGGTACGCTCGTCGGGTGGTTATTTCCGGCTTGCGTCGGAACATCGCCCTCGGTGAGCCAGCGGGCGGCTTGGAAATCCAGCATGAAGATTTGCGCCTGAAGCAAAGATGTCTGAATCCACTGGCCGACGCCCGATTTTTCACGCTCCAGCAAGGCGATCATGATTCCTTGCGAGCAGAACAGACCGGACGTCAAATCGGCGATCGGAATGCCGACCCGCATCGGGCCTTCGCCCGGCGCGCCGGTGATGGACATCAATCCGCATAGACCTTGTGCGATCTGGTCGAAGCCCGGGCGTTTTTCGTAAGGGCCATCCTGACCAAAGCCGGAAATGCTGGCGAGAATGATCCGCGGGTTGACGGCCTTCAGGCTTTCGTAATCGATCCCGAGGCGGCCTTTGACATCGGGCCGGAAATTCTCGACGACGACGTCGGCATCCTTCACCAGTTCCATAAACACCGCCAGACCATCGGGATCCTTCAAATTCAGCGTTAAGCTTCGCTTGTTGCGCTGCAAGTTTTGAAAGTCAGGCGTATGCCGTTTGGCCCCCAAAGCCCCATCGGCCTCAACGCTTTCCGGCGCTTCGACTTTGATGACGTCGGCGCCCCAATCCGCTAACTGACGAACCGCCGTCGGACCGGAACGGACCCGGGTCACATCGATGACTTTGATATGCGATAACGCGTCTGAAGCGGGAATATGTGGCATCTTTTCGTTTCCTCTCTGTCAAATTAGTCCGGCGCTCGATTTTGATCGGCGACGTCGATTATTGGGCGAAATCTCTGAGCCCCTTTAAATTCGGTTGCTCGAACAGCGTTTCAATATAGGACCGGAATGCTGCCGTCGTCCCATCATTCCAACCTCCGAAAGCGCAGTTTGCGTTAAACTTCCTGAGCAGCTCGGCGTCGTCCATCGGCGCACCGCGGCCCCCGCGTAGGCAAGGCTGATTGGCGGTCAATGTCCGTCCGTCGGCCAACGATACAATCAGATCACCGGTGTAGTTTTTGGGATACTCGTTGTTCGGGTCGATGTCGAACCTGATTTTTGCGGCTTGTGCCAACACGACCGGGTCGGCGATGCGACCCTCGGTGTACTGCGACAAACCGGCTTCGCCATCGACCAAGGCGACGGCGATGCAGAAGGGGCCGGAGAACTTGGCGCCATAGGGCGTGGACGGAACACTTTTTTCTTCCGCCGGTTGCCACAACCGATGCACGGTCCCCTCACCGACCTTGGCGGTAATGGCAACGATGTCGTCGAGGCTGTCAACTTGGTCGCGGACACCGAGCGCACAATCAATGTACGGCTGACACATTGTCCCGCAGGCATAGGGCTTGAATGCTAGGTTCGCGAGTTGCCACTCCGTGCCGAGGCCATCGGTCAACTGAGAGAAATCACGATCGATCCCCTCAACCGCAAAGGCGAATAACGCACCATGCTCGCCCTCGAAGACGGTGCGTGGGCCGGCGAACCCGGATTCGGCCATGCGCGCCGCACGCCAACCGGCGCCCGCGGCCCATCCCGGATGCATGCGTTTAGTCCAGGTGCCTTCGGCCAGATATTCGATGATGCCGGAGGCCATACTACCGACGATACCCAAGGCCGACGCGGTCTGTTGCGGTGACAGCCGAAGTGCCGAAGCAATCCCCGCCGCCGCGCCAAACGCGCCGCAAATCGCCGTCGGGTGAAACCCCTGCCGATGGATCGCCGTCGGCGCAACCAGCGTCAATCGGCACATTAGCTCTCCACCGATGGCGATGCCGCGAAGCACGTCATCACCGGAAAGGCCGCGCTGCTGCGCCGCCGCCAAGATCGCCGGCACCATGACGGAGCCGACATGCACGGGCGTTCCTTCGAACGTATCGTCGAAGTCTTCGCCATGGACGGACGTGCCGGCGAGCAACGCCGCATTCATCGGGTCAAGCGGCTGGGGGTGCCCCGGGACGATACACGGCCCCGTCTCGTCCGCCGCATTGCGGACCGCCTTTACGTAGTCTTCGTTCCGCGCGGAGACGATCAGACCGAGCGAGTCCAACAACGTCCGTCGAACAGCGTTCCGGGCACCGCTGGGAAGAGCGGCGGTATCGAACGCCGCCGCCCAGTCTGCGATCACCTCAGCGATGGCGCGATCGGGAACCATAATGGTTTCCTCCCGTTAGGCGGACTTTTTCTCGGACTTGTCGTCCTTCTTCTTGCGCAGCAAACCCCACATCGGTGTGGACAAGCTGATCAAGGTCAGTGCGAAGAACATCAGGACGATCGGACTTTCGAGGATACGATAGAAATCGTTATCGTAGACGATCATCGATTGCGAGAAAGTCTCCTCGACCAGTTTACCAAGGATCAGCCCCATCACCATCGGCGCCGGCGAGAAGCCGTGCCGCATCATGAAGAAGCCGATGATCCCGGCGATCAACATCACCCAGACATCGAACATCGAACCGCCGGAGGCGTACGAACCGATCACCGAGAAAATAAACACCGCCGGCCACAGCAAACGTGTCGGGACGAATGCGACCATTGAAAAGAACCGCGCACCGACCAAGCCGATAACCAAGAACGCGAAGTTCGCGATTAGCATGGCGCCGAAGATGGCGTAAATGAAGTGCGGCGTCTCGTTGATCAGGTACGGTCCGGGACGGAACCCATGCATAATCAGGGCCGCCAAAATCAAAGCGGTCGAACCACTGCCGGGGATACCAAGCGCCAATGTCGGCACCATGGCCCCGCCGGCGGCGGCGTTATTCGCCGCTTCGGGGCCGACGATCCCTTCCGGCGTCCCCGTCCCGAACGCTTCTTTGTTTTTCGACCACCGCTTGGCTTCGTTGTAGCCGAGAATGGCGGCAACGGTGGATCCCTCAGCTGGCAAGATACCAATGAACGTCCCGAGACCGGAGGAGCGCAGGATGGTGTATTTCAGTTCCTTCAACTCCGCCAACGTCGGCAGTTTCACCGCCGTCGCCTTGATCCGCTCCATCGTTTTGTCGAGCGTTTGCGACTGGTTGAGCATCTCGCCCAAAGCGAACAGCCCGATCAGAACGGGGACGAAATGGATACCCTCGGAAAAGCCGTCGATGCCAAAGGTAAAACGCTCGACGCCGGTCGTCAGGTGGACACCAATGGTGCCGATCAAAACCCCGACCGCACCGGAAATCAGGTTGCGCAAAGATGACAATCCGCTGATCGACGCCAACATCGATAGGGCGAACACAGAAAGCGCAAAATACTCGGGCGGGCGGAATTCCAACGCAACATCCGCCAGCATCGGTGCGGCGAAAATAAAGATCACCAAGCTGATGACACCACCGACGACACTGGAGACAGCCGCCAAGCCCAAGGCGCGTCCGGGTTGACCCTTTTTCGCCATCGGGTAGCCGTCGAGCGCTGTCGCCGCCGCGGGCGGCGCCCCCGGTGCATTAATCAAGATGGCTGTAATCGAGCCGCCGAAGGTCCCGGCGCAATAAAGGGCCGCCAGCATAGCGATCGCCGCCACCGGATCGAGCGAAATGGTGAATGGAATGAGAAGCGCGATGGCCATTGGCGAACTCAAACCGGGCAACGCACCAACCAGTACACCAACCAAAACCCCACCGAGAATCAGTGTAATATTGAAGGGGTCGAGGATAAGGGCGAGGCCCTGAAGGATGGGTTCCATCGGACTAAATCCTATCGAATGAACGGAATGTCGAGGATGCCCGGCTCAAAATGGACGCCAAGCAACTGATTAAAAACCAGGGTCACCGCGGCCGGGAACAAAACGGCATACGGCAAAATGACCTGCAATCGACGCTCTCCCCACAAGAAGGGAATAGTCATACAGATCACCAGCATCGTCGCCAGCGTGCCGATAAATGCGGACGCGGAAATGATGACGATGAGAAGTGCAATCGTTTTGTAGGCAATGCCCTTAACCGGCTTACGGCGTTTCTTATCCAGATCTTTACCGGACCGCGACAGCAGCAAATGCTCGAACGGCATGAAAGCGGCAAAGACGGCAATGCACCAAATTAGAATTTGTGGAAAGACTTCAGGGCCGATGTTGTCCGCAAACAGGAACGACACTTCGTCGAACAATGTTGTCTGATAATACAGCCAGGCACAGGCGGACCAGATGATCAACGTGAGGACGGCATCGACCGGGTGAATGATGCGCCCGCCCGAGGAGGGCGAGCGCATGTCATCCATATTCCCGGCCTGCTTAGGTGAGTCGGACATTATGTGTCCTCCCTAATTAGGCGGAGATAGAGTGTGGAAAGCCGGTTTTATTTCAGGCCGAGTTCCGCAAGTGCGGTCTTGGCTTTTTCGTATTCGGCTTTGAGTTGCTTATCCCACACAGCCGTTTCAGCTGGGCTGGTTTCCGGATCGAGGCCGGAGTTAGCCAAGTAACCCGCGAACACGTCGTGCTTCATGGCTTTGACCATTTGCTTGGACAGTTTCTCGATGACTTCCGGCGGGGTTCCGGCGCGAACCGCATAGCCACGGGTCGTGGAGGTCGAAACCTCGAAACCTTTTTCCCAGGTCGTCGGAACGTCCGGGTAATCCTTCAGCCGCTCCGGCGCCATCACAGCAAGTGCCGCAAAGCTGCCGTCATCGACTTGTGCACCGGCTTCGCTGACATTCGGCAGCGTCGCATCGATTGCGCCCGAAAGAAGGGCCTGAACCATCTGTGCACCGGAACCGAACGGCACGACCTTAAACTTGATGCCGGTCGCTTTCGCGAAGTTGGCAAGACCGATGTGCTCGGTACCACCGATTTGCGCGACACCCCAATTCAGCGCCTTGTCTTTCGACGCAGCGATCAGGTCTTCCAGTGTTTTGTATGGGCCTTTGGCCGAGACAGCGATAAAGGTCGGATCATCCATCGCACGGGCGACACCGACAATGTCGTTGATTTTCATGTCGGACTTGCCGCGGGCCATGGTGTACAGGTGCGTCTGCGTCAATGCCATGACGGTGCAACCGTCGGCCGGACGGCTGAGCACGTAGTTCTGTGCCGAAGCACCCGAACCGCCGCGTTTCGCAACAACGGTCATGTCGGCTTTGAGGTTCCGGCGCGTGCGGATCATCATCATCCGCGCCGTGGCGTCGGTGCCGCCGCCGTAGCTGGAGTGGATAACCACTTCGATGGTGCACGGATACGCATCGTCTTGCGCGTGTACCGGGCTTGTCGTGACCGCCGTTGCGGCAAACGCAGCCGCGCAAGCCATCCCAGTCGTCAGTTTAAGAAGAGATTTCATCGAGTCCTCCCAAGGTTATCGAAAAGTAGAGTCGTCCTGTCGTCCTGTTTATCGGCATGACTAGGGTAATGAGCCCCCGTTAACCCGGCGGCCCCACCTGCCGGTTGCCCATGGATATTGGGCGCATCCACAAAATTGTCAACAAAATGATGCAAAATTTATGTCGCGCCTTGTTGCGATGCAGCAAAAACAAAGGCAAAACACCACGCTTGACCATCACGCCAACAAAAATTGTCAACAAACCAAGCCTTAGTCAGGCCGCAATAGCGATATCGCCCTTGATTTGCGTCCGGTGCAGCACCCGCTTTGCCGACGGATCAAAAGCGTCGCGACGGTGCAAGACCCACATGTTCTGCCACATCAATACGTCGCCAACCTGCCACGAATGGCCCCACGCGTATTTGTTCTGGGTCGCATGCGCCCAAAGCGCATCCAGAACGCCCTCGCTTTCCTGTGGCTCCAATCCGACGATATATCCCCATGGGCGACGGCCAAGCAAAAGTCCCTCGCGGCCGGTTGCCGGGTCCTTGAAGACAATCGGATGGTGCGGCCCCGGCGTATCGCGTGGATCGCTTACCTCCTCATATCCTTTTCGCAGCATGCCGGCGCTGTTGTGTGCCGCATCGTGGATCAGTTTTCGGCCTTCGATCTTTTGGCGGAGATCGTCCGGCAATTCGTCATATGCCTGGATCAAGTTTGAAAAGTACGTATTGCCCTGGCCCACCGGCACTTCAAGACCATGCAGGATTGCCCCTTTCGGCGGCACATCCGTATAGGTCATGTCCATATGCCAGACCGCCTCACCGTCGCCAAGATTGCCGATCGGCTTGCCGGCGTCGTCCTTGACGTTGGAGATCACATTGATTTCCGGAAACTCGGGCAGGAACGGCCCACCATAAGGGTTGGGTCCCGGTGGATCGAGTTCACCAAAGTTCTTGCTGAACGCCATCAATGCCGGGTCCGGTAGAGACTGACCACGAAAGAACAAAACCAGATGCTCGTCCCATGCGGCCAGCAATGCCTGCTTGTCGGCATCGGACAATGGCTGCGACAGATCGATGCCTTTGACTTCGGCACCCAACGCCGCGCCTGTGGGAATAACTTCCATGTTTCCTGCTCCTCTTTAGTTTATTATCTGGTCCGGCTTAGCATTTAACGTTACGCCAAATCTCCCCGTTCATGTCGATGCCAGCCACGAAAACCGCGACCGGTACGACTCTTCAAAATCATCCAGCGCTGGGGCGAATTCCAATGACAGGTCGATTTCGTTCAGCGCGTTCATCACGCAGTGTTTTTGAAACGGATCAATTTCAAATGAAATGCCTTCGCCGCCCGGCGTGCGCAGCGACTGCGCCGCCAAATCGATGGACATGCGAGGGTCATTCGTGTCGGCGAGCTCGGCGATCAGGCGCGTAACCGTCGTGTCGTCCAGCCGCACCGTCAAAATGCCGTTCTTCAAACAATTGGCGGCAAAAATATCCCCGAACCCAGGCGCGATGAGCGCCCGAATACCACTGTCGTAGAGCGTATAGACGGCGCCCTCGCGGGATGACCCACAACCAAAATTCGGTCCCGCCACCAGGATCTTTGCATCGGCGTACTTTTCCTGGTTCAACGGAAAATCGGCGCGCATCTGACCGTCTGTATCGCGACGTAGATCGTGAAACGTGAACTTCTCGTAGCCCACCGATCGAGGTTTTCGCAGGAATCGAGCCGGAAACAGCTGATCTGTGTTCACCCCGGCCATATCGATCGGGGCGGCGACGGCGTTGAGAGTTGTAAACGGCTCCATCGTCTCAACCTCCAACCAATTCGCGGACATCGCACAAATGCCCGGTCACGGCGGCGGCCGCGGCCATCGCCGGGCTCATCAAGTGCGACCGGCCACCCGGACCTTGGCGCCCCTCGAAATTGCGGTTCGACGTCGACGCACAACGCTCACCCGGCTGCAGATGGTCGCCATTGACGGCAACACACATGGAACAGCCCGGTTCCCGCCATTGGAAACCAGCAGCAAGAAAGATGTCGTGCAGACCTTCGTCCTCGGCCTGTTTCTTGATCAAGCCCGAACCGGGCACGACCATCGCCGGGACTTTCGCCTGACGGCCTTTTGCCACGTCGGCCGCGGCCCGCAGATCTTCGATCCGGCTGTTGGTGCAGGACCCTATAAACACGCGGTCGACGGCGACGTCACGTAAAGCCTGGCCCGGTTTAAGATCCATGTAGTCGAGAGCACTTTCGATCCGACGCCGTTTCATGGGATCGGCTTCGCTGCCGGGGTCCGGAACCGACGCTGTCACAGGGGCCACCTGATCCGGGCTCGTGCCCCAGGTGACCATCGGCGCAATGTCGGCAGCCGTGATCTCGACGGTGCGGTCAAACACCGCCCCGGGGTCGCTTTTCAGCGTCCGCCAGTACGTGACGGCATCATCCCATTGATTACCGCTTGGTGCGTACGGCCGCCCTTTCACGTAGTCGATGACTTTGTCGTCCGGCGCAATCAGACCGGCGCGCGCGCCGGCTTCAATCGACATGTTACAGACCGTCATCCGGGCTTCGACCGACAGTGCGTCGATCCCGGGCCCCGCGTATTCGATGACATGTCCGGTCCCGCCAGACGCCGTGATCTTTCCGATGATCGCCAAGATCAGATCTTTCGCCGTCGTTCCGGACGGCAGCGGGTCGCGCACATCGATGCGCATGGTCTTCGGCTTCGGACGCCACAACCCCTGGACAGCCAGGACGTGCGCGGTCTCGGACGAGCCGACGCCGAATGCAAACGCACCGAAAGCGCCATGCGTCGCCGTATGAGAGTCCGCCCCGGCGATAATCAGGCCCGGCTGCGTAATGCCCTGCTCGGGACCGACGACGTGCAAGATGCCTTGGCGGATGTCGCCCATTCCGAACACTTGAATACCGTTTTCGCGCGCGTCGCTTTCGATCAATTCGATCATCGCGCGGACTTCGGGATCGGCAATCCCGGCAAGGCCACCACTGCGGTCGCCGGACGGGACATAATGATCGGCGAAGGCGAAAGCCTGCGACGGATTGCGAACCGATCGCCCTTCGCGGCGGAGCTTGTCGAAGGCGTGGAACGAGTTTTCCTGCAACAGTAGGCGGTCGACATAGATCAGGCTTTCGCCGTCGTCGCGGGTCGTTACAACGTGCGAGTCCCAGATTTTATCGAACAGTGTCGTCGCGATTGGCATTCCGTGCACTCACCCCTGGCTCATGATGTCCAACCTAAATTGTAAACAATTTGTAGTCATCATCAAGAGAGGCGTGCATTACATTTTATTATCTCGTTGTTTTTAAACAATATTATATGTCGAAAATCATTGTCTTCGCGATTTATTGCCGACAAACAGACCATTCACGTCCCGATTCAACTCGACTCTCGTAGATCCAAGAACGCACGGAACCTGTGTCGGGATCATGGGATGGCGCGCGATTTAATCTCGTCGATCTGCGCCTTTATCTCGTCCAGGAGCGCCTTACCCGCCTGCGAAAGCGTCTTCCGCAACGGCGTGATGGCGACGATCGGCCATTTTAGTGGTGGGTCCACGGGCACCGCATGAAGCCGATCATTGACCTCGTCGATGGCCGACGGATCAACGATGGCAACCCCCACACCTTCCGCAACAATCTGACAGATCGCCCGCTGCGTCCTGGCTTCCGCCACGTAGCGAAGATTGAAGTTCGAATTTGTGACATGCCGCTCCACCGCTAGACGAAACGGACTGCCGCTCGGCTGCGCGACGATCGGCTCCTCTGCCAGCATCTCAATCGGCACCCGGTCGAGATTGGCGAAGCGATGGCCGGGCGGCATCACGCACATTGCCGATAACTCTGCTAATTGCTGGGCTTCAATCCCCTCCATCAGGCGCGGCGATGTCGAAATGCCGATGTCATACTTTTCGGATACCAACGAGTCGACGAAGCCCTCGTTGTTGGCCTTTTCCAACTCGACATAGACACCCGGGTTCTTCCGCAAGAAAGCCCCCACCCCGCGGGCAACGAACCTATCGGCGTAAACCGGCAGCGCGATAATCCGAAGACGGCCGATCCGATGCGAGCTGATGGCATCGGCAATCTCCTGAATGCGGTCGAGGCCGCGAAACGATTTCTCGACTTCGTCGAATAAGGCAAGTCCATCGGACGTCGGCTGCAACCCCCGACGGCGACGTTCAAACAAGCTGAAACCGATCTGACGTTCTAGATCAGAGATCAATCGCGTGACGGCCGGCTGGGAAATATACAATGCCTCGGCGGCAGCCGTGGCCGACCCGAGTTGCACGGCCGCACGAAACGCCTCGATTTGACGGTGGTTGAGCTTTCGCGGCACGTCTGATCCTCAGTTACACGGTCTTGATATAATTATTTCGCATAAGACGCTGATATAAAATGAGGATGCAAGCAACCTAACACGTTGCTCCAGCGTCACTCGCAGTCGAACCGACTGACGAAGGTTTCCTGCATCTGTTGGGCAAAACGTGCGGCGGCAACGGGCAGCGTCCGGTTCCGCAATTGTCCGAAGTAAAGATACCCTGGCGGCACGTCGCGTTCATCGACGGGCACATGAACGATCCCCTCGCCGTCATCGGCCGACGGCAAACCGATGGGCAACTGAAATGACAACATCTGCTCGTCGCGCGCATAGTGCCGCAGAAACTCAAAGCTATCGGAGTCGATTGACGGCCGGAGGTCCAGCGACGTTCGACGCACCGCAAGCTCCAACAAGTGGCGAACGCCGTACTGCGCGGTCGGCAAGGCGATTGGATGCTGCAAACAGTCGCGGAGCCGCACAACGGGCTCTGCCGCCAACGGATGATCCGGGCTCATCATCGCGTGCACGGGCTGACGGATCGTCAGCAGCGTTTGAAACTCCGACATCCGCACAGGCTCGAACACCAGTGCGAGGTCGGCGCTGAGATCATCCAATGCCTGTTCCGCCGCGGCGCGGTCCCGCACCAAGACATCGAATGTCACGGCCGGGTGTTCGCGGCGATAGGTCGAAATTTGTTGCGGCAGAAAGAACGGCAGCAGTGCTTGACTGCAGGCAATCCCGACATGACCGCGCCGCTCACCGGTCAGATCGGCAATCTGGCTTTTCACCCGTTCGATATCGCCCAGCTGACTGCGGATATGATGGATCAGGATTTCACCGGCCGCCGATAGTCGGACGCCACGGGGAAAGCGTTCGAAGATCGCCACGCCCAATTCCTCCTCCATGGCGAGGATTCGGCGGTTCAACGCCGTCGACGTGATCGCCAGGGTGTCGGCCGCTTTTCGGATCGATCCTGACTTGGCCACGGCATCGATGTAGATCAGCGGCATTAAGTGGCGCATTTTGCTTCCTTTTTAATGCTGCAAAAATTGCATCGGTTAAGCATAATTTTAGCAGCATACCGCACTGCTCAAACCTGATCTAGTTCCGTTGATGGAGAAACGGAAAACGGACCACATCGTGCAGCACATCCCCTTCGATATTGCCTCCCTGCACCGAGCATACGCAGACGGTCTTGCGCCCAAAGACGTGATCGCCGAGGTATATCGCCGGATTGAGGCCATCGACGACCCCGGAATTTTTCTGCACTTAATCGATCAGGACGATGCGCTTGCGGCGACAACCGAGCTCGGCGCTTTCGATCCAACCTCAAAACCGCTTTGGGGAATTCCGTTCGTTATAAAGGATAACATCGATACGGCGGGTGCCCCGACCACGGCGGCCTGTCCGGATTACGCCTATGAGGCAGAGCAAGACTCATTCGTAGTCGCCCAACTCCGGAACGCGGGCGCGATCTTGATCGGAAAAACCAATCTAGACCAATTCGCGACCGGCCTGGTCGGGGTTCGCACGCCCTTCCCCGTGCCGAAAAATGCTCTCGACCCAGAGATCGTGCCGGGCGGCTCCAGCTCCGGTTCCGGCGTCGCGGTGAGCCACGGTATTGTCAGTTTCGCACTCGGCACCGATACCGCCGGATCGGGTCGCGTGCCGGCGGCGCTAAACAACATTGTCGGCCTGAAACCCACATTGGGGGCCCTGTCGAACACAGGCGTCGTCCCCGCTTGTCTGTCTCTCGACACCGTTTCGATCTTCGCCCTGACCGTCAGCGACGCGTATTGCGTCTTCCGTGCCGCGGCCGTCTTCGATGAAAACGACAGCTACGCGCGTCCGATCAATCCGCCGCCACTCCGTCCGGCGATGAAAACCTTTAAAGTCGGTATCCCGACCCAATCCAGTCGCGCGTTCTTTAATGACGACGCGCAATCGGACAGTTTCGACGCAACCCTCGCCCTGATATCGCAACTGGGCGGCGAACTCGTCGAGATCGACTTCCAGCCGTTCTACGATGTCGCGAAGATGCTGTACGAGGGCGTTTGGGTCGCAGAGCGATATGCGGTTATCGCCCACATGATGAACCAGACACCGGATCCGCTTCATCCTGCGACCCGGCGCGTTATCGAAGTCGCCGAAAACTTTGACGCGGTCGATACCTTCAACGCCTTTTACGCACTGCAGAAAATGAAACGCCATCTCGCACCCGTGATTGCCGGCGTCGATATGATGTGCGTCCCGACGATCCCCACCTTTGCCACGGTGACGGAGCTTGAAAAAGACCCGATCGGCCCGAACTCGCGCCTCGGCACCTATACCAATTTCGTCAATCTGCTGGACCTTTGTGGCATCGCCGTTCCCGTTGCAACGCGCGACGATGGCCGCCCGGGCAGCGTCACGCTGTTGGCGCCGGCGGGCGAGGACCATCGGATCGCCGCCGTCGCGGCATCACTGCACGCGGCCTGTGACGTCACCTTGGGTGCGACCGACTGGAAACTCCCGACGTTGGAGATTGAGCAAGATAACATCGCGGCCGATGAAATCGCGATCGCCGTGGTCGGCGCACACATGTCGGGTTTGCCGCTGAACGGCGATTTGACGAGTCGCGGCGCTCGGTTCGTCCGCGCCGGAAGGACGGCCGGAAACTACAAACTCTTCAGCTTGCCGGGCGGACCGCCGATGCGGCCAGGCCTTATTCGCTCCGACGCGGGGGCGGCCATCGATCTAGAGGTCTGGGCGATGCCCAAGGCCCGGTTCGGAGACTTCATGTGCACGATCCCGGCGCCGCTTGGAATCGGAACCCTAACGCTAGAAGACGGATCAACCGTCAACGGATTCATCTGCGAGCCGTTTGCCGTGCGTGATGCGGAAGACATCACCGGGTTTGGCGGCTGGCGCGCGTATATCGAGGAAACGCCGAAACAAACCGCTCAACACTAGGAGATTTAGAATGCGTAGACGTGATTTCATCAAAACCGCCGGGGTTGTCGCCGGCGCTTCCGCTATTCCATTGTTTCGGCATTTCCCGGCCGAAGCCGCAAGCCGGTCTGGCACGCTTGTCGTCGTCACTGGCAACGGCCCGAACAGCATGGATATTCAGCGTAAAGGCACCAACCGCCCGGCCTATCAGATCGCCGTCAACCTGTATGACCGTCTTGTCGGATACTCCGCCAAGACCCTGGCCAACGGCACGACCATGTACGATTACACGACGCTGACGCCGGAAGCGGCCGAGTCTTGGGAGATCGCCGAAGACGGCATGTCGATCGTCTTTAAGATGCGCAAAGGCGCGACGTTCTGGGACGGCTCGCCGATCACAGCACACGACGTCAAATGGTCGTTCGATCGCGCCGTCAGCCTGGGTGGTTTTCCGACCGTTCAGATGAAGGCCGGATCGTTGGAAAAACCCGAACAGTTTGAGGCCGTCGACGACGAAACCTTCGTCATCAAGCTGATCCGCAAAAGTAAACTGACACTGCCCGATCTCGGCGTGCCGGTGCCGATTATCTTCAACTCCAAGATCGCCAAGGCCAATGCGACCGATAAAGACCCATGGGCGACCGAGTATCTGCATCGCAACCCCGCCGGCAGCGGCGCGTTCATGCTGGAGCGTTGGGATCCCGGCCAGCAAACCGTCTACAAACGTTTCGACGATTGGAAGAACGGCGAATTGCCGGGCGTTGAGCGGGTCATCATCCGTGAAATCCCCTCGGCGTCGACGCGGCGGGCGTTGTTGGAAAGGGGCGATGCGGACGTGTCGCTCGACCTTCCGCCGAAGGACTTCGCCGAATTGAAGGAATCCGGCAAGTTCACGATCACCGGCGTGCCGATCGAAAACTCGCTGGCGGCCATCGGCCTCAACCTCAATTTCGAACCGTTCAAGAACAAGCTGGTTCGTCAGGCCATCGCCTACACGGTGCCTTACGATCAAATCTACAAACAAGCGGCGTTCGAGCGCGGCATCAAGATGTGGGGCGGCAAATCGTTCTCGCCGGAAACCATCGAATGGCCGCAACCGTTCCCGTACGACACCGATCTGGACAAGGCCAAGGCCCTACTGACCGAAGCTGGCTTCGCCGACGGGTTTGAAGTGCCGCTCGCGTTTAACCTCGGGCTGGCGCAATGGTCGGAACCGATGTCACTGTTGCTTCAAGAAAGCCTGGCAAAGGTCGGGATCAAAGCGACCATCGATAAAATCCCGGGCGCCAACTGGCGGACCGCGGCGTTGGTCGAAAAGAAACTGCCAATGCACATCAAAAACTTCGGCGGTTGGCTGAACTACCCCGACTACTATTCGTTCTGGGTCTATCAGAAAGGCCGGTTGTTCAATTCAATGAATTACCACAATCCGGAAATCGAGGAACTGACGGACGCCACCTTGCACCTTGAGGTGGATCACCCGGACTACGAACCGAAGATCAAACGGATGCTCGAAATCTTCTTCGACGACGTGCCGTTGATCCCGATCTACCAGCCGTACCTGGACGTCGCGATGCAGAAGAACATCACCGGCTACAAGTACTACGCGCACCGTCAGTTGGATTGCCGCAAGTTCAACAAGGCGACGTCGTAACATGCGCATCCTGGATCGAGCAGCCGGATGAACGGCAATGGCAAACTGAGGATCGTTATCGGGCGTTTGGCGCAAGCCATCCCGTCGATCGTCGGCATCATCATTGTCACGTTCGTACTGACGCGTGCGTTGCCGGGCGACCCGGCGGTTTATTTCGCCGGCCCGGCCGCGGACGCCAACTCGATCCAGGAAATTCGGGAATCGCTTGGGCTCGACAAAAGCATGCCCGAGCAATTTCTGATCTACGTCAAAGACCTCGCGACCGGGAATCTGGGCAACTCCATCAGCACGGGATTTCCGGTCACCGAAGAAATCCTGCGGCGCCTACCCGCGTCATTGGAACTTACTCTCCTCGCGTTGATCTTCTCGATCTCCGTCGCGGTGCCGTTGGGCATCGCGGCGGCGACGCGCCCGAACACTTGGGTCGATCAGCTATGCCGACTGATCGTCACGGCTGGGGTTTCGCTGCCGGTGTTCTTTACCGGGCTCTTCATGGTTTACATTTTCTATTACATTTTGGGTGTTGCCCCGTCGCCCTTGGGGCGCATCGACATCATCTATCTGCCGCCGCCGCCGGTGACCAATTTCTATACCATCGACGCCTTGATCGACGGCGACTTTGAACTGTTCGGTGCGGCGTTTTCGCAATTGATGATGCCCGCGATCACATTGGGCATCTTTACCCTGGCCCCATTGGCGCGCATGACCCGGGGTGCGATGCTGCAGGTCTTATCCAGCGATTTCGTTCGCACCGCGCGCGCCTCCGGTCTGCGCCGCTCGACGGTGCTCTATACGTATGCGTTTCGAAATGCCCTGCTGCCGATCCTAACGACGCTCGGCATGGTGTTCTCGTTCATGTTGGGCTCCAACGTGCTGGTCGAAAAAGTGTTCGCCTGGCCGGGGATCGGGTCGTTCGCCATCGAAGCGTTGATCGTCTCCGATTACGCCGCTGTCCAAGGTTTCGTTCTCGCCATGGCGATCCTGTACGTCCTGCTCAACCTGGTGATCGACATTCTTTATACACTGATCGATCCGCGTGTCGGGTTGGATGGCTAAATGCGCGATTTCTTGAAACACCTGCGCTATGTCCTGACCGAAAACCCCGTCACGTTAGTTGCCGGTACCCTGTTTTTTTTGATCGTCATCGTCGCGATTTTCGGTCCCTATATCGTGCCTTACGATCCGATGGCAAGCGATGCATCGAAGACCTTGAAGCCGCCATCATGGGATCATTGGTTCGGCACCGATCAATTGGGGCGCGATGTCTTCAGCCGCGTGTTAATCG
Source organism: Rhodospirillales bacterium (assembly GCA_965222395.1). Lineage (GTDB taxonomy): Bacteria > Pseudomonadota > Alphaproteobacteria > Rhodospirillales > Casp-alpha2 > UBA4479. The sequence continues at coordinate 2,571,753 of OZ244947.1, forward strand.
CGACCCGCCTTGACCTTTCGATTGCCGTCGCCGCGGTGGCTCTGTCGTTCGTGATCGGCAGCGTGCTGGGCTCGCTGGCCGGTTTCTTCGGTGGTTGGACCGACCGGCTGGTCGGCCGCATGACAGATACCATCATGGCGTTTCCGTTGTTCGTGCTGGCGATGGGGATCGTCGCGGCAATGGGAAACACGGTCGAAAACATCGTCTACGCGACGGCGATCATCAACCTGCCGTTCTATGCCCGCGTCGCCCGAACAGAGGTCAACGTGCGGCGCAATGCCGATTTCGTTCTGGCCGCGCGGTTGGCCGGCAACTCATCTTTACGGTTGCTGGCGACGCAAATTTATCCGAATACCCTGCCGCCGATGATGGTCCAGGTGTCATTGAACATGGGTTGGGCGATCCTTAATGCCGCGGGCTTGTCGTTTATCGGTTTGGGCGTCCGTCCGCCAACCGCTGAGTGGGGCATTATGGTGGCCGAGGGCGCAGGCTACATCGTCTCCGGCGAATGGTGGCTGGCCCTGTTTCCGGGCGCGGCGCTGATGTTGGCAGTTTTCTGTTTCAACCTGCTGGGGGATGGTCTCCGTGATCTGATCGATCCCCGGCGGCGGACGTAAAGGGCAAAAATGACAAATCGCGTCCCCGTATTGAATGTCGAAGGGCTAAGTGTCGAATTCCGAACACGCGGTGGGATCGTCCGCGCGCTTGAACACGTCACCTTCGATGTTTTCAAAGGAGAGATGGTCGGCATCGTCGGCGAAAGCGGGTCCGGCAAATCGGTCTCGGCGATGACGGCGATGGGCATCCTTGATCCGGCGGGCCGCGTTTCCGCAGGCCAAATCACGCTGGGCGGCTTGGACGTTCTAGCGGCGAGCGAGAGAACACTACAAGAAATGCGTGGCCATCAAGCGTCGATGATTTTCCAAAGCCCGCGCACGGCGTTGAACCCGATCCGTACGGTCGGGAAACAGATCGGCGATGTATTGCGCCGACATGGCTCGGCGGTACGCTCCAACGTGCGCGAGAAAGTTATCGAGGCGTTGATGAGCGTCCGTATTCCCGATCCCGAACGACGCTTCGACGCCTATCCGTTCGAGCTGTCGGGCGGCATGTGTCAGCGGATCATGATCGCCATGGCGTTGTCATGTCAGCCGGAACTTCTGATCGCCGACGAGCCCACAACCGGCCTGGACGTTACGACCCAGGCCGCGATCATGGATTTGATCAAGGATCTGGCGGTTGAGCGCAACATGGCGACATTACTGATCACGCATGATCTGGCGATGGCCGCCGACTACTGCGACCGCATCGTCGTGATGCATGCGGGTCATGTGGTTGAACGTGCCAGCGCCCAGGGCATCTTTCGGAACGCCCGCCATCCCTATACGGCGAAGTTGATGAAAGCGACACCGCGCGCCAGTGGATCGCTGGACGACATATCGTCGATCGCCGGTGGCGTTCCCGATTTACGCAACGACGATTTACCAGCCTGTCGGTTTTCCGGCCGCTGCGAGCATTACCTCAAGGCCTGCGACCCTGCGCCGTTGATCCTGAAATCCGTCGCACCGGGGCATGCCGTGGCGTGCAGGAGGCCGCTATGACCCAACTCCTCGAAGTTGAGAACTTGCGAAAACTCTATCCGCTCTCCGGGACTACAGGGATCGTCGAAAGCCTGCTCACATGGCTCCGCCGTCAAAATAAGAACGTATCGGACAACACGCCGATCCTACATGCCGTCGATGGCGTGAGCTTCGAAATCGGCGAGGGCGAGAGCCTTGGTCTCGTCGGCGAGTCGGGCTGCGGCAAATCGACCCTGGTCGGTATGTTGGCGCGGCTCTCCGATCCGACCGAGGGGACCATTCGATTTGCCGGACGCGACATCGGATCGCTGCCGTCGCAGACGTTTCACGCACAACCGGAACGTACGGATATTCAGATCGTGTTCCAAGACCCACATGAAAGCCTGAACCCGCGCTTTACGTCTTTCGACACGATTGCCGAGCCATTGCGGCGTCTAAAGGGAATGACCGACCGTACGGGGCTGCGCGAAGAAGTCGCAAAAATCGCCGAGATGGTCGATCTGCCGGCGCAACTCCTCAGCCGCTTTCCGCATCAGCTATCGGGTGGGCAGAAGGCCCGCGTCAATATCGCGCGCGCCATCGCGGTCGAGCCCAAACTGCTAATCCTTGACGAGCCGACCTCGGCGCTCGATGTGTCCGTCCAAGCCGTTATCTTGAAATTACTCGTCCGGCTCAAAAAAGACCTGGGGATGAGCTATCTGTTCGTTTCGCACGATTTGAACGTGGTTCGATTGTTATGCGATCGAGTCATCGTCATGTATCTCGGTCAGATCGTCGAAAGCGGCGATGCCGAGGACATTTTCACATCGCCTTCACATCCGTATACCCGTGCGTTGATATCCGCGATCCCTGGCCTCGGCGACAACGAGGCGCGCAAGGGGCGGTTGAGCGGCGACCCGAAAAGCCCCATCGACCCCGATCCAGATGCATGCCGGTTTCATGGCCGCTGCCCCGACGGAACCGATCTCTGCGCCCGAAAGCGCCCGCCGCATATCGATATCGCAGACAATCATTTTGCGGTCTGCCATGTCGCCGAACCTAATGTCACACCAAAATCGTCGGCGCGCATCGCATGAAAAAGACAGGATGGCAGACGGACGATGACGCCGCCCGATACGCCGCCGAGATGGCCGATGTCCTCGGTCTTTCGGTCGAACCACAATACGTTCCCGCCATCGTCCAGTTTCTTCATCTCGCCGCGGAAATGGCCGATACCTTGGACGGCGCCCATTTGGATCCGGGCGACGCCGAGCTGGCGCCCGTTTTCCGGCTGCCGGACCCGGACTAGACGATGGTTCTCCCTCAGATCGGCGACACCGCCGCCGAGACAGCCCAGGCCGTTCGATCAGGGGGACTCAAAGCCGCAGACGTGACAGAGGTCGCGCTCGCACGGGTTTCAGCGTCCAATCCGACGATCAATGCGTTTACCAATGTTACCGCAGACCGTGCCCGTGCGGAGGCCGCCGCCGTGGATGCGGCAGTGGCAGCTGGTCACGACCCGGGTCCCCTTGCCGGCGTGCCGTATGCCGTGAAGAACTTGTTTGACCTTTGCGGTGAGGTGACCCGCACCGGTTCCAAAATCAATCGTGACAATGCGCCCGCAACCGAGGATGCCGATCTTGTCCAGCAGATGCATCGTGCCGGCGCCGTATGTCTTGGCGCGTTGAACATGGGCGAGTTCGCCTACGATTTCACCGGCGAGAATGCTCACGACGGTGATTGCCGCAACCCCCACGATGTAACACGCATGACCGGCGGATCGTCATCCGGTTCCGGTGCCGCGACGGCGGCAAGATTGGCACCGATCACGCTTGGGACCGACACCAATGGATCGCTCCGCGTGCCGGCGTCGCTTTGTGGGGTGTTCAGCATACGACCGACGTACGGTCGGCTGTCGCGCGGTGGATCGTTTCCTTTCGTCGACGCGCTGGACACCGTCGGTCCGTTGGCCCGGACCGTCGAAGACCTGGCACTTGCTTATGATGCCTTGCAGGGCCCGACCCGGCGCGATCACGCGTGTCGCAACTTTCCCCCGTCAGTGGTCTCGACTTTGCTGACCGACGGGATTGCAGGCCTTCGCATCGGTGTCTTACGCGGCTGGTTCGAGGACAATTGCGGCGACACGGCCCTGGAACGCCGCGACCGCATCGTCGCGGCGCTGTCGGCGGACGTACAAATCACCGACATCGACCTGGATCAAGCGGCATTGGGCCGTGCCGCGGCGTATCTAATCACACACGCCGAAAGCGCAGCATTTCACCTGCCGACGCTGCGTACGCGTGCTCATGATTACGACCCGGATACACGGGACCGTTTTCTGGCCGGCGCCATGATCCCGTCCGTTTGGATTCAAAAGGCGCAACGTGTGCGCCGATGGTGGTTGGGTGAAGTCCTGAAGGCATTTCATGATGTCGACATCCTGATCGCCCCCGCAACGCCTTTTTCCGCGCCGAAACTGGGGCAAAAAACGCTGATGATCAAAGGACAAGAGCGTCCACTCCGGCCATTCCTTGGACTGTTGGCACAACCGTTCTCCTGTGTCGGCCTGCCCGTATTGACGGCACCGTGCTTCAACGAGGGCGAAGAGCCAATTGGCCTGCAACTTGTCGCCGCCCCCTGGCGGGAAGCAACGGGATTCCAATTGGCCGCGCATTTGGAACGGCTGGGAGTCAGCCAATCGCATCGGCCAGTACATTCATAGAAGGATCGCGGTAATGGTGGGCGCGACAGGGATTGAACCTGTGACCCCTGCCGTGTGAAGGCAGTGCTCTCCCGCTGAGCTACGCGCCCCGTTTGTGAGGAAGCGTTGATATAGTCGCCCGACCCTGGATGTGTCAACGACACCGCCGTGAACGCCAAGACGCGCGCAGACAACCGGAAAGGTCTGAAATCTAGGGAAACAATCTTTGACTTGGCGGTTTTGCCCGAGAATGGCAAAAGATGTCCATAAATGTCCCCAAGTTATGTGACCTCGAAGGCCTTATGACAGACCGTCGCGCCGCCGCAATCATCCTGGCCGCTGGCCAGGGCACCCGCATGAAATCATCCCGCCCCAAGGTCCTGCATACCTTGGCCGGCGCGCCGATGATCAAGCACATCGTATCGAGCTTGGATGCGGCGGGGGTCTCGAACATCTGTATCGTGATCGGCCCCGGTATGGACGTTCTTGCCGACGCAGTCGCGCCGCACAAAACGGTCATTCAGCACGACCGCATGGGGACGGCCCACGCGGCCCTGTGCGCAGAGAGCGCGATCGACGGGCCCATTGACGATCTCTTGATTCTCAACGGCGACAACCCGCTGATACCGTCTAGTGACATAAAAGCGCTGCTCGCGGCGCGGCGCGGGCCGGGAAACCCAGCCGCGGTGGTTTTAGGGTTTCATACGAAATCACCGGGGCCGTACGGCCGAATGATCGTCAACCGCGACAATCATCTTGAACGCATCGTCGAAGCCAAGGACGCCAGTGCCGATGAGCTCGAAATCGATTTTTGCAGTTCCGGCATGATGGCGTTGGATGGGCGCATGGGGTTCGCCATGTTGGCTGAAATCCGAAACGACAATGCCCAAGGCGAGTATTATCTGCCGGATGTTATTGGTATCGCGATCAGCCACAACCGGACATGCGTCGCAATTGCGGGCGAAGAAGCCGATTTGCTCGGGATCAATTCGCGGGCTGAACTGGCCATGGCGGAGGCGCGCGTTCAGGACAAGCTGCGGCAGAGGGCACTGGACGGTGGCGCAACCCTGATCGATCCTAGCACCGTCTTCTTCTCCGTCGATACCCAGATCGGGAACGACGTCCTGATCGAACCAAACGTTTTCTTCGGCCCGGGCGTGACCATCGACGACGATGTCCATATCAAAGCGTTCAGCCACATTGAGGGCACGCATCTCTGTACAGGCGCAACCGTCGGACCATTCGCGCGGCTACGGCCGGGGACCCGCGTCGGACCAAATGTCAAAATCGGCAACTTCGTCGAGACCAAAAACGCTGTGCTCGCGGATGGCGCCAAGGTCAGTCATCTGTCCTATATCGGCGATGCGGATGTCGGGGCAGCCGCGAACGTCGGGGCCGGTACCATAACCTGCAACTATGATGGTTTTTTCAAATCACGGACAACAATCGGTGCCGAAGCATTCATTGGCTCGAACACCGCTCTCGTTGCGCCCGTCACCATCGGTGACGGCGCCACGGTCGGTGCCGGCAGCACGGTATCATCAGACGTTAGCGCCGACGCCTTGGCCGTGACCCGCACCCAGCAGCGCGAAATCAAGGACTGGGCGCGTAAGGACCGCGAACGAAAACGCGCGCTCAAGGAAAAAGGGTAAAGCGACGAATGTGTGGAATTATTGGCATCGTCGGCAATACGTCGGCGACACCACGGTTGTTGGATGCGCTGAAACGACTGGAGTATCGCGGCTACGACTCTGCCGGCGTTGCGACCCTTATTAATGGCGGGATCGACCGGCGGCGCGCCGAAGGTAAGCTGGCTAATCTTGAACAACGTCTTGCGGAAGAACCGCTGGACGGCATCACCGGCATCGGCCACACGCGGTGGGCCACACACGGCGTCCCGAACGAACGGAACGCCCACCCCCACGCGACCGATCGTGTCGCCCTGGTCCATAACGGAATCATCGAGAACTTCGAGGAACTCCGCGCCGAGGCCGCCGCCGGCGGCTGCAACTTGGCGTCGGAAACAGATACCGAGGTCATCGCGCATTTGATTACGCTGCGCCTTAACGAGGGACAAAGCCCGAAAGACGCGGTGTTCGATACGCTAAAGAAACTCGAAGGCGCATTTTCGTTGGGTATCGTCTTTGCCGGTCACCACGACCTGATGATCGCCGCGCGCAAGGGGAGCCCATTGGCCCTGGGCTTCGGCGACGACGAGATGTACCTGGGCTCCGACGCCTATGCCTTGGCGCCTCTCACCGATCGCATCCTGTACATGGAGGACGGCGACTGGGCGGTGATTACCCAGCATGATGCCACCGTGTATGACGCCAACGGCGACGTTGCCGACCGGCCAATCCGTAAAACCGAATTGTCGGGGGCTGCTATCGGCAAAGGCGGATACCGGCATTTCATGCTGAAGGAAATCTACGAACAACCGCAAGTCATAGGCGACACCTTGCATACGCTGATCAACCCGGCGGAACGGCGGATTGTGCTTCCCGAAATCGCCGTCGACCTTGCCAAGGCCGAACGGCTGACACTGATCGCGTGCGGCACGTCTTATTACGCGTGCATGACGGCGAAATATTGGTTCGAGAGCATCGCTCGTGTCCCGGTCGAAGTCGACATCGCCTCCGAATACCGATATCGCAACGTGGTGCCACCCAAGAACGGCGTCGCCGTATTCATCTCGCAATCCGGCGAGACCATCGATACCTTGGCGGCCCTGCGTTTTGCCAAGCAGTCGGGCCAGAAAATCCTCTCTATTGTAAATGCGCCGGAAAGTGCGATCGCGCGTGAGTCCGATGCGGTATTGCGGACACAAGCGGGGCCTGAGATCGGCGTCGCCTCGACCAAGGCCTTTACGACACAACTGACGGTGCTGGCTTGCGTCGCCATCGCGACCGCCCGGGCACGCGGGGAAATCGATGCCGATGGAGAGGCGCGCTTGATCGGAGAACTAACCGAGGTACCGGCACGCGCAGCAGAAGTGTTGAACCACGACGAGTCTATCCGTGAAATTGCCGTCTCGGTCGCGGAGGCGCGCGACGTGCTCTACCTCGGTCGCGGCACGAATTATCCGATCGCCCTGGAGGGCGCACTTAAACTCAAGGAAATTTCCTACATCCATGCCGAAGGATATGCGGCAGGTGAGATGAAACACGGCCCGATCGCCCTGATCGATGAGACCGTTCCGATCATCTGCATCGCCCCCGAAGACAAGCTATTCGAAAAGACCGTGTCGAACGTTCAGGAAGTCATGGCCCGCGGCGGTCGAGTCATTGCCTTCACCGACGATAACGGGGCGACGCGATTGACGAAGGGTTCGGAGGCGGTGATCGCATTGCCCGCCGTCAGTGCCTTTGTTTCGCCTATTTTGTACGCGATACCGGTCCAGCTATTGGCGTATCATGTCGCGGTGTTGAAGGGGACGGATGTGGATCAACCCCGCAACCTGGCGAAAAGCGTCACCGTGGAGTGAAAACATGAACAAAATCACCGGACCTTTGATTGTCACGCTTGCCATGTTGGCGTTGCCGGCCGCCGCGAACGACGGCAACGCAGCCTGCGCGGCGGCATTCGATCAATGCCTTCAACAATGCGATACCGACCATGCGGGCGATACCGCCGCGAAAGCGGCCTGTGTGCCAACGTGTTCGGGGAAGTACGCCGCCTGCGATGCCGGGGTCGCTTATGATAAGGCGAAGCCGTGGATCGAAGAGCAAGCGAACAAGACCAAGAAGTTTCTCGACGATCTCCTGGACGGCTTGAAGAAAGAACCTTCCGAGCCTGCACAAGACGGGACCAGCAAAAGCATCTGAACGTCACGGCTAGTCGTACTCGGCAACGTCGATCATAACATGACATTGATCGCCGTTTGACGTACACCTGAGCATCGAAGTTCACCCCGAATACCTGGCATTTCGGCAGGACAGAGGAATTATGGCGCCCCCGAACCAAACCGTCGCGCGCGCGGTTGAGGCGTTTCATCAAATGAACTACGCCAAGGCTGAGAAGCTTGCACTCAAGGCCCTCAAAAAAGATCCGCGCAATGCGGATTTATTGACGATGGCGGGCATGTGCTGCGTCAGCCAAGATAAGCTCAAAGGTGCCGTCCACTATTTGGAACGCGCCTTGGCAATCGCCCCCGAACAGCCGGCGGCGCTGAGTAGTCTCGGACTCGCGCACATTGGCCTTGAACAGTTTAAGGATGCGATCGCGCCTTTAACTAAAGCACGTCAGCTCGGTGTCGACGACGTCGAAACGACAATTGCACTTGGGCAAGCAACGGCGCAATCCGGCGACAAATCGGCGGCGCTGGCATTGTTCCAAAGCGCTATCCCTTACGTGCCCGGAAATCCTTTTGCGGCGATATCAGTTGGCCGGTTTCTGCGCGAACTCGGCGATTTCGATCAGTCGCTCTCAGTACTAACCGATGTCATACAAGAAGCGTCCGATATCGCCGACGGATTTGCAGAATATGCCTATACTTGCCGTGATCTCGGAAGATTGGATGACGGTCTTGAAGCGATCAAACGGGCGGTCGCGCTAGATCCTACTGATCCGCGCTATCACCACAATCATGCCATCATCCTTCGATATTTAATGCGGTTCGAAGACGCGCTGGCGGCTTCGACAGAAGGATTGCGACGCGCGCCGGACGACGTCGATTTGAAGATTTCGCAGTCGGTCAATCTGTTTCTTCTGGAACGCTACGAAGAAGCCTGGCCGTATTTCGAGCAGCGTCGGCAGGAGCGCAAAGGCTCCGGCGTTCGGCCGATTATCAAGGATAAATGGACGGGCGACCCTTTGAATGGTCGGACCCTCCTAGTTCGCGGAGAACAGGGCATCGGCGACGAGATCATGTACGCAACATGTCTCGGCGACTTGATTAAAGATACCGACGGAAGCGGCGTTACGGTCGAAGTCGACAAACGATTGTGTCCGATCCTTAAGCGAACCTATCCGGAGTTAACGTTTGTTCCTCGGATGACCGATCCCGAGGCCGACAGGATTTCATGCGATTTCGAAATTGGGTTTGGGTCACTGATGCCCTTGTATCGTCCGGACGTTGCATCGATCCTGGCGGCCGAACCGCGGCGGCTTAAAGCCGACTCTGAGTTAATGGACGTCTGGCGGAACGCATTCGCAGCGCTTGGTGATGGCCTCAGCATCGGGATCGCCTGGCGCGGCGGGGCGACGCCGCTGTCGATCAAGAGCCGGTCGGTGACCCTCGAAGAGATGCGGCCCATTCTCTCGGTTCCCGGATGCCATTTCGTTAATCTGCAATACGGGGACGTCGGCGATGAAATCGCAACGTTCGCAAGAAACCATGGGATTACGATTCACGATTGGCCCGACGTCGATCCGCTGTCAGATCTTGAAACGCAAACCGCGCAGATCGCGGCCCTTGATCTCGTGATCCAGGTTTCCAACGCATCGGCCCACATTGCCGGCGCTATCGGCCAAAAAACCTGGGTCTTGCAGGCCGCCGTCCCTTTCTGGCCTTGGTTTGCCCATCGAACGGACATGCCGTGGTATTTCGACGTGACGCAGTATCGAATGACCGATATCAATGACAAATCCGAAGTTGTTTCACAAATTGCTCGGGATCTCTCCAATATGGTGGCGCGCCATCAACAAGACACCGATTTCCGACCATAAGGATTCAGAGTTATGATTAGAGTTTTCGTCGGTTTCGACGCCCACGAACACGTCGCATTTCACGTGCTGAGTCACAGCATTCACCGCCGGACGACGCAGCCTGTCAGTATTACACCGCTGAAAATCGGGCAACTTGAGAAACTCATGTGGCGGGAGCGCAATCCGTTACAGTCGACAGAATTCTCTTTTTCCCGCTTTCTGACGCCGTACCTCTGTGATTTCAAAGGCTGGGCCATCTTTATGGACTGCGACATGCTCGCCCTAGACGATTTCACCAATCTCTGGGACCTGCGTGACGACCGCTACGCGATCCAAGTGGTCAAGAACGAACACGATCCGTCGACGGACACCAAATTTCTCGGCCAAGTCCAAACCAAGTACGAGAAGAAAAACTGGTCCAGCGTGATCATGTTCAACAACGCAAAGTGTACCGCGTTGACGCCGGAGTACGTGAACACTGCCAGCGGCCTGGAGCTACATCAGTTCAAATGGCTCGGCAATGACGACTTAATCGGCGCCCTACCGGCACGTTGGAATCACCTGGTCGACGAGCATGAGCCGATCACCGACCCCGGCGTATTACATTACACCCTCGGGGGGCCGTATTTTGACGACTACAAAGACTGCGGTTACGCGCAGGAATGGCTCGACGAGTTTGAGGACATGAAAACCGCCGGGTGATCTCTGGCGTCGTCAAGATGCCGGCGCGAGCTGCTCTAGATGACCGCCAATCTCCGACTCGTAACGCTTCCACCGACCAATCGCTTTATTGTTAATTGGCGTCCGAACTTGGCCGGCGCTGGCGGTAATCACGGGGGTTTCAGCAAGATCAGGGCGGAAGCAGGCGGGCTCCATCTCGAGACCGGCAAATGACATCAGGCGGGGGATTTCCACGTCCGGGTCGTCCACCAGCTTCTCATAGTCCACTGTCCAGACGCGGTCAGGATAAGCCGCAGTCAAATCGTCCATATATCTGACGGACGCGTTTGCCAGCGTAACGAAATCATCAAGGTCGTCGCAAAAGCCATACGTTCCGCCGAAGTCCATAGTCATGCACGAGACACAAACATCTCGTAGATCGCGGCGGACGAATATAAGCCGCGCGTTGGGGTCGCTGGCGGCAATCGCAGCGGCATAATGCAGATTTCGTGGTGCCTTCTCGACAATGAAAGACGCTTTGATGCCGAGTTTTCCGTAGGTGCTCCGGACGTCCTGACCGAACCCGCGCAAGGCGCGGACGGCAGGTTGTTGCATACCTCGCGCGAACTCGAGCCCAATCGGCGTTCGTGGTCCGAACTGTCCTGCGAAAAGACGAAGCACCGCGTCTCGCAGGACGCCCGTTTCACCGGCGCTCTTCGCTTTGCTGTGCGCCGCCACGATCTGTTCCACCAGTGTCGTACCGGAACGTGGCAATCCAATGATGACGACAAGGGCATTTCCAGCCGTGACCGACGTCTTCGCGTTCTGTAGGGGCGCCTGGAACACATGGCCAATCCGGTCCAATGCCGCGAGATCGGCGGCGACATCATAGGGCGCCGCGCGACGCGCATACGCGCCTGCATCACGGTAGCGGACCACCGCACGGGCAATATCACCTCGCAAATCATGAGCGGACCCCAAAGCGTAAATCAAATGCGCCCGTGACATATCGTCCCATCGCGTATCCTCGGCAAGTTTCGTCAAGGCGGAGGTCCGTTCATCTGTCCAAACCGAGGGGTCGCGCAAACTACCAAGCAGTCGATAGGCGTTAACATGGTTCGAGTCGATCGATAACAGTGTCACTGCGACCTGCGCAGATCGCTGACGGTCACCCATACTAAGCGCCGTTCGCGCAACGTTATAAGCGGCGGCGGGATCGTTGGGACGCTTTGCATAAGCGTCCTCAAACATGCGAAGGGCTTCCGTCCCCTGCCCCAAAGCACTCGTTACCACCCCCTCATCGATCTTCAAGTCGACGTCATCAGGCCAACGGGTACGTGCATCGGATACAACTTGGCGCGCAACCGCCAACTCACCAAGATCACTGAGGGTCTGGACAATCCGAGACCAAGCGGCTGCGTTTGAGGGCATCGCACCTTTAAACTGTTGCTGTTTCCCTGAAAGCACCAGTGCTGACAAATAACCCACGTGATCGTCTTCGACGCCACGGTCCTTCGCCAAGGTGCGATAATGCGTGACGGCTAGGCCATGATCACCATGTATCAACGCCGTCTGGGCCAACGCCTGCCGGGTAACGAAATTATTCGGCTCGGCCGCAAGGAGTTGCTTCAGACCAGCAATGGCGTCGGCAAAATAACCGGCATGATACAGTGCAGACACATCGTCCCACGGCGCGTCCCGATTGAGGTGATCGTCAAACACCATGCGGAATTTCTATCGCCGTCAAATCACGTCAAAGGCGATGCCATGGCGTGCGCCCGGAACCGTAAAGGGCTGCACCCCGTGCCAAAAATAGGATGGGAACAAAACGACTTTCCCGGGCTCCGGACGGATGACGTGTTGGACACAATTGCGTTCGGTCACATAGTGGGTTGGCGGCGCACCGAACTGGATACAACCTTCGCCACGGTCCCATAATTCCTCGGGCAGATCGGGCGTTTTGACGTAGTAGACGCCGCTCAACCATCCTTCGTTGTGGATATGGCTGCCGTCGTATCCGGACCCGTGAAGGATAGTCGACCATACGTCGGTGAATTTAAAGTCACGGTTGATATAGCGTTCGAAGGGGTGATCCTGGCGCCCTTCGAGCCGGTCGATATACTTATGGACCGCCGCCGTGATCGCCTCTTTGAAGGAGCCGATGACCGCATCCGGATAGTGTAACAAACTTCCCGTGTTCTGCGTACCACCCCGCATTGATTGTCCGTCCGGATGCGGCGCATCCGCATGATACCTCGCGACCGTCGTGTGAAGATCGTCGTTGAATGCCTCAACGCTGTCATAACCGGACGGTGGCTCGATAATTTGGGGATACAAGTGCGCGTCGTGATCAACCAGCCACGGGAATTTGTTATCGCCGATCTCGCGCATGGCGATCGTAAGAAAGCCAAGCATACCGCTGCGCCGCGGATTGATCTCATGACCTCGACGAAGGATCTCGGCTGCGCGCTGGAATTCGCCGTTGTTCAAAAGATGCTGTCCGTATCTTTCGTAGATCTCCCACTCGCCGTCGTCCAAAGCGACAGCATTCTCGAACGCATCCGCAGCCTCACCGCTTCTGCCGGCACCGGAAAGCGCCGCGCCCAGACGACCATAGGCGAGCGCAGCGTCAGGCGCCAATTCGGCGGCACGGGTCGCCAGCGGGACGGCGCGCTCGAACGACGTATCCTCGATCAGTGCGTAGGCGTACTGTAGATACGACCGCGGATCGTCCGGGTAGCGCCGACACGCCAGCTCCAGTAGGTCATACATTTCATCGGGTTTGTCTTGGAACCACTTTATGCTCTTGAATTGTTCCAACGCGGACTCGTTGAATGGATCCCCTTCGACTGCCTTGCGGCACGCATCCAATGCCGGTCCGGCCATTTCCTTGGCAAAGTATGCGGCACTGAGACTGGCATACGTTTCCGGCTCGCCATTGCTGATCTCGACCGCCCGTTCGAACGCGGCAATGGCGTCGTCGATGCGCGAGACCTCATGATATGCGGCGCCGAGGTTATGCAGGGTCCCAGGATCATCCGAGGCCAGGCTATTCGATCGCTCGAAACATGCCAGCGCGTCGTCGGAACGGCCAAGTTCCCGAAACACCATCCCAAGATTGTTCAACGCTGGCGCATTGTTGGGATTGAGGCCCAGGGAACGCTCCAAACTCGTCCTTGCGCCATGAAAATCGCCGGTGTGATATTGCGCCAGGCCAAAGTTACTCCAGCATCCTGGGTCGTTGTCATTGATAGCGACCGCACGTTGGAAGGCCGCACACGCGGCTGGCAGGTCGCCCGTCTGCAACAACGCCACACCTAGATAATGTTGGACACCGAAATTTTCTGGCTTCTTGCGCAAGACGCGCCGGTACATCTTGATCGCCTCGGGCAATCGACCGGATTGATGCAAACTTAGGGCGCGGTCAACGAGAGACAAAGGGACACTTCCTATTCTAGCCGCTAGATCGACAATCTAAATGCCGGCAAGCATATGTCCTTGTTATATATCAATTCACAGAAGGCAAAAAAAGAACCAGGGCCCGAAGGCCCTGGTTCCCAAAGACTAAGCTTTTCCGATCGAGGATCAGAAGAGAAGCTTTGCACCGGTCATGAACACGGTGACATCTTCGTAGTTGGTGCCGGTTTGGCTGACATCATGGAACTGAAGACCAGCGTAACCTTTGAGGCCGGAAGCCAGGCCTTGCTCAACACCGATTTGGATCGACTCTAGTTCGTCGCCCTTAGCGGTCGCGTCTTCATCTTCGAGGTACATGACGGCGAACGAGGTCGAACCGGCGGAGATCAAGTCAGCCGAATAACCAACGACGACGTAGATGCTTTCGCCTTCGGTACCACCGGCAGCCGTGGCGTCTTCTTCACCATAGCCCACACCGATGCTGAAGCCGCTGTCATGCGTCACGCCAGCGGATGCCATCATGATGGCGTCGAGCGAGGAGGACGAACCAGCGAGGTGCTCGTAACCGAGACCGGCTTCGACAGCGAAACCGCCGAATTTACCGCCAAAGAACGCGCCAACTTTCGACGCCTGGTCACCGGTGAAGGAGTACTTCACTTGGAAACCGCCGAATTTCGGCGAGTCGTAGTGGATACCGTCGACGTTGGTGCCGTCAAAGCTGTTGTTGAAAGCGCCGACCGTGTTGGACGAGAAGACGTTGTCCGCAGCATTGCTGGTTTGCAACGAAACGCCACCACCGGCAATGGTGCCAGAGTCAACGATGTCGCTGGCCGGGTTGGCGACCTGCAAGTACGCACCGTCGGTTGCTTCGCCATCTTTACCGAGGACGAGGGTACCGAACTGCTTGTGCATGAAGCCGAGGTACGACTTACGAACCGAAGCGTCGGCGCTGGAACCACCGGCGGTATCGACAGCGGAAGAAGCAATAAGGTTGGAGTTGCTGTCAACGATGTTCACCGAACCCATTTGGTTGCTGTTGAAGCCAGCTTCCAAGTGACCACGAGCGGTCAACGCTTCGTTGACGGGCAGGTCAGCATTGATGCGGAAACGCGACTGGGAGATCGTGTTGTCGACGACCGTTGCGCGCGAAGCAGCACCGTTGTCAGCCCAGAAGAGCGCTTTGTTGAAATGACCGGACATGGTCACTTTGGCTGCTTTGCCGGAATCGACCGAAGCAGCTTGAGCGGACGGAACAGCGACTGCGAAAAGAGCAGCAGCGGCAACCGACGCTTTAAGAGTGGTTTTGATGTTCACTTTGGTTTCTCCTTCACCAAACGAAGTTGGGGTAGCCCCATTTAAAAGGGAAGCCGCCAAACGGCGAGGCGTCCCTGCCGCGAACAGCGGCTTCCGAGGTGCATTCTAGGTATTTCCGTCGCCGGGCAAAGTGCAAAGTGCCCGAAATGAGGATTTTATGCGTCACTGTGGCAGAAAAGGCACATTAGCCCTAACCCCCTGAAATACGGTTAATTTTATTAACCATAGCCGTTAAAACGTGTTGTGCAGTGCACACCCGCTAATTTTGCCGCCGCGACCCTTTCAGGGATGCCGGAAATGCACTACATCGTGGGCAACGGTCGTTTCCGGCCGATTGATAAACGAAATCATGACACCCGCGCGGACCCCCGCCGGAATTTAGGAGGACACGATGCAACTCAGCGACACCACACTTTTACGTCAGCAAGCCTTTGTGGATGGGGCTTGGACAGACGCCGACAACGGCGAAACGGTCGAGGTCACAAACCCGGCAACCGGAGCAGTATTGGGCACTGTCCCCAATATGGGTGCCGTCGAAACCCGCCGTGCAATTGATGCCGCCAATGCCGCGTGGCCGGCTTGGCGGGCAAAAACCGCCAAGGAACGCGCTGAGATTCTGAAGAAATGGTTCGCTTTGCTGATGGAGAATCAGGACGACCTGGGCGTTTTAATGACGGCCGAACAAGGTAAGCCGCTGGCAGAGGCTAAAGGTGAGGTCGCGTACGCCGCATCGTTCATCGAGTGGTTTGCAGAAGAAGGCAAGCGACTGTACGGCGACACCATCCCGCAACATGGACCCGATAAGCGTATCGTGGTGGTCAAAGAAGCCGTCGGCGTCGTCGCGGCCATTACGCCGTGGAACTTTCCAATTGCCATGATTACGCGAAAAGCCGGCCCGGCGCTTGCGGCAGGCTGCCCAATCGTCATTAAACCGGCATCGGAAACGCCGTTTTCGGCCTTGGCGATGGCAGAGTTGGCGCACCGCGCCGGTGTTCCGGCTGGCATTCTGAACGTGGTGACCGGCAAGGCCCGGGATATCGGCGGCGAGATGACCTCAAATCCGATTGTTCGAAAGCTAACATTCACGGGCTCGACGGAAATCGGCAAACTGCTGATGGAACAATGTGCCGGAACGGTCAAGAAAGTCTCGATGGAGCTTGGCGGCAACGCACCGTTTATTGTCTTCGATGACGCCGATTTAGACGCCGCCGTTGCCGGCACGATGGCGTCGAAATACCGCAATACCGGCCAAACATGCGTCTGCGCCAACCGAATCTACGTCCAAGACGGGGTTTATGATGATTTCGTCTCGCGCCTGTCGCAGGCGGTGTCAGGGCTGAAGGTCGGCGATGGCCTCAAAGGCGAGACCCAGCAGGGACCGATGATCAACATGGCCGCCGTGGAAAAGGTCGAAGAACATCTCGAAGATGCCGTCTCCAAGGGGGGACGCGTCATTGCCGGCGGCAAACGCCACGAACTGGGCGGTACTTTCTTCGAGCCGACCATCGTTGCCGACGCAACCCAGGAAATGAAGATCGCCAAGGAAGAAACATTCGGTCCCTTGGCACCAATCATTCGCTTTAACGACGACGCGGAAGTCATTGAATGGGCAAACGATACCGAGTTTGGCCTTGCGGCGTATTTCTATGCACGCGACATCGGCCGGGTCTGGAAAACGGCCGAACAGCTTGAATACGGCATGGTCGGCGTGAACGAGGGCATTATCTCGACCGAAGTCGCCCCATTTGGCGGCGTCAAGGAATCCGGTATCGGCCGTGAGGGTTCACACCAAGGAATCGAGGATTACGTCGAAACCAAGTACATTTGCTTGGGCGGTATCGTCTAAGATTACTGACGGCCTCACGCAATCGTCATAACGGCCGGTCCCGGACGGGGCTGGCCGTTGCCGTTTGTCGGGCCTATGTTCCGCCGACGAGACGAGGAGAATACCAATGACAACTTATGATTATGATTTGATTACGATCGGCGGCGGGTCCGGTGGCGTGCGGGCGTCGCGCTTCGCGGCGCAACGACACGGTAAAAGGGTCGCCATCGTCGAGAACTTGCGGATCGGCGGCACCTGCGTGATGCGGGGCTGCGTTCCAAAGAAACTCCTCGTCTACGGGGCGCATTTCGCCCACGATTTCGAAGACGCCCAGGGGTTTGGCTGGCAACTCGGCGACAACGCCCACGATTGGTCCAAGCTCATCGCCAACAAGGATGCCGAACTGAACCGGCTTGAAGACATTTATCACCGCTTGCTGCGCGAGGCCGGCGTCGACGAGATTACCGGCACCGGCAAGGTGACGGGGCCGCATACGGTTGAGGTCGACGGCAAGACCTACACCGCCGAGCACATCCTGATCGCCACCGGCGGCTGGCCGCATCTGCCGGATATTCCAGGTATCGAGCATGCCATCA
Source organism: Rhodospirillales bacterium (assembly GCA_965222395.1). Taxonomy (GTDB): domain Bacteria; phylum Pseudomonadota; class Alphaproteobacteria; order Rhodospirillales; family Casp-alpha2; genus UBA4479. Next base: position 2,589,471 of record OZ244947.1, read on the forward strand.
CGTCGAACGAGGCCCTGGATCTACCGGAATTGCCGAAACGTATCGTCATCGTCGGCGGCGGCTATATCGCTGTCGAATTTGCCGGTATTTTCAATGCCCTGGGCGCCGATGTTCACATTATAATTCGGGCAGACAATATTCTTCGTGGGTTCGATCAAACGGTGCGCGACGCGTTGCGCACGGAACTTGAAAAACAGGGTGTGCACGTTCATTCCGAATGTCAGGTCCGATCGATTGAGAAGATCGACGGCGGCTATTCCCTGCGCCTGGACCAGATCGACTTCATGGAAGCCGACTTGGTGATGTACGCAACCGGCCGCAAGCCCAACACCGCGGGCATGGGCTTGGAAGAGGCCGGCGTCGAGTTGGATAAGAACGGCGCGGTCGTCGTCGATGCCTATTCCAAAACGTCCGTCGACAGCATTTACGCCATCGGTGACGTCACAGACCGGGTGCAATTGACGCCCGTCGCCATTGCCGAGGGCATGGCCCTCGTCCGAACGCTCTATGACGGGCAGCCGACAGCGATGACCTACGATAACATTCCGTCCGCCGTCTTTTCGACGCCGCCCATCGGTTCAGTTGGACTGACCGAGGAAGACGCCCGGCGGGATTATAAGGTCGAGATTTATCAGTCGACGTTCCGGCCGATGAAGCACACGCTGTCGGGCCGCGACGAGCGGTCGGTGATGAAGCTGATCGTCGAGAAAGACACTGGAAAGATTCTCGGTGCACATATGATGGGCGTTGACGCGCCGGAAATCGTGCAAGGGATCGGCATCGCCGTCAAAGCGGGTGCCACGAAAGCAGACTTCGACGCCACGATCGGCATCCACCCGACGGCGGCGGAAGAGTTCGTCACGATGCGCGAACCGCTCCGCGCGGACGAGGATGGCTGATGGCTGATGGCGGACAACGACAACGTCGACAAAGACCCGGACATCAACGTTTTGGGTGAGGCTTTAGTGCCGTGCGGCCTGGATCCGGTGACCGGCTTCTACCGCGACGGGTGCTGCGCGACCGGCTCAGACGACATGGGCCGGCACGTGGTCTGCGCCGAGGTAACGCTTGAGTTCCTGGAATACTCGAAAGAGCGCGGCAATGACTTGATGACGCCGCAACCAGCATTCGGGTTTCCAGGGCTGAAACCGGGCGACAAATGGTGTCTATGCGCAGATCGTTGGCAAGAAGCCCATGAGGCCGGGGTCGCACCGCCCGTTTTCTTGCAGTCCACACACCGCAAGACCCTCGACCACGTCGATATCGCGGACCTCAAGGCGCGCGCGCGGGATCTTACATGAGCCCATCACAAACGGGAGAGACGCCGTGCCGTTGACCATCGTTGCGCGGCTGACTGCGAAGCCCGGCAAGGCACCCGAACTCGAAGCGCTACTGCTGTCATTGATCCCAACGACCAAGGCCGAGGACGGTTGCCTCACCTATGAACTACACCGGTCAAATGATGACCCGAACCTCTTTCATTTCCATGAAAGCTGGGCCAGCCAAGAACAGTGGGAAGCCCACATGGACGCCCCGCATTTGCAGGATTTCAGCAGCAAGTCCGAACACCTGGTCGACGACTGGAAACTGTTTCAGATGACCCAGATCGGTTGACGCGGCCCTTAGGCCGCGACGTTGACGACGCCGCCCGCCTGGGCATCCAAGTGTTGCCGTAAATCCGCCGGAAGCCGCAGTGCATCGGCCAATCGGTCCAGATACTGCCGTTCTTCGAGTGTATCCAAGTCGATCGCCAGCGCCGATGCGATGTAAATTTCCGCCGCCTGCTCGTCACTTGAAGACAACCGCGCGATGGCAATGGGATCGCTCGGCGCATCGAGTTGGTCAAATAGGAACGCTTTCTCTTCCGCGCCGAGGTTCATGGATTTGATCTGTTCTTGAATGCGGGAATGCTCTTCGCCGTCGATATGACCGTCGGCTTTGGCCGAACTAATCATCGCGCGCACCAACGTCAGTTGCAGGCTATCGCCGGTGCTGTCTTTTTGCGTGCCCGGGTCAAATGCACTGCCGGTCGGTGCGGGCGCAATTTCGGCAACGGACGTCGTTGCTTGACCTGGCGCCGGTACGGGAACGGCTTGCTGTCCCGCCTTGTGGTCGCGCCACGCTTTATAAGCCAAGCCGCCGACCGCGGCCATACCACCGTATTTCAACGCCTTGCCGCCCATTTTTCGGGCCTTCTTGTTGGATAACAACAGCGCAACGAGTCCGCCAGCCGCCGCCCCGCCGACCAATCCGCCGGGTACACCACTTTTTTTCATCGCCTGGTTGGCTTGACCAAGACCGCTACTGGCTTGACCCATGATGCCGTTAATCAGTCCGTTGACGTCCATTGCGCCGCTCCACTCTCAAAAAGGTTACCTTTCTCTGAGGTGGGCGACGACAAAGCCGGTTCAAGCCGATGGGGCCGCAGATGACGTTACAAATTATCCATGATGGCTGACCGGACAGCTTTCGCGAGGGCATTGATATCCACGTTCGGATTAGCCGCCACATTGCGGAGCCAGGGCATACCGCCGATCTGCGTTCGAGAGGTTGAGCCGACGGGCAAAGCATCGAAAACGGCATCCATCGTCTCGGCTTTGTCGGGCCGCCACGCCATAACGCCTGTCACCGGTGGTGCAAAAACCGACGCATGGGCGGTGTCGATGATTGTTTCCGCAAGCATCCTCATATCGTCCATGGCTCTGTCTATGCGAGACGCCAGACCCTCGCGGCCAAAAGCCATTAACGTCGCGAGCAAGGGGATCGCGTTGGCGCCCCGCGACCCCTGCACACCGATATTCGGGGCGGCAAGATACGCGCCACCATAACTCAATGCCGGATGGGCACGCTCTGTATCCTTGAATAGGACAAGGCCGGAGTCTTTCGGTTGGAAAAGCCACTTGTGCCCGGATACCGCGACCGAGTCCGCGGTCTCGATCCCATCCAAAAGGTGCGTATGCTTTTTCGACAATCGGATCGGACCGGCCCAGGCCGCATCGACATGCGTCCAGGCGGCCTTTAGGCCCAATGTTAGGGGATCGATGACGCCCGTGCTTGTCGTTCCGGCGGTTAAGACAAGGCACGCATCGGACATATCAAGCGGCAACGCAATCGGGTCCAACGCACCATCCGGTCCGGTCGAAATTGCGATGTATTCGAGTCCCAGAATATCGGCGGATTTTCGGATGGAAACATGCGCCTGATCGCTGGCGACGACCCAACGCGCACCTTTGATTTCGCGGGCAGCCCAAATCCCCGTCAGGTTGGCGAGTGTCGAGCCGGACGTCATATGGCCCCCGTCCATACCGAATAGCGGAGCCAGCCATTGGATCACCCGCGTCTCCGCGTCGGATGCGAACGGCGATGTCGCAGGATGTAACAGGTTCTGGTTCTTCGATGCAGTCCACAACGCCATGGCCCAGGTCAACCATGGGGTCGGCGGATCCATGTGGGCGAACGCCGTATCCGCGCCGAGATCTTCTGCTTGCGCCAGAACATGCGGGGCAAGCTGTTCGAGAACGTTGACATCCCCGAGACCGCTTTCAGGTAAATGACTGGGAAGATTCGCATCCGGCGATACGCCAGGATCGTCGAGCAATTCGACAGCCCGGCCCAACCCGGAAGCATTATGTAGAAACGCATCATCGGCCATAGCCGATGAGCATGCCCCCTTGTTAGACGGAGCGCAACGCGGCCCGGTCTTGCCGCTTTACTTGTCGGTGTCCTGAACGGCGACCAAGACGACGCCGAGCTCGTCTTCCAGCTTTTGAATCCGATCGATTTTATCGCGGTCTAACCGTGCCGGCTCCGCCTTCACCTCGGAAAATGCGAGAAGCGGTTTGCCGATTTCAGCTTCGATTGCCTGAATCTCGGCCAGCTTATCCGCAGGAACATTGGACAGACTATACAACATGGCATGGGCCCTCTTTCTAATGACAGAGATCATAACACATTTTTTCTATGGTCATATTACGGTGAAATCAGGTCCATGGATTACACTCGAGGGGGGCTTTTGACTGGCAAAAGAGGCGTTTTCCGCCTATATCGTGCCTCTCTAGCAACGGGCAGAGACATTAAAGAGGTCAAAAATGGCGAAGAATTGGACCCCAGAAAGCTGGCGCAGCAAACCGATTATCCAGGTGCCGACGTACCCCGACCAAAGCAAGGTCGACGCGGTCGAAGAGACGTTGTCGAAGATGCCGCCGCTGGTCTTTGCCGGCGAAGCCCGCAGTTTGAAGCGCGCGATGGGTGACGTTGCCAACGGCAACGCTTTTGCCTTGATGGGCGGCGATTGCGCCGAAAGCTTTGCCGAATTCCACCCGGATAACATCCGCGATACATTCCGCGTCATTCTACAAATGGCGGTGGTGTTGACGTTCGGCGCCGCCATGCCGGTGGTCAAGATCGGCCGTATGGCCGGGCAGTTCGCCAAGCCGCGGTCCAGCGACACCGAAACACAGGGCGACGTTACCCTGGACAGTTATCGCGGCGACATGGTCAATGCGATGCCGTTCACGCCCGAAGCCCGCATCCCAGATCCGGAACGCTTGATTCGCGTCTACAACCAATCGGCCGCGACCCTGAACCTGCTGCGCGCATTCGCACAAGGCGGTTACGCCGACCTGCACAAGGTGCATCAATGGAACCTCGGCTTCGTCGCGGACAGCCCGGAAGGGGAGCGTTACAGCAAACTCGCCGATCAGTTGGACGAGACCTTGGCGTTCATGGAGGCTTGCGGCCTGAACGCAACCAATACGCCGCAATTGCGCGAGACCGATTTTTACACGGCGCACGAAGCGCTGTTGCTGAACTACGAACAAGCGCTGACACGTGTCGATAGCACGTCGGGCGATTGGTACGACACCTCGGCGCATTTCGTGTGGATCGGCGACCGCACCCGCCAGCCGGATCACGCACATGTCGAGTTCATGCGTGGGATCGCCAACCCCATCGGCATGAAAGTCGGTCCAAGCACCGATGCCGACGACTTGATTCGCAACATCGATATCTTGAATCCGGAAAACGAAGCCGGTCGCCTGACCCTGATTTCGCGGATGAGTTCGGAAAAAGTGTTGGAATTGCTGCCGCCGCTGGTCCGCCGCGTGCGCGACGAAGGCCGCAACGTGGCCTGGGTTTGCGATCCGATGCACGGCAACGTCATCAAATCGTCGACGGGTTACAAAACGCGCCCATTCGACCGAATCCTGACCGAAGTCAAAGGCTTCTTCCAGGTTCACGAGGCGGAGGGCACCCACGCCGGTGGCGTACACCTGGAAATGACCGGTCAGAACGTGACGGAATGCACCGGTGGCGCCATCGCCATCACCGATGCCGATCTGTCGGACCGCTATCATACCCATTGCGACCCACGCTTGAACGCGCAGCAAGCATTGGAAATGGCGTTCTTGTTGGCCGAGGAATTGAAAGCAGCCCGGACCGCGGCGGTACCGGCGCGCGCCGCATCGTAACTGGACGGAGGAGGATCGAATGGCCTCCGACGACGACCTGAAAAATACGTCCGCATCGGCCCGCGTCGCCAACGCCGCGAGCCGCCCAAGCGCCGACGACGTCGGTCGCTGGACCGATCACTATTTTTCGCGCACCAAGAAAGTCGTCGGTCAGTTCGGCGACAAACAAGTCACCTATGCGGTTTTCATGCGCCGCCCGGTGATCTTCGCGCCGAAAATCATGGCAGACTGGATCAAGGCGGTGACAGCGGCGCGCGGCGCCGAGGTCGACATTCAGCTGAACTATGCCGAGGGCCAATGGGTCGGCGCGGGCGAGCCGCTGCTCTACATCACCGGTTCCATGTACAATTTGGTCGATCTGGAAACACTTTATTTGCAAAAACTGGGAGCCGCCTGCGTCGCCGCCAACAATGCCTTCACCATGTGCGTCGAACTGCCCGAAGTCTCTTTTTTGGCGATGGATGCCCGCCATGCCGCCGGCCTGGATATGGCCGAAATCATGGCCTATGCGGCCTCGGTCGGCTCAAAGGCCGCACAGGATCAAGTCGGCGCCAAGGGCTTTATCGGTAACGCCACGGACGCCACGGCGCATTACTTCGGCAACGCCACGGGCAAGGGCACGATGCCGCATGCCTTGGTCGGCTATGCCGGCTCGACACTAAAAGCCGCTGAAATGTTCGTCGAAACCTTTCCCGACGATCCACTGACAGTCCTTGTGGATTACTACGGCCAGGAAATCACCGACGCGCTGACGGTTTGCCGGCGCTTTCCGGCGATGGCGAGTGACGGCAAAGTATCGATTCGTCTCGATACCCATGGCGGGCGTTTCGTCGAAGGATTGGACCCGCAAGAGTCCTATAGCGTTCTGGAGCGGCATGCGCCGCAAGCGATCCGCCGTTATCGGAACGATGCCGAACTGCGCTATCTGACCGGGACCGGTGTGTCGGCGGCGGCAATTTTCCACCTTCGCGAACATCTCGATCGCAATGGGTTCGACCAAGTCAAGATCGTCGTCTCCAGCGGCTTCGATGTGGAAAAATGCAAAGTAATGGCAGATGCCGGCGCCCCGATCGATGTTGTCGGCACCGGATCGTTCCTGCCGACGAAGTGGACCGAAACGTACGCCACGGCGGACATCGTCGACTACGGTGGTCGGCCGTCGGTCAAAATCGGTCGCGAATTTCTTATCCGGAAGAAATAAGTTCTAGCCGGTCACCAAACGTTTAAGCGCCGAGATGGCATCCGTCACGGAATCCGCGCCATGGCGCTTGACCAAACGTTCACGCCCCTTCTGCGCCGACAGGACCTTGCGTAAATCGCTGGTCAAGGCGTCGATCATTCGGCGCGCCCCATGTTCGGTAAGTTGCCAATGCCGGTCGGCCTCGGAGGCGGCTTCGGCAGCAAGGTGTGAATTGACCAGATCGATAAACCACGCCATGCGTTTGTCATAGTCGGCAAATCGCGCCGCCATCAACAACTGCGCATCCAAGCTGACGGTCAACGCGTCTTGCGCGGTATAAAATATCTCCCAGTCGAAATTGTCCTCGCCGACCTCCATTTTCAGCCGCGCGACAATCGACCCACAACGATCGTGATTGCGCTCTACCACATCGGGACCGAGCAACATGCCGGCCGCCATGAAGAACCCGGGTAACAGTCGGCGGCTAATGGTTTTACTGCTGACCTGTTCTTTAAAAAGATGCGAGAACTGCTTGATCAACAAGCGATAGAACGGATCGCCCCGCTCCGCGCTCCATCTCAGTTTGTCGACGGCAACGGCGTAGTCTTCAAACGCCGTTTCGAATTGGGCCTGCATCGCTTTGGTTCTTTGTGCAAGTTCCGCCTCCATTGCGTCCAGGTCGTCCAGGGACAGCATGCCGCCCTTCGCTTGGGCTTTGGCACGCAAGTCGCCAACCAGACTGCCGACCGTGTCTGTCACAAGCGCCGCACTGACGTCCTTCGCCGAGGCCGGGTTTCCGACTTTCGGCTTGTTTCGTTTCGGCGCACCCTTAGGCGTCGGCTTCTCGGTATTCGATGGTGACGGCACGGCAGCCGGCGGCGGCGTTTCAGATGCGGCGGCAACCGGTTGTGTCGGAGTTGGCGGCGGTGCTTTCGGCGGAGGTTTGACGGGCGCTTTCCGCTCTTTCATCGGTGTCCGCGACACGCCGCCTTTTGCGACTTTGGTGTTGCCGTCTTTGTCGAACGAAATGATTTCCGCACGCTGCGGTTTCGGCGCCACTTTTTCGCCGTACAAAATCACTTCGCTATCCGTCGGGTCCTTTGCCATGGCGCGAGAATAGGATGAAAACCCTATCCGGTACCAGTCCCATTCACCGGACTGGTCGTCGGGTATGCATGCGGCGTTGCGGCTGCCTTGTCACCTCGGGTTGGCTGCATTAAACCCACTTCATGACTGATCACCTCTCCATTGCCGTGGCACAGATCAACCCGACCGTCGGCGACATCGACGGGAATGTATCGTTGTTGCTGAGAACCGCGCGCGACGCCGGCGCGATGAATGCCGATTTAATCGTCACGGGTGAGTTGGCGGCGAGCGGCTATCCGCCCGAGGACCTGGTCCTGAAACGGGGTTTTCAGGATGCCTTAATCGACGCCGTTACGAGCCTTGCGAAAACACTGCAGGATGAGAATCTCCCAGCGATGATTTTGGGCACGCCGTGGCGGGTTGAAGACAAACTCTACAATGCGGCGGTGCTGCTGGACGAGGGATCGGTCAAACACGTTCGGTTGAAGCACGAGTTGCCGAACTACGGTGTTTTCGATGAAAAACGGGTCTTTTCGCCAGGGCCTCTTCCAGGCCCGGTCCCTTTTCGAGGCGTGCGCCTGGGCGTCATGATTTGTGAGGATCTGTGGTTTCCGGACGTTGCCGAGTGCTTGGAAGAAAGCGGCGCCGAGTTTTTGATTTCGCTGAACGGCTCTCCCTTCGATGTCGATAAAGTCGACGTGCGGCTGAACACCGCGCTGGCTCGGGTAACGGAAACCGGCCTGGCGTCGCTTTATGTTAACCAAGTGGGCGGCCAGGACGAATTGGCATTCGACGGCGGATCGTTCGTGATCAATCCCAATTACGCGATGGCGATGCGCGCGCCGTTCTGGCGCGCGGCCCTGGTGATGACCAATTGGTCGCGGGACGCCGACGGCTGGACATGTGCGACCGGCGATGTCGCTCCGAGCCTCGATCGCAACGAGAATGTATATGCCGCGATGATGCTGGGCCTGCGCGACTATGTGACCAAGAATGGCTTTCCGGGCGTGGTTCTCGGTCTGTCGGGTGGGATCGATAGCGCGCTGTCAGCCGCTGTCGCGGTCGATGCCTTAGGCGCCGAAAAGGTCTGGGCGGTGATGATGCCTTCACCGTATACATCGCCCGAAAGCCTCGAAGACGCAGCCGCCTGTGCCGAGATGCTGGGCATCAAACTCGACGACGTGAACATCGGGCCGGCGATGGGTGCCTTCGAGGAGATGTTGGGTCCGATCTTCAACGGCCGCGAACCCGATATTACCGAGGAAAATATACAGTCACGGAGCCGCGGCTTGTTGTTGATGGCACTGTCCAACAAGTTCGGACACATGCTCCTGACCACGGGCAATAAATCCGAGATGTCGGTCGGCTACGCGACGATTTACGGCGACATGTGCGGCGGTTACTCGGTCTTGAAGGATGTCTACAAAACCACCGTGTTCGAGGTTTGCCACTGGCGCAACGGCACTAAGCCCGCCGGTGCCTTGGGACCCGACGGAAAGGTGATGCCGGAACGCGTGATCAGCAAACCGCCGTCGGCGGAGTTGCGCCCCGACCAGAAGGATGAAGACAGCCTGCCCCCCTATGACGTGCTGGACGACATTCTGCATGGTTTGATCGAACACGAACAATCCGTCGACGATGTCACCGCGCGTGGCCACGACGTCGATACGGTGAAACGCATTTGGCGATTGTTGGATCGGGCAGAATATAAAAGACGGCAAGCGCCGCCGGGGGTAAAGATATCGCTTCGCGCATTCGGCAAGGACCGGCGCTACCCGATCACCAACGGATTCACGAAGCAGATCTGAGCCGATGACCGACGCCGACCCCATTCGCATCCATGACACACTGACCCGGGAAAAACGCCGTTTCATCCCGCAGGATCGCGGCAATGTCCGAATGTACGTGTGTGGCCCGACCGTCTACGACTTGGCGCACATCGGCAATGCCCGCCCCATCGTCGTGTTCGACGTGCTCGCGCGGCTCCTGCGGCATGTCTATGGGCCGGACAATGTAACGTACGTCCGAAATATCACCGACTTGGACGACAAGATTAATGCTCGCGCGTTCGAGCGTGGTCTTACGATCCGCGAATTGACCGACGGCACGATTAATATCTTTCACGAAGACATGGCGGCAATTGGCGATCTTGGCCCAGATATTGAGCCGCGCGCTACCGACTTCATCGACGAGATGAAGGCCATGATCGAGACCCTCGTGGCCAACGATCACGCCTACGTCGAGCAGGACCATGTGCTATTCAGTGTCGCGTCGATGGACACGTATGGACAGCTGTCGCGTCGCAATCGTGACGAATTGATCGCCGGCGCCCGGGTTGAAGTTGCCCCCTACAAACGCGATCCCGCCGACTTCGTTCTGTGGAAGCCGTCCGACCCCGCGAAAGGTGAACCCGGCTGGCAAAGCCCGTGCGGCATCGAAACACCGGGGCGGCCTGGATGGCATCTCGAATGCTCGGCGATGAGCAAGAAGACCCTTGGCGAGACCTTCGATATCCATGGCGGTGGGCTGGATCTCATCTTTCCGCATCATGAAAACGAGATCGCCCAGTCGCGATGCGCGCACGGCACCGATGTGATGGCGCATTATTGGATGCACAATGGTTACCTGATGGCCGAAGGGGAGAAAATGTCGAAGTCCCTCGGCAACTTCTACACCGTGCACGAATTGCTGGACGAGTTCCCGGGCGAGGCGATCCGGCTATTACTTTTGAAAACTCATTATCGCCAGCCTTTAGATTTCACCAAAGACGGCCTTGCGGAAGCAAAGCGGGAATTGGACGGGTGGTACCGCATACTCCAATCCGATCCGGATACCTCGACCAACGTCTCGGATAAACTTATTTCCGCGCTGTGCGACGATCTGAACACCGCAGCGGCGATTACCGAGTTGCGCGCATTGGCCTCGGGCTCCGCGGCGTCGTTGGTCGCCGGCGCACAGTTCCTCGGCTTGTTGCTACAAACCCCCGACGATTGGTTCAAATGGCAGCCGAAAAGTGCAGCGGGCGGGTTGAGCGACGCCGACATCGAAGCCAAGATCGCCGCGCGCGCCGAGGCCCGCGCGAACAAGGATTTCGCCGCCTCCGATAGTATCCGCGACGAGTTACAGGCAGCAGGCGTGATCCTTGAGGATTCCGCCGCCGGTACGACTTGGCGGCGCGGCTGAGAAAGTCAGCCGAAAGCCCGGTAACGCCGGACGATCTCGTCTTCCGACAAATTGGCTTCAACCTGCGATAATTGCGCCGCCTCCGCCTTGGTGTGTGTTCGACCCGTCCACCGCTCGGCACCGAGAGGAAGTGGTGCGTCGTCGCAGGCCAAATGTCGGGCGCGATCACGGAACATGGCAATCAAGGTTTCAAACGCGAATATCTCCACATCCATAAATTTCGCATCGGTGGCGATCGGGAATCGCCGCACCTCGACAATGGCCCCACTGTCGACCTTCGGTGCCATCTCATGCAGCGTCACCCCGAAGTCCGTTGCCCCCTCATAGATCGCAAAACCGGCTGCGTGACTGCCGGGATAGGCCGGCGGTCCCGGATGGAAGTTGTAAGACGGACCGGGCAAAGCTGTCAGAATCTCTGCTGGTACGATGACGTCAGAGAGCATGGAAACCAATCGCGTGTCGTCAGTCATCTCGTCCACGGCCTTCTGCAATGCATCTGACGTCGGCGTCCATATCACCGATAACGTAGGATTATGGGCCGTCAGGAAGTCTGTCAGATGAGGGGCTTCGATATCGCCCGTTAGAAGCAGGAGGCGGCGCGGCATGGTCCAAATCTAGCACCCGCCCGTACACTAATATAGCCCGATAAGTATGGAAGAGACGGATTCGGGGCGTTATCCGATCGGACGGGGGATAGAAACAAACGATCCACCACATCGCACGCGCATTGCGTGAAGGCCACGATAGGTTGAACGCTGGACCTGTGCGTTCTGTCATAGCGGGGCCCGATTGATGTAGTTTAGATGACGCTGCCTGGGAACGGACGTCAGATTATGGCCGACGACGACAAAATGGATAACGGGAATGCACATGCTGCGTACCTAGATTTGGTGCGCACCCTGTCGCACGATGTCCGTACGCCACTAAGCACCATCATTGGGTTCGCCGATATCATGACCAGCGAAATGATGGGACCGCTGGGACATCCATCGTATCTCGAATATGCCGAGGACATCTGCAAAGCCAGCCGGTCGATCCTGGACACCTTGAACGACATCGCGGATACCGCACGGTTTAAACAATATACCAGTGCGCAAAGCGACTTCCGCCACCTTATCGAATTGGCGCCGGATCTGATCTGCATGTGCCGGAACGGTCAGATCGAGATGATCAATCCCGCGGGTGCCGATATGTTGGAAGTCTGGCCGGCACAATCCTTGAACGGTCGTCGCCTCGTTGACTATCTGCATCCGGATTACCGGTTCGAGATCGCCCCGGATTTCTCCGACATTGCGGCGGAGAAATCGCGTGTACCGATGATGTTCCGGCGGGCGAGCGGTGCCGATATCGACGTCGAAATTGCCGCCATCCCCTATGACGACGAGAGCGGAAACAACACCGGCGCGATTATGGTGATCGCCCGCGACGTCACGGAGCGCAATCGCGCCCAGATCGCCGTCGCACAACGCGAAGAGAACCTGCGCCTGGTCATGGACGCGGTGGGGGATGGAATCGCCGTGTTTAACGAGCTTGGCACGATCGAGATGTTCAATACCGCGATAGAGGAAATGTTCAGCCGTGACGCAGACGAATTGAGCAAATTATCCTTTGCGGACCTTTTGCCCGATATCGTTGGCGACACGATCGGCGACGTTATCGCCCGGGTTCGTGCCGCCGGGTCGGAGATGAAACTGGAAGGCGATACCGGACTGTTCGGTCGCCGCGGAGATGGAACATCCTTCCCCGTCGAAATCGTCATTAACGAGTCCCAGTTCGGCGGCAAGAAACGATACGTCGCAGCGATCCGAGACATTACCCGCCGCATTGAGTTTCAAAACAGGCTCCGCGTCATGGCGACACGCGATCCGTTAACCGGCCTTGCCAATCGAAATCTGCTTGGCGAGAGGCTGCGCGATGCGATGGCGCGGATTGACGCCGACGGAGGGCAACTGGCACTGATGTACATCGACCTCGACCAGTTCCAAAATATCAATGACGCATTCGGGCACGAAGTCGGCGATCAAGTCATCCGGCTGGCTGCGCAGCGGGTCAAATCGTGCGTACCCGATTCAAGCACGGTCGCAAGGGTCGGCGGTGACGAGTTCCATATACTGATTCCCGATCTGGATAATATCTCAGCGGCCGAGCATCTCGCCGATCAGTTGCTCGATGCCCTCTCCAGCCATTATGTGATTGACGGTCGGGAAATCTACTCATCGGCGAGCATTGGCGTCGGCATGTATCCGGAGCACGGCGAATCTGAGTCCGCCTTGGTGCGGCATGTCGATACGGCGGCGAATAATGCCAAGCGCAGCGGCCGCGCAACGTACAAAGTTTATACCCCCAGAATGTCGGAAGAAGTGCATCGCCGCGTCGATATAGGCCACCACCTGCGACGGGCACTGGAGACCGATGAGCTATCGCTGAATTACCAAGCCAAGGTCAGCCTTGGCAGTCAGCGGATCATTGGGGCGGAAGCGCTACTGCGGTGGCACAGCGAGGAACTCGGTTTTGTCTCGCCGGCGGAGTTCATTCCTATTGCCGAGGAAACGGGATTGATCGTCCCGATCGGCGACTGGGTTCTCAAGACCGCCTGCAAACAGGCCGCCATGTGGCCGGTGCATCAAAATATGCCGGTTCAGGTCGGCGTCAACTTGTCGGCGCTTCAATTCAGCCACGGCGATATCGTCGCCCGTGTGCGGCAAAGCCTGGACCAATCCGGGTTGGCGCCGGAAAGATTGGATCTGGAACTGACCGAGAGCCTTCTCGTCGAACAACCGGAAGAGACCATTGCCGTGCTTCGCACCTTGAAGGACATGGGCATTACGATTTCCATGGACGATTTCGGCACCGGCTATTCGTCATTGAGTTACCTGACGAAATTCCCTTTGGACGCCTTAAAGGTGGATCGCGCTTTTGTCACGGATGTGCCGCAGGACCGCGACGCCGTGGTCGTGGTTCGGGCCATCGTCGGCATGGCCCAACAGCTCGATCTACATATCGTCGCGGAAGGTATAGAAACCGAAGGCCAAATGCAGTTTCTGCACGCTCTCGGATGTCATACGGGTCAGGGATACTTGTTCTCTAAACCTTTGGCGGCGAATGATTTTATCGACATGCTGGAACCAAAGGCAGCGGAGTAAACTCAGCTCTCCATCATCCTGTCGATTTCATCCTGGTCGAGTTGTTTCGCCGATCCATGCATAATCGCAGATGCGCTGTCCATCAGCCGTTGAATGTTTCTCGACCGGGTTACGGCAATCTCTCGCACCAAATCGTTGTTTCCACTGGCGACGGACTCTTCCAGACGCTCGACCGAAACCGCGATGAGCTGATTGATTGCATCGACCGTGGCCTCGAACGGCGCCTTATACATCGGCGGAACAACATCATAAGCTTCGACGGCGATTTCCCGATCGGCAATGGTACTGTCGCGAAAATGATCGCAATAGTCTTTCGGCGCCCATTCCTTAACATCTTCGAGGATATCCGGCATATCCGCGACCATCTCGAACAACATGACTATTTCGTTGAAATGGTTCAGATAATCGGTCGCCAGCAGCGTAACGGGGTCCAGATTAGAGTCAGCCGCCTTGGCGCGCATGGCGTCATAAGCCGCTTCGCTCCATCCACCGACCGACATCTGTTCGCTTCCGTCCATACGCTTCTTGTCTCATGTAATTTGTCAAAATACGATACGTGTTTACCCCAATTAGTCCAACCCCACCCGCCTATGTGCTTGAGCATGCAATAAAATTTCGGCATTCTCTCGCGCGTTCGGGGAAACTGTGGATACGAGAAAGATGGCCGGCGATCGCGTATACCTTTTTGACACGACGCTGCGTGACGGCGCGCAAACGCAAGGTGTCGATTTCAATCCCGCCGATAAAGAACTGATCGCCCGGGAGCTGGACAGCATCGGCATCGATTATATCGAAGGCGGCTGGCCTGGCGCCAACCCAACGGACGATACGTTCTTCGCCAATCCGCCAAAATTATCGCGCGCCAAACTGACGGCGTTCGGCATGACCCGGCGCCCCGGCCGCAGCGCCGAGAACGATCCTGGATTGACCGGCATTCTGGCACCCGACGTGCCCGCCGTCTGCATGGTGGGAAAGACGTGGGATTTTCACGTCGATGTTGCGTTGGAAATCGATCATGCCGAGAACATTCGCATGATTTCCGACAGCGTCACCTTGGCATTGGGCAAGAAAGAAGAAGTAATGTTCGATGCGGAGCATTTCTTTGACGGTTACAAGGCTAACCCGGAGTTCGCCTTGGAATGCCTACGTGCGGCGCACGACGCTGGTGCCCGATGGATGGTGCTGTGCGACACCAATGGCGGCACGTTGCCAGACGAAGTGGAACGGATCGTTTCTGAAGTCACGACGTCCATCCCCGGCGACAAACTCGGCATTCACGCGCACAACGACACCGGTAACGCAGTCGCAAACTCGCTCGCCGCCGTCCGTGCCGGCGCACGGCAGGTCCAAGGGACACTCAACGGTTTGGGAGAGCGGTGCGGAAACGCCGATATCATTGCGATCATTCCGTCATTGATGTTGAAAATGGGTTACGAGACAAATGTCCAAGCGGAGGATATGTCCAAGTTAACGCATGTGTCTCGCCTATTGGATGAACGCCTTAATCGCCCGCCCAGCCGAGGCGCACCCTACGTTGGCGAAGCGGCATTCGCCCACAAGGGAGGCCTTCACGTCTCTGCGGTCGAAAAAGACCCGCGCACGTACGAACATATCGACCCAACCCTCGTCGGCAATCGGCGCCATATCGTGGTCTCGGATCAGTCCGGGCGATCGAATATTCTGGCTAGGTTCCGAGAAGTCGGCATTGACGTTGATCCCAAAGACCAGCGTATCGGCCGTTTGGTCGAAGAGGTCAAAGAGAACGAATTCAACGGCTACGCCTATGATGGGGCGGAAGCCAGTTTCGAACTGCTGGCACGCCGTGCGCTCGGCACCGTGCCGGAATACTTCCGCTGCAATAATTTCCGCGTCATCGATGAACGCCGCTGGGACAGCCGGAACAATCTGATCACGCTATCCGAAGCGACCGTCAAACTTGTCGTCGGCGGCATCGAACATATGACCGTCGCCGAGGGGAATGGCCCGGTCAACGCCTTGGACGCTGCGATGCGCAAAGTGCTGATTCCCATTTACCCGACTCTGGTCGGTTTGCGGCTGGTCGATTATAAGGTTCGTATTCTGACGCCCGGCGACGGCACACGCGCCATTACCCGCGTCATGATCGAAAGCGCCGATGCCGATGGCCATCATTGGTCGACCGTCGGTGTCTCACCCAACATTATCGACGCGTCCTATAATGCGTTGAGGGATTCTTTAATCTACCTGCTGTATCGCGACGGTGCCGAAGAACCCCAACACAAGCAAGTCTGACGGTCCGCCGATGACTGCGCCGTCGACATTTGCCGTTGTTCTGGTCGAGCCGCAATTAGGTGAGAACATCGGCATGGTCGCCCGCGCCATGTTGAATTGCGGCATTGAGGATCTGCGGCTTGTCAATCCGCGCGACGGATGGCCATCGGAGCCCGCGCGAAATGCTGCCTCTGGCGCGGATGTCGTGATCGACGGCGCACAGGTGTTCGAAACGACAGATGACGCCATCGCCGATCTGGATTACGTCCTCGCCACCACGGCGCGCCCACGCGATATGACAAAGGATGTGTTCACACCCCATGCCGCGGCCGCCGAATTGCGCAAGCGCGTCGCGGGCGGCGGCAAGACCGGCATTCTATTCGGCAAGGAATCGACCGGCCTGCACAACGACGATGTGACCCGCGCAGATGGTGTCCTGACCGTGCCCCTCAATCCGCAGTTCACGTCGCTCAATCTCGCACAATGCGTGTTATTGGTTTGTTATGAATGGTTTACGCAGGCTGACGTGACGGCGCCTCACGATCTAAAGATGCCGGACGATACGCGGCCCGCGACAAAAGAAGAACTGCGGATGATGTATGAACATCTAGAGCAGGAATTGGACGCCACCGGATTTCTGCGCGTTGCCGAAAAGCGCCCGACTATGGTTCGCAACATCCGAAACATGCTGGGACGTGCGGGCTTCACGGAGAAAGAAGTCCGCTCGATGCGCGGAATTATCTCGGCGCTGCGACGTCAATCCGTCGACTAAGGATCAAACCCGCTTCGACAACCAAATGGCCAGCTTCGAGCCGGTTCTGACCGCCATTCTTAGCGCTTCGTAGCCCGGTGCTTCTTCGGCACCTTTTTCAAGCGCAGTGTCGCGGTGTTCAAGCTCTTCGAGACGAAACTTCTCGAACGTATTTCGCAGATCGCTCTCATCTCCCTCGGCATCCAGTGCCGCAACCTGTTCCGCATAGTGCTCGTCGATGACTTCCTCGACGGCCACGGTGCATGCGTGCGCCGCCTTTTCGCCCATCAAGGCAGTGCCGGCCCCGAGGGCAAATCCCGCAACATGCCAGAGTGGCATCAGCGCCGTCGGACGTACCTGGCGTTCGCGGATCAAGTCGTCGAATTTCGCCAAATGAACCCGCTCTTGCTCGGCCATGTGTTCGATATCCGGTCGACTGGCGGCAGCGCCAAGCACTGCCAACTGTCCCTCGTAAATCCGAACCGCGCCATATTCGCCGGCATGATCGACACGGATCATGCGCTCCAGCATCTCGGGCTTTGAGGGATCGCCGGGCATCCGGTGCGGCGGTGTTTGGTTTTTCATCAAGCTGTCTCTTTTCGCAATCGCATCCAGACCAAAAACGATGCCCCCGCCAATAGGGCCGAGACCGCCACATTGTACGTCGCCATCGAAATACCGAACAACGTCCAATCGATGTCGCCGCACGACTTCTCCGGCTTTTGCTGCAGGGCGGCAAGAAAGTCCTGTGTGTTGCTGACGTCGATACCGGCCGCCCCACACGGCGCCGCCGACGTCCACCAAAGTTGCTCGACCCCGACGTGATAGAAGGCGATCGCCGCACCTATCGCGAAGGTCGCCGACGCCGCCAAAGCCGCGAACCGCCGCCAGACTATCCCCGTCAGAAAAAGGGTCCCGAGCCCAATGGCCGCAATCAGGGCATAAGGGACGCGTTGGTATAGACAGAGGACACAAGGCTCGTAGCCGAAGCCCAATTCCGCAATATAGGCCGTCCCTAACGCGCCGACGGCAGATGCCAGCAACCCCCAAGGCAAAAGTGCCATCAACGTGCGCGTTTCAGTCATCATGTTGATATAAGCCGTTCCGGACCTCGCGTTAAGTTAACAATCTGACGACCAAAATACCGCCGATCAACATCGCACAGAACAACAAGGCCAACAGTCCCAGACGCTTTTCGATAAATGCCTGAATGGGTGCGCCGAATTTCCACAGCAAGATCGCGACGAGAAAGAAACGCGCGCCCCGGCCTATGAAGGAAGCGATGGTAAAGCTCGCCGGGTCCATGCCTGTAACGCCGCTGGCAATTGTAAAAATCTTGTACGGGATGGGGCTAAAACCGGCGGTAAACACAATCCATGGCCCGTTTTCGTTGTATAGCGCAGTTGCCGCGTCGAATTTCTCGGCCGCGTTGTACATATCCAGGATCGGGCGGCCTAGTTCCTCGAACAGCGACATACCGATGAAATAGCCGAACAACCCACCTGCAACCGACGCAACCGTGCACACGAACGCTAGACGAAACCATTGTGTACGCGCGGCCAGTACCATGGGAATCAACAGGACGTCCGGTGGGACCAGGAAAAAAGAGCTTTCGATGAAAGACACCAAAGCCAAAATCCATATGGCGTGCTTGTGGCCGGACCACTGCAAGGTCCTGTCATAAAGGGCGCGTAACATGGATATGGCGGCTCCGGCATCGGCAAAGACTGGCGCGTTGGTAGCAGCCCGGCGTATCCCGCGCAATGCCATGCTGGTATCCGCGAAAACTCTCGTCCGGCGTATGGACAGGCGGCCCTCGATCCCCTATGTTCCGTCCGCTTCGCACCTGTGCGGGTGTGGCGGAATTGGTAGACGCGCCGGATTCAAAATCCGGTTTCTTCGGAAGTGTCGGTTCGAGTCCGACCACCCGCACCATCTAAAAGCCTCAATTATCGACATGTTTCTTTGCGGCCACCGGACCTGTCCGACTACCGCATCGACAGGATATGCAGATACATCACGCCCGAACGCGTTCACCCTTCGCTAGGGATCACCTGAACGCACGCGAATTGCGCTCTCAATGCCCAGCCGGAAATGTACCGCTGGCTTTTTGGGAATCACATCGGCATCTGTCGTCGGTATTCTAAGGACTACGAGATAAACGTGCGCAAAGCCGCAACACGGAAAACAGGTCACCGTGACAAGTATAGCCCGTCGCGATATGAGATGTGCATTCGAGGAGCATTCATTTGTGACAACGACAGACGACAGCAACGCACCGATCCACGCGATCGAAGTCGATGGTCTTGGAAAAACCTACGCAGGATCCAATAAACAGGCGCCGAAAGAAGCGTTGAAGAACGTCTCTTTGCAAATCCGCCGGGGCTCCTTCTTCGGTCTTTTGGGACCGAATGGCGCGGGGAAATCGACACTCATCAATATCTTGGCCGGCTTGGTCAACCGCAGCAGCGGAACGGCACGTATATGGGGATACGATATCGACACCGACATGCGTCGGGCCCGGCGATCGATCGGCATCGTCCCACAAGAATTGAACATCGATCCATTCTTCACGCCGCGCGAACTACTCGATCTCCAAGCTGGGTTGTTCGGCGTGCCGAAAGCCGAACGTCAGACGGACGAGGTTCTCGACGCGGTAGGACTCTCGGACAAGGCCGACGCCTACACGCGTTCCTTATCGGGCGGCATGCGGCGACGGTTACTTGTCGGCAAGGCGATGGTTCACCGTCCGCCGATCTTGGTCTTGGATGAACCGTCGGCTGGTGTCGACGTCGATCTACGCCGCCAGCTCTGGCAACATGTCAAAACCCTAAATGAACAAGGGACGACGGTCTTGTTAACGACCCATTACCTCGAAGAGGCAGAAGCGATGTGCGATGAGATCGCCATTATCAACCACGGGGAAATTATCGCCCGGGAAAAAACGCCGGACCTCTTGGCTCGATTGGACGCCAAGCAATTGATTGTCACCTTGCAGTCGCCGCTCGACAACATTCCAACAGAGCTTGATGCCTATCGGCCTGAGCTGTCACAACCGCACCGCCTGGTATTGAACTTCGCCCCGTCGACGACTCCCGCCCGCAAAGTACTATCCGATATCGAGGCTGCGGGCCTTACCGTCGATGATTTTTCGACGAAGGACTCCGATCTCGAAGATATCTTTGTCCGCCTGACTCAGAATAGCCCGCGCGACGACAGAATTATCGATGGTTAGACGCTGGAGGTTTTTTTCAACAACTTTGATCCTCCTCGGCCTCGCGGCTTGCGGCCCCAACCATCTCGATTTGGATTCGGTACGTCCGGCGCCGCAGTTGCTGGCCGGACATTTTGCGACCGTGGATGGTTTGTCCCTGCCATACTGGTCCTGGAAGCCGGACGGTACGCCGCGTGCCGTCATCGTCGCGCTGCACGGGTTCAACGATTATAGTAACTTTTTCGATGCTCCCGGGCGCTTTTTCGCGGCCAACGGGATCGCCAGCTACGCTTATGATCAACGCGGGTTCGGCGCAGGGCCATTTAGGGGTCGTTGGTTCGATTCGGACCGTTACATAGAGGATGCAGCGGCGTTCAGTCGCGCCATCGGCCGACGCAATCCGGGCGTTCCGCTGTATGTGCTGGGCGCGAGCATGGGAGGCGCCGTCGCAATGACACTCGCGGCGTCCCCGGCGCCGACATGGGTTAGCGGCGTTATCCTCTCGGCGCCGGCCGTCTGGGGGCGACAGACCATGCCGTGGTATCAGACGACTCTGTTGGATGCGACCGCGACGCTCTGGCCATCGCTTCGATTGACGGGCCGGGGGCTGAATATCACCCCAAGCGACAATCGCGAAATGTTGCTCGCCCTTGGGCGCGACCCATTGGTCATTAAGGGCGCACGTGTCGGGACGATCCACGGTCTCGTCACGCTCATGGGGCAGGCGTTTGACAATGCCGCCTCGATTGAGGTGCCGATGCTCCTCCTCTATGGCGGAAAAGACGAGATCATCCGCAACGACCCAACCCAACGGATGATGGCCAGCCTGCCGACCGGGGCCGCACCCGATCGGAAAGTAATCACTTACCCCGACGGATATCATATGCTGTTGCGCGATCAAAATGGGCCGAATGTATGGCGAGATATTATCGCATGGGTTGATCGCCAGAAACGCGCCGACGCGCCGGAAGGATAGGTTAAGCGCTGAACCTAATAACGAGACCGATTCTGCTGTTACGTATCTTCCCCAGCTTGAGTTCACGCGACGTTTCGCCCACCTTAATAGCATATTGATAAGAATAATTTGGGGGGGGAAGTTATGGACTCGGGTATTGTAACGAATGGTGACAAAGTCACCGTCGATATCGAACAAGCCATCACCATGGCCAATCGAGAAGTTCTCGGTGCAACGCTGGGTAGTGTCGACGAAAAGAAATTGATCGCATTCTCGATTGAGGTTGCCACCCGCCGCGCGGCTTACCTCAAAAAAGCCCTGTCACTGTGCGATCACGCGGCGGCACGGATCGGCGGCGAAGAACTGGAAGCGCTGCGGCACGACTATGAAGAGGCCCGTAAGGCGTTTACCGAGTTGGTTCGCGCCATTGACCGGGGTTATTTGGATATCCACTCTTAACTTTGTTTCTTGTTCAGAGTTGATCTAGATCAAGGTTCCCATTGTCTCGTGTGCGTAAAAGGATGGTGTCTTGTCTCCCAACGAGGCTCTCTGTCAAACTTAAAGCCGCCTCATTTCCTTGAGGCGGCTTTCTATTGATGGCGTCTAAACACTGGTAACCCAGACGCCAAAGGAGATTCCCAATGCCAGATGACGACTTGATTCGCCACAGACGGTTCGTTGCCGAGATCCAACAGGCAATCCGACTCGCAAATCGGGAGGTGCTGCATCCGATCGTCGACCCTTTGACGGAGCAACGAATCATTGCTGTCGCGGTAGAAGTCGCAAAGAGGCGCGCCGCCTACATGCAGGCTACCTTGAATCTGGGAAGTGCGTCGAAGCCAAGTGGTGAGGAATTGAAATCGCTACGGTTGGCTTACGAAGAAAGCCGGGATGCCTTTGGGGAATTGATGACGACGATCGAGCGGGGCTACGTGGACCTTCCGGCGGAATAATATTAGGCCAATCAGGTCCCGGCCAGTCGGTCGGCGTGCCGTTGCAGTCGCTTGACCATTTCTTGCACCGGCATGTTCTTCTTCAAATAGTCTTTCGCGCCGTGAATCATACAGTTCTCGATGATCTCACCCTCGTCAATGGCCGTCAGCATGACGACATAAGCATCGGGCATTGCAGCAGTAATCTCCCGTAGCGCCGCCAATCCATCCATCTTCGGCATTCTGATATCAAGCAAGATCAGATCGGGTTTGAGGTCTGACGCCATCGCCACGCCGGCCTCTCCGTCGTCAGCCTCCCCGAGTACGGCACAATCGATCGCCTCCAGGGCAACTTTGACAACGCGTCGTTGGAGCTCTTCGTCATCGATGATTATCGCGGAAAGCATTGACATGGCAGCATTCAATCAGAAATACGCGAGACCCAAATGCGTCTCAAACTTCGATAAGGGTAGCGCCCACCGCTAATCGCCGCAACCGATTGAGGTTCGAACGCGTCTAGGTAGATACCGAAAGACGGTGCGTTGAAATCCCTGGCCCCGCGTTGCGGCATGGAAGATCCCTGTAATCTCTACTCTCGCCCGGAAAACCGTCACAAGACGCGCAAGAAATCCCGCAACGCACCTTCATAGAGGTCGGGCCGACGGGCCGTCGTCGCATGGCCCGATGTACCCACTCCGGCGGCGATCAAATGATAATGCAGACCCGCGACTTGGCGCAGCGCATCCGCCAAGACCGTCAGATTCGGCGGGTTACGCTCATCGTCCTCAGAATTGATCAGCAGCATCGGTGTGGTGATATCGGATAATTCCGCCGACGGATCGAAGTCCCGCGAGGCATCCCATTGATACAACGTATCGTTGGCGTCCTTTGGCGCGGAAGTCTCCCAGAGTTCGTCGACGATCGCATCCGCCGCGACCCGGGACGGCGCACGATCGCGCAACGCATGCTCCCCACCACTGGTCAAGAGATCGAAAAAGACGTCGGCGAACCGGAACCACGCAGGCGGCTCCGTATAGTCGCCGCCATGCCACGACGGGTCTTTGCGGATGGAATCGATCAACATCCGCCGCATCAGCCAGTTTCGCCCTGACATCGGCAACGGTTGGCAAGCCATGGCGACGGCAGCGTCCAAGATATCGCCATGGTCGATGGCCCAGAGCCAAGCGAGCATGCCACCCATCGAATTCCCGAAAACCAGATGCAGCCGGTCCAGGCCGAGATGTTCGCGCAGTAACCGTTGCTGAGCGCTCACCATGTCATCAAGGGTGTATCTTGGGAACGCGGCCCGACGACCGTCCGACGGTTTGCTGCTTTGTCCGGCGCCAATGGCATCGGGAGCGATCAGGAAGTACTTTCTTGCATCCAGCGGCCCGCCCGACGCGAACAAAGTCTCCATGAACGCCTCGGTGAGCATTGCTTTATGATTTCCGTTACTACCGTGCAGAAGCAGCACAGGCGGCCCGTCTCGTTTCCCAAATGTCGCGTAATGGATGGAAAGTTCTTCGACAACCTCGCCGCCACGAAACCGAAAATCGGTCAGAATGGCGTCGTGTTCCGTGACACTGTCGATCACAACTCGTCCACGCAACGCGGGTAGATGGCCTGGAATCCTTCCGCGTATTTGGCGGCGCGGCCACCGGCTTGACCGCCGGAGTTGCGGCGGAAGTGGTTGGCCCGGTTTTCAGCCACGTTGGTGTAGTAGTCCCATAGGTGATGCTGGCCGGCCATGCATTCGATGGCGGCGCGTTTCTTGTCCCAGACGTCGGTGATGTCCAAGAACACGTTGGGGACCCAACCCATTTGTTCTGTCTGATGCGGCTCGAACAGATACAACTGTGGCGCGCCGAGGACTTTTTCGCCCGGATTGTGACCCCACGCTTGGGCGATCATCCGAACCTCCATCGCAACTTCGGTCGTGTACATGTGGTCCGTGTTGTAGGGATCATACTTGGAATGCGACATCATAAAGTTGGGCTGCACCCGGCGGATAATGTCGACCAATCGGTCCTTCGCATCTTGGTCGACGACCAGCGGATAATCGCCGAGATCCATGAAAACAATATCGTGCGCGTCCAAGGCCTTGGCCGCATTCTCGGCTTCCAATTGCCGTGCCGCCTTGACCCGCTCCAGGGTCATGCCCTCCTCTTTCCATAACTTAGCGCTTTCACCGCGCTCGCCGAACGATAGACAAACGATGGTTACCTCGTACCCGAGCGCCTGGTGATGCGCGATAGCGCCACCGCAACGCCAGACGAAATCGGCAGCGTGGGCGCTGATGATCAGTGCGGTCTTGTCATCGGCCATACATAGTTCCTCCCGATCGATGCTGCACACCCAGGCAAGCGGCGCACAACCCATGGCCCGCATCTTACCTCGGCATCCTTGCGATGCCAGCCAGAATGCTGGCGCGCCCAGATTGTTTCGTCATTTCTCAAATCGAAAAAGTGGTCCCGCCTGCTTCCAGGCCTTTACGATGGCGACCATACCAAGTAACACATGTCGCACCATCGCGACGGCGTGCATGCCCGGCTATCGATTCGACGCACGCCCGGCGACACCATTATTCCAAAAGAAGAAAATGACAGAATTCGAAGGCACCGTTCCTGCGCTTGCACAGGCCTTTCGCAATCGCGGCTATACCAACTTAACGCCTGTGCAAACCGCCGTGCTGGACTCCGGTCTGCGCGATGCCGATACGCTTGTTTCAGCACAGACCGGGTCCGGCAAAACAGTCGCGTTCGGCATGTCGATTGCCCCGACGATGATGGGTGACGCGGACCGCTTTGCCGCCGCAAACGCGCCGCTGGGATTGATCATTACCCCGACACGAGAACTGGCTTTGCAGGTCAAACGCGAATTGGAATGGTTGTACGAATTGACCGGGGCGGCTTTTGCCTCCTGCGTCGGCGGCATGGACATGCGTACCGAGCGTCGCGCCCTGCAACGCGGGGCGCACATTGTCGTCGGCACGCCCGGGCGACTGCGCGATCATATCGAACGCGGCTCGTTCGACACCTCGGGCCTGAAGGCCGTGGTGCTGGACGAAGCCGACGAGATGCTGGACCTGGGGTTCCGAGACGACTTGGAGCATATATTGGACGCAGCGCCGAAGGATCGGCGCACGTTGATGTTTTCGGCGACCGTACCGAGGTCGATCGAGTCGTTGGCGAAACAGTACCAGCACGACGCCGTTCGGGTGGCCACAACGTCCGAACAGAAGCAGCATGTCGATATCGAGTACCGCGCCCTCAGTGTCGCGCCGAATGACGAGGAAAACGCTATCGTCAACGTGCTGCGATATTACGACGCCAAGAACGCCCTGGTTTTCTGCGCGACACGCGCTGCTGTCAATCGGTTGACCAGCCGTTTCAACAATCGCGGCTTCTCGGTTGTCGCCCTGTCCGGCGAACTGACCCAGAACGAGCGTACCCATGCCTTGCAGGCCATGCGCGACGGCCGGGCACGGGTGTGTGTTGCGACGGACGTGGCTGCCCGTGGCATTGACTTGCCCAACCTTGAACTTGTCATTCATGCGGAAATCCCAAAGACGGCCGAGACCTTGTTGCATCGAAGCGGACGGACGGGGCGCGCCGGCCGAAAGGGTGTGTGCACCTTGATTGTTCCGCACAACTGGAAATCGCGAACTCAGCGACTGTTGCAACGCGCCAAGATCGACGCGACGTGGGCCGCACCGCCCAGCGCCGAAGACGTTATGGGCCGCGATCAAGAACGCCTGCTCTCCGATCCATCCCTGACCGACCCACTGACGGATTTCGAAAGAGCCTTTGTCCAGGACCTTCTGTCCCGCCATAGCGCGGAGCATGTGGCCGCCGCGTTCGTGCGCAAACACTTCGCCGAGCAAGCCGCACCCGAAGAATTGATGGACGTTGCCAGCGCGGCGCACGCCCCGAAACACCGCGACGACTTCAAGGACGGCGTCTGGCTGTCATTGTCGGTCGGGCGTAAGGACGCGGCCGAACCTCGCTGGCTGCTCCCGATGCTGTGCCGCGCTGGGCATATCACGAAACGCGACATCGGGGCGATCCGGGTTCAGTTGGACGAGACATTTGTCGAACTGGCGCCGAACTGTGTCGATCAATTCTTCGACGCACTCGGGCCCGAGGCCATATTGGAAAATAACATCGCCGTCGTTCGATTGGATGGCATGCCGGCCATCGCCAAGGGAGGACGGCGGGACGATCCACGCCCGCCGCGGCCGCAAAAAACACGACGCGACAGCACCGACAGACCACGACGCCGTAACGACCAAGAGCCACGGGTCGATGTCAAACCGCTGTCGACCAACAAGCGTCAAGCACCTGACGGTTCCAAACCAAAACGCAAGCCGTCATCCAAGTCGGATGAGCGGGCCGATACGCAAAAACCGCGCAAAAAATCGCCGAAGAAGGCCAAATCGAAGTCGTTCGTGCCCAATCGACATAAGTCGGGTGGCAAGAAGGAAGCCTCGGACCGCTCTGGTATGGCACCGCTAAAGCGCAAGAAGTCCAAAAAAACGTAATCGCTCTTGGTTGGAACGGGCGATCCGCGCACGCCTGCGGTATCCAAACCTTGCGCCGGTCAGTCCCGACCGCTATCTTCCGCCCGTCTTGACCAAGGCGCTCGGCACCCGTAGCTCAGCTGGATAGAGCGCTGCCCTCCGAAGGCAGAGGTCACAGGTTCGAATCCTGTCGGGTGCGCCATTCGATACAACTATATTTATGTCCAACGCCGACCCTAATTGCGCTGCGAAGCGGTGGCGCATCGACGCCGACTGTGTAAGAATATTGGACTATGCAACGGCATCAAAACGAATGCCCGTGCCCACAAACATACATTACGCAAGTGAGGAAAGACGATGGCCAGGCAACCACGTGACCCCTCGCGGGGAAACGACGGTACAGATTCGAAAAAATCCGCAACGCACGTCAGTTTCATTGATCCGAACGGTCAGGAGATCACCCGCCACGCGCGCCCGGCGCCCGCCGCCGACACCGAGACGCACGCCGCGCAGGTACCAGACGCTGATCCGGCAACACAGCACGTTCGCGAACAGGCACTTGAACTGGGCGAAGCGCTCTACGCGAAATTCATACAGATTCTGACCGACAAGGTTGACGAAAATGACGGGGCCATCGACGCGGACGATATTGCGGCGATGGGCCAGGAATTTCGCAAGGAGCTCGAGAGCATCGAGACCGCATTCCTTGATGCCGTCGAAACCTATACCGAAGCGCAACTGCAACCTCGGACCGAGGAAAGTCGATCCCATTGCTTCCAGCGGCTGATGATCCACAACTTCGCCGAACGCTTCGCCGACGAACGAGCATTGCGCGACCAACCAGAGTTATTGTCGCGGCGAATGTTGCCGGGCTTTTTTAGCATCTTAACCCTTATGTTCGGGCAAGATCGGCTGGCCGATTATGAGACGCGCGCCCACGGCGTCATCGATGCCGTTCGGGGAGATGGCGATGGCCCCATCGACTGGGACGCGGCGTACGCGTCTCCGGCTGCGCGGAGACTATGTTTGAAAGCGGAGATCGAAATCGCGCAGTTCTTCGTTCAAACGGACAAGCGCCTGCAGTGGATGATCGCCGTCATCAATTCCAATCTTATAGTCTTGGACGCCGACCCGACGCACGATTCGTGGACGATGACCACGCCGGCGGCGGAGAAGCTGCTGGCGTCCCTGTTTAAAGATCTGCGTGGTGCATTGATGCGGGATCAGACCCGCGCCAAGATTTCAGAGCGCATGGGCACGGCGTCGTTGAACTTATTGGACGTCATTATGAAACGGTTTAGCTAAAGCGCGGTGGGATCACCGCTGTTCATCGACGATCGGATTGCTCAGCACACCGACGCCGTCGATTTCGATCTCCACCACATCGCCCGGTTTCATGAATACTGGCGGGTTTCGCGCATAGCCGACACCAGACGGCGTGCCGGTGACGATGACGTCGCCGGGCTCCAACGTCATGCATTCGCTGAGGCGCACGATCAGATCGGCTACTGGAAAGACCAAGTCCTCGGTATTGGCGTCCTGCATCACTTGACCGTTCAGGCGAGTTTGAATGCGAACCCCATGTGCGCCGGTCGGCATTTCATCGGGCGTCACCAAATCAGGACCGAATGCCCCCGTCCCGTCGAAATTTTTGCCAATCGTCCATTGCGAACTTTTGCGTTGATAGTCGCGCAGCGTGGCGTCGTTGAACAACGCATAACCGGCGACCGAATCCAACGCGGTATCCGGCTCGGCGTGGCGTGTCGGTCTTCCGATAACGACCGCCAACTCACCTTCGTAGTCGAGTTTATCCGAGCACACCGGCCGGACGATCGGATCACCGTGGGCGATCAAGGACGTCGCACCACGATAAAAGATTTCCGGATAGGTCGGCGTATCGGCTCCGCCCTCGGCGGCATGGGCTGCATAGTTTCGACCGATACATATGATCTTCGGCGGCCGTGGGATCAGCGGCAACAGGGTCAGCGCATCCGCCATCCGCCGAGCCGACCCACCGGCACTGCCCACCGCGAGTTTCGCTGCGGCCAACGCATCCGGGCCCGCCTCGATCAGGCTGAGCAGATCGGTCGGCAAGTGGGGTGCGGCCACCGACAGGTCAATAATCTCGTCGCCGTCACGAAGACCGACCCGTTGCTGCCCGTGGTCCGTGAAACTGATGAAACGCATGTTATCCCCATGCTATCCGAACGATCCGCAGATAAACGTCAATGAATCACGCTGTCAAACCGCTGACGAAATGCGGAAGGCTCTTTCGCCGATGCAGGTTTCAGCCCTAAGCTACAGCTCTGCTTTTTAATTCTGACAAGAAAGTTCCCAGTCATGTCCGATTATTACGTAAAGCATCTCGCGACCGCCCTGCCCTTAGCGGCGGCATCGGATATCGTCGACTTCGCGTTGAAAGCCGGCAAAGAGGCGGAAATGTTGCCGCTGACCGTCGCCGTTTTGGATACCGGCGGCAACCTGCTGGCATTCAAACGTGACGATGGGTGCGGGATCATGCGCGGTGACATCGCCATCGGCAAAGCGTGGGGCGCTTTGGGGATGGGTATTTCCAGCCGCACCATCCGCAACCGACTGGCCGATCGACCGTCGTTTCAATCGGCCCTGGCGTCGGTGTCGCAAGGGCGGTTTGTTCCGGTGCCCGGCGGCGTCTTGGTTATGAACGACGCCGACATTGCCATCGGTGCCGTCGGGATAAGCGGCGACGCGTCGGACCGAGACGAATACGCGGCCATCGCCGCCGTTAAGGCTGCGGGGCTCACCCCCTACCCGGCTGAACCGGCAGACGGCTGGGACGAGGCGTCGTTGTAAACGAGGCATCCCGTCATGGACCAACCACATATCGGATTGATCGGCGTCGGCCTGATGGGGCATGGCATTGCCCGCAATCTGCTAAAGGCCGGTTACTCGCTAACATTCCTGATCCACCCCGGGAACCAGCCGACAGAAGACCTGACCGCAACCGGCGCATCGGCCGCCCACACACCGGCCGAGATCGCGATGCGAAGCGACATTATTATTCTTTGCGTCACAGGCAGCCCTGAAGTCGATGATGTCCTTAACGGTTCGGCCGGCGTCATGACGGCCCTGGACGCGACCAAGACGGTGATCGACTGTTCAACCGCGATCCCCGATGAAAGTATCAAGAATGCCGATAGAATCGCGGCGACCGGCGCCAGCTTTCTGGATGCGCCGATGACTCGGACACCGAAGGAAGCGGAACAAGGGAGACTTAACCTGATTGTCGGCGGCGAGGCTTCGGTATTCGAGAGATGTCGACCGGTCCTGGCCGCGTTCGCCGAAAGCATCCATCACGTGGGCGCGGTAGGAAGCGGGCATGCCGTCAAATTGCTGCACAATTTCGTATCGCTAGGATTTGCCTCGGTACTGGCCGAAGCCACTGCATGCGCGCATGGGCGCGGCATCGATGTTCAAGCGCTCCTCGATGTACTGGCAAAGGGCGGCGGTGGCGGCGTTGTGTTAGAGCGGATGGAACCTTTTATCCGCGATGGCGACGATGCCGGCTTCCGGTTCACAATTGCGAACGCATTTAAGGACATGTCCTATTACATGGACATGGCGACGGCGCAGGGCGCGAGTGGAAATATCGCGGCGTCAATCCGCGACGTATACGCCGATGCGGTGGCACAGGCGGGGCCGACGGCGACCGTGCCGGACCTGATTACACTGCTCGGAAAAGGTAAACCGACCTGACAGCGCCTCAAGCGGGGGTATAGACCTCGATCTCATTCTCGAAACCCTTCAATCGATGCGCACCTGCAAGCACGGCCTGCCCATCTTGCAATGTATCAGCGAAAACTTTCGACATGGCTATATGATGTCCATTCAGCGGGCACAATCGCTGCAATCGATCGGCACAACTGACCTCGGCGCTGATGACGGTAAATGTCATCCGCGCATCCGTACCGACGTTTCCATAAGCCACACCGCCGTAGCTGAGCCCGAATCCGACCGCAATCGGCGGCTGGACCGCGCGCAATGCGACGTCAGCTGCCGTCGCCGCGTCGAAAGCATGCCCAACAGCAATCGGACAAACGAACTTGCCTCGGCACGCGTCGTCGGATTCATCAAAGACAGCCAACAACCCGTCACCCGTGAATTGCAACACTTCGCCACCACGCGAGACGACTTCCGGCACAATTGCATCGAAGATACCGTTCAACAACGCCAGATAGGCTGGAATCTCCATCTGCTGTAAGAGCGTCGTGGACTGCCGCAGGTCCGCAAGTAGGATTGCCGCCGTTCGGGTGAATGTCTGACCGCGGGGCAGCGGCCCACTCGCTACGGCGGCGCCTGCGGCGGGCCCGAGGTACACCTCAAGGATATCCCGAGTCTCGGACAGTGATAGTTC
This sequence comes from Rhodospirillales bacterium, assembly GCA_965222395.1. Lineage (GTDB taxonomy): Bacteria > Pseudomonadota > Alphaproteobacteria > Rhodospirillales > Casp-alpha2 > UBA4479. The sequence continues at coordinate 2,620,545 of OZ244947.1, forward strand.
TGAAGACATACGTGACTCACCCAAATAAAAAACTCATTGTGATCGAACCCGACAATACCCATTAAATCAGAGGGGAGTTGGAGGTAAACCGATTTGATTGATGCGCTTCATTCTAGGCGAAAATCGGTCATTTAAAGGGAGCAGATCGATGAAAATTCCATTTTTGATTAGAACCGGATTGATCGCCGGCGTTATCGCCGTCGCATCCACGACCAGTTACGCGGCAGGTCATGCCGGCCAAGTTAAGATTACGCCGCTTGGCAGCCACGACGGTGAGTTTTGTCGACTCGACCGCGCGCTGCTCATCGAAGACCCGGATGGCACGCGCATTCTCTACGATGCCGGTCGAACGGTCGCAGGGGCTGAAGATCCACGTCTCGGCGATGTCGATGTTCTTTTGGTCAGCCACATGCACGGCGATCACGTCGGCGACCGTCACATTCCTGGTGTCAACGCCGGCGAATGCGGCAAACCATCGTTTTCCGAAATTGCCGCCCCCACCACGAATACCGTCAATATCGCCCACGCCAAAGGGGCCGCCATCATCACCGGCAGCGAAATGCCACGATTTTTCGCTAGCAAACTCAAAGGCCTCGGCGGCGATCCCAAAAAGTCGCAATTGGTCCGCTTTGGCGCGTCCCGTAAAGTCGGCGGCGTGACGTTCACAACCGTCCCGGCGGCGCATTCCAATGGCGTCAACGGTGCGTTCATCGAAGGCAATCTGGGCAAGATGCTGCAGGAAGCCGGATTGACGGCTTATGCCGGCCCGCCGACGGGTTACGTCATCACCTTTTCCAATGGATTGGTGGCATACTTGTCAGGCGATACCGGCGTTACCGCCGAACAGAAAACCGTCGTTGGCGATCAGTACAAAGCCGAGTTGGTGGTGATGAACATCGGCGATACATTCACAACCGGCCCAACCGAAGCCGCTTACGTGATCAATGATTTGATCAAACCGGCGTCGGTGATCGCGTCCCATGCCAACGAAGTGGCTACACAGGGCGGCAAGGTCGTTGCCGGCACGCGCACTGAGACCTTCATGAAAGCGGCATCTGTGCCCGTTCATGTCCCGTTGAGCGGCAAAACCATGTCATTCGACGGCGACGGTAAATGCGTGGGCGGCTGCTGAGCCTTCTGTACCACGGCCAAATTTTGCTATTAGGGGACGGAGCGGATCACCGCTCCGTTTCTTTATGTGAAGGGTATCGGAGTCAGTCCGCCGCGTCGCCGTTTTGGCTCGGCCGCTTGTATTCCCAATCGACATCCGGCTGATCGCTGAACGAATTGGTTTCGTCGTTAAGCGTACGCATTTTTTCCATAAAGCGGACGGCGATGCATTCAGACATCGATTTCAGGTCCGACTGCATCTCCGGCAAAGCCAACGATGATGTCGAAACGCCAGCCGGGTGCAGCGAGAATGTTGGTGTCGGCGTATCCGGCATCGAGTGCGTCAGTGAAATCTGCCAGTCAAACATAGTTAGATTTTCATACTGCAGATCCGTCAGTACGTCGGACAGGACACGTATGCTGGTCATGCTATCTGCGTAAAACCACAGTTGCGGCAATTTCCACATCCCGCCATCTTGATTCAGATGACCTTCGCAGGACCAGCACGGCTCGAAACAGCCCAGGCGCTTAAGCTCGAAGACGAGCGGCGCAATCGCCTCTTCAACAGGACTTTTGCCTCCGTCCGACGATATATGGACCGGCATTTCGGCGCATTTCCGATTGCACATACAGCGGCAGTCGGTCGAACCGCAAACGGGGCACGTCGCTTGACATTGAGGGCCGCAAACTCTGTCGGATTTGGATGCCATGTCGATGGCGCGGCGGCTTTCGCTGCGCGCCCGGGCCATCGCGCGCTCCAGACGTTCGGGTGCTTTTATCTTCATTTTACAGCTTCAATTGCCATCCGTTATGCCACACCCCAAATACATAGTAACAGATTTGAGAATAGTTAACAGGGATTAGTGTAAATTTAATGTTAGGGACGGATTCGCTGTCACTTATCAGCAATTTTCTATCGGATACTTGTGTATCGGGTCTATTACCCCCCTATACATCGAACATTTGCATATCTGACTATTCTGTTCGGGTGCGCGAATACTATTCCTCCGCGCAACCCACCCTCGATAGACTCTGCTTGAACCCCGATTTCGGCCCAGTTCCGACACACTTCGGAGTGACCATCGCATTCGACCGACCCGTCGATCTTCGACTGTATGACGACGACTGGACCATCGACGACCGGCTCCGCACGATCATTCGCACCCACGGCGTCGTGAAACTTGTTAATGCAACGCCAATTGGCTCGGAAGCCGCAGTAGAGCAGCATAATATATTTCCGAGTCTCCAATTTCATGTCGATCGCGCTGGGAAGCAGCCAAACCAGATTTCCATGTTCGTCCGCGAGAAAGCCAACCCGATGCACTTCGAGCCCCGCGCCAGTCAGACGTTGTTCGTCGCAAACGCCGTCGCTCATTTACAGGCATTGCGCGAAAACAAGGAACCAACGGATCGGCGCAACGCCGTTTACCGGATATTCGATCAAGCCCCGATCGCAGATCTTCTAGATCACATTGTTTTAAATCACACGTGGCAAGCACCCCCGGGTAGTGGAGAGATTGTTCTATTCGATAACCGGGACGTCCTGCATGCGAGCTACTATCCCAACGAGCGCGGTTATCCTATCGGTGTTCGCTATCTTTATTGAATAGGCGCCGACGCCGTTACGTCACTTCGAGAACGGCCGCCGCCATAGCTCGCCCACTCTCGAACGCATATTCCACCCGGGCGCCGAGTGCCCAATCACCCCCCAGATATGCCGTGCCCTCGGCATTCGCGGCGAATGGCCTGCCTAGCGGAACTTCCGTTAGCGCATACCGCCAGCGGTGCGCAGAAGCGTAACGCGGTTCCGGCAAGCCGGACCCAATGATTTTCGCGAAGATCGGGCGCAAGGCTACGACGATCTCGTCACGATCCCATTCCAGGTGCGCCTCGCTCCAATCGGGGCCGGCATGGGCAATCCATGCGTCACCGACGTCAGGACGTCCAGGCTTGGCGGTATTTCGCGCGAGCCAGACGATATCTCCGCGCGCATCCCGCCACGTATCAAAGGGCGCCTCGATCCGCCCATCGAAATGCAGCATGAGCGTCCAACACGGACGGACGTGGACCGACGCAATCTGGTCCATCAAATCCTGCTGAGACGTAAACAAGACACGCGCTTGCGGCGGCGGTACTGTACAGATAACAGCATCAAACGTGGCGTCCAGGTGTCCGGCTTTATCCTGAATTCGCCATGCCGCGCCGTCTCGTTCGACGGCGGCGATCTCGGTCTGCATTCTTACGTCGACGCCGGCTTCGTTCACGGGCGCTTTCAAGAACGCATTCATGGTCGGCGTCCCGACGAATAGATCCGGGGCGTTCGCGCCATCCGGTCCCGCAGCCCGAGGCGACCAGCGGGATGCAGCGCCCGACCTCACCGCCTCTTCGATCACCGACTTGAAATCGTCTGTCCGCGCCGTTAAGTACTGCGCGCCGTGATCGAAGGCTATATCTTCGCCGATCCGGCGGGTGGCGATACGCCCGCCGAGACCCCGGCTCTTTTCGAACACGACGGGATGGTGCCCGGCTTTTTGCAAAGCATGCGCGGCGGTCAATCCGGTGACACCGGCCCCAATGATGGCGACCCGTTTCATGCAAGAACCGGCACGCGGCGGCGGGCGATCCACAACAACATCAGCGACGTCGCAAACATGATCAGACTGTATGTCGCCGCCGGGATCAGGTACGCACCGCCACCGAACAACATGACACCGACGGCAATCGCCAGTGTCCCGTTCTGCAATCCGCATTCCATGCAGATGGCGACCTGTTGCGCCGGTCCGGTGTTGAGTACGCGCGCCAGCCCAAAGGCCAAGCACATCATGCCGACGTTCAACATCAAGGTGATCACACCGGCCTCGGCAAAGTAGGCCAAGACGTTATCACGTTGCTGCAATATCGCGCCGAGAAGCACTAAAACCAGAAACACCGTGGAAAGTCTGTGTGCCGGTTTCTCCAGCTTCATCGCAGCTTGGGCCGCAAAACGGCGGCAAAGCATACCCAGCACGACGGGCAAAGTAACGATCAGGAAAATACTAACAGCCGTGCCCACGAACGATACCTCGCCCGGCAGCGGCGCCCCGACAACATGTGTGTAGGCCAACGCCAAAATCAGTGGAATTGTCAGCACGCTAAGCAAGCTGGTGACGGCCGTCATGGAAACCGACAACGCAACGTCGCCGCGCGCGAGCGCCGTCAAATAATTCGACGTAACGCCGCCCGGCGCGACGGCGATCAGCATGACGCCGATGGCAATTTCCGGCGATACCGGCCAAACGTTAATCAGCGTAAATCCGACCAATGGCAGCAAAAGGATCTGCATACACAGCCCGATGATCACATCCCGGGGGCGTGCAAGAATGCGCCTGAAATCCGCCGCCGTCAGGCCAAGACCCAACGTGAACATCATGAACGCCAAGACCAGAGGTAAGGCGACTTCGGCGATACTGCCCATATTTAACAACCCAAATTTGGAAGACTCACGTCTCCACCTTACGAGACGAATTGGCGGCTGACGATCAATAATCGACGGCCTCTTTCCGCCCCAGGATCAGGGGCAGAACAGACTTCACGCGGCTGCACCGCGGCAAGCGTCGAGGTAGGTCGACAAACCGGTTTATCAATAATTCTTGACATTGTAACTATTTTGTCAATTTTAATTGATATCAGTTAGTCATGGAGAGTCCAATGTCCATTCTTGAACGTATGCGTACCGCCGCCGAGCAACTTTCGCCGTCGGAGCGCGAACTAGTTCAGGAGATCATCAAGCGCCCGCGAGACGTTGCACTTGGCACGGCATCGGACTTGGCCAAGTCCGTTGGCGTTCACGAAGCCATGGTGTCGCGGCTGGCCAAGAAACTCGGTTTCGAGAAATACACGAAGCTCCGCGATGCACTTCGTGCTGAATTCATCGTGAAAACCGACCCGGCACAACGTGTTAAAACCGCGATCAAGGATGCCGCCGCTGAGAGCCCGCTGGAGACCCTCGTCGCTCAAGAGATCGAGGCTCTGTCGGCGCTCCCCGATATCATGCGGTCGCAACCGCTCACGGATCTGACCGAAGCCATCGCGACGGCCCGCAAGGTTCACATATACGCGACGGGAAACGCGGAGACGCTTGCCGCAATGATGGAACGGCGTCTTCTGCGCTTTGGCATCGACACCTCACGACTACACGGTAGCGGCCGCGATTTGGCTGAACAATCCTTGGGAATACATGCGGGCGATATCCTGCTGGCTTTCGCATTTCGCCGCACACCGCGTCATTTGCCGCAACTGATGAACCGCGCCCGTCTTGTTGGCGCAAGGACAGCCGCAATTTCAGGAACCATCGGGCCGACGCTAAACCCGTCGGCCGACATCACGCTCACCGCACCACGCAGCGGTCGGCGCGAGAGTTTTCAGTCCTTGGTCGTGCCCATGACGATCTGCAACGCAATCATTCTGCATTTGGCGCAACGAAATGAAGCGTCGTCACTGGCCGCCTTGGAAACACTCGGGAACCTCATTCAAGACTTCGAGGGATCCAATCGTTAGGGACTACTTAAAACCCAGGAGGAAAACATGAAGACCAAAGCACTTAAAATTGCCGCATTCGGCATGGCTGTCGCGCTTGCGATGCCTGCCTCTGCCCAAGATTTGAACACGCTGCCCATCGACCAGCTCGTTCCCTTGGCAGAAAAGGAAGGACAGGTCGTCGTCTATTCGTTTACGAGCCGGATCAAGAAGGTCGAGAAAGCGTTCGAGTCCAAATACCCGAGTATCGATCTGGTCGGTTACGACATCTCATCGACGAAGCAAATCGCACGATTGAAGGCGGAGAGCCAAGCCGGCGTTATTAACACCGACGTCATCTATACGTCCGACGCACCTGTGGTTTTTGACGAACTGCTGAAACCAGGAATCATTACGAAGTATGTGCCGCCGCGGGTCATGGACCGCGTTCCAGATGCCTACAAATCTCCGCTCCTTGCCCAACGACTCTCGACCAAGGTCCTGATGTACAATGAAGAAGCGCATCCCAACGGTGCCCCGGTATCCAATCTTTGGGAACTGACGACACCGGCATGGAAAGGCCGGGTTGTCATGGTCGATCCGCTCCAACGCGGCGATTACTTGGATTTGATGACCCAAGTCGTCCTTGAGTCCGATGCCATGGCTGCGGCTTACAAAAAACAGTTCGGTAAGGACATTTCGCTGTCGTCGGGCATGCAAAACGCCGGTGAACAGTTCATCGCCGACCTATTCGCCAACGATCTCGTGCTCGTCAAGTCGACCGACGATGTGAATGCCGCCGTCGGGAAAAAGGGACAGTCCAATCCGCCTGTCGGCTTTACCAGTTATTCGGATCGCCGAGACAACGAAGAAGAAGGTTGGGCACTGCAACTGGTGAATGACGTTCAACCGTCGCCGGGCATCGTGTTCCCGGCCGTCATCGGTGTCGCCAAGGGTGCCAAGAATCCGGCAGCGGCCCGGCTCGTGATCGATTTCCTCATGGGCGATGAATCGACAACGGGTGGCGCTGGCTTCAAACCTTTCTACGTCCCCGGCGACTATGCGACCCGGACAGATATCACGCCGCACCCCGATGCAGTTCCTTTCGACGCCTTCAACGCGTGGCGGATCGCACCGGCGAAAACGGCGGAAATCCGCAAGCAAGTTGCCGATCTGATCATTACGCTGCAATAAGAAACGATTGCTGAGCCGAGGAATAGACAACAGATGAGTACCGTTTCACTCGGCCGCATGAAGGCACTGGGGGTGGGAGCGTTTGCCACCCCCAGCCTCATCTTAAAATTAGCCGTCCTGGCGATCTTGATGGCGCTGGTCGTTGGGCCGCTCTCAAAGATACTGTTGGATACATTGACGCCCGACACCATCGGCGCATGGTCCGAGGTTCTATCCGGGCGTTTGGCGCCCAACCTGTTCTACAAGCCGTTGACGACGACAATCATTCTCGGCATTGGAACGGCTATCGGCTGCGTCGTCCTCGGCGGATACATGGCGTGGCTTGTCGTGATGACGACGGTTCCGTTCAGAAAAACCCTCGGTTTCTTGTCCACCCTGCCTTTCATGATTCCAAGTTTCGCAACGGCTCTCGCATGGGGCGTCTTGTTTCGGAATGACCGAGTCGGCGGCCAAGTTGGATTTCTGCAAGGCTTGGGATTGGACATCCCGGATTGGTTGGCATGGGGCATCGTGCCAACGTTGATTGTTTTGATCGCTCACTACTACTCTTTGGCATTCACCGTCATTGCCGCCGCCCTCGCCACCGTCAACTCCGATCTTGTCGAAGCCGGAACCTTGGCCGGCGCATCAAAAAAACGAATTCTATTCGGCATCGTCTTACCGGTCGCCCTCCCTGCAGTGGTCGCGGGGGCCTCTTTAACATTTGCGGGGGCCGTTTCGAATTTTGCGGCACCGGCGTTATTGGGGCTCCCCGTCCGCATGCAAACACTGTCGACGCGTATATTCGGAATGGTTGAGGTGGGGCAAGTCGAGCGCGCCTATGTCATCGCCATTCTGCTGATTCTCGTCTCGGCGGCATTCCTTTGGTTCGGCACGAAGATTATCTCGGGACGTCGATCCTACGCGACGATCACCGGCAAAGGCGGGCGCAGCAAAAAGCTGGACCTGGGCGTCGGCACATGGCCGTTTTTTACCCTGGCGGTCGTCATTTGCACACTAACCACCATCGTTCCCGTGATCACGCTGGTTGCGTCGAGCTTCGCCCCCGCCTCATCGGAGTTGTTCTCCAACTGGACGCTTCACTACTGGATCGGCGTCTCCAATCCTGCGTACCTTCAAGGGCTGCCGGGTGTTCTTCACAATCCTGAAATCGTCCAAGCCAGCGGCGTCTCCATAGGACTTGGGCTGATGGTGGCGGTTACAGGCACACTCGTCGGCGTCCTAATCGCGTATACCTTGGCGCGACACCGCACAGGGTTTCTGAGCGGCGTGATCAATCAAATCGCGTTCTTGCCACTGCTTGTTCCGGGACTCGCATTCGGCGCCGCCTATATCACGTATCTCGGTGCACCAATCGGTCCGTTCCCGGGCCTTTATGGAACCTTCGCAATGCTCGTTGTCGCTGGAACCGCATATCTGTTGCCGTTCTCGGTACAAACCGGCCGTGCTGTGCTGCAACAAGTGAGCGGCGAACTCGAAGAATGCGCACGCATGACGGGCGCCAACTTCGTGCAGCGATTTGCCGCCATCATGGTGCCGCTTGCAGTACGTGGCATGTCGGCGGGGGCATTATTGATCTTCGTCAAAATCGTCCGGGATCTATCACTTGTCGTCTTGTTGTTCACACCGACAATGCCGGTGTTGACAGTCGTCGCATTCAGATACGCATCCGAAGGGTTCGCCCAACCGGCGAATGCCATAACCGTCGTTATCATGACCATTTCAATTGTCGCGACGCTGATCGCCAACCGCCTCCAATCGAAATCACAGCCATGGCTTTCCGATTAAGCGAGCCTAGGAATTCATTATGATTACCGTTGAAAACATCACTAAAAGTTTCGGCTCCTTTAATGCGGTCGACAACCTGTCGTTCGAGGTACCCGACAATGCATTTTTAGTCCTCGTCGGTCCCTCGGGTTGCGGCAAGTCAACAATGCTCCGAATGCTCGCCGGTCTGGAAACGCCGAGCGGCGGACAAATTTCATTCGACGGCAACACCGTATCCGACGGTGCGAAAAATTGGATGATCAAGCCGGAGAAACGCAATACCGGGTTGGTTTTCCAATCTTACGCCTTGTGGCCGCACATGACCGTCGCCGGAAACGTGGAATGGCCGCTGAAAGTTGCAAAGTGGTCCCCATCCGAACGGAAGGATCGGGTCGCGGAAGTCTTGGATCTGCTGGCAATAGGCGACCTTGCCCATCGCTATCCGAACGAGATTTCCGGCGGACAGCAACAGCGGGTGGCCATCGCGCGAATGATCGGCCCGAAACCACGCATTCTCCTGTTCGATGAACCTTTATCGAACTTGGACGCAAAACTGCGCGTGGAGATGCGCACCGAACTGATCCGCATTCACCGCGCGACCGGCGCCACATCGGTATATGTGACGCACGATCAGGTCGAAGCCCTATCCATGGCCAGCCATGTCGCCGTCATGAATGAAGGCCGAATAGAACAATTCGGCCCTCCAAACGATCTGATCGATAACCCGGAATCCGCCTTCGTCGCGACATTCATCGGCACCCCACCAGGCAACCTAGTCCCATTTTCGTTCAACGACGGGATGTTGATGCACGGCTCGACCCCGCTTGCAAAGTTGACCGTCAACGTTGATCGCGGCTTTGCCCTTTACCGTGCCGAAGACATCGATGTTTCGGTCGACGCGGCCGGGCGAACGGTACAGGCCCAATACGCTGAGTCCAGCCCACTTGCAGGGCAAACGATGGTCATTGGCGTCAATGACGGCTTCCGTATCACCGCCGTGGTTTCGGAACGTCAGACTCTGGAACCTGGGCAAACGATTTACTTCCGCTTGCCGGAGAAACCCATTGCACTCTTCAACGAAGAAGGAACCCGCCTATGAATATGAGATTGATGCTTGTCCGTCACGGCGAATCCGAATGGAACAAAGATCGACTGTTGCAGGGACAAGCGGATGTCGCACTATCGGCTCAGGGGCGGGATCAGGCGACTGCACTGGGGCCCACGGTGCAGGGACTAGAGCCGGATTTCGTGGTTTCCTCCGACCTCGAGCGGGTCCGCGACACCGCCGAGTTGATGGGCTTCACGGGATTCGATATTGATGCAAAATTACGCGAGATCGACGTCGGCGTTTGGCAAGGGCGTCAGATTGAGGAACTGCGTGCAGAGAATCCAGATGCGTACCTTGGATGGCGTGCCGGAACACACGCCCCCGATAACGGCGAAAATTGGCAGACATTTCAGGCCCGCGTCGTCGATGCCATCGAGATGCTTATCGCTGTCGGCCATGAGCGCCCGCTCGTTGTCGCACACGGCGGCGTAATTCGCGCAATTCTCGACGCGTTCCTGGGTTTGACACCTTCGCAGATCATCCCCGTCAGTCCGGCAAGCCTGACCGTGATCCGCCTGAAACGAGAGATGAACGAACTTTCAAGCCGGTTGGAGCTTTTCAACTTTCGCCCGGGCGGTCCCGTATTCGACGCGCCAGACTGACCGATACGCGGCACAATCCTGCCATCGTTACCATGGACAGGCCGTGCGCAAAGGCTGGATCGCGGTTTCCAACCCATAGATATCGAAATCGACGGCCAAGGGTTGCTCTCCCTCGGGTGTGACTTGCGCAACAAGCGTATGCTTACCGAACATGGCCGAGATACGTCTGATCAATTGGTCTTTACTGATCGGCTCGATCCGTTGACGGTCGGCGGAGATGTGCGGAACTGCTGCCCGAACGGGTTCCTCATCGAAGCGAAAGGTAATACGCGCATTACGAACATCCAGGAAAATGCCCCAATCCATGAAACCGGTCAGATCGCCATCGACGCAGCGGATCCAGATCGACGGCCGAAGATCTTCAAACCTTTGCGCATCCGACTGATCTTCAGATCGTACCCACAAATTCTTTGCGTACGTCCTGAGGCTGAGATGCCGCCATCCTTTTGGCGTCATGTCCGACGCAGTCAAAGTCCACCCGATCTCTGAGTCGTCCTCCGACTTGACGAGAATATAAGGCCCCACCTTTAGTCTTTCGGGGGTCCCGGCGGACATATCCTGCCCCGTCAGGAGTTTGCGGTAACATTCCATCAAGCGCTTCGGATCGTCATAACTGACGCATTCCGACACTTCGGCGAGAGCCGGTGGTCCGTGCATGACGTCGATAGCGACGGCAATGGCGATCAACGCGCTCAAGGGGATGGTACGCTGGCGCAATCGTTCACCTCTTTGTGACTGTTGGTCGACGCATATCTTCCGAATGGTACTTTTCGCAATCCGCCGTCCCTCGCATAATTTGTCTTACGTTATGCGAATAGGCTGTCACAGAATATGCGAAAATAGTCCTTGGTCACCAGTCGCCTGATGAAAAACGGCCTGTCCTGAGAGCGCACGAAAACAAAGCTCAATGATCGAGTGCCGCGCGCAGTGCGCGAGTAGCTTTCTTTGTTAGGAACAATACTCAGAAGTCATAAAGTTGTGCCGGATTGTCGGTCAGGATTTTTTTCAGCGTTCGCGCATCCGACGTGTAACTGGCAAGCGCGTCTAACAGGTCACCGTCGTTGGGCATGAAGTTACTGAGCGCCGGGTGCGGCCAGTCCGTTCCCCACACCATGCGGTCGGGGTTAGCTTGGATCAGTTTCCGGGCGATCGGCATGGCATCCTCGAAGTTCGGCACGCGGTCCGAAATTCTGTAGTTACCGCACAACTTCACCCATGTCTTTCCCCCGTCGACAAGCCGCAGTAACGCCTTGAACGCCGGCTGCTCGGTCCCCTTCGAGGCGTCCACCATGCCCATATGATCGATCACGATCGGCACCGGCAAATCGCGGAGTCGGTTTTCCAAATCGCATAAGCCCTCCGCGCCGATAAACAGTTGAAGATGCCAACCAAGGTCTTTAACGCGACCCGCGAGGACCTCTAGCATCGACACATCGACACCGCCCGAATACACAAGATTAAATCGCACGCCCCGGATACCCCCGAGATGCAACTGTATGATATCTCCTTCCGGGATACTTCCATCGACGACGGCCACACCCCGGCAATTCGGCCCATAACGTTCGATGGCGCGTAGCGTGACACGATTGTCGGTTCCGTATACCGACGGCTGGACGATGACGGCGCGTTCAATGCCCAATGTCCGATGCATGTTTTTGTAGTCTTCGAGCGACGCCGGTGGCGGTGTATAAGACCGATTGGCGACATACGGCTGGACAGTCTGCGGCTCGATGACATGGGCGTGACAGTCGCACGCGCCCGCCGGGGCTTTCGTGACGGGCCGTTTGGGCGCTGTATCAAATGGCAGGCAAGTGGTGGTCATTTTACTATCCCCGCGTTCAATAGAATTTCTGCGGCAGCCAGGTGGCAATACCCGGAAATGCCAGCAGCGCAGCGATCATGAGAAGCATGGCGACAAGAAAAGGTGTCGCACCGACACTCACATCGTTAAATTTTCCGCCGCGCGTTCGGAGACCGTGCACCACATAAAGGTTCAGTCCGATGGGTGGGGTAATCAGGGCCGCTTCCATTAGAACCGTTATAAGAATACCGAACCAGACCGGATCGAACCCCATGAACGCGACAATCGGAAAGACGATAGGGATCGTCGTCAGCATCATGGACAAAGTCTCCATAAACATCCCGAGAATGAGATAGAACGCGACGATCACCAACATCGTTTGCATTGGCGTCCAGCCCAGATCTTCAATGGTCTGGAGGATCAATTGCGTGACGCCTAAAAACCCAAGGACGAAGTTCAGGAACACGGCAGCGAGAATAATAATCATGATTGAAGCGGTCGTGCGCATCGTGCCTTCAAACGCCTCGATCAACATTTTTATATTGAGAGCCTTATTCATCGCGGCGATGCCGAGCGCGAACACCACGCCGATGGACGCGGCCTCGGTGGGCGTCGCAAGACCGGCATAGATCGATCCGACGACAACAACAAAAAGAAGGATCGGCGGGAGCAGATCCGGCAACGACCGGATGCGGCCGGACCAGTCGGCTTGAACCTTCGTACCGCCCCAGTCGGGTTTGAAAAGGCACGCAACGGCAACCACGACCATGAACAATAAAGCCAAGGTTAAGCCGGGGATCACACCCGCAAGATACAGTTCCGGCACGGACGTATCGGTCAACAATCCATAAAGGATAAGATTGATCGACGGCGGGATAAGGATTCCCAGGGTTCCGCCGGCGGCCAGAGAACCGAGAAACAGTTTCTCCTGATAGCGGTGTTTTTGAATCTCCGGATAGGCCACCGTACCCACGGTCGCTACGGTCGCAACGCTTGACCCGGACGTCGCCGCGAAAATGGATGCGGACCCAATGTTCGCGTGCATCAAACCACCGGGGAGCCACGATAGCCATTGGCTGACCGCATTGTACATCCGGTATGCGATGCCCGAGCGAAGCATGATCTCGCCGAGCAGAATGAACATAGGAATGGCGACCAAGATGTATTCGATACTCTGCTCCCAGATGAAGTCGCCGAGCATCAAAGATCGCCGGCCGCGCATGAACACTTCGTCGAGCGTCAGACCGAGAATTCCCAAGACCGCCGCGACCGGAATGGCCGCGGCAATCAATGCGATGAGCATCGTTAAGATCAGAATCGGCATGCGATCGGTACTCTTTTCATTTGATTGTCTTGGGGGTTGGTCACGCGTGCCGCTCTTCCGCAACTTCCTCTTCGATCGACTTCATGCCGGCGAGTTTGTTGACGCCGTGCCAATCGCCTTTGGCGATTTTGAAGAGGACGTAGAAGCTCAGAAAGCAAAGGCAGAAGAGAAAAAAGAACAGGCCGGATGCCCAAAAAACCTGGGGGATCCACAAAGGTGTCGCCAATGTGGTCTGGGCCGTTTTCTCAAATTCGATACTTTCGACCAGAACGTCGAGGGCACTCGCCGACAGCAGGAATATGTAATACGCCAGCGCCAGCAGTCCGAGGGTATCGAGGATCGCCCGAGGTTTCATGCTCAAGGTATTGTAGAGCGCGTCGATCCGGATATTGGCCCGCGACAAGAGGCAATAGGAATAGGCCCAGGTCGTGCTCGCCGCGAATACGTAGCCAGTAATTTCGTCGGATCCGCTGACGGAATAATTGAACAGACCGCGCGATAGAACGTCCAAGGTCACCAAGATCGCGGAGATCAGCAGTGCTGCGCCACCGACGATCACGGCGAAACGTGAGACCTTGAATAGTCGACCGTGGATAGTGTCTAACATGGCAAATCTCAACCCGTTGAGAGAAAAGCCGTGCGGCGCATTGCTAAACGCTTACCGCACGGCCAGGGAGAACCTCTTTCTCAGAACGTGGCTTCGATACCGATTACTTTACCGACGGTGTTATTCCATTCCTTCGCGCATTCTTCACCGCATCGTTCGGCCCAACGCTTGATGACAACGTCGCTGGCGATTTGCTTCAACATCGCCTGATCCTCGGCAGATGGCTCGACGGCGACCATGCCGCCTGGCTCACCTTTGTCGCACGGACCACTTGCATTGCAGCTCATACCGGCTTGATCGAGCGCGTTGATGAACTGCCAGGTCTCGTCCTCGAGCTTCTTAGCCTGATCCAGTATCAAGTCCTGAGTCTCCTTGTTGAAGTCGTTCCAGACATCAAGATTGATCGCCGTGAACGTCGCGGCAAAGCCGATACGAACCCGGATGTTGTGGGTAACGACCTGCCACCATTTGGCGTTGTAAGCCGGCATGGTTCCGGTAACCCCGCAGTCGGCGACGCCTTTTTGCAGCGCGGGCACGACCTCGGCGAACGCGATAGTGACGGAGCTGGCGTCCAGACCCTCGACGAAGTCGCCCTGCGTACGGCTGTAGGTCCGAATCTTCTTCCCGGCCAGATCTTTCAGAGAGACGGTCTTCTGATCTTTGTCCCCCAAGTTGCACCAAAGCTGTTGGCTGGGGAACGTATAGAGGTTGATGATTTGCGCGTTGTATTTTTCGCGCACTTCACGTTCCAACACCGGTCGATACGCATCGACTGCTTTGCGATAGGTGTCGAAGTCCTGAATGATTCCGGCAAGGTCGATGCCTTCGAGGGCCGGACTGGACTGCGCGCTATAGGAGGTCAGTGCGTGAACCGCGTCGTAAGCCCCCTTCTTGACGCCGGCCATTACCTCGTAGCCTTTAATCCCAAGTTCCGTATACGGTTTCGCGTTGGCAGTCAGCTTGCCACCCGACGCTTCGGGTAGCATTTCTGTCCAGAATTTCTTTTCGAACTGTTTCCAGTTTTCCAAAAAGCCCCATGTGCCGACGACTTCAAAGTTGTACTCTTGAATCTCGGCGGCACTTGGGCCAACCGATAGCGCCGTAATGCCAACCGCGGTCATTGCGGCGACGACAGTCTTTTGAATCTTCATGTTGAATGCCTTCCCTGAGTTTGGAGAACTAATCTCCGGGCCAGGACTAACCAAGATTGTGGCTCTTCACCAATAACCAGAAAAATATATCTACAGGGGCCAGAATTAAACGGTCGAACTCCGGCACCTCTAGAAAGCATGCCAATAGAACCCTTGTAAAACCAGCAATCTTCCGGGTTCATTGGCGTCGGCATGGCGCCGAGTAGTTCGCCGGCCGGTTATTCTGGCCATTCCAAATATTACGTTCTGGGCATTGTCCAAGACTCAAAAAGGGCGCTTTTCTTCGACCTCTTCAGCGACAATAGATAAATCGAGGAAACGTCACATGCTAACCAAACGTCCATTCATGCTTCTGTTTGTCTTGCCCGTCTTCTTCTTGATGACATTCGGTTTTTTTAGTCGGGCAAACGCGGAAACATTCAACTCGACGATCGCCGATACACGGACATTTGTCGCCTACAAGGTCTCCGCAACCGAAGCGGCCAAGTGGTTACCCGATGGTTATGAAATCGCGCCGAGAACCTCTGGCGCTTATGCTGGGGCCAACCTGTTCTTCGTCTTCATCGATCGTCTCTTGCATCTGGATGCTAAAGATCAGCCGAAGGGGGCCGGCGCCTACCGGATGGTCGCGGTTGTTGTTCCAGGGAAGCAGATCGAAAGCGGCGAGAAGGCCACATTCATTGCCCGCGTATACTCGCCCACGAAAGGGGCCGGGCCGTATAAAAACTCCGCTCACTCGAACGTCAAACGACAGGTGACGCATACGGGGGAAAACGCGGGCGCCAACGCGGGCAACGATACCTGGGTCGTGCGCCACGACGGCGGGGAACTCGCCTTAAAAATGACGTATGCGCCGGCGGTGCCGAAACTGGTCAAAAAGGACTCCTTGCTGACATCCGCCGCCGATCCGAGCATTCGGCGCGTCTATAAATACCAACAACTGGTCGACGTCATTAAAAGCACACCAAATGATGTCGACCGGGTCTCCAACTTATCGATAACGGTAACGATCCCGGAACTGAAGGACATGTTCGACGGCAGCGAGCAACTGATTGGCATCGCTTCGATCCCTTGGTACACGCGCTTTACTTACGTGCCTTGAGGCCTCATCGAACACTTATGTAGACTATGGCGGCTCCCCCCCTTTTGGCACAGTCCCCGGGAGTCGCCGACTTTCAGTTTGTTAGATGGAAGTGATCAAGTTTGGCAAGATTAAGCGCAGGCGTTTTAATACCGGGCGTCTCACTCGAGCGGAGTACGGACGAGCCGATTAGTGCGCAATTGTTCACCCGCCTCCGCGAGCTTGTTATCTCTGGGCAATTGGAGCCGGGCGCGAGGCTGCCATCGACCCGCGGGCTCGCGAACGATTTGTCAGTATCGCGTACAACCGTCGCGATGGCGTACGATCAATTGAAATCCGAGGGGTATCTGGTCGGGCTCGAAAAATCGGGAACCTTCGTTGCCAAAGTTCTGCCCGATACGTTGGCGTGGAAAGTGAACCCGGTTCCAGTGCGGGACATACCGTCGCGGGCGAACCAAGAGATGTTTGCGAACAGGATCGATGGCGCGGAACTAGCCGAACCGGACGCTGTGAGCCTTTCACTTCCGTTCAACCCAGGCATACCGGCGATCAATGCGTTCCCGGTGAAATCGTTCTCGCGGCTACAGCGTCAAGTGTCACATTCGTTGGTTCGCGCCGAGGAAGCGCGCTGCCCGGCAGAAGGGGCAAGTCAACTGAGGGAGCAAGTGGCCGCTTACCTATCATCGAGCCGCGGTGTGATTTGTGACCCGTCTCAGGTGTTCATCATTTCAGGCACACGGCAGGCGCTTCATCTATTGCTGTTGGCATTGTCCAACCCTGGCGACTTCGGTTGGACCGAAGACCCCGGGTATACCGGTGCACCCCGCGCCTACGAGTTGTTTCGGGTCAATACCGTTCCGGTCCCGGTCGACGAAGACGGCATGGTTGTCAGCGAAGGGCGTGCCCTGCGAAACAATGCGAGGTTTGCCTATGTGACGCCGGCACGGCAGGCGCCGCTCGGCCACACGATGAGCCTCAGCCGCCGACTGGAACTGCTGAGTTGGGCTCATGATGTCGACGCTCTGATTCTAGAGGACGACTACGACGGCGAATACCGCTTCGGTGGCTCTCCGGCGCCATCTTTACAAAGCCTCGACCCTGACGGCCGCGTGCTCTACTTCGGCACATTCAGCAAGACCCTCTTGCCGTCACTCGGTATCGGTTACCTCGTGGTGCCAAAACGATTTATCGATGTCATCACGCGACTTATTGATACGATTTGCCGGCCGCCCAATCTCTCGACGCAGGTGACAATTGCGAAATTTATCGAAACCGGCGCTTTCCATTCGCACATCCGCCGAATGCGGTCACTATACCTGCGTCGGCAAAACGCCTTATCGCACATCATGCGGCGCGAACTCGCTGGGGATTTTGACATCACCGTGTTGAATGCGGGACTTCACCTTATCGGGCGTCTCGCCGACGACGTTGATGACAAGGCGGTTCATGCTCGGGCCTTGGAAAATGGTCTTCAGCCGCGACCCATGTCAGACTTTACAATCCGCTTTCCGCAAGGCCCCGCACTCATGCTTGGATTTGCCAATATGACCGGAGACTCGATGCCGTTAGCGATCGATAGATTACGTAAATCCGTTCACGGTTAACGCAGTGGAACCAGCGCGACGGCGCAATGGTTCAATTTGGCGCCTGCAAGGACGACACTGATCTGAACGCCCTGTGACAACGTAATCGCCGCGTTATATACCCGCTACCCAGTTTGCGTTGCACTCGAGGGAGAGGGAAGGCCGAGACTGGATGCCGAAAGAAGCTATTATGAAGGATGAAATTACATTTGCTCGGTTGTCAGAAATTGAGCCAACCGAGATTTCAGCTCATATGTCTGATCCGCGGGTTGCGGAGCACATGCCGCTTCTGACATTTGAATGGAACGCCAAGGCTGTGGCGAAGTTTGTAGCTCAAAAGGAGGAGTACTGGGCTCGTGATGGGCTGGGCCACTGGGCAATCTTGTCCAACGACCGATATCTCGGGTGGGGCGGCTTTCAGAAAGAAAATGACGAGTGGGATTTCGGATTGGTCCTACGGCCCGATGCATTTGGGCTTGGGCAGCGTGTTACAAAGAAAGCGATCGATTTTGCTATTGCCGACGAGCGCATCTCGTTCGTCACATTTCTCTTGCCACCATCTCGAAAAAACCTGGGTGCGCTCGAAAGACATGGCGCGAGGCATGTCGGCGAGATCGAGTACGACGGGGCAAAGTTTCTCAAATTTCGTCTTGAGACTGAATAACCACGACGTCCGATGGCCGGTCACGATGCGTGTCATTGGCCGCTTCTGGCTGAGCGCCGACGTTTCTATTGGTTTTATGTGACGTCTGCTTTTCGCACGATATCTGTCAGAATTCGCACGGTATGAATCAATCCACACTCATACACCGCGATTAAACGTCGAGGTTTGCGACCTTAAGCGCGTTCTCTTGGATAAAGTCGCGGCGGGGCTCGACGACATCCCCCATCAGCGTGGAGAACACCTCCTCGGCCTCGTCAATGTGATTGATCCGAACCTGCAGTAACGAACGCACCTCCGGGTCCAAAGTGGTTTCCCACAACTGGTCGGGGTTCATCTCACCCAACCCTTTGTAACGTTGGATGGAAATCCCTTTGCGGCCCAAATCCGTAATGTGGTCGACAAGGGATACGGGCCCCGTGACCGTCAATTCCTTATCCTTGGTCTCGAGCACGCCGTGCTTGGCGAACGTTGCCTGGAGCTTGCCCGCCATGGCGTCCAATTCACGGGCATCTTTCGAGCGCATAATCGCCCCATCGATGACATGTGTCTCTTGGACGCCACGCAGCATGCGGGAAAACTCTAATCCTCCGTCTTCCAACGCCCGACCGTGCCAACCACGTTCGTGTTCGGTCACCAAAGCGTCCAATCGCCGCGCGATGTAGGCCGCAGCTTCATTGCCTTGCTCCGGTGCGCCGAGGATCCCGGGGTTGAGAGCGCCCAGGATAGAGGCCTGCTCGAGAATCTCGGTCGGCACATGATTGGACAGACGCTCCAAACGAGTTTTGACCCCGCGTGCCTCTACTGCCAAAGTCTGCAAATCCGGTCCGGCTATTTGCTCACCGTTGAAGGCGACGTAAACCGTGCCTTCGTCGATGGCCGAATCAAATAGGAAGTCTTCCAATTCGGGGTCGCCCTTTAGGTAGACCTGAGAATTCCCACGTTTCGCCCGGTACAATGGCGGTTGCGCGATATATAGGTAACCGCGTTCGATCAATTCCGGCATTTGCCGAAAAAAGAACGTCAGCAAAAGTGTTCGAATATGACTGCCGTCGACGTCGGCGTCGGTCATGATGATGATTTTGTGATAACGGCATTTATCGACATCGAAATCCTCGCGTCCGATCCCCGTGCCTAGAGCCGCGATCAGCGTTCCGATTTCGTTGGAGCTAAGCATCTTATCGAACCGTGCCCGCTCCACGTTGAGGATTTTCCCGCGCAAAGGCAGGATCGCCTGGAAACCCCTTTCGCGACCTTGTTTGGCGGAACCGCCGGCGCTGTCACCCTCGACGATGAACAGTTCTGACTTTTCCGGGTCCCGTTCCTGACAGTCGGCCAGTTTTCCCGGCAACGAACTGACATCGAGCGCCCCTTTGCGGCGGGTCAATTCCCGCGCCTTCCTGGCGGCTTCACGCGCCGTGGCGGCATCAACGATCTTCGTCAGGATTTTTTTACCTTCAGTCGGGTGTTCTTCAAACCAACGGTCAAACCCCTCCGACAATAGGCTTTCGACCACGGGCCGCACCTCCGACGAGACAAGCTTGTCTTTGGTTTGCGATGAGAACTTGGGATCGGGCACCTTGACCGACAGCACGCACGTCAACCCTTCGCGCGCATCATCACCGGTAACGGAAACTTTCTCTTTTTTCGAAATGAGGCCCGAAGACATGTATTTGTTGATCGTCCGGGTCAACGCACCGCGGTATCCGGCCAAGTGCGTCCCGCCGTCGCGTTGCGGAATGTTATTGGTGAAACACAGCGTGGTCTCGTGATAGCTGTCGTTCCATTGCATCGCCAGCTCGACCGTAATGCCGTCCTTTTCACCTGTCACCGAGAGCGGCTCTGGAATCAGCGAGGATTTCGAACGGTCGAGGAATTGTGCAAATGCGATCAATCCCCCTTCGTAATGTAGATCGACGACATTGCTCTCGGGATTGCGGTCGTCGGTCAGGCGCAAGGCGACGCCGGAATTCAAGAATGCCAGCTCCCTCAGGCGATGCTCCAACGTGGCAAAGTCATACTCCGTCATTGTGAAAGTTTCCGGCGATGCCTTGAAGGTGATGACACTTCCCGTTTCCGGCGATCCATCGTCCTTGAGCGGCGCATCCCCCACAACAGTCAGCGGTGCCGCGGTTTCGCCCTTTTCAAAGCGGACCTTATGCTCCTTGCCGTCGCGGAAGATTTGCAGTTCCAGCCAATCCGACAGAGCATTGACCACCGACACGCCGACGCCGTGCAATCCACCGGAAACCTTGTAGGAGTTTTGATCGAACTTCCCGCCTGCGTGCAGTTGGGTCATGATGACTTCGGCCGCCGATACCCCTTCTTCGGCATGGATGTCGACGGGGATCCCGCGACCGTTGTCCGACACGGTGACAGATCCGTCGCCGTTCAACGTCACACCGACCAGATCGCAATGGCCGGCCAAGGCCTCATCAATCGCATTATCGACGACTTCATACACCATGTGATGCAAGCCTGATCCGTCGTCGGTATCGCCGATATACATACCTGGCCGCTTGCGCACCGCGTCCAACCCTCGCAACACCTTGATCTGATCGGCGCCGTATTCGTCCGGATTGTCGAGCGCCGCCGGATCCAGATTGATGTCTTCCGGAGTGTCGCCGTCGATATCGTTTTGTTCGTTCATAACCGTAGGTGTCTCTTCTCTGTCTGTCGCTCAGTTCGCGGCACCGACAATGGCCCCGTCCGTTACATTGAAAAATGCCGCCCGCCCGCGCATGCCGTCGAATAACGACGCGTCGGTGCCGGTCATCCAGGTTTGGGTCTCCAGCGCCTCGATCAAATCGAACAAGGCTGCGCGGCGCTCGTGATCGAGATGTGCCGCAATCTCATCCAATAGCAGGATTGGACGCCGACCGCGTTCCGACGCCTGCATCCGTGCATGCGCCAAGACCAAGCCGATCAGTAACGCTTTCTGTTCGCCGGTCGAACAAACCGACGCCGGTCGTCCTTTGGTTCCATGATGGACCAACAAATCGGTGCGGTGCGGGCCGTTGCGCGTCCGACCATCGCGTGCATCTTGGCCTCGATCCTCACGAAGCAGGTCGCGAAACCGGTCTTCGGCAGCGAGCGCGGGCCCTTCGTCGAGCCACCCTTCCGGGCCGCCGATCAATGATAACTCGGCAACGGGAAACGGCCCGGCCTCGGTCGTGGTAAAGGCCGAGAGCCGACCAACCATATCGCGCCGGGCGGCGGCCACCGCCATACCTTTGCCGACCATATTTTCTTCCAGCGCGTCCAGCCAACCAGGATCTGCATTCAATCCTTTATCCGCAAGCAAGCGCGCCCGCTCTCTCATCGCCTGTTCGTACGCCGTAACGCGACCGGCATGAGCCGGATCCGACGCATAAATCAGGCGATCCAGAAAACGTCGGCGACCGCCCGGTCCATCAAGGAACAATCCGTCCATTTGCGGCGTCAACCAGACAACCGCGGCGTGATCCGCCAACACGCTCTGTGCCTTTTCAGGCTGTCCGTCGATCCGCACTGCACGGCGTTCCCGCACTCCTGTCGCATCGGGATCGATCCCCGTTCCGATATCGACCTTGCCGTCGGGGCCACTCAACCGTGCGGCGACAGCCCACGTCCGGCTTGGCGCAGTGTTGCAGTCGCCTTCGACGTCACATCGGGTGATTTCGGTCAACCGGGCGCGCCGCAATCCCCGTCCCGGCGCCAGAAAGGAAATAGCTTCCAAGACGTTGGTCTTGCCGGCGCCGTTCGCACCACTCAAAACGACATTCTGCCCGGCAGGGACCAACTGCGCCGATGCGTAATTCCGATAATCGGTCAGCATCACTCTCTCGACCGCAATTCGGTCGGCAGCCAGAGGGCCATTGACGGGCGCGGCTGACATCGCATCGTCGCGCGCTATCGTCGAGAGTTTACTCAAGAACGGATGTCCATGCGTCGTCCATCTAGACCCGCATCGGCATCAGGACATAGAGCGCGCTGGTGTCGTCGGCCCCGCGGATGATGGTCGGGGACGCCGCATCGGCCAGATGGAACACCGCCGTATCGCCATCGATCTGACGCGCGATATCCAGCAAGTAACCCGAGTTAAAGCCGATCTCGATGGTGTCGTTATCGTAACCGACCTCGACCTCTTCTTGCGCAGTCCCGTTCTCTGGGCTGGACGCCGAAAGCGACAACGTGTTGCCGTCGAGGCCCAACTTCACCGCACGGGATTTTTCCGACGAAATCGCCGACACACGGTCCACTGCATCCGACAGAACCTTTCGGTCGACCGTCATTTCCTTGTCATTGCCGGTGGGAATGACCCGTTGATAATCGGGAAATGTGCCGTCGATCAGCTTTGAGGTCAGCACGGCATCATCAAAGGAGAACCTGATCTTTGCCTCGGACAGGGAAATCTCAATATCGTCGCCGGTCTCATCGATGAGTTTCCGAATTTCGCCGACTGTCTTGCGCGGTACGATGACACCCGGCATACCGGCGGCGCCCTCGGGCAATGGCAGTTCGAAACTTGCCAATCGGTGACCGTCGGTCGATACGGCGCGCAACGTCGGCGTGCCGTCCCGCTCGGAGATGTGAAGGTAAATCCCGTTCAGATAGTAACGGGTTTCTTCGGTTGAAATAGCGAACCGGGTGCGGTCGATCATGTCGCGCAGATCGGCCGCAGCCAAACGCATCGTATGCGCATACTCGCCACCCGAGATCAGCGGAAAATCCTCTGTCGGCAGGCACGAGAGCGTAAAACGAGATCGGCCGGCGCGGATTGTCAACTTGCCGTCGCCGGGGGCGTCCAGTTCTATCTGTGCACCATCCGGCAGTTTGCGGACGATCTCATAGAATGTCAGCGCGGGCGCCGTCGTCGCGCCCGGCGTGGCTACCGTCGCGGTAACGTTCTCGACGATATCCAAGTCCATATCGGTGGCGTTCAGGGTGACCGCATCGCCGGTCGCCTCGATTTTCACATTCGATAAGATAGGAATGGTATTGCGTCGCTCGACGACGCTTTGCACATGCCCCAAAGACCGCAACAGATCGCTTCTTTCGATCGTCAGTTTCATACTTCGCTATCCATACCCTCTGTAGTCACCGGAGGCATCCGCCGACGCAACGCGGCGTGCTTGCGACCTCCAACCCAACGCCTTGCGGAAAGACCGATGCCGACGAAAAATTACGACAAAAGCAACTCGATAACACGACGCTATGAGCCGCCGAAAAAGGCGTTAAGGATTATAACAGACGGTGACGGCGACCCAAGCCTTTTAACCATGCGGGGATAGCCCAGCAGGGGGCTTAATATTGATTTATTATCAATGCATTACAGGGCATCTCAAGACACCCCTTGAACGCGCGGGCATTACCCCTCGAGCATGCGCCGCAAAAGCTCGATATCCTCGGCGAATCCAGGATCGATGGTTTTCAATTCCTCGACCTTTCGGACTGCATGCATCACCGTGGTGTGGTCACGCCCGCCAAACTTTCGGCCAATTTCCGGCAACGACCGCGCGGTCAATTGTTTGGCCAGATACATTGCCACTTGGCGCGGGCGGGCGACGGAACGCGCACGACGCGCGGAGTGCATATCGGACAGCCGGATATTGAAATGATTGGCTACCTGTTTCTGGATTTCCTCGATGGTCACACGCCGATCGCTGTGTCGAAGCAGGTCATGCAGAACCTCCTGCGTCGCCTCGATCGTAATATCTCGACCGACCAGTTGGGCATGCGCGACGACGCGGTTCAGCCCGCCTTCTAGTTCACGGACGTTAGCCGTAATCTTGTGGGCCAGAAACTCCATCACCTGCGACGGCACTTCGGTGCGCAGATGCGCCACCTTTGATTGCAGGATTCCAAGGCGCAATTCATACGTTGTCGCATGAATATCTGCGACCAAGCCGCAATTCAAACGAGAAATGAGACGCTCTTCCATACCAACCAAATCCGACGGTGACTTGTCCGCAGACAAGACGATTTGCCGGCCTTGATCCACTAAAGCATTGAAAGTGTGGAAAAACTCTTCCTGGGTCGAGTCCTTGCCGGCAATGAACTGGACATCGTCGATCATCAGCACATCGACCGAACGAAACTGGTCCTTGAAGTCCATCGTCGTACTTTCGCGGATCGCCTGAACAAACCGGTGCATGAACTTTTCCGCCGACATGTAGATGACCTTGCGCTCGGGCGTGGTTTGACGAATGTGCCAAGCGATGGCGTGCATCAAGTGCGTCTTGCCCAGGCCCACACCACCATACAAAAACAGCGGATTAAAGGGCACCCGGTCCGCCTCAGCCACCCGTCGCGCCGCGGCGTAAGCGAATTCGTTCGGTTTGCCGACGACAAAATTGTCGAAAACGAACCGCGGATCAAGCGCCGCGCTTAACCCCTCGCGACCGGTCGGAATCTCCTTCGGTACATCTCCCAAGGCCGTTGATTGACGCCGAATTCCCTCGCGCAGTTGCCGTTTCGCACGGTCGCTGCGGACAGAAACATCGACCGACGCCACCGAGGGCGCTTCGTCCTGCCATAGGGTCGCAATGCGTTCAGCGTAATGCGCAACAATCCAATCGCGCATGAATCGTGTCGGTACGGTTGCGTAGACGATTCCGTCTTCGAGGCTGCGGACGGCCATCGGCTTTATCCAGCTTTGGAAAGCAGCCTCGCCGATCTCGTCTCGCAAACGGCCGTGTACCGTCTGCCATTGCGCCGTTAAAACGTCCTGTGCGGACGCTTCGCAATCGCCGTCGGATGTCGTATCCGCCGGCACTTGAGGAGTCTCGTCCGTTAATGAGGTATCCGGAATAGGCATTGCGTTTGTCACCCGTCGTCAGCCCCCGCCATTAGGCTAGCTTTTTTTCACTCACCCGGTCGACGCAGCGAACGTCGCCGAACATGTTCATGCCGTATTGGTTGGACGGGGCGGACGCCTGATGGCGCCCCACGGCGACCCCTTCGCAGTTCCTTGCGGTCCCGATCGACGACCAAGCAAGACAAGACCCCCAAATCCGTCTCACCTAGCGCCGCTGCAGATGCGGTAAGATACACCACCCCAGCGGTCGCAACCGAGCGCGAGGAAAAGTTTCCTCTCAGACTACAGAATGGATCAATCGAACCAGCCGGCAGCCCACAATTTCAATGCCAAGGCCCAAAAAAGAACCCAAATAACAAAATAAAAAGCACCAAACTATTAGTAATTTTTTTATAAAAAACAAATTTACAGAGGCAAATATTGCTCAGTCACAAATAATGAAGAGCGTGCTGCTTTGAAACCTCCTCAAATCACTCTAAAGCCATCGCGTTATGACTCGTTGATGAAGGGATACTACGGAGGTGCGCATCGCGTGACAACAGGGTGCCGGGCCGATTCGCGCAAATAAATTAAAAAAATCCACTTGACTTTGGATACCCCGTTGAAAGCCAATAATTTTTGCGCGAAGCCTTGCTGAGCAAGGGTTTCACGCGTTTTCTGCGCCTGCCAGTTGGACTCGGTACGACATGAAAAAAGCCGCCCGACGGAATCGGACGGCTTTTCAAGCACTTGGTGATTGAAGCGATGAAACCGCTTAAGCAGCCATCGCTTTAATACGGCGCGATAGGCGCGATAACTTACGCGATGCAGCGTTGGCCGGCACCACACGCTTCTGAGCGCCGCGGTGCAGTTTTGGCTGCGCCGCCCGGAAGGCGTCGCGCGCGGCTTGCTCGTCACCGCTGGCAATCGCTTCTTCAACTTTACGGATAGCAGAGCGAATTTCGCTCAGCCGACCTCGGTTGACGGCGGTACGGCGTTCTGTCTGCCGATTACGTTTCTTTGCGGAGGCTGAATTTGCCATCTCGAAAACCCTTTAATTTCAGGAACGTTATCCCTTGGAAACGCGGGATTATATAGACCCTTCCGCACCCCGTCAAGCAACGGTTCGCCAAGCTCGGCTACGGCCGTGCGGGGGTCAATGAGTACCGCACTTGTGTTTGCCCGCCACTCGCGGCCGCATACTCGATCCGAAGTCGCTCCCCTTCACGGAGGTAGCTTCCGTCGCCTTGCCGGATCCAACCGAATTGCGGCAGAACGGACGAATTAAAGGCTGCGACTTTATCCGCAGAAACAGGGCCTTGGATCGTCGCTTCGGCAATACGACCGTTCGGGGTCTCAAACGCGACGGCGGCATCTTTAAGCTCCGTCATCTCGGCCATGACCGGCAAGTCGTCGATGACGGAGAGAAACACATCCGCCGCCCGGACGTCACCCGTCGACATCCAAACAACACAGAAAGAGAGGACGAAAGCGCGGATCATCTTCCGCTTCTACCATCAGCGTTGGCAATTGGAACAGTAAAATGTCGCGCGACCACCCTGGACGATCTGTTTAATAGGATGTCCGGCGCCGCACCGGGGGCAGGCATCGCCTGCCCGCCCATACACCTTGAAGCTATGTTGAAAATAGCCCAGTTCGCCGGATGTCTGTCGATGATCGCGGAGCGACGAGCCCCCGGCGGCAATCGCGTCGGTCAATACGTCACGGACCGCCGTGGCGACGCGTTCGGCGCGCCCGCCCTTGATCGTGCGTGCCGTCCGCTTCGGCGAAATACCGGCTCGGAACAATGCCTCGGACGCATAGATGTTTCCTACACCCGCAACCACATGTTGATCCAACAAGGCCACTTTGATGGCGGATTTCTTATCCCCGAGACCGTCCGCCAAAGCCGGTGCATCAAAGGCGTTGGACAACGGTTCGGGCCCTAAATCCGCGAGTAACTTGTGACGCTCCATATCGCTGACGCGCATGAGATCCATAAACCCGAAGCGGCGCGGGTCGTTGTAACGGATCGTTACCCCGTCCTCGGTCATCACTTCTACATGGTCATGTGCTTCGCGCGGCGGGGGCGTTTGCTCGTACACGCGATAACGCCCGGACATCCCGAGATGCGACAGCCAGATCAGGTCTTCGCCGACCCTAAACAATAGGTACTTCGCACGCCGATCTATGCCATGTACTCTGGCACCTGTCAGTTTCTCGGCAAGGTCGATAGGGATCGGAAACCGCAAATCGGGCCGAAATACCGAGACCTCCAGAAGCCGCTTTCCTTCCAGAACCGGCTGCAAACCGCGGCGCACGGTCTCAACCTCAGGCAGTTCGGGCATATCGTCATCCTTAATGTAAAATTATCCGATCGGGCATGACGAACGTAGCGCGTCCGGGTCGGTTCGGCTATGGTCGCCGCCATGAGCGAACAAAACACCAAAGCCTCGGCGGACCACAATGTCCCTTTCGGGTTTCAAGATGTCAGCGCCGACGAAAAAACCGGATTGGTCCACGAGGTCTTTGCCTCGGTAGCCCCGAAATACGACCTCATGAACGATTTGATGAGTGTCGGCGTCCATCGGTTGTGGAAAAACGCGATGATGGATTGGCTCTCGCCGCGCGCTGAACAGCATCTCTTGGATGTCGGCGGTGGCACTGGGGATATCACCCTGCGCTGGCGTAAACGCGGCGGCGGCCCGGTGACCGTTGTTGACTATTCGGCAGAAATGATCGCCGTGGGGCGCGACCGGGCCATCGACGCCGGGCAATTGAACGGGATCGATTGGATCGTCGGCAACGCAGAAGAGTTACCGGTTCCGGACCGAAGCGTCGATACGTATGCCACCGCCTTTTGTCTGCGCAATGTAGCACGGCTCGATCACGCCTTGTCCGAAGCACGCCGCGTGTTGAAACCCGGCGGCCGGTTCTTGTGTCTGGAGTTTTCCCGCCTCGCCGTACCTGCCTTGGTCGATGCATATGACGCATGGTCCTTCAAGGTGATGCCAGTGCTCGGCGAGAAAGTCGCGGGCGACCGGGAATCCTATGTCTACTTGGCCGAGAGCATCCGCAGGTTCCCCGATCAATCGACGTTTGCCGGCATGATCGCAGACGCCGGTCTCGGCAACGTCAAGGTCCGCAATCTGTCTGGGGGCATCGCCGCCATGCATTCGGCCTGGCGGGTCTGAGGACGACCATGTTTCGCGCCGCCAAGCATGTCCGACGTCTTTTTTCGCTCGCCCGCCTCTTGGCCAAGCACGACGCCCTATTTGCGCTCGAAATGGCCGGTGTGCCGACACCGCTACTAGGTCTGGCCAAGATCGGGATTCGCATTGAGGCCGACGGCGGACGGCCCGGCGAACGGTTGGCGCGTGCACTGAACGACGCGGGGCCAAGTTTCATTAAGTTAGGACAAGCACTGTCGACCCGGTCCGATCTGTTGGGCGAAGACATGACCGACGACTTGTCGGCGCTTCAGGACGATCTACCTCCGTTCCCGGCCGCGCAGGCGCGCGCATCCATTGAGGAAGAGTTGGGCGCACCTGTTGAGGAGCTGTTCGCCGAGTTCAACGACACGCCGGTCGCCGCCGCGTCGATCGCCCAGGTGCATTTCGCGACAACGCACGATGGGCGCGCGGTCGCGGTTAAGGTGCTTCGACCGGGGATCGAGCGAAAGTTCTTTGAAGACGTGGACCTGCTAAGGTGGCTGGCCGAAATGGCGGAGACGACGCAACCGCAATTGCGCAGGCTCAAACCGGTTGCCTCCATCGAAACACTGGCCGATACCGTCGAGTTGGAAATGGACTTGCGGTTCGAAGCGGCGGCGGCGGCGGAACTCGCCGAGAACTTCGCGGGCGATCCCGATTTTCTGGTGCCGACGGTCGACTGGCAGTTGACGGCAAGCCGGGTGTTGACCACCGAAAGGCTAATCGACGGAATACCGCTGGATGACCGCGACGCCATCGTCGCTGCCGGCCTGGACCCGGTTGAGATGCTGACCAAAGCCGCCACAGCATCGTTCCGGCAGGTCTTTCGCGACGGGTTCTTCCACGCCGATACACACCCCGGAAACATGTTCGCCATGCCCGACGGTCGTGTTGCCGTGGTCGATTTCGGGATCATGGGGCGGATCGACCTGCCCACACGACGCGCCCTGGCTGAGATGTTGACGTCTTTCTTGATGCGCGACTACCGGCGTGCTGCGGAAGTCCATTTCGAGGCCGGTTGGGTTCCGCGAGATCGATCCGTCGACAGCTTTACTCAGGCATGCCGATCCATCGCCGAGCCGATCCTGGACAAACCGCAGAACGAGATTTCGATCGCCCGATTGTTGGCCCAATTGTTCAAGATCACGGAAACCTTCCGGATGGAAACGCAGCCGGAGTTACTGCTCCTGCAAAAGACAATGCTGGTTGCCGAAGGTACGGCCCGTCGACTTGCCCCAGATGCCAACATGTGGTTCCTGATTCGCCCCCTGATCGAGGAATGGATGCGCGATAATTTCGGCCCCGAGGCCAAGGTCCGCGACGCCATCCGGAACCTGACCGATGTCGTCGATCGACTGCCGGAAATGGTGTCAGGAGTCGAGCGCAGCACGCAGCTATTGTCGGAAGGCCGCGTCAGACTTCACCCCGATACCATTCGCGCTTTGCGTGGCGAAGACACCGGTGCCCGTCCTCGCGGCGCGCAGGTTCTATGGATGGTCGCCCTAATTTTATTGATCGTTTTCGTCGTCGCCGTGTTCGACTGATTTATCCGCGAACGGCTTCAGGCGCAACTTGGTCCGGTGATCCTTCGGCCCTTCATCGCCGTTGGGATGAAAACCCCTGTAATAGTCTTTCTGCCACTTTTGGTCCCGCGCCTGTGACCCGGGTGTCTTCAGGTTGGTATTGAATGCATTACGGCTTTCGGACCAGTCCTTGTGACTCTGATATGTGTCGGGATCGCTATCGAACGCATGTATCTCCGGCTCAACGTCCTCTAAAGCCCGGCGCGGCATGGGGAATACATGGCAAAACGGCTCGCCGGCATCGAAGCGAATCTCGATGTCCGGACGCGTGAACTGCCAATTCATTGTGAACGTGTACGGCGACCAATCGGTCTCGATGACGCCGGTGAAGGCCTGAATTGCATCCTTTGGTCTGTTGATCGGTCCCTGCGCAATGATACTGACCCCCGGTTCAGTTCGAAACAAATAACCGATATGAAACGTTAAGATACCGGAGCCGAAATGGGTCGCGGGCATCATCCCGTCCCCGTCCGGAGTGATGTGGATATCATCCTTCGACGCCCCCCCGGTCCACACCGCGTTAAAACCCGTCGCCGTGCATAGTTCCCAGCCGTGAGCATTTGCAATGGTCAGGGGCAGGCAACGGTACGCGTAGGCCTCTGGCAGATCATCCATCCATTTGCGCCCGGCGGGCGCGGGGCGCAGTTCGGGTGGGTTGGCTACGGTGGGATAGGCGATCAATTTCACGGGTGTCTCTCCGTCTTTGGCAGCGATCGTAACGGGAGTGGCGACAGGTTTCTATTTCTATTGCGAATAACGGTCTAATACATTATTTACAATCTACTTTCGTGGTTTATTCCGTTTTCACAACTTAGGCAGATGCCATGCGCGGAAAACGCATACTCCTTATCGTGTCGGGTGGCATCGCCGCCATCAAGGCTCCGGATCTGATCCGACGGCTGCGCGAGCAGGGCGCGTCCGTACGCTGCGTGCTCACCGAGGGTGGCAAACAATTTGTCACCCCATTAAGCCTTGCCGCGCTGTCTGAAGACAAAGTCTATGACGATTTGTTCTCGCTGACTGACGAGCACGAAATGGGGCATATCAATCTATCGCGCGATGCCGATGTGCTGCTGGTCGCGCCTGCCAGCGCAGACATTATGGCAAAAATGGCGGGCGGACTAGCAAGTGATCTCGCCACGACGGTTCTCCTGGCGACGGACAAACCGGTGCTATGCGCGCCGTCGATGAATGTGCGCATGTGGGAACACGCGGCGACGCGGGCCAACCTGGACACCCTGATATCCCGGGGAGTCGGGATTGTCGGCCCCAACGAGGGAGATATGGCCTGCGGCGAGTATGGCTATGGGCGGATGTCGGAGCCTGAGGAGATTGTCACCGCCTTGCAGGCTTTTTTTGACAACGTGCCGAAACCGCTGACGGGACGCCGAGCTATCGTGACCAGCGGCCCGACACACGAACCGATTGATCCGGTCCGCTACATCGCCAATCGGTCGAGCGGAAAGCAAGGTCATGCGATTGCCGCCGCCTTGGCACGTCTAGGCTGCGAGACCGTGCTCGTCAGCGGGCCGTCGGATCTTGCGGACCCACCGGGCGTCAACGTGGTGCACATCGAAAGTGCCCGCGAGATGCTAGATGCCGTGACAGCTGCCCTGCCGGCGGACATCGCAGTATGCGCCGCTGCCGTCGCCGACTGGCGACCGGATGCCGAAGCTTCCGAGAAAATCAAGAAAGAGGCAGGCAACACGGCACCGACCCTATCTATGGTCGAAAACCCCGATATTCTCGCGACCCTGTCGTCAGCTGGAAACCAACGCCCGGTGTTGGTCGTCGGATTTGCCGCCGAGACAACCGACGTCATTGTGCATGCTACGGCCAAACGGAACCGTAAAGGATGCGACTGGATTGTCGCGAACGACGTATCCCCCAGCACCGGAACGTTCGCCGGCGATGACAACACGGTACATCTGATTACCGCCGACGCGGTCGAGGACTGGCCACGCATGTCAAAGCCCGCTGTCGCCGAACGGATCGCGGAACGGATTGCTCTCACCTTCGAGGCTGCCGAATGAAACATGTAACGGTTGATGTGGTCCGGCTGCCGCATGGACGCGATTTGGCGTTACCTGCCTACGCGACGCCGCAAAGTGCGGGGATGGATCTACTCTCGGCGGAAGACGGCGATGTCACTTTGCCGCCGGGCGGGCGGGCGATGATTGCGACCGGCCTGGCGATGCAGCTTCCGGCGGGCTTCGAGGCTCAGGTCCGGCCCCGCTCGGGCCTTGCTGCCAAACACGGGATCACCGTTCTGAATACACCGGGAACGATCGATGCCGACTACCGGGGCGAAGTGAAGGTTATCCTCATAAATCTCGGCGACGCACCTGTGACGCTGTCGCGTGGCGACCGGATCGCGCAAATGATCATCGCGCCGGTGACACAGGGCGACTGGCGCGAGGTCGAGACATTGGACGAGTCGGAACGGGGCGCAGGCGGCTTCGGGTCAACCGGACAGCAAGGATAAAAGGGGGGACAATGCCGCGAATCACCAAGAAAATGCAGTACGCGATCGAAGCGGTTTTGGATATCGCGTATCACGCGGGCTCGGAGCCTGTCCAAAGTCGCGAGATCACCCGACGACAGGAAATTCCACAACGATATTTGGAGCAGGCTCTACAGCATTTGGTTCGCGATAACATTCTTGTCGGCGTACGTGGCCCTCGCGGCGGCTATCGGTTGGCGCGGGAACGACGGCGGATCACGGTCGGTGACATCGTCCGGTCCGTTCGCAAGATGGAGACAGCGGAAGACCCATTGCTGACCAATCAAGGCTCGGACCTCGGAGACAAAGTGGTGCGCCCCCTATGGACCGGTATCCAAGACGAGATCATGAAACAGCTCGACGGGACCAACATTGACGAGTTGTGCAAATCCGCCAATGCCGCCGGCATCGAGAGCGAAGGACGCAAGAACCTGGATTTTACGATCTGAGTTTCGTCCCTATATAAAAGGCACCAGAAAAAAGAAATCGCCCAGCCGGAGGACCCATGTCGATCAACGATAATCCGCCCGCGCCTCGGACTTCCGAGTTCCGCGGCAAGATTTACGACAATATCGTCGACACCGTCGGCGCCACACCATTGGTCCGTTTACGCCGTCTGGCCGATGACGAAGGCGTCGACGCCGATATTCTGGCGAAATGCGAGTTCTTTAATCCGTTGGCGTCGGTGAAGGACCGTATCGGATTGGCCATGATCGAGGCAGCGGAACGCGACGGCAAGATCGCGCCCGGCGGAACCTTGGTCGAACCGACATCTGGAAACACGGGTATCGCCCTGGCGTTCGTCTGCGCCGCAAAAGGCTATAAGCTGATTTTGACGATGCCCGAAAGTATGTCGATTGAACGGCGCAAGATGCTGCTGCTGCTCGGCGCAGAGACGGTCCTGACGCCCGCGACACAGGGTATGCGCGGCGCAATTGAAAGGGCCGAGCAGCTCGTGCGCGACAGGCCGGGGGCGATGATGCTGCAACAGTTTCAGAATCCGGCTAACCCCGAAATCCACCGCAACACCACGGCGGAGGAGATTTGGGCCGACACCGACGGCCAAGTCGACGTACTGATTTCTGGGGTCGGCACGGGCGGCACGATCACCGGCTGCGCAACCGTGCTGAAAGCTCGCAATCCCGACGTCCGGATCGTCGCGGTGGAGCCCGAAGATAGCCCGGTTTTGTCGGGCGGCGCGCCCGGCCCGCACAAAATCCAAGGAATTGGTGCCGGATTCATTCCGGATATCCTGAACACCGAAGGCATCGACGAAGTCTTGCAGATAGGAAACGAAACCGCGTTCTCGATGTCTCGCAAGGTCGCCCGGTTGGAGGGTTTGGCCGTCGGCATTTCGTCCGGTGCCGCGCTGGCCGCCGCCGTCGAAATTGCCGAACGCCCTGAAATGTCGGGCAAGAACATCGTTGCGGTCTTGCCGTCGTTTGCCGAACGATATCTATCGACCGCCCTGTTCGAAGGGTTGGAGTAAACATGAGCAACCTGTCCGACGCCCAAGTCGAACGCTACGCCCGGCACATCCTGCTGAAGGAAGTCGGTGGAATCGGTCAGGAAAAACTCCTCGACGCCAAGGTACTGGTCGTCGGCGCCGGGGGCTTGGGCTCGCCCGCGGTGCTGTATCTTGCCGCCGCTGGGGTCGGCACCATCGGCGTAATGGATGCCGATGTGGTCGATCTTTCGAACCTGCAGCGCCAGATCGCGCATACCACCGATCGGATCGGCATGTCGAAAGTCGACAGCGCCGTCGAAGCGGCGCAAGCGATCAACCCAGACATCAAGATCGTTCCAATCAACGCGCGGTTCGACGCATCGAACGCCATGGACGCCATAGCAAATTACGACATCATTGCCGACGGATCCGACAATTTCGAAACCCGTTTTTTGATCAACGATGCGTGTTTCCTCTCGAACAAAACCCTGGTCTCGGCAGCAATCCTGCGCTTCGACGGCCAAATCGGCACTTTCAAGGCGCATATACAAGATGCCGACGGCCATCACGGGCCGTGTTATCGCTGTATCTTCCGCGAAGCGCCTCCCCCAGGACAGGTGCCGAGCTGTGCCGAAGCCGGGGTCATGGGCGCCATGTGCGGCATGATGGGGTCTCTGCAAACCACAGAAATACTGAAAGAGATCATGGGCATCGGCGATAGCTTGTCGGGATCGCTCATGGTCGTCGACGGACTGGGCACTGAGTTTCGCAAGATAAAAGTCAAACCCGACCCGGGTTGTCCGCTCTGCGGCGAAAACCCGACCATCACGGATTTGAGCGCGCACGCAAACCCGTCACCCGATAGCTGCGTGGCCCATGGCTGAGACCTCACCGCCCGACAAACTCTCGCTGGTCGTCGCGACGGGGACGTTCGAGAAAGTTCACTACGCGCTCGTCATGGCGGCCGGCGCGGCGGCGATTAATACACCGGTGACGCTGTTTTTCACGATGGCCGCATGCCAAGCATTGGTCGCAAATGACGGCTGGCAGTCGCTGGCATCGGAACGGGCAGACACGACCGCACCTGAGCGTGATGCCGAATTCGGTCAGCGCGGCGTCGCGACGATGTCCGAGTTGTTGGAGAGCTGCGCCGAGATGGGCGTGACGTTCATGGTCTGCGAGATGGGTCTACGTGCTGAGGGCCTGGAAGACACGGCATTGATCGACATCGTGCCGATTACGCGAACCGGAGTCGTGACCTTTCTGAACGATGCCTCGAAAGACGGCGCCCTGGTCTACGTCTGACGATCAATCCTGGCGCCAGGGCAGTCCCCGCATCTTCCAACCGCCAACCACGCCCCGGTGTCCCTGTGGGCATTTATCGCCTTCGAACCCCTCAAGCACGTTGAAGCAACGCGAATATCCCCGATGCGTCATCACCGTCGCCGTCGCCACCGAGCGGACGCCGGACCGGCAAAGAAACAACAGCGGCGTGCTTTTATCCGGCATCGCCTCTTCAAGGGCGTCTTCGAAATGCGGGTTTCGCGTCATTGACGGAAACACCTTCCACGATACCCGCAACATAGGATTCGGCAGACCCGACAAATCCGGCCCCCCAACATAGGCAAACTCAGCATCGGTTCGCACATCGACGAGCGCCGCCGACGGGTCGTCGTTGAGCATACGCCACGCGTCGTCCGGCGCTAAATCGCCCGCGTAATCTATTTCGGTCATTCTCAGTCGGCCTCCAAGTGCCGCAACATTTCGTCGACATCGGTCAGTTTCTTGCGCGGCTGCCGATGATCAGCGCGGGCTTCTTCCAGCGCTTCCAAGGCTTGCCAGTCGTCGAAATCGACGACGCGGACACTCCGATCCTCGAGCAGGCTTTGCAAGCGCGGGCGGCCGGGTTTGTCTCCACCGTCGGCAAAATCGACAGCGATATGTTCCGCCACCTCGATTCCATCTGGTCGGGACGACGAAATCACCCCGGACGGCCCACGCTTGATCCATCCGACCGCGTACAAACCGTGGTCGATCCGGCCCCGATCATTGGGAATGATCCCTTGGCCCTCGTCATAGGGTAATCCCGGGATCGGCTCGGCCCGATAACCGATGGCCGCAACCACGAGGCCGCACGGGATGTCGACCGTTTCGCCGGTTCCAACCGCCCGGTCGCCATCCATCCGGGTCCTTTCGACCCGGAGGCCCGTCACCCGGTCATCGCCAAGAACCTCGATCGGGCTCGAATAAAAACGGAAATGGACTCGTTTTTGCGCCGCTGCCGGGTCATTCGCAGCGAAAGCTTGAAACGTCTCCAAATTGCGGGCGGCGAGCCTACGCGCACGCTCTTCCATCTCGTCCGGCACCGAGTCCGGCAAGTCCTCCGCATTCGTCAACGCTACGCCTTCGGTCAGGCCAAGCATTTCGCGCAATTCGACATTGGTGAACTTGGCATGCAATGGACCCCGCCGCCCCAATAGATGAACGTCGCGCACCGGAGAGGCATTCATCGCCGTTCGCGCGTAAGCCGGCAAGTCTGTACCGGCCCGACCATCGCGTGACCGTACCAATAGCCGCGCGATGTCCAGTGCAACGTTGCCGTTGCCGATCACTGCGGCGGAATCGACGTCCAAATCCGGTTCCAATTCGACAAAATCGGGATGACCGTTGTACCAGCCAACAAACGCAGCCGAGCCGTGAACGCCAGCCTTGTCGGCACCGGGAATGGACAGCACCCGATCCGCAGGCGCGCCGACCGCCAGGATTACGACATCGTACAACGCACGCACTTCGTCGAGCGACACATCGGCGCCGACCGTCACATTGCCGAAGAATGCGATATCCCGGCCAAGCGCCGTCTTTTCAAATTTCTTGGCGACTTTCTTGGTCGTCTGATGATCCGGAGCAACACCACCGCGCACAAGTCCATAGGGCGTTGGCAATCGTTCAATGATATCAACGTGGACGTCGTCGAACGTCTTTGTCAGCGCGTCGGCGGCATAAAAGCCTGCCGGGCCCGATCCGATGATCGCCGCAGAGATACTCACACTCCGCTCCCCCATTTGCGCGCGGCGCCCCCGCACCGCGCTTCGACGCGTGCGTTTCAGCCCGCGCCCTCAACCGTCCAAGTATGGCCTTGATGCAGCATGGTTTTCAAATCAATGCCACCGGATTTGTCGATGGCCATGCGTTTCATCGCGCGCATGCCGTCGTCATAAGTCTCGCCCGGCGCACAGTAAATAACACCGATCGCAACCGGCAATGTCGCGTCGTCCATCGACGCCAGCATAGCGGCAAGCACGTGATTGGTCTCGTCGTGCACCAGAACCCCCGATGCGTCTGGCCCATCGGGACCGACACTGACGACCTCAAGCGTGAGGGTCTCGGTGTTGAGATGCAAGCCTTTGTCGCTATCGGCCCCGAAGACCAACGGCTCGCCATGCACACACATAACCTGACGTTCAGCGGCGACGGCCTTGTCCGTGATATCGGCGAAAACCCCGTCATTGTATACGATGCAGTTTTGCAAAACCTCGACGAAGCTCGCGCCCTTGTGGGCATGGGCGCGCTTGAAGATTTCCGGCAGCAGTTTTTGTTGGCTGTCTATGCCGCGCGCAACGAACCGGCCACCGGCGCCAAGGACGTAGGAGCACGCCGAGACAGGGCTGTCGACCGAGCCCATCGGCGTCGATGGCGAGCGGGTTCCGGCACGCGACGTAGGCGACGCCTGACCCTTCGTCAGGCCATAGATCTCGTTATTGAACAACAAAACCTGGGTGTCGACGTTGCGGCGAATCACGTGCATCAAATGATTGCCACCGATCGACAGCATGTCGCCGTCGCCACCCACCACCCAGACGTCGAGGTCTGGATTGGCGAGCTTGATCCCTGTTGCAAACGCGGGTGCGCGGCCGTGAATCGTGTGAAACCCATAGGTCTCGACGTAATACGGGAACCGGGCCGCACAGCCGATACCGGAGACGAACACGGTATTGGCCGGATCGGCGTCGATATCGGCCAGGGTTTTCTGTACCGCACGCAGGATCGCATAATCGCCGCAGCCAGGGCACCAGCGGACTTCCTGATCCGTCGCGTAATCCTTGGCCGTGCGCTTTTGTGGGCTGAGTTCGTTCATCTTATCCCTCCAACACCTCGAGGATGGCATCCTCGATTTCGGCGATTTTGAACGGTTGACCGGAAATGCGGTTCAGTCCCTGGGCATCGATCAGATACTCGGCGCGCAGCAACGTGATCAACTGACCATTGTTCATTTCAGGCACTAAAACCTTGTCGAACTTCCGCAAAAGATCACCTAAGTTCGCCGGCATTGGCCAAATGTGGCGGATGTGAATATGCGCTACATCCTTGCCGCGTTTGATCAAGTTGTCGACGGCCCGGTTGATCGGCCCATAGGTTGACCCCCATCCGACCACCGCGAGCGCCCCACCTTCGTTACCCAGGGCAACGTCCTGGAGCGGAATGTCGTCAGCGACGCCATCGATTTTGGCAGCGCGGATCTTCGTCATCTTGTGATGGTTATCGGCATCGTAGGAAATGTGGCCGGTATCGAAACTGCGTTCGATCCCGCCGATTCGGTGCATCAAATCGGGCGTACCCGGCTTGGCCCAAACCCGGCTAAGAGTCTGATCGTCGCGCATGAACGGATGGAAGCCGTCCGGGTCATTATAAAACTTCACCGGAAAGGGCGCGTATCCGTCTAGATCGGGAATCTTCCATGGTTCCGCCGCATTGGCGATATAGCCGTCGGTCAACAGCATCACCGGCGTCATGTACTTCGTCGCAATGCGGACGGCCTCGATGCCGACCTCGAAGCAGTCCGCGGCGGAGCGGGTCGCCAACACCGGCATCGGCGCGTCGGCATTGCGGCCAAAGACGGCCTGATACAAGTCCGATTGCTCGGTTTTGGTCGGCAAGCCGGTCGATGGTCCCCCGCGTTGCGAGTTAACAACGATCAACGGCAATTCTGTGGCGAGCGCCAAGCCGATGGCTTCTTTCTTCAACGCAATCCCGGGACCGGAGCTGGACGTGATACCGAGCGTTCCGGTGTAGCTCGCCCCGATGGCGGCGCAGGCCGCGGCGATTTCGTCTTCGGCTTGAAACGTCGTGATTCCAAGATGTTGCATCTTGGCCAGTGAATGCAGCAAGGGCGACGCCGGCGTGATGGGATAGGAAGCGAACAACACGTCCAAACCGGCGAGCTCGGCGCCTTTGGCAAGCCCCCAGGCCAGCGCTTCGGTCCCGGTAACCGTCCGATAGACACCCGGCGCAATCTCTGCCGGGGCCACGTGGAAGCCATGAACGCCCGGCGGGAGCTCAGCCGTTTCGCCCATGGCATGACCGGCGTTCAGGGCCGCAATATTAGAGTCGGCGATCTGCGGTTTCGATGCGAACTTCGCGCGCAGCCAATCCGTGGTGGCGTCTCGGCTGCGATCAAACAGCCAATAGACGAACCCAAGCGCCCACATGTTTTTGGAACGCAATGCCTCTTTTTTAGAGACATCGAACTCTTTAACCGCTTCTTGCGTCATCGCCGATATGTCCAATGCGATCACACGGAACGCATCGACGGTGCCATCCTCGAGCGGGTTGGTGTCATACCCGGCCTTCGCCAAGTTTCGGTCGTTGAAGGTGCCGGTATCGACGATGAGCAGGCCACCTTTGCGGAGCCGCGACAATTCGACCTTCAAGGCCGCCGGATTCATGGCCACCAAGACGTCGAAATCGTCCCCCGACGTCATGATGGTTCGAGCGCCAAAATTGATTTGGAACGCGGACACGCCGAAAGTAGTCCCGACCGGTGCGCGAATTTCCGCCGGGAAATCGGGGAACGTCGCCAAATCATTACCGGCCAACGCCGTCGCTTGTGTGAACTGGCCACCGGTCAACTGCATACCGTCGCCGCTGTCACCGGCAAAACGGACCACCGCTGCCTCCAAGTCCTCGCGGGCAGAGGCGTCCGCCGCCACCCCCGTGGCCGTGTCGATCTTATTCATCAGGTGTCCCAACCATCTTGTTCGTCGGCTGCGACCGAATCGCAGTCCCCCAAAAATTTCCGGCGAAGTGTAAGCCCGCCCCCACGCCGTCGCAACCCAACGCAAATTGTGGTTTCCAAGTTGTGATCGGTTGTGAAGGTCTGGCAATTCTGGCGCCGGCGCCCGATATTACGCGGACAACGACACAGGAACCGTTTCATGCCCGATAGCACGCTGCCCGCCACCGACCCGATGAACCTTCTCGAAGACCTGTTGCGCGACGCAAAGGCCCAAGGTGCCGACGCCGCTGACGCGATTTTTGCCGAAGGCACTTCGTCAAGCTTGTCCTGCCGTCTCGGCAAAGCGGAAGATTTGGAGCGCTCAGAGGGCGCGGACCTCGGTCTGCGTGTGTTGGTCGGCCAACGCCAGGCGGTGGTTTCTTCGTCGGATACGTCGCCGCACGCCCTCAGCCAACTGGTCGAGCGCGCGGTTGCGATGGCCAAGGCCGTGCCTGAGGACGCCTACGCCGGACTTGCCGATCCGGACCAACTGGCAACGGATATCGCCGACCTCGACGAGTTCGACCCTGCGGAGGTCAGCGCCGAAAAGATGATCGACATGGCACGCGCCTGCGAGGACGCAGCCCGTTCCATTGACGGCGTGACCAATTCCGAGGGCGCGGAAATGGGCTTCGGAAAGTCGACCATGTATCTGGCCGCGACCAACGGTTTTTCTGGCAAGCGACAAGGATCCCGCTTTTCACTGAGCGTCAGCGTTGTCGCCGGTGAAGGCACGGGCATGGAGCGGGACTACGATTACGCATCGACGGTCTGGTTATCCGATTTGGGCGAGCCGGAAGAGATCGGCCGCAAGGCGGGAGAAAATACCGTAAAACGGTTGAACCCCCGAAAGGTCGAAAGCGGCGAGGTGCCGGTCGTTTATGACCCGCGTGTGTCGTCCAGCCTGCTCCGGCATCTAACATCGGCCATTAACGGCCAGTCGGTTGCACGCGGCACGACGTTCTTGAAAGACCGTATGGGCGAGCAAGTTCTTGCTTCGGGGCTCGACGTGATCGACGACCCGTTGCGAAAACGAGGGCTTAGCTCCAAGCCATTCGACGGCGAGGGGATCGGGACCGAAACACGGCATCTGGTCGAAGACGGCGTGTTGCAAACCTGGATTCTCGACCTCGCCACGGCACGGCAGCTGGGCTTGCAGAGCACGGGTCACGCATCGCGCGGCGTCGGTGGGCCGCCGAGCCCATCTTCCACGAACGTCCATATGGCGGCGGGCAATATCACCCGCGACGACATGATCAGGGGAATCGAACGCGGGTTTTACGTGCGCGAATTGATCGGCATGGGCGTCAACGGCGTGACCGGGGACTACTCGCGCGGTGCCGGTGGGTTTTGGATCGAGAATGGCGAAATCGCCTATCCAGTCAACGAGATCACCATCGCCTCCAACCTGAAGGACATGTTCCTGAACATGACCCCGGCCGACGACTTGGAATTCAAGCATGCGACCAACGCGCCGACCGTTCGCGTCGACGGGATGACGCTGGCGGGAACGTAACCGCGGTCGGCACGAGGATTGATTTGACGGGGTCATCAACGACACCAAATGGCTCGCGTTCTGTTCAATAATGGCTGCACCGCGGCGATCACGCGGTCTCGGGCGTCCCCGCCTGAGCCGTTTGCCGAAACTGCGGTGGCACGCTCTTGCATTGGCCATCGGCGTTCGCCGTGATATGGTCCGCGCGTCGTAATTTTAGGGCGCAACACCTTGGAAAATAACAACGAACCCAAAACGCGGCAGCATCTGCCGACGAGCGTGTTGGTGAAACGCCTGGCACGGGAAAACCTTCGGTTTTACTGGAAGTACCTCGCCCTCGCCGTCCTCTGCATGGCCGTGGTCGCGGCGACGACGGGGATATCTGCGCTCCTGATGAAACCCATCGTCAACGACATCTTCTTGGCCAAAAATGAAGACATGCTGTGGTTGGTGTCCGGGGCGGTTTTGATCACCTTCCTTACGAAAGGCCTCGCCAGTTACGGGCAATCCCTATTGATGGCCTTCGTCGGGTTACGGATCGTCGCCGACAATCAGACCCGGCTGTACAAGCACTTGATCGGCATGGATTTGGGCTTTTTCCATTCCGTTACCACGGGACGGTTGGTGTCACGCTTCCTTGTCGACATCAACAACATGCGGGTCGCCGTCTCGAACGCCGTCACCGGCTTCGGTAAGGATACCTTGTCGTTGTTCACCTTGGTCGGGGTGATGTTCTATCAGGATTGGCAACTGGCGCTCATCGCGTTCTTTGTGTTTCCAGCCGCCGTTTTTCCAATCGTTCGCTTGGGCCGGCGGATGCGCAAGGTGACCGCCAACACCCAAGAGGAAATGGGCCTGTTCACGGCAATCTTGGACCAGAGTTTCTCCGGCATCCGGGTCGTCAAAGCCTATGGCATGGAGAAATACGAAGGAGATCGCGTTTCCGGTCTGGTTGAGCGCATTTTCGGCCTGACCATCAAATCCGCCAAAATTCGTGCCCTATCGAGCCCGATCATGGAAACCCTGGGCGGGATTGCCGTCGCCGTGGTCATTATCTATGGCGGTTACCGCGTCATCCATGAGAACCTGGACCCGGGATCGT
Source organism: Rhodospirillales bacterium (assembly GCA_965222395.1). Lineage (GTDB taxonomy): Bacteria > Pseudomonadota > Alphaproteobacteria > Rhodospirillales > Casp-alpha2 > UBA4479. The sequence goes on from OZ244947.1 coordinate 2,663,200, forward strand.
TCTTTTCCTTTATTACAGCGCTCTTAATGGCGTATGAGCCGATGAAGAAGCTGGCTAACCTGAATACCAGCCTGCAAGAAGGTCTGGCCGGCGCGCAACGCCTGTTCGATCTGCTGGATACCGCGCCGGGCATCGCCAACCGCGAGACGGCGAAACCATTACCAACATCGGTACAAGGAGATATCACTCTCGATCACGTAACGTTTTCCTACGACGGCGAAAGCAATGCCCTGGACGATGTCAGCGTCGATATTCCCGCCGGTAAGACCGTTGCACTGGTCGGACCGTCGGGTGCCGGGAAATCGACCATCCTGAACCTGATTCCCCGCTTTCACGATGTCACCGATGGCGCCATCAAAGTCGACGGTATTGACGTGCGCGATGCAACCTTGGAAAGCCTATATGCCAACATATCCCTGGTCAGCCAGGAAGTAACCCTTTTCGACGACACCGTTCGAGCCAATATCGCCTACGGCAAGCCGGGCGCCAGCGACGCGGAGATCGAGGACGCCGCCCAACATGCGGCAGCGCTGGAGTTCATCCGCGATCTGCCGGACGGCTTCGACACCCAGGTCGGTGAACGCGGGGTCAAACTGTCGGGCGGGCAGCGTCAACGCCTGGCGATCGCCCGCGCGATCCTGAAAAACGCGCCGATCCTTTTATTGGATGAAGCAACCTCGGCGCTGGACACGGAATCCGAACGGCATGTGCAAAAAGCCCTAGATCACTTGATGCAAGGACGCACCACATTGGTCATCGCGCACCGGTTGTCGACCATTGTCGGCGCCGACCTGATTTATGTCATTCAAGGTGGCCGCATTATCGAGAACGGCTCACACAACGACCTGATCGAACGCGGCGGCGCTTATGAAAAACTATATGCGTTGCAATTCGCCGAGGACGCTCAGCTTCCGCGCATCGCGGAGGGGGGCTGACGCCCCGTGCGGTTATCATGAAAACCGTCCTGAAAAAGATGCTGCGGAACGATACCGTGCGCACGCTCGCTTGCTGGTTCGTCGCACAATACATACGCATCGTCTGGGCAACAGGACGGTGGACCGTCGAAGGCAAGCATCATATCGATGCACTCTACGATGCGGGAGAGCCGTTCATTCTATGTTTCTGGCACGGTCGGCTCTTGATGATGCCGTATTCGTGGAAACGCCCACGGCCCTTCCATATGCTGATAAGCGCCCACCGCGACGGCGAACTGATCGCCAATACGGTCAAACACCATGGCATCAGTTGGATTGCTGGCTCGAGTTCACGCGGCGGTGCGCAGGCATTGCGTGCGCTGCTCGGCGCATTAAAAAAGGGTGAGTGCATCGGCATCACGCCAGACGGCCCCCGCGGTCCGCGGATGAGGGCTTCCGACGGCGTCATCAGCGTCGCACGGCTGTCCGGCAAGCCCATTCTTCCGGTTACTTACACGGCGCGCCGGGCAAAGATACTCAGGTCTTGGGACCGTTTCATGGTCCCCGCGCCGTTTACCACCGGGTTCATCCGCTTCAGCGCGCCCATCCTAGTTCCGCGCGACGCCGATGAGACGATGCAAGAAGAGACCCGTCAAAAAATCGAATCGGTCTTGAACGCTTTGACAACGGATGCGGACGAAACAATGGGACGTGCGCCGATCCTGCCATCGGACGATGCCTGGGAGCGCACCGCATGATCCTAGGATTGTACCGGCTTGCGACCGATATGGGGGCTCCGGTGATCGCGGCGTATTTGAACCGGCGCATGGCGAGAGGCAAAGAAGACCGTACCCGATTTGCCGAACGTCTTGGTAACGCCGGTCTTCCGCGCCCGGACGGCAAAGTGATTTGGATGCACGGCGCCAGCGTTGGCGAGTCGTTATCCATGCTACCCGTGATCTCGGCCTTTTCGGAGCGGCCCGATGCACCGACGATTCTAGTAACGACCGGCACCGTCACGTCCGCTCGGCTGATGCGTGAACGACTGCCGGACAATGCGCTCCATCAATTCATCCCGGTTGACCGGTTGGCTTACGTCGAGAAGTTCCTCAACCATTGGCGGCCCGACATAGTCCTGTGGTGGGAGTCGGAATTGTGGCCGAACTTGGTAACGGAAACGCATGCACGCGGCATCCCATTATTGTTGGTTAATGCGCGAATGTCGCCAAAGTCGTTTGAGAAGTGGCGCCATTGGCGCGGCTTTGCGCGCACGCTTCTAAGGAATTTCGACGTGGTATTGGCGCAAACCGATGCCGACGCCGCGCGTTACGAGGCGCTGGGCGCGCAGAATGTCGAACGCCTCGGCAATTTGAAGTTCGCCGTACCGCCGCTCCCTTGCGACGAGGGAACGTTAGCGGAAATCCGCACCCGCACGGGGTTGCGCCCCATTTGGCTGGCCGCCAGCACCCACGCCGGCGAAGAGGACATTGCGTGGAACGTTCATCAACGGTTGCGCGCACTGCATCCCGACCTTTTAACGATCATTGTCCCAAGGCACCCGGAACGCGGACCTGACATCGCGGCGGCGCTGCGCGACAGTGGGGCGATCGTTGCCATTCGATCCAATAGCGAACCCGTGACCCCCGAATGCGATGTATATCTGGCCGATACCATGGGCGAGTTGGGCTTGTTCTTTCGGCTCGCGCCCATCGTTTTCATGGGCAAGTCCTTGGTTCCGGAAGGAGGACAAAACCCCATTGAGCCCGCACGGCTGGGCGCCGCCGTCATCACCGGTCCGCATTTCTGGAATTTCGACGAAGTGATGAAATCGATGGCACGGGACGGTGGGTTGGAGATTGTCGCCGACGCCGATGCCCTTTTCGACGCCGTCGCCGCCGATCTGAGCGACCCGACGCGGGCCCAGACCCGAGCCCAAGCCGCCCTTGCTTATGCTGAAAGCGAGAGCCGGGTCCTCGACAATTTCTTAGACCGGCTCGAGCCGATGATCAAAGCGACCGACCATGCGCCCGCCTGATTTTTGGTTATCCTCGGCAAGTATCCGGTCAGATCTTCTTGCGCCATTGGGCGCCGTCTACGGGTGTATCAGCGCCTCCCGCGCCCGTCGCCCGTCGACATGGACGGCCCCGGTACCCGTGATCTGCGTCGGCAACGTGGTGCTGGGCGGTGCCGGAAAGACACCCGTTTGTAGGGATATCGCAGCACGGTATCGTCGTATGGGACGCCACCCTCATATTCTGTCACGGGGATATGGCGGGACGGTCGCTGGCCCCGCACAAGTCGACCCCGGTATCCATATCGCAAGCGACGTCGGCGACGAGCCGCTATTGCTGGCCCGCGATACTCCAACTTGGGTCGGGTCCGATCGGACGGCATCGGCCAAATGCGCTGTCGATGCCGGTGCGGATGTGTTGATCATGGATGACGGATTTCAAAATCCGGGCCTGGAGAAAACGCGAAACTTGTTGGTGTTCGACTCCGCGACGGGTGTCGGTAACGGACGGGTATTCCCGGCCGGTCCTTTGCGCGAGCCATTAGCTGGCGCGTTGGCCAGAGCAGACGTGCTGGTCTACGTCGGCCCCGGTCAACCTGTGCCGCCGTCCGACTGGTCGGGACCGGTTTTCGGTGCCACCGTCACGGCGACAGAAGACGGACCTGCGGCCCTGAAAGGCCAACGCATCATTGCGTTCGCAGGAATTGGCCGACCGGACAAATTCTTCGAAACGTTACGCAATATGGGAGCGGAACTTGTCCGAACGCGGCCTTTCTCCGATCATCATCCGTTTCGGCGCGACGAAATTACCGGTCTTATGGCCGACGCCGAACGCGAGGGGTGCACATTGATGACGACCGAGAAAGATCACGTGCGGCTCCCGGCGGATTTAGCAGCATCCATATCGGCCTTGCCGATTACGCTTCATTGGGATGACACGAACGCGCTCGACGCCTTCCTCGGCGATGCATTGGTGGAGGCATAAACTATGCTACGTCCCGCCACGGCTTTCGAAACTTATGTCCGGCACCCGCTGGAGGCCGCGGGTGTTGCCGTGGTATGGACGTTATTCCGTGTGCTGCCAATCGATGCCGCCTCCGCCGTCGGTGGGTTTCTAGGGCGATCCCTGGGCCCACTGTTGCCAATATCAAACCGGGCCCGGGCCAACATTCGCCGCGCGTTGCCGGAAAAATCGAATACCGACGTTGCCGCCATCGTTCGCGGGATGTGGGACAATCTGGGCCGCACGGTCGCAGAGTTTCCGCATACCCAGAAACTCCGCTTCGACGGCAGCGACCGGCATATTCATGTCGACGGACTGGCCCATCTGACGAAGTTCCGCGATGACGAACTACCCGGCCTGTTTTTCAGTGGCCACATCGCCAACTGGGAACTGGCGCCGTTAACGGCGGTCGCACACGGCGTCGACACGACGTTCGTCTACCGCGAGGCAAACAACCGCTTGGTCGAAAATCTATTTGTGTCCGGTCGAAGCAAGCTGGGAGACGGGTTGATCAAAAAAGGCAGCGACGGCGCAAAAGGCATTATGAAAGCACTACGCGATAACAAACATGTCGGTATGCTCGTCGATCAAAAAATGAACGATGGAATCGCCGTTCCCTTCTTTGGCGAGGACGCCATGACGGCGCCGGCCCTGGGCTTGATGGCTGTCCGTTTCAAATGTCCGGTCATGCCCGCACGGGTGATCCGCGAACGCGGCGCGCACTTTAGGATTGAACTATCAGAGCCGATCTACGCTGAAGACACCGGCAATCGCGAAGCGGATATCCGCCGTTTTACAGTCCGTGTTAACGAAATTCTGGAAGGGTGGATTCGAGAGCACCCCGACCAATGGCTGTGGTTGCACAACCGCTGGCCGAGTGAGCCCGACGAAAAGACAAACGCGTAATAAATCAGCCGCCTGACGGGGTCGACTGCTCTGCTTTGGTCGTCTGTGCGACCGTCGACTGTTTCGGAGTCTCGGCGGTCTTCAAATGACCGTATGAGCACCCTTCGGCAAGCGCCGTATTTCCGGCAAACGAAACGAAGGCCGTCAAGGCCAGCGCAAAAAGTCCGTAACGCATGAGGCTCTCCTTTTCCAAGTGACGGAAGAGCTTAACACGGACGGCATCGACGCCGAAGCATAGAATTCTACTCGGGCATGGGACCGAGCACGACCTCGGGGTCAATCGGCACACTTCCCCACTCCAGGCCAAAATGCAGATGTGGTCCCGTCGTGCGACCGGTCACCCCGATGGCGCCGATCGGCTCGCCGGCCTTAAGTATCTGGCCGACTTCCACCGAAACCTCGCTCATATGAATGTACACAGATCGCAAGCCGAGACCGTGATCGATCATCACGGTTTTGCCGTTAAAGAACATCCCAGGATGGGTGAACGTCACCTTCCCATCAGCCATAGCGCGGATTTGAGTCCCCACAGGTGCCGCGATATCCGTGCCGTAATGGGGACGGCGCGGTTGTCCATTCAAAATTCGTTGCGACCCGTAAACACCGGAAATCCGTCCTACCGCCGGCCAGACAAAACCGTTCGTGAAGAACGGCGTATCGATCATAGCCTGTCGCGCCGCGGCGATGGCGGCCTTTTCCGCACCGATCCGTTGGACATCGGCGGGGTCAGGCGTGACCTTTCGGCGCGGCAATCCGTCAATCCGGTCGATCTTGAACGAACGGTCGATAATCGACACGATCCGCTGCTCGACCGCACCGTCGGTGCGACGTGCGACAACGGTTTTATCGCCCGCCGAGTCGCGGCCGAAACCGAGAACGAAATCACCTCCGGACGAGACCGGCACGGGCTCGCCGTCCAATGTTACGACAGTGCCCGGGTCAACTTTCCCAACCAATAAACCTCCCTCGACCGTCACCTTGTTCAAGGTCATGATCGGCGCGGCACTCAGGGCGTTGAGCGGCAAGACCGCCAGAATAGCAACCAACAGCCACCGTCTCACAGCAACGACCCCTGTCCGTCGTCGCCCGATGGTTTCTTCTTGGATTGCTTCTTTTTCGGCACGATGGGCGCGCCACCGGCGATCCGGGCCGCCGTTTTTCCGTCGCTAAGCTGGATCGTCACATCGTCTCCGACGCCAACGTCGGAAATCGATGTCACCGCCGCACCGTCCGCATCGGTCACCAGGGCGAAACCTCGATCCAAAACGCGCTCGTAGGAGAAACTTTCCAGCAGTTTCGTCTGGATATCCAAGACCTGCCGTTTACGCCGCACGACCTCAAGCATGGCACGTTTCAAGTCCTGCGCCTCGCCCGCCAGGCGCCGCTGCCCTTCCGCGACCAATCTGTCCGGACGGGGAATGCGTTGCGGCACCCGCGCTCCGCGCTGCCGCAGTCCGACGCGCAACGCGTTTCCCAGCCTATCGGACCAGTCGTCCAAACGTTGCGACGCCTCTTCGACCGTACGGCGCAGGTTCGGCAATCCACGCGCCGCCGCGGCAACATCGCGTTTTGCGCCATCCAAGGTTCGTCGCAATCCGCGAAATGACCGCGCCTGCAAGTCGGCAACTTGGGCCATCACTTCAACCCGCACCGGCACGGCTATTTCAGCGGCAGCCGTGGGGGTCGGCGCGCGAAGATCAGCCGCCAAATCGATGAGCGTCCAGTCAGTCTCGTGCCCGACGGCGGAGATCAGTGGAATTGCGCTGTCGGCGGCGGCGCGAACGACGATCTCCTCGTTAAAGGCCCAGAGATCCTCAAGCGAGCCACCGCCCCGCGCGACAATCACCAAATCAGGTCGCGGGACGTCGCCCGACCCCAATTCGTTGAACCCACGGATACCCCGGGCGATCTGCTCTGCCGCCCCATCGCCCTGCACCAACGCCGGCCATACCAGAACATGGCGCGGAAATCGGTCGGCAAGCCGGTGCAAGATATCGCGGATCACCGAGCCGGTCGGCGACGTGACGACGCCAATCACGTCCGGCAGAAACGGGATGTCTTGCTTTCGTTTTTCGTCGAACAAGCCTTCGGCGGCCAGTTTGCGCTTACGCTCTTCCAAGAGTTTCAGCAACGCCCCTTCGCCCGCAAGCTCCAGACTTTCAACAACCAGCTGGTATTTCGAACGTCCGGCGTAGGTGGTTATCCGCCCCGTGGCGATTACTTCCATGCCGTCTTCCGGGTCGATGGGTAAGCGCCCCGCGGTGGATCGCCAACAAACGCCGTCCAGCACCGCGCTCTCGTCCTTCAATGCGAAATACAAATGACCGGAGGCCGCGCGCTTGAAGCCCGATATCTCACCCCGAATACGAACATGCGCGAAGGCGCCTTCAACCGTCGTTTTGACCAGCCCCGAGACCTCGGTGACGGAAAAGACGGGAACGTTATCCCCGGTATTGTGGGTAGACGGAGCGTCTTGCATAGCTAGACTGTATGTCGCACGAAAGGCGCGAAGACAACCGCCCTTTACGTGGCCGACGACGAATGAGGGGTGATCATGAAAGTGCTGATTGTTGGAAGCGGCGGACGCGAGCACGCGCTCGCCTGGGCGGTCGCCAAGTCGAAAAAACTGACCCAGCTATTCGCCGCCCCTGGAAACGCGGGAATCGCCGACGTTGCCACGTGTCTGGATATCGATGCCGAAGATTTGGATGGTATCTGCGAAGCGATCTCCGAGCACGGAATCGAATTCGTCATCGTCGGCCCCGAGGCGCCGCTGGTCGCCGGCCTAGCCGACCGGGTCGAAGCGATGGGTATCCCCGTCTTCGGCCCGTCCGCCGCCGCTGCCCAGATCGAAGGCTCCAAAGGCATGATGAAGGATTTGCTGGCCAAGTACGGCATCCCGACTGCCGATTACCAACGCTTTGACGAACCCGACGCGGCAAAGGAATACATCCGCGTCAAGAACCACCCGGTCGTAGTGAAGGCCGACGGCCTTGCCGCCGGCAAAGGAGTGATCCTAAGTCATACCCTGAACGAGGCCTATGCCGCCGTTGACCAGATCATGATCGAAGAGGCGTTCGGCCACGCGGGCGCGGAAATCGTCATCGAAGAATTCCTGGACGGTGAGGAAGTCAGCTTTTTCGCCCTCTGCGATGGAGAGCGCGCGATTCCCTTGGCCGGCGCGCAGGACCACAAGCGCGCGCACGACGGTGACCAAGGCCCGAATACCGGCGGTATGGGCGCCTATACCCCGGCTCCGATCTTGGACGATGCATTGGCGACCCGAATCATGGACGATATCGTCACACCCACGATCAATGCCATGGCCAAAGAGGGAACGCCCTATAAAGGGGTATTGTTTGCGGGCCTGATGGTCGGCGAGGACGGGCCGAAAGTGATCGAGTTCAATTGCCGCTTCGGCGATCCGGAATGCCAGCCCATCATGACGCGGTTAAAATCCGATGTGCTTGAGATGCTGTTGGCCGCCGCCAACGGCGCACTCGACAAGATCAAACCCAAATGGGACTCCCGCGCGGCGATGACGGTTGTGATGGCCAGCAACGGCTACCCGGGCCACTACCACAAGGGCAGCGTGATAAACGGAGTCGAGGCTGCCGACGTCATGGACGACGTTACCGTGTTTCACGCCGGAACCGGCCGCGATGACGACGGCAACCTGATTGCCACCGGCGGGCGCGTCTTGGGTGTGACCGCATTGGGCGAGACCGTCGCCGAGGCGCAGGCACGCGCCTATGCCGCCGTCGACGCGATCGACTGGCCCGAGGGCTTCTGTCGCCGCGACATCGGTTGGCGGGCAATCAAAGCCTAGGTCTGGCCAAGTCCCCGTCGGCTCCCTATATCCAGGCCAACCAACAGCACCTGAACTGGGGAAGCACCATGGACGAAAAAACACTGACCGAAATACAAGCCGATGCCTTTCGCGGACTGATCAAGCACCTGCAGGAACGTTCCGACGTTCAGAATATCGACATTATGAATCTCGCGGGTTTCTGCCGGAATTGCCTGTCGAAATGGATGGTCGCAGGCGCAGAAGTACGTGGCGTCGATCTCAGCCTCGACGAGGCACGAGAGATGGTCTACGGCATGCCCTACGGCGAGTATAAGGATAAATATCAAGAACCGGCCAGCGACGAACAGAAGGCTGCGTTCGAGGCCACCAAACCGCAGCACGCCAAGATTTCCGGCCACAACTGAGTCATGGAAAATCTGCCTCCGCCGATGGCGGCACAACGCCCGGACTTCTGGCGCAATTCCGGCTATCACCTTTTGACGCGCGACGCGCATGGTCATCTTTTGGTGACCGACGATTTCCTGCGTGCCTATTTCAATCGCCCCGAAGTCGCCCCGGTCGAAGAATCCTGCGATAAAGAGCGCGCCCTTCACGCGGCCTTGCTTAGCAATCCGAAGCGACCGGTGTCGGCCGACGACATCGCCGCCTTGGAAGACCCGGACGGGCGCGCGAATTACGAGGTCCTGATCGATTTCCGCGACCGCTTGATCCAAGCCGAAACTGTCGAGACCTGTTATCTGGATATTTTCCGCGACGACGAGGTCCGCATTCCGCCGCTGTTTTTGGACCAGATGGCGCACGTCATCATCCGCGCCGTCATTGATGGCACCGACGATCCGTACCGCGCGCGCGCCGCGGAGCTTTTGTTTCGGGAGCAGACCGTCACCGTTCACGAGGGTGCAATGCTCGCCGGCGATTTGGAAGTCGTCGAAATGCTGGCCAATACCGGGGGCATGGGCTCGATCGGAAAATTACTGGTCGAAGGCGGCGTGAAGCCAAAGCAAGTCGATCTTGACGTTATGCAAGACGATACGGCTTTCAAATATTGGCAGCGCGACGAGAGCCACGATCTAGTCATCGATTTATCGTTCACACGCCCCGCGTTGGATGCGCTGTGCCGGGTCCTAGAAGGATGGGTCGAACACTTTTCCGGCGCCGACGTCTCGATCCAACCGGTTCAGCAGATAACTGACGAGCGTTGGGTCTGGCACATCGGACTGGACGCGGATTCGACGGCCATCCTCAACGATCTGTACGACGGCAACGACGTCGGCGAAGACCGGTTGGAGCGTCTGATTTCGCTATTCCGCATGGAATTCAAGGACGCGAGCCTGATGCGCCCCGATATCGCCGGTCGGCCCGTGTACCTGGGTCTTGCCATGACCGAAGGCAAACGCCTGCGTCTGAAACCGCAAAACTTACTGGTCAACTTGCCGCTAGCGCCCGAGGCGTAATTCCCTTCACTTAACTTCGCTCCCTGGTAGGGGGATAGGACAGGCTAGGGGTCATCGCTTAGCGCGAAAAAACGTTTGAAGCTGGTCGGAAGCTTCCGTCTCCATGAACCCGCCGATAACCTCGGGTGCGTGATGGCAGGTCTCGCGCGCAAACACTCGCGCCCCGTGATCGACGCCGCCACCTTTTGGATCATACGCCGCGAACACCAACCGCCGAATACGCGCCAACGAAATCGCCTGTGCGCACATGGCACACGGCTCCAACGTAACGAATAAGTCGCAATCGATCAGCCGCGGCGAGCCGAGATGGGCGGCCGCCGTGCGGATCGCCAATATCTCCGCATGCGCGGTCGGATCGTGGTCGGCCTCGACCCGGTTGCCCGCCGCCACCAGAACAGTCCCATCGGGCCCGACCAAGACGGCACCCACCGGCACTTCGCCCCGCGCGGCGGCCAATTCGGCCTGGGTCAACGCATCCCGCATCCGTTCGCTGTCATGGTTGATCATGCGGCGACCGTGCCGCCGTCGCCCATCCGGGTCAAGGGCGCTTGACTTTCAAGGCCCCTGGCGTCATCCCATCGCCATGGCAGACAAGGCATCAGAGCAATCCAAAGGCGAGCGCATTGCCAAGGTCATGGCTCGCGCAGGTTTATGTTCGCGCCGCGAGGCGGAGCGGTGGATCGAAAGCGGTCGGGTCAGCGTCAACAGCAAGAAACTGGACACCCCGGCGTGCGTCGTTGGCGCCGCCGACGTGATCTTGGTCGATGGCAAACCGCTCCCGGACCGTCAACCGGTCCGGGTCTGGCGCTATAACAAGCCGACCGGCCTCGTGACGTCGCACAAAGACCCGGAAGGGCGACCGACCGTATTCGATGCCTTGCCGCCTTACTTGCCGCGGGTGATTTCGGTCGGCCGGTTGGATTTGAACTCCGAAGGTCTGTTGTTGCTGACAAACGACGGAGAGGTCGCCCGCAAGCTGGAGATGCCGGCGACCGGCTGGACACGCAAATATCGGGTCCGGGTTCACGGCTACGTTGATGCGGAGAAGCTGTCGTCGTTGGCCAAAGGCCTGACCGTCGACGGCGTCAAATATGGACCGGTCGAAGCCTCCTTCGAGAGCCGGACCAAATCGAATGCCTGGGTGTCGGTCGGCATTAAGGAAGGCAAGAACCGTGAAGTCCGAAAAGTGATGGAACACATCGGTCTGACCGTGAACCGTCTGATCCGAACGGCCTATGGTCCGTTTCATTTAGGTCATCTTCCAAAAGGCGAGGTCGAAGAGGTCAAACCGCACGTATTGCGTGACCTGCTGGGCAAAATCGCCGGATGAGGATCGTCGGCGGCGAGTTCAAGGGACGGCGCCTCATCGCGCCAGAGGGCCGCGATACGCGACCGACATCCGACCGGGTGCGAGAAAGCGTCTTCAATATCCTCATGCATGCCGATTTCGCGCCGAACCTGGATGGCGCCTCGGTGGTCGACCTGTTTGCCGGCACCGGCGCTATGGGCCTGGAAGCGCTGAGCCGAGGGGCGGCGACCGTCACCATGATCGACAACGACGGCCGTGCCCGCGGAACGATCCTGAAAAACGCGGGGACGCTGGGAAAAGCCCGCGCGATCACGGCCTTGAAACTGGATGCGACGAACCTGCCGCCACCGCCACGGATCGCCAAGTGTCCGGCGACCGTCGTGTTCTTGGATGCGCCTTATGATGCCGAAGCAACTGTCCCGGCCCTGCAATCGATGGCGGATAAGGGCTGGGTCGCAAGCGGCAGCCTATGCGTTGTCGAAACACCGGCAAAGCAACCGTTCGAAGCGCCGCGCGGCTTCGTCCTCGAGGACCAGCGCACTTACGGCGCGGCGATGATCAGTTTCCTGACGCGGCAATAGGGCCGCTATCGACGCCCGAACAGTTTTTCGATATCGGCGAGTTTAAGTTCCACATAGGTTGGCCGGCCGTGGCTGCATTGACCGGAATGGGGTGTTGCTTCCATTTCGCGCAACAGCGCGTTCATTTCCTCGGCGCTTAATTGACGCCCGGCACGGACGCTGCCGTGACAGGCCATGGTCGCACACACGTCGTCTATTCGCTTTTCGAGTGCAACCGCAGTATCCATCGCCGCCAAATCATCGGCCAGATCGCGGATCAATCCCTGCACATTTGTCTCGCCCAATAACGCCGGGACTTCGCGGACCGCGACGGCGCCGGTCCCGAATGGCTCAATCGCCAAGCCGAGCGCGGCAAACTCCTCCGCCCGGGCGAGGACTCGCTCGCAAGACGGCTCGTCCATCTCCACGACTTCTGGGATCAACAGCAACTGCCGCTGTACGCCGCCCGACGCCATCGCAGCTTTGATTTTTTCTTGGGTTAAGCGTTCGTGCGCCGCGTGCTGATCGACGACAACAATTCCATCGCCTGTCTGGGCCACAATATACGTTTTGTGAACCTGCGCCCGCGCCACACCGAGTGGATAATCGGGAAGGGTCGCAGGATCGATCGGGACGGCATCGGCGTCGGCCATACGGGCCGCCAACGGCCCAGCACCATCACTGGCGCTTGCGTCCAACGGTCGAAAAAACGCCTGCGCCGCATCGGCAAGGCCGTCGGCCGGTGCGGGTTCGGATCGATAGGTGTAGGCCGCGCCGCCGCCGGCCCGCGCCATCGGCAACCCGCCGGGCCGGAACGCCCCCAACGCCGTCGCCGCAACCGTGGTCGACGCCCGATGCCCTGCCTCGGCCAATCCATGTTTCAGCGCCCCGACAATCAGCCCCCGGACAAGACCTGCGTCGCGAAACCGGACCTCGGTCTTGGCGGGGTGGACATTAACGTCCACATGCCGGGGCGGCATTTCCAGAAACAAGGCCAACAGCGGATGCCGGTCGGAGGCCAGGAATTCACGGTATGCGCCGCGCACCGCCCCCAAAAGCAACTTGTCCCGTACAGGCCGACCATTGACGAACAGAAACTGCATCGCCGAGTTGCCCCGGTTGAATGTCGGCACCCCGGCATAACCGGTCAGATGCAGGCCATCACGTTCGGCATCGACGATGAAGGCGTTGTCGCGGAATTCCCGCCCCATGATCCCGGACAATCGCTCCAACCGGGCATCGAACAGATCGCCATGCGCCGCAGGCAATTTGATGACGTCACGGTCGCCGTCGTTCAGGGTAAAGGCAATGTCCGGATGGGCCATCGCAAGGCGGTTAACAATCTCGACGACCCGGCTTTTTTCAGTCCTTACGGTTTTTAGAAACTTCAACCGCGCCGGCGTGGCATAGAACAGGTCCCGGACCTCAACCCGTGTTCCCGTATTCAGCGCCGCCGGTTCCGGCGCGTGCACACGCCCTCCGTCCACCCGGATGGCCCAGGCGCCATCGCCATCAGCCATGCGGCTGGTGATCGTCATGCGGCTGACCGCACCGATCGACGGCAATGCCTCTCCCCTGAACCCGAGGGAACGGATATCGGTCAGATCATCGTCCGGCAACTTCGACGTCGCGTGCCGTTCCACCGCCAACATCAAGTCATCCGGCGTCATGCCGCACCCGTCATCGGCGACAATGATCGACACCTGACCGCCGTCGCGGATGGACACATCAATTCGTGATGCCCCGGCGTCAATGGCGTTTTCGACCAGTTCTTTAACCGCTGAGGCCGGGCGCTCGACAACTTCGCCGGCGGCGATCCGATTGACGAGGGTTTCGGGAAGACGGCGTAACGTCACGATTTCGATCCCAAATCCGTCAGCGCCCTTATCAACGGCCCCATGGACAGGGGCGCGCCAGCGCCGGATTGGATCGCCGGTGCAAGGTCATGGCTCAGTGCTTTGCCTAGTTCCACGCCCCATTGATCGAAGGGATTGATCCCCCACATGGCCGCCGCCAAAACGGTTTTGTGCTCGTACAAAGCAATCAACTGCCCCAACACACGCGGCGTCAAATCGCGATATAGCAGAATGGATGACGGTCGGTTGCCGGGATAATGGCAGTGTGGCTGATCGGCATTTTTTTTGCCGAAGGCAAGCGCATCGGCCTGCGCCAAGGCATTGGCCATTAATGACGCATGCTGGTTGGTATCGCCCGTCGGGGCGACCGCGGGGATAAGAATGTCGATGGGAGCCACAACGGTGCCTTGGTGCAATTGTTGGAAGAACGCATGCTGTGAATTCGTGCCGATACCGCCGAACACGATCGGTTGCGTCGGTGTCTCAAGGGGGGCGCCGTCGGTTGTCACGCCCTTTCCATTGCTCTCCATCTGCAGTTGCTGCAAGTGCGGCACCAGCAGGTTCAACCGTGTGTCGTAGGGCACGCAAGCTTCCGCCTGGTAACCGAGGCAGGTCGTGTTCCAGACTGTCAGCATCGCCATCAACAACGGAATATTTTGGTCCGGTGCTGCATCACAGGCATGCACATCCATGGCATGCGCCCCGGCGCGAAGCGCTTGGAACACATCCCAGCCGTAAGCCAAGGCAATCGGCAAGCCAACCGCTGACCACAACGAATATCGGCCGCCGACCCAGTCCCACATCGGAAATACGTGATCATCCGGAATGCCGAATGCAGCAGTCGCCGGCAAATTGGCACTGACGACGGCGACCTGACCGGCCCAGGCATCGCCGAGCGCATTTTGCAACCACGCCTTGGCGTGTACGGCATTGGCCGCGGTTTCCAACGTCGTAAAAGACTTAGAGACGATCACCACCAAGGTCTCGCGCGGATCAAAACCGTCCGTTGCCCGGGCGAACGCGACACCATCGATATTTGCGCAAAACCGCACATTCATTTTCCTGGTGCAGCCGTCGCGTAGAGCATCGATGCAGAGTGAGGGGCCCAATTCGGAGCCACCGATCCCCACGGCCACGACGTTCCGCAAGGCGCTGGCGTGCATCCTCGACACGAAAGCTTCCAGTCTCGCGTCGGCAGTTGCGATCTCGTCGGCCACGTCCATCGACGGCGATGGCATTCCCCGGCACGCCGTGTGCAGGGCGGCACGGTCTTCGCTGCCGTTCACCGCGTCGCCGTCCATCATCCGGGACAGCGCACCTATAGCCTCGGTCTCAGCCGCCAACATCTGCAAAGCGGCGATAACACCGTCGGTGATCCGTTGGCGGGCATAATCGAAATAAAGATCGTCGGTTCGAATGGCGAAACGTTCGGCGCGCGCGGGATCCGCGTCAAACTGGATCTGAAGCGCGGGCGGGCCATCGTCCTTGGACAGGTCGGCAAGCGCTTTCCACGCCTCTGTATCGGCAATCGCGGGCATACGTGTTTGTAGCAAACCCGCCCGGGCCGCACCACATGCGATGCAAAACCCGCCTGTTATTCGGTGACGGTGACGCCCACCGGCCTGCCGGCGATGACGAAGGTCAGGTTCTCGGGCTGATACAAGGTTTTTGCGACCCGTTTCGCATCCTCGAACGTCACCGCCTCGATGTAGCTATTGCGGCGATCCATGTAATCGATACCCAAATCGTCCAACTGCATACTGACCAGCATATCGGCGATGGTGCTGGACGATGTGAACCGCAGCGGGAACGCGCCGGTGAGATACGTTTTGGCGTCGCGCAACTCGTCCTCGGTCGGGCCGTTAGCGGCGAAATCCGCCCAAACCGCCCGCACGGTTTCAATCGTTTCCGCGACCCGCTCGTTCGCCGTGCCGGCGCCACCCATAACTGCCGCCGAGGCCTGCAGCGGCAGGAGATAGCTGTAAACGGAATAGGCGAGGCCACGTTTCTCTCTCACCTCATTGTACAGTCGCGAGACAAATCCACCTCCGCCGACCGTGTAGTTCAAAACGAACGCCGTGAAGAAATCCGGATGTTTACGGTCGAGGCCCGGTTGTGCGAATTGGATCGCGCTTTGCGGAACGTCGACATCGATCACTTTAACCGTACCGTTCAACACCGGGGCGATTTTCGGCGCCATCGAGGCGGTAGTTCTTTCCGGCAGATCAGCAAAGGCCTTGTCGAGAAGCGCCGACAAGGTTTCCGGCGTGATATCGCCGACCACGCCGATATAGAGGTTGTCACGCCCCAAGCGCGTTGCGACAAATTCGCGCAAATCGTCGGGCGTAATACCGGCAACACTTTCCTCCGTTCCATCGCTGGACCGCGCGTACGGATGTCCTGGGAACGCGACTTCGAAAAGCCCAACGCTGGCCCTGTCGCCGGGGTTTTCATTCTTCTGCCGAACGCCGTTGACCAACTGTGCGCGGATCCGTTCAACCGGCGCCGCGTCAAAACGCGGTTCGTTGAGTGCCATACGCACCAGATCGAACGCGGTATCTCGGTGTTTGTTCAGCGTCCGCATCGTGCCACGAAAGCTGTCCAATCCGGTCGAGAACGACAACGAGATCGAATTCTCTTCCAGCACGCCTTGGAAGGCTTCGCTGTCCAAATCTCCAGCCCCTTCGTCGATGGTCGCGGCCACGAACCGGGCAAGTCCCGACTTTCCTTGCGGATCCACGGCGGAACCGCCCCGGAAGGAGAACTTAATAGTCGTGATCGGGTTGGTGGTATCGCGGACCAACCAAGCCTCGATCCCCTTCTCGCTGATAACGCGCTCGACCTCGACGGCAGACACCGACGGCGCCGCGAGGAGCACTCCAACCGCCAAAAGCGCGCCCGAAATCTTTGTCATCATGGCATTCATGGCATCGGATCCCATCAGCTTTGGGGTTTCGGACGAAGTTCGGAGGTCACGTGATGCCGTCCGTCAAAAACATACTTTGCGGCGGCAAGAACGTCGGCGGCGGTGACCGCGTCGATGCGATCCAGCCAGGTCTCTACTTCTTCAACCGTTCCACCGCTCGTCAAGGTGACGCCGAAAACCCGTGCGGCGGTGCCGAAGTTGTCCTTCGCATAGATCGCGCGGTTGGCCATCTGCTCTTTGGCGTCGGCAATCTCGTCCGCCGTTACACCGTCGACGAGGACCCGCGCGATCTCGGCATCAATTGCGGCCTCGATCTCGCTGATGGCGATGCCGTCGCGCGGCGTCGCATAGAAACCGATGGTGCCCGGTCCATAAGCATCCGGCGTGTAGAAAATCCCCGCCGAAAGTGCGAGTTTGCTATCGATGACCAAGCGCTTATGCAATCGGTCGTTGCTATTGCTGCCAAGGACGTCACCCAGCACCTGCAATGCATAGACATGCTCTTCGGCGCCGTAATTGTAACTCGGGGCAAGGTACGTGCGGCCCCATCGGGCTTGCGTGGCGCGCGCATGCTCCAACGTGACGCGGCGGTCGGCGCGAGCCGGCGGCTCGGTGGTCCGTTCACGCCGGATATCCGGGCCACGGGGAATCACGCCATAGTATTTCTCGGCGAGGGGGCGTAACTCGTCCACCGTCACATCGCCTTCGACAATGAGGATGGCGTTATTCGGCGCATAGTACTTTTTGTAGAACGCCAGAATGCGCTCAACATCCAAGGCCGCAATCTCGTGCTCCCAGCCGATGATCGGGCGGCGATAGGGATAGTTGAGGTACATCACCGCGTTGACCTGTTCGCCCAACTGCGCGCGCGGTCGGTTGTCGACGCGGGACCGGCGTTCTTCCAATACCACTTGGCGTTCGGGCGCCACCTGTTCTTCGCTGATCATCAGATTCGTCATGCGATCGGCTTCCATGCGCATCACCATATTCAACCGATCCTTGGCGATGGTCTGGAAATACGCGGTATAGTCATAAGATGTGAAGGCGTTCTCTCGGCCGCCGTTGCGGGCGATTTCCTCGGAAAACACTCCGGGCGCGACGTTTTTCGTCCCCTTGAACATCAGATGTTCCAAGAGATGCGCGATGCCACTTTCGCCGGGTGCCTCGTCGGCTGACCCGACCTTGTACCAAACCATATGCCGGACGACCGGCGCCCGCTGATTGCTGATCAGGACGACCTGCATACCATTGTCGAGGGTGAAGGTCTCGGGCTCGAAGATCGAGGCGCGAACCGACGTCGCGGCAAACGCCACGGCCATCAGCAGGGCGGCGACTAGGCCGCGGTGGACGTATGTGAGCATCATATCATGGATATGGACGGGATGCGGTTTTGGATCAACGGGATTCGCCGGTCATCACCAAAAGGTGACGAAGATTTTAGAAATCGAGGAGGCCTTTGCGACCGCGCTTTTTCTTGATTTCCGGCACTTCACCCTCGGTCAACGGCTTGCCAAGCGCAAGATTCTCGCGAATCCGCCGTTGCTCCTCGGCGGCGTCGATCACCGTTCCGCCAAAGGGCTTTGATTCCACCCAAAAGATCATTTTATCGGCCAGCCGCTCGTCTTCGCGCGACAAAAGCGTCGTCTCGGCGTTAACCACTTCGCGGATCGACGGGTCGGATTGGGATGCCCCGGTCCGTTGCATGATCGCATTCAAGCCATCCGACAAGTTCGGATCACGCGGGGCCGCACTTTGAACCGACGCTTGACGGCGTAACAACGCAGCACGGGCCTGATCCGTCGGGGTGATGGCTTGCGGCCGCAACGATCCCGGCTCTGGCGGACGGAGAGCAAACTCGGGCGGCAGACTGAGTGGCGGTTGCTGATAGACCGCAAACTCATCAGGAGCATCTTTCTGATTGCCGATCACCTTCGATGCCGTGTCGCACCCGACAAGGGCTAAGGGGATCACGGCCAACAGGCCGAACATGAGAGTTTTCCGAAAACGTCGCATGGGTCGCGTTTTCCCTTTCAACGATGTCGTAGTTTACGACGTTTCCTTGGGCGCAAACAAGGATTCGCCGATCAACGCCGCCGCGCCCAGAACAATTGCGCTATCGGCGACGTTGAACGCCGGCCAATGATAGCCGAAGGCATGGAAATCGAGAAAGTCCACGACGGCGCCGTATTGTAGCCGATCGACGACATTCCCGATCGCGCCGCCGATGATCAGACCAAGCGCCAGGGCCGTCCAACGGCTTTCGGCCCGCCACAGCCAGACCGCCAGTCCCGCCACGATCGCCGCTGCAATAGCCGATAGGATCAACGGGCCGTTTTCGCTATGGGTGTTGAACATGCCGAAACTGACACCACGGTTCCATCCGAGTACCAGATTGAAGAACGGCGTCACCTCGATCACCCGAGGGGGCTGCATCACCCAATGCAATATCACCGACTTCGTCAATTGATCCAGGACCAAGGCCGCAAGCGCCGCAATCAGACCAAAGCGGAGCCGGTCGCGGCGCTCCGCCGGACTGATGACAAGATCGCTCACGCGGCGGCCGGCGGGACCTGCCCGGCGGCGTCGGCGCAGCGGGCGCAGACCGTCGGATGATCCGGGTTGGAGCCGACATCTTCCAGGACTTTCCAGCAACGTTCGCACTTTTCGCCCGTGGCTTTTTCGACAACCACGGCAATATCGGCGATGTCCTCAAGCCGATAAGCATCGGCCGGGGCGTCCCCGTCTACAAAGGAAATACCCGACGTGATGCAAAGGTCGGCCAAGTCGATGCCGTCAGACGCCGCCTTGTAGGCATCGGCGGCATAGACGACCGGATGCGCCTGAAGGCTGGCGCCGATATATTTCTCGGCACGGGCGATCTCCAGCGCGCCCGTTACAGCGCGCCGCAAATTGCGCAAGGTGGTCCATTTTTCCGCCAACGCCGGATCCGACCAGGCGCCTGGAATGTCGGGGAAGGTACGCAGATGTACGGAATTGCCACGTACACGGTCGGGATGGCGGGCCAGCCAGGCTTCTTCGGCGGTAAAGCACAACACCGGCGCCAACCACGCGGTCAAATGGTCGAACAAGGTGTCCAAAACGGTGCGCGCGGCCCGGCGGGACAGGGAATCCGCGCGGTCGCAATACAGCGTGTCCTTGCGAATATCGAAATAGAACGCTGATAGATCGACGGCACAGAAATTGTGCAGTTCGGTGAAGAACGGCTGCAGGTCGAAATCGGCGCAGGCTTTGCGCAACAAAGCATCCATCGTATGTAGCCGGTTCAGAACCCAGCGTTCCAATTCCGGCAAGTCGGCAACGTTTTCGATACGCTCGGACGCGTCGAATCCGTCCAAATTGCCGAGGATATAACGTAGCGTATTTCGCAGTCGGCGATAGATGTCGGCTTGTTGCTTGACGATTTCCGGCCCGATACGAAGGTCCTCGGAATAGTCGGAATTGACGACCCAAATACGCAGGATATCGGCGCCGAACTGTTCGATGACTTCTTGCGGCGCGACATTGTTACCCATGGACTTCGACATTTTCTGACCGTCCTCGGCCATCACAAAACCATGTGTCAGCACCGCTTCGTAGGGCGCACGCCCCCGGGTACCACAGCTCTCCAACAACGACGAATGGAACCAGCCTCGGTGTTGGTCGGTACCTTCGAGATAAAGCGACGCCGGCCAGCTGAGATCATTCCACGGCCCGTCTTCGAGGACGAACGCATGGGTCGAGCCGCTGTCGAACCAAACATCAAGGATATCCGTGACTTGCTCGTAGTCGTCCGAATTTCGGTCGGGGCCAAGGAACCGCGACGGGTCGGAGGCGAACCAGGCATCCGCGCCCTCGTCCTTGAACGCTTCGACGATTCGATTCATGACGTCGGGATCGCGCAACGGCTCGCCGCTGGCCTTTTCCACGAACACCGTGATCGGCACGCCCCATGCGCGTTGACGCGAGACCACCCAGTCGGGTCGATCGGCGATCATACCGCGAAGACGCTTCTGCCCGGATGCGGGGACGAAGCGGGTCTCGTCGATCGCTTTCAACGCCTTGTCGCGCAGACCGGTGGTTTCCATCGAGATGAACCACTGCGCCGTGTTGCGGAAGATCAGCGGTTTTTTCGAGCGCCAGGAATGCGGATACCGGTGCACCAGCTTACCCATGCCAAGAAGTCCGCCCGCGTCGCGGATGACCTCGGCCACGTGGACATTGCACTTATAGACATGCTGGCCGGCAAACAGCGGTACGTGTTCGTAGAAACAGCCGTCCTCGCCCACCGTATGCGGCACCTCGATGCCGTTCTGCATGCCAAGCACCCAGTCATCCGCGCCATGTCCCGGCGCAATATGGACGACGCCGGTGCCTTCCTCGGTCGTTGCGAAGCCGGCCTCCAGCGCCGGCACGTCATAGTCGAACCCCTGACCGCGCAAGGGATGGCGGCAGATCGTACCCGCCAGTGCCGAGCCCTTGATGACGCTCAGAACCGAATGCCCCGCAATACCGCACTCTTCGGCCACGGCGGCCAAGCGGTCTTGGGCGATGACGAGCTTTTCGCCGACGACCGCGAGGCTGCCCTCGGCAATCGCCGTGACTTCGATCACCGCATATTCAATACCGGCGCCATAAGCGATGGCGCGGTTGCCGGGCATGGTCCACGGCGTTGTGGTCCAGATAACAATCGCCGCGCCCTCGATGTCCGGCGTCGACGCCGTGACAACCGGAAAGCGCACGAAGATCGTTGTCGATGTGTGGTCATGGTATTCAACTTCCGCCTCGGCCAAGGCAGTTTTCTCGACCGGCGACCACATCACCGGTTTGGATCCGCGATACAAAGATCCGTCCATTAGGAATTTACCCAGTTCCTCGGCGATTTTCGCCTCGGCGGCGAAGCTCATGGTCGTGTAGGGCCGATCCCAGTTCCCCATAACGCCAAGTCGCTTGAACTCTTCGCGTTGAACATCGATCCAATGTTCGGCGAATTCGCGGCACTCCTGGCGGAATTCGACGATTGGCACGGCATCCTTGTCTTGCTTCTTGGCACGGTATTGTTCTTCGATCTTCCACTCGATGGGAAGCCCATGACAATCCCAGCCGGGCACATACAACGCATCCTTGCCAAGCATCTGCTGCGTCCGGTTGATCACGTCCTTCAGAATTTTATTCAGCGCATGGCCGATGTGCAGATGCCCGTTCGCATACGGCGGTCCGTCGTGCAGAATAAACTTCTCGCGGCCGTCGGAAATCTTCGCCCGCTCCCCTTCAAAGTCGGTATCGGCCCAATGCGCCAGCAATTCGGGCTCGCGTTTCGGCAGACCTGCTTTCATGGGAAAGTCGGTTTTCGGCAAAAAGATCGTGGACTTGTAATCGACGCTCATCGTGGGTCTCGGTTTCGGCTATGGTTCATGCGGACAAAAGACGACGCGCGGCATCGCCGTCGCGGGCGATTTGTGCCTTTAAAGCGTCCAGTCCGTCAAACTTCTTTTCCGCACGGATGCGGGCGATCAACGCGACATCGATCCGCTGGCCATACAAATCTTCGTCGAAATCGAACAAATGCACTTCCAAACGCGGCGCCGTGCCCCCGACGGTCGGTCGGGCACCGAGGTTGGCAACGCCGTCGGTGACGCGTCCGTCTGCCAAGGAAACGCGAACAGCAAACACGCCGAAGGCCGGTTGAATGTAACGGCCGAGCGTCACGTTGGCGGTCGGAAAACCGATGGTCCGGCCCAATTTGTCGCCAGTCCGAACGATACCGGAGATGCTGAACGGGCGGCCGAGAATATCCGCTGCCGCCGCGACGTCACCCTCGCCCAGGACTTCACGCACACGGCTGGACGAATACAACCCGCCGCCGTCATCGGACGCCGCCGCGACGACCGTGAAATCGAATCCAAGGCGCTGCCCCTCCGACAGCAAGGTCTCGCAGGTTCCTTCACGATTGTGACCGAATTTAAAATCGTACCCCGCGACCACATGACGGACGCCGAGCCCGGCGACCAAATAGTCAGCAACGAACGCGGTCGCCTGCTGTTTAGAAAAGGCGATGTCGAAATGCTGCGCGAATACGAAATCGACCCCCAACGCCCGGATTTCTTGGGCCTTTGCCCGAAACGGCGTTAGACGGAACGGCGGCGCATCCTTTTGAAACACGCTTCGGGGGTGTGGCTCGAACGTCAACACGCCCCACGGGCAGTCGAGCCCCTGGGCAATCGAGGCCGCCTCGCCGATCACGGTGCGATGGCCGCTGTGAACCCCGTCGAAATTGCCAACCGCGATCACCGCGCCGCGATGGTCGGGCTCGAAATCCGAAATATGCCTATAAATACGCATGGCCGGAAAGGTGTCAGTGCACCCCGCGTGGGTCAAGGTCCAGAACGAAAAAGGCGCCCCGCAGGGCGCCTCTTCCATCGTGTTCTTGGATCGTGTCCGCGATGAACTACTTTACGCGGGACGGTACCATGATAGTGGCTTCGCCGTCGATCACGACCTTGCCGTCAACCATGCATTGGGTCGACAGTTTAATGAACTTTTTCTCGGGCATCAGTTCCGTAATCGTAACATGGGCCTGAACGGTATCGCCGCAGCGAACCGGGGCTTTGAATTTCAGCGATTGGCCGACGTAAATGCAGCCCGGTCCCGGCAGTTTGGTTCCGATGACCGTGGAGATAAAACTGGCGCTCAGCATGCCGTGGGCGATTCGACCTTCGAACATCGTCATGGACGCGAATTCGTGGTTCAGATGAACCGGGTTGGTGTCGCCGGAAATACCGGCAAAAGCCACGATATCGGCTTCCGTCACCGTCTTCGCGAAGACTTCGTGCATCCCCTCTTCGAGATCTTCGAAGTAATATCCATGAAGCTTGTCCATGGGATTGGTCATTTCGTCCATCCGGCGTATCCTTTGTGTCATCCCCGTTCGCAGATTTGCGGCTGCGAAATCTGCGTGCAGCGCAATATAAAGGCATCAAGACCGGGCAGCAAGAAAGGTTTTGTCGTTGTTGCAAAGCAAAATAATACCTGATTTGTCCCTAATTTTGCTGCATCTGCGCCGATTCGCGGCGATTTTTGGCCTAGTGGCGGGGACGGCCATCGGCAGTGCGGCGGCGGCAGACAGGCCGGTGTTCGACTTGCCGATCGATTGCACCGTCGGTGACGACTGCTGGCTGGTCAACCTGGTCGACCGGGATCCCGGGCCGGGTCGGACCGATTATCGCTGCGGTACGCTCAGTTACGACAATCATCGGGGCACGGATATCGCCGTGGCGAACCGCCGGGTGATGCGGTCAGGCGTCAATGTCCTCGCGGCCGCCGACGGGGTCGTCCTGCGAACGCGCGACGGCGTACCACCCACAACGGCTGCTGACCTGCGTAACCGAGCGAACCTGAATGGTCGGGAATGCGGCAACGGCGTCGTCATCGACCACGGCGACGGTTGGACCGGACAGTACTGTCACCTCAAGGCGGGCTCGCTCATCGTCTCGCCCGGTAGCCGGGTGGTCCGCGGCCAACCGCTTGCCGAGGTCGGCTTGACCGGGCTGACCCAGTTTCCGCACGTCCATTTCACCGTCCGCCGTGGCGCGACAGTGATCGACCCATTTACGGGCGACAGTCAGGTGGCGGCCTGCTCTCCGCGTGCCAGCGCGGGCGATGGATTGTGGTCGGCGGCAGCGACAGATGCTCTCGCCTATCCGGGTCCACAACTATATCACCTCGGCTTCGCCCCTCTGAACCCGGATCCGGCGGACGTCCGCGAAGGGGCATATTCCCGCGACACCTTTTCCGTCGGCGTGCCGGCGTTGGTGTTCTGGGCAGAGGTTTTCGGTGTCGGCCCCGGCGATGTTCTGACGATCCGCCTGACAGGGCCGTCGGGGGAACTAATCGCCGACAATAGCCTGACGGTCGACCGGCCGCAGGCCCGGCGCTTTGCCGCCGTCGGACGCAAGAAACGCGGGCAAGCGTGGCCACCGGGCGTTTACGTCGGAGAGATCGAGGTCGCGCGGAACGGCCTCACGGTCCGGCGCAGCGCGACCGCTACCCTACAAGCCGAGTAAGAAATGCCACTTCTTAAACTCGTTTGCGGCGGACCAGTTTCGGCGTGACGCGCAGGACCCGCGGCCCGTTGGCCGGTTTCGGGGGTGAAGTGCGACGACGGGGCGGCGCATCGTCCAGAAAATCATCGGCGTGAAACAACACCGGCGTCGGCGCGCGTTTGCTTTCCTCGGCGCGGCGCTTCAACGCTTCCAAGGTCTTTTGCACCAGGGGGTCGCGGTCCGGCCGTCTCCGTAGTTTCTCGAAGTGCATTTGGCCGATCATTCCGACATGCCGGCGGATCGCGTCGAGGCGCATGTTCCCCTCAAGCGAGCGTGTGTAAGCAGCCAATGTCCAGGGGTGTGCCGGCGCGGCGTTCAACCCGCGTGCGTCGCACCACGCAGTGAAGGCGTCCCAGCTTCTTCGTTTCGACAGCGATGCCATCGGACCGACCTTTTCCCAAGATGAGCGACATGCATAATGACGCCACCTCACTATTATAACCCATTTCGCCAACGAGGAGTTAACGTCCATGGCACCGCTTCGAATTGCCGCGATTCCGGGCGATGGGATCGGACCGGAAGTCGTCGACGCCGGTATGGAGGTCCTGACGGCTATCGCAGAACGGGACGGCGGATTTGAGATCACGTCGGAAAGGTTCGATTGGGGCACGCAGCGGTATTTGGACAGCGGCGCCTTCATGCCGGACGACGCCCTCGACACCTTGCGCGGCTTCGATGCGATCTATTTCGGCTCGGCCGGGGACCCACGTGTACCCGATCACGTGACTCTTTGGGGACTGCGTCTGGCGATCTGTCAACCACTCGACCAGTACGCCAACGTTCGCCCGTCGCGACTGCTGCCGGGGATCGACGGCCCATTGAAGGGCGTTGGTCCGGATCAGCTGGATTGGATCATCGTCCGGGAAAACTCCGAAGGTGAATACGCCGGTGTCGGTGGTCGTGCCCATACCGGCCTGCCGGAAGAAGTCGGCATGGACGTGACCGTCTTCACGCGAACCGGCGTTGAGCGCATTCAGCGATTCGCGTTTGAACTGGCCCGCTCGCGCCCTCGCAAATTGCTGACATTGGTAACGAAATCGAACGCCCAACGGCACGGTATGGTGTTCTGGGATCAGGTCTTCGACGAAGTTAAGGGCGATTACCCCGATGTCACCACCGACAAGATGCTGGTCGATGCGATGACGACTCGAATGGTCCTGAAACCCGAAACGCTGGATACCATTGTCGCCACCAATCTGCATGCTGATGTGCTGTCGGATTTGGCCGCGGCGCTGACCGGGTCGCTCGGCATCGCGCCGACCGGCAACCTGCGCCCGGAAAAAGATGCGCCGTCGATGTTCGAGCCGATCCACGGTTCCGCCTTCGACATCATGGGACAAGGCATCGCCAACCCGTTGGGCGCGTTCTGGTCCGGTGCCATGCTGTTGGAGCATTGTGGATATGAGGAAGCCGCGGCGCGCCTGATGCGCGCGATAGAACGCGTCACGGCCGACGGAATGCATCTATCGCCCGATCTCGGCGGCACCGCGGACACGCGCGAGGTCACCGATGCCGTTCTCGACGCTGTTCGTCGCGACAATGCCTGAAACCCGATTTTCTGGGAGTTAACTCGTTTGAACCGACGTCGTATGCTATGCGTATTGTCATCATGAAACGATCATTGATTGCCGCAGGATTGATTGTCGGCGTCCTCGGGACGTCAGGCATCAATGCGTCGACCGCAACCTTGCCGGTGGCGCCGGACCTCGAGAACGCGGGTTGGCTGATGCTGGTATTCGACGGCATCCCGCCATCCGACTTCATGGGCATGGTGGACGGCACGCTTCAGGTCCGCGCCAAGAACAGCTCCAGCGTTTTGTATCGCCAGGTCGCCGACGACCCGGTGACGGCGACATCCATGTCGTGGTCATGGCAAGTCGTGGACGGGCTACCGGCGACGGATCTGCGCCAAACCGACGGTGACGATCGCGTGCTGGCGGTTCATGTGGTTTTCGCGGAACAAAGCCTGATGGCGCGGCTGAAAGGCGCAATGTCGCCGTTCGCCCGCGGCCGGGTGCTGACCTACGTCTGGGGCGGCGATACCAAGGACTCGTTCCCGCACCCGCACCTGCCGAACGAAAAAGGCTGGATGACCATCAAACGTCCGGCCGCAACAGCACACAACGCCTGGTTCGACGAAACCGTCGACCTGGCCGCCGACTACAAACGCGCGTTCGGCGAAGACGATTTGCCGCCCATCGCCTACGTCGGCGTATCCAGCGATGCCGACGACCTGGGCGCATCGTGCTTTGGGATGATCCGAGATATTCGACTGAATTAGTAAACGGAGCCGCCAACTCCGAACACATCATTGGCTCACTCTCAGTCATGCTCCTCTACCTCTCTTTTATCCATTCCCACCGACAAGAACTGTATAAATCGGAACTGCGGGACGCGCGATGTGGATCGGAGATATTCAGTTCAAGCAAGCATCGCTCATCGTTTTCCGCGGCAAATATCCTGCAAGATTCGAATACTAAGTCATCCTTTTCATCGACATTGACGCGACACCAGTTAAAAGCTTCCCGATAGCGTTGACGGAAAAAATCGGTTTCTAGTTCGATTGCACCTTCGGTTTCCTTGATGGCGTCCCGAACAAACAAATCCAGTACCCCTCTGTCGACAAGCTTAAGAGCTTCATGAGCCCCATCAATTTGCTGCTTCGCCGCAAAGAAAAGCCAGAACACTTGATTTTTCTGGAGGTCGGTTAGAAAGTCGACATCTTCACTGGACATTGCGGTTGCGTAGGCTTGTTCATCGGCAAGGGCTATTCTCGCGAAGTCGTCTAGGTAACCGGCCAA
Organism: Rhodospirillales bacterium; assembly: GCA_965222395.1. Taxonomy (GTDB): domain Bacteria; phylum Pseudomonadota; class Alphaproteobacteria; order Rhodospirillales; family Casp-alpha2; genus UBA4479. Next base: position 2,690,850 of record OZ244947.1, read on the forward strand.
ACTGCCGAGGGCCCGGATAGAACCGTTTCGCGCCTCTGGTAGAAGCGTGAGGTAAGACAACCTCATACCTTTCACTTCAAACGAACCGTCATGCGGTGACCTAAGTGCGGAAAGGTAAATGCCTGCAATAAGTGGCGCATATCCAATGACGTCTTCGAAGCTCTCATCATTTAAGTACCGCTGGTGAGAGGAAAATAGACGCCTCCACAAATCAGCGTCCACTCCTGCATCCAAATCCTCTCCATGCAAGATAGCAATCAATGCGAGCGCTGCGCTGACTGCCTCCCCATTGTCGGCGGAAACCAAATCATTTACGAGCGGGGTAAGTCTCTCAGCCGAACTTCGAACGTCCGTTCGCGCGTCCGCAAAATTCGCATCCCGCGAGATCCATCGCGCAAGCCAAAACGCCGCTTCTTTGACACCGGCCTCCGCGGCCTTGAAGGCAAACTGCTTTGCCTGTGCCTCGTCCTTAAACGGACTGGTCGGGTATCGATAAATTTGTGCAAGGTAGAAGTTGGACCAATCATGGCCTTTTTCTGCCAACTCCGAAAACGTCTTGTGCGCGAGCCGAAAATCGCCATCGAGCAGTTGGCGTTCCGCAGTTTTAAGCGCTCTCTCACTGTCAGGTGACAGCATTAGCGCCGCGGCAGGCATAACCGAGCCAAAGAACACCAGAGTCAAAAGCGTACTCAGAAGTATTTTGCGCGCCGCCATATTGGAAATACTATTCACGATTTGAGCCAAAGCACACGCTCCCTTTACAACTTAAAGGTAGTAAAGAGGGAAACAGTTTGGGAAGCACCGATTCTTTTTATCCCGGCCTTGTGCCAGGACCCGGGTCAAGTAGATCGAACTCTAGGTTCCCGCCTTCGCGGGAATGACGAGAGGGGAACTACAACGGCCCTAATCCCCCGCCAGCGCTCGAACCTCGGCCAGCACCTCCGGGTTGACGGCGATGCCGTCGCGTTTCGCGGCGATCAGGTTCATCTGTTCCTTTTCGCCGGCGATCAGGATCGGCTGCGCCGGGTCGGACGGTCGCGTCGCCTTGAACGTCTCGACATAGCGCCGCATGCCCTCGGCGAATGCATCGGCGCCCAACAACCGGGCCGGATCAAACAGGGTCATGAAGTGGCCGACGTTCTGCGGCTGATCCAAGGTCGCCCATGGGCCCACGTCGTTCATCACCGCCGCCCCCGACATGACACTTGAAAAAATCTCCACCGCCATCGACAGACCCGAGCCCTTGTGCCCGCCGATACCGATCAAGAAACCTTCCAACGCCGTGACGGGGTCGGTGGTCGATTGGCCGTCCGGGCCAACCGCCCAACCCTCTGGGATGGATTGTCCGGCATCGCGGGCCTGACGGATTTTGCCGCGCGCGGCGACGCTGATCGCCATGTCCAAAACGAAATGCGGCTCTTCGGGACAGGGGGCGGCGAAACAAATCGGGTTGTTGCCGATCCGTGCCTCGGCACCGCCCCACGGTGGCATGGTCGACGTCGCACCGGTACCGCCGTACAGCGCATACCCGGCGCGACAGATGTCGAGCGCATAGGGCGCCATCGCGCCTAAATGGTTGCTGTGACTGCATGTCACATAGGCAATGCCGGTTTCAGCCACCATATCAAGGGCCGCGCGCATCGCCGCCATGCCGACCACCGGCCCCAGGGCATTGCAACCGTCAACAAGCGCCAGCGAAGGCGCCCGTCGATCAACCGTCGGGCGCGCAGCACGGTCGACGCCCCCTTCGTTCAAGCGACCAATGTACGAGATCAAGCGAATGACCCCATGGGTCGGCAGGCCCATGCCTTCGCCGGTGACTAGTATATGGGTCGTATCGTCGGCATCGGCCACCGACAGGCCGGCCCGTGTCAACGCCCGGTGGCTAAGATCGGTCAGGTCGTCAAAACTGAGGAAATCGGCCAGAGGAAAACTCCAAGAACGTCAGGATGGGTCCAGGTCGTTCAACGACCAATCGTATTCATGATCGTCGATATCGTTGATCCGTTCCAGGGCTTCTTTCGTTGCGCCCGACGCATATTGTTTCAGGTGCTTCAGGACCCCGGCTTCATTGCCTTCAAAATCTTCGATGAACCAGTCGTAGATTTTCGACACCACGATGTCGTCGCCTTTGACCAAGACGCCGCGCGGCGAATTGACGTAGGCGACGGCGTTCGCCGTCAGGACATTGTCCAAGGTTGCTGGGTCATACGCCGGGGTGACCAGGTCCGGACATCCGACCGACGCGCAGTTGACGCCGTAATGAATACGCGGGTCGCGCCAGATCGGCCGCAGAATCCGATGTTCCATGTCGTCCAGTGACAGCTCCTCGCCTTCGACGGTGACCAGTTTTTTGCCCCACGGCCCGCGCGCAAAGAGCCCAGGCGAGATATCGATGTCGAAGATGCTGTCGACCGGCATATGGTCGAGCACCACTTGCACCGTCAGCGCGTTATAAAAATTAAGCCAGTACGCGTACTGCACATCACGGTTCAAGGTCGAAACCGGTGTCGCGGCCAACAGTGCCACATAGTCGTCGAGCGCCTGTTTGTCGGCTGGGCTGACACCCGCGTAATCCAGCCGGTTCAACCCGTTGGGGTCGACCTTTAGGTACGTGTTCAAAAATGCCGTCCAGGCCGAATGATCGACCGATGCCGTCGACGCCGGGTCATGCGCTGTCCAACGTTCCCATAATTCCGCTTTCGGTGCGGCAGCGGCGGGCAGCGCCAGCAATAAAATCATGAAAGCGGCAATCGGAGTCCATCTTAGTCGGCGCATCGGTTTGTCCTTTTATGTCTCAGCCTCGGTCGTCACGTGGCACTACCGGAAGCTCGGTGCGATAGACGACCTGCTTCAGCGCAAAGCTCGACTTGATGCTGGTAACGCCAGGGAACTTCGTCAAATGCCGCATCAAGAATTGCTCGTACGCCTGCAGGTCGCGTGTGACCACCCGTAATAAGTAGTCGCTGTCGCCCGTCATCAAATAACACTCCATCACTTCCGGGAGAGCGCGGACCTTTTCTTCGAAAACCTCCAGCGCATGTTCGATCTGCCGCTCCAAACTGACCATGATGAACACGCTGACCGGCAGGCCGACGGCGTCCTGATCGACCAGCGCGGCATAGCCCTTGATTACGCCCTCGTTTTCCAAGCTGCGGACCCGGCGCAGGCACGGCGACGGCGATAATCCGGCCCGCTCGGCCAGTTCCACGTTGCTTAACCGTGCGTTTTTCTGCAGCTCGGCAAGGATTCGCTGATCGATCTCATCCAGCGCGATATCTGGCATAACATGCTCTTTCAAAGGCCATAAAAGAATAAATATTGCTTAATTAGATACATGAACGACCTATTTCGCAATGATCGGTTTGCTGTTTTGACGTAGAATTGCGCAAATCATTGAGGGAGACATCACCATGGCGCCGTTCGACGATAACGCCCCTATCGCCACGCCGACGAAGCTCGAGACCATGGAAACGTTGGCCGAGAAAATTCTGTGGTTGTCGACTTGGACTATCCATCACGCCAACTTCGTTCGCGAGAAAACCGACGGCGTCAAAGTGGGCGGGCATCAGGCATCGTGCGCCTCTTCGGTGGCGATCCTGACGGCGTTGTATATGCACGCCTTACGGCCACAGGACCGAGTGGCGGTCAAACCGCACGCCAGCCCGGTGTTTCACGCAATCCAGTATCTGTTCGGCAATCAGACCCAAGACAACTTGGAAAACTTCCGCGCGTTCGGCGGCGCGCAGAGCTATCCATCTCGGACCAAAGATGCCGACGACGTCGATATTTCGACTGGCTCCGTCGGCATGGGACCGGCGATGACGGTATTCCTGTCGATGGTGCAGGACTACTTGCGCCGCCACCAAGACAGCGTCGCCGCTCGCGACGCCGGACGGATGATCGCCTTGGTCGGCGATGCCGAAATGGACGAAGGCAATATGTACGAGGCGCTGTGGGAGGGTTGGAAACACGGCCTTCGCAATTGCTGGTGGATTGTCGATTATAACCGCCAGAGCCTCGACGGGGTCGTACCGGATCAGATGTTCCGCCTGATCGACCGCGTGTTCCGCACCACCGGATGGCGGGTCATCACGGTCAAGTACGGCAAGCAGATGATGGCGGCGTTCGAGAAACCCGGCGGCAAGGCTTTGCGCCGGTGGATCAGCGATTGCCCGAACGACATCTACTCGGCCCTGACGTTCAAGGGCGGGGCCGCCTGGCGGGAGGCGTTGATCGCCGACCTCGGCAACGACGCAGACGCGGTCGCGCTGATTGACAGCTACGACGATGCGGCGCTGCAGCGATTGATGACCAATCTTGGCGGACATTGCCTGGAAACCCTGATGGAAGCGTTCGACGATGCGGCACAAGACGACACCCCGACGTGCTTCATCGCCTACACCATCAAGGGATGGGGCTTGCCGCTCGCGGGCCACAAGGACAACCACGCCGGTATCCTGAATACGCAGCAGCTGGAAGGTTACCGCGACAGGCTGGGGATTGAGCCCGGCTGCGAATGGCAACCGTTCGCCGGCATCGAGAGCAAAGCGCCTGCGATCAAGAAATTCCTGGATTCCGTGCCGTTTATCCAAGAAGGCCGCAGGCGCTTCACCGCCGATGCGGTTCCTGTCCCCGACGTCTTCAACGTGCCGGCCCAGGAGAGCATTTCGACGCAGGACGCGTTCGGCAAAATTCTCTACGACATCGCCGGGGACAAATCGTCGCCGTTGGCAGACCGCATTGTCACCACCTCACCCGACGTGACGCAGTCGACCAACCTTGGCGGCTGGGTCAATCGGCGCGGTTTGTTCGCACGGGACGAAAAGCAGGATACTTTCCGCTCGCAGCAGATTCCGTCCGCGCAAAAATGGGAATTCAAGGACGCCGGACAGCACTTGGAGCTGGGCATTGCCGAGAACAATCTGTTCGTCATGCTCGGCGCGCTTGGATTGTCGCATTCGATTTTCGGCGAACGCCTGCTGCCCATCGGCACGCTGTACGATCCGTTCATCGCCCGCGGGCTCGATGCGTTGAATTATGCCTGCTACCAGGATGCAAGGTTCATGCTTGTCGCCACGCCGTCGGGTTTGACCCTGGCCCCGGAAGGCGGGGCCCATCAAAGCGTTTCGACGCCCTTGATCGGCATGGGTCAGCCAGGTCTGACATCGTTCGAGCCGGCGTTCGCCGATGAGCTGGCGGAGATCATGCGCTGGGGATTCGCGCACATGCAGGACGACGACGGCGGCGCAGTGTATCTGCGCCTGTCGACGCGTGCCATCGATCAGATCGACCGCGAGATGACGCCGGACCTATCGGACGCCATTTGCCGGGGGGCCTATTGGCGGCAAAAACCGGCGTCCGGCGCGCCGGTGATCGCCTATACCGGCGTCCTTGCGCCAGAGGCCGAAGCGGCCGCCGCGCAAACCCCCGGTGCCGGGTTGCTGGCCATCACGTCCGCCGACCGCCTGTTCGCCGACTGGTCAAAGAATGCGGACACATCGTGGATCGCCGACTTGATGCGCGACGCCCCCAAGGGCGAGCCGTTGATCACGGTCATCGACGGGCACCCGGCCGCGTTGGCCTGGATGGGGTCGGTCGACGGACGGCGGGTGGTGCCGATGGGCGTCGACCAGTTTGGGCAATGCGGTGATTTGGCGGCGCTGTATGCGGAATACGGACTCGACGCCGTGTCGATTTCCGAGGCGGTTTAAGCCCCGCCTTCGAGCGTGGTTTCCAAACGAAGGCGGAGAACTTTCCAAATTTCCACTTCTTCGGGGTCGGCATCGACATCGTTGGTGTCGACCAACTTTTGCTCGTACGCCCAGTGGGCGTCGACGATCGCGGCGACTTCCTCGATCCGTTCGCGCGGCACGTCCTTGAACGTCACTTTGCCGTCGAACAGCATATCCGCGCGCTGCATCATGTCGAGTTTTTCCAGATCGCGATCCAGCTCCTGATAGCGTTCCTGCCACAGATGCCAGATGGAATCCGCCGGCACGTCGCCACCTTCGGCGATCTTCTCGGACAGATTGCCCATGACGATCATAAACTCGTGGACGGAAAACTGAACGGTATCCATGTGCGCGGTGCTCCGGTTGCGATGCCGATCTTATAAAAGGTTCGACGGTACGGATCAAACGGCGATGCGGCTTCCGCTCAGGCTTTTATCTGACTGCGGACATAGTCCGCCATGACGGCGTTCATATCCGCCATCAAAGCCGCCATCGTTGGATACAGGTCGTTCTTTTCGATGGCGTCCTCGTCCATATAAAGCTTGCGGTTCAGCTCGATCTGCAAGCTATGGCGATTGGCCGCCGGCTCACTGTAACGGCGCACCAATTCAACCCCCTTCATGGGCCAGTTGATATCGACCCCGTAACCCCGGCCTTTCAGGAATTCTTCCATCACCGCCATGAACTCGGCGCTGCATGTGGTGCCGTCGCGGTTACCCAAGATGAAATCGGCGCGATCCGCCTCGCCATCCGGATCGGTCGGATTGCCGCGCGCCCGCGTGGAATGGCAGTTGATGTGCCAGACTCCGCCGAACGTGTCGTAAAGACGATTGAGCTCGTCTTCCAGCGCACGGTGATACGGCCACCAATAGGTGTCCAAGCGATGTTTGACCTCGTCCACCGTCAGCCGCCGGTCATAAATCTCCGTAAGACCGTGAATTTTCGTGAAAACCACGCCAGCCGCCCGGGTCTTGAGCTTTTCCGACGGCGCAAACGGCAAGTCCCAGTCCCCGTCCAGCGCGTCCGGGTCAACGTCCTGCTCGGACCGGTTCGGATCGACATAGGTGCGCGGAAACGTCGCCTTGAGCAACACCGCACCGAGGACAGGCACATGACCGAACAACGCATCAATGAACGCATCCTCGCCACGCCGCAACGCGTGGATCGGCACAACGGCCTGCATGTCGTCCGGGAAGATATTACCGCTGTGCGGACTGTCGTAGACCAGTGGAATTTCCGGCGTGCCGGTGCTCGGTCGTTCGATGATGACAGGATCGATCATTCGTCGTTCAAATGACACGCCGACCAGCGGTTCGGCGCAATCTCGCGGAGCGCCGGCCGCTCGGCCGAACAGCGCGCGGTGGCGTGCGGGCAGCGCGGATGGAAATGACATCCCGGCGGCGGGTCGAGCGGCGACGGGATTTCCCCTTCGACCGGCTTGTAATCGAGGCCGCGCTGATCCAGCCGGGGGACTTCGTTTAACAACGCATAGGTATAGGGATGGTTCGGTTTGGCGAACAGTTCATCGGTCTCTGCAATCTCGACGATGCGGCCCAGGTACATGATCACGACCCGGTCCGAGATATGCTCGACCACCGAAAGATCGTGGCTGATGAATAGATACGTCAAATCCAGGTCTTCGCGGAGGTCCATGAACAAGTTGATCACCTGCGCCTGGATCGACACATCGAGCGCCGCGATCGCTTCGTCGCAGACCAGGAACTCCGGCTTCACTGCCAGCGCCCGGGCGATGCCGATCCGTTGCCGCTGGCCACCGGAAAACTGATGCGGATACCGGCGCTTGTATTCGGGGTCGAGCCCGACGCGCTCCATCACCTCGGAAACGTAATTGGATTTTTCGGCGGCACTGACGATGCCGTGCATGACGGGGGCCTCGCCAATGATATCTTCGACCCGCATACGCGGATTGAGGCTAGCGAACGGATCCTGAAAGATCATCTGGATTTGCAGGGCCGCGCGCTTCGCTTCCTCGTTGGTCATCTTCGTCAGTGACACGCCCTTGTAGACGATATCGCCCGATGTCGGGCGAAGAATACCGGCGATCATCCGGCCCAGGGTCGACTTGCCGCAACCGCTTTCACCGACCAGACCGACCACCCCGCCGCGCGGGATCGTGATGCTGACGCCGTCAACGGCGTGGACCACTTCCTCGCGGATGTTGGAACCGAGCTTTTGGGCGATCTTGCCCGCCAGGTCGAGACGCTTGACGAAGTTCTTCGACAAATTGTCGACGGTGATCATGGTTTCGGTCATGCGCCGGCCTCCGCCTCCGCATCTACATGCGGATGAAAGCACCGCACGTCACGGTTCGGAACCGGTTGCGTAATCTCGGGCGGCGCATCACAGGCGGCATCGGCACGCGGGCAGCGGGCCTGAAATGCACACCCTTTCGGCAGGTTCAGCAACGACGGCGCCATGCCGGGGATCTGATACAGTCGCGACCCGCGGGTATTGTGTCCCGGGACCGAGCCGAGCAAGCCCCGCGTATACGGATGCACGGGATGATCCAGAACGTCGTCGATTGTACCCTGTTCAACGATCCGCCCGCCGTACATGACGCAGATGCGGTCGGCCAGACCGGCGACCACCGCCAGATCATGGGTAATCCATATCATCGACGTGCCGGTCTCACGGCAGAGTTTTTGCGCCTCGTACAAAATCTGTCCCTGGATCGTCACATCGAGCGCCGTGGTTGGCTCGTCGGCGATTATCAAATCGGGCTTGTTCAAGAGTGCGATGGCAATCGCAACACGCTGACGCATCCCACCCGAAAACTGATGCGGATAGGATTTCAACCGTTCTTCCGGCGACGGAATACCGACTTGTCCCAAGGCATCGCGGCTTCGCGCGAAGGCGTCTTTGTCCGACACCGAATTGTCATGCGCCTTGATGGTTTCGATCATTTGCGTATCGACCCGCAGCACCGGATTCAGCGTCATCATCGGATCTTGAAAGATCATGGCGATCCGGTTTCCGCGAAGCTGACGGCTCTGTTCTTCACCCAGGCTCAACAGATCGGTGCCGTTGAACAGCACTTCGCCGCCGACGACTTCGCCGGGTGGGTCGACCAAACCGATGATGGAAAATCCCGTCACCGATTTCCCGGATCCGGACTCGCCGACAAGTCCCATCACTTCGCCCTTGCCGACGTTAAAGCTGACTCCGTCGACGGCTTTGGCAACGCCGCCCTTGGTGAAAAAGTGCGTCTGCAGGTTTTTGACCTGAAGCGTCGGGGTATCGGTCATCGCTGCAGCCTCGGGTTCAAGACATCTCGAAGCTGGTCCCCGACGAGGTTAATCGAAACGATGACAATCAATAGCGCGATACCGGGGAAGAAGCTGATCCAGTATCGGCCACTGAGCATGTAATCGAAGCCGTTGGAGATCAGCAGGCCCAGCGACGGTTCGCTGACCGGCAGGCCGACACCGAGGAAGCTGAGCGTTGCTTCGAGGGTAATCGCCGACGCCGTCTGCAATGTCGCGACCACAATCAACGGCGGCATACAATTCGGCAGCATATGGCGAAACACGATCCGGTTGTGGGTCAACGCCAAACAGGTCGCGGCCTCAATGTATTCCTTCTTGCGTTCGACCAGGGCCGACCCGCGTACCGTCCTGGCGAAATACGCCCACTGCACGATCACCAATGCGATGATGATCTTGTCGACACCCTTGCCCAACACGGCGAGCAAAATCAGCGCCACCAGAATTGCCGGAAACGACAGTTGAATATCGACGACCCGCATAATGAAGGTGTCGACCCGACCGCCGAAATACGCCGCAATCAAACCGATCGCCGAACCGATAACCAGGGCGATCAGACCCGACGTGATGCCAACGCCAAGGCTGATCCGCAGGCCATAGAAAATCGCGCTGACCAAATCCCGGCCGGCACCGTCGGTCCCAAGGTGAAAAGTCAGGCCCTCGAAGCTCTCGGAGCCCGGCGGCATTTTACTGTCGAGGACACTGACCTGCGCCAGATCGTAGGGGTTCTGCGGTGAAATCCATGGCGCAAATATCGCGATGAAAATAATGCCGACAAGAACGATCAATGCACCTGTGGCTATTTTGCTCTCGAAGAAATCCGACGCAAACCGGCGAAACGGCGTTTCCGCCTTCACGGCGACAACCGAATCGCCGTCCATCGGCATTTCAGGATCGGCTTTGGCGACGGTCTCGTTCATTGATTGACATCCTGCAGGCGGACGCGGGGGTCGAGGATCGAATACAAGATATCGACCACGAGATTAATGACGACGAAGACCAAGACGATCATCATCAGGTAGGCGACGATAATCGGCCGGTCGAGGCTTTGAATGGAGTCGATGATCAGCTTGCCCATGCCCGGCCAGGCGAAGACGGTTTCGGTCACCACTGAAAACGCAATCAAGCCGCCGAATTCGAGACCCAGGACCGTCACCACCGGGATCATGATATTCTTCATCAAATGCACCATGATCACGCGCGCATGGGGCAGCCCCTTGGCCCGGGCGAATTTGATGTAGTCCATGTGGATGGCTTCGCGAACGCCGGCGCGCGTCAGGCGTATCACCAACGAGGTATTAAACAACGCCAGATTTAGCGCCGGCAAAAAGATATGCGACAGGCCATCCGGTGTCAGGAAACTAAGATGCATCCCGAGCACCTCGACCGTGTCACCGCGCCCGGTCGACGGCAGCCACCCCATCATGACGGCGAAGACCATGATCATCATCAAACCGACCCAGAACGTCGGTAATGAGAATCCGAGTATCGACCCGGACATGATCACGCGGGCCGACAATCGTTCCGGGAACAGCCCGGCCCAAACACCGAGCGGAATGCCAATAATAATCGAAATAATCAAAGAAACGAATGCGAGCTCAAACGTCGCCGGCATACGCTGAACGATAATTTCCAACGCCGGTTCGCCGTATACGAACGAGTTGCCGAGATCGCCCTGCAGAGCGTTTTTAACGAAAAGGCCGTACTGAACGTAGGCGGGTTTATCCAACCCCATGGACCGGATGACGCGTTCCCGTTCTTCCTGGGTCGCTTCGTCAGACACCATCATCTCGACGGGATCGCCGACTAGATTGACGCCGGAGAACACCAGGAAGGACATCACGAACAGAACCAACACGCTTTGCATCAGTCTGCGGATGATGAATACGGTCATCGCCTCGTCCCCTCGATAGGGCCGTTAAGGGAGCGAAAGAAACGGGGCGGAAGTCATTAGACCGCCGCCCCGTAAGCTTTCTACTCTTTCACCACGCCAAATGCGACGGTGCGTTCATCCGTTCGGGCCAGATATTTCAGACCCTTGCGCGCACCCCAGGTGTTGACCTGATAGTGCAGCGGGATGATGCCGAGGTTTTGACCGACGCCGATTTCCGTGGCCTTGGCCAGCAATGCGGCACGCTTGGCGTCATCGACGGTCGCCAATGCTTCATCGAGCGTGGCATCCATTTCCGCGTCGGAGTGCAAACCCCGGTTCGACGAACCCCAGCCTTTTTCCTTGCTGTAGGTGCCGAGCAGCGATTTCAGCGGCGAGGACGGCTCACCCGTGCCGGACCCCCAGCCGACGAGAACAAAACCGAACTCCGGTGGCTTCGCCGGGCCGCCGTTCTTGGCGCGCTTGAAGTAGACCGATTTCGGCATGGTGTCCGGCGTCGTGTCGATGCCGATCCGCGACAGCATTTGCGAGATCGCTTCGACGATCTTCGCATCGTTGATGTAGCGGTCGTTCGGACCGAACAACGTGGTCTTGAATCCATCCGGGTATCCGGCTTCGGCGAGAAGCTTTTTCGCACCCTCCGGATCATAACCTTCGGGTGATAATTTGTCGGACCGGCCGAAGAAGCCGTCCGGCAGCAATTGGCCGGCTTTGATGGCGACCCCTTCCATGACGCGTTCGACGATCAGATCACGGTTAATGGCCTTGGAGATCGCTTGGCGAACGCGGACATCCTTGAACGGGTTGGGGATTTCGTTCCCGGCTTTGTCGGTCGTGTACGGCGCGACATCCCGGTACTGATCCATATGCAGGTAAATCACCCGGTTCGATACACCCTGGCTGAGCGCGACATTCGGCTCTTTCTTCAGGCGCTCGATATCCGTGGTCGGGACACCGTCGATAAAGTCGACGTCACCGGCCAACAACGCGGCGAGGCGCGATGGGGCGGACGCGATCGGCTTGATGACCACCTTCGACCACGTCGGTTTATCGCCGAAATAGTTTTCGTTGCGCTCAAGCTCAAGCACTTCACCTTTAACCCATTTCACCAACTTGTACGGTCCGGTGCCGTGCGCGGCGTTACCGTTATTGAACTCGCCTTCCCAGGTTTCATCGCCAATCTCGTTCGAGACGATGTGAACGGTCGACAAATCGGTCGCCATCAGCGGATACGGTTTCGGCGTGGTGACGTGGATCGTATGGTCGTCGATCTTTTTGTATTCCTTGCCGCCGCCCTTGGAATAGAGCGCAAAGCTGGAACGCGCATTCGGATGAATGGGCGCACGTTTCATGGTGAACAACACGTCATCGGCGTTAAAGTCAGAGCCGTCATGAAACTTTACGCCTTTGCGGAGCTTGAACTCCCAAGTGGTGTCGTTGATCGGCTTCCAGCTTTCCGCCAGACCCGGCATCAAACGCTGTTTTTCGTCTTGCTCAACCAACCGCGAGAAAATGTGCGCCGCGATTTGGTTGTTGGGGCCGAGGTTGTGATAGTGCGGATCGATGGAGGTCGGCTCGGTGCCGAGACCAATCGTCAGCGTTTCCGCGTGCGCCGACATCGGCACCGCGATTGCCGTCATCGCGGCAAGCGCACCGACGGCGAGTGTTTTCTTGAGATACATAGCGAAGCTCCCTGAAGTATCTGACAAGGGTCGAGCGTTCACTCGTCCCCTTGCCGGTGTCATCGGGTTCATCCCGATTGAAGGAAGAATGATGACATGGATTTTTTGGATGACAAAGCAGCTTTCGCATTTGCATTTGCTATAGATATATGTGTTTTTTGAATAATGCATCACGACAACGATTGTTGACCGGTCATGCGCGAGCTTCCCTCCCTTCGCGAGCTAGAGGTCTTTCGCACCACCGTTGTCACAGAGTCCGCAACGGCGGCGGCGCAGCGTCTCGGCATCTCGCAACCGTCGGTCAGTCGCACCCTGGCACAAATCGAAGAGCGCATGGGTATGATCTTATTCCTGCGACAAAACGGACGTTTGTCGCCAACCGCCGAAGCGTTGGCGCTGAACGAACAATTGGAAACCGTGTTCGACAGCTTGGACCAGGTTCGCCAATTCGCCGATGCCGCCGATGCACGCCGCGGCGGACGGCTTCGGGTCTTGGCGCCGCCGAGTTTCTGTAGCCACTTTGTGACCCCGGCGATTGTCGCATTCAAGCGCGCCCACCCGGACATCCTGATCGAACTGCGCGTTGTCTCCAGCAAAGAAGCTCTCGGCGTAATCAACGCATCAGAAGCGGATCTCGCCATTACCACCAACCGTATCAGCCATTCCGGCGTGCGCACCGAAAGCATCCTGATGTCGCAGTCGGTCTGCGTCATGCCGCCGGGTCATCGGTTGGCCGACGAGGCGGTCGTTCACGCCCGCGATCTGGAGGGCGAGAGCTTCATCGCGCTGGCCAGCAATCTGAAAGCGCGACGCGGCGTCGACCGGATTTTCGAGCGCGCCGGCGTCAGCCGCGACATAATCGTCGAAACCACCACCAACCATTCGGCCTGCGAATGTGTCGCCGCCGGCCTCGGCGTCACCGTGATCAATCCGTTTCCGGTCATCGCCAATTTCGAGGATCAGGTCGTCGTCCGGCCGTTCACGCCCAAGTTCGAACACAACGTCTTCGCCATGTCGCCGGCGGAAACCGCGCCACATTGGCTGGCCCGGGCGTTCCTGTCGTATTTGAAGCGGATCGCCGCAACCCACAAAGCAGCAGCCTAAACCCGCCCGCCAGTCACATGACACCTTCGCCACGAAAAACACCCATTACCCGCGGATGTCGTCAGTGCCCGTAAAGTTCTTGCATGTCCAGAACGCCGTCTTCGAGCGCAGCAAGAAAGGCGTCGACGACATAGGCATCGTATTTGACGCCGCGACCTCTTTTGAGCGTTTCGATCGCAGCCACCTTTCCAGGGGCATGGCGATACGGACGATCGCTCGCCATCGCGTCATAGGTATCGGAAACGGCGACAACCCGTGCTTCCAGGCAGATCGCATTCCCAATCAGTCCTTTCGGGTAGCCTGAGCCGTCCATGCGCTCGTGATGTTGTTCGATGATATCCAATACGGGCCAGGGGAGGTCAATGTCTCGAAAAATTTCGGCACCGAGCGTCGTATGCATTCTTACCATCGCGAGCTCCGCCGCATTGAGCTTGCCCGGTTTTCCGAGAATCTGCGAGGGAACAGCGATCTTGCCGATATCGTGGACAATGGCACCCAGCCGGATGCCATACTTCTGCCCGTCGGACAGCCCCAACACGACCGATATGGCGCCGGATATCTCGGCGACATTGGATTGATGATGGCTGGTGTACTCGTCCCTGAGCTCAAGAGCTTTCGCGACTGCTCCAACCATCGAGAGCATCAAATCTTCCGGAGACTTGTCTTGAAGAACCAATGACCGCGACTCGTTGCGCTGACAGTGTTCTTGCAGTCGATCTTGAATAATGGGCCAACCTAGCTTCGAGAGATGCTCAAACTGGGTTTGATCAGCTTTCTTGTATGGCTCCGATTTGTTTCCAACGCCGATAATCGCAACGATTTCGTTTTGCCAAAATATTGGCGTACTCATATGTCGGATGATGGGGAAATGGCCGTCAGGGAGTCCCTGAGGCGACGCATCACGAGCGTAATCGTTGTGCACGACGGTGCGGCGGTTTCGTATCGCGTCAGCCCAAATACCGGCCTCACTGAGAGCGTGATGACTCAATGTCGAACTCGTGCAGCCATGATAAACATTCCTCGACCACACATTGAGAGCAATCTGTTGTGTGCCCTCATCATACAAATGCATGTAGCCGATTTCGCTGTCGGTATTGTCGACGATGAGATCAACAATATCCTGATAAATATCGCGTTCGGTCAGGTATCGCCGTCCGAGAAGCGCATTAACGGAAAGCCCATCAGTACCTTTGAAGAATAGATCCATAAAAGGTTTACCACGATTTTTTTTCCGGAATAATATTATAACGAGAAATATATTAATGGCACAAAAAGAATCAAACGCGCCTTGCCTCGTCCCGTTTTCGGTGGGTCAATGTCGCCTCTGAGCGCCCGCATATCACCCGTTCAAACATTCTGACGATGATGACCTTGAACTAGACCAAGTGAAAAAGCTGAGCCGAAGGGACCGGCTTGCCGGTCTTGACACGCAGGGCGCGGGCGCGAATCTTCTCCGAAACCGAGAACACACAATTCTATGGGAGTAGCCACCGTGACCCCACGCGTCCACAACGAATACCCGGTCGAACTAACAGCGCCGGATATATCCGCGTACAAGGCGGGTAATACGGGCATCGACTATGTGACGACCCTGGACTCCGGTGCCCCCGGACCGCATGTGGTCGTCACCGCCGTGGTGCATGGCAACGAAATCTGCGGCGCCATCGCCGTCGATTATTTCTTCAAGACCGGCCTACAACCGCGTGCCGGCAAGCTGACCTTCGCGTTCTGCAATTACCAGGCCTACCTGCAATTCGATCCCGAGGATCCGACGGTTTCGCGTTATTGCGACGAAGACTTCAACCGGGTCTGGGACGAAGATGTCTTGGACGGCGACCGGCAGAGCCAGGAGCTGACGCGGGCGCGCGAAATCCGGCCGATCATTGCTGATGCGGATTTCCTCCTTGATATCCATTCCATGCAGAAAAAGATCGAAGCCTTGATGCTCTGCGGTCCATTGCCGAAAGGCCGCGCGCTCGCCAAAGGCGTCGGCGTTCCGCGCATGGTCGTGTCAGACGCCGGTCATGCAGCCGGACGCCGGATGCGCGATTACGGTGACTTCATCAACCCGGACAGCCCGAAAAACTCGCTGCTGGTTGAGTGCGGGCAACATTGGGAAAAGTCCAGCGGCACCTGTGCCATCGAAACGCTGTTTCGGTATTTGGTCCACACCGGTGCCATCAGCATGACCGATGCGGCACCGCATCTGGGCGATGCGCCGCCGGAACAGAAATTCATCGAAGTTTCGGGTCCCGTCACGATCCACACCGACGACTTCCGCTTTGTCGAGGAATTCAAAGGGTTCGAAGTGATCGAGAAAGCCGGTACGCTGTTGGGATACGATGGCGAGACGGAAGTCCGCACGCCCTATGACGACTGTGTGCTGATCATGCCGACCAAACGCTTCATCAAAGGGTCGTCCGCGGTCCGGCTGGGTCAGTTCATCGAAGGATAATTCACCACTGCGAGGCATTGCCGCTTCGGCGCGGCGGCCTATAATGCCGCCGTCGATTGTGTCCGCACACCGGGGATTTGGGTCATGCAAGACGAAACCATCGAAGTCGAAACAATGACGGTCGCCTGCGACGGCGGCGGCGGTGCGCTGGGCCATCCGAACGTCTATCTGCATCTGGATGACGAAACCCACGAGGCGGTGTGCCCATATTGCTCTCGCCGGTTCGTGTTGAAAGAAGGCGCCGACGTCGCCGCCGGTCATTGATCGGGCACGGGGCGTGCCAGGACAAGACCGCGAACACGTATTCCTGATCGACGGGTCGGGCTTCATCTTTCGGGCGTATTTCGCCGGGATGAGCCAACGCCGCACGCAGATGTCCCGCTCCGATGGGACACCGACCAACGCGGCCTACGTCTACACACGGATGATGCTGAAACTGATCGAAGATACCGAAGCGGATTACGTCGCGGTGATCTTCGACAAGGCACGCAAGACTTTTCGTAACGACATCTATCCCGACTATAAGGCCCACCGGCCCGATCCGCCGGAAGACCTGATTCCGCAATTCGCCCTGGTCCGCGAAGCGACCGAGGCGATGAACGTGCCCGCCGTACAGATGGAAAATTTTGAGGCCGACGATCTGCTGGCGACCTATGCGACGCAAGCCGCTGAACGCGGCATGGACGTCACCATCGTCTCCAGCGACAAGGACCTGATGCAGCTGGTCGACGAGCGCATCACGTTGTGGGACGGCATGAAGGACAAAACCATCGGCCCGGACGAGGTGGTCGAGAAATTCGGCGTCGGCCCGGACAAGGTCATCGACGTGCAGTCTCTCGCCGGCGACAGCACCGACAACGTGCCGGGGGTGCAGGGCATCGGCATCAAGACCGCGGCGGAACTGATCAACACGTATGGCGATCTGGACACTTTGCTGGCCCGCGCCGACGAAATCAAACAACCGAAACGCCGCGAACGCCTGATCGAACAGGCCGACATGGCGCGCGTATCGCGCGAGTTGGTGACCTTGCGTCGCGACGTCGACGTCGAACTTACCCTCGAAGATTTCAAAAAGCGCCAACCCGATCCGGAAAAGTTGCTGACCTACTTGGTCGAACAGGAATTCAAAACGTTGATCTCGTCGGTGGCGGCGAAACATGGGATCGATCCGCCGGCGGCGGCGCCGACCGGCGGCGGAACCGGCGGCGATACCCCTGCGGACACCGGTCCGGCAGAAACCGCGTATCAAATCGTCCAATCGATGGCCGACCTGCAACCGTGGCTGGATGCGGCGGCCCGGGCGCCGATCCTTGCCGTCGATACGGAAACCGATGCACTTGACAGTATGCGCGCCGGACTAGTCGGCGTATCGCTATCGATGGAAGCCGGCAAGGCCTGTTACATACCGTTGGCCCACGTCGGACCGGGAGCGCAAGGAACCTTCGATCTGGGCGACGGTGGCGGCGACGAGGCGGGCGGCGACGCCCCCGAACAGATTGCCATGGCGGATGCGCTGGCTGCGTTGAAACCGATCTTGGAAAATCCGGCGATCCTGAAAGTCGGCCAAAACATCAAATACGACATGCAGGTCTTGGCCCGCTACGATATCGCGGTGGCACCCATCGACGATACGATGCTGCTGTCCTACGTCCTCGAAGGCGGCCTGCATAGCCACGGCATGGACGGGCTGGCGGCGTTGCATCTCAACCACGAGACCATCAAGTTCAAAGACGTGGCCGGCAGCGGCAAAAACGCCGTCAGTTTCGACAAGGTGCCGTTGGACACCGCAGGCCCCTACGCCGCCGAGGATGCGGACATAACCCTGCGGCTGCACCAAATCCTGAAACCACGGATCGCACGCGAGCACATGGTGACTATCTACGAGCGGTATGAGCGGCCCCTCGTTACCGTGCTGGAACGGATGGAACGGACCGGCATCAAAGTCGATGCGCAAAAGCTTCGGGCGTTCTCCGAGGACTTTGCGAAACGCATGGCCGAGTTGGAAGTCGCCGCGCACAACATGGCGGGGCGGGAATTCAATGTCGGCTCGCCGAAACAGGTCGGAGAAATCCTGTTCGATGAAATGTCCTTGGAAGGCGGCAAAAAAGGCAAGACCGGCGCCTATTCGACCAGCGCCGACGTGCTGGAAGACTTGGTCGTGCAGGGGCACGAACTACCGAAGACCATTCTCGACTGGCGGCAGTTGCAGAAACTCAAAAGCACGTACACCGACGCCTTGATCGAAGACATCAACCCCGATACCGGCCGCGTGCACACGTCTTATAGTCAAGCCGTTACCTCGACGGGTCGGTTGTCGTCAAACGATCCGAACCTGCAGAATATTCCGATCCGCACCGAGGAAGGCCGCAAAATCCGCCAAGCCTTCATCGCCGACGATGGCCATACCCTGATGTCGGCGGACTACTCGCAGATCGAATTGCGCCTGCTGGCCCACGTCGCAGAGATCGACGTGTTGCGCGATGCCTTCGCCGACGGCCAAGACATTCACGCAATCACTGCGTCCCAGGTCTTCGACGTCCCGATCGAAGGGATGGACCCGATGGTCCGCCGTCAGGCCAAGGCGATTAACTTCGGTATCATCTATGGGATTTCCGGATTTGGTCTATCGCGGCAGTTGGGCATTCCGCGCGGCGACGCGCAGCGTTATATCGACGCCTATTTCGCCCGCTACCCCGGCATCAAAGATTATATGGAACGGACCAAGCAACAGGCCCACGACGACGGTTTCGTCGTGACGCCGTTTGGCCGCAAGTGTCACGTGCGGGGCATCAACGAAAAGAACCAAGCCGTGCGCGGCAACGCCGAACGCGCCGCGATCAACGCCCCGATCCAGGGCGGCGCCGCCGACATCATCAAGAAAGCCATGGTCCGCCTGCCCGACGCCCTAATAGACGCCGGCCTGTCGGCCCGCATGCTGCTGCAAGTGCATGAT
The DNA here is from genome assembly GCA_965222395.1 of Rhodospirillales bacterium. Classification (GTDB taxonomy): domain Bacteria; phylum Pseudomonadota; class Alphaproteobacteria; order Rhodospirillales; family Casp-alpha2; genus UBA4479. Next base: position 2,709,954 of record OZ244947.1, read on the forward strand.
GAATTGATCTTCGAGGTGGCGGACGCCGAGGTCGAACAGACCCGTGACGTGGTCCGCGCCACCATGGAAGGGGCCGCGAGCCTGTCCGTCCCGCTGGTCGTCGACATCGGTCAGGGGGCGAATTGGGACGAGGCGCACTAACGCTCCCTTTGTTTCCTCTTCAACGGCTCGATAAGGCGCACGCTCATCAAACCCAGGAATATTAAGCCGTAAATGATGGGTTCCCACTGGAAGCCTTTGCGCATCATGAAGAAATGAATGCACGCAGCGGCGCCAGCGATGTAAACGGCCTTGTGCAGTTTGTTCCAATTCCTGCCGCCCATGCGTTTGATCCAGCCTTTGGTCGACGTCACCGCCAACGGGATCAGACAGAGCAAGCCGACCATGCCGACGGTGATGTACCAGCGCTTGACGATATCGTCCCAGATCGCCCCCCAGGCAAAGAACTGGTCGATGCCGACATAGTTGGAGACATGCAGGACCACGTAAAAGAACGCGAATAGACCCAGCAGTCGGCGCAATCGCACCACCTGGACCCAACCGGTCAGAATCCTGACCGGCGTGACCGCCAGCGACACCAACAGAAGCCGGATCGCCCAATCCCCGGTATATAGATTGATATACTCGACCGGATTGGCGCCGAGACCGCGGCCGCCATACAGCGCCGCATCGGCAATCAACCACGCCAACCAAAGCGCCGGTGCCAGACACAACGCCCACACCGCCGGCTTCACCACCCAAACGATCGGATCGCGGCGTTTCTTTGGCCGCGCCGGTCGCGCGGGGGCCTCGGCAGTCGTGCTCACGGCAGTCATCTTAACGGCCCTGGACGCCGCTTAGTACCATTTCCGAAGGTCCATGCCCTCGTACAAGTGCGCGACCTCTTCGGAATAGCCGTTGAACATCTGCGTTTCCCGGCGGAATAGCTCGCCGATCCGCCGTTCACTGGCCTGAGACCAGCGTGGATGGTTCACCTGCGGATTGACGTTGGAATAAAAGCCGTACTCGCGCGGGGCCGACTGGCTCCAACTCGTGGTCGGAACCGATTTCTGAAAGCGAATCCGGACGATGGACTTGATCGATTTGAAGCCGTACTTCCACGGCACCACCAAGCGGACCGGCGCGCCGTTCTGATTCGGCATCACCTCGCCGTAAATCCCGACCGACAGAATGCTGAGCGGGTTCATCGCCTCGTCCATGCGCAGGCCTTCCTTGTACGGCCAGTCGAGAACGCGGAGGTGCTGCCCCGGCATTTGATCCTTGTCGTACAGCGTTTCGAAATACACGTACTTGGCATCGGCTGTCGGTTCGAACCGCTTCAACACATCGCCGAGCGGCACACCGACCCACGGCACGACCATCGACCACGCTTCGACACAGCGCAGGCGATAGACCCGTTCTTCAAGGGTGTGAGGATTGATTAAGTCTTCGAACGAAATCTTGCCCGGTTTGGCGCATTCGCCGTCGACGGTGATCTCCCACGGCGAGGTCACGAAATCCTGGGCATTCTCCGCCGGATCGGTCTTGCCGGTGCCGAATTCATAGAAATTGTTGTACTGGGTGACGTCTTCGTAATCGGAAATCTTGTCGTCTTCCGGCAGGCCGGCCTCCGACCATTTGGTCTGGACGACACCGTCGAGGGGCGTGCGCTTGGCCAAGGCGGGCATCGGCAAGGCGCCGGCGGCGATCCCGGCACCCGCGACCGCCGCGGTCTTCAAAAACAGTCGGCGGTTTTCGAACACCGATTTCGGCGTGATTTCCGACGATAAGACGTCAGACGCCTTGCGAAACTTGATCAACATGGGGGTGTGTCTCCAGTTCTGGTTTCGATCGGCGCGCCAGCCGAAACGTTCGCGCGCGGTGGTTGCCATGTGTCCCTTAGATAGCGTATTTCACGTCATGGATGCTAATGACACGCGATCACATTTTCGCAAGCACCGTTGATCTCGGCATCCGGACGAGGATCTTGAATGCGCACCCTATATCATCTTTGGCTTTCTCCCTACTCGCGCAAGGTCCGAATCGCCCTCGGTGAAAAGCGCATGGACTTCGAGATGAAGGCCGAGAACGTCTGGCGGAGGCGCGAGGAGTTTCTGGCCATCAATCCAATGGGCGAAGTCCCGGTCCTGGTCGAGCCGGACGGCACGGCCCTATCCGGCAGTCAGGTGATCTGCGAGTATCTGGACGAGCTGACGCCCGACCCGCCGTTGCTGGGGAAACATCCGCTGCACCGCGCCGAAGTCCGTCGTCTGGTCGATTGGTTCGATCGTAAATTCAATCTCGAGGTGACGGAAAAACTGGTCACCGAAAAATTCATGAAGCGATTCCTAAGCCTTGGGGAGCCGGATTCCGCCGAAGTGCGCGCCGGGCACACGAACATTCATACCCACATGGACTATATCTCGTATCTGGTGGAACGCCGCCGATGGCTTGCGGGCGACGATTTGTCGCTCGCCGACATTGCCGCCGCGGCACATCTCTCGACCATTGATTACCTGGGCGACGTCCCGTGGGACGATCATGACCCGGCGAAAGACTGGTATTCGCGAATCAAATCACGGCCGAGTATCCGACCGCTGCTGTCGGATCGCATTCCCAGCGCACCGCCGCCGAAACACTACGCCGATTTGGACTTCTGACCGTCGGCTCAATCCTCGTCGCAGGTTGTCGGAAACCAGGCTACTCTACCTTTACGTCCATGCGCTCGATATTCGCACGGGCCATATCGGCGGCCGGGTCGTCGGACGCAATCTCTAGAATCCGTAACCAGTCGACACGCGCGGCATCGTCGTTGCCGGCCAACCGGTGCAAGATGCCCCTCTCCAGCAACGCCGCCGGATCGTCGGGCGCCAATGCCAGTGCCGTCGCGACATCGCCGCGGGCACGGTCCGGCGCGTCCAGGAAACGCAACGTCGCGGCCCTGAACACGTAGGCTTCCGCCAAGTTCGGGTCGGCGGCGATCGCGGCATCCAGATCCGCAAGCGCACCGTCGTAATCGGTCATTTCAAATCGCGCCTGCGCCCGGTCGACCATCACTTGTGGTCGCCCTTGCAGCAATTCGACGGCGGCGGTCAACGCGGCCTCGGCACGCGGCGCGTCGCCGTGCAGCAACCACGCCTGGCCCGCTTGGACAAATACCTCGCCCTTGAAGGCCGGTTCGGCAATCATCGTGTTAGCCAGCACTTCGAGCCGCCGGGCGGCGAATTCGGGCTGCCCGCTATACAACAAGGCCAGGGACGCGCAATGTTCCGCCGCGTCGCCGCCACCCAGTTCCCGCCAAGCGGTGGCCATCTCGAAGGCATCGTCCGGATCGCTTGGCGCCAACGCCATGCAGCGGGCGTATTCGCGGGCATGGTCCAACTCGGCTGCACCAGCCACCGGCACGACGCATCCAACCAATGACATGGCAACGACAAGACCTTTGAGCTTGAGAGCATTTCGAGGCATGGTTTGGTGATAAAAGGTGGCGCCCACGCGGGCAAGTGAGAACCACCCGAACGGAGGATAAACCCCTGTGACGCGACGCGACGCCCCGCGCCTGTTTTGCTTTGGCATCGGCTATTCCGCGCAAGCCTTGATCCATGCGCTGGGCATTGCCGATTGGTACGCCGGCGGCACCGTGCGGACAGCCGAAAAGGCGGCGGAGTTAAAGAAACAAGGCATCGACGCCGTGCCCTGGGACGGCGGCAAACTGACCAAGGACATCCACGCCCGGTTGGAAACCGCGACGCACATTTTGCTGTCGGTACCGCCCGACGACGACGGCGACCCGGTGTTCCGCGCCGCCGCCGAGACCATTCGCGGGATTTGGGATTTGAAATGGCTTGGGTATTTGTCGACGACCGGCGTCTATGGCGATACCGGCGGCGCGGCGGTCGACGAAACGGCACCGCTGAATCCGTCCAGTCGGCGTTCGCAACGCCGCGTCGATGCGGAGGCGGCATGGCTGAGCCTCTTAAAGGACGCGGATGTGCCTGTGCACATCTTCCGGCTAGCGGGAATTTACGGTCCGGGACGTTCGGCGTTGGACGCAGTGCGCGCCAAACGCGCGAAACGGATCGACAAACCGGGGCATGTGTTCTCGCGCATTCATGTCGACGATATCGGACAAACCCTTGCCGCCTCCATCGCCCAGCCGAACCCGGGCGCAATCTATAACGTCTGCGACGATGAACCGGCGCCGCCGGCCGAGGTCACGGACTACGCCTGTGCCTTATTGGATGTGGAGCCGCCACCCCTGGTGGATTTCGATACCGCCAAGCAGCGCATGACACCGATGGGTCTGAGTTTTTGGAACGACAACCGGCGGGTGCTGAACCGCAAACTCCGGGACGAGTTGGGCGTCACGCTCAAACACCCGGACTACCGATCGGGCCTGAACGCCGTTCTCGCGGAAGAGGGATAACGCCTCGCGTTATTCCACCGCCTCGAAACGACCTGCCGCCGCGTTATAGATTTCCAACGTCGCCGTATCTAGGTTGAAGTACCACCCATGCAGCTTCAGCGACTTGTCTGATATTCGTTCGCGGATCCATGGAAACGTGGTGAGGTTTTCCAACGACACCAAGACCGCGTTCTTCTCGCACGCGTGCTGCATTTCGTCTTCGCTGGCGTCCGGCATGGTGGCAATCGCGCGGCGATGCGCGGCGTCCAACGCGGACACCCAGCCGGAAACATAAGTATACCCCGCCTCGGCGGTCTTCTCCCCTTCGATCATGGCTTTGATCCCGCCGCAATGGGCGTGGCCGAGAACGACGATATTCGGCACGTTCAGCGCCAACACCGCGTACTCAATGGCCGCGGTGGTGCCGTGAAAGGTGCCGCCCTCTTCGCGAGGCGGGACCAAGTTGGCGACGTTCCGGATGGTAAAAATCTCGCCGGGCTCGGCGCGGAATACAAAAGCGGGATCGACGCGCGAGTCGGAACACGCGATGACCGCCGCCCCCGGGTGTTGGCCTTCGTCAACCAGGCCGGCATACCGGTAACCGTTGTCGGTATTGGCGCCGGATTTAAAGTCGCGATATCCGCGCAGCATGCGTTCGATGGGCATATTAATCCTCCCCCAATAGCGCGCCGACCGTACGTGTCAGCCGGGCGATGTCGTCGTCACTCGATAAACGATGATCACCGGCTTTGACGAATTGCACTTCGACATCGTCGCTTTTCAATTTATCCATGATTTTCAGCGATGTCTCCCACGGCACGTCTTCGTCGCCCAGACCGTGGATCAATCGGACCGGCATCTCCAGCGGGATTTCTGCATCCAACAAGATGTGCTTGTTCCCCTCGTCCAACAACGCCTTACCGATCCGGTACGGCTCCATATCGTCGTAACAGTTTGGAATGTCGCAATAACCGGTCGCGCCCAAATCGGCCTTTTGCTCGTCGGTCAATCGGTCGGGAATCAAGTCGCGGGTAAAATCGGGCGCCGGGGCGATCCCGACCAGACCCGCGATACGCTCGGGACGCGCCAGTGCGGTCAACAGCATCATCCACCCACCCATGGACGAACCGACAAGGATCTGCGCCCCTTCCGTCACCTCGTCCAGAACCCGGATCGCATCCGATGCCCAATCGCCGATCGTGCCGTCTTCGAAGATACCGTCCGATTCGCCGTGACCCGTGTAATCAAATCGGGTAAACGCTTGTCCGCGCGCGGTACAGAAGGCTTCCAGAGCCAGTGCCTTGCCGCCCTGCATATCGGATTTGAACCCGGTCAGAAACATCACACCTGGCGACTTGCCAGCAGTCTGTCGGTAGGCGATCCTGTGACCGTCCTCGCGCGTCAGGAAAAGTGGGTCGATTGATTGATCCGGCATGCGGGCTCCCGAATGAATTTGGCTTGAGGTTGACGTTGAACGATCACGATAACACTGCTGACGCCGCCTTGGAACGCCATTGGGCGCCCGGCGAAGGCCCGACGATTTTACAGGTTCTGCCGGCCTTGGGCGCCGGCGGCGGGGTCGAGCGGGGCACCGTCGAAATTGCCGGCGCCATCGTCGATGCAGGCGGCACGGCGATTGTCGTATCCGAAGGCGGCCCGCAAGCGCACGATTTGACCCGCGTCAAAGCCGATCATGTCACCTTACCCGTGGCCTCGAAGAACCCGTTGACCATTTACAACAACATCAAACGCCTGGTCGACGTGATCCGGGCGCATAATGTGGATCTGGTCCATGCACGATCCCGCGCCCCGGCCTGGAGCGCGTATTTCGCGAGCAAGCGTACCGGGGTGCCGTTCGTCACGACCTTTCACGGCGTGTATTCGATCGGCAGTTGGTTGAAGCGCCGCTACAACGGCATCATGGCCCGGGGCGCGCGCGTGATCGCGATTTCGGTATTCATCGGCGGCCATGTGCGGCGCCACTATGGCGTGCCGGTCGAGAAAATCCGCGTCATCCACCGCGGCGTCGATCTGGATAAGTTCGATCCCGGTAAGGTCTCGGCCGAGCGGGTCATCAAACTCGCAACTGACTGGCGGCTGCCGGACGGGATGCCGATCGTCATGCTGCCGGGCCGGCTATCCCGCTGGAAAGGCCAAATGACGATGATCGATGCGATGGCCAAGCTTGGCCGCCGGGACATCTGCTGCCTGCTGGTCGGCGGAGACCAAGGCCGCGCCGAATATCGCCGCCGCCTGGAACGGCGGATCGAACAACACGGACTGGAAGAAATCATCCGCATCGTCGATCACTGCGACGACATGCCAGCGGCTTACAAATTAACCGACTTGGTCGTCTCGGCCTCGACCGTTCCCGAGGCGTTCGGTCGCATCGTTATCGAGGCCCAGGCCATGGGGCGCCCAGTGATCGCCAGCGACCACGGCGGGGCACGAGAGACCGTTCTGGTCGGGGAAACAGGCTGGCTGACCGAACCCGGCGACGCCGACGCCTTGGCGCTCGCCGTGGATATTGGGTTATCCTTGGACGAGGGCGCGCGCAACCGTATGGCGGAACGCGCGATCAAGCATGTTCGCGAGAATTTTGCGAAGGTGACAATGTGCAACAAGACCTTGGACGTTTATCGGGAAGTGCTGGCAGAACACGCCGCCAAGAGGCGCGCATGACGCCGGAACGCATCCTGATCATCAAGCTAAGCGCATTGGGCGATGTTGTCCTGGCACTGGGCCCGATGCAGGCGATCCGCGCACACCACGCGACAGCGCATATCACAGCGCTGACGACCAGCCCGTTCGTCGATCTAATTTCCACTGCCCGGGTCGCCAACGACATCATCGTCGACAAGCGGCCCAAGGCGCTCGATATCAGTGGTTGGCTGTCGCTTCGCCGGTCGCTTCGTTCAAGGCGCTTCGACCGTGTCTACGATCTGCAAACGTCGGACCGGAGCAATCGTTACTACCAACTGTTCTGGCCCGGTCCGAAACCGGAGTGGTCCGGCATCGCACCTGGGTGCTCGCATCCGCATGCCAACCCGGATCGGGATAATATGCACACCGTCGACAGGCAGACCGAACAACTGCACATGGCCGGGATCTCCGATGTACCGCCACCGGATATGAGCAAGATCACGGCCGACATTTCCAAGTTCACCCTACCGCCGCGCTATGCCGTGATCGTGCCGGGCGGCGCTGCGCACCGGCCAGACAAACGTTGGCCGGTCGACCGCTATGCCGCGCTGGCCCTGAAACTCCGCGACACCGGTCTGATCCCGGTCGTGGTCGGTGGCGCCTACGAGCATCCCTTGGCTCGGGCAATCGCCGACACGGTACCGGAAACCATCAGTCTGACCGCCGAAACCAGCCTGTTGCAGTTGACCACAGTCATTCGCGGCGCGGCACTGGCGATTGGAAATGACAGCGGCCCCATGCATATTGCCGCAATCCTGGGCGTCCCCTCAATCGTGTTGTATTCGCATGCCTCCGACCCGGCATTATGCGCGCAACGCGGCGATGATGTAACGATCATCCGCCGCGCCGACTTGGACGCCCTCGGCGTCGACGAGGTCTGGGAAGACGTCGCGACGCGCACCGGTTCTTGACGCAGCACGGGTGGGCCGCTACCTACCCCCTCTGAGATAACGTCTTAGGTTCCAAGGATTGCCGCAGGCCATGGTTGCCATCACCCTTCCGGACGGGTCCGTCCGCCAATACGACAAACCGGTCAGCGCTGGAGAGATCGCCGCCGAAATCGGCCCCGGCCTCGCCAAGGCGGCGATGGTCGCCAAGGTCAATGGCGAGTTATGGGACCTGAACCGGCCGATTGAATCGGATGCTGATCTTGCCCTGATCACGTCGAAGGACGAAGCCGACGCCCTCGAAGTGCTGCGCCACGATGCCGCGCACGTATTGGCCATGGCCGTGCAGGAATTGTTCCCCGGCACGCAGATCACCTTTGGCCCGGCGATTGAAGACGGCTTTTATTACGATTTCCATCGCGACGAGCCATTCTCGACCGAAGATTTCGAAGCCATCGAAAAACGCATGGCGGAAATTGTCGACCGCGACATCCCCATCGTCCGCGAAGTTTGGGATCGTGCCCGGGTCGCCGCGTTCTTTAAGGAAAAAGGCGAGACGTTCAAAGCCGAATGGGTCATGGAACTGCCTGACGACGAAGACATCACCATGTATCGGCAGGGCGACTGGGTCGATCTGTGCCGGGGGCCGCATCTGCGGACCACAAAACAACTCGGCAAGGCCTTTAAACTGATGAAGCTGGCCGGCGCCTATTGGCGCGGCGACGCCTCCAACCCGCAACTACAGCGGATTTACGGCACCGTCTGGCGCGACCCCAAAGAGCTCCGCGCCTATTTGACGCGCCTTGAAGAAGCCGAAAAACGCGATCATCGGCGCCTGGGCCGTGAAATGGACCTGTTCCATCTTCAAGAAGAAGCCCGCGGCTCGGTCTTTTGGCACCCGAAAGGCTGGTCGCTTTACCGGACCTGCGAACGATATATGCGCATGCGCCTCGAAGACGCCGGATATGTCGAGGTCAAAACGCCTCAACTGGTCGACCGGGATTTATGGGAACGATCCGGCCACTGGGACAAGTTCCGCGATCATATGTTCATCGCCGAGGTCGACGAGAGCGGCGGTCAGGCGAGCGAAAGCACCGACAGCGCGGGCGAGGCTGCCCCGGAAGCGGTCACAGGCGACGACAATGTGACGCATTTGGCCCTGAAACCGATGAACTGTCCGGGTCACGTGCAGATTTTCCGCCACGGCATCAAAAGTTATCGCGACCTGCCGCTACGGATGGCGGAATTCGGTTCCTGCCACCGCTACGAGCCGTCGGGCGCGTTGCATGGATTGATGCGGGTCCGCGCCTTTACCCAAGACGATGCGCATATCTTCTGCACAGAGGATCAAATCGAGGCCGAGACGAAAATTTTCATCGATCTTCTAGCCTCCATCTACAAAGACTTCGGCTTCGACGATTTCGTCATCAAGTTTTCCGACCGTCCGGAAACCCGCGCCGGAACGGATGAAACGTGGGACAAATCCGAAGCAGCACTGCGTGACGCGGCGGTGGCAGCTGGTGCAGATCTGGTGATGAACCCGGGCGAAGGCGCATTCTACGGACCGAAACTGGAGTTCGTGCTGCGCGACGCCATCGGGCGCGACTGGCAATGCGGCACGCTGCAGGTCGATTTCGTCCTGCCCGAACGGTTGGACGCCGAATACGTCGGCGAAGACGGTGACCGACATCGCCCGGTAATGCTGCACCGCGCGATCCTCGGCTCGTTCGAGCGCTTTATCGGTATCCTGATCGAAAACTTTGCCGGGCGTATGCCGATGTGGCTGGCGCCGGTGCAAGCCGTTGTCGCGGCGATTACCAATGAACACGACGATTACGCATTGGAGGTCGCCGCCACGTTGCAAGCCGCCGGCATGCGCGTCGAAACCGATCTTCGTAACGAGAAGATCAACTACAAAATCCGCGAGCATAGCCTCGCCAAGGTTCCCGCGATCCTCGTCGTCGGCGGCCGAGAGGCGGAAAACCGCCAAGTTGCGGTGCGTCGCCTGGGCGGCAAAGACCAAGAAATCCTTGCGCTACAAGAGGCAACCGATAGACTTACGGTCGAAGCATTGGGTCCGTTCTCGAACACAGAGTGAACGGCCCGGCTTTTTTACATTTTAACGTGTGACAACTGAGATAGGAGACTTTCGATAGCCCGCAGACCAGGCCCACCGGCGCCGCCGTCCAAAGATGGACCCCGCGCCAACGAAGATATTCAAGCCGATCCCGTCCGTCTCGTCGATGCCGACGGAGAAATGGTCGGCGTTATCGGACTCCGCGAAGCAATTGATATGGCAGAGGAAGTCGGCCTCGATTTGGTCGAAGTGTCGCCCAATGCCGCACCGCCCGTCTGTAAAATCCTCGATTACGGCAAGTACAAGTACGAGGCGCAAAAAAAAGCCAACGAAGCGCGGAAGAAGCAAAAGGTTATCGAAGTCAAAGAGATCAAGATGCGCCCCGGCATCGACGACCACGATTACGAGGTCAAGATGAAGGCGGTGAAGCGGTTCTTGGACGACGGCGACAAGGTCAAGATGACCATCCGTTTCCGAGGCCGCGAAATGGCGCACCAGGACTTGGGACTGAAGGTCCTGCAACGGGTACAGGCCGAAGTCGACGAAGTCGCCAAGGTCGAGCAGCATCCGCGCCCAGAGGGTCGGTTGATGACCATGGTCATCGCCCCGCGCTAAGGCGCCTTGTTTCGCTGAAAACCTGACACCTGCGCGCACGCGGAGGGCAAATAGCCGAGGGTCGATCCCCGCATGCGCGGGGATGACCTTTCCAAGCGTTGCAAGTCTTGCAATAACCCGGTCACGCGGCTATAAACCGCGCGCTGTCGGCGTCTTTGACGTGGGCCGCCGAGCGCTATGGCTTGAAGGGCATGCCTAGAGCGTTCGAACCCAAACATCCCGCGGGCGATCTTCACGCGCCGCGGTCAGACTAAAAGGAAAAGGGAAATGCCCAAACTGAAGACGAAATCGAGCGCCAAGAAGCGCTTTAAACTGACGGGTACCGGCAAGGTACGCGCCGCCGGCGCTTTCAAACGCCACAATCTCCGTAAACGCTCGACGAAAATGAAGCGCCAATCGCGTGGGACAATGATCCTGTCTGCGCCGGACGCGCGGATCGTCAAGTCGTACATGCCGAATTCCTGATTGAGCTGAGGAGATAAAACCATGGCACGTGTATCACGCGGCAAAACGTCGCACGCCCGTCACAAGAAAGTCCTCAAGCTCGCCAAGGGCTATCGGGGCCGTAATAAAAGCAACTTCCGTATCGCCATCGAGCGCGTCGAGAAAGGTCTGCAGTATGCCTATCGCGACCGCCGCGCCAAGAAGCGTCAGTTCCGCCGTCTTTGGATTCAGCGGATCAACGCCGGTGCCCGCGATAGCGGATTGAGCTATTCGCAATTCATGAACGGTTTGACCAAGGCCGGGGTGGAATTGGACCGCAAAGTCCTCGCCGATCTCGCCATGAACGAGCCGGAAACGTTTAAAGCGTTGGTGGAACAGGCCCAGGCCGCTCTCAGCCAGAACGCTTAAAACGCCGCCCACCGTTAGGGCATTTAAGTTTTGGAACGGGAGTAGCGCCTAGGGCGTTACTCCCGTTCGCGTGTTTAGGGATCAAAAGACGATGGAAAATCCGGATCAGCTTCGCGACGCTTTGTTAAGCGACGTCACAGCCGCCGACACACTGCAGGCATTGGAAGACCTGCGCGTCTCGGCACTCGGCAAGAAAGGCCGCATCACCGATATGATGAAGGGCCTTGGCCAGATGGCGCCGGATGAACGCAAAGCCGCCGGGCAAGCCTTGAACGCATTGAAGGACGAAGTTGCCGCAGCCATCGACGCGAAAAAGACGGCCATGGCCGACGCCGAACTGGATGCCCGACTGCTGACCGAGAAAATCGACGTCACCCTGCCCCCGGCCCCGGAAGAGACCGGATATGTCCATCCGATCAGTCAAACCATCGACGAAGTGGTGGCGATCTTCGGCGAGATGGGTTTCACGGTCGCCGAAGGCCCGGATATCGAAGATGACTGGCACAACTTCAGCGCACTGAATATTCCGCCCGATCATCCGGCGCGCCAGGAACACGACACGTTCTACATGCCCGGCGAACACGGCGAGCGCAAAGTCCTGCGGACGCATACAAGCCCCGTGCAAATCCGCACCATGACCGCCGGCGAGCCGCCGATCCGTATCATCGTGCCGGGACGTACGTACCGGTCGGACTACGATGCGACCCATTCGCCGATGTTCCATCAGGTCGAGGGCCTGGTGATCGACAAGACAACGCACATGGGACATCTAAAAGGCACGTTGATCGAATTCTGCCGTGCGTTCTTCGAGGTCGACGATTTGCCGGTGCGTTTCCGGCCGAGCTATTTTCCGTTCACCGAGCCGAGCGCCGAGGTGGATATCGGCTGCACCCGCGAAGGCGGCGAATTCCGCATCGGCGCCGGTGATGACTGGCTGGAAATTCTCGGTTCCGGCATGGTCAACCCGAACGTTTTGGCGAACTGCGGCATCGATCCGAACGAATACCAGGGTTTCGCCTTCGGTCTCGGCGTCGAGCGCGTCGGCATGCTGAAGTACGGCATCCCGGATTTGCGAACGTTCTTCGAGAGCGATCTGCGCTGGCTACGGCATTATGGATTCCGTTCGCTTGAGGTGCCCGGCATGGTCGGAGGATTGGCCCGATGAAGTTCACGCTGAGCTGGCTCAAAGAGCATCTAGACACCACCGCTTCGCTTGACGAGATCGAAGCCGGGCTGACCATGGTCGGCCTCGAGGTTGAAGGAGTCGAGGACCGTGCCAAGGGGCTCGAGACGTTTGTCACCGCCAAGGTCGTCGAAGCGACGCAGCATCCGAACGCGGATCGCTTGCGGGTCTGCAAGGTCGATCCCGGCGACGGCAATATCGTCGAATTGGTTTGCGGTGCGCCGAACGCGCGGACAGGGATGATCGGCGTGTATGCGCCGGGGGGATCGTATATTCCCGGCACGGGCATCACCCTGAAGCCGACGGAAATTCGCGGTGTCATGTCGAACGGTATGCTGCTGTCGGAACGCGAGATGGGCATTTCCGACGAACATGACGGCATCGTCGACCTCGACGAAGACATCGCCATCGGCCAAGCCGCCGTTGCGGTCATGGGGCTGGACGATCCGATCATCGAAATCGCCATTACCCCGAACCGGGGCGATTGCCTGGGCGTGCGCGGGATTGCCCGCGACCTCGCGGCTGCGGGTCTTGGTTCGCTGAAGCCTCTGGCCAACGGGCCCGTACCGGGCGGATTCGAAAGTCCGATCAACGTGCATCTGGATTTCGACGCTGATCATGCCGATGCGTGCCCATATTTCGTCGGCCGCCTGATCCGGGGCGTGACCAACGGTGAAAGCCCCGCTTGGTTGAAGGAAAAACTGCTGGCGATCGGCCTTCGTCCGATTTCCGCCTTGGTCGATATCACCAACTGGATGTCTTACGACCTCAACCGCCCGCTGCACGCCTTCGACGCCGATAAGGTCAAAGGGGATTTGCGCGTTCGGTTGGCCAAGGATGGTGAGCCTTTCGTCTCGCTGACCGATGAGTCCTATGAACTCGACGCCGAGATGACGGTGATCTGCGACGATAACGGCCCAGAAGCCCTGGGCGGCGTGATGGGCGGCATGGGGTCAAGCTGCACCACCGAGACCGTCAACGTGTTCGTCGAAGCGGCGTACTTCGACCCCGTGCGGACCGCCATGACGGGCCGCAAGCTTAACCTGCAATCCGATGCCCGCTACCGGTTTGAGCGGGGTATCGACCCGAACTTCTTGGAGCCGGGGATGGAGATCGGCACGCGTTTAATCCTTGATCTTTGCGGTGGAGAGCCGTCGGAACTGGTCGTCGCGGGCGGCCCACCGTCCGAACCCCGGACCCTCGGCTTCCGGCCCGACCGGGTCAAAGAGCTGGCCGGGATCGATGTCTCGCGGTCGGAAATTCAGCGCATCCTGGCGATCCTCGGGTTCGAGGTCGCGGGCGACGGCGATTCCTGGACCGTCACCATTCCTTCGTGGCGCGGCGATATCGTGCACGAAGCCTGTTTGGTCGAAGAAGTCGCGCGCATCAACGGATTCGACAAGATTCCGGCAACGCCGTTGCCACGCGATACCACCTTGCCGAAACCGGCATTGAACGAGAGCCAAAAACGCCGCGCGATTGTCCGGCGCATGCTGGCCGGCCGCGGTATGGTCGAGGCCGTGACCTACTCGTTCATGGGTGAAGACGAAGCGTCACTGTTCGGCGAGATCACCGACGGGGTCCGGATCGTCAATCCGATCAGTTCCGAACTTTCGGTCATGCGCCCGTCGCCGCTGTCGAACCTGATCCAGGCCGCCGGGCGGAATGCCGACCGCGGCTTTCCGAACGCCGATCTGTTCGAGGTCGGCCCGCAGTTCGCCGGTGACGCGCCGGATGACCAAACCATGGTCGCGGCTGGCATCCGGACCGGCATGACCGGCACAAAGGATTGGACGGGCGCCCAGAAACCGGTTGATGCCTTCATGGCCAAAGCCGACGCTATGGCGGTGTTGGCGGCAATCGGCGCGCCGGTCGATAAGCTGCAAGTTTTCACCGACGTCGCAGCCTATTACCACCCGGGCCGCGCCGGAGAATTGCGTTTGGGTCCGAAAAACACGCTCGCCCGCTTCGGTGAGATCCACCCGCGCGTCTTGAAGAAACTCGACGTTAAAGGTCCGGTCGTGGCGTTGGAAATCTTCCCCGACAACGTCCCGACGCCGAAAGCCAAGTCGTCGGCGCGGCCGATGCTGCATTTGTCGGCGTTCCAGCCCATCGAGCGCGACTTCGCCTTCGTCGTCGATGCCGACGTCGACGCGGCCAGGATCGTTCAGGCGGCGCGCGGCGCGGATAAGACCATGATCGATGGTGTGCGTGTGTTCGACATCTTCGAAGGCGCGGCGTTGGGCGAGGGCAAGAAATCGGTCGCCATCGCCGTGACTTTGCAGCCGACGGAAAAGACTCTGACCGACGAAGAGATCGACGCGATTTCGCAAAAGGTCGTCGGCGCGGTAAATAAGTCGACCGGCGGCGTGCTGCGGGGATAATTGGCACCCGTTCGAAATCGATGAACGGGGTTATACCAGCGTAAAGACCCTCACCGTGCCGGCGCGGCCTTTGACCTGTGTCTCGCAAACTGGTGCGCAGGAGATGGCCTCACCCAGCGCATCGCGGGTCGCCTCACCTAGCATGATGTACGTGCCGTACTCTTTGTTCAACTGCTCCAGCCGCGCCGCGACATTGACCGTGTCGCCGTGCACCGTGAAGGTTAAACGGTCCTGCGCACCGACGGCACCGACGGTAATCTCGCCGGTGTTGATCCCGCACCGAGTTTTCAGCAACACGCCATTGAACGTCTGTGACCGAGCCGTTTCTTCGATCTGCTTGGCGCAATTCACCGCATTCGCCGCATGATCGGGATCGTCATCAACGGCGTTGAACGTGATCAACATTAAGTCCCCCTCGAAATGCGTGATGACACCGCCGGACCGATCGATCACACCGCCCATGGCGGCAAAGTAATCGTTCAACGTTGTCGCCAGTTCCTGTGCCGAGAGATTCTCCGACACTGTCGAGAACCCCTCGATATCCGTGAAGACCACCGTCGCATACCGGCTTTCCCCGTCGCCGGGTTGGATTTGCCGGTCGGCGGATGTGATCCGTGCCGCGACTTCCTTGGAGACGAACCGTGATAGGTCTTCCGCCGCCGATGTCTGCATCACAGCGCGGAAAAAGTTCCGGCGTGCCCGCAGGACCGCCAATGCCAAGACGGTCGTGACCAGAAAGATCGATACCATCTTATCGATTTCCGCGCCGATCAGAATTGCGTTCGACGTCATGTAAGTCACGAAATCGCGCGTGATCATCGGATTTCCAGCTTCGGCCTGAAGGACGTAGATCATCAAGACGCCCCATCCGAGGATTGCGGCCCCACCCGCCGCCATCACGTACTGCGGCTCGAACCGTAGCGCGCGCAGCGCGATAAAGATGAAGACATACATCAACGTCGGTGCTTTCAGATAAAAGCTCGGCGGTTGTTGGTACTGGTGATGAAAACTCCAGATCAGCAACATCAATAGTGCCACGTCGACGACAATGGACAGCATCAGATACCAGGCAGGCAGTCGAATGCGATACGACGCAACGAGCCGCACCACCGTAAACACGAAATAGGCGGTGAGCGCGAACGGCACGACTTCGAATGCCGTCATCGCCGTCATGCTGGAGACTTTTTGAGACGCGATCCAGAGCGCACCGAACAGCAAGATCAGCGCGAACTGAACCCATGATATCAATCGTTCGCTGGTATCCTGACGCGCGTATATCTGCGCCATGACCCGCTCGGGCATGGATTCTCGAACCGGCTCGCCAAACAGGAACTCACAAAAATGCCGCCACATGGGCGGCATCCTAGACTGTCGGGGGGAAGACAGATATGGAAATCAACGCGCCGTCGGCGGAATGCGCACAATCACGGATCGCGACCGGAAGCCCAACAATCGGGCAACCCCACGGATAAATTGGGACATGTCGGGGGAGCGGGGTTCGCGTTGCGTGTTCATCGTCTGAAATCCATATAGGCCAAGTGTTGTCGTCTTGATAGCGCCGCACGGCCGTACTGGCTGTGACGACGCTCACGATTTATTGGTTAACGATGAAAAAAGGCGCGAATTTGACAGGTCCGAGGTGTTTTCGTGACATCCCGTTGCCGCAAAAATCATCCCAGAAGCCGAAAGCAGCGTCTTAGTCGTATGCCGCCGCTTCGCCAAGGCCGTCGCGGATTGCCGCCTTGACGGTCTCGCGTTTGTTTTCCAAGTGCTGACGCAGAATCGCCGACAGCCGCGTACCGTCGCGGGCTTCGAGAGCGGCGAGCATCTCTTCGTGTTCGCGCATCGCCTGGTCCCAACGCTCTTTGGTCATGTTGGCGCGGTAGCGGGCCAACCGGATTCGCCCGGCCAAGCCCCGGTACTGGGCCTGCAGGGTCGGGTTCGCCGAGGCGTCCATGATCGCTTCGTGTATCTGCTGATTGCATTCGAAGTACGGACGCAAATCGTCCTTCGCGTGATGCATCGCCATCTGATAGTGCAGTGCTTTGATCTCGGCCAATTCGGTGTCGGTCATTCGGCCGCAGGCCAGCTCCCCCGACAACGCCTCGAGAGCCCCCATCACAGGGAATATCTCGTCGACGTCTTCTTCGGACAGCGTGGCCACCCGGGCGCCGCGATTGGGTGCGAGATCGAGCAATCCTTCACCGCCCAGGACCTTGAGCGCCTCGCGGAGCGGCGTGCGCGACACGCCGAAAAGATCGCAGAGCTTTTGTTCCGGCACCCGGTCGCCGCCACGCAATTCGCCGGAAAAGATCATCGCCCGGATGCGGTCGACCAACTCTCCATGCAGTGTGGTACGGGCGATGGGCCGTCCCATGGTGCTGGAAATCTCGTTCATTCGGCGGCCTCCGCCATGTTCGGCAGCGCCTGTTCCAATACACGGGCGACATGGATCGCGTCCCGCGCCGCGCCGTCATGGATTTGGTGCCGGCAACTGGTGCCGTCCGCCACGACCAAGGTATCGGCATCGGCCTCGCGGACTTTCGGCAATAACGACAGTTCGGCCATTTTCTTCGACACCTCGATGTTGGCCTTTTCGTATCCGAACGCGCCCGCCATCCCGCAGCAGCTGCTTTCAATCGTTTCCACATCGAGACCCGGGACAAAGCGGAGAACTTTCTCGACCGCGCCCATCGCCGCAAACGCTTTTTGATGGCAGTGGCCGTGCAACAACGCCTTGCCGGTGGCCAAAGGTTCCAAATCGAGCTTCAGCTTTCCGGCATCGATTTCGCGGGCCAGGAACTCTTCGAACAGCAGGGCGTTATCGGCCAACGCATCGGTGTCTTCGCCCGGCAGCACGGACTTGAACTCATCGCGGAGCGTAAACAGGCACGACGGCTCCAATCCGACGATGGGCACGCCCGCTTTGACGAACGGCAGCACCGCATCCAGCATCCGCTTGGCTTCGGTACGCGCCTCTTCGACCAGGCCCGACGCTAGGAACGTCCGACCGCAACAGAGCGGCCGCTCGCCCGCCGCCGGCTTGGCGACGGCGACGCGGTAGCCGGCCGCTTCCAACACACGCTTGGCGGCGCGCAGGTTTTCCGGCTCGAAATACATGTTGAAGGTATCGGCCAACAAGACGACGGCATCCCCGGCGGGGCAACTGTTGGCAGCCATCCCCTCCGTCATGATGTCGAAAAAATCGGAACGCCATTTCGGCAACGTCCGCTCGGCGGCGAAACCGAGCATCCATTCCGACAGCTTCGCCATGCCGGGGATCTTGTCGCGCAGGTTCATCAACGGCGCAATCCGCGACGCCTGAACGGCATAGCGCGGCAGGTAACCGATCAGTTTATCCTTTAACGAAACGCCGTGCCGCTTGTTATAATGATAGAGAAATTCGACCTTAATCTTGGCCATATCGACACCGGTCGGGCACTCGCGTTTGCAGCCCTTGCAGCCGACGCACAACTGCATGGTGTCCTTCATGGCGTCCGACGTCAGTGCGTCGGGGCCAAGCTGTCCAGACAACGCCAGGCGCAGGGTATTGGCCCGGCCACGGGTCAGATGTTGCTCGTCACCGGTGACACGGAACGACGGGCACATAACGCCGGGATTGGATTTCCGGCACGTGCCGTTGTTGTTGCACATTTCCACCGCACCGGAGAGACCGCCCCAGTCAGACCAATCCAGCGCTGTTTCCAAGGTGCTTTGTTGATAACGCGGATTGAACCGAAAAATGTCCGGGTCGTCGAATTTCGGTGGGTCGACGATTTTGCCCGGGTTGAATGTACCGTCGGGATCGAACTCGGTCTTCACCTCTTTGAAGACTTTGACCATGTCGTCGCCGAACATGTCCTTGTGAAACTCGGACCGGACCAGGCCATCTCCGTGTTCACCGGAGTGCGAGCCTTTGTATTCGCGGACCATTTCGAATGCCGCCTCGGCAATACCGCGAAGCTGCTTGGCGCCGACATCGGATTTCAAATTGATGACCGGCCGGACATGCAGGCAGCCGACCGATGCATGGGCGTACCAGGTTCCTTCGGTATTGTACCTGTGAAAGACCTGCGTCAGTCGATCGGTGAACTCGGCCAGGTCCTCCAGGCGGACGGCGCAGTCTTCGATGAACGACAGCGGCTTCCCATCGCCCTTCATCGACATCATGATGTTAAGCCCTGATTTACGGACTTCCCAAACCGCTTTCTGGAACGCCGGGTCGACCGCTTCGACAACGGCGTCCGGATAGCCCAGATCGCTCATCATTTCGCCGAGCTGTTTAAGCCGACGCAGGTTCTCTTCTTGATCGGGTTCGGCGAACTCGACCAGCAACAAGGCATCGGGACTGCCCTTGACGAACTGATTGACGGTGTCGCGGAACATCGGAATCTCGCGAGACAACTCGATCATCGTACGGTCGACCAGTTCGACCGCCACCGGGCCCAGTTTCACAAGATGCTGGGTCGCATCCATGGCGTCATAGAACCGCGGGAAATGGCAGATGCCGAGGGTCTTTTTCGTCGGCAGTGGTTGCAGCTTCAAATCGACCGAGGTCGTAAACGCCAACGTTCCTTCGGAGCCGACCAACAGATGCGCCAAATTCGGCAGATCCGCGGCGCCGTGCACCGTGGCGTTGTCCCACGTCCCGCGCCCCGGCCCCTCGGGCATCAGCGCATCGATGTTGTAGCCACCAACCCGGCGCATTAGGTCGGGGAACTTGTCCTTGATCAAATCCTGATGGTCGCGGCCCATATCGAGCAGTTTGGTCACGAGTTCCTGTTGGTGGTCGGCCAGGTCGACCATGGCGCGGTTGTCCGATACCTCGCCGAAGTGCATTGCCGAGCCATCGGCCAGAATGGCGTCGACGCCGGTGACGTTGTCGCGCATGGTGCCGTACCGGATCGACCGCGACCCGCAGGAATTGTTACCGGTCATCCCGCCAATGGTGGCGCGGCTCGACGTCGAGACGTCGACGGGGAACCACAAACCGTGCGGTTTTAAAAAACTGTTCAAATGATCGAGAACGATTCCCGGCTCGACCCGTGCGGTGCGGGCATCGGCATCGAAGTCCAATACCTTGTTCATGTGCTTCGAGACATCGACGACGATGGCCTCGCCGATGGTTTGGCCGCATTGCGACGTGCCACCGCCGCGCGGCAGAACTGGCATCCCCTCGTCACGGGCGATGTCGATGACCGTGTTCACTTCCGTCGCGTTGGTCGGGATCACCACGCCGGCCGGCTCAATCTGATAATGCGACGCGTCGGTGGCATAGCGCCCACGTGTGAACGAATCGAATTTCACCTCACCACCGATCGCATCGGCAATCCGCTTCGCAAGCTTGTCATCGCCAATCCGCCCAGTGGCGCGCAAACCGAAGTTATCGAGTGGCATGATATTCTCCTGTTCTTTTCTGAGCGCATCCTACTATTTTGTATACAAAACGCAAGAGACAAAGAATATGTGCCAAAAAACCAGCTTGCACGCACTAAAATTGTATGCAATATGCAAATTAACGAAACAACGGCAATCTGCCGACATCTGAGGAGACTTTGTCATTATGGCTCACAAAAGCGGACGTCATTTCTTGCAAATCCCTGGGCCAAGCCCCGTTCCCGACCGCGTCTTGCGGGCCATGGACATGCCGGTGATCGATCACCGAGGGCCGGAGTTCGGCGAACTCGGTGCACGTGTCCTTGAGAAACTGAAGGGTGTGTTCAAGACCGAACAGCCCGTCATCGTTTTTCCGGCCAGCGGCACAGGCGCGTGGGAAGCGGCCCTCGTCAACTGCCTGAGCCCCGGCGACAAGGTGTTGATGTACGAAACAGGCCAGTTCGCCACGTTGTGGGAAGAGCTTGCCAACCGCGTCGGCTTGGTGCCGGAATTCATTGCCGGCGATTGGCGGCACGGCGTCGACCCGGAAAAGATCGCCGCCCGCCTGAACGAAGACACCGCGCATGAAATCAAGGCTGTCTGCTGCGTTCACAACGAAACGTCGACCGGCGTGACGTCGCGTATCGGCGACGTTCGCAAGGCCATCGACAGCACCGGCCACCCGGCACTGTTCCTGGTCGACACCATCTCCGGCCTCGCCTCTGCTGACTACCGGCACGATGAATGGGGTGTCGACGTGACCATTACCGGGTCGCAGAAGGGCCTGATGCTGCCGCCGGGATTGAGCTTCAACTGCGTGTCTAAGAAAGCCCTCGACGCACATGAAACGAGCGGCTTCCAAAAATCCTATTGGGATTGGGGCCCGATGCTGGGCAACAACGCCAGCGGTTTCTTCCCATATACACCCGGCACCAACATGCTGTACGGCCTTGAGGAAGCACTGAAGATCATCCTCGACGAGGAAGGGTTGGAGAACGTCTTCGCCCGTCACAAGCGCCACGCCAAAGCAACCCGCATCGCGGTCGAACATTGGGGCCTGGAAGTCTTGTGCCAGGTCGAGGAAGAACACTCCCCCGTGCTTACCGGCGTCGTTGTCCCCGACGGCCACGATGCCGACCATGTCCGCGCCGTGATCTTGGACAAATTCGACATGTCCCTGGGTACCGGACTTGGTAAAGTCAAAGGCAAGGTCTTCCGTATTGGACATCTTGGCGACATCAACGACCTGACATTACTGGGCGCGCTGTCGGGCTGTGAAATGGGCCTGGAACTCGCCGGCGTACCGGTTAACAAAGGCGGTGTGCAGGCCGCGATGGACTACCTCGCCGAAACCGCGTGATCCAGCCATGAGCGACGACAGCATTCTGGTCGACCGTGACGACAACCATATCGTCACGGTCACGCTCAACCGTCCGGCAAAACTGAACGCCCTCACCAAGTCCATGTGGGGACGTTTGGGCGATGTATTTCGGGAGTTGTCGGACGACGACACCGTCCGCTGCATCGTCTTAACCGGCGCTGGAGAAAAATCGTTTAGCCCCGGCAACGATATTTCCGAATTCGAGACCGACCGGTCGAATTCCGAACAGGCAGCGGCCTATGGCGCATTGATGGCCCGCAATATCGAGGCCATGTATCACTGCCCGCATCCCAAGGTTGCGGCGATCCGCGGCATCTGCGTCGGCGGCGGCATGGAAATCGCCGGGCTGTGCGATATCCGAATTTGCGGCGAGGGCAGCCGCTTCGGCGTACCGATTTCGAAACTCGGCTTGGTCATGGGCTATCACGAAATGGGGGCGTTGAAGTCCCTGGTCGGCCCGACAAAGGCGCTGGAAATACTGTTGGAAGGCCGCGTTTTCGACGCGGCGGAAGCGCATCATCTCGGCATCGTCAGCCGGATTGTGGCAGACGCCGACGTCATGACCGAGGCCCAAGCGGCGGCGGAACGGGTCGCGGGCGGCGCGCCCTTGGTCCATCGCTGGCATAAGAAGTTCCTCGCCAGACTGGAAGACCCGACGCCGCTAAGCGACGCGGAAATCGCCGAGGGATATGCGTGTTACGATACCAATGACTTCAAAATCGGCTATAAAGCCTTTCTGGAGAAATCAAAGCCCGAGTTCACGGGCAGCTGAACACGTACGACGGGACACATCCATGGCGACGGAAAAATCAGGCCCCCTGAAGGGCATGAAGGTGATCGAGCTTGCGCATATCATGGCCGGGCCGGTTTGCGGATTGATGCTGGCGGACCTGGGTGCCGACGTCATCAAGGTCGAGAAAATTCCCGGCGGCGACGATTCCCGCCGCTTCCTGCCGCCTGATATCGACGGCGAGTCGGCGGCCTTCATGATGATGAACCGCAACAAACGCGGCATGGCGCTGAACCTGAAGACCGAGGGCGGCAAACGCGTATTGCGCCGGATGCTGCGCGACGCCGACGCAGTGACGGAAAATTACCGCCAAGACACCATGCAACGTCTCGGCATGGGCTATGACGATCTGCGCGCCGACAATCCGGGGCTGATTTATTGCGCGATCTCCGGCTTTGGACGAACCGGGCCGTACGCCGATCGCGGCGGCTTCGATCTGATCGCACAAGGGATGAGCGGCTTGATGTCGATGACCGGCGAAGGCCCCGGCCGGCCGCCGTGTAAAATGGGCGCGCCCGTCACCGACATTACCGCCGGCATCCTGGCGGCACTGGGGATCGTTTCAGCCTATACCCACAAACTGCAAACCGGCGAAGGTCAGTTCGTCGATACCTCGCTGTTCGAAGCCGGCATCACACACACCTATTGGCAAAGCGCGATTGCGCTGGCCACCGGCACGGCGCCCGGGCCAATGGGCTCGGCGCACCCGCTGAACGGGCCGTATCAGGCGTTCGAGGCCAGCGACGGATGGCTCACCGTCGGCGCCGCCAATCAGCGCAATTGGGAACGACTGCTCGACGCCTTGGAGGCACGTGAGATCGCCGACGACCCACGGTTCGCCAGCAATGTCGACCGCATGGCACATCTGAAAGAATTGGAAGCTGTCCTGAGCCCGATTTTCAAAACTCGCACCAAAGCCGAATGGCTGGCCCGCATGGACGCCGCCGGCCTACCCGCTGGACCGGTCATGGACGTCACAGAAATGTTCGACGACCCCCACGCCCAGGCCCGCGATATGATCCCGACGGTCGAACATTCCAAACTTGGCCCCGTTAAAACCCTCGGCCTGCCGATCAAACTGTCGGAAACGCCGGGATCGGTGGACACCGCCGCGCCTGTGTTCGGCGAACACACGTCATCGATTCTGAGCGAGTATGGATTTTCGGAGTCGGAGATTGCCGCCCTCGTGGACGAAGGGGCGATTGCCCTAAGTTAAGTCGGCGCGATTAGCCGGTTTGGCGCGATCCGCCGGAACGGTCCGATTGGTCGAGCGCCGTCTCAATCGACTGCATCTGGGCTTCGACCGAGATCTCCGCGACCGACGTCAGTTCCAGCTCGCGGTGATCGAACACATCATCTTTGCCGAGCTTGTTCACCGCATCGACGATTTTCTCATCGCGGGCGTCGATCAATTTCTCGATCGTCGGACGAAACAACACCAGCAACTGCGTCAGCCACGAATTGACCGGCAGCGACGGATACGCCTGATTGATCCGAAATCGCGGCAATACCTGTTTCACGTCGGCGGCGGTGTACCAGTATTCCGCCGTGACCCAACGGTTGGTGGTGAAAAGTCGGGTCGGCTGCGCGGACATGTCCATCGATACCGCAACCAAATGCGTCAGCGCGTCGTTGTCGCCGGCGCAAGGTGCGGGATCGGCAATCGGCGCCGGCTGAATGTCAGGCGGGAAGCCGCGCGGCCGCAAGAAGGTATGAAAGTGTCCGTGTTCCTCGCCATACAGGTCTTCGCGTTGGCCGGGGGCGTGCGCATGATAAAAGTACTGCGAGTGGCTTTCCCAGTCGTAGACATCCCCCTCGGGGTAATGATCCCACTGATAGAAGCCTTCGGGGTGCTTGATGATGTCGCGAACGAGATCTGTGCCGGAAGCGGCCAAGCGGCGCTCGTTCTTACGCATACGCTGGCCCGCCGCGCGCATAGCTTCCAACTGCTCACGCGGCAAGTCTGTCAAATCCGGATCATCAACTACGATCGGTAGCAATAAAATGCTCCTAACGGCGGTAATATGAGTGCCTTAGGGTCGCAAACCTGACTATGACTTAGATCAATAATGAATACGTTAACCTCGATCAGCGCGCGAGGACAAGTGAAACCGTACGGGAAACATCACCGCGCCGGGTTTCGAGTTTGATGGTCTCGCCACCGCGCACCATGAACAACGCCATCTCGAAAGCGTCCGGATCGACGATCCGCCGCCCGTCGACATGGGTGACAATGTCGCCGGCATCGAGCCCGGCGGCGAACGCCGCACCGGCCGGATCAACCCGGGTCAGCATCGCCCCGCCAAGATCGGCGTTCATCGGCGGCGGCACGGGGCCGGCCCGCAGTCCCAGGTCCGGCCGTTGCACGGCGCCATGATCCTTGAGGTCCTCAGCCACCCGCATAAGCAGCCGTGTCGAGGTCGCGAAGTTCACGCCGATATTGGCATCGCTTTCCTTGGTGAAGATCGCCGAGACCATCCCCAGCAGCCGGGACTGAGCATCGATCAACGCGCCCCCCGAGCCGCCAGGGTTGATACTGGCATCGGTCTGAATGAAATCCTCGATCTGATTGAAGCCGGTTCCCGATCGCCCGATCGCCGAGACGACGCCGCATGTCACCGACAGGCCGAGGCCGAATTGGTTGCCGATAGCACACACCGGCGCCGCCAGGGACGGCGGTTCGGCCGTTGCCAGCACTGGCAGATCGGCGGAGACCTTCAGCAAGGCGATATCGGTGGGCGGGTGGCGCCCCACGAGCGTGGCGGCCAACGTCCGGCCATCATGCGTCAGCACATCGATCTCGGTGGCGTCTCCGATCACATGGGCATTGGTCGCAATATAACCGCCGGTGAAAATCGCGACGCCGGTCCCTTGTGGATCTTGGGGCGCCGTGCCCCGCATTGCCTGCGACCAGTTCGGTTTTAGGCGGACGACACTGTCGAGCACCGCCGGCTCGAACGCCGTTGCCGGGGCCGTGGCGAGGACCGCGAGTGCAAAGATACAAACGGCAATCATTGATTTTTGCGTCATGAACGACAACATGCCGTGTCACTCCCGTTCCGTAAATACAGGTCCATCATGAAACTGCCCCGCACCATCCGTCTCGATCCGTCCGATGCCCGGGTCTTTCATGCCGCCGCCGAGCCTGGCGAATGGGCCGTCACCGGGACCTTTGGTTTCGTCGACATGGTGCCGGACGACATGGACAACAAGACCCAATTGGCCTTCAAGTCGGGATGGATGGGGCTTGGAACGTTCGGCCATTCGACTTTCGTTCAAGTAACCGTCGCCCCGGAAAGCGAGGCCGACGCCGCCACGCGCAGTTTGGCGACGCACCTATTTCAAAATTACGGCGCCCCAGATATGTTGGCGGCGATCGACGCGGCAAAGGGCGAGATCGCACACGCTGCATCGCTCTGTGATCATCCGGCCGGCACCCTTTTATCGATCGAGCGGGAGATGTCGGAAGACGGCATTGCCGAGCGCATTCGGGTCATGCCCCGCGATGACGAAGAGGGCGGTCATGCCCGAATCTGGTCACTGGAGCCCGAAGAAGATTAATCCTCCAAAATCCGGATTCTCGAACCCTTTTAAGCCACCTATGATGATGCGGATATCCCGTATAGGAAATCGGGTTCAAGGCTGCTCTTATCCTGGCCGAGAGCTTCCGACACGGGGGCCACGTAGACTATGGGATCGGGGTTCGGCATATGATCTACAAACTTATTTATACGTCGAAAGCGGCGCCGGGAACGACCGACGCGACCTTGGAAGATATTCTCGCGACCGCCCGCGGGCACAATAGCGGCGCCGACATCACCGGCGTTCTGTTGTATTTCGACAATTCCTTCATTCAGCTTCTGGAAGGAAAACGAAACGACGTGATGGCGTTATACGATAAGATCAAGGATGACCCACGCCACACCGATGTCGACCTGATGTTCGAGGAATATCAGGAAGGCCGGGTATTCGGCGACTGGCGTATGGCGTACGTGCCATTGGACCGGGATAGCGCAAGAAAACTATGCGGCAACATGGACGTGACGTCGGTCGATCAGTTGGCCGAGATTCTCCGCCATCCGAGCCGAATTCTTCAACAGTTCTTCAAAGGCATGATGGGCGAAATGGCCCGCGCCGCCGACGCTATCTGCTAGCGCCGCCGCGCAGCATATTCTTTACGATCGACGCAGCACTTCGCAACGATGTCCGCAGGGCGTGTCGCCGGGCGTGACGGCCATACGTACGTGATGCCTGGTGTAAGGCTGCTTCCGGATCGCAGTTGAAATCTTCGCGCAGCCGTCGCGTAGCTGCGGGTCGCCGCAACAAGGCATCGGCGTGATCAAAAAACCCCTGTGCCAGCAGCAACCACGCCGTCCGCAGCAACCGGTCGGCCGCATCTCGGTCCGACGCGTCGTCACCCGCGGGTAATTGATCGGGCCGCCGAACGTACAGGACATCCGCCTGCATCCACTGCCCGCGTGAATAGGCTGCCCTGCCATGTCCCAATCGCGGCGGTATGACATAGCCGTCGACCCGCCAGCGGCTCACGTTCGTAATATCCATCATCTCGAATCCGCAACCGCGCAACAGCGTATCCAGTTCGGCGAAGACCGGCTGTTCTTCGCGAAAGCGGAACGCGCCCACTTCGGTCTTCACTGCCAAGACCTCGCCCATCGTCGCCGCGCCGCCAGAACCCATGATCTCGGCCTCCGCCCCTTCGACGTCGATCTTGATGTAATCGGGGGGGCGTCCTCCGTTTTGCGCCACGGCGCTGTCGAGATCGATGGTGGCGACATCGACGGTTCCAACGACATCGAAAAACTGCGGTTTGTTGAAACGGCGGCCGATCGACGGATCGGGCGTCATCAGCGTGGTCGATACCGGATCGCGTGTCAGATTCAGCCGGCGGGTCTCTGCCCGAGCGCCCAAGGCCATGGGGATCAACGTCCGGCTGCGCCACGGTCCAAGGTCACTTTGGGACAAGCGGCGGTGGGCATCTTCGTCCGGCTCGAAACCGACTGTGTCGGTAGCGAAGGCAATGGGGGCAAGATCCGAATCTATGCCGCCCCGCGCGCCGATATCGTAACAAAGCACCGGCACAGCGGACATAGCCTCTGCAAAAGGCGTTGCACGGAACAGGTCGGTCGTCGGCATTTCGCTCCTCACCGCCAGCTAGGCAGGATAATCCCTAGGCGAGGACAATGTACGCCGAACCGCGATCCGCCAACCGAATTTTTGCGTTTTGGCTGTCATCTTCCGACGTTGCGTGATGTGCCGCCACCAACTGCATCGGACATCGCGTCGTCCGCATGCCTTGATCGAGAGAAAGTGTATCGTCACGCATGTCCCGACGGTACCGCGCCGGGCCACCGTCGGGAAGCGGGCTTCACCCGTCGCCGTCAGGCAACCTTGACGTCGGTCAGGAAGGCGTTGACGGCATTGCGCATGGCGTCGGCGCGGCTCGACAACTCGCTCGACGTTGAACGCACCTGCTCGGCAGTGCTGCCGCTCTCGTTTGCGGCCTCTTGCACCGTGACGATGCTATTGCTGACCTCAAGCGTCCCCGATGCCGCTTCTTCGATGTTTCGAGCGATCTCGGATGTCGCGGCACTTTGCTCTTCCACGGCAGAAGCGATCGAGGAGGAAATCTCGCTCATTTCCATGATGATCGAGGAAATCGATTTGATTACATCCGCCGCTTCTGTGCTGGCGGCCTGCACCTCAACGATCTTTTTCGAAATCTCGTCCGTGGCGTTGGCAGTTTGGCCGGCCAAACTCTTTACTTCCGTGGCGACAACGGCGAACCCCTTTCCGGCCTCGCCGGCACGCGCCGCCTCGATGGTTGCATTCAACGCCAGCAGATTCGTCTGCTCGGCGATGTCGTTGATCAGGGTGACCACGTCGTTGATGGTGTTCGATGTCGCAACCAGACCGGCGACTTGGTCTTGGGCACGCTTCGCCTCGCTTACCGCCTTGCCGGCGATCTCCGAGGAGGTTCCGACCTGCTGCGCGATCTCTCTGACGGAACCGGACAGTTCCTCCGTCGCGGCGGAGACCGTCTGCACATTTTGTGCCGCCTGGGTCGAGGCCGAGGCGACGGTGCTCGATTCCTCGGAGGCACGACGCGCAATGCTGGCCATGCTTTCAGATGCCTGATCCATTTCATCCGACGCAACACCAAGGCGGCTCAAGATATCCTGGACTTGCGTATCGAACCCACGGGTCAGTTCGTCCAACCGCGCGGCGCGGGCAGCGCGTCTCTCTTGCGCTTCGCGTTCCTCGGCGTCGCGTTGCTCCTTGGCGAGACGCTGTTCCTCGGCCATCTGCTCGTTGCGGATAAGGTTTTGCTTGAAGGTTTCAACGGACCGGGCCATCTCGCCGATCTCGTCCTTGTTCGACGTCGCTGGAATTTCAACCGACTTGTCGCCCGACGCCAGGACGTTCATCACATCGGTCATGGACTTGATCGGGCCGATAATCGATTTCCCGATGACATAGGCGGTAGCGAGGCCGATAACCGCGCCGATCAAGACGACGACGATAATCAACCTCTCTAAATCTTGAAAAGATTGCGCCAACTCTGGGCCGATTTGATCACGAATCGCCTTGTTCGTGGCTTTCAGCTCTTGCGCCGTAGCCAACATCTGCTCGCCGACGGGGACCAGTCGTTCGGCGACGATTTGATCGCGCTCGACCATACCCGTTTTGACAAGGTCATAAGCCTCGCGGAATTGCTCGAACCGCTGCGTCACCGTGGCGAGTTTCGACTGTTGTTCCTCCGTCTGCAGGAGGAAGTTGAGTTCCAGTGCCGCCGTCGAAAAGTCACTCATTTCATCGGCAATGCGTTGATCGACAGCGCTCTCGGGGGAGTTTAGATAACGCTGCACATAGTACCGCGCCAACATGAGACGGGTCATGATATTGCTGGCACCACTGACGGCTTCGACGTCGTCGCTAACGCTGGTGACATCGATCAGGTCTTGGACGGCAAGGCGCATCATCCGGCCGACGCCATTCAGGGTAATTTGGATTTCGGTATCGATCTGCTGCTGCGCCTCGACGACGGCATCGAATTCCGTCCGATAAGCCTGTAGGTTCTCGATGATGGTCGACAACCCTTGCGCATCCGTTTCGCGCATTGCCTCGTCACGCACCCGCATGGTCAACGCCATCGTCTCGTCCGACTGAATGCGGACGGCAAAGGCCGATTGCTCGGTCGGGTTGCCCAGGTAATCCCGCACGCCAAGTTCGGTTCGGACGACGGCGGCCTCGACGTCGTTGACTGTCGCCGACGAAATGGCCGCCTCTCGGTAGGTGCCGAAGTCCCGTTCAGCCTGAAGAAAGCCCAAGAAAGACTTGCCACCCATCGCGGCAATGATGATCAACATCAAGCCGAAGCCGACGGTGACACGCGTACTGATTTTCATGTTGTTTAAAAATTTGGCGACGCCAGACATATAATGTTCCCCGATACGCACTCGCCCTGCGTGTGCACATGTTTATCAACCACACCCCTTCCCAACGACGGCGGCTCCACTCTGCCGATGGATAGCGCCTAAGTATTGTTACGTAGATATTGAGTATTAGGTTCCCTGTGTCACGTCGTAGCATTGAAATATTAGGTTCAGCGCAAGACTTTCCCTATTTTCGCCGTCGGCTACGTTTGCAGAACGGCAATGAAAACAAATGCGTATTGGCAAAAAATAAACGGCCAGCCCCAAGGGAGCCGGCCACAATCAAAAGTTGATAATTTCGTTACGCGGCACGAACGTCCGTCAAGAACCCGTTGACGACCGACTTCATCGCCGTCGGCCAGTGTCAGCACGGAAGCAGTCATGGCGGCAATGGAACAGGTGATGGAATGACCGGTGACGAGCTTCTCAATGAAGGTGAATGCGATCGCGACCTCACACCACCGTGACTGGCAATCAGGCGCCATCGGCGCGATGCTAGGGACGTTGCGATAATCTGTGACCAAGGAAACCTGATGGACGCCATAAATCGCGCCGCCTTCCTTTCCGTCGGCATGGTCAGTGGATACGGCTTTTTGGGCATCTTCTGCATTGTCGTCAGCTTCATGTACGCACCGTCCCTGGCGGCGCTGGTCGGCGGGGTTTTGTGTCTTGGATGGGCGGCGGCGTTATTCGTTTTGGGCGGTTTGGCGCGAACCAAACCGTACGATAAAACGCACCTTTGGCTGATGCTCGAAGACGATGTGCGCCCGCCCGCCGCGGTGGCGCAACGTTTGGTCAGCGGTCTGCTGGTCAAATCCTATCGATGGTTCGCCAAAACGACGATGTTGTTCGGCGGTGTGCTTCTGGCGATGTCGGTGGCACTGACCATGCTTGATTTCGATCCATCGCCGTCGCTCCCGGAACCGAAGGTCCGCGAGTTCCCGATCCCGGCGATCCTGGCTTTGCCGCCCGAGGAAGGGGCCAACCGCCATCGGGTCTATCCCTGAGACCGACCGTCGCGCAAGCCGCAAACATCGTTCCGTACCAATACTTTTGACGGGGATCATGGCATAGCGTAGACGTACCGGATGGCAGAAGAACGTCATTCGGTGGGTGATGAAGACGGCTCTTTTCGCGACCCCGGTTCGAGAGTGTTTCATTACCAAGGTCAGATTATCAGAGGATTTGACCAAGCATCATTCGACGAATTCCGTCACGCGGAAAACAGCGGACTTTTAGCCTCTCTCATTGAGACCCAAAAACTTGTCGCATACGACGTCATCGAACCCGGTGCGGCCACTTTTGATGGCGCGGACGGTTTCGATGCATTTTTGCGTCACCCGAAAATCCCGTTCATCTCCTACCCATACGAATGGAGCCACACAGGCTTGAAAACAGCCGCTCTGTTTTTTTTGGACTTGTTGACCGACGCGCTGGCACATGATGTGCGATTGAGTGACGCGACCGCGTTCAACGTTCAGTTCAACGGGACGCAGCCGATTTTCATCGACCATGGTTCGTTCGGGAAATACCGGGACGGCGAACCCTGGCTAGCCCATCAGCAGTTCTGCGATCATTTTCTCGCGCCGTTGGCTCTTCAATCGACGAGAGGCGTCGTGTTTAACGACTGGTATCGCGGGCATCTGGATGGTTTGAAGACGCATGACGTGGCGGCAATGTTGCCATGGCGTAGCTGGTTGTCTCTTGGCGCCCTCATGCATTTGATCCTGCCATCTTGGCTGGACCGTCGCGCGGTCAAGGGCGGGCTATCGTCCAAGCGCCGACTTGCGAAACCTACGAAGGTGTCCAAGGCCAGCCAATTGGCATTCATCGCCGGCGTACGTCGTTACGTTTCGTCGCTCTCTCTGAGAGGCGCAAAGACCACGTGGTCCGATTACGAGTCAGACAACAGTTATTCCGACCGGGACACCCAAGAAAAGGCCAAGGCCATCGCTGAGTTCGCTGGCGCGATTAAACCCGAGAGATTTGTCGATATCGGGTGCAACAGTGGAAAATACAGCGAGATCATGTTGCTGAATGGCGCGGCAACCGGGATCGGTCTGGAGGGAGACCCGGTGGCTCTGGACCGGGCGTTCAACAGAGCCCAGTCGAAGAACTTGAACCTCCTGCCTCTCTACCAGGATCTGGTGAACCCGACACCGGCCCAGGGTTGGGCGAATAGCGAGCGAAAATCGCTTTCGGACAGGCTCAACGCCGATGCCATTATTGCGCTCGCCGTGATCCATCATATTGTCTTTACGGGGAAGGTTCCTTTACCGCGCGCTATCGAATGGCTTGTGCAAATGGCACCCAATGGACTTGTCGAGTTCGTCCCCCCGGATGATCCGATGGTCGAGGAACTCACGAGTCGCGGCGGCGTCAAATATCATCCGTATTCAGAAGACATGTTCAGACGGTCTCTTTCAAAGCACGCGCGGATATTGGACGACGTGATCACATTGAACAGCGGGCGTATTCTCTTTCGCTACGAACGCATATAATGCTGTCTTTAATTTCAGGGACAGCCACCGAATTTGTTCATCTGCGACGCGGCGCGCCCGGCAAGATTTGAACCTGCGGCATCAGGATTAGGAATAATAAAGGACTGATTGACGGGGGATGTGGGAGAGTCGTCCGAGGCAACGGTGAGGTTGCGTTCCGCCCTTCTACTATTCCTGTATCATCACGGTTTGTCGTGCTTGTTAAGCGTCATTTGTGCCATGAGTGTGCCATGGCATAGTTGTCGCCGGGTCTGCAGCCACCTCTAACCGCACAGTGGCCTGACCTCTTCTAGCCTGGAACCAAGGTCCCATTCTATCGGGACCCAAACTCAAACCGTCACAGGCTCCGCAACGCCCCCTCAATCGGCGCAGCGAAAACTTGGCACCCGAATTCGGCAGCCACATGGGAAGCGTCTGTTCTATGCATCGACATGAATGCCGTCGATAAGGCGTCGGCGATCGTCGCCCTAGCAGCGATGACGGATACCGACTGCCAACGGTCAGGACTACGGCCCGTCGACGGGTCGAAAAGATGATGCATCGCAGGATCGCCACCGAAGGTGAAGCCGGCACCCGCCGACGTGGCCACCGCACGATCCCGGAGGTGGATTGGATCGTGGCCCTGTTTGTCCAGTTCAATGCGCCACGGTCGCCCGTCAGGATGAGCGCCGAGCGCACGGATCTCGCCCATGTTAACCAGAACGTTCGTCATGCCATGGCGATGCAGAAGCGTCGCAACCGCGTCGGTGATATAGCCTTGTGCGATGCCGTTGAGCGTGATCGCCATGCCCGGTCGCGCAAATGCGACAGATGTCGGCGAAATCTCGACGGCACGGTAGTCAACCAAGCGCCGTGCCGCATCTATCGCGGCTTTATCCGGTACATGACTGATCGCAACGGCGTCCGCGTACAACCGCCACAAGGGCTGCACTGTAATGTCAAAGGCGCCACCTGTTCGTTCGGAAATAGTCCGTGCCTGCGCCAAGAGTTCAAGCAGTTCGGGCGGCGGATCATCGAGCCGTCCGTCCCGGTTCAAGACAGATACAGCGGATACCGGGCTGTACAGGCTGAACACCTGTTCAAGGCGGCGAACTTCTGCCAGGCACATCCCAACCAAGTCTTTCACTGCATCCGCATTCTCATGATGCAAAACCAATTCGGCCTCAGCCCCCAAGGCGACACCTCGCCACCGGTGGTCCGTTAACGCCGCCATGCTGCGGCGCCCCGGCATCAGGGCGAATCCAGCCGCAGCGGCGGAAATCGAGATGAACCGACGGCGGGTCGGATGAGAGGTCATTGCGCGCTCCCGTGTGAATGGCCGTGCGCTGAATGGTCGCCCGCCATCGGCGCGCTCGCCGCCTCGTTCGGGTCGCCAAGGACCATGTTGCGCGGAATGTCGGTGAAAGCGACCGTCCGACCACCGTACTTACCGGCAAACGCGTCGGCCGACGCACGATCGCCGAAGGGCACCGGTTCCGGGGCCCCCATACCGCCGACCCGGTCGGAGCCGACGACGTAAACGGCCTCGGATGCCGAAATCCAAGACCCGGCTTCGGGCTGGTTCCAGTTTGTCGCCTGTGCCATGTCGTTGACGTAGATCGCCGCAATGTCCTTTGATTCTTCCGGTAACATAGTGAACGCAACGGTATCGCGGACCGATGTGAACCAAATCGGTTCCTTCTTGCCGCTCAAGAAAATATGCCCCTTTGGCCCGTGGTGCTCGACCACGGTCATGTTGCAGTAGTAGCCGGTGGCGTTCTGGGTCGGCTCTTGCGGCAGCGGCACCTCTGCCGCTTTGTCGTCGCCGCAGGCTGTGAGCAGAATGCCTGCAAGGAATACCGCTGCAATTCGCTTTACGTTCACAGTTCCCTCCGTTGAAAGATCAATACCGCGAGGCCGAACGGCATTGCCGACCAGGCAAGCAAAGCGACGGCAAGCATCTGCCACGAAACCGTTCCGGAACCCGACAATCCAGAAAGACCTGCGAGTGCGGCGACTTCACCGCTACCGGTCAAATTGAGCATCCGGTAGACATCGGCAGGATTCAGCATCAGCAGCGCATTAACCGCATCGACCGTCAGCGTCGCACCCTGATCAGCCACCAGCAGGCCCAACAATGCCATGTCGAACAAGAGGACGAATACCAACCAGACCGTGACCGCGAGGCCGGCGGCGGTGCCGCGCTCACGCACCAGCGTGCTGGCGACGTAACCCATCGCCAGAAATGCCATACCAAGCAGAACGGTTGAGGCGCACATGGTCCCGAACGAGACCC
This sequence comes from Rhodospirillales bacterium, assembly GCA_965222395.1. GTDB lineage: Bacteria > Pseudomonadota > Alphaproteobacteria > Rhodospirillales > Casp-alpha2 > UBA4479. Next base: position 2,744,816 of record OZ244947.1, read on the forward strand.
AAGTCGCGAAGTCGGTGGTGTCTTCGAATAGGCCGACGGCAAGGCCGGCGGTACCGTAACCGAGGAGCGTCGCAACCGCGAGAACAGACGTGTGCCCCAAGAACTTGCCGGCAATGATATGCCACCGACGAACCGGATAGGTCAGAAGCAAGAGGAGAGTGCCGCCCTCCATCTCGCCGACGATGGCGTCAAATGACAGCATCAACGCGATCAGGGGTACCAGGAAAGTCGACAAACTCGAAAGCGACACAACCGTGATTCCGAGCCGGTCAGCAGACACGGTGCCGGTCGGCGCGCTCCCGAGCAGGGACAAAGACAATGATAGCCCAAGCATCAACAACGTCGTCGCAACGATCCATCGATTGCGGACGGCTCGGCGGAATTCCTTATCGGCGATAATAAGCACCGGTGTCATGGTGATGAGCCCTCGAGGCAGAAGTGGTTGTAGACTGCATCCAACGTCGGCGGCAGAATTTCGACATCGCCGACGCTGTTTCCGAGTGCGGCGATATTGTGAAGGATCTCCATTTTGTCCCCAGGGCCGCATGCCAGATCGACATATCGCCCGTTGACGTGCGCGAGCACGGCGGTGCCACTAAGTTTGTCGGCGATTGCGCCGGTACCGCCCTCCTTGACCGTCAGCCGGATATGTACCGCCAACCCGGCTTTGTGGCGCAGTGCATCCAGCGTATCGAAGGCGACCAATCGCCCCCGGTTCATGATCGCGACGCGGTCGGTCCTCGCTTCCAGTTCCGTCAAGATGTGCGATGACAAAATCGCTGCCGCGCCAGCCTGGCAACGCGTCCGGACAATATCGTAGAAACTACGCCGGGAATCCGGGTCGAGCCCAGTCGTCGGCTCGTCGAGCAGAAGCAATCTCGGCTCCCCGAGCAACGCCTGCGCAAGTCCTAAGCGTTGACGCATACCTTTCGAGTAGGTTTTGACTCGATTTCCGGCGGCGTCTTCGAGACCGACTTTTTTGAGCATCTCGACGCCGTCCTTCACGGGCAGACCTTTGAGCTTGGCGAAAAAGCCGATGACCTCTCGCCCGGTCATGGCCCCCTCGAACGAAACCGTTTCGGGCAGGAACCCCAGCGTTCGCTGCAAGCCGAAATCGCTACGGGTGGGGTCGGTGCCCATGACCGAGATATCGCCGTCGGACAAGTTTGCGAGGCCGAGCATCAACTTCATCAACGTCGTCTTGCCGGCGCCGTTGTGGCCGACCAACGCGACGCACTCGCCGGGTTCGACCGCAAGCGTGACATCGCCGACCGCAATCTTGGCCCCATAGCGCTTTGTGACATTGCGGCAGTCGACAATCGGTCCGGTCATTGGCTGTCTCCCGCCGCGGCAATCTCGGGCGCACGCATCAACGGTGCGCTATCTATAACACCGCCGGGATAAAGCGCCGGGAACCGACGCTGTGCCCAGCGGAGTGTTTGAACCGCAGGGCTGTTGAGGAGCAGTTTTGCTGTCGGATAGGCCCACAGGACTTCATCGACGATGTCGTTGGGTTTGTATGCGGCGTCGGCGAGGCCATCGCCGTTCAAATCGAATGCGGTATTGTCGCTCCAGTAATTGCCGCGCCCGCCGTTGGACCAGTCGAGATACTGCGTGCCGACGTATTTGACCTGATGACGATTGCCGATGAAGGCGTTCTCGGAAAACAGATTGCGCTCCGAGCCAGCGGTAAAATGAATGCCGAGGGCGCAACCTTCGAAGTGGTTGCGACGAAATTCGTTTCTCGATGAATTGTAGATGAATACGCACTTTGTCTTGCCGTTGCGCACGACGTTTCCTTCGAGGACCGAGCGGTTCGCATAATTCAGTAAAATCCCGTGGTCGCGGTCGCCGATCGATACATTGTTTCGGACCTTTAGTCGCTTTGAGTACATCAGAGCGTAGCCGACATGATTGCCGACCGAGACGTTGTCCGCGACCTCGCTTTGGTTTGTGTACATGTAGTGGACCGCGATCCGTGTGCCTTCGAATGTGTTCCCGCGAAAGACATTGCGCTTGCTGGTCGTAACGAAGATGCCGTCGCGGCCGTTTCGGATGCGGTTACCTTCAATGACGGCACCGGGTGCGTTCCATATCTGCACCGCGTTGCCACGCTCGTTGACCCGCATGTCGGTGATGCCGCGAATGTCGTTGCCGCGGACGATGGCATCCCGGGCACCTTTAAGGTAAATGCCGATAAGCGCGTTCTCGACCGTTACGTTCTCGATCACGCTCCTCGCGGCGCTCTTCATCACGTAAATACCGGCGTCCTCGGTCGCCAGCGAACGACCCGAATTCCGAACCGTTAGATGGCGGACGGCGCTATCCGGTCCTTCGAGTGTCAGTACCCGACCGGTGCCGCCGCCGTCGATAACGGCGCCTTCTGTTCCTTCAATGGTGAGTGTCTTGTCGATCGTCAGCGGCCCGCGATGGACGCCACTCATGAGACGCAGCGTGTCACCGGCCTCCGCCACAGCGACGGCGGCGCTTAGGCGATCCGACCCCGCCGGCACCTCGATGACGGCAGCGGACGCCGCCAGCGGCGAGGGCATAAACACCCCCACCGCCAACGCGACCAAGCTGAAACCATGCCAAGTCATGCGTCCGTCACCTAGCCGTCAAGCCGCCTTCGGCGCGACGAACATTCGGCCGCGCATCTCCATGTGGAGTGCGTGACAGAACCACTGGCAATAGAACCAGTGAACCCCGGGCCGGTCGGCAGTGAAGGTTACCGACGCGGTTTGTTGCGGACCAACCTCAAAAGCGATGCCGTAGTTGGCCATCGTCAATCCGTGGGTCAGATCCTCGATATCGTCCATGTTTGTAACGACGATCGTGACTTCGTCCCCCTCGTTCACGCTGAATTTCTCCAACGAAAACTCAGGTGCGATCGAATGCATATAAACACGCACCTTGTTGCCGTCGCGGATGACATCGGCAGCCTCTTCAGGATCGACGCCATCGGCCTTGGCCATTGCGATGGTGTCGGCAAACGTCGGATCGTCCCGATTGTAGACGTGGGCCGGGTTCATTTTCGAGCGATGCACGATGATACAATCGTGCGGCTCGGCAAAGGTCGGACCATCGTGAACGACCTCCATCTTGTCGCCGGAAATGTCAATGAGCTGTTCGTTCTCCGGCTTTAACGGTCCGACGTTGATGTACCGGTCTTTGGAGAACTTGTTCATCGACACCAGCCACTTGCCATCGGCTTCGGCCGTTTCCCCCATGGACGTATGGTTGTGCCCAGGCTGATAGTGGACATCGACTTTATCCAGGATCGGGTCGACATCCTCACCGTTAAACTTGCGGATCGCGAGGTCCATATTCCATTTGGCGACCTGGCTGTCCAAGAACAACGTCGTAAAGGCATTGCCCTTGCCGTCGAAGGCGGTGTGAAGCGGCCCAAGGCCCAGTTCAGGTTCCGCGACCACGACATCTCGCGGCTTGATCTTGTCCGCAAACATATCCGGGAACTTCGTGACATCGAGCACGCTTACCGTCGGCGACAGTTTCCCGTTGATGACGATGTGCTTTTTGTCGGGCGCAGTATTAACGCCGTGCGGGCTATTCGATATCGGGATATAGCGCGTGTAGCGCGAGCCCTTGCGACCGTCGAGCACCGGCGTATCGGTATCGTAGGTCTTGAAGTCACCCTTCTTCACGCCGTCTTCGATGGCTTCGATGTCAAAGACAACCGCCCAGTCTTGTTCGTTTGCGGTCATCTCACCAAGCGTGACGCCTTCCTCGCCGTTGTAACAACTCGAAACCGCGTACTTGCCTTGGTAATCGGCATCGACGTTATCCAAGTTGCCGTCAACGATGACCTGCCAAGCGACCTCCATCGTGTCGCCATCAACCGCGGAAAAGATCGCGTTGTATTTTTCCGGCTCGTCGAGAATATCTCCGAAGTTAGGAATTGGAATCCGGTGTTCACCGTTGGCGAACACGTAGCCGGTCCGCGGATATTTTTGCGGGCGCAGTCCGTGAATGTCGGCGGCGTTGGGAATTTCGATCATCTTGTCGACCTTCATGATGTCGACGCGGATGCGGGCGACCCGGGTATTGGCCTTGTCGTTAATGAAGATGTAGCGGCCGTCATAAGTCCCATCGGTAAACGACATATGCGGATGGTGGGCATCCCCATTCAGGTAAACATCCCCCCGGTTCGATAGGAACTTCTTGGTATGATCGAGCATACCGTCTTGCATGATCTTTTTGCTTTCGTTCGTTTGCCCCCAGCCGCTCGCCGAGCAGCGGTTGAAGACCGGGATGCGCATCAGTTCGCGCATCGACGGCACGCCGAGAATGCGCACTTCGCCGGCTTGGCCCGAAGACCAAATGCCGTAGTATTCGTCGAGTTCGCCCGGCGCGATGTGGGCGCTAGGTCGGCTCGCGGCTTCTGCGGGCGCAGGCGACATTGATAGTCCCGCCGTCAATCCGGCGGCGGCGCCGGTCGCTCCGATTCCGGCTAATGTTGCAGCCTTTGCGGTTCCCTCCAGAACGCCACGCCGACTGATGCCTTCCTTCTGTTTCTTCGTCGTCATGATCTCTCTCCTTTTCATTTTCCCATGGGTGGGTATTCCAGGTCGCTCGTTAATCCGCTAATTGGCCACGGCCTGAGAATTCGGTTCGGTATTCTTGGTCGACAATGCCTTGCGACGCTCTCGGCGCTGACGCTTCTCGATCATCACCGGACAGCGATGGTCATCCACGTAAAGCACCTGACAGTGCAGGCAGTAGAGGCACTCATTCGGGTTGATGTGGCCCTCGGGGTGGATGGCCTGCACCATGCATTCTTGGGCACACCGCTGGCATGGCGAGCCACAGTCGTTGTAGCGCTTCAACCAATCGAACATCCGCATGCGGCCCGGGATCGCCAGAGCCGCGCCGAGCGGACATAGATAGCGGCAGAAAAAGCGTTCGATGAACAAACCAATGGCAAGTAACGTCAACGCGTAAACGACCCATGGCCATTCGCGGGCGAATTTCAGGACGATCGCCGTTTTGAACGGCTCTACCTCGGCAAATCGTTCAGCCAATACAAGCGAATAAATGGACAGCCCAAAAAGGCCCAGGAAGATCAGATATTTTAATGGCCAAGCACGCTCGTGGATCGCCCAGGGCACTTCGAATTGTGGCACCCGACACGCCTTGGCGATATTGTTAAGAAGCTCTTGAAGCGCCCCGAACGGGCACAGCCAACCGCAGTAGGGCCCCCGTCCCCAGAACAGCAACGAGGCCGCGACGGCGCACCAAAGAACGAATATCATCGGCTCCATCAGGAAGTATTCCCACTGAAACCCGGACAAAAGCGCGCCGGTAAATGTAAAAACGTTCACCACGGACAGTTGCGCCTGCGCGTAGAAGCCGATGTACACGACAGTGAATAATAAGAACGCTTTTCGAAAAATACTGGTCGCCCGCGGATGCACGACGACGAGGTTCTGAAAGAAAAAGGCGCCGGTCAGAATCAGCAACGCAATAACGAGGATTGCGACGTCCGCCATTCTGGCCTGCCATATCCGCTGCCAGAGCGGCACCTCGCCGGCCTCGAGACCATCTGACCGGGTGGTCTGACCTTCCGTCGCCGAAGTGACAGTTTTTGGTTCCTCGATATTGACGAACTTATCGGGAAGAAGATAACCGGTCTCGAAACTGATAAAGGCCTTTTCGATCGGGCCTGTTTCCCGGTGAACCAGTAATTGCAAGCGCCAGGGTTCGGCCGGCTCGAACGCCGTGCCTTCCGGTAAAACAAACAGTCCGATCTCTTTAAATTTTGGGGCGCCCTCGGCGAGGATATCACCGATACGCTTGTGGTTCTTGTCACGGAACCGATGGCTGACTTCAGCTTGAATGATCTGAAAACGCTCAAACAGACCACCGCGGACGTAGCCGGAACCTTTGAACGAATAACGACCATTGGCAAAGACCAGAAAGGCCGATTGATCGGGCCGTAACCGTTCCGCGAGTAATTTGTACTCGGCGGTGCCCAATAAACTCTCGCCGATGAACGGGACATTCGCCGGCGCCATATAAAGATCGATAAATGGCGTTTCATCGGGACCGGGCTCGGGCCTGGCGATGGCCTTGGCATTACCGGCCTCGACAAATGCCTGATTAACGTCGCCGACACTAAGCCGCCATTTACGCACCCCGCCATCACCCAGTAACGACTCCCAATCTGCGCGTCCCGTAAGCTCAAGATTTATCGACCGTATTTGCTTTGGCTTTTTGACGAGAGGCGTCAGACCGGCCAGTCCGAGACTTCGGGCGATTTTCACCGCCGAGCGAAAGATGCTGTCCTCGATCACAAGGATCGTCACCGTGGCGCCGCTGATCATATCGACGGTTTGCACGTCTTGTTTGTTCTCAACGATTCGATTGACGCTGAGCCCCTTGTACCGGGACATGAATTCGGAAATACGCTTCTCCGGGATGCCGATAAGAACAATGGGTTCCGAGTGCTTAACAAGCTTGGCGGACTGAATCCGGCCGTCGACGTCGAGGCCGACAAGAATATGGATCGGCTTTCCGGAATACCCGGTGGCGGTGACCACGTCCGTGTTGAGATATGCGTAACCGACGGTTTCTTGACCCTCGAGAACCGCCGCCCGTTTTGGCGAGCCCTCGGGATCGCCGTACGCGGTAGCGCCGGAGATCAAGTCCGACGGCGGCACTTTCAATAGAAACGATTCCAGGTCGGCCGCTGCCGACGCTGGTACTGCATTCAGCAGAAGCAGCATGAAGACGCCCAAAGCGATCAGGTGCGGGCGGGCTTTAAGTTCCAATTGCGGCCAGAGTTCGGACGTCGCGATTTGCATATGTACTCGCCGTGGTTCTTGCACTTACATGCGGGCCCGATGTCGTTTGCGGGACTACCAACGAATACCCAAATCTCCCCTTGCGAACGTTGTTCTGGCACAACGTTTAATAGGTTGCCGGCGACTAGGTTGATTGCAATCTTGAGGAGACCGCGATGTGTCGCCGAGCCATCGATGATCCCGAAATTTCGCTAAACGAAATCATCCGTCGCTGGCCGGAAACGGTCCCCGTCTTCTTTCGGCATAAGATGCGATGTGTGGCCTGCTTGATCAGCCCGTTTCACACTGTGACCGACGCATGCCTTGAATACGGTCTGAACGAGGCGTCATTCCGGGCGGAACTGCGCGCTGAAACTAACGGTGAGAGGCTTCCGCAAGCTCGACAAGATCGTGAGGGCGACAAACCACAATCTTCTTGCGTTTGCTTTTTACCAACCCGGACTTCTCCCAAGCGCTGAGCAATCGGCTCACTGTATGTAGCGTGCTGCCAGTCATCTCCGAGACGTCCTGTCGCGTAATCGGGATGCCGATTTCAATTCCCTTGTCGGTCTTTCTTCCGGTCTGGTTCACTAATCGCAATAAGGTATTCGCAATTCGCTGCTCGACATGTTTCGTTGCCAGTTCCACGAGGCGTTCGTTCATTTCTCCCATACGGTCACCGATAGAGCGATAGGTCTCGGTCAGAAATCCGGGATAGTCGGTTGCAAACTTGTCCCAAAGCCCGGTTGGCCAACTCAGGACAAGACCGTCGCATGCGGCTTCGGCGGTGGCAGGGTACGTCGTCCGCGAAAAGGCCTGGGCGATTCCGAAGAGTTGGCCCGCCGGAATATGCAGCGCAATGACCTGCTCGCCATCTTCTGTGATATGGACGACCCGAACAAAGCCATCCAACAACATAAAAAACCTCTCTGCAGGGTCACCTTCGCGGAAGAAGGTCTTGCCTTCCCCAACTTCGGATACGTTCGCAAATTCAAGAAGCTCCCGAATCTGCGGTCCTGATAAACGGGAGAAAGGCGGAAGCACAGCGATCAGATCTTCGTCAAGCTGCGGCAAAACCCTTGCGGTGGATATGTTACCCATTTGCGCAAGGTAACAGTTTTGCGTTGCCCTTGCACATTGGGCCGTGCGTTCGAGTGAACGAGGCAAAAAACCATTCAAAATAGTCCGATTGGTGCGCCCGGCAGGATTTGAACCTGCGACCCCAGGATTAGGAATTTTGGCGAACCGATTTGCCGGGTACCGGAGAGACAGCCAGGGATAAAGCTTGCCTTGGGTGGCCTTTGATTGGCTCATCCTGGGTCGCCACCCTCCGCCGCGATTAATCGTTCCCAATTGTGCCACCAGTGTGCCATGGCGCTTCTGTCCGATAGACTTAACCGTACAAGACCTTCAAGTTAGAGAACGCAGCCCCGGGCTGTTCGATCGGGCGGCACAAAAACGCTTCAGTCGTTCCATAGTTGAGTTTGGGATTATGGCAAAGTATGCGAATGAATGGAGTTTCCCATATGTTGCAAGTAACGCTCGCTTTCCTAGTTGGCCTGATAAGTTTGCAGGCGTATGCGAGCGAACCGCGTACCCTCCGGATCGACAACTTTCCATGCGCCGATATCGCGTCACCAGAACGAAGCCCTTCTGAATTGTCGGACAAAGAACTGTTTTACGCTTCACACGCCTACGACAGCGGAGATTGTTTCGAGGAGGAGGATGCAACGGCCTATGTGTACTATCGAGAGCGCGTAAATCGTGGCGGGCAATTCGCGATGATCCGTCTCGGGTATTTTTACGCAAACGGCTCGGGCGTTGAACAGGGTTTAGAAAAAGCTAGATACTGGTTTCGAAGCTACGCCTTGGCCTATCCCGATAGTTTTTTCGATTCTTGGGACGGTATTGTTGAATCGTTGTTCTACAACGAACCATTGCCAGACTTATTTTTAGCCGAAGTCAAAGCCTCTGCTGCCATGTATGACGGTGCGCCTGAAGTTTTGATGGAGAATTTCCACGCCTTGTCGACTGGGAACGGAGTACGGGAAGATCCCGAGCGCGCAGATATATGGCTTTTGAAAGCGGAATCACTTGGCCATCCGGAAGCTCATTATCAAAGAGCTCTAATAGCCGCTAAGAACCAAGATGATGATAGGAGTCTTTTTCACCTTCGCATTGCTGCCGAGCGCAATCACCCAAAGGCGCAACTTGAACTGGGAAAACGTCACCTAACAGGGGATGGTGTTATCCTATGGCCGTATAAGGCGTTGGTTTGGTTTTATATTGCGCAAGCTGGAGGATTAGATGTGGCGCAACTGATAGAAGAAACTGAATCTAATCTCGATCCGTTGAATATTGCACAAGCAAAAGAAGCGGCCGCTGAGTTCATCAGCGACCGCTAACGCGACTACTCACTGGCTTCGGCATTCTGAATTGAATTGCTCACTCAACTCTAGAAAGTTTCTCCCCGAGCCGTCCAACTTGGCCTGCAAAAAATCAAGAGATTCTTGATATCTTTGCACCTTATTGGCAGCCCAGGTTGTCTCGTGCCATGCGTCTGTGAGTGTTTGTAGTAAGTCTATTCTATCGATTGCTTTAAGAGCTCTTTCCAGAATTTCTTCAGAAATTTCGAAGCCATCGATAAGTTCTTCTAGACCAGCTGAGAATAACTGGCGCCAAAAGTAATCCTCTCTTGAGACATAATCTTCTTTGGCTTCAAGCAGGTAAGCCCGGGCCCGATCAACAGACACCTTATCCTCTTCAAGTTGTAGTTTCGCGTTCTCGATTTTGTTCGCTAACTCTTTGCATCTATCAGAACTTTTGACGGTACTCTCCGCTGTGCACCGGCAGTTCGGTGCTTCGCCGGGATGCCCGCCTTCGGGTGGGTAGCCCCAAGAAAACACTTTGCCGTCTCTTTCCGCATGTTCGGACCGGACCTTGTTGTCGCCGCGCGTGCGCCAGATGTAGGTACCCGTTTTCTTTCCGTCTTCATTCGGACGTCCCGATGTGGCGCTAAGAGCGCGTTCGATGGTCCGCTCCGTCTCGTCACCCGGGCGCATGTCGCCGGTTTGGTAAAGCGCAGTGTCACGCTGGAAACGAGACAAGCCGTCGAAGAGCGGCTGGTCGGGATAGGGCGTCAGTCCGTAGTCCGGCGTGTCGTAGTAGCCTAGCCGCTGCAGGGCTTTCTTGGTGCGCAGGCTGTCATTCAGATCGGCGCGGGCGTTGGATGCCAGCAGACGGTTGATTTTGAAACGGTTCGAAATATTTAGAGTTCCTTTCAGACATAAAAAAAGCCTCGCCGGGATCGACGGGGCCTGTGGGTGTGGTTGATAGGAGTTCGGCGCATGGGACAGCCGGATGGATTCCCGCTTTCGCGGGAATGACGGTTGGGTCAGTAGGGTCCGATCTTTTTCGGGGTGACTGGATACGCTTAAAAAATGACGCGCCCGGGTGGACGAAGTTCGAAATCTTCAAAATCCTGGAAGCGGTACTCGAACGAAGGGCGGCTGGTGCGCCCGGCAGGATTTGAACCTGCGACCCCAGGATTAGGGATTTTGGCGAACCGATTTGCCGGGTACCGGAGAGACAGCCAGGGATAAAGCTTGCCTTGGGTGGCCTTTGATTGGCTCATCCTGGGTCGCCACCCTCCGCCGCGATTAATCGTTCCCAATTGTGCCACCAGTGTGCCATGGCGCTTCTGTCCGATAGACTTAACCGTACAAGACCTTCAAGTTAGAGAACGCAGCCCCGGGCTGTTCGATCGGGCGGCACAAAAACGCTTCAGTCGTTCCATAGTTGAGTTTGGGATTATGGCAAAGTATGCGAAAAACTGTGTCATCTACGGCTAATGTTTCTCTCGCCCTTTCATATCCTGATTTAGTGTAGTCGGAACGTGGGACGATGGTTAAGACATTGAAAGTTTTTTGGACGGCACTGGTTGGGCTGGCGGTGTTTTGGGCAACTGTTATCTCCGCAAGCGAGTTCCCTAAACTTTCGTGCGAGGCAATCATCGAAACACTTGAGCAACCCATTCCGACCCCAATTCACTTCGAAAGTGTTTATCCGATCTTGGAACGCGCCACCTTTGCACTGACTTCTGCATGCCCTTTGACGCCGAATAATCAGCCCGTGCAAATCTTGCAGGAACTTGTCGACCCCCTTATCGGTTATCTTGGGGCATTGGAACTAGGCGCCGCGTACGAATTTGGAATGCGAACCGAAGTCGACGTGGCTGCTGCAAGGCGCTGGTATCTAAGATACATCTTTATGAACTTCGACGCGGCTGACACGCATTGGGACACTACGCGCGAGCGGATTGCAGAGTTAGCCCAAGTGCTGCCGCATCCCGAACTTTCCGATGCTGGGTCATCATTATTCGAAACTGAGCTTGCCCGCATACAGACGTTACGACGCGGATCCCTTGATGTCTTGGTCATGACCATCGATCAGTTCTCGGCACTTGATAATACAAAAGATCACGACCTCTTTCTTGCGCGAAATATCCTCCGTGATATCGCCAGCGACGGTCACCCAGAAGCGATGCACGCGCTTGCGCTTAGGATACTCGAACACCGGCACGCGCCATCACGTCTCAGTCGCCAATCACAGTTGATTTATGCTGAGACATATTTGGCACGCGCGGCATCGAAAGGATATTTGCCCTCAATCCTGGAGTTAGCGGCCTACTGCGGGGCAAACGGGTCCAGACATGGAATGTATGCTGCCATCGCAATGTACCGACTTGCGTTACAACTGGACGAGAGCGGCGACGCCCCTCAACGTCTCAAGCGCCTTATCATGCAGCTAGACAACGTTGACGAGCGCGCCGTGGGTGATATCCAGACGCGAGTACGCAAAGGACGAATTCCGGTTTGCGGCGGTTAGTGTGAACCGCACCCCAGATCATCGTATTTTTGTTGCGTCCGCGCTCGGACCGATTGCCATTCCTGAAAGTCACTTAGTCGTCGTTCCCGTTCACGGACAGCTGCGGCATGTTCCGTTGACAACAGATTGTGTTTGTATCGAAGCTCCGTAATTTGGCCGAAGATATGTGCTTTCTTGGCTGCAATTGATACTTTCCCAGGAATTTTTCCGCTAGGCCTTGGCGTCGGAAGCTCCCTGAAATCTCTCCACAGTTCGGAGATTTTCTCTTCGGTTTCGCGGACACGCTCGGCAATGATTTCGACTTCTTCGTTTGCCTCATCGTAACGCTTTCTAGCCGCCTCAAGATTATTTCCATCGACCTCAAGCTGAGCCTTGAGGCGTACGCACTCGGATTTGTTGTCCTCGACGACCTCCGCCGTGCATCGGCAGTTGGGGGCTTCGCCGGGATGGCCGCCCTCGGGCGGGTCGTCCCACGAAAACACTTGGCCGTCTCGCGCCGCATGTTCGGACCGGACCTTGCTGTCGCCGCGCGTGCGCCAGATGTAGGTGCTGGATTCCGCACCAGACGAATCGAGCGATTTCAGGGCTAGGTTGATCGAGCGCTCGGTATCGTCGCCCGGGCGCATCTCGCCGGTGCGCATGAGCCCGATGTCGTTTTGCAAGCTGGACAACCCGTCGAACAGCGGTCGATCGGGATACGGCGTCAGGCCGTAGTCCGGCGTGTCGTAGTATCCCAGCCGCCGCAGGGCTTTCTTGGTGCGCAGGCTGTCGCTCAAGTCGGCGCGGGCACTGGACGCCAATAGGCGTTTGATCTTGAAGGTCATGTTCCGTCTCCTTTTCGGACAAAAAAAGCCCCGCCGGGATTGGCGAGGCCGTTGGGTGTGGTTGATAAGAGTTCGGCGCATGGGACAGCCGGATGGATTCCCGCTTTCGCGGGAATGACGGTTGGGTCAGTAGGGTCCGATCTTTTTCGGGGTGACTGGATACGCTAAAAAAATGACGCGCCCGGGTGGACGAAGTTCGAAATCTTCAAAATCCTGGAAGCGGTACTCGAACGAAGGGCGGCTGGTGCGCCCGGCAGGATTTGAACCTGCGACCCCAGGATTAGGAATCCTGTGCTCTATCCGACTGAGCTACGGGCGCGTGCAATTTTCCCTACACCAGACCACGTTGACGATCAATGAGCGGTGTAATTTAGTCGACGATCGAGACCCGACCGTCGAAACGTTCCAGTTCGACCAAATCCTGCAACAAGCTGAGCAGCCGGCGCGACAGAATAGTCCCGGCGGTCATGTACAGACGCCCGTCGGAAAGATGAATGTCGCGCGCCAGTACGGCGTCCATTGGCACCTTGGCCAGTGGCAGTTCGATGACAGTATCCGACGCCGCGGCAACCGCTTCGGGAGCACGGACGAACACACCCCGCTGCGCGTTGGCGTCGTCGGTTATCGCCTCCAGCAACAACAAGTCGAGATCGTCCAACTTTTTCAAGACGTCCAAGACTTGCGGCGTCAACGTGGTGCCATCCGCCAACAACAGGCTGCCGTCTGGTGTATGAAGGGGGCGGGCCAAAACCGCGCCTTCCTCGAGGGTTTCAAGCGATGTAAACACTTCCTTCGGCGCAGCATCGGTTGTCGATTGGGTCGGCGCATCGGTCGCCGTACGGGGCTGTTCAAATCGCCCCGTATTGCCGCTGTTGAAGACGACGGCGATATCGTCACCAGAAATGACGCCGCGTTTTTCAAAGGTATCGAGGACCGTTACGAGACGCTTGGCGACATCGCGGTCGCCATCGGCCACCAAGCGTTGGAACCCGACGGCCACTTCCTTGGCCGAGGCCGGATCGTCCAGCCGGCCGACCAATGACGACAATCGGCCCATGACCTCGCGCGTCGCGAGATCGGGGTCGCCGAATGTGCCCTGGCTTTGCGACGGTGACGGCGACGGCGAAGGCGCGTCGGCCAATTCGGCATCTGAGAACTTGCCACTAAGTCGCGATGACGGACGATTGGCCGCAACGAGATTGGGTTTGGCCGGCGCTTCCGCCGACGCGAACCGGGTTGGCTTGGTTTTTTTCTCGGGCTCGGTGGCGGTGGCGATTTCAATCGCGGCATACTCGTCGACGGTTTTCAGCCATCCGGTATCGGCCATCATGTCGATCATTTTGCCCAATCTGATGCCCATGGTGTCGCGTGAAATCGGCTTGATCAGGAAAGCATTAACGTCGAGAGCCAGCGCCATATCGACCAAGTGCTCGTCGGAATAGCCGGTCAACATCGCGATCGGGAAATCGCGCGGGTAGTTGGTCTCACCACAGCGGATCGCTTGAAGCAACTCAAGCCCGTTTTTCTTCGGCATGTTAAAATCGGAGACGATCATGCTGACCGGTGACCCGGTGCCGTTCAATATCTCCATCGCTTCTTCGCCGTGCACCGCTTCGATCACACGGGGGCGCTCGAAGCTGGAGAGAATTTTCTTCACCGTCGCACGCGCGAAGACGACATCGTCGACGAGGAGGATTTGGTGTCGGGATAGATCAAGGTCAGACATCTTCTACATTCCGGTGTGGTAGTCGCGAACAAACGCCGTGACGCGATCGAATTCTACACGCACTTTATCGCTCAATGTGATCAAACTTGCCCAGTCCTGGTCTGCGGCGCCAGTTTCCAACGCAACCAAGGCTTCCGACATGGTTTGCGCGGCGGCATTTGCAGCGGCACTTTTTGCGGCGTGGGCAGCGTCTCGAAGCTGCCTCGGGTCGCGGGCATCGACCGCCCCATCCAACGGGCCCATCAGGTCGGGGAAAGTTTCGACGAATAAATCGAGCATCTCGAATAACTCGGCCCGATCGTCAATACCGAGAATGTTGCCCAACACGTCCAGATCGATAGGCGCCTCCGTATCATCATCCGCCGCAGCGGGAGTCTGGGTCTTAGGACCGTTGTCGCCACCGGGCGCGCCCATGAGATCGAACATTACGGCCCGCAAATCGTCGACCGTGACGGGTTTGGTAAGAAAGCCGTTCATCCCGGCGGCCAGACAGGCGTCGCGATCCGCCACGTCGATATTACCAGTCATGGCGACAATGGGTAACGCCGGCATTGTCCCACCCGCCCACGCCCGGTAGTCCGCCACCAGGTCCGTGCCGTTCAATCCGGGCATTTTCATATCGACGATGGCGGCGGCAAACGTCTCCGATTTCAACAACTCCAAGCCATGATGCGGATCCGACGTGGTGACGCAGTCGAGTCCTAGTTTCTTCAGTTGCTTTTCAGTGACCGCAAGGTTCACGGCGACGTCATCGATAACCAAGATCGGACCGGCTGCATGCAGCTTCGTCGCGGCTTCGGCCTCGCTGACGAGCCGTTGAATCGTCGCGACGAGCAGGCCATCGTCGACCGGCTTGGTCAGGACCTCGTCCATTCCCGCGTCCAAACAGGCAACCAACTCGACCTCCAACGCGCCCGCCGTGAGGCCGAGGATCGGTACATTGGCGATGGGACCATCAAGGCCCCTGATCGCCTGGGTCGTTTCCAGGCCGTCCATCACCGGCATGTGCCGATCCATGACGATAAGGTCATATTCGGCGCCAGCCAGCAGGGCCAAGGCGGCTTCGCCATGCTCGACACTATCGACCGTATGCCCCAAGCGACGCAGGGTCCGCTCGAACACGATCCGATTTGTTTCATTGTCTTCCACCTGCAGAATGCGCAACGGTGCGCCGCGTAAGACGTCGGAATCGCGCACGACCGGCACCGTATGGGCGGCGGCAGCTTTCGCCGCATTGTCATGGGTGACCGGCAAAACCAAACGGAACGAGAACCGCGAGCCCTCGTCGGGCACACTGTCGAGTTCGATCGTGCTGCCCATTAAGTCGAGCAATCGACGGCAGATCGCGAGACCAAGGCCGGTTCCGCCGTATTTCCGGGCAACGTCGGCTGCGGCCTGAGAATACGGCGCAAATAGTTTTTCCTGATCTTCCGGCTTGATGCCGCTGCCGGTATCGGTGATCGAAAACTCCAGTGTCGGTGCATTCGTGTCGTTCTCAACGCATTTCAGTTCGACCGTCACCGTCCCGGACTGCGTGAATTTCACGGCATTTGAAATGAGGTTCAGCATCACTTGGTGCAAGCGATGCGGATCACCGATCACAACCTCCGGGATATCGGTACCGATAAGGGTTACAAGGCGAAGGCCTTTTTCCTCGGCGCGCGCGGTCATTACGGCGACCGGCTGCGTGACGATATCTCTCGGTAGGAACGGGATCGTTTCCAGTTCCAGATGTCCGGCATCCAACTTCGATACATCCAAAAGATCGTTGACGATCCGCAACAGCGACTCCGCCGACGAGATCACGGTCTCCAAGCACTCCCGCTGTTCCGAATCCAGCTTCGTATCACGAAGCAACCGGGCCATGCCGAGAACGCCGTTCATCGGGGTACGAACTTCGTGACTGACCGTCGCAACCATATCGCTTTTCGCGGTGTTGGCGGCGTCGGCCGCCTCCTTGGCGGCAACGATTTCGCGCTCGTTTTGTTTGCGGCGGGTGATATCGGTCAAGGTAATCACAAGACCGCCGTTGGATATCGGTGATTTCCGCGCACTCACCGTTTTGCCATCGGGTAAAGTCAACTCGCGTTCGACGAACTGATCGTTTGTCAGGGTGGCGAGGCGCTCTTCGATTATCGTCTCGACATCGCCAGGGCCGTAATAACCACGGACGGCCAGGGCGCGGATCGCATCCTGAAGACGATGGCCGACAGCGAGGTGCTCGTCCGATAAATCCAACATATCCTGGAACTGATCGTTGAACATGACGAACTTGAGGTCGCGATCAATCAGGCAAATTCCCTGTGACATGTTCTCAAGCGCCGTCGCCAGGCGGCGCTCCTGACGGGCGATGGCCTCCTGCGCCCGCTTCCGTCCGGTGATATCGGTCAATGTAATAACCGCGCCACCGTTTGGCAGCGGCGACTTCCGGGCTTGCATGGTGCGACCGGACTCGAAACTCAGCTCGCGATCGACGAATTGATCGCTGGCCAATTCCTCCATCCGTTCAGAGGCCAAGACGTCGACATCTCCGTCGCCGTACTCGCCTCGCGCCGCCAGGAGGCGCACCACCTCCTCGAAGGACTGGCCGACCCGCAACTCGGCATCGCTTAACTCAAGGAAGTCACGATAGAGGTCGTTGAACATGACATAGCGGTGTTCCGCGTCAACGAGCGCCAGTCCCTGCGACATGTTGTCTAGCGCCGTGCTCAGATGACGTTCTTTTTCGGCCAATGACGCTTCGGCCCGTTTTCGTCCGTCGATATCGTGGATGAACGAAACAAATCGTTCGATCTGTCCATCCCCGTCGCGCAGCGCCGAGATCGTGCGGCTGACCCATTTGACCGTTCCATCCTTGTGGACAATACGAAACTCGCTGGAGTCGTTCTCGATGTTCTCGGTATAGAACTTGTCCCGCCGGGCGCGAGCCGCCATCACGTCATCGGGGTGGGTCACGGATTTAAAGGGCCGCTGGAGCAACTCGGCCTCTGTGTAACCGGTCATCTCGCAGAATGCATGGTTGACGGCCAGCCGGTGTCCGCCGTCCGGCGCCTGCTGCAGAATTCCCACACTGGTGGTGTCGAACGTCGTGCGTAAGAGCTCTTCGCTCTGGCGTAGGGCTTCTTCGGCATCCTTGCGGTCGGTGATGATCGAGACCACCGACAGGTGTGCCGACTGCCCCTGAAACCACAACTTACGCGATGAAAACAGGCCCCAGCCCAGACCGCCGTCGGCCAGTCGTATCCGCGTCTCAAAATCGTCGACACGGCCGTCCTGATTCATCAGCGATTTCCAGCGCAGGCGTTCTTCAGGATCGACAAACACACTGCGAACCTGCTGGCCGATCAGGTCGGCGCTATCACATCCCATGACGACGGCCGCGTGATCATTGAGATACAGGTACGTGTCCTCGTCGCTAAGGACGAACAGCGGCAAGGCGATGGAGTCCAGCAAGGCGCGTTGCGAGTCCTCTTGCTGGCGGCGTTCGGTAATGTCGCTGAAGGTCTGGACCAGCCCGCCGTCCGGCAGGTTGACGGTTCGGATCTCGTGGATCGAGCCGCTGGCGCAGGTCTGCTCCCATGGCGCATCGGCGGTCGCCTCCAGAGTTCTAGCGAGGGCCGCTGCAACTTGCGTGTCGACTTCGTCGCCGAGCGTATCGAAGTAACCGCATTCGGCCTGATAGCGAACGACGTCCTCGAGTGTCGGGTGGTCTTCGAGCAAGGCTTCCGGAAGCCCCCGCATCACCGCGAATTTCTCGTTGCAGATCGCCAATCGGTGATCGGCGTCGTAGACGACGACGCCTTGATAGATGTTCGAGATCGTCTCTTCCAAGATGTCCGTTTGCCGGCCCATCTCTTCATTGACCGCCTGTAATTCGCGGGTTCGGTCTTCGACCTGTGCTTCCAGGTACGCTTGCGAGGCTCGGATCTGCTCCAACATGGTCGCCGTGGACCGGTAAACGTCGCCAATCTCGTCGGTGCGCGAGGCATCTCGGTCGGTCTCCGCGTCCAGCGCGAATTCACCTTCATCGAGGGCGCTCTTCAATCGCGCCAACGGCCGCAACACCATCCGACCAGTCGCCAGAATAGTGGCCGCAGTCAGCGCTATCGAAATGATCAAGACCAAGCCCGAGATACGCAGAACGAAGGCATACAGGTCGTCTTGGACATGCGAGCTATCGAGACGCAGATGCAATGTATACGGCAGCTTACCCTCTTCAGCCTCCAGGAGAATCTCGTATCGGTTGCCGTCAAAGGAACGCACGTGCGCGGTGGTCTCGAAATCCGCAATCACTGTTTCCCCGACTTCGTGAGAGGTCTCTCCGTCCTCCATCACCCGGACGCCGACCACGTGATCGGAGGCAATGACCCGGTCGGCGACGTATCCCGTCGCAGTGGTGTTATCCAGATTGTGGCTGACCGCCAACGCCCAGTGCGTGCCGGCGATACGCAACTGATCCAGCAGTTCCGCTTCGCGTTTCGCGTACGACGGCAACAGGATCGCGATTTCCACCAGCAGGATGGTTATGAAGATCACCGCGGTCATGCGACGCGCCAACGGCGACCGCGCCATATCGGCGATGGATTTCAGGAAAGTCACACGGCCTCCCGGCATGTAAACGAAACACGTTGCCCGTCACAATCCATTCTGGATACAGGTGCGTCACCTCGGACAATCGATTTTTGATAAAATACGTAGAAATCACAATCAGATGCTGTGACCATAGTCACTTCATTCCGACGGGACTGTGAAAAAAGCCGCCCTACTGTCCCAGCGGGATCGAGACGTTGAGCATCAGGCTTTCGGTGCCAGGGTTGGTATCGCCGAGGCTGGCGTTGGAGCTGTGCGAAAACGACAGACCGAGCCGTGATTTGTCTTTGAAACGATAAGCGACTTCGAGGCGGGAGCGGAACTCCAACTCGTGGCCCAGGTCCAGCTCGTCGGTTTTGCCCTGCCAATAGGTCGGCGCAATCGACGGTTGGATAATCCAGTTATCGCCAACCTGCATATCGATCAGGATCCCGGCGCCGACGAACGTCATCCCGTTGGTGACGTAGGCGGCATGCGCGAAGGGCTTGAACCACCACAACTGATAATCGGAACGGTACTCAAGGGAGAACTCAGCTCCCTCGTCTTTTTGCCGATTGATATCGAAATAACCTGCGGAAAAGGTCAAGTACGCCGGATCTTCAGCCAAGCTGAACAGGCTGTCGGCACGCGCTGCGCTCGGCAGCGCCAGCGTCAAACAAATCAATAAAAGTGAAAGCCGAGATAGTCGCCGCATGTTCCCGTTCCCCGTCGTCTCCCAGGCCGTGCAACATACTGATACCGGCCGTGGCGGTCAAATCAGATGCGGTCCTTGAAACCTTCGGTCGCGCGAACCAAATGGGCGCGAATGCCGGGTTCCATGGCCGAATGTCCGGCCTCGGCGACAATCTTGTACTCGGCCTCGGGCCATGCCCGGATCAATGCATCGGCGGTGACGATCGGACATACCATGTCATACCGTCCCTGAACGACGACGCATGGGATATTGCGGATTTTGTCAATGCCGTCGAGAATCTCGGTATCGCCGATGAACACGTCGTTGACGAAGAAGTGCGCTTCGATCCGCGCCAACGACAGCGCCCCGCTGGTGGCCTGCGGCGGTGCCTCGCTCGGCGTCGCCAAAAGGTTGGAGCACGACGTCTCATAAGCCGCCCAATGCGCCGCCGCCGGCATATGAACATCGGAGGATGAGTCCATCAAACGGGCGTGGTATGCGGCAAGCAGGTCACCCCTCTCGGCTTTCGGAATGTACTCGGCAAACCGTCGGGACGCTTCGGGAAAGACTTTCCGCATGCCGTAGAGGAACCAGTCCAACTCGGCACTCGACCCCAGGAAGATGCCGCGCAACACCAACCCGCGAACCCGTTCCGCATGGCGCAGGGCATAGACCAGCGCCAGGGTCGATCCCCAAGAGCCGCCGAACACCAACCAAGAGCTGATGTTCAAATGCCGGCGCAAGGCTTCAATATCGGCGACGAGATGATCGGTGGTGTTGTGTTCGACGCTGGCGAAGGGCCGCGACCGGCCGGCGCCACGCTGATCGAATACCACAATTCGGTAATACGCCGGATCGAAAAACCGCCGGTGTGCCGGGTTCGATCCGGCCCCGGGCCCGCCGTGCAGAAATACCGCGGGAATCCCCTGTGGGTTGCCGGATTGTTCGTAATACAGGCGGTGCCCGTCTCCGACGTCCAGCATACCCTGGTCATACGGATCGATTTTCGGGAAAAGGTCGAGATGGCGCGCGGCGGTATCCATGCGCGCACCTTAACAATCCGAATGGGGCGCTGAAAAGCGTTTCGGTTAGCGGGCCGGGATCAGCGCCGATGCCCCAAGGCGCAGGGCCTCGCAGACGGCTATGTAGTCCGGATCGTCGGGTCCCAACAAACCGTGCCGGACAGCAAAATCGGTCAACGCCACCGGCACATCGAACTTGAAATCGTTGGTTGCGCGAACGCGTTCAAGCACGTCGTCCATCGGCCAAAGATAGAACGCTTCCACCTCGCCGTCTGTGGATGTCGGCGTAAAGTCGGGATCGAGGGCCAAGTCGAAATTGAAAAAGACACTATGCCGCAAACCTTCGGATCGCTCGGTCAGATACGACATGGTCCCGACGGGGACGGCACGCGCCGCGACGTGACGGGGGATCGCCGCCTCTTCCCAGCATTCCTTGATCAGGTTTTCGGTCACGGAAATACCGTGCGGCTGCCCGCCGGCGACGGTGTGGTCGAGCTTGCCGGGCTCCACCGGCTTTGTCGCCACGCGTTTGGCGATCCACATATATATGTCATCGTCTCGGCGCACGTAACCGTTCAAGTTCACGCCGTAACCCATAGTCCCAAACAGGACGGCGGCGGCCCGCTCGATGGTCAGCAGGGGGTCGTCGTAGAACCCTGTCGAAACGGGGTACGGTTCGTCCCGCCAACCATCAATCCGCCCCTGGGCCCTGAGGTCGGCCAGAACCTCGGCAACGGCGTCGGTGCGCGCCGCCGGCGTCTTAAGGTCTGCGCGCAAAGTGACCGCATCGGGCGCGACCGAAAACACATCCGGATACGATGCCAAGACCGGGTCGGCGAAGGCATGACGAACCCGGCCGACCGTGTGGCCGGCGACAACGAACGGGCGGTACGCGCTCGGCGTAAAGCGGGTGACGTCATCAAGGCGGTCGCGAAGACTCATGACTGTTCCGTAGCATGACCCACGCGGCACGCCAATTCCCCCAGATGTCATCCCGGGCGAGCGCGTGCATATCGCGCGAGACCCGGGACCTAGAGGCGGTTGCTGGGTCCCGGCTCAAGGCCGGGATGACAGAATTTGTTTACTCCGCCCGGCCCTTGTCCGATGTCAGCACCGTGTCGACCAGCCATACGGCACGCAGATCGTTGGCGATCCGGCGTTGCGTGTCGGCATCGGCATCGGCGAGCTGTAGGTCGATGCTCATCGCGGCGCCGCGATCGCCGGTGCGTAACGCATACACATGGCTCGGCGCGAGGCCGCGCTTGGTGAACGGCTCCAACACCCGGCTCAGGGTATTGGGATCGGTACGAGCGACCACGGAAAAACACGCGGTAAAGGTATCGGGGGTGGGATTTTGTTCGCTGGGGGCCATGACGGCCCCGCCCATTTGGTGGGTCATGTCGTCGTCCTTATCGAGTGAAAATTGGCGAATGCGCAGACGCGCGGGCCCGGCAACCTCAGCGGGTCACCGGGTCGGTAATTCGTCCAATAATCATCGATGCGAACGTGTACATGGGGCGAAGCATAGCTCTTGAACCGGGGGGGTCAAGATGCCGGGTTCAAAAAGACGTCACCCGACATAAGCCGACGCTTCACGTTGAATTAGGGGCCCGGGGTCGGGTCCGGACGGATCCAATCTCAGCGTTTACCGCGCGTTGGCGGCGCGGCGGGCGCGGTCTTCCTTCGACGGTTTGACGTAGGCGCGCGCGCAATGGTCTTCGCAGTACGGGCGGCCTTCCATCACCTTGTCGCCGCAGAAATGGAAATCTTCGGAGGTCGGATCGCCCGTCGGCCAGACGCACATACCCGGGCGCAATTGCGCCATCGATACCACGTTGGTTTTCTTTTTTTCCGGCTTCGGTTTGATCGGAGATCCCCGTTTCGGAAGGCCCAAGCGATGAACTTTGCCGACGACCGCGTTCTTGGTAATCCCGATCCGCTCGCCGATCTGACTGGTGGTCAGCCCTTCGTCCCACAACGCGATCAAGGTTTTGATGTGATCTTCCGTCCATTCAAAGGACATGTGCCTCTCCTCGTTTATCGTGGTTATCCGCGTTTTGGGACCCCCTTGAGGTCCTATCGGCCCCATGTCATCCCTTAAATCACACTATATTTTGTCTTCGGGTTACCCGCAATCGCATGATGTGGATAAATCCACAATATTTTGGGGTTATCCACAGTTTTAGCCATTTCACACTTCGCACGTGCAAAATCCTTGGGTCGCTCGGGCGGCTGCCGCTATAATCGGGTGGGGAGAATTCAACAGGTGGAGGGTGTCCGATGACGGACAAGAAACCGGACATGGACGCATGGCGCACGTTGGCGGAAAAAGACCTGCGCGGCCAGCCGCTCGACGATCTGACGTGGGAAACGCCGGAGGGGATCGCCGTCAAGCCGTTATACACGGCGGAAGATCTGGTGGAGTTGGCACACGTCGACACACTGCCCGGTCTTGCGCCTTACATGCGCGGCCCGCGTGCCACCATGTATGCGAACCGCCCGTGGACCATCCGCCAATACGCCGGCTTTTCGACGGCCGAAGAGTCCAACAAGTTTTACCGTGAGAATTTGGCCGCCGGCCAAAAGGGTCTGTCGGTGGCGTTCGACCTGGCAACGCACCGCGGCTACGACAGCGACCATCCCCGCGTCGTCGGCGATGTCGGCAAGGCGGGCGTGGCCATCGACAGCGTCGAGGACATGAAGATTTTGTTCGACGGCATCCCCCTCGACGAGATGTCCGTGTCGATGACCATGAACGGCGCCGTGCTACCGGTGTTGGCGGGCTTCATCGTCGCCGGCGAAGAACAGGGCGTGCCGATCGAAAAACTGTCCGGCACCATCCAGAACGACATCCTCAAGGAATTCATGGTGCGGAATACGTACATTTATCCGCCCGAACCCAGCATGCGGATCGTCGCCGACATCATCGGTTACACGGCCGAGAACATGCCCAAGTTCAATTCGATCTCGATTTCCGGTTATCACATGCAAGAGGCCGGGGCGACCTGCGTTCAGGAGCTGGCCTATACCTTGGCCGACGGGGTCGAGTACGTGCGTGCCGCCCTGGCGAACGGGCAAGACGTCGACAAGTTTGCGCCGCGGCTCAGTTTCTTTTTCTGCATCGGCATGAATTTCTTCATGGAAGTCGCCAAGCTGCGCGCGGCACGGGTGTTGTGGTCGGAGCTGATGGCCCAGTTCGATCCGAAGGATGCGCGGTCCAGCATGCTGCGCACCCACTGCCAGACGTCGGGTGTCTCACTGACCGAAAAAGACGCCAACAACAACGTCATCCGCACGACGATTGAGGCAATGGCCGCGGTCCTGGGCGGCACCCAGTCGCTGCACACCAATGCCTTTGACGAGGCGGTCGGCCTGCCGACGCGGAACTCGGCCCGGATCGCCCGCAACACGCAATTGATCATCGCCGAAGAGACCGGCATCCCCAATGTCATCGATCCCCTGGGCGGCAGTTATTATGTCGAGAGCCTGACGAATTCGTTGGTCGTCGAAGCGCGCAAGCTGATCTCCGAAGTCGAAGAGATGGGCGGCATGACCAAGGCGGTGGCCGCCGGCCTGCCGAAAATGCGGATCGAAGAAAGCGCCGCCAAGCGCCAGGCGCGGATCGACCGCGGCGAAGAAGTCGTGGTCGGCGTCAACAAGTACCAGCGCGAAACCGAAGAAAGCATCGACGTTCTCGACATCGACAACAACGTGGTCCGCGAGGGCCAAGTGACGCGCCTTAACACCATCCGCAACACCCGCGACCAGGCCGCTTGCGAAGCGGCCCTCGGCGCGCTGACCGACGCGGCGCAGTCGGGGAACGGCAATTTGCTCGACCTCGCGGTCAAGGCGACACGGGCGCGGGCCACGGTCGGTGAAATCTCCGACGCGCTGGAAAGCGTCTACACCCGCTATCGTGCCGAAGTGCGATCGATCTCAGGCGTCTATGGTGCGGCGTATGAAGCCGACGACGACTTCAAACGGATCCGTGGCGACGTCGCCGCCTTTGCTGAGACGGAAGGCCGGCGCCCGCGCATGCTCGTCGTCAAGATGGGACAAGACGGACACGACCGGGGCGCCAAGGTGATCGCCACGGCGTTCGCCGACATCGGTTTCGACGTCGACGTCGGCCCATTGTTCCAAACGCCCGAAGAAGCCGCCCGCGAAGCGGTCGAGAACGATGTCCACGTGATCGGCGTTTCTTCCCAAGCGGCCGGGCACAAGACCCTGGTCCCCGCGTTGGTCGCGGCACTGAAAGCCGAGGGCGCGGAGGACATCATGGTGGTGTGCGGCGGCGTCATCCCGCCGCAGGACTACGAGTTTCTGTACGCCAACGGTGTGGCCGCAATCTACGGACCGGGCACCAATATCCCGACGGCAGCGGCTGAAATCCTCGGCCATATCGCCGGCCACCGTGACGCGGCGGAGTAATTTTCAAAGGGGTTTTGGAGTCCGGTCTGCGCCGGAATGACGGAGCCTTGTTTCGTCTCCCCGGCGACGGCCGGGGTCCCGTTTCAATCTATTCCAGTCAAGAAAGTGAGAACCATGCTGACCGTCGTCGCTTCGACATCCACCCCGTTCGGCCGCAAGGTCCGGATCGCCCTCGATATCTTAGGGCTAAACGATCAATACACCCTGCAGCCCGCCAACACCCAGGATCCCGGCGACGCGATCCACGGCATCAGCCCGATCGGCAAAATCCCAGCGTTGGTCCTCGACGACGGCACCGCGATTTTTGATAGCCGCGAGATCATCGAGTACCTGGACACGGTCTACGGCGACGGAAAGATCATCCCGCGCGAGACCGAGGCGCGATTCCGCACCTTGGCGGCAGCTGCCCTCGCCGACGGGGTGATGGAGGCGTTGCTGCTGATCGTTTATGCCGGGCGCTACAAAGCGGATGACGCGGAACCGAACCAGGTCTGGATCGATCATCAACTGGGCAAGGTCCGCCGCGGCCTCGCGGCGATCCTGGAGAACCTGGACGATTACCAAGCCCCCAGCATCGCCGCGATCACGCTGGCCTGTGTGCTCGGCTACGCGGATTGGCGCAAGCAACTCGACTGGCGGGCCGAATTCCCGGACCTGATCCCCTGGCTCGACAATTTCGCTGCCGAGGTCCCGGCGTTCGGTCAAACCCCGCCGGGAGATTAATAGCGGCCTAGATCGTCAACGCCCGCAAGGTCCGCTCGACGAACCGCATCATCTCGGCACGCGTTGCCCCCGTCCGCGACAGATTGACCATGGCGCTGACCGCGCCGTTCAAATACATCGCGATATCGCCGGCATCGCGCTTGGCGATCTCGCCGGTCTTGACGCCGCGTGCCGCAACTTTCTTCATGACGTTGAAGAAACGCGCGTTTGCTTGGTTCAACGCGTCGTCCAACGCCGCGTCGGAGCCGAGGATTTCTAGGGTCGTGTTGCACCGCAGACATCCCGCCGGGGCATCCGATCCGGTAAGGCGTTCAGCCGACGCCGTCAGGAGTATCCGCGCCGTATCCAACATATTCTTATTGCGTGCCAGAACGGCCTCGGCACGTTCCTCAAACCGGGTTCCATATAGGTCGAGGCTTTGGACAAAAATGTCGCGTTTGTCTCCGAAGGTCTTGTAGAGACTCGCACGCGACGCCCCTGTTCGCACAACGAGATCGTCCAAAGACGTATTTCGGTAGCCTTTTTCCCAAAAGGTCAGCATTGCCGCATCGAGTGCAGCATCCTCATCGAAGGCCCTGGGGCGGCCTCTGCCACGTTGTTCAGACATTATTTATAGACTTGACATTCTTTTATTAGAGCATTTATGAACTACACAATATTTAAATCATCGAACAGGGAATGAAAAGCCATGAAAATCCTCGCACGCGGTTTAACGTGTTCTATCGCAGTTCTTGCACTGGGTGTGCTCACTGTACCATCGACGGCCCAGGAACCGACTCACGCGATCTCTATCGAAGACGCCACCTATTCTAAAAATCCGTTGTTCCCCGGGATTGAAACGGCAACTCTGTTCGGCGACCGTCGCACGCCCGGCGTCTACGCCACGCATGCCAAGGTATCTGCCGGTGCGATGGTCCCGCCCCATACGCATCCCAATCCGCTGACCACCTGGGTGACGTCGGGAACTGCCTATGTCGGCACGGGAACGGCGTTCGATGCAGCGGCGTTGAAGGCCTATCCCACGGGAACTTTCTTTGTAACCCCGGCGGGCTCCCCGCATTTCATCTATGCCAAAGACGGTGCGTTCTCCATTCTCGACCATGGGGCCGGCCCATCCGGTTTCACGTTGACCTCGGCACAGACGGTCGACGTGAAACCGGAACCGATCCGGAAATTGACCTTGTCGGAGATCCCCTTGAGAGCGTTGGAAAAATTCCCAGGCGTCTCAAGCGCGTTCCTGACCGGGGCGTTTAATGCCCCAGGCTTATATGCCGCGCAGGGTGTCATGACCAAAGGATCGACATTCCCGCCGCACAGTCATCCGGACATACGGCTTTCGGTGGTTGTATCGGGCACGATGTACTTGGGTCAGGGCGAAGCCTTCGACACCGCCAAACTGATTGCATTTCCGGCCGGATCGGTCGCCATCACGCCGGCCAACACGCCGCACTTCATGGCCGCGCCAGATGGCGATGTCCGCATTCTGGAAATCGGCAGCGGTCCGAGCGGCGCGACATTCTTCGGCGGATAATCGTCACAACCGAAAATTGAGAGCGTTTCGTTTGCCGATGTCGGCGGCGCTGACCACCAGTCGGCGACCTGCACGGTTACCGCAGGAACCCCAGCGAACGGCCGAAGCTTTTCGTAACGTCATCGCCGCCGTCGTTCTTGACGGCGGCGTTGAAAGCATCGGTTGTTTTCGGGCCGACGACACCGTCTTCTTTCAGCTTCGTCTCCGGTTTAAGATCGTTGAGGCCCTGCTGCAACGCGGTCGATGCGATTGTCGTTTTGTCCGCACCGTCACCTCCACGCTGCCCGGTAAGTAAGGGCGTCACGTCTTTCTTGACTATGCGACTCAACTCATCCGGCGTCGCCAGTTTGGTCTTTAGCCGGGAGGCGAAGGATTTGAATGCCCCGAGCGCCCGCGCCTCGTCGATTTTGCCGGGACTGTTCTTGACCACCGCATCGACCACGGCGGCGCGGGTTTTCGATCCCGGATCGCCGTCGACTTTTAGGGACCGTCCCATGAGATTGAGACCCGATTGCAGCGCCTTCACCACCGCCTGCCCGCCGTCTTTCTCGGCGGCGCTGGCCAGGGTTTGCGCGACCTGCTCCAAGCCGTCGGCAAGCGGCCGGCCCTGGGCGTCCTTGGCGGACGACGGCGTCGTCGGTACCGGGCGTTTCGGCGCGGGCTGGATCATCTTACCGGTCTCGTCATGCGCGGCGGGGCCGTCGCCGTAGGTCAGGCGATAGAAGTCCCGCAAGCGATCCTGCATGGCGTGGCGGACATCGGTGTCGCGTTCGCCGAACGCGGCGTTATGCAAGTCAGAGATCTCGTCCTCGGTCAAATCCTCGGTGCGCTTCCGCATCAAGGCGCCGGGGCCATTGTCGTCTCCGTCGCGCGGGCCAAAGGCACCACGGATCTTTTGCGCCTCGGGTGACAAGCGCGGCTCGGCCTTACCCTGATCGTTACCGTTCCGTGCGTCCCCGGTTTGGTCAGTATGCGGCGTGACGGGTAGATCGATATCCCGACGCTTGATGTCGCGATATGCCTTACGCCGCTGCACGCCTTCCCGGGTGCGGGCCGCCACCGCGGCCCGCCGCTCGTCATAGGTCATCTGAGCTTCCAGGTTGTTTTCGTATCCCGGTACGTCCTTCTCGGTGATTCCGGGCGGCAGCGATGTCGCCGGATCGAACCCGTGTTTCTCGACGATCCGCCGCACCACCGAATTGCTGGTGGATTCGGGATAGTTATCGCCCGGCACGAGGGGATCGTAATCCAAACCGGCCTCGGCCATCTCGTCGGCATCGCGCTTCATCAAATCCCAGGTGTCGTTGAGTTTATCGACGGGCACATCGAGACGTTTGGACGGGCGGACCTCGCCGTCCGGGTTGCTATCTTCCGAGTCCTCTTGGCTGATGCCGGATTGGAGTGCGATGTCGCCAAAGATAGGCTTCTTTTCCGGTCCGCCGCGGATGACTTCTCGCGTGCCGTCGGCTTTCTGATAGACCAGATAAAGATGCTTCATCCCGGATACGCCGAAGGGCGATGCGGCGCTTGCCGAGACCCCTATGTATTCGACGTAGATACCGGGTTTGATTTTCTCAGTCATAAGAGTTCTCCTGATAGTTGTGTGATGGATGAATAGCCGCCGAGTCGGCAGTTAACGCATGGCCGTGCCATGCAACGCGGACGACGGAGAGATCACCGCCGTTTTGTCGTGGGTGCGCAGAAAACGCCCCGGGTCTGTCCATAGACAGACATGCGGAACGTGTTGGAGACAAAGATATGTCGTCAGAAAAGATCGACCCCCGTCATCGCGATGCCGTTATTGCGGTATCGCTCGCGGCCGCCTTCGTCGCCGTGCTCTGGGTGCCCCGCGAAATAATCAGCGCTGTCATAGAGTCAGACGCGCTGCCGCGGTCGTCACGTGGTTCCGAAGTCGTGCAAATGTACTTCGCGTACTGGCCGCTCTTGGTTGGGTCTCTTCTTATGTCGGCCGCCTGCGTGTACCGCGCGAGTTCTTGGCTGCGGGGATATCTCGTGCCCTTGATAATCGCGGTATGCCTCTTCCTGTTTCAGGTTGGCATCGCCTATGTGCTGCCTTTTCTGGCGCTTTACTTCGTGACGGTTATTGGCCTTTTTGCAGGCGCGTTTTTGACGCCATATGCGGCGTACAAGCTTTTCCGATTTGCGATGCGGCGCGTCGGCGGGGACGCGTTGCAATTCAGCGGGTCGCGTTTGGAGTCTCTCTGCTTCTACGGCGTTTTTCTGGCCGTACAAGTGCTCGGTCTTATTCTGCTCTTAACCAACATCTACTGGTTCTACCAACTCCTTTAGTGGCGTCGATAGATTCGACAGCCGCAAGTCGAGCGTGTTCCGTATAGTTGTGGAATCGATGAAAGCGGTCGAAATGGCAGTTGACGCACGGCCGTGCCATGCAACGCGGACGACGGAGAGATCACCGCCGTTTTGTCGTGGATGCGCAGAAAACGCCCCGGGTCTGTCCATAGACAGACATGCGGAACGTGTTGGAGATGAATAAATGTCGTCAGAAAAGATCGACCCCCGTCATCGCGATGCCGTTATTGCGGTATCGCTCGCGGTCGCCTTCATCGCCGTGCTCTGGGTGCCCCGCGAAATAATCAGCGCTGTCATAGAGTCAGACGCGCTACCGCGACGCGGGCGTGGTTCCGACGTTGCGCAGATGTACTTCGCGTACTGGCCGGTTTTTTTCGGGGTTCTACTTATGTCCGCTGCTTGCGTTTATCGCGCGCGTTCTTGGCTACGGGGATATCTCGTACCCTTAATCATCGCGGTATGCCTCTTCCCGTTTCAGGTTGGCATCGCCTACGCGCTGCCTTTTCTGGCGTTTTACTTCGTGACGTTTTTCGGCCTTCTTGCAGGCGCGTTTTTGACGGCATATGCGGCATACAAGATTTTTCGTTTTGTTACGCGGCGCGTTGCCGGAGACGCGCTGGAATTCAGCGGGTCGCGTTTGGAGTCGCTCTGCTTCTACGGCGTTTTTCTGGCCGTACAAGTGCTCGGTCTTATTCTGCTCTTAACCAACACCTACTGGTTCTACGAACTCCTTTAGTGGCATCGATAGATTCTACAGCCGCAAGTCGAGCGTATTGCGTTTGCCGATGTCGTCATAATGCGCCGCGGTGAACGCTTTGGCAGCGGCGCGGCCGCGGTCGCGCAGCTCGCACAGGAATGACCAATTGGTGTTCAGCTTCGATGCGACCGACAGGTCGGTCATGATCTCGTCGGCGCTGACCGCATGCAGGCGCACGTCGCGCAGCGTTTCGGCGTAGTCGTCCTTCAGCCGGCCTTCGCGCAACAGTTTCTGCACGAAACCGATAGCGCGAAACTCCTTTAACAGGGAACTGTTGAAACTGATCTCGTTGATGCGGTTGAAGATATCACTCGCCGCCGTCGGCACGTCGGGGCGTTCGATCGGATTGACGTGAATGATCACCACATCGTCGGTATCGGTATGATAATAGAACGGATAGATCACCGGATTGCCCATGTAGCCGCCGTCCCAATAGGCCTCGCCGTCGATCTCGACCGCTTTGAACAGAAACGGCAGACATGCCGAGGCCATGATCACGTCGAGGGTGACGTCCTCGGTCTCGAACACCTTGGCCTTGCCGGTCCGCACGTTGGTGGCGCTGATGAACAGGTGCGCGCAGTCGCAGGCTTTGATCTCGTCGAAATCAACACAGCCGTTCAAGATGTCGCGGAGCGGATTGAAATCCATCGGATTGAACTGATACGGCGAGACCGAGCGGGTGAAGGTTTCGAAGAGATTGAACAGCATCGCGTTGTCCATATTGAACCCGCCGAGGGCCGCTTCCCACGGCATTCGCTTGATCGGCGAATACATCTGCCCCGCGTGCGAGACTTCCCCCCAAAAATGTTCCAGCGCCTCGCGTGCGCCATCGCGGCCGCCGTGCATCATTCCATAGGCGTAGACCGCGGCGTTCATCGCCCCCGCCGACGTGCCGGACAGCCCGTCGATGTGAAAGCAGTCCTGCTCCAAAAACCCATCGATCACGCCCCACGTAAATGCGCCGTGTGCGCCGCCACCCTGCAGGCCCAGGTTGATCCGCTTGCGTTTGGTCGTCGTCCGCTTGGCCATGGCTAGTGCGCCGTCCAGCCACCGTCCATCGGCAATGCCGCGCCGGTGATCGAAGCCGCGCCGTCGGAACAAAGGAACACGGCAAAGTCGGCAAGCTCGTCAACCTCGACGAATCGCTTCGTCGGCTGCGGTTCCAACATCACGTCGCGGACAACTTCTTCCTCGGTAATGCCGCGGGCCTTGGCGGTGTCGGGAATCTGGCTTTCGACCAACGGCGTTTTGACATAGCCGGGACAAATCGCATTGACGGTAATCCCGGCTTCCGCCACTTCGAGCGCCACGGTCTTGGTCATACCGACGATGCCATGCTTGGCGGCGACGTACGCCGACTTGAAGGGCGAGGCGACCAGCCCGTGCGCGGAGGCGACATTGATGATCCGGCCCCAGCCGTTGGCTTTCATATCCGGTACCGCCAAACGCGTGGTATGAAAGGCGCTGGTCAGATTGATAGCGATGATCGCATCCCATTTGGCGACGGGAAAATCCTCGATCTTTTCGACGTGCTGAATACCGGCGTTGTTGACCAGAATGTCGACGGGACCCAGGTCGGTTTTGATCCGCGATATCATCGTTTCGATCTCGTCCGGCTTGGTCATATCGGCGCCGTCGTACAGCACCCGGACGCCGTGCGCGGTTTCCAATTCAGCACGGGTCGCTTCGATCTCGGCGGCATCGCCGAAGCCGTTGAGGACAACATGCGCACCGGCTTCGGCAAACCCCATGGCGATCCCCAAACCGATACCGCTGGTCGATCCGGTTACCAGGGCGACTTTGTGCTCAAGCATTCGTCTGTCCTCAGCGCGTTATCCGTTAGATATCCACGTATGAAATGTACCGCAGGGTAGGCGGTTTCATGCTGCGGCGCGAATTAAATTTTCGCATGTGCGAATAGAGTTGGCCGGGTTACTTTTGAGCCATTATTTCTCGCATGAGTGGTTCATTGCCTCATATGCTGCTATGTTTTTGCCCTCAGAGCATAAGACCTAGCTAGGGGGAGTTCACTATGGACGAGAATGAGAAACGCATTATCCGGCGAGCGGTTGCAAGGGCTTTCCGAAAAACAATCGTGGATGAAACGGAGATATCTGCGAGAACCTATTCTTCGCTGATTGTGCCGTCGGCCCCATTGGACGACGGCTTCGGCGCGAACGAAGGGTATTGGAGTTACATCTTGGGTTTCGTCAAAGGAAACCTGGATGAAGAGTACCGAGTCTATTCCATTGACCAGGATTTCGCTCAAAGAACATTGAATGAGCCTGTGCGCGTCGCAATTGGCCAAATAACAGCCAAGATCATTAAAGAACTGGAAGACGAGGAGGCAGAGGAATGAATAAAATCGCTTCCATAATCGTTACCGCGCTGCTTGCATCGGTTGTCGCCCTTCCCGACACCGCCATTGCCTTCCCACTATCGAAACCGAACGCTGAACTGTTGTGTGTTCCAAGCGCCAGTGGTGACAAATACGTCCTTCCGGATCGGCTTTACGGTCAAATTCTCAAAGACGCTGGATTACCGTTTTTCCAGTTCGGCGAGGTCACGGATTATGCAGCCAGTGTTTTCGACAAAACTTTTCCGCAAGACAAACCGGGTGACGACGAAGTGACCGTCAAGAGGAATGCATCCGTCCGCGAGGCAAAAACAAAAGTGCTCACCAATATGACGGACCTCGTCGACGAAAACGAATTCGGCATCTCCGGCTTTCGTTTTCGTAGAATGTCGGCGGCGCACGAGGATAAGTTTGCTTTCCGACCGGTGCAGGTCGCCGGCAGCACGTTCGCGGCCGTTATCAGCAATCCGGACGATATCAATGCTCCGATGGTCGTGTTCTGCGAACCACCAGAGGACGAAGATAGACCCGACGACGTTGCGGACAAAGAGCCGAGTTTCCTCGACGGTTTTCGGCTCCGCAAAAACTTGGATGAATTATCCATCGCGACCTTCAGTCCAACTAATCAGACGGCAGACGAATTAAAGAAAGAGCGAAAGAAGGCCAAGCTCGCGACTTTTTCTATTTTGGACGATCGAGAGAATGACGCACGGACAGTCAGCCTTGAAGGCGTTGTGGGGTACCGCCTCGGAAATTGGATGCCATTTATCGGTTTCAAGTCGGAAGACCAGGCAGGACAGGATAATGACATTCAGGTGCTAACGGGGGGACTTCAGTTCGACTATCTGACGACTTGGGACAATGCCCCGTTTCAGTTTTACACCAAAGGCCAAGGGTACGGCGTGTTGGACGAGGAAAATGAAGCGGAGAACATAAAATTCAGGATTACCACCTCGCCAAGCGGCAACCTGATGGAGGACTTTCGAATAGGCGCGGAGAATAAAACCCTTGGCGGCTTTATCTACCGACCGCTGGTCAGTTTGATTGGCGAAGGTACGTTGATGACGGACAAGGGGTCCAACGCGATCTTTAACCGTACGGACGATTATTGGGGTCTTGGCGGGAGCATCGATCTCCAGATCAGAAATAACCAGGTGGACGGGCTGAAGAACTTCAACCTAAACGCCGGGTACCGGTACCTTCGGGTTCTATCTAATGAAGACCTGAATATCCGGACGTTCAATACATCGTTAGAGTGGGCGCCAGGCGAGGATGCGCTTTTTGGCGTTTCTCTGACGTACGACAAAGGCGAACATGCGGAAACGTTCCAAGACCAAGACATCGTCAAGGTCAACCTTGGTGTGAAGTACTAAGCGGGAATAGGGTCACACCTCGAAGTCCGCCGCTACCCGCACCGGATCATGGCCACCGCGCCAGGAGGTCATGGATCGGGCGCGCGGATGACGGCCCGTGGGCACACCCGTTAATCGCACCGGCTCGGCGAGCAAACACCCCGCGACCGCGTCGAGCCCATCATCGGGCCCATGGGCGTCAGGACGCCAATCGCGCATTTCATGGGCGAAGCGCCCTGACAGAACGGCCCGGGACACAGACAGGCGGCGCGCCGCCAGCACTGCGTCAAAGGACTCGAGGATGCGGGCGGCCTTGTTGCGGCTGCTGGCATGTTCGATCACCGCGCAGGCAATTCCCGCACGCCGTATTTCGCGCCGCAATAGCCCCGGCAGAAATTTGCCGACGCCATTGGTCTCAACGGTGACCGAAGGAACGAAATGACGGGCAGCGAACCGGGCGGCCTGACGGCAAAGCTGCGTCGCCTCGTCGATATCCTCGGCGAGCGCCGGATCAAACGTCAGATAATCGAGTCCGTGCAGCCAATACCCGCCATCCGTGTCGGTGAACACGACGGCGATGGCGGCGCCGTCGGAGCGACCCGGGCGACCGAAGCTCGGATCCCAAAAGCAAGATGCCGAGATCATTCGTTGGCCGCCGATAGACAGCACTGGATGCCCGTTTCCTTCGGCGAAGCAAAGATCATCCGCATAGGAGCGCAGCCGCGCCGGATCCAAGCGGGCCTCGGTTGCGTCGACGGGGCGGAGCAACATCTGTGAGCTGAATTTTGCAGGTCCAGCGCGATCGCGGATGGCCTGAATATGGCGGATGGAGAACCGTTCCGGCCAACGGCTATTGCCCACCGAATCAAAAATCGGCAGGACCAACCGCGCCGCGCCCCGAAGATAGGCGGTCGCATCCACCGCCGCATCGTCACTTATGTATAACGAGTGATAGGTATGCGGCGTGCCGACGAACAGCCGCGCGCCACCGGGGCCAAGGACGAAATCGATCTCGTCCAGGCGGGTGCGCAATTCAGCGCGCTTCGCCGCGGTGTCGCAGGTGTTCGGCACCTCGACATCGTCGCAGATCACGACGTCGGCGCGCGTCCCTGTGACATTAGATGTGATGCCCTTGGCCAGCATGCTCGGATCGCGATGTGTCGCAGCGCGGGTAACGGTAAAGCGGTCGGCGGCCCATTCCTCGGTCTTTGCGGGACGCAAACCGGGGGTCAGGGGATGGCGTTCCAATATCCGGCGCACATTGCGGACCATCTTGACCGCCAGTTGGTGATCCGCCGCCAAGACCAGAATACGCATATTGTGATCGCGCGCCAACAACCACGCCGAGAACAGACCGACCAAGGTAGACTTGCCGGAATTGCGAAATGCCATCAGCAGCCACACCGGATCTCCGGCCCGCCAGCGCGCTTCGAGCCACGTCGCGATCTGGACATGCAACGCCGGCGTCGATTGGCCTTGCACCGCGTTCCAGGCGGCGACGAACACGGCAAACCGGACGTCCATCATGCCGATGTCTCCGTCGTGTCAAGCCGGTCGACCTCTGCTTCGGCGCGGGCCAACAGATCGGCCAGCGCCGAAGCAGGGTTTTCGCCGTCGGGTGCCACAACCGGCAACTTCAACAAGGCGTCCAGATGTTGCAGCGCCGCCTTGCACGCCGCTTGATGCATTTGTACCGCCTTAAGATCGTCTTGTGGTGATGCGCTTATAAGGTCCAAATAGCACTGCAAGACATGCGGCAGGGCAGCGGAAACCATCGCCGCAACCGCATCTCCAGGACGGACGTCATCGCTCACCAGGATGGTTCCCGGTGCCGAAATCCCCACTCGGCTTCTGTTGAAAAAACGACGGAAGTCGATTGAGCCCCTCGTCAACAATGTCGTTCAGCAAACTGTTGCGCGACGACAGCAGGCTTTGTCGACGTGCGGCGCGCTGATTTTCGCGCAGGGTTTCGATTCCAAAATCCATCCGCGCCCGGTCGTCGGCGATGGCCCGTTCGGTTTCCGCCGCCATTCCACCGAGCAACGCATCGGCCGAGCCGCTGGCCGACGAGACGCCTCGCGCCCCGAATGCGGCACGGGCTGATGCCTGACGGCGTTTGGTCTCGGCCCGCTGGGCGGATTCGCGCTGACGCTGTTCCAGTCTGCGCCGCTCAATCTCTCTATTTTCGGCAGCCTGGGCGGCACGTTGCTGCGCCCGGGCCTGAGCTTGTTGTTGAATCGTACCGACAGCTTTCGAGACGGCCGTTGAGACAATGGTCGCGGTTACGGGATCACCCATAGCAAACTCCTGTATATTAAAGTGTGTGAAGAACATCAGCCGTTCGCCGCTAGGCGAAGGACTACGGATAACAAGTTGAACGGCAGCGGGGTCTCTTGAACGATAGACCACATGGGCGTTGGCCCGATGGTTCGCCACCCTAAGGCGCGGACGGTCTTGTCGCCGGTAAACGGAACCGGCGGCGCATCGAGCAAGCCTTCCCCCAACGTTCGGAACGGCAGATCGATGTAGCCGCGCCCGACATCAAGGCGCACGGCCGGCGTTTCACGCAGCCGCAGGGTCAGCGATACCGGGCGGACCTTCACACCCATACCGCTTTTACCGCTAGCAAGGATCGGCGGCATCGGCGCGATGCGATGTGTGTAGGGCAAGCCAACTTCGACCGTCGCCGCGGCATACACTAGATCGACAGACCCGCCGGACACCGTTGCATTGCCGACCGGCGCGCCGTCAGCGACCACCGCCACCGTCCGTCCATCAAGATGCCCAAGACCAGACCACGTGGCCGTCGCCGGATCGGCGGCGGCCGATACCGCACTGTCCGTGGCAAAGGCCGTGTCGAATTTCTCGATCAGGGTGGCAGCACCGCGCCGAACCAAGACATAGACCGTCGGCCCGACTACGGCGACGGATGTGAACGCGCCGTCTGTATCTTGGCGCGACCAAGCATTGACGTTCTCGGCGCGATAGACGGTGAGGGTCGCCAACGATCCGTCGGCCATGATCACGTGCAGTCGCCGCCCAGCGGTGTCGTAGTCCTGGTCCAATGGCGTTGCCATCAGGTGCGACGACATGGTCGCAAGATCGGTAGATTGGTAGGCCTGCTCGACATCGGCGAACAGGAACTCCCGCACGCCGCCGTCGTCGCGCCCGCAAAAAACTGTCGCCCCGTCAATACTCCGCGGTGGCACGGTTCGGTCGATGGGCGATCCGATGCGGGTCTGTCGTTTCAATTGCAGATTCGCAGGCGTCAGCGGCTCGCCGGTGACCATCCACTCGGCACCCGAGGTAAAGATCTGGAGATGGCGGCCAGAAAACACAGCGCGGATGGCGTTGACCTGGTCCGACAGAATGGCGAATTCAATTGCCGCATCGTCGAGACCTTCGCCAAGATCGAAGTTGAACAGATCCGCGGATTTCGACAACCATAACCGGTTCGGTAGGTCGCGGGCGCCACCGATCACAAGACGATCTTGATGGAAGCACGCCGCCGTCGGCCACCCGTGCACTGCGGAAAATGCCTGCTCTTCCCAATCCTGTGTCGCCGCGGTCCCGGCCAAGGTTTCCTTGACCGTTGCCGTCGCCGAAGTGGCGGATGCCACGGCGGTGATCTCGACCTCCTTGTTCTGCAATCGAACCCGGGTGCCGACGTGCAGCGCATCAAACACATCGGCCGACGCCGTCAGGGAGACAGTCCCAGTGGTACCGCTGGCCGCCAACGTCACATCGTTGTTGGCAAACTTGTGATGCGGCTGTTGGATGCGGCCGTCCTGGTCCAGGAACGCCCATGGCGCGATGGTCCAGTCCGCATGCGAAGTGCGGGTGATTTTTTGAGGCGGCACGTCCGGATGGGTGACGAATAACGTATCGGCGCTTTGCACCCAACTGAGCTGGCCGATCTGGGCAGCGGTCCACGGCGTCACCAGTGTCGCGACCTTGGCGTCGTTACGGTAGATGTCGAGCCCACCATCGCTGACCGCCAACAGATACACCTGTTCGGTGTTGAATTCGAAAGCGATCAAACGGCCCGCTCCGGCCGCCGTCGCGACGTACCGCAAGCCCGGACGTCGGACCACGCCGCCTGTCGCCTGAACGAACACATTGCGGAGTTCCGATGCGCCATTGGCATAGACGCGCAAATCGCCGCGCCCCAACAGATCGGGGGCGATTTCGCCGGCTGCAAAAGTGGTTTTGTCGATATCGATCCGGGCCATCAGCTACGTACCCCGATCAACGGAAAGTTCTCGATGTACGTCGGGCTTTCCTGCTGGGCGTCGATGGTACGGGCTTGCTTTTGCGCATCGTCTGCGAGTTTATGCAATGCCTCGGAACGGGTGGTGGAATCGGTCAGCGGAATACAGAATTCCGCTGCCAAACGGGCGATCAGCGCCTGATCAAAGAACGCGGGAAAAGTGCTTTCGTCGGGCCGAAAGATATATGTCAGCGTCACTGCCGGGGCGTTGGTGTGCAGCCGCCGTTCGGCGATCCGGTAATCAACACCGCGCCCACGTGCGCCGGTCCCGGCCGACAGGGCGCGGAGGAAATCGTCCGGCAACTGGAACGCCAGATCGAAATCGGCCAATGGCGCGGCGGCCAGTTTCGGCAACGTAACCTGCCCGGTCGCGAACGACCATGGGTGCGACGACAACAGACTGTCGCGGGCCGGCGCGTAAAGGGACGCGGCGACCTCGGCCTCGGCGGTGCCGTCCTCGAACGAGGCGATGCCATCGGCACCGAGTTTAATAAGCGCGCGTGAACACAGCGCGATCGCGGATAAAGCCATCGGAAATCTCCTTTGGAGGTGATGTGATGTGGAGAAAAAGAACGTTAGTCTTCGAAGCCCAGTGACGTCGCGAACCTCTTGGTCACGGTGTCTTCGTCGGTGTCGGCCAGAGTGGATTGAAATGCGGCGGCGGTCTTGGGTCCGATCTTGCCATCCTCGCGCAACTGCGCCGCCGGGTTCAGGCGGTTGATGCCGCGTTGCAATGCCTTCGCGGCGGCGGCCTCGCCACCGTCATCGTCCCGGCCCGCGTCTGCCTTCAACATCGGCTGAACGTCCCGTTGCACAATCGCACGGAGGTTCCTGGCTTTTTCCGGTTTGGCCTTGGCATCGGCGGCGAACGATTTGAACCGGCCAAGCGCAGCGGCAGCCGCGACCCGGTCGCTGCCGTTCTTGGCAATCGTCTCGGTCACAGCGGCCCGGGTTTTCGGCCCGGCGGCGCCATCGACCTTGAGCCGCCGGCCCATCATGTTGAGGCCCGATTGCAACGACTTGACGATCCCGGCGCCGCCGTCTTTGCCCGCCGCTTGGACCATCACCTTGGCGATCCGGCCAAGACCGTCGGCAAGCGTCTCGCCGGTCGGCGCGCGAACCGGGGACGGTTGTTTCGGAATGTTCCGTTTTGCCACCGGTGGCAGCATCTTGCCGGTCTCGTCGTGCTGAGCAGGTTCGTCGCCGTAGGTCAGACGATAGAAATCCCGAAGCCTGTTCTGGATCGCATGCCGCGTCGCGCTATCGCGTTCGTCGAACGCCGCGCCATGCAGCGCCGAGACCTCGTCTTCGGTCAGATCCTCGGTGCGTTTTTGCATCAGCCCGCCCGGACCGGTGACGTCGGCATCCGTGGGCATCAGTGCATCGCGGAGTTTGACCACTTCCGGTGACAAGGCAGGTTCGACATCGAC
Source organism: Rhodospirillales bacterium (assembly GCA_965222395.1). Taxonomy (GTDB): domain Bacteria; phylum Pseudomonadota; class Alphaproteobacteria; order Rhodospirillales; family Casp-alpha2; genus UBA4479. Next base: position 2,784,522 of record OZ244947.1, read on the forward strand.
TTTGTTGTCCTCCGGGGCGCCGGGGACGGAGTCGGAATGTGGACCGAATCCTTGATCGGTATCGTTGTCGTCGAAATCGTCTTGCGGCGTAATCGCGTCCGTGCCGAGGATATCCTGTAAAACGGCATCGGCACTGTCACCCCCATAGGAGATAAAAGTACTCATTAACTCGGTCGACGGGATGCCGGCACGCTTACCGTTCTCAATAAAAAAGTTTGGATCGGTATCGACGATCTCATCTGCCTTGTCGCCCATCTTGGCAATCAGCGACTGCAACGAGTAGGTATTGGCATTGAGCCCCATGCCACCAAAGACTTCTTGATGGTAGATATTCGTCTGACTCAACGTTACGCCAGCATCGCCGCTCCTGTCATAGTTATTGGAGCGTGCGCTATGGTCATTGTTAGCGATCTTTAACGCAACTTCTTGCATCTCGGCCTCGGTAAACCGGGCGCCGTGTTTTCGCATCTGTGCTTCCTGTAGGCGCTCGCGGGCGCCTTTTCCTTGTGCAGCGCCGGTAGCGACACTGCCCGCCAATCTAGCGTAATGGGGACTGATATCGGCGATCGTCTGCCAGTACTTTTCGACATCGTTGTTATCGAGATGATTCTTTGCCGTCTTCAAAACAGCCGCGTGTCGCGCACGCATATTTGTTTGCTCCGGCATGGAACACTCCTTTTGTGTTTGAGGTAGGGTAGATGCGGGATGAGTCCCGGGGGAGATTACTTACAGTAGTCGACGGTGTAAGTCCGCTCTGCCGGAAGATTGAGCCAAGAACAGGCGCGTGCGAAGACGCCATCCCGGATCGCCAGAACGTCGTCGAGATACCGTCGGTGGAATCGGATTGAAATGATGATCTCGTCGATCAGAATTTGTTCCATATTGCAGTGAGGAGCAGGAACGGTCCCTGCGATGGTGCAGAAAACAAAGTTGTCGCCGTCCCCCAGATAAAATGCTTCTCTATCGGAATGCTCCGGACGATGCCAATCGGGGCACCTATCGAATACCTTCCGGGCGAGACATTTGCCGCTTACCCTGAGTTCAGCCATAGATTTAGTGACGGTACTAGGCTGGCCCCCCGGAAACGGGTTTAAGTTGAAATCGAAGAGGTCGTATTGTGCGTCAACCTTATGGTCGATATGACGTTTGTACGCTGAGGGAGCACCGAAACCCGGATATTCCACAATGAGATGCACCAAGTTTCCATACGTCCGGTTCTGCCGGATCGTATCGTCCGGGCCGCCCTCAAACATTTTTTCGGTGAGCGAGAGGTATCCGACCGGCACCGTCATCGAGTAATCGACGATTTGGTATCTCTGCACCCGGTCCGGTGTCGGTTCCGGCGGCGCCGCTGCCCAAATCGATACACCGGTCAGAGCCATCATAAAAAATGCCACAATCGGGAAGCGCATCTTTTTATCCTATCCGCCCTATTGTCTGAGTCTATGAGAGGATCGCGCGCGCTTCAGGCCACCGGGGTCGTTTATCATTCCTTCCAAACTTTGATGCCCTTCTCGACGCTGCGGCCGACGACGTAGCCGCCGACACCGATCTTCAGCAGATCCCACATGTCGGGCGGCAGGTTTAGGGTCAGCGCCAGGCCGCCGAACAGCGCAAGATACGGCGCCACGATATAATTGTTGGCGACGATAACACCGAACAAACACATCAGCATCGGCCGCCAGTTGCGTTGCAGCCAGCTTTCGCCGCGTGCCTCGGCGACGATGATTCCGGCGGCGGCCTCGATCTCCTTCGACTGACCGTCGAGGACTTTTTGCTGCAGCGCGAATTTAATGCGCGCCGCCTGGTCCTTGTCTTCGATGCTTTGGTCGACGACGTCGAACAGGCCTTTTAATAGCGGTCCAGCGACGGCGGTCAAAATCGGGATCATGGCGATGGCTCCATCTGCTTGAGGATTAGGCTCAAGATTCGGTCCGTTTGCTTGGCGATGGCTTTGGTGCGTTCGTCCAGCCCGGCGAGGCCGGCGTGCAGGGCTTCCTGCTCGCGGGTCAACGCCTGCATCCGATCCCATTGCCGGCGGTCAGTGTGGGCGCTACCGTCCAATGCCAATTCGACCGCAGTCAAACGCGCCTCCGTCGAGGCCTTCCAATCGGTCACCACCGCCACCACGCTGAGCGTTTGCACGACCAACGCGGCGACGATGGCGATCGGCACCCGTTTATCCAGATGCCATTGAGTTTCAGGATTGACGGACATCAGTCTTCAGGGCCAGGGATGTCGCGACGTACCGCGTCGACGTGATCGACGTAGGCCTGCAACGCTTGCGGGATCGTCAACGATTGCGCCTGCAAAGACTTGGCCAGAGAATAGACGGCCTCACGGAATTTGTCTTCGGGAAAGTCGAAGTAGGCTTCGCGACGATGTCTTCTCCATGACTTTCCAGTCCGGTTTCTCGGAACAACTTTATTTTCTTTCGGCATGCTGATGCTCCTTTAATAACCAGGCACGCTGGCGACGTGTTTGATGCGCTGTTCCTTGGCGTTGGCTGTCGCCAATTCCCAGACAAATGAACCACCGGATTGCGCCGAGACGTCGGCATCAGCCCGGATCAACGTATCGGTGCTGCCGAATTCTCCGACGACGACAATCGCCGCGGCGGCCCAAGTTACACCGCCGTCGATGCTAACGCGGACCGTGCGATCGACCCCCTCGACAACACTGTTGATATCTTCGGTCCGGAAATACATTGCGATATCCGACGGGTTCGCCGTAACGAGAGAGGTCTCGGCAGGCCGAAGCGTCATCGCGTCCGACACGCCATATACGCTGATGGCGTCGATCAAGTACGCGGTATCGATCCGGGTTTCAGATGGTGAGCCTATATCCTGCGTGGCGGCGTTGTTCGTGGAGTACCACGTATAAGTATCAATGCCGGCACCCAATGCGGAAAAGGCATCGTTCGAGTTTCCGCTGCTCCACGCCTTGTAAAAACTAATGACGTAGGTCTTTGCCGCGTCAATCGGATAGGTTAACTCGTCACTTTCAATCGTCCCGCCGCCAGATGCAGAAGGACTTGTTCCCGAACCGCTGAACAGAAGCTGCGAGCGAGTTCCACCGTCCATGTCCCAGTCATCGCCACTTGCGGCTTGTTCGGAGATATAAACGTCACTGACCTGAGTACTGCCGCCGGTGCCGGACCGGAACCGAACCTTGACCTTTGTTCCCGAACCGATCACCGATCCCGGCACGACGGCGCGATAGGTATGCCGCGTGGCTGCTGCGCCACCGCTTGTTGCAAAGTCGTTTAATTGCCATCCGCGAGGCGAGTAGTAATGATCCGCCGCGTCGTAAACCGCACCAGTTTTCACCATCAATGAGTCGGTAACGAAGTTATCCGAAATGATGTCGCCGTAAACACCCGCAGGGTCTGCGGCCTGAATGTCGGCCTTGATATACGCCGTCAACGCCAGATCGCGCGCGGCTTGGTCCGTAGCCGTCGTCAACGCGGCAATGGCCTGGGCGGTGCGCAGCGGCGTCATGCCCTTGGTGCTGTCGGTTCCCGCTTCGGCGTCGGCTTGGCTGGCAATCTCGGCGAACACGCCGTCGGCACCGGCAGGCCCCATTGGCCCGACCGGCCCCATGGGACCGGATGCCCCCGTTTCGATCTCGGTGATGGTCAGGGTCGAGAGCGAAACATCACCATTTCCGTCGAACGCCAGCACCTTCGACGCGCGGATAGCCTCGGCCGGCAGCTCGAGATCCGCCGGATCGTCGAACCTCGACAGGCGCATCGACCTGGACTGATCATCTTCGACTTGTTGCAGCGCCGCGGTCTGAAAATCCAACTCGTCGTTAATGACCTTGGCGCGGAATTCGCCCGAAGCCTGAAAATCGCTGGTGCGTTTGATCGTCAAGCGCCGAACCAGCGTGATCGAAGCCCCGGCGGCGGGGGCCGTGGTGAACGTCACGCTGCCACCGGCGGATTGAACGGCGCCGACGACGACATAGTCGGTCGAAAGCGTTTGCAGAACGCCATCGACATAGACTTCGAGATCGGCGTCCAAAAAGATCGGAAACGGATACGTAAAGGCAACGGTCGCGCCGTCCGCCGCATAGCGGATACGCGGCGCGATGTCGCCGATTTGAATGTGCTCGGTCATGATCGATGTTCCTTATTCGACGTCGTTGTAAAACCGGTGCCGGCCGATGATGACGCAGGCGGCGCGGCCTTGGGCCCAGGGCGGCTCAACGTTTAAGGTGTGGTAGTGGGTGGCGCCGTGGGTCGGATCCTTCAATGTACCGGCCAGCGCCCGACGGGCGACACGCAGACACGTTTGAAAGACGCGGTGCGTGCGGTCGACCTTCAGGATCTTGGCGCGATTGGGATCGTTGTCGTTCCAGCACGAAAACTGCCAAGGCTTCAGACAGACGCTTTGGATATCGCCGCCCCACCAGTACCCGCCGCGCACGCGGGCGCGACGAACCCGGTTAAGGACGACACAGGCGACGGCTTCCTTGCCGCGTACGGGCTCACCGCGGGCTTCGCCGAATATGGTACGGGCGAGTATATCGATATCGCGTTTACGGTTCGTTTGGCTGGGGGTCTCGGCGGACATGCTGTTTGCCGCCTGCGGTGCGGACGCACCGGGGCTGTCGATGGACATGGATCCAGTTCCTTTCAGGTCAGAAGCTGCGGGAGGAAAACAAAAAACCCGCCAAGCGGCGGGTCAGGGTCATTCAGTGTTACGGCGAAAAATCAGTCGACGGCAATCGTATGCCAGTGCTTGTCGAACTGGGCGCGCACCGTCGCTTCGTCGTCACCCGGTTCTAGATGTCCGTACAAGAAGTGCAAGATTTTGCGGTCGATGGGCGCCAAGTCCGGGCGAACGGTGACAGCCTGCTCATCTTCATAGTTGATGCTCTCCGGGAAAACACCGTGATCGTTCGAGATTCCAAATGATTGATAAATCTCCTCGAGCAACACGCCCCTAAGATGACTGTCCGACAAATCATCGGCGACAAGAATAAACGCGAGTTCAATCTGATGATTGCGAATATCATACACGACACAATTCACGCCGTTCGCGGGTGTCCAGTGACCATCGTCGCAGCCAATATTTTGATAGAATTTCTCGAGTCTCTCGAACGGTGCCTTGGCGACACTTGCGTCCCAGTCATCGTCTGGGGTTACCGTAAGGCGTGCCTTCGGATGATTGTCGCCAATCGCGGCATTGACGTGGTCAAGCGTTTCCCGAACAAGATGGCGAAATTCCGCATCATCCGCGTGTACATAATACAGCGGCGTCTTCGTCCAGCGAACTATGGGCGCTGGATCGTTACCGTCCTCAGTTGTGAGCAATACAGTTCGGACAAATTCCCATTCCTTATCTTTTTGTTCATCGGCGGTTGCGTCACGCAGCATTGAGGCGATGAGGGCGAACATGAACATCCACGCCAGCGCCCTCATGATCAGCCATTTCATATCTTTTCTTGATACTGTAAGCGTCATGCGGTCATTCCAAGAATTTGTACGGATCGTAATCCCACGGCTGATAACCGGGCTGTTTGAAGCCACCCATCGGAGCACCGCCGCCGCGGGCCGGCCGTGAGGGTTTCCTTGGCTTCGATGCGTCTTTTATCGCTTTCTCGCGAGCTTCTTCGCGTGCAAGCTTTCGCATGTATTCCTTTTTTGCATCGTTTTCGATCTTCTCGCGGGCCATGCGTTCCAGCGTATCGGCTTTGTCGGATGCCGACCAATCAATCTTCGATTTCTTTGGCGTCGGGCGATCACCACGCCTTTCCTTTCGCTGTTTAGCGGCGTCGCGGACATCGCGTAGTTTCTGCAATGTCGGCCCATTGGGTTTGATCTCGGCATCGGTCTTGAGCCCGTGCTTCTTTTGGAACTGGCGCGTCGCCTCGTCGGTCCGCATGCCCCAGTATCCTGTGGGGCCATCGGTTTGTTTGAGGTCGAGCGTCCCGGCGTCGCCGAGCAGTTTCTCCACCTTTGCGACATCGCGGCGGCTGTTGCGTCCGGTTCCGCCGACGGCGGCGGACAACTTTGTCGGGTTGCGGAAATTTCTAATTTTGTTGTCGGGCTTTGGGTCGTCCAGACCGATCCGTCCGAAGGCGTCGAAGGTTCTACGTTCGCGGTTCTGCGTATAGGGCATGTTGTATCTCCGTTGCAGAAGTATGCGAGGGTTGTGCCGGTTTTCTGTCCCTCCGTGACCCGGACGCGTCCGGTCGAGTGGGACCGCGCCCGGGACAACAGAAGCCTCAGCGTCAGTCGGTGTCGCTGGCGCCGACCTGTGTCATGTTGGCGACGTCGACGACGCCACCGGCGTTGGCATTGACGAAGAAGATCCCCGCCTGTTCCGTGCCGTCGGTGTCGACGTTGGCGAACATCATGTCGCCGACCCGCAGCATGTCCGATGCGTCGTTGAAGTAGCCGGACGTATCGACCACGGCGGCCGCATCGATGGTGGTGTAGTGCCACAGCGTGAAGCCATTGGCATAGGCGAGGACGCTCAGGTCCTTGGACTTGTAGGCCATTCTAAGTCTCCGTTTTCGAGGGGATCAGGATTCAAGACAGCGCATCGACACCACGCCGGCGGTATCCACCAGCTTGGCGCCTTGGCTCATCATGTTGTTGATGAAGTGCGCGGCGCGGTCGCCGTGCCAAGTAACGTCGGTCTGCACGTCCTTGCCGACGGCATGGCCAACGGCGGTCTTGTGATACCAATAGCAGTAGCGGACGTTCGACGATTTGGTCAGCCCCGAATGCGGCATCCATAACGTGCCGAGCCAACGCTTGGCCTGGGTGCCTTTCCACGGCAACTGGTCGTCGCCGATGTAATCGGACTTGGCGAATTCATCGATACCGAGAAGATCCGACCACTGCTTCCAACCGACGATGGCGTAGCGTTCACCGTCGTCCGGGACGTCGGCCCCGCCGAGCATTTCGAACGCGCTCAGGACCTTGGCCTTGGTCAGGCCGTCGGCGCCGGTACCGGCGTAATTGGTCGAGGTATCCAGCTCGGTGATGATCAGCTCGTCTGTTTTACGGCCCAAGGCATAGGCCCCGGCCCGCGCGATGACGGCGCGCTCGTCGTGGGCGTCTTTCAACTCGTCCAGGCTGTCGACCCAGTCACCGGCGTAATAGTCATAGAGCATGACTTCCACCGGTTCGTGATCGACGTTCATCACCGGCACCTTGCCGTGCCGCGCCTTGGTGGATGCGGTGCCTTTGCCGATTTTCTGGAATGTGGTCGACGCGCCCTGCACGCCGTTCTTGGACCGCACGGTGTTTCGAAGTTTGGACCCCATACGCTGATAGGATGTGTGCACCTCGCTTTGGAAGTGCTTCACGAATGATAGATCGTGGGTGATGGACATATGTCCGTCTCCTTGTCTTTAGGTGTGAAATACTGAGGGAGTGAATGTCCATGCGCGCCGGGTTCCGGCCGGACCGTCCTGGCCCGCCGCCCGAATAAACGCACGGATGAAGACCGCCGGGCCGGGCGCGTCGGAAACGCCCCCCGGTTATCCGGCGGTAAGAATGAAAAAGTCAAAACCGGTGTTCAGACAGATGATATCCCACGGACACCTGGATCGTCCGACTGATCCGGTGTGCCCGGTACGGCGCGTCGGCCGGATCGTCCAAAGCATCACGCAGTCGGATGGCGTGCTCGGACCCGAGCCCGTCGAAGGTTGTGCGGAACAATTCGTCCGCCTGCGTGGGGCTCCGTTCACGGGTCTGGCGGATTAGGTCGGCATAGTCTGGGTTAATATCGTCCCGTCTTGGGTTGTTCAACGTGTTGAAAAGGCCGTCCAACTCGGAACGAGTATCTTTCGGCACCGGAATCTCACCGACGTACTGATCGATCACATGGCCGACCTCGTGACCGAGGACGGCATCGTAATCCTCCCCCGTCAGGTCATCGCGGATTACGACTCTTGACGGTTTCTTTTCGGGTCCAGCGTACGCCGTATACCCCAAATCCCCTTCGAGATCAGCTCGCGTTCCCTTTTTAACTCCTCTTCCTGTTCCTTCTTCTGCGATGGCGTCAAGCTCGCTTCCCGACGCAGCATGATCTCGTATGCCGTCAGCTCTCCGTCCGACGATGCGTCCTCGGGGGTCGAGGGGGCGTCCGTCGATATCGTGGGTGAGGTTTCCGGCTTTGTCGGTTTGCGCGCCATGGGGATAATCCTTCTCAAAGGGACGATCGACCGTGGGTCCATCGTACAGGTTCGCTCTCTCCGACGCCATATGAACGGTTTGCGACGGTTTTGTGCCCTTCGCCGCCTTGATGACCGCTTTGCCCTGTTTCGCGCGGGTCGAGGGTTTTGCGGAACAGCTTGTCGGGCGGGCTAAACCACCCGTCAATCAATCCGTGTTGTTACTATCGATGTGTTGACCGGGTGGTGTGATCTCACCTTCCCACGTGCGTGGCCCGCAAGATTTGATCCTATCGCCGAACGTCGGTGCCCAGTCGATATCCCCGTCTTTGAGATCGGCATAGGGCGCAATCGGCCAGCCGACTAGGTCGTAAATGGCCTTCTGGCCTGGGCTGGGAGGAAACGGCTCCCAGTCTGTGGTGATCGGTCCGATGATGTCCCACCAATAAAACCAGGCGCGGACGAATTCCTCACCGCCTGCCGTCTCGCAGTACCCCTCGATGAATTCAGGCGTACCGCCGAGGAAGTGCCGTTCTCCCTCTGAATCGACCGCCGACCAGTCCTCGTGTTCGTCAAAAAGGATGAACTTCTCGATGCTGTGTTGACCGCTCGCGCTCCGAAACCCAAAACCGGCTAATTCAACGCACGCCTCGTGTACCGCTTTGGCGTCGGCGGGACAGACGCAGTATTGGGAGCGGTCCTCGGCGACGATATCGGGAACCAATTTCAACTCATGGGAAACAATGACCCGGTCCCGGCCGAGTCTCTTAAGATGCCACATAAGCACATCAAGGTTCCGTTCAAGATCGGGCAAGTCGCCGCGTTGCGGCCAGCCCCCTTCTCCGCACTCGATCCCGTTGATGCACATAGATTCAAAACCGGAAACCCAATCAGCAACCGGCACCAGTCGCCACGTTTCGTCCAAGAATGGCGATATCGTGCATCCCCATGGATGCGGGATATCGGTATGGCGCACCAAGCGGTGGCGGCGCGCCGACAAGGGCCGCGCCGCCTCGCCTGTGATCAATTCCGTCTTTGTCATCCTCACTCCTTCGGCCGGTACCGGACCTTGTAAATACGAAGATCGTCTCTGGCTGTTTCGTCGGGCACCTGGACGTCCAATGTCGGAATCCCGTTCTTGGAGTTCCGCGGCATGACGCGAACGCCCTCATTGGAGATATAGTACGGATACCCATCTTCCGTGACCCGATGCTCACCGGGGCCGAGATTGGCAACCAAGTCATCATAGTCGTCCTTCAAGTGCTTTGGGTCGCGATCCCGTTCAATCTGATACTGGCTTTTTCCTCGCTCAGTTAACTGTCCATCGCTTGTTACATGTTTATGGACGGCATCGGCTGATTTTCCGACGAGATTGTCATCTATGACGCCTTTAAATCCCTTGTGCGGCTCTTCGCCGTTGGTGAGGTCATAGCCACTATTGGCATAGGCGTCCATCTCCAGAACCTGCGCCCCACCGATATCCGGATCGTCGGACTGATCTGTAGTGCCGGGAACGGTGGCGTCGATGTCATCGGGCAACAATTCTCCGCGGTCCGGGATTTTGGGCACGGGCGTGTCGCCAGCTAAATTGCTGTCGTCATCCGTGTCCCGCTCATGCGCCGGGAGTTCTTCCCGGTCCGGCAGCGGCTCGGCCACGTCGGTGCGGGCGTCGACGCCGAGTTGTTCCTCGATCAGTTTCTTGAACATGCCCGGTACCAGTATCGCCTGGCCAAGGGGCGTTTTCAGAAACTCCGGATCGCGGCTGAGCCGTTCGAGGTCCTTACCCGCGTTCTCCAACGCCTTGTCGATGTCTTGCGGTGTCGCCGGACCGGAGACCGGCAGTGGCCGGACACGTCCGCCCATCGACATCGTTTCAGAGCCGTCGGCGTCGTCGGCCGTATCGTCCAAGGCATCACGCAGTCGAATGGCGTTCTCGGCCCCGAGCCCGTCGAGGGTTTTGCGGAACAGTTCGTCCGCCTGCTTGGGGCTCCGTTCACGGGTCTGGCGGATCAGGTCGGCGGCCTGTAACGTCCAGCGATCTTTGAACAACCGCGCCGAACCACCGTGTTATTCCTCCGGTGCTTGATCCGACTGCGTGCCCAGAATGATACCGCCCGGCAATGCATTGAATTGGACGATCTTGCGCAGTTCCGGGTGCTCGTTGACCCATTTCCGGATGTGCTTGGCGACGTTGGGCGCGGCCTCCTTCACATACGACGGATTGACCAGATAACCGCGAATGGCCTCGGCCATCAATTCGCGTTCGACATCTTCCGGCGCATACCCCTGATCACGTGGCGTGACCGGTTTCGACCACATGTCGGCATAACCGGGATTGAGGTCGTCCCGTCTTGGATTGTTCAACGTGTTGAAAAGGCCGTCCAACTCGGAACGAATATCTTTCGGCACCGGAATCTCACCGGCGTGCTGATCGATCACATGGCCGACCTCGTGACCGAGGACGGCATCGTAATCCGCCCCCGTCAGATCGTCGGCGATCAGGACTTGGCGGGGTCTTTTATCGGCCGGAGTGTAACGCGTTCGGCCAACAGCCCCTTGGAGAGCATCTCTTGCTGCCTTTTTAACTCCTCTTCCTGTTCCTTCTTCTGCGATGGCGTCAAGCTCGCTTCCCGACGCAGCATGATCTCGTACGCCGTCAGTTCTTCGTCCGACGATGCGTCCTCGGGGGTCGAGGGGGCGTCCGTCGATATCGTGGGTGAGGTTTCCGGCTTTGTCGGTTTGCGCGCCATGGGGATAATCCTTCTCAAAGGGACGATCGACCGTGGGTCCATCGTACAGGTTCGCTTTCTCCGATGCCATATGAACGGATTGCGCCGGTTTTGTGCCCTTCGCCGCCTTGATGACCGCTTTGCCCTGTTTGGCGCGGGTCGAAACGACGGACCCCAGCACCGCCGCCAGTCCGGCATCGGTCAAGTCCGGGTCCGTCGGGTCGACGCCGAGCAGAACTTCGAACGCCTGTTTGCGCACCTTGTCCCCGTTCTTGGGGTCGGTGGCGTAGGCGTAGAGATCTTCTAGGCGATCACGTAACGCGGGACCGTAGGTATCGATCAATCCTTGCGCGCCGTCCTTTTTGTAGACGGCATCGATTTCCTCCAGGTTCTTTCGCCATGCCACCGATGTATCGGATGGCTTGTTATCCATTGAAGCCGTTTCAGAGCCGTCGGCGGCGTCGGCCGTATCGTCCAAAGCATCACGCAGTCGAATGGCGTTCTCGGCCCCGAGCCCGTCGAGGGTTCTGCGGAACAGCTCGTCCGCCTGCGTGGGGCTCTGTTCACCGGTTTGCCGGATCAGGTCGGCGGCCTCGACAATGCCTTGATCGGGATCAGTCTCGATCCCACCCGCGACGAACGTCGCATAGTCGCCAATGCCGGTGCGCCCGGCCAGATACCGTGCCGCCCGGCCGTTGGCTGAGATCGCGTCGTCGGACAACGTTCGTTTTGGATTCCGGCCTGCGCCGGAATGACGAGGGCGAGATCGATACCCGCCATTCTCGTCACCCCGGCGCAGGCCGGGGTCCATGGCGGCACTTTGGGTATCTGGGTCCCGAGTCGCGCCTCGCTCGGCCGGGCGAGAGGTTGCATTGGTTTTCGGTTTCAATGCCGCAGCCAGGACCTGGCCGAGTTTCTTGACCGTCTCACCGGCGGGGTTGATTTGGCCGTCGATCTTCAGGTTGTTCTTTTTCTGGAACGCCTTGGTGGCGTCCGACGTGCGCATGCCCCAGTACCCGGTGGGGCCGTCTGTTTTCTTTAAATCCAAGGTTCCGGCGTCGCCGAGCATCTTTTCGACCTTGGCCACATCGCGGCGCTTGTTCGTGCCGCGGTCGCCGACGGACGATGACAACGTGGTCGGCTTTTTGATATCAGCTATCTCGAGGTCGGGCGCGCGTTTCGGCGGATCGATGCGGCCAAACGGGTCGCGCCGGGCCGGGTCATTGTTGTCGTCATCGGTCTTCAGGTCGGCATGTCGTTCGGTCAGCGGGTGGGGTCGGCGGAACATCGTTGTCTCCTGATCATATGGTTGAGAAAGGGGCGGGGACGCCGGTGGGAGGAACGGCGCCCCCGCCGGTCCCCGCCGTTGCGGGGACGCGCCCGGGGGAGCGGCAGCATGAGATCCCTGTTTACGCAGGGACGAAGGAATCCGCGCTCAACCCCAGGGGTCGGTGTCGGGTTTAACCCGGATAGAGCTGCTTGAACCCATCCCGAACCTTGGCGATCAAAGCCGGGTCGCGATCGCGCCAGTACTTCGGGTCTTCCATCAGTTTGCGGAGGCCGGCTTCGTCAATCGACCCCGGCGTCGCGGCATCGCGGTCGGCGACGCCCGGCTCGTCGGCGCCCATCATGCGGTGCAGGGCCATGACGCCATCGTAGGACGCGCCCATCACCTCCAACACATCGTCGGGCAAGTGCGCTTTGCCCCAGGCGTTCAGTTGCCGGGCAACATGGGCCCACCGTTCCGGTCCGCCAAAGCGTTCTTCGAGCCGTCCGATCAGTTTTTCCGCGGCCAGCGCCTGATGACGCCGATCGAGTTCCGGCACAACGTATTGGGTCGCCAAGTCGTAGACCAGTTGCGCCTGGTCGTTGGTGAACCCCGCGCGATGCAGGACGGCGTTGACCTCGGCGTCGGGGGTGCGGTCGCCGCAATCGAGGCAGTAACCGTCGGGGTCGTCCGGTATGATACCGCCGTGCCCGGCGCTGAACTTCTTTTCCAATTCCCGGTACGATTTCCACAAGGCGCCGACGTTCACATCGCCGCGCACTGGGTCCCAGAATTTATCGGGCAGGCCGTTTGGCCGGGGTTTCGGTGTATTTGGATCTTGCGGCGCAAGGGTTGCCGCCTCAATCGGATCGGTCATATCAGTGTCCTTCATCATCGTCGGTTTCGGTGTCATGGGGCTGCGGGGCCGGACCCAACCGGCCCCGATCGATCAGGGCCGTCAGGTGCTGAACCAGTTGTCGCTGCCCTTCCAGGTGGCGCAGGGTCGCATCGTCGGCACCGGGGCCGAGGGTGCGTTCGAGGGTCATGTCGCGAAGGTATTTCAACAGTTGCCGACCGTCGGCGCCGCGAAAGCACCGGGCAGCAATGCCGGGGAGATCATCCGTCGGCATCGGGCACCTCCGCTTCGTCGGCAAGCCCGCCGAGATCGCCGAGACCCAACGCATCCAGAACCGGGCCGAGCCCTTCGGCGCCATCGCCCAACAGGCCATCCAACGGCGCGGCAGAAAGCGCATCGGCATCGCGCAGCAGATCGGCGGGAATGCCATAGGCCTTGGCGAGGTAGCGCCCGGTCTTGGCCGGGTCCAACAACTGCATCGCTTGCGGGCCGAGGGCGGCGACCTGGTCGAGCCATCGACGCACGGAGTCGGCGTCGGCTTGGCTGCGCTGGCGGGCCAAGGGCGAGGTTTGCGCCAAGGATACCGTCCGCCCGTCCAACTCGAAGCGTGGAATCTCGCCCCGGCGCTGCAGAATCGAAAGCGCCCGGCGCGCCAGCGGTACCAGCAGTTCGGCCTGCAAGCGGCCATAGGTTGCCCCCAGCAGGCGCGTCATTTCCGAGGTGCGTTGCAGGACCTCGGTTGCGGTCATGGTATTCTTGTTGGGTTGGCCCATCAGATCGACCAACAACGCGTGGCGAATGCGGTCGCGCATCTGTTCCAGTACGATGGTCGACAGGTCCATATCGTTGGCCGGTTTTAAGGGCGTCAGACCCGCCGAGCCGACGGCCTTGGGAATGATCGTGCCCGGCTCCAAGCGGATCGTCGCCGGGTTGAGGACGCCATCGTCGTCGGCCTGCCAAATGCCGGTGACGGCGATCGAAGCATTCTTCAGAACCAGTTCGACAACTTTGTTGGCGGTCTTGATGTCGGGCAGCGCCTTCATCACCGGAGAGCGGCCATACACCTCCCCCGGCGCTTTCGACCAACGGAAATTGATAAACGGCGATAATGTGAATTGCCCGGTACGGATGACATTGGGGCTACCGGTCTCAGAATTGGCGGTCTGCCCATCCACCCGAACTGCAACATAGTCATAGCCCTGCGGTCCGGGAACGACGGCTTCGACCACCTCGATCCGCGTGTCGTCGATGTCAGCGGCGTCCGTCTCAGTATCCACCAAGGGCGCATCGGGAAACCGGGCACGAAATTTTGCCGGGGTCAATTCGCTGTACCGGTAAGTGACGTCGAGTGCACCAGAAAGGCTTTCCTCGAACGCCACCTGAGGCAGCGGCACGGCGGTGAAGCGGAATGCCGACGGCTCGCCGACCGGTGCTTCCTCGAACATCAGGCACGCGGTGCCGACAGTGACAAGGTCGAGGTAACACTGATGTACTTCAACGGCGAAATTGGACCGTTCGAAATGGCCCTGCACGGCGGCGGCGGCGTCTTCGAGGACGCTCTCCAATTCGCCCCGCCGTTCATCGGGTGCGTCGGCGCCCAGGGTGAAATCGAACCAACGGCCCCACGGCGGCGTCAATTCGGCAAGCAGGCTGGCGGCCAGTTGATCGACGGCGTCGGCGGCGGTGCCGTCGTAAAGCCGCGTGCCCTTTTTCTCGCCCGGGTGCCCGCCGCCGAATACGTGCTCTCGTTGCGGCAGGGCGTAGGCATACGCATCGCGCCAATGTCCTTCCCAGGTGGCGCGGCGATCCTGGGCCCGTTGGAAACGGCGCAGGATCGCGTCGGCATCGTTCTGTATTTGATCGAACGGCATCCTTAATCTCCAAGCTTGTCTTTAAGGCCATCCTCGGACGGGGCCGAAGACGGCGCGGTAACGCCGCGTTCCGACGTCGCAATGGTACCGGCGCGGCCACGACGACGGCGCGAAATAGCCTCCAATCGGCGGGCGCGGTCCTCGGCTTCGGGATCGGTGGCCGGTTCCGGCGGGGGTGGCGGTGGGGGCGGGGACGGGGGGCTGAAAAATCCACCCATGAGCATTCTCCTTGGGTTGCGTTTAAGACACAAAAAAAGGCGCCCCGTTTGGCGGGACGCCTTGGCAATCACGTATTTGGAAGGACGACGTAGCCGGGAATTCGGGCACACGTCTCCCCCCGACTGAATCGCACGATAAAAAATTATAACGCGTACGTCAACAATTTTTTCGCGTTTATATTGTATTCATTCATTTGCCGGCGGCGGCGAAAGATAGTGTATGAAACCCGCCGGTCTCGTCGACGGGCACCCACCTCCGCGGGCGCAGGCGAAGGCCAGACTCCGTGTCGGCATCTTAATTGCCTGGGTCCCCGCCTGCGTGGGGCTCCGTTCACGGGTCTGGCGGATCAGGTCGGCGGCCTGTGACGTCCAGCGATCTTTGAACAACCGCGCCGAACCACCGTGTTATTCCTCCGGTGCTTGATCCGACTGCGTGCCCAGAATGATACCGCCCGGCAATGCATTGAATTGGACGATCTTGCGCAGTTCCGGGTGCTCGTTGACCCATTTCCGGATGTGCTTGGCGACGTTGGGCGCGGCCTCCTTCACATACGACGGATTGACCAGATAACCGCGAATGGCCTCGGCCATCAATTCGCGTTCGACATCTTCCGGCGCATACCCCTGATCACGTGGCGTGACCGGTTTCGACCACATGTCGGCATAACCGGGATTGAGGTCGTCCCGTCTTGGGTTGTTCAACGTGTTGAAAAGACCGTCCAACTCGGAACGAATATCTTTCGGTACCGGAATCTCACCGGCGTGCTGATCGATCACATGGCCGACCTCGTGACCGAGGACGGCATCGTAATCCGTCCCCGTCAGATCGTCGGCGATCAGGACTTCGTCGGGTTTCCGCGTGATGCTAGAGTACGTCGTATGCCCATGATCCCCCTCGAGATCAATTCTTCGTTTCTCGCCCACCTTTCTTCCCGTTCCTTCTTTTGCGATGGCGTTAAGCTCGCTTCCTCTCGCAGGTGTATCTCGTATGCCGTCAGTTCGTCTTCCGACGATGTGTCCTCGGGGGTCGAGGGGGCGTCCGTCGATATCGTGGGTGAGGTTTCCGGCTTTGTCGGTTTGCGCGCCATGGGGATAATCCTTCTCAAAGGGACGATCGACCGTGGGTCCATCGTACAGGTTCGCTTTCTCCGATGCCATATGAACGGATTGCGCCGGTTTTGTGCCCTTCGCCGCCTTGATGACCGCTTTGCCCTGTTTGGCGCGGGTCGAAACGACGGACCCCAGCACCGCCGCCAGTCCGGCATCGGTCAAGTCCGGGTCCGTCGGGTCGACGCCGAGCAGAACTTCGAACGCCTGTTTGCGCACCTTGTCCCCGTTCTTGGGGTCGGTGGCGTAGGCGTAGAGATCTTCTAGGCGATCACGTAACGCGGGACCGTAGGTATCGATCAATCCTTGCGCGCCGTCCTTTTTGTAGACGGCATCGATTTCCTCCAGGTTCTTTCGCCATGCCACCGATGTATCGGATGGCTTGTTATCCATTGAAGCCGTTTCAGAGCCGTCGGCGGCGTCGGCCGTATCGTCCAAAGCATCACGCAGTCGAATGGCGTTCTCGGCCCCGAGCCCGTCGAGGGTTCTGCGGAACAGCTCGTCCGCCTGCGTGGGGCTCTGTTCACCGGTTTGCCGGATCAGGTCGGCGGCCTCGACAATGCCTTGATCGGGATCAGTCTCGATCCCACCCGCGACGAACGTCGCATAGTCGCCAATGCCGGTGCGCCCGGCCAGATACCGTGCCGCCCGGCCGTTGGCTGAGATCGCGTCGTCGGACAACGTTCGTTTTGGATTCCGGCCTGCGCCGGAATGACGAGGGCGAGATCGATACCCGCCATTCTCGTCACCCCGGCGCAGGCCGGGGTCCATGGCGGCACTTTGGGTATCTGGGTCCCGAGTCGCGCCTCGCTCGGCCGGGCGAGAGGTTGCATTGGTTTTCGGTTTCAATGCCGCAGCCAGGACCTGGCCGAGTTTCTTGACCGTCTCACCGGCGGGGTTGATTTGGCCGTCGATCTTCAGGTTGTTCTTTTTCTGGAACGCCTTGGTGGCGTCCGACGTGCGCATGCCCCAGTACCCGGTGGGGCCGTCTGTTTTCTTTAAATCCAAGGTTCCGGCGTCGCCGAGCATCTTTTCGACCTTGGCCACATCGCGGCGCTTGTTCGTGCCGCGGTCGCCGACGGACGATGACAACGTGGTCGGCTTTTTGATATCAGCTATCTCGAGGTCGGGCGCGCGTTTCGGCGGATCGATGCGGCCAAACGGGTCGCGCCGGGCCGGGTCATTGTTGTCGTCATCGGTCTTCAGGTCGGCATGTCGTTCGGTCAGCGGGTGGGGTCGGCGGAACATGTCCGTCTCCTTTCAAGATCAATCATCGGGGGATGCAAAAACAAAACCCGCCAAAGGCGGGTCGCTAGTCGTTCGGGAACAAGAGGGGGCTCGCTCTTAGTCAGGCCAGAAGAAAATAAGATTGCTGAAGTAATGCGCGATGGTCGTAGGCCAAAGCGATCTGGCGTACAGATACAAAACCATGCCCGCCATACCGATCAAGGTCACCGCAATCACCTTTCCGACGCCCCCCGGCCAATGCATCAAACCGAAGAAAACCCCGGAGAGTACGACAATGAACCACGAACGATCCAATATGCGTGCCGCGATCGGTTTCATCAGCCCCTTGTAGATGATCTCTTCGCTGACTGCGACGAGAGCCAGCCCGACGGTAAGATCGAAGAACAAGAGCCACGTCTCTTCGATTTCGTGATAGTCGAACAGTATGGTCTCGGAGAACATCACGTCGATGGGCCAGACCAAGATGAACACCAGCTTATCGAAGAACAGCAACAGCCCGACATAGGTAAGCAACATCAGCCACACAGGCGGAAACGCGCCGAGCCCAGGCCACGGTTTTCGATACTCCGCAAGGATCATCAATCGCAGCGACGGAATACCGAACACAAGAGCAAGAACGACAATCCTGGATGTATAGTCTTCTAGCAACCAACTGTACGCCGTCTCTGGAAACGGAAACACAAACGACGCAAGAACGTAGAAAGCGATAGGAAGCCCGATGAACTTTGTTGGAACTCTCGATTCGATCATCTCATCCTGCCATCTTTATCGCCGCACTATCATCGGTGGTATTCGGTCAACTGCCAACCGTCATGGCCCGGTGCGAACACTCTGTTAAGGCCTTGCATTACCCACGAATGCCCCCACCGGAGGGTTTATGTACGGGTTCGGGGATATTTAGGACATCCCGGATCCATGCCGAAAAACCGGACATCGCTTTGTCATAGCCCGATTGGCCATAAGTGTCCCATGCATGATCGCCAATGAGGCCGACAAATGCCTCGGCAGCTTTCGGGTCTAGACCGCCTTTGGCCAAGTGCCGTTGTATCTCATCTCGTATGTCTCTGTTGCGCGACAGATCATCATCCGCCGATGTTTCGTCATCCGATGCGCCGTCGCCAAATGAGTTGTCAGCCTTACCGTGCGGAATCCTCGTGCCCGGCGGGCGAATGGTGACACGTAATGGGCCGGGATCATCACGTCTCCCATCGCCGTCGTCGGTCCCGGCTCGTATCGGCGTGCCATCGGTGTCGTCTTTAACCGGCGTCAACGCGGTTTGCAGTTTGGCGGCGTTCTCGGACCCGAGCCCGTCGAGGGTTTTGCGGAACAGCTCGTCCGCCTGCGTGGGGCTCTGTTCACCGGTTTGCCGGATCAGGTCGGCGGCCTCGACAATGCCTTGATCGGGGTCAGTCTCGATCCCATCCGCGACGAACGTCGCATAGTCGCCGATGCCGGTGCGCCCGGCCAGATACCGTGCCGCCCGGCCGTTGGCCGAAACGGCGTCATCGGTGAGGGTCGGCCTCTGACGCCCACCACGCACGTCACCCCGGCGCAGGCCGGGGTCCATGGCGGCACCTTGGGTATCTGGGTCCCGAGTCGCGCTTCGCTCGGCCGGGCGAGAGGTTGCATTGGTTTTCGGTTTCAATGCCGTAGCCAGGACCTGGCCGAGTTTCTTGACCGTCTCACCGGCGGGGTTGATTTGCCCGTCGATCTTCAAGTTGTTCTTTTTCTGGAACGCCTTGGTGGCGTCCGACGTGCGCATACCCCAGTACCCGGTGGGGCCGTCTGTTTTCTTTAAATCCAAGGTTCCGGCGTCGCCGAGCATCTTTTCGACTTTCGCCACGTCGCGGCGCTTGTTCGTGCCGCGGTCGCCGACCGACGACGACAACGTGGCGGGCTTTTTGATATCAGCTATCTCGGGGTTGGTGGATGAGGCAAAACGGTCGTTGTCATCTTCGCTCAGTGGGGTGAGGTCGTTGTCGTTCTTTTGGCGCAGATCTTCATAGATATGTGAAAAGCGGGACATGAGAATTCCTTTCGAAACGCAAAAAGGCGCGCCGTTTGGCGCGCCTGAATGAAGGGAGCATCGATGAAGTGTGCTGGGGGCAAAGACACACGTCTCCCCCCGACTGAATCACACGATAAAAAATTATAGCGGGTAAGTCAATATTTTTTTCGTGTTATGTTTGTATTCTCATTAATGGCGGAGGATCAAGGTGCTGGCGCAATTGCCAAGGTGTCACCACCCAACGGGCGTGTAGACCCAGCGCGCGCTTCACCGCCTCGACGCAGGTAAAGGGCGCAATTGGCATTTCCCGGGCGATGGGGGCGCGGCGCTGCACCGGGACCGCGTCGAACCCCTGGGCCTGGAACGATCCCACGATGTCCTCGACATTCGCCGGGCCCAACGCAACCACCGCCAAGCCGTTCGACAACGGATCCATCAGATGCCATTGCCCGACATCCTGGGTGGCGATCATGCAATGCTGATATCCGGGTTTCAGGATTTGCAGATAGGACAACCGGCTGGAGCCGAAGATCACCACGGCGAGCGATTGACCAACCGGGCGAATGGTGGATGGCGACCTCATTCGACGATCCCTTTGTCGCGCAGCACAACCTCGAAAAAATCGAAGGCATCGACCCAGATCACCCAGTCGACCAGTTCCTCGTCGTCGTCCGGATCGGGCGGTCGCTCCATCGCCCCATACATGCCAAGAATGTAAAGATGCGCCGGCAACAGTGTCTTGTCGGCATACAGCTCGCGCAGGCCCCGCATGATGTCGGCGGGCTCGCATGGGCGCTGGGTCAAGGCGCGGCCCCGCTCCGCCCGCCACGCTCCTTCTTCGCGGGCGCGCTCGCAGCGGACGAACCAGAACCAGGCTTCTTCGGCGGTGGCAAATTTCTCGGTCGGTCGGGTCACGGTCGGGAACCTCATCAGGCTTGGATTGATCATACGATGCCCAGACGATTTATATGCGCCCGGTATCGTGTCCAATTCGGTCGCCGGTGCCGCCCATCGACGGCACCCGGCAGCTTCACCACCTCGTGACCCGGCGTAGCTTTGCCGGTTCCACGTTCCGGTCTAAGGTATGGAAAATCAATTTGGCGAGGATATGGCGATGGCACATAACGCCCCGGGAAAAATTTGGACCTATGCGGACGAAGGCTGGCACGAAGGCGACAAAGCCGTGCTTGCCCCTCGGCATCAGGCGTTCTGGCTGGCCTCGTCCGTGTTCGATGGTGCGCGCTATATGAACGGCAAGGCGCCGGACCTCGACAAACATATCGCGCGGCTAATGGCCTCGGCCCGGACCCTCGGCATGAGACCCAACAAGACGGCGGAAGAAGTCGAAAAGCTGTGCTGGGACGGCATCGGCAAATTCGACGGCACCGAGTCGCTGTATATCTGCCCGGTGTTCTACGCCGAAGAGGGGATGGTCGTTCTACCAGATCCCGACACGACGCAGTTCACCATGGTGGTACGGGAATCACCGATCCCGCCATTCGATGGGTTCAGTGCGTGCCTCAGCAGTTTTCGCCGCCCGGCCCGCGACATGGCGCCGACCGAGGCCAAGGCCGGGTGCCTATACCCGAACGTCGCCCGCAGCGTCGGCGAGGCGCAGGAAAAAGGTTTCGACGTCGGCGTCATCCTGGATCCCAGCGGGAACGTCGCGGAGTTTTCCTACGCCAATCTTTTCTATGTAAAGGACGGCACGGTGGTGACGCCGGTCATCAACGGTACGTTTCTGAACGGCATCACCCGCCAACGGGTCATTCAGCTGTTGAAAGACGACGGATACCCGGTCGAGGAACGGACGGTCGATTTCGACGAGGTGATGCAGGCCGACGAGTTGTTCGCCACCGGCAACTACGCCAAGGTGCTGCCGTGCACCCGATTGGAAGAGCGGGAACTACAACCCGGCCCCGTCGCCACCCGGGCGCGGGAGTTGTATTTCCAGTTTGCCGACGCATCCTGACGATCAGCCCAGCAGCAGTCCGAGAAACAAAATCAGGCCCGCGTCGCGATTGGATAGAAACCGAACGTGACAGTTCTTCGGATCGTCGATATCCAGCGTCGCCACCTGCCACATCATGTGCAGCGCCATCACGCCGAGTGCCGCGAACGCCGGCCACCCCATCCCGGTAAGAAATATAGCACCCCCGAATAGACCGAGCGCTGCGGCATAGAACACCGCCACTGCGGGTTGCGTCTTATCACCCAGCTTGATGGCCGAGGATTTGACGCCGACTAGAATGTCGTCAGCCTTGTCCTGATGGCCGTACACCGTGTCGTAGCCCAGCGTCCAAAAAAAACATCCGGCATAGAGTGAAATGGCGGCCACCGGCAGATCGCCGAGGATCACCGCGAACCCCATTAATGCGCCCCAATTAAACGTCAATCCCAAAAACGCCTGTGGCCAATACGTGATCCGCTTCATCAACGGATACGTCCCCACAAGTATTAGTGACACCGCGCCGAGCAGGATGGCGAACGAATTGAATTGCAGCAGGATCGCCAGACCGACGATCAACAATCCCCCAAGGAAGGCCAATGCCTTCGGCACGGAAACCTCGCCCGATGCAATCGGCCGGTCCGCCGTCCGCGCGACCTGGGCGTCGATCTTGCGATCCCATAAATCGTTGACCACGCAACCGGCGCCACGCATGACGAAGGCGCCGACGGCAAACAGCGCAAGCACCGACAATGCGGGGGGCACCGGTCCCGAATGATAGGCGGCCAAGGTCAACGACCACAGGCACGGAATCAGCAACAGCCACGTGCCGATCGGCCGGTCGGCGCGAATCAACTTCAAGTACGGCCGTATCGGCGGCGGCGACATGCGGATCATCCAGGCCTCGTGGCGGATGTCGCTGGCGCTGGGCGGAGACGAGAGGGGCGTGGTCATGGGCCGGTTATAGCGGACGTGACGGCAAGGGTGAAAGTCCCCGACGTTGTAGGGTTATTCGTAGACGGCACGGCCAGGAATACCCATAATCCGCGCCGGAGGGATTTCATGGCCTATGTCGCATCGATCCGGTTGTACGTGCCGGACGATCTGAGCGCCGAAACGACCGTTTCGCTGGACTCCGGCCAGAGCCATTATCTGGTCAACGTCATGCGCAAACCGGCCGGCACGCCGGTCCTGGTCTTCAACGGCCGGGATGGCGAATGGGGCGGTACCATGACTGCCGCCGACAAGAAACGCGCCACGGTTTCAGTCGGTCATCAAACGCGGCCGCAATCCCCCGAGCCCGACGTCTGGTTGTTGTTCGCGCCGCTGAAAAAAGACCGGACCGATTTCGTCGTCGAAAAAGCCACCGAACTGGGCGCGTCCCGAATTCAGCCGGTGCTGACGGCGCGGACGCAAGGGACCCGCGTCAACGTCGACAGACTGCGCGCCACGGCAACCGAAAGCGCCGAACAATCGCGCCGCCTGACCGTCCCCATCATTAACGATGCCGCCCCGCTGACCAACGCGCTGGAAGATTGGCCAAGTGGACGCCCCCTGATCCATCTGGATGAGAACGGCACGGGTGCGCCGCTGGCCAAGATATTGCAGACCGGAACCCAGCCGCTGGCGTTTCTGATCGGACCGGAAGGCGGCTTCGATGACGACGAAGTCGCGATGCTGAACCGTCATCCGCATGCCGTCGCCGCCGACCTGGGGCCGCGCATATTGCGTGCCGAAACCGCCGCCACCGCCGCCCTTTCCATTCGACAAGGCGTCGAAGACGCTTTACACACCGACGCCAACCGCGCCTAAGACAGGAGACCGCTATGTCCGGTGCCTCGCCAACGAACGACACGCCAATCGAAAACAAACAACAGTTGGTGGATTTCCTTGCCGCCGGCTGCAAGCCGCGCGACGAGTGGCGCATCGGGACCGAGCACGAAAAGTTCGCCTTTCGCCTCGATGATTTGAAGCCGCTGCCTTACGAGGGCGAAGTCGGTATCAAGGAACTGCTGAACAGAATGACACGGTTCGGCTGGCAGCCGGTGTATGAGGGCGACAACGTCATCGCGCTGAAAGGCGCCGACGGCGGCTCGGTTTCGCTGGAACCGGCGGGCCAGGTCGAACTGTCCGGTGCCGCGGTGGAGACCATTCATCAGACCTGCGACGAGGTCAGCGCGCATCTGCACCAGGTCAAGGCCATCGCCCAGGAAATGGGGATCGGCTTTCTCGGTCTCGGCTACCGTCCGAAATGGCCGGTCGAGGACATGCCCTGGATGCCGAAGGGCCGCTACAAGATCATGAAAGAATATATGCCCAAGGTCGGCTCTCTCGGCCGCGATATGATGCAATCGACCTGCACCGTGCAGGTGAACCTGGATTTTTGTTCCGAAGCGCAGATGGTGAAAATGTTCCGCGTGTCGTTGGCGCTGCAGCCAATCGCCGCGGCACTTTGGGCCAATTCGCCGTTCCGCCACGGCAAACCCAGCGGGTATCTGTCGTTTCGCAGTCAAATCTGGACGGATGTCGACCCCGACCGCTCAGGCATGCTGCCGTTCGTGTTCGAGGACGGCATGGGCTTCGAACGCTACGTCGATTATGCTCTCGACGTGCCGATGTACTTCGTTTACCGCGACGGCACCTATATCGATGCCAGCGGCCAGTCGTTCCGCGACTTCCTGGACGGTAACTTGCCGGCCTACCCCGGTGAAAAGCCGGTGATGTCGGATTGGGCCGATCACATCTCGACCATCTTCCCCGAAGTGCGGCTGAAGACGTTTCTGGAAATGCGCGGCACCGATGGCGGTCCGTGGAACAAACTATGCGCGTTGTCGGCGTTCTGGGTCGGATTGCTGTACGACGACGAGGCCCTCGACGGCGCCTGGCAGATCGTCAAGGACTGGACGGCGGAAGAACGTCAAGAGCTCCGCGACGCAGTGCCGAAGACGGCGTTGAAAACGCCGTTTCGCAACCGCAGCGTCCAGGACATCGCCAGTGATGTGCTGTGCCTGTCTCACAAGGGCCTGAAAAACAGGAACCGCGTCGACAGCGTCGGCATGGACGAAAGTCACTTCCTCAAACCGATGTTCCCGATTGCCGAAAGCGGGCTGACCCAGGCGGAAGACCTGCTCGCCGCATACGACAAACGCTGGGGCCAGAGCGTCGATCCGATCTTTACCGAGTACGCGTACTAGATCCCTCTCCCCCTGTCAGGGGGAGAGGTTAGGTGAGGGGGTAATTGGGAACGACTAAGAAACCGCCGTGCCGCCGACCGTTAGGCCGTCGATCCGCATCGACGGTTGGCCGACGCCGACCGGCACGCCTTGGCCGTTCTTGCCACAGGTGCCGATGCCCGGGTCCATTTCCATGTTATCGCCGACCATGGTGACCTTGGTCAGCACGTCGGGACCGGATCCGATCAGCGTCGCGCCCTTGACCGGCGTCGTCGCCTTGCCGTTTTCGATCTTATAGGCCTCGGTACAGGTAAACACGAACTTGCCGTTGGTGATGTCAACCTGACCGCCGCCGAACGACGTCGCCAGCAGGCCGTTGTCGACCGAGGCGACAATTTCGTCGTGGGTTTTATCGCCCGACAGCATGTAGGTGTTGGTCATGCGCGGCATCGGCATGTGCGCGTAGGACTGGCGGCGGCCGTTGCCGGTCGATGCCTCGCCCATCAGGCGCGCGTTCATACGGTCCTGCATATAGCCGACCAGGATGCCGTCTTCGATCAAGGTTGTGTATTCGCTCGGCGTGCCTTCGTCGTCGATGGTCAGCGACCCGCGCCGGTCGTCCAGCGTCCCGTCATCGACCACGGTAACGCCGGGGGCCGCGACCCGTTCGCCCATCAATCCGGCAAACGCAGACGTTTTCTTCCGGTTGAAGTCGCCTTCGAGGCCATGGCCGACGGCTTCGTGCAGCAACACACCCGGCCAGCCGGGGCCAAGAACGACGACCATTTCACCGGCCGGGGCGGCTTCCGCCTCCATATTCACGCGGGCCTGGCGCAACGCCTCGTCGACGGCGGGCTTCCAGGTTTCGGGCTTCAAATACGTCTCGAACGTAATCCGTCCGCCGATCCCGTGGGAGCCGCTTTCCATGCGTCCATCATGCTCCAACACCACACTGATGTTGAGCCGCACCAGCGGACGGATGTCGGCAACCCGTTCGCCGCCGGCTTTGACGATCTGTACCGCCTGCCACGATCCCAGAACCGAGGCCGAGACCTGACGCACGCGCTCGTCCAAGCTGCGGGCGTAGGCGTCCATATCGGCGAGCAGACCGACTTTGTCCTCGAACGGGACCAGCGACAGCGGATTGTCGTCGCCGTACAGCTTACGATTGGTCGGCTTAAGAGACACCGCTTCGGCGCCGCTATGGCCCTGGGTGACGGCTTGCACCGTAGTCGAGGCCCGCATCAGAGCGTCTTCGGTCAGTTCGGACGCATGCGCATAGCCGGTCGCTTCATCCGCAACGGCGCGCAAACCGAACCCTTGTGCCGTATCGAAACTGGCGCTTTTGACCCGGCCGTCGTCGAACGTGATCGATTCCGCCTGCCGGTATTCCAGGAACAGTTCGCCGTCGTCGGCGTTTTGCAGCGTGTCGTCCACGATGGACTGGGCCTTTTCCTTGGAGAGCCCGGAATCTGTGTAAAAAAGGTCGTCGGTCGCGGCGAGATCGGTCATTGGCTTGCCCTGGCCTTTCGGATAAGAACGTGATGCGTGTGCCGATAATATAGGTACGCCAAGGGGCGTTGACGAGTGAGGAGATAACGGCAATGCCGTTTACGGAACATCCGCTGCGCGCGGCGCTGACGCACGAGATGAACGCGCGGCCGCACGGCACGATCAAGTCGCCGGCGCATATCTCGCATATCGCGTCCGTCACCGGCGAAGGCGGGGCGGACGCCGACCGCGCGCACCTGGCGAAGCTTTGTCAGGATTTCAAAGTTTCGGCACCGGCCGCGTCGGAGAATTACTTCGACGCCGATTTCGGGCCGTTCCGTCTGAGGTGGGAGCGTCACACCGAGTATTCCGCCTATACGCTGATCGTCGACGGCGACATCGACCAGCCGTTCAAGGATACGCCCGTCGCCTTGTTGCCGGAAGACTGGCTGAAGGACTTGCCCGGCGAGGTCCTGACCGCCCTGCATATCGCCATCGAAAGCGGCGACGGACCGGCCCGCGACGGCGCGGACTTGTATGGCCTGTTCGACTACAACACGCTGGTCGGCGGCAAAATCGTCGGCAACAGGGCCGATATCTGGACCGACTATCAAACCCATGCCGACGCGTTTTTGCGGTTTCTGATCCGCGACCGCGAGATGGAGCCGACATCCCTCGGACGTCTGATCAAGCGGGTCTGCGAGATGGAAACCTATCGCATGATGGCAATGCTGGCGCTGCCGCCGTCACGCAAGGCCCGGCCGGAAATCGCCGGTCTGGAACAGGAATTGAGCGACATTCTGCAATCGCTGGCGTTCAGTGACGGCACCGATGACGAGCAGCAACTGTTGCGGCAGTTATCGAAAGTCGCCGCCGAAACCGAACGGATTTCGGCATCGCTCAACTATCGTTTCAGTGCATCCCGCGCCTATCAGGAATTGGTCTATCAGCATGTCGATGCGCTCCGGGTCGAGCGCGTCATCGGCATGCAAAAATTGAACGAGTACATGAAGGCGCGGTTCGCACCGGCCATGGAAACCCGCGACAACCTATCGCGCCGCATCGAAACCCTCAGCCGACGGGTCGCTCGAGCCAGCGACTTGTTGCGTACCCGCGTCGATGTCGCGCTTGAGGCGCAGAACCGCGATCTGCTGGAATCCATGGACCGACGCGCCAAATTGCAATTGCGATTGCAGCAAACGGTCGAAGGCCTGTCGGTGGTAGCGATCAGCTATTACCTGCTGGGGTTGCTGGGCTACATCGTCAAGGGCCTGGCGCATACGCCGATCGGCAAGTTCGACGTCGCCATCGTGCAGATGATCTTGCTTGTGCCGGTCGTCGGCTTGGTCTGGTGGGCGGTGCACTTCGCCCGCAAAAAGGTGATGGCGCCGAAACCCGACGGCGGCGACTGAACTACGGCGCGAATGCCACGGCAGCCACCGGCGGCAAGCGCGCATCCGGCGCAATCCAGCTATCGCCGCCATTTTCCGAAATCCAAAAGCCGCCACTGGTCGAGCCGAATGCCAACATCGTGCCGTTGCCGTCGACCGCCAGGGCGTGCCGATAAACAAGATCGTAGGCATGGTGTTGCGGCAAGCCATCGGACAAAACCTCGAACGTCGCGCCGCCGTCCCGCGTCCGCATGACGACCAGCTTGGCGTCCACAGGGTACCGTTTTTCATCCTTGATTGCCGGCACGAACCAGGCGGTCTCGGGATCCGTCGGATGCGCAACGACGGCGAAACCAAATGCCGACGGAGTCGCATTTTTGAGTTCCGACCAATTCGCACCGCCATCGGTACTCCGATAGATACCACTATGATGCTGACACCAAACCACGTTCGGATGGGCACGGCACATGGCCAGCTGATGGATGTCTTGCGCCAAAGGCGCGCTGCGTTGATCGGGGGGCATGTATTCGTTGTAGAACCCGTCACCGACATTCGACCAACTGGCCCCCGTATCGTCGGAAATCCATACGCCGGCGCACGATACACCGATCGTTAGATTGGCCGGATCGGCAGGATTGACGAGAACGGCACTCAGGCCGGGGCGCTCGCCGCCGGCAACCCCCATCCATTCCCGCCTTTCGGGCGTTCGCCATAACGGGTCGTTCAAGGCCCATGTCTCGCCATGATCATCGGAACGAAACAGTCCACCCGCCATGGTCCCGATCCACAGCCGGCCGTCGACACCGCCAGGCGTAATGTTCCAAATTTTCTCGACCGTCCACGGATGTGGGTCGTCCTCCGCATCGTCGGGTTTAGGCGGGAACGCCGGGGCGTCAAGCTCCCGCCAATCAGCGACACCGTCCTTGACCCATAGTTTTGCGCCGAAGTGACCGGTATCGAGCGCGGCGAACAGCTTGTCTCCGCGTCGTAAGACTGCCGAAACCGGATCACCTAAGAAATGCGCGTCGGTCACAGTCCAGACGCCCTTTAGATTGGCGATTTCGAACAAACCCTTGCGGGTCGCAACATAAACGAGGTCTGTCATAATGATCCCCTCTCAACCTCCGGACAGCGCCTGAAACACATGGACCTCGTCCGTTTCCTTTACGGGGTCCGTCAGGCGTTCGCGATCTTGGGCTTGCGCGCCATCGATGAAGATTGCGACATGTCGGCGCACCGCACCTTGTTCATCCAAAATGTATCCGCGCAACTTCGGATAATCGGCAAATACCGATGCCAGCACATCCTGCAATGTCTCGCCCTCAACGGTGACCGACGGCGCGTCGGTAAACCGCTCGAGCTGCGACGTGAAGTGCACGGTCGGCACGGGTTCACGCGGTATCGGCGTCGAGCGAGGAGACATATGCCATAAGGCGGTCGAAGCTCGTGCCCCAACCCTCGTTGTGGGAATCCCGTGTTTCTTGATCCTCGAAGACGGCTTGATGCAGCGTCAAAAACGTACCCTCACCGTCCTCCGCGAAACGAACCTGAACCGTGGTTTCATGCCCGAGGCTTCCGTCCTCTAACTCCCAAGTCCAGGTCATCGTCAATGCCGACGGCGGGTCGAATTGGGTATAGGTGCCGGTGATAATATGCGTACTGTCGTCTTCTAACTGCATGATGACCCGGAACCGACCGCCTAGGCGTGGATCCGTCTCGGCGTCACACGTTACCATCATCGGACACCCCCACCAGCGTGTGATGTGCTCCGGCTGCGTCCAGAGTTTGAACATCAAGGCCGGCGGGGCGGCGAAATGACGGGACATGTCTAGCGTCCGATTTTGCGTCTCAATGTTTCCGTCCATCGGGCTCTCCTACCTGCAAGTCGTCGATATAACTATCCAGCTGATCGAAGCTATGCTCCCAGAACTGTCGATATTGTGAAATCCAGTCGGTGGCCTGTTTGAGCGGGGTCGCATCCAACTTACAGCGCCGCCACTGGGCGTCTCGTGTCCGCGTGATCAAGCCTGCCCGTTCCAGAACCTTCAGGTGTTTAGAAACTGCCGGCATCGACATGTCGAAGGGTGCCGCAATTTCGCCGACCGAAAGCTCTTCCACGGACAATCGGCTCAAAATGTCCCTCCGGGTGGGGTCGGCCAAGGCGGCGAACGTTTTATCAAGCTGATGGGTCACGCGCGTCACATCCGTAATTAACCATTTGGTTAAATATAGATGGATATTCAGCCCAACGTCAACGATTGTTTTATGACAATGTTCCCCTTGTCATGGTGGGGCGTGTTTTTTATAACCACCGTCACGTGGTGATTTGTCCGACCGGATTGCGGCCACGTTAAATAAACCCGCTAAAAGGTCTCGGCGTTGCGAGAACTCTGGTGCGGGCACCAGAGTTTTTTTATGCGCCGGGGTCTCAACCGAGGAGGCTCTGATGGCTCAGAAAGATAAACCCGACACCACGTCCTGGCGTCCAGCGACACGATTGGTGCGCGGTGGCACGCAACGATCCGGTTTCGACGAAACGTCGGAATCGATCTTCATGACATCCGGCTACGTTTACGGCAGCTGCGAAGAAGCCGAAGAAGCATTCAAGGGCGACAAGCTCCGCTACGTCTATTCGCGGTATGCCAACCCGACGCTGTCGATGTTCGAAGAACGCCTGGCGTTGTTGGAAGGCGCCAAGCATTGCGTCTCGACGTCGAGCGGCATGGCCGCCGTATTCGCAGCCTTAGCGTCGCAGCTGAAAGCCGGCGACCGCATCGTCGCGTCCCGGGCATTGTTCGGATCGTGCCTGTACATTGTCACCGAACAGCTCCCGAAATTCGGTATCACCGCCGACATCGTTGATGGCACGGACTTGGACGCCTGGGAACAGGCCCTGTCGACCCCGGCCAACGTGGTGTTCTTGGAAACACCGTCGAACCCCTGCCTAGAGGTTATCGATCTGCGCCGGGTTGCCGAATTGGCACACGCCGCAGGTGCCCGCGTCGTTGTCGACAACGTATTTGCGACACCGATCCTGCAACGACCGCTGGACCTTGGTGCCGACATCGTCATGTACTCGGCGACCAAGCACATCGACGGCCAGGGCCGAACCCTCGGCGGGGCGATTTTGACCAACGACACCGAATTCCTCGACGATCATCTGACACCGTGGATGCGGCACACCGGGCCGGCGTTGTCACCGTTCAATGCCTGGGTTCTGCTGAAGGGGTTGGAAACGTTGGCCGTCCGCGTGCAGCAACAATGCGCCAATGCGGATAAAGTAGCGCGATACCTGGAAACCCACGCCAACACCGGCAAGGTCCTGTACCCTGGCCTGCCGAGCCATCCGCAGCACAATCTGGCGATGTCGCAAATGGACGCCGGTTCTACCCTGGTTGCATTCGAGATTGCCGGCGGCAAAGACGGCGCCTTCAAGACCCTGAACGCGCTCAACGTCATCGATATCTCCAACAACTTGGGCGATTCGAAAAGCCTGATTACCCATCCGGCGACGACGACCCATCAACGTCTCAGCAACGATGAAAAAGCGACGCTTGGAATCACCGACGGTTTGGTGCGGTTGTCGGTAGGCCTCGAAGATGCAGATGATTTAATCGAAGATTTGGACCGCGCCTTGGCCCACGCCGCTTAGGGTTAGTCGGCCCGGCGCGGCAAATCGGCCAGCCGCGCCGCCACGGGGCCGGGTTGTCCGGTTCCGACCGGCGCGCCGTCCAACTTGACGACCGGACGTACGCTGAGACTGCTGGTCAGAAAAATTTCTTCGGCGCGCTGCAAGTCTTCGGTGCTGATCGTGCGGGCAAGGGCATCCACGTCCATCATCACCGCGTCGCGCATGATACCGGGCAACGCCCCGTCGGCGACCGGCGGCGTGACCACCGCACCGTCGATCACACAAAAGACATTTGCCGCCGTGGCTTCGGCCACGGTGTCTCGCGTATTCAACATAATAGCGTCGTCGGCACCCGCGGCATTAGCTTCGCGCCTCGCCAGGATCGCATCGCCGTAATTCGTGGTCTTGATCCCACTCAGCGGAGAGCGATCGTTACGTCGGGTCGACGACGCGACGACGGCGGTCATCGGACGGGTGTCGCCGACGGTTCCTTCATGCACCGCGATCAACACCACCGGCGTTGGTTCACGTGGCGGCAAGACACCGCGGGGCCCAGGCCCGCGAAGCACGGTGATACGCGCCGATCCCTCGGTCATCTTGTGCAATCGGCACAGTTCCGTGATCGCCTGGACTGCCTGCTGACCGTCGAGGGGGACGGGTATCCGCAAGGCGGACGCACCCATCCGCAAACGGTCCAGATGCTTCGCCAATCTGAGCGGTCTACTGTCCACCATCGCCAGAGTTTCAAACAGGCCGTCGCCGAGCAGAACACCGCGGTCGTCGCCGGCGACGGCACCAGCCGTCCCGACGAATTCGCCATTACGCCAGATGGTCACGGGCCTCTCCTCCGCTTAGGGCCGACAACAAGGCGTCCGCCTTGAGGCGCATCTCACGGTACTCATCGGCGGGGTCACTATCCGCGACAATCCCGCCGCCGGCGTGCGCGTAAACCGTATCATCGGCGATGACCAAGGACCGAATGACGATACTGCTGTCCATGGCACCGTCCAACCCGGCCCAAAACACACTGCCGCAATAAGGCCCACGGCAAACAGGCTCTAGGTCATGAATGATCTCCATGGCGCGGATCTTCGGCGCTCCGGTGACCGAGCCACCCGGAAACGATGCCCGCAACAAATCGACCGCATCGCAGCCGGGGCGCAACTTGCCGACGACCTCGGATACCAAATGGTGCACGTTGGCAAAGGTTTCCAATTCGTGCAGCGCGGTGACGTCGACGCTGCCGATCATGGCGACACGCGAGATATCGTTGCGCAACAGATCGACGATCATCAAATTCTCCGCCCGGTCTTTTTCGCTGGCCGCCAAGGCCGTCGCCAACGCCGCGTCAACGTCCGGATTGTCGCCGCGCGGTCGCGTACCCTTAATCGGGCGGGTGGCAATCCGACCCGCGCGGTCTAGCGCCAGGAACCGTTCCGGCGATGCCGATAGGAGGGCACGGCCGTCGCCAACGTGTACATACGCCGCGAACGGCGCCGGACTGGCCCACCGCAAGCGACGGTAGATCGTAAACGGATCGATGTTGCCGGGCATCGGTGTGTGGGCACGGGCGGTGATATTGGCCTGAAAGATATCGCCAGCGTAGATGTAGTCGATGGTCTTTTTAACCGCCGCCTCGTATCCGGCACGATCAAGCTCCCACGTCCACGCAGCCCCCGGCGCTGGACCGAGATCCGGCAAGGCGGCCGCGCCGACGACCGCATCGGCAAGGGCGGCGCGTCTGCGCGTGGCCGAGGGCCGGGCCGGGTCCAAGTCGGTCGCGACCACCCACGCCCGGCGCGTGAATGTATCGAAGGCGACGACCGTATCGTACAGTCCGGCGACAAGGTCGGGAAACGCCGTGCCGGCCTTTGGCGTCGGCAAGCGTTCGACGGCGCGGCTCAATTCGTAGCCGAGAATACCGCAAACGCCGGTTTGAAACGGCGGAAGGTTGGGGTCGGCGTGAAGCCGTCGACGGCCGATTAAGCCGCGCAAGGTGTCGAACGGGCCCGCCACCGGATCGCCGATCGATAGCGAAAGCGAGGCCACCGGATCGGTCGCAATGTAGGAATAGCGGCCGCGGCCGTTCCCCTCGGCGGCGCTATCGAGCAGGATGGCCATGGGCGCGTCTGCAAAAACCGCAAAGGCCCGCAACGGGTCGACATACGGGATTTCCGTCGCGGTGGGCCGTATCAGGCCCCCTGGACCCGCTGTCTCCAAGGGATCAGAACGTATCGCCGAGGACGCGGTCCGGCGGTGCATGACCATCGACGAAGGTCTTGATGTTGATCAGCACTTTTTCACCCATGTCGAGGCGGCCTTCATGAGTCGCCGAGCCCATGTGCGGCAGCAGGACAACATTGTCGAGGGCGACCAGTTTCGGGTTCACGGCGGGCTCGTGCTCAAACACATCAAGACCGGCACCGGCGATTTCGCCGTCGACCAACATCCGGGTCAGAGCATTTTCGTCGATAATCTCACCGCGCGCCGTGTTGATGACGACGGCGTTTTCCCGCAGAAGCTTGAGGCGGCGCGCCGACAGCAAGTGATAGGTCGCGGGTGTGTGCGGACAGTTGACGGAGACGAAGTCCATCCGCGCCAGCATCTGATCGAGGCTCTCCCAATACGTGGCCTCCAGATCGTTCTCAACGTTCTCCGGCACGCGGCGGCGGTTGTGATAGTGGATCGACAGACCGAACCCCTTGGCGCGGCGGGCCACCGCCTGACCGATTCGGCCCATGCCGATGATGCCCAGCCGTTTACCATAGATCCGGTGACCCAGCATCCACGTCGGCGACCAACCGGACCAATCGCCGGACCGCAGGGCACGCTCCCCCTCGGCCAAACGGCGGGGCACCGATAGCAACAGCGCCATGGTCATATCGGCGGTGTCTTCGGTCAAAACGTCGGGCGTGTTGGTAACCGTGATTCCCCGCTGCCGCGCTGACGCCAGATCGATGTGATCGACGCCAGCGCCGTAGTTCGCAATCAGCCGCAGCTTGTCACCGGCCTGAGCGATGATCCTCGCGTCGATCCGGTCAGTGACAGTCGGCACGATCACGTCTGCGGTCTTGAAGGCCTCGGCCAGGTCCGCCGAGGACATCGGCGTATCTTCGAGATTCAGCTGGACGTTAAACAATTCCATCATGCGGGTTTCGATCGCATCGGGAAGTTTTCGCGTAACGACGACAGTTGGTCTATTTGGCATACCTTGGCCCTCCTAGGGGGTTCTTACGCCGAGGCCATAGCAATCCGTCACACGGTTGTCCAGCAACTTGACCCCGGGGCTTAGGGTAGCGATAAACAACGCCATGACACCAGCTTCCCGCATTGCCGCTTCGGCCCTTGTCGCCTTATTTCTCCTGCCGTTTCTGGGTACCGCAATAGCGGTCGCGCAAGGAACCGGGCTGCCACTGCCCAGGTACGTCAGCCTGCGCGCCGACGAGATCAATATGCGCACCGGTCCCGGCGTCCAATACCCGGTCGAGTGGATATTCCAGCGTGAGGGCTTGCCGGTAGAAATTATCAAGGAATACCGCACCTGGCGGCTGGTCCGTGACTGGCAAGGAACGCAAGGCTGGATGCATCAGAGCATGCTTAGCGGACGCCGCACATTCATGGTGACCGGCAAAGCGCGCACCCTGCGCACCCGGGACGACGCGAACAGCCCGGCCGCCGCGATCATGGAACTCGAAGCCATCGGTGAGTTAGTGTCGTGCCCCGCCGGGAACGGCTGGTGCAAGGTTCGGGTCAATGGAATTGACGGCTGGCTGCGGCGGGTCGAGTTTTGGGGCGCCTACCGCAACGAGGCCTTCGAATAAGACTACCGGCGGCGCAGGAACCAAACGGCACCGACAATTGCGACGGCCAGAACCGCCAGCGCGATGGCTGTTTCCATCCCATGTGGATGGGCGTGCGGAAGATCGCCGCTGTGGGCAAAGGCAGCCCCGGTCGTGAAGGTGGCGAAGGCAGCGGCGGTTAAGATCAGTGATCGCTTCATGTGGGTCCCCGATTACGATAGGTGAATGGCGTTAAGTATGACGAAAATAAAAATGATCATACTTGTGGATGCGACGCAAGAGGCAATTGCGACAATGGCGGAGATGACATGGAACGCGTAACGATTTCAATCGACGATGACCTGCTGGCACAGTTCGATCGCTTCATCGACTCCAAGGGTTATGCCAATCGTTCGGAAGGGGTGCGCGACGCAATCCGCGCGCTACTCTCGGAAGAGCGCGTCGCCGCCGACAAAGACGAGATGTGCGTCGGCTGCGTGGTCTACGTCTACAATCACCGGGAACGGTCCCTCTCGTCCCGGCTTGTCGAGACCCAACACGCCCATGGCGATACACGGGCCGCGACGCTGCATCTACATCTCGATCACGATCATTGCTTGGAAGCGACGGTGGTCAACGGCACGGTCGGTGACGTGCGAAAAATGGCCGACGAAATGACCTCGCAAGTCGGGGTCAAACACGGCCATCTTCATGTCATCCCGTTGGACAGCGGCGACTGACGCGCCGTCCGACAAGACGACACTCGTTAATTTAAGCGAAGTCGCCCGCCAAAGCCGCGCGCGTGTCATCGGACAAGATCGCCATGTGGCCGTATTTCGGATGTCCGATCCCGAGCATCGCGCGCACACCCGGTGCCTTGAATTTCGCGACCTGATCGTCAGTGAAGGGAAAATGCACGAACTGGACCGAGGATGCCTTGCCGTCGGCGGTCGTGCGGTCGACGTCTTCTTCCGGCACGCCTTTGACGATCTCGCCGTCGAATTCGATGGTGATGGTTTCCTCAACTCCACCGAGACCGGCCAGGAAGGCGGCGCGGCGGTCCGGGTCGTCGATTTCGAACATCAACGTTGCGACCAGTTCACGACCGTTCGGAATCAACGGGTTGTAGGCCGAAAGCTCGTCGTCAATCTGCTCCTCGCCGCCCTTTTCGATGTAGAGCATTTCATGCACCTGATGCCACATGGTGTCATAGTTCTCGAAATAGAACGTGGCGTCAGGACCGCAGAGCACGCGGCGATCGCGCTTTTTCGCGGTCATCGCCGAGCGGCGCTCCTTGCGGACCTTGGCGTACTCGTCGATCGGCATAATATCGCCGTGGGTGATTTCCGTTTTCATAATGGCTGTCACTCCGAAACTTCCTTTTATTCAATACCGTAGGCACGGGCGACCAGCTCGACCGGGTGCTGAACCTGTTCGATTCCGTCGGTCGGTTTGCCCAGTTTATCGATGCCCTGAACAATGTGGTCGCGTGCCAACGGGCACTCCGAAACGATGAATTTAGACTGTGCGTCGGCGGCCTTTCGGGCCACCGGCTTACCGACCTTCAGGCCGACCTCAAAGGTATCCTTCATGATGCCCCAGGATCCGCCGTGGCCCGAGCAACGCTCGATCACGGTGACGTCGACATCGGGGATCAGCTTCAGCATCTCGGCGGCTTTCTGGCCCATATTCTGAGCCCGCGAATGACAGGAAATATGCACCGTCACCCCGCCGTCGAGGGCCGAAATCCCGTCGGCCAAACCTTCTTTCTTGGCGATATCGACGATGTATTCCGTGATATCCGAGGTCGCGGCGCTGAGCTTCTTGACGTTTTCGTCGTCCGGCACGATCAACGGCCATTCGAATTTCAGCATCAAGGCGCACGACGGTACCAAGGCGATGACGTCGTATCCTTTTTCGATCCACGGCATCAGGTCCTCGGCAACCTGCTTGGCGCTCTCGGCGACCGCGGCAATATCACCCTGCTCCAGCTGTGGCATCCCGCAACATTTCGGATATACAACCTCGGTCTCGACGCCATTCTTGGCGAGGATTTCGCGCGCGGCGGAACCGATGTTCGGGTTGTTGTAGTTGGCGAAACAGGTCGCATACAACACCGCCTTGCGGCCATTGGCCGGGGCATCTGCGTTCACCGTCGGCACGTCGGTACGCTCGTTAAAAGGCAGGTTGGTAAATTCCGGCAGCTTGGCGTCCTTGTGGATGCCGAGCGTTGCTTGCATTACCGGACGAGTAAGCGCGTTTCCTTCCTTGCTTGCCCAATTCGCCAGCCCCGACATCCGCGATGCAATCGCACCGTTGCGGTCGGTCTTGGTCAATTGTTTGGTGGTCAGCGGAACCTCGCCCTTTTTCAATTCGACGGCGCGGTAACGCAGCATCAAATGCGGGAAGTCCAAGTTAAATTCGTGCGGCGGCACATACGGGCACTTGGTCAGGAAGCACATGTCACACAACGTGCAGGCATCGACGACGGGTTTGAAATCCTTGCTGTCGACGGTGTCCAGTTCGCCGCTTTCGGAGTCGTCGATGAGATCGAACAACCGGGGGAAACTGTCGCAGAGGTTAAAGCACCGACGGCAACCGTGGCAGATATCGAAGACCCGGCGGAGTTCGTCATCGAGCTTGGCTTCGTTGTAAAAGTCAGGGTCCTGCCAGGGAATATTATGGCGCTCCGGCGCCTCGAGACTGCCTTCGCTCACAATGGCCTCCTGAAAAAATGTCGTGTCGAAAAACCGAAGTAGCGCCCGTCGAATGGCGTGAAATAACCGCCTGGGCGAAGTGGATCGACGGTGAAGGGGGGCCGTGGCCCCCCTTCGTCAATCGATCCCGATGGCTCTATTCCATCGTGTCGAGCGCTTTTTGGAAGCGACCGGCGTGGGATTTTTCCGCTTTCGCCAAGGTTTCGAACCAATCGGCGATTTCGTCGAAGCCTTCTTCGCGGGCGGTCTTGGCCATACCCGGGTACATGTCGGTGTACTCGTGGGTTTCTCCGGCAATCGCTGCTTTCAGGTTGGCATCGGTGGCGCCGATCGGCTCACCGGTAGCCGGATCGCCGGTTTCTTCGAGGAATTCGAGGTGACCGTGCGCATGACCGGTTTCACCTTCCGCGGTGGAACGGAATACGGCGGCGACATCGTTGTATCCTTCGACGTCGGCTTTTTGCGCGAAATAGAGGTAACGGCGGTTAGCTTGGCTCTCGCCCGCGAACGCTTCTTTCAGGTTATCTTCGGTTTTGCTTCCCTTCAGGGACATAGCATCCTCCTTGTTTGGGTCGGTCAAATTCAAGAACAATATAGTCGGGTATGACAAAACACCCGTTGGGTATATGGAACCGCGCACGGACAGTGTCAATTGATTAGAACAGTTCTAATTTGAGAAATTACGATTATTCTTCGCTGACGCGGACAATGACATCTATACGCGAGATTTTGGCGCCCGCCGGTGGTTCGGGAATCTGCGACAAAACCACATCATCGGCGGCGATATCGGCGAGACGGCGACTGCCTTCGAAGTAAAAATGATGATGGTCGGACGTATTGGTGTCGAAATAAGAGCGACCCGAGTCGACCGTAATTTCCCGCAACAAGCCGGCATTGGTGAATTGGTGCAAAGAATTGTAGACAGTCGCCAACGACACGGCGATTCCCCCGGCGACGGCTTCGCCGTGCAGTTGTTCGGCGCTGAAATGCCGGTCCTCACCGGTGAACATCATGCTGGCCAAGGCAATGCGTTGCTTGGTCGGCCGCAGCCCCGCTGCGCGAAGGCGCTTAATGACCTGTCCGTATCTTTTTTCCGCGCTCATAGGTGGGTATGTGGGGCCCCCGTTGCGAAATAGCAATCAATGATTGCGACTTAATCGCATTTAAACAGGGCAACCGTCAATTATGGAAGCTCGATCGCGCTGGGGAACGGCACACCGACGACGTTATAGCCACTATCGACGTAGTGAACTTCGCCAGTGACGCTGCGCGACAAGTCCGACAGCAGATACAATCCGGCGCCGCCTAGATCGGCCAATTCGACGTTCCGACGGAGCGGCGCATTGGCTTCGTTCCAACGGAAAATATGCCGCGCCCCGGCAATGGCGCTGCCGGCCAAGGTCCGCATCGGACCGGCCGAGATCGCATTAACCCGGATGCCGTCCGGACCCAGGTCGGACGCCAGGTAACGCACGCTGGCTTCTAACGCGGCCTTTGCCACGCCCATAACATTATAGTTCGGGATCACTTTTTCCGCGCCGTAGAACGACAATGCCAACATGCTGCCGCCATCCGACATAAACGGCGCCGCATTCCGCGCCAGTGCGGTGAAAGAATAACAAGACACGTCCATGGTGCGGAGGAAGTTCTCCCGCGTGGTGGCAACGTACTTGCCTTTCAATTCCTGCTTGTCGGAATAGGCGATGGCGTGGACAACGAAATCGATCTTGCCCCAGGCGTCGACGGCACCCTTGACCGCAGCAGCGATAGAGCCTTCGTCTTCGACGTCGCACGGCAAGACCACGGACGAGCCGACTTGTTCAGCCAACGGACGGACACGCCGCTCAATGGCGTCATTCTGAAACGTGAAGCCTAACTCCGCGCCATGCTGACGCAGCGTATCGGCGATACCCCAAGCGATCGAGCGGTCGTTCGCAACGCCCATGATCAGCCCGCGCTTGCCGTGCATCAGATTGCTTTGCAAGCCGCCGGAAAGTGACGTATCGGTGATGTTCTGATCGTCCATCGCGCTCACGCCTCAAGCCGCTTGAATGCCAGTGTGGCATTGGTCCCGCCGAACCCGAAACTGTTCGAGATGACGCAGTTCAAATCGGCATCGTCGATCCGCGAACGCACGATGTCGGCGTCGCCGGCTTCCGGGTCGAGGTTATCAACGTTGGCCGACGCGGCGATGAAATTGTTGTTCAGCATGATCAGCGAGTAGATCGCCTCGTGAACGCCGGTTGCCCCTTGCGAGTGGCCCGTCAACGACTTGGTCGAAGAAACCTTCGGTTTGTGCGCGCCGAAGACTTCCTGGATCGCTTTTAGTTCGGTCATGTCGCCGGCCGGCGTCGAGGTGCCGTGGGCGTTGATGTAGTCGACCTTTGTGTTGCCCAGGCCTTGGGTCGCCATCCGCATACAGCGCTGGGCCCCTTCTCCCGATGGCGCCACCATGTCGACCCCGTCCGAGGTTGCGCCATAGCCGACCACCTCGCCGTAAATCTTGGCACCACGGGCCTTGGCGTGTTCAAGCTCTTCCAGCACGACAACACCGGCACCGCCGGCAATGACGAACCCGTCGCGGTCGGCATCGAACGGCCGCGAAGCTTTTGTCGGTGTGTCGTTGTACTTCGACGACAGCGCGCCCATCGCATCGAACAGGACGGTCAGCGTCCAATGCAGTTCCTCGCCACCACCGGCGAAAACCACATCCTGTTTACCCCATTGGATCAATTCGGTGCCGTTGCCGATGCAGTGCGCACTGGTCGAACAGGCCGAGGAAATCGAATAGCTAAGCCCGCGCATGTGAAATGCGGTCGAGATATTGGCCGATACGGTCGAGCACATGGTTTTCGGCACGGCATATGGGCCGATCCGTTTGGCGCCCTTTTCCCGTGCCACGTCGGCAGCGGTAACTTGGGCCGACGTCGACGGCCCGCCCGACCCCATGACCAAACCGGTCCGTTCGCTGACCACGTCGGCGTCCGACAAGCCGGCGTCGGCGATGGCCTCTTGCATCGCGACATAGCTGTAAGCGGCACCGTCGCCCATGAACCGGCGCAACTTGCGGTCGATCTTGTCGTCCAGCTCAATCTGCGGCGCGCCATGGACATGCGAGCGGAAACCGCGTTCGGCATATTCCTCGCAGAAAACGATGCCGGATTGACCGGCCCGTAGATTGTCGGTGACTTGGGATACATCGTTCCCGATGGGGGAGACGATCCCCATCCCCGTTACGACTACGCGTCTCATAGTGTGCTCCCCGTTCTTACTCGTCGGGCGTGAAGAGGGTGACTTTCAAATCGTTGGCTTCGTACGCCACATTGCCGTCGACCGTCATCACGCCATCGGCGATGCCCAGCGTAATTTTCCGGTTCATGACCCGCTTCAAATCGACACGGTAATGTACCAGCGATTTGTCGGGGGTGACCTGATCGGTGAACTTCACCTGACCGACGCCAAGCGCCCGCCCGCGTCCCGGTGCACCGGTCCAACCCAGAAAGAAACCAACCATCTGCCACAATGCGTCAAGACCCAGGCACCCCGGCATCACCGGATCGCCCTCAAAATGACAGCCAAAGAACCACAAGTCGGACTTCACATCCAACTCGGCCTCAACAAAACCTTTGTCATATTTTCCGCCGGTTTCCGAAATCTGCGTAATCCGGTCGAACATCAACATCGGCGGCAACGGCAATTGCGCATTGCCCGGACCGAAAAGTTCGCCGCGACCGCATTTCAGCAGGTCTTCGTAATCGTATTTATCGAGACGGGACAATGGACGTCGATCCCTCTTCAGATGGCCATCCAGCGATGGCCGTTAGTGAATTTCAAGATGCTCTTTATACCGCATCATTAAGCGAAATCCGAGGGTCATGCACGAAAAAACCGGGGCGGGAATGCCAGTTGGCACCCCACCCCGGCTTTGATACCGCGCTATGCGCGCTTTTTCTTATCGCCGACTTGATCGGTGATATCTTCGCCGGTCTCCTGGTCGACAACGCGCATCGACAATTTGACCTTGCCGCGATCGTCGATCCCGATCAGCTTGACCTTGATCTCGTCACCTTCGTTGATAACGTCGGTGACTTTCTCGACCCGGCCTTCGGCCAGTTCCGAGATATGCACCAAGCCATCGCGCGGGCCGAGGAAGTTCACGAACGCGCCAAAATCGACGACCTTCACGACCTTACCGGTATAGATGACGCCGATTTCCGGCTCGGCAACGATGTCACGGATCCATTCCATGGCTTTGTCACCGGCTTCGGCATCGACGGCGGCGATACGAACGCTACCGTCGTCCTCGACATCGATCTTGACGCCGGTGGTCTCACAGATTTCGCGAATGACCTTACCGCCCGGGCCGATGATGTCGCGGATTTTCTCCGGATTGATCTGCATCTGGGTAATCCGCGGGGCATTGGCGCTAACGCCATCGCGCGCGGACGTCAGGGCTTTCGCCATTTCGTCCAGAATGTGGACCCGACCGTCTTTGGCCTGATCCAGGGCGATCCGCATGATTTCCTCGGTGATCGAGGTAATCTTGATGTCCATCTGCAACGACGTGATCCCGGTGCCGGTTCCCGCCACCTTGAAGTCCATGTCGCCGAGGTGATCTTCGTCGCCGAGGATATCGGACAACACCGCGTAACGCTCGCCTTCCTTGATCAGGCCCATGGCGATCCCGGCCACCGGGTTCGGCAGCGGCACACCCGCGTCCATCAGCGACAGGGATGTTCCGCAGACCGTCGCCATTGACGACGACCCGTTGGATTCCGTGACGTCGGATACGACCCGAATGGTGTACGGGAAGTCGTCTTTCGCCGGCATCACCGGATGCAGGGCACGCCACGCCAACTTGCCGTGACCGACCTCGCGACGTCCGGTAAAGCCGAAGCGACCGGCTTCGCCGACCGAGAACGGCGGGAAGTTATAGTGCAGCATGAAGTTTTCACGGTAGTTGTCGGCGAGACCATCAATGATCTGCTCGTCCTGGCCGGTTCCCAGCGTGGTCGTAACCATCGCCTGGGTTTCGCCCCGGGTGAACAGGGCCGAGCCGTGGGCACGCGGCAGGATGCCGACTTCGCTGGCGATCGAACGAACCGTGCTGGTATCGCGGCCGTCGATCCGTTTGCCGGTATCCAGGATGTCGTTGCGGACGATGTCCTTCTCCAACTTCTTGAACAGATCGCCCATAACACTGCCCAGCAGTTCCTGATCCAGGCTTTCGTCCGCGCTCAGCGTTTCTTTCGCCGCCGACTTGGCCGCGGCGATGGCCGCCTGACGCTCGGATTTTTCTTGGATCTTATAGGCCTCGCGGAGACTCTCGGCAGCTTCCGCCTTGACCCGTTCGGCAAGGGCATCGATGCCTTCCGGCGGTTCCGGCAGGTCGATCGGTTCCTTGGCGCAGGCTTCGGCCAACTCGATGATTGCATCGATGACCGGCTGGAATCCACGATGACCGAACATCACGGCGTCGAGCATTTCCTGCTCGGTCAGCTCGGCGGCTTCGGATTCGACCATCAGCACGCCTTCTTGAGTGCCGGCCACCATCAGGTCGAGATCGCTCTCGGCCTGTTGTGCCAGCGTCGGGTTGAGCACGAGTTCGCCGTCAATGCGGCCGACGCGCGCGCCGCCGATGGGCCCCATGAACGGCAGACCGGAAATGGTCAGCGCGGCGGAGGTGCCGACCATCGCCAGAACATCGGTTTCATTTTCCAAGTCGTGCGACACCACGGTGCAGATGACCTGGGTCTCGTTTTTGAAGCCGTTCACGAACAGCGGACGGATCGGACGGTCGATCAGGCGTGAAATCAGCGTTTCGCGCTCGGTCGGACGGCCTTCACGTTTGAAAAAACCGCCAGGAATTTTTCCGGCGGCAAATGCTTTTTCGACGTAGTGAACGGACAGCGGGAAGAAATCGAGGCCTGGTTTCGGGGACTTTTCCCCGACCACGGTGCAGAGCACTTTGCTCTCGCCCAGGGTCGCCATCACGGCACCATCGGCCTGACGGGCAATCTTACCGGTTTCCAGAACCAGCGTTTGTCCGCCCCATTCGATCTCTTTGCGGAATTCTTTGAACATTCTTTCTTTCCTCATCCTACATACGGCGCCCCATCTCCATGACGGGCACGCACGCCCACGGCCGCCTCGGCCGCGGATTAAGCGTCAAGTCGACTTAAGTCTTAGGTCGTTTGCAAAAACCATCAGGCGCCTTGCGCAATGGGGCCGGCGGACCATTCCGACGCGCCCCGGACGCCGCCTTAGCGGCGCAGGCCCAGCTTCTTGATCAGGCCTTCATAGCGGCTCGAGTCCTTCTTACGAAGGTAATCCAGCAACCGACGTCGCTGGCCGACCATCATCAGCAGGCCACGACGCGAGTGAAAATCCTTTTTGTGGGTTTTCAGGTGTTCGGTCAGATTATTGATACGCTCGGACAGCACGGCGACTTGTACATCGGCGGAACCGGTGTCGCCGTCTTTGGTGGCGTATTCTTTAATCAGTTCTTGTTTCCGTTCGGCAGTAATCGACATCGTGTACTCCTATAATCAAAGGTTTAAGACGCGGACTGGACGTATTTCCCCGCCCGCGATACGCGCCAAAGCCACCAGCGTGCCCGCCGCCGTCACTTGAACGACGTCCCCTTGAGAGAGGCCCCGCAAGGGGGAGCGCTGGGCCACGGGCAGGACCGGAATGCCCTGTCCGTGTTTCAGCTTTCGCGCTTCCTGCTCGGTCAGGGCCAGCGCCGGGATGTCGTCCAGCGCGGTCTCAACAGCGAGCAGATGTTGCGACAGAAGCGCCGCCGCGTTGTCGTCTTCGACGTTGTCGAAAGCCTCCAACGGAACGGCCCGATCAAGCGAGAACGGGCCGACAGCAGTGCGTCTGAGGCGCCTTATATGGCCAACTGTGCCCAAGTGCAAGGCCAGATCACGCGCCAGCGCACGCACGTAAGTTCCTTTGCCGCAAC
The DNA here is from genome assembly GCA_965222395.1 of Rhodospirillales bacterium. Taxonomy (GTDB): domain Bacteria; phylum Pseudomonadota; class Alphaproteobacteria; order Rhodospirillales; family Casp-alpha2; genus UBA4479. Next base: position 2,829,059 of record OZ244947.1, read on the forward strand.
GGACTTCGAACGCCGCATGGTCGGCATCGGGCTGTGCCAACAACACCAAAGACCGAATCACCACGGTGCGCGGAGCCAATTCGACGGTTTCGTCGCGGCGTGCCTTGGCATAAGCCCGTTCGCCGTCGACCTTGATTGCCGAATAGGCCGGTGGTTTTTGCTGGATTTCGCCGATAAATGCCGGCAAGACGGCTTCGATATCCGCCGTGCTTGGCCGGTGGCCGGACGTTTCCGTCACTTCGCCTTCGGCGTCATCGGTATTTGTCGCTTCACCCCATCGAACTGTAAATTGGTACGTTTTTTCGCCGTCCATGGTCCATTGGACGGTCTTTGTCGCTTCGCCCAATGCAATCGGCAGGATTCCACTGGCGAGCGGGTCCAAGGTGCCGCCATGTCCGACTTTCTGCGCCTTGGTGACATACTTGATCCGACCGACACAGGCGTTTGACGACGGACCGACGGGCTTGTCGAGCACCAACCAGCCGTGGATCGGCACCCCTTTTCGGCGCCGCGCCATTTCAGTCTTTGTCCTCGGGCACATCCGGCGCCAGATCGCGCAAGACCTTCGGGTCGTGCAGAACCTCGTCGATCCGCCGCGCTTCGTCGAACGAAGTGTCGGTTTCGAAGCCGATTTTCGGGACATGACGTAAACGCACGTTCTGACTAACCCAATGGCGGATGAACCCGGCCGCCCGGTTGAGCGCCGCGACCGCCGCCGCACCATCCGCACCGCCGAGGGGCAGCACGAACGCCGTGGCGTTTTTTAAATCCGGACTGACCCGGACTTCGGTCACCGTCAGGGACTGACCGGCAAGCTCCGGGTCGTGAAGTTCGCCGCGCTCGAACGCAAGCGCGATGGCGTGGCGAATTTCCTCGCCGACGCGCAACTGGCGCTGCGACGGCGGACGGGCGGGTTGACGTACCATGGCCGGTTTCGGGAAACGACGCCGGGATTAGAGCTCCCGGGTGGTTTCCTTGACTTCGAAACACTCGATCCGGTCACCGACTTGAATGTCATTGTAGTTGGCAAACGCCATCCCACATTCGTAGCCGTCTTTGACCTCGCGGACGTCGTCCTTGAAGCGCTTGAGTTGGCTGAGCTCGCCTTCGTGGACGACAACGTCGTCACGCAGCAAGCGGACCTTGGCACCGCGCTTGACCATACCCTCCGTGACCATGCAACCGGCGACCTTTCCGACCTTGGTGATCGAGAAGACCTCGCGAATTTCCGCGTAACCGATGATGTCCTCGGACACATCCGGCGACAGCATGCCCGACAGCATCTTCTTAACGTCATCGGTTAGGTCGTAGATAATCGAATAGTAGCGGATATCGACACCGTCGCGTTTGGCCGCCTCGCGGGCCTGCGGATTGGCGCGGACATTGAACCCGACGACCAACGCGCCGGAGGCCCGGGCCAAGGTGACGTCGGACTCGTTGATTCCGCCGACGCCGGAATGCAGCACCTGCACCTCGACCTCGTCGGTGCCCAACTTGGTCAGCGTACCGATGATCGCCTCGACGGAGCCATGCACGTCGGCCTTGATGACCACCGGCAAACCCTCGGCCTCGCCTTCCTTGATTTTCTCGAACATTTGCTCGAGCGTCCCACGGCCCGCCAACGCGGCACGGCTATCGCGCTCGCGTCGTTGGCGGAACTCGGACACTTCGCGCGCTTTGTTCTCGCTATCGACAACAATAACGTCGTCGCCGGCCATCGGCGTGCCGTTCAAACCGACGACCTCGGCCGGCATCGACGGTCCCGCCGATTTCAGCTTCGCCCCGGTCGCATCCGTCAGCGCCCGGACCCGGCCCCATTCGGCACCGGCGACGAAGATATCACCGACTTTCAAGGTCCCGCGCTGCACCAGCACCGTGGCGACCGAGCCGCGGCCCTGCTCCATTTTCGACTCGACCACAACGCCTTCGGCCGGGCGGTCGGAATTGGCCTTCAAATCCAGCAATTCGGCCTGCAGGGATATGGCTTCCAACAACTTGTCCAGGTTGGTTTTCTTCAACGCCGAAACCGGAATGCTCAACACGTCGCCGCCCATTTCCTCGACCTGGATGTCGTGGCTCAGCAAATCGGTACGGATGCGATCCGGATTGGCATCCGGTTTATCGATCTTGTTGATCGCCACGATGATCGGCACTTCCGCCGCCTTGGCGTGATGAATAGCCTCAATGGTTTGCGGCATGATGCCGTCGTCCGCCGCCACACACAGGACGACGATGTCTGTCACCTTGGCGCCGCGGGCCCGCATTTCGGTGAACGCGGCGTGGCCCGGCGTATCGATAAAGGTCACCAGCGCCCCGTCGGCGGTTCTGACCTGATACGCACCGATATGCTGGGTGATGCCGCCTGCCTCGTGATCGGCGACATCGGTTTCGCGCAGGGCGTCCAACAATGACGTCTTGCCGTGATCAACATGACCCATCACGGTCACGACCGGCGCACGCGGCGACGTGTTGCCCTCGTCGTCGTCGGACACCAGGGACAGGCTGTCTTCGATGTCGGCCTCGCTGACCCGTTTCACGCGGTGGCCGAATTCCTGCACGACCAATTCCGCGGTATCTGCGTCGATCGATTGCGTGATCGTCGCCATGACACCCATTTCCATGAGCTTTTTCACAACTTCGCCGCCGCGCTCTGCCATCCGGTTGGAAAGTTCCTGAACCGTGATGGTTTCCGGCACGACAACGTCGCGGACGACCTTGCCGCCCTCGGCGCGGGCTTCTTTCTGTTTTTCCTTCTCGCGCTCACGCTGGCGCTTCACCGACGCCAGGGACCGGCGATGTTCTTCCAATTCCTCGAAGGATTCCGCTTCGGCGATCGTCAGCTTGCCCTTGCGACGACGATCGTCACCGCGCCCCTTGCCGGGACTCGGTTTTTTGACTTCGACTTTCTCTGGCGTTCTCGGTTTACGCTCCACACGCTCGGTTGCGGCCGGTGCGGGCGCCTCTTTGGCCTTGGCTTGAGCTGCCGCTTCCTTGGCGCGTTGCTCACGCTCCTCTTCAAGGCGCTTGGCTTCGGCTTCCTGCGCCTCGCGGATCGCTTTTTCTTCTTCGCTCTCCTCGGCGGGCGCTTCGGGCTCTTCCTCACGGCCAAGATCGGAAAGCTGCGGCTTCCCACGACCGGCTGCACGCGGCTCGCCGTCGGCGGGGGCGTGCCGAGCACTTTCCAGGGCCCGAACGCGCGCCTCGCGTTCGCTATCTGTCAATTTCGACGCAGCATCCGCCGTCTCCTCGATGACCGGCTCGGGCGCCGGCTGCGGGGCTTCGACGACTTCCTCGCTAGGCTCGGTGACGGGCGCACCCTTCAAGCCGTCCTTCAGTTCGGCCATCTTACCTTGCGTATCGGTGACGTAGGTGCGTTTCCGCTTTTTCTCGACCTGAACCATCTTCGAGCGGCCGTGCGAGAAGTTCTGCTTCACACTGCCAGCGTCCATGGTTTTGTTCAGCTCAAGCTTTCCAGGCCGGGCGAGGCCCAGCTTGCCGCCGCTTTTTTGCGATTCTTTTGCGTCACTCATTTGCTCACGTCCATTTCATGCGCCGGATCAAGTTCCGGCCGAAATCCCAACAATCTATCGTTCTCACGCCGAAACGTATCGGCCAATCCACCCCGCAAAACGGCAAGGAAGGAAACCGTGCCCTTGCCCGTTGCGGAACTGAGTTCGTCATTCGTCAACGCCCGCGCCACCGGCAAGTTCGCGGACGCCGCGTCGATATCACGCCGCGCCCCACCGGCATCGGCGGCAATCGCAACGATCCCGACCTGATCTCGCGCCAGCGCATCCAGCACCCGGTCGTAACCGACCACCAGACGGTCGGAGCGCCGCGCCAGGCCGACGGTGTCTTGGCAACGGCTGACCAATAGCGCCTCGACCGTCTCGGTTAAGCCCTCCGGAATGCCGACCGGCCCTTTCAGCGCACGGGCAAAACGCCCTTTGGCCGCCGCCTCGTCAACGGCGTCCTTGGTCGCGCTGACCCAAACGCCTCGTCCGGGTAGCCGTTCTCCAAGGTCCGGCACGATATCACCGTCAGGCCCCAGGACAAAGCGAATCAACCCGGATTTCGGGGTGCTTTCTCCGGTGACGATGCATCGGCGATCCGATGCGTCCGATCCGGGTCCATGCTTTTTCGCCAAGTTGGCCATCCGTTCCCTACCGATCCCTCGCCTTATTCCGCTGGGCTCGCGGTTTCGTCGGCCTCAGGGGCGTCGGCGTCCGCCGCCGCATCCTCGGCCGCGGGCTCGTCATCGAACCAATGCGCCCGTGCCGCCATAATAATGGTGTTCGCTTCGTCCAGCGTCATAGTTCCGGCAGGCAGAATCTCCAGCAACTCGTCCCCGGCCAGGTCGGCTAGGTCGTCACGGGTCTTCATCCCGTTTTCACCCAATGCCACCATCATTGCAGGGGTCACGCCCTCGATTTCGGCGACGTCGTCTTCGACGCCGAGATCTCTCCGCTTGGTATTCAACTCTTCTTCGAGGTTGGCCAAGTAGCTGCGGGCGCGCGCCTGCAATTCACCGGCCACGTCCTCGTCGAACCCTTCGATGTCGACCAAATCGTCAATCGGTACGAATGCCACCTCTTCGACCATGCTGAAACCTTCGGTCACCAGTAGATGTGCGATCACGTCGTCGACGTCCAATGCTTCGACGAACATTTGCGAGCGTTCCTGGAATTCCTTCTGACGGCGCTCCGACTCCTCGGCTTCGGTCAGAATGTCGATGTCCCATCCGGACAGCTGCGAGGCAAGGCGAACATTCTGGCCGCGCCGGCCGATGGCCAGGCTGAGTTGTTCGTCCGGCACCACGACTTCGATCTTGTTGTTGTCTTCATCGAGCACGACCTTTGCCACTTCGGCAGGGGCCAGCGCGTTAACGATGAAAGATGCTGCATCAGGCGACCACTGAATAATGTCGATCTTCTCGCCCTGCAGTTCGCCGACGACGGCCTGGACGCGCGAGCCACGCATACCGATGCACGGTCCGACGGGGTCGATGCTGCTGTCGTGCGAGACGACGGCGATCTTGGCGCGCGAGCCTGGGTCGCGGGCAACGGATTTGATTTCGATGACACCGTCGTAAATTTCCGGCACTTCTTGACGGAACAATTTCGCCATGAAATCCGGGTGCGTCCGCGACAGGAAGATCTGCGGGCCGCGCGGTTCTTCACGGACGTCAGCGATGTAGGCGCGGATGCGGTCGCCATTGTTGAAATGCTCGCGTGGAATCGACTCATCGCGCCGCAGGATCGCTTCGGCGCGGCCCAGGTCGACGACGGCGTTGCCGTATTCCATCCGCTTGACCAGACCGTTGACGACCTCGCCGATACGGTCCTTGTATTCGTTGAACTGACGCTTGCGCTCGGCCTCGCGGACGTTTTGGACGATGACCTGCTTGGCCGTCTGCGCGGCGATGCGGCCGAAATCGATCGGTGGCAGGATATCGACGATGAACTCGCCGGGCACCGCATCGGCCTTGCGGCTGACCGCGTCGGCAAGATGCAACTGCGTGACTTCGTTTTCGATCTCGGCGCCGTCTTCAAGGACCTCGATGTAGCGGGCCAGGGTGATCTCGCCGCTTTTTCGGTCGATGTGGGCCCGAATGTCATGTTCGTGACCGTACTTCGACCGACCGGCCTTCTCGATGGCCATTTCCATGGCTTCCAGAACCTCGTCGCGCTCGATACCCTTATCGCGCGCCACGGTATCGGCGACCGTCAAAAGTTCCGGCCGGGCGTGCACATCGCCGGCCTCCATCAACATCTCACTCATTGTTCCGCTTCTTTCCCTTGCGTTTTCAGCATGTCGTCCGTAACGACCAATTTACCCTTGGCGATGTCGGCAAAGGCGATCCGCCAATAGCCACCATCGACATCCAAAAAAACATCTTCGCCTTCGATCCCGCCAAGCCGGCCACGGAACTTTCGTTTCCCATCGACCAGTTGCTTGGTCTCGATCTTTGCCTCGAACCCGGCAAACCGCTCGTAATCGCGAAGCCGCACCAACGGCCGGTCCAGTCCCGGCGTGCTGACTTCCAGCGTGTAACGGTCGTTAATCGGATCCTCGACATCTAGAACCGCCGACACCGCACGCGAGATATCGGCGCAATCGTCGATGGTCATCTCGCGTTCGTTGGCGGGTTCGGCCATGATCTGCAACGTTGGCCGCGCGCCGCCCGAGACATGGACCCGAACAACATCGAAGCCCATGCCCTCAATCGTCGGCGATACCAACCGTTCGACACGTTGTGCCAAATCGTTGCCTTCCACGTGCATCCTCTTCGAAGCGGGTCCGCCGCGAGCCCCCACGGATCGGACCGGCATTAAAAAAGGCGGGCCGTTGGCCCACCCATCAACCTTTATCGATCGTTAGATTAACGAGCGCCCCGAAGGGCAGCCGAGTTGTAGACGGAACCACCTGGAAACGCAAGCGGATTGTCCGCGGAGAGGCGTCGATTATGCCGCTTTCTTGAACACCAAGAACGCGGGCACATCGCCTTTTCGGCGGGCCTTGCGTTCATAGCGGGTCGCGATCCAGCCGGGGGGCGGTTGGCGCCAGTCGTCGGGCCGCCGAGCGGTCCACCGCCATCCGCCATGACGCCGTACCTCGGCCAACGTCCAGGCGATGTATCCCATGTGGTCGGAAGCGAAGATCAGCTCGGCGTCCGGCGCGGCGGCGGCGGCCAGCAGGCCCAGCGTGTCTTGCTGCACGAAACGACGACGATGATGGCGGCTTTTCGGCCACGGATCGGGGAACAAAACATAAATCTTGGACAGACAGCCGCGCGGCAGCCGGGCCAACAACAACCGAGCGTCGTCATCGAAGATACGAATATTGGTCAGCTTGGCCGCGTCGATGTCGGACAGTAAGGCGGCGACACCATTGATGAACGGCTCGCAGCCGATGAACTGGACCTCGGGGTGCGCCGCCGCTTCACCGCTGAGATGCTCGCCGGCACCAAAGCCGATTTCCAAGCGGAGATCGGTCGGCACCCGCCCAAAACACTGCGACAACGAAATGTCCTTGGCGGCGTCGATCCTCAGGGCCGGCAAAAGCTCGTCGACGAGCTTCTGCCGTTGCGGACGGAGCTTGTGCGTCTTGCGGCGGCCATAGAAGTTCGGTTTGCCGTCGGGCCGCGTCGGGGGCGTGGCGTCGACCACGACCGCGCGGAACTAGAGCAAGGTGCGGAGATCGTCGACCAGGTCGGTCCTCTCCCACGTAAATCCGCCGTCGGCATCCGGTACGCGGCCGAAATGACCATAGGCGGATGTCCGAACGTAAATCGGGCGGCTCAACTGAAGATGCTCGCGAATGCCGCGGGGCGATAGATCGACGAGCTGTTGCAGCTTCTCTGAGATCGCGTCCTCGTCGACTTTCCCGGTACCGTGCGTATCGATGTAGACCGACAGTGGCTTCGACACCCCGATCGCGTACGATAACTGGATCGTGCACTTCTCGGCGAGACCCGCAGCGACGACGTTTTTCGCGACGTAGCGACCGGCATACGCGGCCGAGCGGTCGACCTTGGACGGGTCTTTGCCGGAGAACGCACCGCCACCGTGCAGCGCCGCGCCACCATAAGTGTCGACGATAATTTTACGGCCGGTCACACCGGCATCGCCGTCCGGGCCGCCGATCACGAACAGGCCGGTCGGGTTGACGTAGAATTCCTCTTCCGGACACATCCAACCGTCGGGAAGGACGTCTTCGACGATCGGACGCACCAGTTCGCGGACGTCGTCCTGAGTCAAACCCTCATCGTGCTGCGACGAGACGACAACGGACGTTGCACGGACGGGTTTCCCGTTTTCGTACTGCAGGGTGACTTGGCTCTTGTTGTCGGGACCGATGCCCGGCAATTGTCCGGATTTGCGGAGGTCCGCCATTTTCTTCAAGATTTGGTGCGAGAAATGAATCGGCGCCGGCATCAGAACGTCGGTCTCTGTGCAGGCGTAACCGAACATAATCCCCTGGTCGCCCGCGCCTTCGTCTTTGTTGCCAGCGGCATCGACACCCTGGGCGATATGCGCCGACTGTGGATGCAGGTGAATTTGAACCTCGTTGTTCGCCCAGTGAAAGTTATCCTGATCGTAGCCGATGTCTTTCACGGCATTCCGCGACAGCTCTTCGATTTTGTCGAACGGCACATCTCCGGCGCAGCGGGTCTCGCCCGCAAGAATGACAAGTTTCGTCGTCACCAACGTTTCGCACGCGACGCGGGCCGTCGGATCGACGGCGAGGAACGCATCGACCACCTCATCGGAAATGCGGTCGCTGATTTTATCCGGATGGCCCTCGGACACGGATTCACTGGTAAACAGGTAATTCGAACGGCTCACGGCAATGCCTCCCAAGCGGGTGTTACACACATTGGACCTGAGGGCGGCCGAGATCTTCGGACTTGATGCCCACTTAGCGCCTTGTTTTACGTGGCGGCAAGCGGTCCAAATCCATCCACGGCAATCGAAACTGCGCGCGTCTTGTGACAATTTCGCAGCAGGGCGTCAAGACCTTCCGAAGCGCCGCCCGACAAGGCCTGCAATCAGCAACGCGCTTAACGCCAGTGCCAAACCGCCGCCTTGCCCAAGGCGGACGAAAAGCGGCGCCGCAATCGCCTGCGGCAACGGTGCATCGACGACGCCTTGCAACCCCAAATCGATTTCGTTGCGGACGCGGCCATACGGATCGATAACCGCGGAAATGCCGGTGTTGGCAACGCGTACGAGGGGTAGGCCTTCTTCGATGGCGCGCAACTGCGCTTGGACGAAATGCTGACGCGGACCGGAAGACGGCCCGAACCAGGCGTCATTCGTGATATTGACGATCCATTCGGGCCGATCGTCGGGGTCGATCACATTGCCGGCGAAAATCACCTCGTAACATATGATGGCGGCAAACGGCGGTAAGCCATCGACATGCACGGTTCGCGGCCCGGGGCCCGGCGTAAAATCGCCGCGGCCCTCGGTCAACTTCTCGAACGGCAGCCATCCGCGCAGCGGCACGTATTCGCCGAATGGAACCAAATGAAACTTATCGAACTCGGCCTGCAACCGCCCGTCGTCATTGACGACAAACAAGCTGTTGTAGACCAGATTGGCGGAATCCCGGCGCGGCGCGCCGAAGATCAAATGACCGCCAGTTGGCACCGCAGGCGCTAATTCGGCAGGAATCAGGGAATCCGGTCCGATCGCAAAAGGCACATTGGTCTCGGCCCAGACGACCACCGTCGCCGGCCCGGCAAGACCCGGTGCGCGGCTGCTCATCGCCATCTGTTTCAGAACGTGGCCTTGGCGGAGATCGCGTTTCCATTTGTCGGCTTGCGGGATCGCCGGCTGAATGAGCCGGACCACGACATCATCCCGGGTGACCGTGTCGGCCCCCGACAAACGGACAGCGCCGATCGCCCATAGGGAGGGCAGCACCATGCTGAAGCCCAAGACGGCGATCATCGCGGCGCGGCGCACGTCCCGCCCACTGAGGAGCAGAGCCGCGGGTGCGGCAAACGCCAATACCGTCAGGAACCCGAGGCCCAAGGCACCAATGCCCGCGGCCGGCTGCATCATCTCGGTAACGGCCCCCCAGACCGACGCAACGGGGTTCCAAGGAAACCCGGTCAGCACGAACCCCCGCAACCACTCGGCGATCGTCCAGCAAGCGGCCACGACCGCCGGCAACACCGCCGCCGGGACGCTGAAGCGGCGCGCCATAATCTGAACCGCGGCACCTACCAATGCCGTGAACAGCGCCATGCCCACGGAAATCCCGATCACGGCGACCGGCATCAAGGCCGCATAACGTTCGGCATCGACGAGAAACGCATGGCCGATCCAATACAAACCGAACCCGAAGAAGCCCAGGCCAAAGGCCCAACCCTCCACCGCGGCGCGCCAAGGACCACGCGCCGTGGCGATCAACATGGTCAGTCCGGCAAAGCCCGGCCACAACAAAGGCACGGCATAGATCGGCGGCAATGCGAGAGCGGTCAAGAAACCGCACACGATGGCGCCGGCCCAGCGCCAGGGCGCCGGGCGATCGATCCATTTCGGAGAGGTCAGCGCGGTGGTCACTCGTTGGCTTGCGCCGCCACAGGTTCCGGTGCCGACCGACGGCGCAAGCGAACCCGATGGATACGCCTCGGATCGGCGTCGAGGATTTCAAACTCGACGCCCCCGGCGTGGGCAATAATTTCGCCACGAATCGGCACGCGGCCTGCCGTCGAAAAAACCAGGCCCCCCAAGGTGTCGATATCCTCGCGCTCGTCCTCGGTCGCGAACAAACCTATTTCGTCCTCGAGGTCCTCGATCTCGACCCGGGCGTCGGCCTCCCAGACACCCTCGCGGCAGAGCTCGATCTTCGGCTCATCGTCAATATCGTGCTCATCCTCAATCTCGCCGACGATCTCCTCGACCAAATCTTCGATCGTCACCAAGCCGTCAACGCCGCCGAACTCATCCACGACCAGGGCCATGTGGGAGCGTTTAACGCGCATTTCCAGCAACAGTTCGAGGACCCGCATCGACGGCGACACGAAGATCAGCTTTCGCTGTACCTCGGCGACTTTGAACGCCTCGTCGCGCCCGCGCCAACCCAGGACATCCTTGATGTGGACCACGCCTTGCGCATCGTCGAGGGTATCGCGATAGACCGGCAGCCGCGAATGACCTTCTTTGGTGGCGATCTCGATGACATCGGCGAGCGAGGCATCCTCGGGAATCGCGATGACGTCGGCGCGAGGCACCATGACGTCATAAATCGTGACGTTTCGCAGTTCCAGAATGTTGGCGACAAGACGACGCTCATCCGGGTCAAGCGGGACAGCCGCCTCGTCGCGCTCCTCTATCAACTCTTCGAGGACGTCGCGGGGCGATTCCGATCCGCCGAACAATCGTTTCACGGCGCGGCTGAACTCGCGACCGAAACCGGATCGACTACTCGGCTTCTCCGTCTCGGTCTGAGCCGGTTCCGCAATCGCGGGCACGGGCGTTTCGCGCGGCGGCAGCTCATTCATTGTCGGTGATCCACGGGCGCGGGATTGAGCAAGTAAGGGTTCGCGACGCCCAATGTCGCCAACACTTTCACTTCCAAACTCTCCATTTCTTCGGCGTCACGCTCCGTTTCGTGATCGAATCCCACGAGATGAAGCATACCATGGACCAAGAGATGCGAAAAATGATCTTGTAACGGCACGTCTAGCTCGGCGCTTTCGCGCTGCACGGTCTCTAGCGCCAGCACGATGTCGCCGAGGGGGAGCGGCGCCTCCGCCGGGACCGACGCCGCGTCCACCCCGCTTGGAAATGACAGCACGTTGGTCGGTGTTTCCTTGCCGCGATAGGTGGCGTTCAAACTTGCTTGAAAGGCATCGTCGGCCAGTACAACGCTGACCTCGTGCCAGCGGTCCACGCGGTCGATCAGACGCCATGCGGCGGCAATGGCGCGGTTACAATCGGCTTCGATATCGGGAAAGGCATCTGCCCATGCCCGAGCACGGACATCGACATCGATGTCCAAGTTGGGTTCGGACGGCGCGGGGTCAGGATCAGCCGGCATCGTCCTCGGCATCGTCCTCGGTCAACCGGTATTGCGCCCCGGCCCCTCGGCGGCCCTCCAAATCCTTGTACGCATGAACGATCTTGCTCACCAACTTGTGCCGCACGACGTCGGCCTCCTTGAAGCGAACGAAGCGGATCCCATCGACATGTGCCAAGGCGTCCCGGGCATCGCGCAACCCGGACCGGGTGCCGCGCGGCAAATCGACCTGGCTGAGATCACCGGTAATCACCATGCGCGAGCCCTCGCCCAATCGAGTCAGGAACATTTTCATCTGCACGGCGGTGGTGTTCTGCGCCTCGTCCAAAATCACGAACGCATTGGCCAGCGTTCGCCCGCGCATGAAGGCCAACGGCGCGACCTCGATCTCGCCGCTTTCGAGCCGCTTTTGAACTTGCTGACCCGGCATCATGTCGTGCAAGGCATCATACAGCGGACGCAGATAAGGATCGACTTTTTCGCGCATGTCACCGGGCAAAAATCCCAGCTGTTCGCCAGCTTCGACGGCAGGGCGAGACAGGATAATCCTCTGAACTTCCCCGCTGACCAGTCGCTCGACGGCCTTGGCAACCGCAAGATACGTTTTGCCGGTGCCCGCCGGGCCCTCCCCGAATACCAACTCCGATTCGTCGATGGCGTTGAAGTAATCGGCCTGGGTGGGCGTGCGTGGGCTGACCACCCGGTTGCGGACGCTGACGCCCGGGCCGGGTTGCGCCCGCGGACCTTCGGGCATCGCCGAAAACCGGACCATCGCATCGACCTCCGGCTGGTCAACGTCCTGGCCGCGTTCCAGCCGTTCGTACAAGGCATCCAGTACGCCGCCCGTCCGCGCGACCGCCTCGGCGTCGCCGGTGATGGTTACCTCGTTGCCGCGGGCATGAATGGCAACACCCAGTTCCTCTTCGATTTGCGCCAAGTGGCTGTTGTGCGGGCCGAACAGCGCAATCGCCAGATTGTTCTTTTGAAATGTCTTTTTGCGGCTTTTCTGTCCGCCCTGTTTGACGGCGTTGGCGGAGCGGCTCACGCGACGGCCTCCCGCGGCGCGCTCGCCGCGCTGACGGGTGTCCCCGAGAGACTGTTCGGTTTGGCACGATCGATTCGGACGGAGACGATCTGACCCAATCGGTCGTGCGGAAGATCCGCATGAACTGCCTGCATGTACGGACTGCGTCCGACCAACTGTCCGTCGCGCGCACCGACACGGTCGAACAACACCGGCAAGGTGCGTCCGACGCACGTTTCGTTGAAGGCGACTTGCTGGCGGTTAAGTTCCGCCTGCAGTTCCTGCAGTCGGGCGGATTTGAGGTCTTCGGGCACTTGATCCTCCAAGTCGGCGGCTGGGGTTCCGGGCCGCGGGCTATACTTGAACGAGTACGCTTGCACAAAACCGACGTCACGCACCAAGTCCATGGTGGCGGTGAAGTCGGCATCCGTCTCGCCGGGAAACCCGACGATGAAGTCCGACGACAGCGCCAAATCCGGCTGCGCGTCACGCAACCGCCCGACGATGTCTTTATAGTCTCCCGACGAGTGGCGCCTGTTCATGGCCTTGAGGATCCGATCGGAGCCGGCCTGCACCGGCAGATGCAAGAACGGCATCAACTCGGGGACATCGCGATGCGCGGCGATGAGGTCCTCGTCGACCTCGGCGGGGTACGAGGTCGTATACCGCAATCGGTCCACCCCGGGCATCTCGGCAAGATCGCGGATCAACCGACCGAGGGTCCATTCGCCACCGTCCGGCGTCGCACCGTGATAAGCGTTGACGTTTTGGCCCAACAACGTGATTTCGCGGGCGCCCCTGTCGGCCAGCAAACGGGCTTCGCGGCGAACCGCGTCGACCGGCCGGGAAAACTCCGCGCCACGCGTATAAGGCACGACACAAAACGTGCAGAATTTGTCGCAGCCCTCTTGAACCGTCAGAAATGCCGACGTGCCGTCGATCCGCCCGGCGTCGGGCAACTGGTCGAACTTATCTTCGGCGGGAAACTCAGTATCGACCACGGCGCGGCCGCTCGAGGCATGCTGACGCAGCATCAGCGGCAGGCGATGATAGGTCTGCGGGCCGAACACAAGATCGACATAAGGCGCGCGGCGGAGGATCTCGTTGCCCTCAGCCTGGGCGACACAGCCGCCGACGGCAATCACCATGGGTTTGTCTGTCCCGGCGCGGGCATCTTTCTGCAGACGCAGACGTCCCAGTTCCGAATACACTTTTTCCGCCGCCTTCTCGCGAATATGACAGGTATTCAAGATCACCAGATCGGCGTCATCCATGATCTCTGTCGCACCAAAGTCCAACGGCGCCAGGACGTCGGCCATGCGCGAGGCATCGTAGACATTCATCTGGCAGCCATAAGACTTGATGAAGACGGATTTCGACATGTCAGTGGTCCCGGCCCGGTCGCGCCCGATGCGCGAACAATCGGCGGGGGACATAGTAGAGGTGACGGTCAAGTGTCAAGCGTGCGGCCTCGACGATCCCGTCATTCGGGTCACGCCCCGTCCATATCGGTGTCGTCTCCGATCGGCACGCCATAAAGCTCCAGCCGGTGACCGACCAACGTCAACCCATGCTGCTTGGCGATTTTTTCCTGTAACTGCTCGATCTCCTCGTTATGGAACTCGATCACGGCACCGGTTTTGACGTTGATCAGGTGATCGTGATGTTCCTCCGGCGCTTCCTCGTAGCGGGAGCGGCCGTCGCCGAAGTCGTGACGTTCGACAATGCCGGCATCTTCGAACAAACGCATCGTGCGATACACAGTCGCAATCGAGATTCGGGAGTCTTCCGATGCGGCACGGCGATGAACCTCCTCGACATCCGGATGATCGTCGGCGACCGACAGCACCCGCGCTATGACGCGTCGCTGGTCGGTCATTTTCATGCCGCGGTCGATACACAGTTTCTCGATTCGAGTTTCAGGCATAGCGCATCAGATCCCTTCGTTCAGGCGATGGTACCGCGCCTGACATATGATGTGAAGAGCATCGGTCGCCGCGTCAAGGACCGGCCGGGCAATCTTGTCGGATTATTTGCTGCGCCCGCGCGTCGCGGCCGGTTTCCGGCCCAAGCCAATTTTTTTCGCCAAGCTGCTGCGCTTTTTCGCGTAATTCGGCGCAACCATCGGGTAATCCGCCGGAAGTCCCCAACGTTCACGATATTCGTCGGGGCTCATATCGTACGATGTCTTGAGATGACGCTTCAGCATCTTCAGTTTCTTGCCGTCTTCGAGGCAGATCAGGTAATCCGGTGTAATCGATTTCTTGATGGCAATCGCCGGGGTCGGTTTGTCCGGCTCCGGTGGCGTTTCACCCAAGGTTGACAAGGTCGCATAGACATCTTTGATCACTTGCGGTAACTCTCCGCTCGCGACCGCGTTGTTCGACGCGTGCGCGGAGACGATCTCTGCGGTCAGTTCCAATAAGTCGTTTTGATTGGGATTACTTGCCATCTGAAAATGAGCTCCTGCGGTAATTCGTTCGGCCGCTTTTGAATACAGTGCGGCTTAAATATAAGGAACGTTATAAATAGCGGGCTAGTACGGATCAAGTTAACAAATGCATGACTTAAATAAAAATGCCGAGAAACAAAGTGTAACGCACGAACTCGATATTACGTCGTTGATCTGCCCGATGACCTTCGTACGCACCAAACTGACCCTCGAGGGATTGCAGATCGGCGACATCCTGGCGGTCACCCTCAAGGGTGAGGAGCCTCTCGCGAACGTCCCGCGATCCGCCAAACAACACGGTCATACGGTGCTGTCGATCGAGCCGGCGGGCGAAGATACGCACCGCGTCGTCATCCGCAAGGAAGCGACCTAAGCCGGCAGCGTGACGTCGGGCGGCCGCATGTACAGCGGTTCCGCCGGCGCATTCGCACCGGCCTCCAATATATCCGCGCCCAGCGCCGCCACCGTCAGGGCATCGGCCACATCGACCGACGGCAGAATCCGAACGTCGGACCGGTCGGCCAACACCGCCGCTGCTTGCGCCGCCGCATCGCCTGCGATCACGACCCTTTGGTCCGGGCCCGTCGCCTGGGCAAGAGCATTCGGCAGCGCGGCACAGGGCGCCAACACTTCGCCGCCGTCAGGCGCATAAGCGGCAAGGAAAATGTCGTCGCGTTTCGATTCGATGGCGATGACCAGGATATCTACCGCCTGGCCTTCGACCGTGGCCTGGGCCTCCGCCAACAATGCCTCGAACGTTCCGATACCCAGACATGGGACATTGAGTGTCATAGCAA
Source organism: Rhodospirillales bacterium (assembly GCA_965222395.1). GTDB lineage: Bacteria > Pseudomonadota > Alphaproteobacteria > Rhodospirillales > Casp-alpha2 > UBA4479. The sequence continues at coordinate 2,844,867 of OZ244947.1, forward strand.
GCGCCCGCGCCGCCGCTAAGCCGATCCGCAGACCCGTGAACGCACCCGGCCCCCGTGTCACCGCAATGGCGTCGATGACGGACAGGTCGATTCCGGCATCGCCCCGCACATCATCGATCATCGGCGCCAGCGCTTCGGACTGGCCGCGCGGCATCCGCGCGGCACGATGCGCCAAGCACTCGCTGTCTTGCCAAAGGGCGACGGAGCACCCGCTGGTCGCCGTATCGATGCCGAGTATCGTTGTCACGCGGCGCGGTCCTCTCAGGCTACAAATAGAACAAATGCCGGATTGCCACGACGTACGCCGCGACCGCGCTGCAGGCAAGAAAAACCACGGGCGGATTCCAACGCCAGGCGATGACGTGACTGGGCAGACCGACGACCCGCGCCATGAACAACGTCGTCGCCGAGAACGGCGAGACCATCGTCGAGGTTCCCCACACGCCGAGCATCGCCAGCGCCAGCACCTCCGGCGGCATGCCGATCACCTCGGGTGGCAGGACCTCGCCGACAAGGATGGCCAGGATGACCGGATGGAATCCGGCCGCACTCGCCAGAACCATGCCGAAGATCAATGCCACAACGACGGCATCGCCGGTAATGTCGTAGGCCCGCAAGTAACCGCCGATCACCTCGGGAGGGAGGATCGTCGCAATGCCGACACCCAGGATCGATGCGGCGACAAAGGCAATCGCCTCGTTCCGGAGGTCGGGCAAGCCACGAAAGATTCGGCGCGTCAACGGACCGCCACCGGCTGCCCAACGCGCGGTAGCCGGGGCCTGAACCATTGCCCAGCCGACCGCGAAGGGCGGACAGATGACCCCAAGCGCGATGGGGATCGGCAAGCCGGCAACCTCGTGCGTCCCCATCACCAAAACCACCAGTGCCCCAAGGATCGCAACGATCCGGATTACCGTACCTGCGGCCAAGTCAGGCGATACGGGCGCCTGCCCTGTTTGTACAGTTGCCGGTTGGCGCAATACCAGCCGGTCGTATCCCCAACCCACGGCCAGCATGCAGATCGACATGGCAAAGCCGAACGGCGCTACCTCGACCCATCGGACGCCTGGTACGGCGGTCAGAATCACCGCCACGCTGACGTAGAAGGGCCCCCAGGACGAGGCGGAGGTAAATCCCGCCATCAAGGCCAACGAAAGGCGCCGGCGCAATCGCCGATCCTTTTGCTCGCTCACCATGCCGGACAACAAACTCATGGCCGCCAAGTTCAGAACCGAGCCGAGGAAGTGCACGCTGAGCCAGAGCAGTGGGTAGCGATGTCCCGCCTGCTGGCGCATGACGGCGTCGCGCAACGCCCGAAGGGCTGGACTGGTCACAGCGGGTTCGCGCAGCCAAGTGACGGCAAAGAACATCACGACGAAGATCTGCGCCCGGTCGAGGCCGTCGATCAGCACGCCAACCAAATCGCCGCCGAGATAGGCGGCAAACGCCCCGGCCGCCGCCAACGCGGCGCCCATGTTTCGCTGCAACGGCGGAGCGCGGCCGATTTCGAGGACCAGGAAGACCGCCAACAAGGCGACTCCGATCTCGCGCCCCATGGGCACGCCCCAAATCCGCGTGGCGATCACGACGATCACCAAGACCACGTAGATACACGCGGAGACCGTATTGCGGTCCACCCATCAACCCCCTACCGAATGACGCGGCGCGTCGCCGCCCAATCGGTCTTACGCGATGCGACAAGCCTCTTCAAATGCCAGTCTTGGCGCGCGCGGGTATAGGCCCTCGGCGGTGCCGTATCCCAGGTTGCAAATGAAATTGGATTTGACGTCGGTCCCGGCGAAGAACCGGGCATCGACTGCATCGTTGTCGAAACCCGACATCGGTCCGCAATCGAGGCCCACGGCACGCGCCGCAAGCATCAGGTAGGCGCCCTGCAAGGTGCCATTGCGAAACGCTGTCGCCGCAATCAAGTCGTCATTGCCGACGAACCAGGATTTCGCATCGGTATGCGGAAACAGCGTCGGCAGCTTTTCGAAAAACGCCATATCGTGGCCGATGATCGCGGTCACGGGCGCGGCCATGGTCTTGTCGATGTTCCCCTCGGCCAAACAGTCGTGCAATTGCCCCTTCGCTTCCGCCGAACGCACGAAGACGATCCGCGCTGGACTACAGTTGGCGCTTGTCGGGCCCATGCGGGCGATCTCCCAGATCCGCTCCAAGGTCTCATCGTCGACCGCTTGATCGGTCCAGGAATTATGCGTCCGGGCCTCCATGAACAGGGTGTTCAGGGCATCATGGGTCAACATATCGGGCATCAGTTTCTCCTTAAAAGCTAAGGTCAGTGACGTGCGCGATGTCACAGCAGACGCAGCGCGGCCTGCCCATACTTGAGTATGCCGACGACAATCGGCAAGATTGCATGAAAATAATATGTCACCTGAGATGAACGGGTCGGCATGCTGGCATCGGAGACCGCCCACTGTGTTCGCCAAGTCCCTAAGATTGCTTTTTGCCGCATGGATCGCGTCGATCGGTGCGAGTGTAATTGATCCCATGGCCGACGCCGCCGCGGCAGAGCCGGTGGCCAAGGCCTCGGTCATTATGTACCACCGTTTCGGCGAGTCGGATTATCCGTCGACCAACGTGACGATGGCGCAGTTCCGCGCCCACATCGCCGAACTGCAAGACGGCGATTATAATGTCATCGCGCTGGACGAATTGGTCGCCGCCGTCCGCGACGGCACGCCGCTGCCGCCTCGAACCGTTTCTCTCAGCGTCGACGATGCCTACGAATCCGTCTACACCGAGGCCTGGCCGCTTTTAAAAGCAGCCGGCTTTCCACTGGCGATATTTGTCGCCACCGACCCGGTCGACCGAGGTCTTTCGCGTTACATGTCTTGGGATCAGCTTCGCGAACTCGCCGGCGAAGGTGTCATCATCGGCAGCCAAACCAAGACCCACCCGCACATGGCCGACCAATCGGCCGATGCGGCACGCAACGAACTCCGCGTGTCTAATGCGCGTTTCCAGGACGAAATGGGACAAACGCCGACGCTTTTTGCCTACCCGTATGGTGAAGCCAGCCTCGAGACCATGGAACTCGTCCGCGAGGCGGGCTTCATTGCCGCGTTCGGCCAGCATTCCGGCGCCATCGGCAGCGGCGGAGAACTATTCTACATGCCCCGGTTCGCCATGAACGAAAACTTCGGCTCATTGGACCGGTTTCAGTTGGCGGCCAACGCCGTACCGCTCGGGTACTCCGATATGACGCCGGCAGACCCGGTCATCGGTAAGACTAATCCCCCCAACATCGGCTTCACCGTCGACTGGCCGACAAAAGGCCTGGACCGACTGAACTGCTTCGCCTCGCACACCGGTTCAGCGACGGTGGAACGTCTCGGCAAAAGAATCGAAGTCCGCGTGACCGAGGCCATGCCGCGCGGACGGACGCGCCTTAACTGCACGATGCCGGCAGGCGACGGGAAATGGTATTGGTTTGGGCGGCAGTTCTATGTGCCGCGGCAGAACTAGGCCGACTGATTAGCCTCGCCATCGACCGCCAAGCGGGCATCATCCAGATCGCGAAGGTCGTTGGCGTCCATAATGGTCCGGATGCTACGGACGTATTTCTCACCGCGTTCCGAATACCGCAACAGCGCCCCGGCCAGAAACGCGCCATCCAGCGGCGCCGCCTCGGCGCGAAGCCCGGCACGTTTACTCCGCAGCTCGCGGTAGGCGCGGTGAGAGTTAAGATTGCGCATGTACGCCGAAACCGATTGCGCCAAGTTATCGAACGCCTTGATCTTGTGCGTCATCCCTTCTTCGCGGTCTTTCGGGACAATCCCGGTATCTGTCTCCACGGTCCACTGACCGAACAACGCATTGCCCGTCTGGGCGAACCGCGACGTTCCCCAACCACTTTCTTCGGCAGCCTGGGCGATCGCCAACGATACCGGAATCACGTCGACACGGCGCAGCAGTTCATCCATGTCATCTGTTTTCATCCGGTACCGATCGGCCAGCACCGCAAGCCAGAGCCTGTCGGCCGCCGGCAACGAAAATCCGAGGGCGGATTGTGCCTTCAACCGAATCAGCCGATGCCGGTCGGCGAGGATGCGCTCGTTCTCCTTGAGAACCAGCGGCAGCATAGTCTTAAAAAACACCGATTTGCGCAGTGACACCTCGGGCACGGCGTCCAGATCGTTGGGGAGTTTCGCCAGAAACACCCGCGGTACTGGCGCATCGCCTCGGCGCACGGTATCGAGCGTATAGCCCATGGCGGCGAACTCCTCGGCCAAGGCGGCCGTCGGCAGGGTACCCGTTGCCGGCTCCGATAGGCGCGGCGCCGCCGGCTGTAGTCCGTCCTCAAGGCTGGCAAACTCGGCGCCGGCCATCTCGAAAGACACTCGAGGTGCGGCCGTCACGCCCTTGGCGGGACTGATCAAACTGGCACCGGCGGTGATCGCAACGGCGCCGATCGTGATGCCGAGAACCCATCGGTCGAATTTTCTGGTCGTCATTTTGCTTCCAGGCACGGCCGTATTCGGCGCGTGCGTCCCTCGTCGCTTCTGTTGCCCTGGGTGGCTTATCGGCTCTTTTCGAAGGGACCGCCGTCTTTTTGATCGGTCATGTCCCGGCCGTCATTTGCGCGAACGGCGTTAACCATACGCGAGCACATGCGGAGGGTGTACGAAATCCCTCGCAATCTTGTCAAGGTAGCGTGATTTATTGTTTATTTACAGTCTACTACTCGACCGCGCGCACTTCCTGAACTTCGGGAACGTAGTACCGGAGCATGTTCTCGATTCCGTGCTTCAGCGTCGCCGTCGAACTCGGGCAGCCGGCACAAGCGCCTTGCATATGCAGCGAAACGATTCCGCCTTCGAAACCCTTGAAGACGATATCGCCGCCGTCCTGTGCCACAGCCGGACGGACACGGGTGTCGATCAGTTCTTTGATCTGCTTGACGATCGGATCGTCGTCGCCCGCCGCCTCGGCGGTGTCGCCGCCTTCTTCAACGACCGGGCGGCCGGATTGATAGTGCTCCATGATGCCGCCGAGAACTTGCGGGCGCAGAACGTCCCAGTCCTTATCTTCGGCTTTGGTCACGGTCACGAAGTCGGAGCCCAGGAACACGCCCGAGACACCTTCGATCGCGAACAGGCGGGTCGCCAAGGGCGAGCGCGCAGCGCTATCGGGCTCGGCGAAGTTCGCCGTGCCGGCGTCCATGACGGCTTTGCCGGGCAAAAATTTCAGCGTCGCCGGGTTCGGCGTATTTTCCGTTTGAATGAACATTCCATCCTCCAAAAACTCTGCATTGCGGACACCGAGCCCGCACAAATTTGTTGCCTCGTATGTGGGCCTATCCGGCGGTCGTTACAAGCACTAGACCGCGCATCGGCCAACCGGCTACGAACGCCGCGGCTTTGGTCGCAGGAAGCCGATGATATCCTGTACTTCGCGAAGAACCGGGGCCGCCAAATCCCGAGCGCGTGCCGCACCGTCGGCAAGAACGCCGTCAACATGGGTCTTGTCCGACAACAGGCGCCGGTATTCGTCCTGCATGGGGCCAAGATGGGCCACAGCCACGTCGGCCAATTCCGTCTTCAGGGCCGAGTACTGTTGGCCGGCAAACTTCTCAACGGCGGCTTCCAGCGTACCCTCGGTCAAAGCGGCATAAATACCCAGCAAATTGCGTGCTTCGGGGCGGCCATCCAGACCCGCAACGCCGTCAGGCAGCAGGTCCGGATCGGACTTCGCTTTCTTGATCTTCCGCGCAATGGTGTCGGCATCGTCCGTCATGTTGATCCGCGACAAATCGGACGGGTCCGATTTCGACATTTTGGCGCTGCCGTCCTTCAACGACATCACCCGCGTCGCCGTGCCGAGAATCAATGGTTCCGGCAGTGGAAACGTTTCGGTGCCGTAATCGTTATTGAATTTCTGGGCAATATCGCGCGCCAGTTCCAAATGTTGCTTTTGGTCTTCGCCGACCGGCACATGCGTCCCTTTATAGGCCAGAATATCGGCCGCCATCAGGTTCGGATAGGCGTACAACCCGACCGAGGCGCGCTCTTTGTCCTTGCCCGCTTTCTCCTTGAACTGGGTCATGCGATCCAGCCATCCGAGCCGGGCGACACAATTGAAGATCCACGCCAATTCAGCGTGGGCGGACACCTGGGACTGGTTGAAGATGATATGTTTGTCGGCATCGATCCCGGAGGCAATCATCGCCGCCGCGACCTCGCGCGTCGAGGCGCGCAGCTTGTCCGGATCCTGCCAAACCGTAATCGCATGAAGGTCGACGACGCAGAACAGGCATTCGTATTCGTTCTGCAGTGCCACCCAGTTGCGGATGGCCCCCAGATAGTTACCAAGGTGCAGGTTGCCTGTCGGCTGTACGCCGGAAAAGATACGTTGGCTCATGGATCGGGTCTCGTTGCTGGCGGATCGTTCGGTCGCGGGTTATCGCCCGGCGTCCTGGACGGGTCAAGCCGGGCCTGCGCGCCCCCGCCGCAACACGCGCCGCAACTCGTCGATCGACAAAGCGCCGCAAAGACGCGCCGCGACCAAATAGACGACAAAACCGCCGACCACCAGCAGCACAAGCGAGCCCACCTGCGTCTGCCACGGGCCGACCAGCCACGGTCCCAATCGCGTCATCCCGGCCCATAGTGCCAGACCCATCAGACCGCTGGCGGCAAAGATGCCGACGCCACGCCGGATCAGTCGCCGGTCGATCGCATAATGACCGCGACGCGCCAAGACGGCGGCCAGCAATAGAACGTTCAGCCACGCCGAGATACTGGACGCCAGAGCAATCCCGACGTGTCCCATAGTCCGCATCAAGATCAGGTTCAGCGCCACGTTGACGGCCATCGCCAGGGCCGCGATCTTGACCGGCGTCTTGGTATCTTCGCGAGCGAAATAACCAGGGGTATAGACGCGAATACCAACATACGCCGGCAGCCCGATGGCATAGGCCATCAATGCCGCCGCCGTCGCCGTGGTGGCCGCCTCGCCAAATGCACCACGCTCGAACAACACACGGATGATCGGCTCGGGAATCAAGATCAAAGCGACCGTGGCCGGCAATGTCAGCAGCAACGCGAACTCGGCGCCGCGGTTTTGCGAATCGTTGGCAGCGGCGGTCTCGCCGGCCTCTAATTGGCGAGAGATCATCGGCAACAACGCCGTCCCCACAGCAATTCCAACAACGCCCAACGGCAATTGCGTCACCCGGTCGGCATAGTACAGATACGACACCGCGCCATCGGAAATCGTCGTTGCCAGGATGGTACCGATCAGCAGATTGATTTGATACAGACTGGCGCCGAACACCACGGGAATAATCCGCGCCCCCAGGGTTCGCACCCGATCGGTCAGACGCGGCCAACGGAACCGCAGGGGAAAATCGGCGCGGCGGCAATGCCAGACCAACCACAGGAACTGCACGATGCCTGCGGCGAACACCCCCCAGACCAAGGCCCGGCCTGCCCCTTCTTCGGTGTCGCCGGCGAACCCCAAAAGGGCCACGATCAAGGTGATGTTGAGCAGCACCGGCGCGGCCGCGGCGGCGGCGAAATGCCCAAAGGCATTGAGGACACCCGATTGCAACGCGACCAGGGAAATGAAGAACAAATACGGGAAGGCGATACGCGAAAACTCCGTCGCCATCGCCATTTTGCCCGGCACCTCGTTGAAGCCCGGCGCCAAGTACGGCATCAACCACGGCATGACCAGACAGACGGCAATCACGAAAGCCGCCAGAATCACCGCCAAGACCGAGAACGCGTCTTCGGCAAAAACCTTGGCCGCCTCGCGGCCGTCACTCTCCAACTGGCGCGAAAACATCGGCACGAAGGCGGCGGCGAAGGCCCCCTCGGCAAACAACCGGCGAAACAAATTGGGAAATCGAAATGCGACGACGAAAGTGTCGGCAACCGCGCCAGCACCAAGGAAATTGGCGATCAGGATATCGCGCAAGAATCCAAAAACACGGCTCAACAAGGTCATGGAGCCGATGGCGGAGACGGCGCGGATCAGGTTCATGGGCGGAAAGTCACCGGCAATTGCGGCAGGGTTATGGCGCAGCGGCGGCGACTCACTCAGCCGCCTCCGACGTGGCGGCGGCCTCGGCGGCTTCAAGGACGCTCAGCAACGCGATTCGCACATCCTTGATTTTCGATTTCTGTTCCATTTTTAGGCCGAAGATATCTTTGACGTAAAAAACGTCGACGACCCGTTCACCGTAGGTCGAGATATGCGCCGACGAAATCCGAAGTCCAGCCTGGGTCAAGGTGTTGGTGATGTCGTGTAGGATTCCGACACGGTCGCGGCCGTTGACCTCGATCACCGTATGCGTGCGGCTGGCTTCATTGTCGATCAGAACCCTCGGCGGCACCTTGAAAACGTTCGTGCGCGACGGCATTTCCTTGGCCCGTGCGGCCTTGATTTCATACGACGGCAAGGCGACGCCGGACAGGGCCCGCTCTATCCGGCCCTTCAGACGATCGGTCCGCCCCTCGCCGGACACGGCCTCAGATTGGCTGTCTTGAACCCAAAACGTGTCCAGCGCCATGCCGTTGTTCAACGTGTTGATCTTGGCATCGACAATATCGACGCCCCCCAACGACAGGGCGCCGGCAACCTTGGCGAACAGTCCCGGCTGGTCGGCGGTATAGACGATGACTTCGGTGGCGTCATGGGCCTCGTCCGGGGTAATACGGACCACCAAGTCTTCGTCGCTTTCTTTGGCCGCGCGGATCAATTGGGCGTGCCGGATCAAGATTTCGGTCTCGAACGCCAGCCAATAGGGATCACGGCCAAGGTCCATGTGGGCGTCGATCTCCTGCTCGGTCCAAGGCGGCGAGGCCTCGGCAAGGGCGGCGGTCAGACGGCCCTTGGCGCGAACGACACGCCTGGACATTTGATCCTGCGGACTTTCGCCGAGCATGGCTTCGCTGGAGCGCCAGTATAGATCGCGGAGCAGGCCTGCCTTCCACGCGTTCCAAACATTTGGGCCGACGGCGCGGATATCGGCGACGGTCAGGATCAGCAAAAGTCGCAATCGTTCCGGCGACTGCACCACGCCGACGAAATCATACACCGTTGTCGGATCGTCGATATCACGTTTGAACGACGTGTTGCTCATTAACAAATGCTTGAGGACCAGCCACGAGACGGTCTCCGTTTCCCACTCGTTCATCCCCAACCGCGGGCAGAGCTTCAGCGCAATCTCGGCGCCGAGTTCGGAATGATCGCCGCCCCGGCCCTTGGCGATGTCGTGTAGCAGCACCGCGACATACAGCACCCGCATCGACTGGACTTCCTTAATCGCGGCGCAGGCGACCGGATGATCCTCTTTCAGTGCGCCGGTCTCGATCCCGTGTAGAATACCGATCGCCCGGATGGTGTGCTCATCGACCGTGTAGACGTGGTACATGTCGTACTGCATCTGTGCCACGACGCGGCCGAAATCGGGCACGAACTTGCCGAACACGCCGGCTTCATTCATTCGCATCAAGGTTTTGTCCGGTGCCGGGCCGGTCAGGATATTCATGAAGATTTCGTTGGCGGCGGGATTGTTCTGCAGGTCCCGGTTGACCAGTTTCAGGTTCTTGGTGACGACGCGCAGCGCGTTGGGATGGATATCCAGATCCAGACGCTGCGCCTGCCAAAACAAATCCAACAGCTTGACGGGGTCGGTTTTGAACACGTCGTCGTCGGCCAGCAGGATCCGGTCGCCGTCAACCGTAAACCCGTCGAGTTTCGGGCCGCCGCCGCCCAATCGCGGTAGCCGAAACCGGCGGCGTTTCTTTTTGTGTTGCTCTTCCAGGGTGGCGCAGATGATGCGGGTCAAATCGCCGACGTCCTTGGCGATCAGAAAATAGTGCTTCATGAACCGCTCGACGCCACTCAGGCCTTTGTGATCGGTATAGCCCATGCGCTCGCCGATCTCGGTCTGGATATTGAATGTCAGGCGTTCTTCGGGCCGGTCCGTCAAATAATGAAGATGGCAGCGGACGGTCCACAGGAACTCTTCGGCCTTGGCGAACCGTTTGACGTCTTGGGCGGTCAAAATGCCCTTCGCCTTAAGATCGGAAATGTCGCGCGCCGCATACAGATACTTGGCAATCCACATCAGCGTCTGAAGATCGCGCAACCCACCCTTGCCGTCCTTGATGTTCGGTTCCAGCACGTAGCGGGTATCACCCATCCGGTTGTGGCGATCATCGCGCTCGCCCAGTTTTTCCTCGACAAACGCCGGGCCGCTGCCGGCGATCACATCGGCGCGAAACGCCTTTTCGAATGTCGCGAACGGCCCGGTATCCCCGGTGATCAGGCGGGCTTCCAAAAGACTGGTACGGATCGTGATGTCGTCGCGCGAGAGCCTGACCGCTTCTTCCGCCGCCCGCGTCGCGTGCCCGACCTTCAGGCCCAGATCCCACAGCGTATAAAGCATGTACTCGACGACCTGTTCGGCCCGTGGCGTTACTTTGTAGGGCAATACAAACATCAGATCGATATCGGAATGAGGTGCCAGCTCGCCCCGGCCATATCCGCCGGTGGCCGCCGCCGACATGGCGTCCCCCTTGGTCGCGACGCCCGCCGGAAAGGCGTGCTGCGACGCCACTTCGTAGATAATGCGGATCAGTTGATCCATGAGATGCGCGCCCGCGCGTACCGTCTCCGGTCCGGTTTGTTCGCCAGCCTCGAAGCGGCGCTTGATCTCGGCCCGGCCGTTCTCCAACGCTGTCTTAAAGATAGCAAAGATCTCGGGCTGCGTCGTCGTCGAATAGCCGGACCAGCCGAGTATCTTGTCGAGGTCGCCGAGAACCTTTTTCCGGTCGATGATCGCGCGCGGTTTGAGAACTTTGTCCATGATGGCCTTAGTATACGATCCCGTCGGCACAGGCGACATGAAAGAGTTTGTCGCCGGCCGTTCGATGCATCCCCGTTGTTGCCCAAGCTCGTTTTGAGTCCGTTATAATATCGGGCGGATGTTGCATCACTCGAGCATGATCGCTAATCATCTTTTAAGCTCAATGACTTTAACTTGTACAACTCTTCTAATGCTTGGAGTGGCGTTAAGGTGTCCGGGTTGATCTTTGCGACGCGTTGGTCGACACCGCTGGGCACTTTAGGCGCTGACACCTGCGCTTGTGGTGCTGAGAACAAGGGCAAATCATCGCCAAGCGCACCAGATTGAGTCTGTTTGTCCGCTTCTAGCCGCAACAGGAGGGTCTCCGCCCGCCCAATCACGGAGTCGGGAAGGCCGGCCAGTTTGCCGACGTGCACGCCATAGGACCGGTCGGCGGTGCCGGCGGTCACCTCGTGAAGGAAAACGATATCGTCCTGCCACTCCTTCACCCGCATGGTGGCGCAGGTCAAGGACGGGAGTTTCTGCGCCAACTCCGTTAACTCATGGTAATGAGTGGCGAACAGACCCCGACAGGCGTTGATTTCGTGCAGGTGCTCGACCACGGCCCAGGCGATCGATAGCCCGTCGAACGTAGCCGTGCCACGACCGATTTCGTCGAGGATGACCAGCGACCGAGGCCCGGCCTGGTGCAGAATTGCCGCGGTTTCGACCATTTCGACCATGAACGTCGAACGGCCGCGGGCCAAATCGTCCGCCGCACCGACCCGTGAGAACAAGCGGTCGACGGCGCCGATGTGGGCGCGGGCCGCCGGCACGTACATCCCGGCCTGGGCCAGCACGGCGATCAACGCGTTTTGCCGAAGGAATGTACTTTTACCGGCCATATTGGGCCCGGTCAGCAGCCAAAGCCGCCCACCGGACGCGGTCTCGGATCCGGCTTCGAGGCGGCAATCGTTGACGACGAATGCCGCCTCGCCGGCGCGGGCCAGGGCCCGCTCAACCACCGGATGTCGTCCACCGCCGATGTCGAACCCGTCACCGTCATCGACGGCCGGACGGGTATACCCGTCGGCGGTCGCCAATTCAGCGACCGATTGCGCGACGTCCAATTGCGCCACCGCATCGGCGGTGGCATCGATAGTGTCGGTCGCCGCCGCGACCTCTGCCACCAAGCCGTCGAAAATCTCGCGCTCCAACGCCAGCGCCCGATCGCCGGCCCGTGAGATTTCGGCTTCGAGGTCACTCAACTCGACCGTGGAATAACGAACCGCGTTGGCCATGGTTTGGCGATGAATAAATGGGCTATCCGGCCCCGTCGGCATGTCGTCGGCCTGTTTGGCCGTTACCTCGACGAAGAAGCCGAGAACATTATTCTGGCGCACCTTGAGCGCGGAGATACCGGTTTCGGCAGCATACTTTTGTTGCAGGGCGGCGATCAGACGTCGGCTTTCGTCACGCATCTGCCGCAGTTCGTCGAGCCGGGCGTGATGCCCGGACCGAACAAACCCGCCATCGGCAGCGTTCGGCGGCGGTGCGTCGACCAGCGCCGCCTGAAGCGCATCGACCAGCGCCTCATGACCGCCAAGTGCATCAAGCAGTCGCGGCAAGTCGGCTGAGGGCTCCAACGTCGGCAGCAGACGTAATGCGCCACCCATCGCAGCCGCGAGCGACAACCCGTCGCGGACCGCAGCTAAATCTCGCGGGCTGCCGCGCCCCAGGGTCAGGCGGCTGAGGGCACGCGCCATATCCGGCATGGCATCCAAATGATCGGTCACGGCATCGCGGGCACGCGGGTCGGCAACCAGAACTTCAACCAGGTCGAGGCGTCGGGTGATGGCGTCTGGGTCGGTCAGCGGCGCCGCAAGCCGTCGCGCCAGCAGCCTGGCACCCCCACCGGTCATGGTCCGGTCGACGGCGTCGAGCAAGCTGCCCTTTCGACCACCGGCCATGGTTTCGGTCAGTTCCAAGTTGCGCCGGGTCGCGGCGTCGATTTCCATCACCGCGCGCGTGTCGAGGCGGACCGGCGGCATCAACCGGGGAAGTTTGCCTTTTTGCGTCAAGGCGACGTAATCGATCAGCGCGCCCGCGGCCGCGACCTCAGCCCGGCTGAACGCACCGAATCCATCCAGCGTCGCGACCCCGAAGGTTTCTTGCAGCCGGGCGCGGGCCGCCTCGCTGTCGAATCGGCTGCCCGGCAGGGGAGACAATTTGTCCTGCACATCGAACCACACTGCCGTAAGGGCCGGGTCCTCCAACAAACCATCAGCGACGACGATCTCACCCGGATCGATACGCGCCAAAGCTGCCGAAACATCGCCCGGCGCCAGGTCCTGTGTACGAAAATCGCCCGTCGACATGTCGAGCCAGGCGACCGCATAAGCCTGCTGGGCTTTTGCAATGGCGGACAAATAGTTATTCCGCCGCGACTCCAAAAGCGTATCTTCGGTGATCGTGCCAGGCGTCACGACCCGCATCACCTCGCGCTTCACGACGGCCTTGGAGCCACGCTTCTTGGCGTCCGCCGGATCTTCCGTCTGCTCGCAGATCGCAACCCGGAAACCCTTACGGATCAGCTTGTTCAAATAGGCTTCATGACTGTGAACCGGCACGCCGCACATCGGGATATCGTCGCCTAAGTGCTTACCCCGCTTGGTTAAAGCGATATCCAGCGCAGCAGCGGCAGAGACCGCGTCGTCGAAAAACAACTCGTAAAAATCACCCATCCGATAAAACAACAGGTCGTTCGGATGGTCGCGTTTAATGCCCAGATACTGCGCCATCATCGGCGTCACCACGCCGGCGGCGGCGGGCGCCTCGGCGCTTTCATCGGCAGCAGTCATCTTATTCATCGGCGGCGCGGCAATACTTCTTTAGGAGTCTCGGACGAAACTATCCTAACATAGGCGCGGTCCCGGGCACACGCGCGCCGTTGCACTTTTGCGGCGGAACCGCAATAACGTCCGGCCCCGGCGAGCGCATAACGTTCGCAGGTTCAATGAATAATCGGGCTAGGCCCGGGAGAGGAAGCATGGACGACAAAGCGACAGAGGCCCTGTATCACGAAGCCCTGCATATGCACGCCAAGGGCAAGCCGGGCAAGGTGGAAATTCAGGCCACCAAACCACTGACCACGCAACACGATTTGACTCTTGCCTACTCGCCCGGCGTCGCAGGCCCGTGTCTTGCCATCCATGAAGACGAAAGTCGGGTGTACGACTATACGGCACGCGGCAATATGGTCGCCGTCATTTCCAACGGGACGGCGGTTCTGGGTCTCGGCAATATCGGTCCTCTGGCCAGCAAGCCGGTGATGGAGGGCAAGTGCGTTCTGTTCAAACGCTTTGCCGACGTCGATGCAGTCAACGTCGAGGTGTTCAGCGAAAACGTCGACGAGGTTGTCGAAAGCGTCCGGCTGTTTGGAAACACGTTCGGCGGCATCAACCTCGAAGACATCAAGGCCCCGGAATGCTTCATGATCGAGGAGCGGCTCCGCGAGTTACTGGACGTGCCGGTCTTCCACGACGATCAACATGGCACCGCGATCATTACGGCCGCCGGGCTGATCAACGCGATCGATCTGACCGGCCGCAAACTGGCGGATGCCAAGATCGTCATCAACGGCGCCGGCGCCGCCTCCATTGCGTGCGCCGACTTGATGAAGGCGATGGGCGTATCCGCCAGCAACATCCTGATGTGCGATTCCAAAGGCGTGATCTATCAAGGCCGCGAAGCCGGCATGAACCAATGGAAATCGACCTACGCGGTCGATACCGAGGCCCGCAGCCTCGCCGACGCCATGAAAGGCGCCGATGCCTTCATCGGCCTGTCCATCAAGGATGCGGTAAGCCAGGACATGGTGGAATCCATGGCCGACCAACCGATCATTTTCGCGATGGCCAACCCGGACCCGGAAATCACCCCGGAAGACGTTAAGGCGGTGCGCAGCGACGCCATCGTCGCGACGGGCCGGTCGGATTATCCGAACCAGGTCAACAACGTCCTTGGCTTCCCGTATATCTTCCGGGGCGCCCTCGACGTGCGGGCGACGCGGATCAACGACGAGATGAAGATCGCCGCAGCCTACGCCCTGGCGGAACTGGCCCGCGAAGACGTTCCCGACGAAGTGGATGCGGCCTATGCCGGCGATCACCTGCAATACGGGCCGGAATATCTGATCCCGACGCCGTTCGACCCGCGTTTGATCGTCGCGATTCCGAAAGCCGTCGCCCAAGCGGCCATGGATTCCGGCGTTGCCCAACGCCCAATTATTGACATGGACGTCTACGAGGCGGAGCTGTCGGCGCGCCTCAACCCGATGGTCGGTTATCTGCAATCGACCTTGGACCAGGTCCGCGCGCAACCGCGCCGTGTTGTGTTCGCCGAGGGCGAGGAGGAAAAATCGATCCGCGCCGCGCATGCGTTTCTGAATGCCGGGTACGGCACGCCGGTTTTGATCGGCCGCGAAGAGCGGGTTCTGGAAACCATGAAGTCCCTGGGCCTCGGCAGCTACGATGGGATCGTCATCCGCAACGCCAAGATCACCGACCGCAACCAAGACTATGCGGAGTTCCTGTATTCACGGCTGCAACGCAAGGGCAAGCTGATGCGCGACTGCGTCCGCATGGTCAATCAGGACCGCAACGTGTTTGCCGCCTGCAAAGTCGCGCTCGGCGACGCCGACGCCATGGTCACCGGATTGACCCGCAACTACCACGCGACGATCGAGAGCATCTTGCAGGTCATCGATCCGAAACCGGGCGCGCGGATGATCGGGATGTCGATGGTCCTCGACCAAGGCCGGTCGTTGTTCATCGCCGATACGGCGATTACGGAATCGCCAGGACCCGAAGCCTTGGCCCGGATCGCCGTCCAGGCCGCCGCCGAGGTGCGCCGTTTCGGTCATGTGCCACGGGTGGCGATGATTTCTTTTGCCAACTTCGGCCACCCGGATCTGCCACGCACCGAGGTCGTTCGAGAAGCCGTCGAGATCCTCGACTCCAACAGTGTCGATTTCGAATACGACGGGGAGATGGCGGTCGATGTCGCCCTGAATAAGGACCTGATGGACCTGTATCCGTTCTGCCGTCTAACCGACACCGCCAACATTCTGGTGATGCCGGGCCTGCACAGCGCACAGATCGGCACCAAGCTGCTGGCGTCGGTCGGCGGCGCGACAGTCCTCGGCCCGCTGATCCGTGGGCTCAGCAAACCGGTTCAAATCGTCCCAATGGGGGCGACGGTAACGGACATGGTGACGCTGGCCGCATTGACGGCGCACGAAGCGACGGGCTAAGGCGGCTAAAAAATAAAGAGACTTTGCGGGCCCGGGTTTTCCCGGGACCGTGATCGTCAGGCTTCGACGGTCTCGTCGTCCGATCCGCTGACGCGGTCGATGGCTTGACGGATCAGTTCCATCGCCTCTTCCGCTTCGCCCCAACGTTTGACCTTGACCCATTTGTTCGGTTCCAGGTCTTTGTAGTGCTCGAAAAAGTGCTGAATCTGCTCGATCATCACCGGCCGAATATCGCGGTAAGAACTGACGTCGCCGTAGAACGGGTGTAGTTCATCAACCGGCACGCAGAGAAGTTTTTCGTCGATCCCCGCTTCGTCTTCCATGATCAACACCCCGATCGGGCGGCATTTGATCACGCACCCCGGGATCACCGGCATTTGGCTGACCACCGCGGCATCAATGGGGTCGCCGTCATCGGACAGCGTGTGCGGCACAAAACCGTAGTTACAGGGGTAATACATGGCCGTGTGCAGGAACCGGTCGACGAAGATCGCGCCCGATTTCTTGTCCAACTCGTACTTCACGGGATTGCCGCCGAGCGGAATCTCGATCACCACGTTGACGTCGTACGGCGGATTATCGCCCGCCGGCACCATATCCATATTCATCAGTAACCCCCTGGTATGTAACCCCAAATAGCATTCTATGTTGCAGTGCACAATAACATGGCGATGGGATGGATGCTAGTCTTTTCTGTCACCCGTCACGGGATGCGGCTGACGCTTCATCAACCAGATCAGCAGAAACAAACCGGGGATTGCCGCCAAACCGGTCAGTAGGAAATACGCGACCCAGTCCAGTTGGTCGGCCAACCAGCCACCCCCCGACGCCAAAACGGTGCGGGCGAAACCCATCAATGAGGTCAGCAAGGCAAACTGCGTCGCGGTATAGGCGACATTCGTTAATCCAGACAGATAAGCGACAAAGGCAATGGTGCCGACACCGCCCATCAAATTTTCAATCCCGATGGTGACGAACAGCATCGGCAGAGACGGCCCAACGTACGCTTGCAGCGCGAAGACCCCGTTCGACGCCGCCTGCAGTATACCGCCGATCATCAGTGCATTCAGCGTGCCCCATCGGGCCACCAGAATACCGCCGATGATGCCGCCGGTGATCGTCATCGCCAGCCCAAAGCCCTTGGTCACCAAGCCGACCTCGGTTTTCGTGAAGCCGATGTCCAAATAAAATGGATTCGCCATCACACCCAATAACGCATCGCCGTACTTGTAGAGAGCCACAAATAGCAAGATCGCCGGCCAGTTGGCCCGGGTCATGAAATCGACGAACGGCATCCAAACGGCGTCGCGAAAATTTTCGGCAAATGATTTGGCGGCGCGCACAGCGGCCTCGTTTGCCGGACGTTCCGGCTCGCGGCCGAGGAACGTCGCAACGACCCCAACCAGCACCAACGCCGCCATCGCCGCGTAGGCGACGAACCAACCGGCCTGATCGGCCAAGACCAGCGCCCCGGCACCAGAGGCGAACGTCGCAACGCGGTAGCCGACGACATAATTCGACGCCCCGGCACCCATCTGCCGTTCGTCCAGGATTTCGATCCGGTAGGCATCGACGACGATGTCCTGGGTCGCCGAGGCAAACGCCAACAGTACCGCCCAAAACGCGGTCCAAGCCAAATCGCCTGCAGGGTTCGAGCCACCGAGTGCCAGCGTCGCACCGATCACGCAAACCTGGGCCAACAGCAACCAGCCGCGTCGCTGCCCCAACCAGCGGGTCAAGCCCGGCAGCGGACAGCGATCGACCAAAGGCGCCCACAGGAACTTCAACGCATAGGCTGCACTGGCGGCAGAGAACCAGCCGATCACGGTCAGCGAGACACCCTCTTCATGCAGCCAGGCGGACAGCGTCCCGTACACCAGCAGCAACGGCAAGCCGGCGGAGAACCCGAGCAGCAAAATCAGAAAGACACGAAATTCCAAATAGACCTTGGCGGCGGCGGACCACTCGGCAATGGCGGTGCGCACCGCCGGGCTAGTCCGTCGACGCAACGCCGGGCGTCGCATCGCTCATCAAATCGCGGCACGCCGACCAAACCGCATCGACCCCGACGGCGTCGACACAGGGGAAGACGTCTGTGTCCTTTGCGCGCAAATGGCAGCGCCAGAAACAATGATAACAATCGAGTTCCTTGTACACGAACCGTGCGGTGCTCGGTGTGGCCTCGGGCGGATAAGGGACGAAACTGCTGAAGTGCCCGCCACCGACCACAACCACGGTCGGCGCGCCTACGGCAATCGACAAGTGCGCGGGCCCGGTATCGTTGCTTACCACCAGGGACGCGTCACGCATCACCGCCGTCAACTCCGGCAGGGTCGTCGTTCCCGTCAGATCGACGACGCGCGCATGCGCACTCAACGACGCGGGCAAGTTGCCGTCCCATTTTTCTTTGCCGGTACCGACAAAGACCACCGTCCATCCCTGGTCCAACAAACGCTCCGCCACGGCGACATACGACGCCAGCGGCCAGCGCCGGCCAGGCTCGTTACAACCTGGGTTCATCACCGCATACGGCGCGGTCAATGCGACGGGCGGGACCGGCGTGAAATCCATCGTGGGCGGTTCGGGATCGATCCGTCGCCCCAGTAGGGCCGAGACAAAATACGCATGCCGGGTAATTTCATGCGTTGGATAGGGGCCGGTGTCGATGATCCGGCTGACCTGGCAAAGATAATAATTGTAAAGCGCGCGGGTCGGCTCGTTGACATATGGCATGGAAACGACCGATTCCGGTGCGGCGGACAACCAAACCAAACTGTCGGCCATCATCGCGCGGCGAAAGTACTGGTCACAGACCGCCGTCGCCGCATTCAACCGGCGCACGCGCCAGGCAATCAAGGCACGGTAAAACGGCCGCTTGGCGAATCGGTGTTCGTCAATGGGGATCACGTTAAAGCCGCCGAATAGGTCCGGCGCGATGGACGCCCAGCTATGGCACCCGATCACCGTGATCGCATCGGCCGACACGCCAAAGGCCCGGGCATAGTGATCGAGACTGCGGCGAAACAGCATCATGTCACCGATGCCGTCCATCCGAACGACAACCACGCCGCGCTTGCGCCCAAAAACAGGGGCAAACCGAACCAACAAATCGAATAACCGGAAAAGCCACCAGCGGCGTGGCATACCGGCGGGAAACATCCGCCAGAAAGCCGGCATCTCGGCGACAGGCCGGTCGACGCCCATCCCGTCCGGAAACCCTAAACTACCCATACCGCCAAGGTATCCCTGCGACGAACGTGGCTCAACCAGCCGCTTCGCGGCGGGACTCGCGTTTGCGCTCGTGCGGGTCGAGATGGCGCTTGCGCAATCGGAGGGAGGAAGGCGTAACTTCCAGCAACTCATCGTCGTTGATGTAGGCGATGGCCCCTTCCAGACCGATCGGCCGCGGCGGCGTCAGACGGATCGCTTCGTCCGTACCCGACGCCCGAACGTTGGTCAGCTGTTTGCTCTTCAGCGGATTGACCTCAAGGTCATTGTCGCGGCTGTGCTCGCCGACCAGCATGCCCTCGTAAACCGGATCGCCGTTACCGACGAACAGAACCCCACGACCCTCAAGCCCCGCCAACGCATAGGCGACGGCCTTGCCGGTCGCGTTGGAGATCAAAACCCCATTGCGTCGCCCGGGAATCGCGCCTTGGTGCGGGGCGTAGTCGTGAAACACCCGGTTCATCACGCCGGTGCCCCGGGTTTCCGTCATGAATTCGCCGTGGTAGCCGATCAGGCCGCGTGACGGCACGACGAAAGTCAGACGTACTTTGTCGCCGCCGGCTTGGCGCATTTCGGTCATCCGGCCTTTGCGAACGTTCAAAGCCTCGACGACGATGCCTGAAAACGCCTCGTCCACGTCAATGGTCACCTCTTCGGTCGGCTCCAACCGGGTGCCGGTCTCCGGGTCTTCGCGAAACAGGACCCGCGGACGGGAGATCGACAGTTCAAACCCTTCGCGACGCATCTGTTCGATCAGCACGCCGAGTTGCAGTTCGCCACGGCCGGCGACTTCGAATGCGTCTTTCTGTTCTGTCTCGGTGATGCGGATCGCGACGTTGCCTTCGGCCTCGCGCATCAGACGGTCGCGGATCACCCGCGAGGTGACCTTGTCGCCATCCTGGCCTGCGAACGGACTGGTATTGATCGCGAAGGTGACGGCGAGGGTCGGCGGATCGACGGGCTGTGCCTGCAACGGCTCTTCGACCTCGGGGGCGGCCAGCGTATCGGCCACCGTTGCGGTGGACAGACCGGCAATCGCCACGATGTCGCCCGCCGACGCATGGTCGATCGGCTCGCGTTTAACGTCGCGAAATGCCAATAGCTTCTGCACCCGGCCCTGCTCGACCACCTTGCCATCACGGTCAAGCGCCTTGATCGCGGTGTTCGGCTTGATCGATCCGGAAAACACCCGGCCGGTCAAAATCCGGCCCAGGTAGGGATCGGCTTCCAGCGTCGTCACCAACATCCGGAACGGGCCGTCCGCGTCGGCCTCGGGCGTCGGTACGTGGCGAACGATACAATCAAACAATGGTGTCAGATCGCCGCCGCCGGCATCCGGCGATTCCGCGGCCCAGCCGTCGCGGCCCGACGCAAAAAGAGTCGGGAAATCCAGCTGTTCGTCGGTCGCGTCCAAGGCGGCGAACAGGTCGAAGACCTCGGTCTCGGCATCGAACGAACGCGCATCCGGTTTGTCGACCTTGTTGACGACGACGATCGGACGAAGGCCGAGCTTGAGAGCCTTGGCGGTCACGAACTTGGTTTGCGGCATCGGCCCCTCGGCGGCGTCGACAAGCAAAACCACGCCGTCGACCATCGACAGAATCCGCTCCACCTCGCCGCCGAAATCGGCGTGTCCCGGCGTATCGACGATGTTGATCCGCGTATCGTTCCATTCCACCGACGTGCACTTCGCCAGGATCGTGATGCCGCGCTCGCGCTCCAAATCGCCGGAGTCCATGACCCGCTCGGCGACCTGTTGATTGGCGCGGAAAGCGCCGCTTTGTGCCAGCATGGTATCGACAAGCGTGGTTTTGCCATGGTCGACGTGCGCGATGATGGCGATGTTTCTAAGGTCCATCGGAGGGGTATCCAATCCTGTTAGGTCGCGTGTTTCGCGATGTCGCTGCGTCAGCCACCACCGGGTATTGCAATCATGTCACGAATATCTGCCGGCGGGCGGGCACCGATCTGCTGAATGATATGCGCCGCCAAGGACCCGCCCAGGGCCGCCGCCTCGGGGAGGGACCGGCCCTGGGTATAGGCGGCAAGGAAGCCCGCCGCATAGGCATCGCCGGCACCGGTGGTATCGAGAACCCGATCAACCGGCGCGGCATCGACTTCGAAGATCTCGTCGGCGGTAACCACCACGGATCCGGCCTCGGAACGGGTCAAGGCGGCAATATCGGCCAAGCCGCGCACCCGCTGCACGGCTTCGTCAAACGTGTTCACTTCGAACAGTGACATGACCTCGGCCTCGTTGGCGAATAACAGATCGACATGTTCGTTGGTGAAAGCCCGGAACCCTTCGCGGTGGCGGTCGACGCAGAACGGGTCCGACAGGGACAACGCCACTTCGCGTCCGGCGTCATGGGCCGTGCGGGCGGCCAGGAAGAACGCTTCGCGCGCCGCGTCCGGATCCCACAGATACCCCTCCATGTAGGTGACTTTGGCATTCTTGATCTGGTCAAGATCCAGGTCCGCCGGGGCAAAATCGATACACGCACCCAAATACGTTTGCATGGTCCGTTGGCCATCCGGCGTGATCAGCACCAGACAGGTTGCCGTGCCGGCGCCGTCCTCGGCGGCGGGTGTCGTGAAATCGACACCAGCGGCCCGGATGTCGTGACCGAATACAATGCCCAACTGATCGGATTTGACCTTGCCGGCGAATGCCGCCGACCCGCCGAGCGCGGCGACTCCGGCCAGGGTATTGGCTGCGGACCCGCCGGAGCTTTCGATCGCCTGCCCGGTCATTTCGTACAGCGCCATTTGCGCGTCCCAATCGACCAAGCCCATGGTGCCCTTGGCGAGACCATGATCCGTAAGGAACCGGTCGTCGGTTTGGACCAGGATATCGACAATCGCGTTGCCGATCCCGAGAACGTCATAAGCTGCGTCGGGCATAGTTGAGTCCTTTTGGGGAGAGCGTTTCGTCGGGCCGGAGTATAGCCACGGCGGTTCATTCGGCAAGCCGGTTCGACGGTGTCAGGACGGAAAATGGTTAACGTTAACTTAATTTGTATGGTTAATGAAATATTACTTTGTTTTAAAACAAGAAATTTGCCTTATTAAAGTGCTGTGTGATGCAGACGCCTTGACGCCATGTGAGTCCCGTCATTTAATGGAGACCATTTCGCGAAATCAAACTGGAAGATATTTTTTTTCAATATGTTAAGTGCTCTAATTAAAGGCGTAAATCAACTAAGCGACCGAAGCACGCGGAAATATATATGGTTTTCCGTCGCCGGCGCTGTGCTAACGCTGATACTGCTCTGGTCCGCCGTCGGCTGGGTTCTGACCGAAACCTCGATCTCGCAGATCGGTTGGCTGGAGGGCACCGTCGATGTGCTGGGCGGCTTGGCGACCTTGGCACTGACATGGTTTCTGTTTCCCGCCACCGTCAGCGCGGTGATCGGATTGTTCCTCGATAACGTCGCCGAATGTGTCGAGCACCGGCATTATCCGTCCCTCGACAAGGCGCCCGGTCAACCGGTCGGCGAAGCGATCATCACAACCATCAAATTTTTCGGCATTCTCATCGGTCTGAACGTTCTACTGCTGCCGTTCTTGTTCTTGGGCCCACTGTTCCCGTTTATCTTCTATGCCGTGAACGGCTACCTTCTGGGCCGCGAGTATTTCGAACTGGTGGCGTCGCGGCGCTTACCGTCGACCGAGGTCGTGCGACTGCGCAAGGCGCATCAGGGCGGAGTTTGGATGATCGGTGTCGCCATCGCGTTTTTGTTGACCATTCCGCTGGTCAATCTGTTGATGCCGGTTGTCGCGACCGCCGCGATGGTGCACCTTTTCGAGAAATGGCGCGAGGGCGGCGGCACAGCCGTAACAGCGTAGGAAATCCGGGGCCACGCCGGCCCCGTCGGAGGGAGAGACACAATGTTCGGCAAAAAAGACAAGGACGACGCAACGGCGACGCCCGGCGAGAAACGCGCCGACACCAGCGATCGCAGCGAAGACGGCGATCAGGACGCGGGCAGCGCACCGCCGCTAAAACCGTTCTCGAAAAAAGGCTCGCACGCGCCGGCGAAACCGCCATCCGTCAGCGGTGCCATTCCGGAATTTCAACGCCGCCCACCCGATATTCCGGGCTCCCCCGGTCGTCGCTTGGATCGCCCCCGTACCGGGGACTCCGAAAGCCGGCGCCTGATCGTCGGCCGCGATATCCAGCTGAACGGCGAGATCACGGCCTGCGACAAACTGGTGGTCGAAGGCCATGTGCAGGTGAACCTGCCGGGGGCGCGGGTCTTGGAAATCTCGCCGAGCGGCCTGTTCAAAGGCACGGCCGAGGTCGACGAAGCCGATATCAGCGGCCGCTTTGACGGCGAATTGATTGCCAGAGAACGGTTGATTATCCGTGCCGGCGGCCGCGTACGCGGCACCGTGCGCTACGGCAAGATCGTCATTGAATCCGGCGGCGAAATTGCCGGCGACATGCAGACCTTGGAACCGGTCGCGGACGACACAGACGCCGAAGACAGCTGATATGCGGATTTGGCGGCGCGGCCCGCTATCCGTCTTGGCCCTGACACTCTTGGCCGGTTGCGCCAGCGACGGCGCGGGCACAATCGCGGACCCGGATACTGCCCCCGTACCGGAGGCCGCACCGGCCGTCGCGGTGATCCCAGCCGAACCGACGATCCCCGAGGTTGATGCCCCCGCCCCCAGCGAGATGCTCGGCTGGTCGACGAGCCAAGTCACCGAAACACTGGGCGCCGCGACCTTGGTCCGCAACGAACGCGGCGCCGAAATCTGGCAATACCGAACCGACGCCTGCGTCCTGTTTCTGTTTTTCTATCACGATGGGACGGCGACGACGGTCAAACACATCGACACCGACAATGGTGTCGCGGCCCCGCCCTGCGTGACGGCGGTGGTCCGTCAGTATGTGACCGGCAAAACCGGATAAACCGGTCCGTCAGACGGTCGTCTTGCCCTTAAATCGACAGAGATCGCGGACCGAGCACGCAGAACAATCGGGCTTGCGGGCCTTGCAGATATACCGTCCATGCAGGATCAACCAGTGATGGGCGTGCAAAGCATAGTCGGCGGGCGTCACTTTCAGCAGTTTCTTTTCAACCGCCAGGACGTTTTTGCCGGGGGCCAATCCGGTGCGATTCGACACCCGGAAAATATGCGTATCGACGGCGATGGTCGGCACCCCAAACGCTTCGTTGCGGACCACATTCGCCGTCTTGCGTCCAACACCGGGAAGGGCCTCCAACGCCTCTTGGTCATTCGGCACGTCGCCGCCGTGTTGGTCGAGCAGGATTTGGCTCAACGCGACGACGTTCTTCGCCTTGTTGTTAAACAGGCCGATGGTTTTGATGTAATCCTTCAGCCCCTCGACGCCGAGCTTCACCATCGCCGCCGGGGTCTTAATCTTTTTGAACAGCGGCCCCGTGGCCTTGTTGACGCCGACATCGGTGGCCTGCGCCGACAACGTCACCGCCACCAACAACGTGTACGGATTGACGTAGTTCAGTTCCGTGCGCGGTTCGGGCTTTTCGGCGCTAAGGCGGCGGTAAAATTCTTCGACATCTGCTTTTTTCATGACCCTCTTATGTCTGAAATGCGTATAGGTGAAAACCCGATTGTTGCGCCAAGCGGACAACGGCTTAGGATATTCGTTATGAGTACGACGACGACCGAACCAGGGCTGGACGCCGATGACGATCCGGCGATCCGCTATTCCAAGGTTCTGCGGCCGCATCGCAGTTCCACCAACAAGGCGCTGCGGATTCTTAGCGTTTTTCTGGTCTTGTTCTTTCTGACCGCAGGGCTTGGGTTCCTCATGGCCGGAGCCTGGCCTGTGTTCGGCATCATGGGGCTGGAGATCGGCGGTTTGATCTTTGCCCTTTGGTACAACCACAAGGTCGGCTCGTCGTTCGAAGCAATCACCATCACCGAGCAGGAATTCCGCCTGTCGAAAGTCGATCACTGGGGCAAACGGCGGCATTGGACGTTTCAGCCGCAATGGCTGAAGGTTCGATTTGAGCCGGTCTCGAAACAGCTGATCTGTGGGGTTCACGGCAAACACGTGATTATCGGCAAATTCCTGACCGAGGACGAGCGCGAAATGCTGGCTGAAACACTACACGCCGAGGTGCAGCGCCTGCAGTTACCCACGCATTTGCATGCCGGGGCCTGACATCGGTCGACACCGATGACCATTAAGACTGTAAGCGCTGAGCACGCCGCGATGCTCGTCTTCTGGCTCCTTGCCGTGGCCGTGTCGGGCATCGGCCCGGTCGACCGGCTGACTTGGTTTTTCGAAGTGTTGCCGGTATTGCTCGTCATCCCGCTGATGGCGGTAACCTATGTGTCGTTCCCGCTGACACCGCTATTGTATCGCTTGGCGTTCATCCATGGACTGATTTTGATTCTCGGCGCGCATTACACCTATGCAGAGGTGCCGTTGGGGTTCTGGCTGCAAGACACCTTCGAGCTATCCCGAAATCCCTATGACCGGATCGGCCATTTTGCCCAAGGCTTCGTCCCGGCGATTCTGACACGCGAGATCTTGGTACGGAAAACCAGCCTGCAAACCGGGCGCATGCTGTTTTTTCTGGTGCTCTGCGTGTGCCTTGCCTTCAGCGCGTTCTACGAATTTCTTGAATGGTGGGCGGCGGTGGCGCTCGGTGCGGAGGCGGATGCTTTCCTCGGCACGCAGGGCGATCCTTGGGATACACAATGGGACATGTTCCTCGCGCTGTCCGGCGCGGCGATTGCGCAAATGTTACTCAGCCGTTCTCACGACCGGCAACTCGCCACGCTTTAACGGTCTGCGCTCAGGCCAGGCCCAGAACATCGCGCATGGAATAAAGGCCCGGCGCCTTACCCGCCGTCCACAGCGCGGCACGGATTGCCCCATTTGCGAACAGGCCGCGGTCGGCGGCCTTGTGGGTCAGTTCAATGCGCTCGTCATCGGCGGCGAAAATCACCGAATGATCGCCGACGACCATCCCGCCGCGCAGCGTTGCAAAGCCGATGTCGCCGGTTGTTCGCTCGCCGGTGATGCCGTCCCGAACCCGTTGCGACACCGCCTCCAAGTCGACGCCACGACCATCGGCCGCCGCCTGACCAAGTGCCAGCGCCGTGCCTGACGGCGCATCGACCTTGTGCCGGTGATGCATCTCTAAAACCTCGATGTCGTACGCATCGGGGCCGAGCGCGGCGGCGGCTTTCTCGGTCAGCACCTGCAATAGATTGACGCCGACGGAATAGTTGGCGGCTTGGACGATGGCGACAGACGTTGCGGCGGCCGCGATCTCCGCCTGTTGGTCCTTGGACAAACCGGTGGTGCCCGGGATCAGGGCGGTACCATGTTCGGCGGCGAGCTTCGCGTGCGCCACGGTGGCGGCGGGTACCGTGAAATCCACCACCGCATCGGCGGCGGCAAACAGCGCCGCGGCATCATCGGTGATTTCTTGACCGCTGGGCTGCAAACCGGCGAGCACGCAAGGGTCCTGACCGACGAAGTCCGATCCCGGCGCCTCGGTCCCCCCGGCAAGCTCGGCGCCCGCGATGTCGTGGATCGATTTAACCAGCATCCGGCCCATACGCCCGCTGCAGCCGACAACGCCTATTTTCATGGTGTATTCCTCCACGTCTTGCGGCGCGCAGTTTACGGATTATCAAACAGGTGTCACGTGTTCCGCCGCCGCGACAACAACAACACGATCCCTGCAGCAATCAACGCGCCTGCTATAGCCAGTCCGTCCGGCGCGGTTTCGCCCAAAAGAAGCACGGCGACCGGCACCCCGAATATCGCAGCAATGCCGCCGAGCAGGCTCAGGAACACGGGCCCGCCCATCTTTTGGACGATGAACATCAAAAGAAACTGTGCGGCGAACACCAGCGACTGCGCAACGATCAGGAACAGGCCGGCCGCATTGTCCAGCGGCAGGGCAACGTCACGACCCGTCGTTAGCGCGGTTAAAAATACCAGGATACCCGCAGCTGCCAGCATTCCCGGGGCCAGGGATTCGGCAGATGCGCCTTGGGGCCAACGGATCGTCCGGTACAAATTGCCCACAGCCAGGAGTATCGGTCCGAGCAGGCTCAAGACGATCCAGAAAACAGGAGCATCCGGGACCTCGAGTTGGCGAAGCGCCAGGTATCCGGCGCCGGCGAAGGCCAGAACGACACCCAGCGCACGCTTCGGATCGAAACTCTCCATCCGCAATAGGATTGCGCCGACGTAGGTCAGCAACGGCGGCAACGTAATGGCCAAGGCCACAAAACCGACGCCGACATGCGGTACCGCTGAGAAAAAGATGAGGTTCGGCGCGGCAACCGTGACGAGCGCGGCGGCGAAAAAATACTCCCCCGTCCGCCAGTTCAATCTGGGCCTATCGCCTTTGGTCCAGGTCCACGCAAACAGGATGGCAGCAGCACCGGTCGCCGACCAAGCCAGCAGCACGAGGACGGAAACACCCGCGTCCGCCGATAGCTTGGCAATGTTGGTCGACATGCCGAGCATTGCACCGGCACCCAAAAGCGCCAGGACTGCGATGGCATTTCGATTGGCTGAGATCGCCAGGATAAGACGTTCGCTTGTTGCACTGATCGCTGTCATGACGCATCCTTTCTTCCACAACTGATTATTCGATAATATATAGTTTGATATCGAATAATACAATAGTGAAATACATAAGGAGGCATTATGCCCAGATTCGGCGCAGACCTGGACAAAATCGTTCATCAATGGCGGCGCGAACGGCCGGATCTGGCGGCCGATTGCATGGCCGTGTGCGGGGCGATTTGGCAAGCCGGGCGGCGGCTGACCGCAGGGCTGCAAAAAAATCTGGACAAGTACGGCCTCGACTTCGCCGGCATGGACGTATTGCTAACGCTCCGGCGCAATGGGAAAGACAATGCGATGTCACCAAAAGACATGGCCGCGGACATGATGATGTCCGGCTCGGCCATGACAGCACGGCTAGACAAGCTGGAAAAACGCGGCTTGATTGCCCGCCACCCCGATCCGGCGGACCGGCGCGGACTTCGGATTGCGCTGACGGACGAGGGATTCGCGTTGGCGGACGACCTGGTGGTCGGGCACGTCGCCGCCGAAGAACACATGCTGAGCAAACTCAGCCGCAACGAGCGCGATCAGTTACGATTGTTATTGAGCAAGGTAGCTTTGAACTGATGCCGCACCGATTGGCAGCGGGGCTATAAGAGTAGAATCCGGATCGGGGCCCGGTGACGACAATGGATCGTCAGTCCCGCAGGTCTTCCCAAAGCTCTTTGACTTTATCCAGGAACCCCGTGCTTTCGGGGCTGTGTTTCTTCGCCGTCTTGTCGTCGCCGGCGAATTCCTTCAGCAGCTCTTTTTGCTTCTTATTCAAATTGACCGGCGTCTCGACAAAGATCTGCACGAACATGTCGCCCCGGCTTTGCGAGCGCAGCACCTTCATGCCCTTGCCGCGAAGCCGTAGCTGATGACCCGTCGGCGTGCCTTCTGGAATGGTGACACGCGCGAGCTTACCTTCGACCGTCGGCACTTCGATCTGTCCGCCGAGCGCCGCCACCGACATCGGCACGGGCACACGGACATGCAGGTCGGCACCGTCGCGCTTGAAGAAGCGATGCGGCCGCACACCGAGGAAGATGTACAAATCGCCGGACGGCGCACCGCGCAAGCCGGCCTCGCCTTCGCCCGCCAGACGGATACGTGTACCGTCTTCGACCCCGGCCGGGATGTTAACGGCCAGCGTTTTTTCTTTTTGCTGACGGCCGCTGCCGTTGCAGGTCCGGCACGGGTCCTTGATGGTCTCGCCGGTGCCTTGGCAGTTCGGGCATGTCCGCTCGACGGTAAAGAATCCCGATTGCTGGCGGACACGACCGGCACCGCCACAGGTTCCGCATGCGGCCGGCGCCGCCCCGCCTTCGCCGCCGGTGCCGTTGCAGCTTTCGCAACTGACCGACGTCGGCACGCGAATATCGGATTTCAGCCCGTTGAAGGCATCTTCCAGGGATATTTCCATGTTGTAGCGCAGGTCGGAGCCCCGCCCCACGCCGCCGCGGCCGCCGCCGCCACCGGCGCGGCCGCCCATGAAGTCGCCGAACATTTCTTCGAAGATATCGGCGAAGCCGCCGGCACCGCCGCCGAAGCCACCGGGCCCACCACCGGGGCCGCCGTTTTCGAACGCCGCATGGCCGAACCGGTCATACGCCGCGCGTTTGTCGTCGTCTTTCAGGACTTCGTAGGCTTCGTTGACTTCCTTGAAGCGCTTTTCCGCCTCGGCATCATCCGGATTGCGGTCCGGGTGGTATTCCATGGCGAGCTTGCGGTAGGCCTTTTTCAAGGCATCCGCATCGGCGTCGCGCGAAACCCCGAGACACTCGTAATAGTCTTGCTTAGCCATATCCGCCGTCACCCCTTATCCGAACCGGACCGAAAACGGGGAGAAGTGTTTAACCCTCCCCGCCGGTCCGAACGGCGTTAGCCGCTCTTCTTGTCCTGATCGGGATCGACTTCCTCGAAGTCGGCGTCGACGACGGTGTCGTCTTCGGGCTTGGCCTCGGCGCCCATATCGGCCGCATCCGCCGCACCCTCGGCACCGGCCGCTTGGGCTTCGTCCTGCTGTGCTTTGTACATGGCTTCGCCGAGCTTCATCGATGCTTGGCTGAGCGCCTCGGTCTTGGCGGTGATCGCCTCCAGGTCCTCACCTTCCATGACGTCCTTGAGGTCGGTGACCGCCGCTTCGATGGCGGTCTTCTCGGCGTCTTCGATTTTGTCGCCGAATTCCGACAGGCTCTTTTCCGCGGCGTGGATCATGCTGTCGGCATTGTTCCGGGCATCGACCAACTCGCGGCGCTTCTTGTCCGTTTCGGCGTTCGCCTCGGCGTCCTGCACCATTTGCTCGATGTCGTCATCGGACAGGCCGCCGGATGCTTCGATCCGGACCTGCTGTTCCTTGCCGGTTGCCTTATCCTTGGCCGACACGTTGACGATACCGTTGGCGTCGATGTCGAAGGTCACTTCGATCTGCGGCATGCCGCGCGCGGACGGCGGGATGCCGACCAAGTCGAACTGACCCAACAGCTTGTTGTCGGCGGCCATTTCACGTTCGCCCTGGAATACCCGAATCGTCACCGCCGATTGGTTGTCTTCGGCGGTCGAGAAGACCTGCGACTTGCGGGTCGGGATCGTCGTGTTGCGGTCGATCAACCGGGTAAACACGCCACCCAATGTCTCGATCCCCAGCGACAACGGCGTCACGTCGAGCAGCAGCACGTCTTTGACGTCGCCCTTGAGGACACCGCCCTGGATGGCCGCGCCGATGGCGACGACTTCGTCCGGGTTAACCCCTTTGTGCGGCTCGCGGCCGAAGAAGGTCTTCACCGTCTCGATCACCTTGGGCATGCGGGTCATGCCACCGACCAGGATCACTTCGTCGATCTCGCCAGCGCTGATGCCCGCGTCTTTCAACGCGTTCTTGCACGGCGCGATGGTGCGTTCGATCAGATCGTCGACCAGCGCTTCGAGTTTGGCGCGCGACAACTTGATGTTGAGGTGCTTTGGACCCGATTGGTCGGCCGTGATGAACGGCAGGTTGACCTCGGTCTGGGCCGTCGACGACAACTCGATCTTGGCTTTCTCGGCAGCTTCCTTGAGCCGCTGCAACGCCAGTTTGTCGTCGCGCAGATCGATGGTGTTTTCTTTTTTGAACTCGTCGGCCAAGTAGTCGACGATGCGGTTGTCGAAGTCTTCACCGCCGAGGAAGGTGTCCCCGTTGGTCGATTTCACTTCGAACACGCCGTCGCCGATTTCCAGGACCGAGACGTCGAAGGTCCCGCCGCCCAGGTCATAAACGACAATCGTGCCGCTGTCTTTTTTCTCAAGCCCGTAGGCGAGAGCGGCGGCCGTCGGCTCGTTGATAATCCGAAGGACCTCAAGGCCGGCGATCTTACCGGCGTCCTTGGTCGCTTGGCGCTGGCTGTCGTTGAAGTACGCCGGTACCGTGATCACGGCCTGCTCGACGGTCTCGCCCAGATAGCTCTCGGCGGTTTCTTTCATCTTCTGCAGAATGAACGCGGAGATTTGCGACGGCGAATAATTCTTGCCCTCGGCCTCGACCCACGCGTCGCCGTTGTCGCCCTTGATGATATTGTAAGGAACAACCTTGCGGTCTTTCTCGGTCACCGGATCGTCAAAGCGGCGCCCGATCAAGCGTTTGATCGCGAACAGCGTATCCTGTGGGTTGGTGACTGCCTGGCGCTTGGCCGGCTGACCGACCAGGCGCTCTCCGGCGTCGGAAAAGGCGACCATCGACGGCGTGGTCCGCGCGCCTTCGGCATTTTCGATAACTTTGGCACTGCTGCCATCCATCACGGCGACGCACGAGTTCGTGGTCCCAAGATCGATCCCGATAACTTTACTCATTTTTCCCTCTTTCTCTGCGGCGGCCGGACGTCAACCTGTATCAGCGTCGAACCCAGCCCCTGGGATGGTGTTTTCCAAAAAACGCGATTTTTCGGATAAAACCGCGTCGTTGTGGGGGATATAGGCGGCAAAACCATGTCCTGCAACGGTTTCCGCACTTTTCGGACACGGTTTCGGTAATTACTTACAATTCTTCGTCCAGATTGGTGCCCGACGGCTTGCCCGGGTCTTCATACGCTGTGCCGCCGGTGGCACTGCCGGCGTCCGCATCGGCGTCCTTCAAGGTCTGCGCCGACGGCGTCGGCGCCGGGGTATCCTTGGGGCCACCCTTGGTCACACCGACTTTGGCGGGACGCAACGGCTGCCCGTGCAGGGAATAGCCGACCTCCATCACCTGACCGACGGAGCCCGCCGGCTTGGAGGCGTCTTCGAACTCGAACATCGCTTCGTGAATCTGCGGATCGAACTTTTCACCCAGTGGGTCGACGCGTTGAATACCGCTGCGCTCGAACGCGTGGAGCATTTCGCGGCTGGTCATTTCGACGCCGGTCAACAGCGACTTCATGGCTTCGTTTCCGTCCGCCGCGGCGGTATCGACCGCATCCAGAGCCCGGCCCAGGTTGTCGGCGACGACGATCATCTCGCGGGCAAACCCGGCGATGGCCCGTTTATTGGCGTTTTCAACGTCGCGGGCGGCGCGGCGGCGCACGTTTTCGGCCTCGGCCAAAGCGCGCAACAGCTTGTCCTTGGCATCCGCCAACTCGGCTTCCAGGTCCGACCCCGGCGCGTCGGCTTGGTCCTCGTCTTCGGGCGGGTCGGCGGCGTCAATTTCGGCGTCGGGCGTGTCGCTGTCGGCGGCCGATGCCTCCGGGTTTTCCTCCGCCGCGGTCTCTGCCGCGTCGGGCGCCGGTGCGGCGTCTTCTTCGTCGACCGGTTTCTCGGTATTGTCCGTCATCTTTTTTCTTCCCTCATCCAAACCGTCTGCCGATCAGTTTGGCCGTGTAATCCACCATCGGAATGATGCGTGCATAGTTCATGCGGCTCGGCCCGATCACCCCGATCGCGCCGACAATGTTATTGGTTTCGTTTCGGTACGGCCCGACGATCATCGAACATCCGGCCAGGTTGAACAATTGATTGTCCGACCCGATGAAGATTTGGACCCCATCGGCGTCGTCCGCAAGGGTCAACAGCCGAAGCACCTCGTTCTTGGTCTCAAGTGCGTCGAACAAGGCGCGGATACGTTCCAGGTCGGCGATCGCGGTGACGTCCTCCAACAGCTTCGACTGGCCGCGTACGATCAAGGTGCCGTCGGCGGGGTTTGCGTCGTCCCCGGACCAGGTGGCCAAGCCGCTTTCGACGACTTTTTGCGTCAAGTCGTCCAACTGCGCCTTATGGGCATCCAGCTCGGCGACGATTTCGGTATGCGCTTCGTCCAGCGTACGCCCGACCATCCGCGCGCCGAGATAGTTTGACGCCTCGACCAGCGCCGACGGCGGTAACGTAATCGGCACGTCGATAATGCGATTTTCCACCAGACCGTTCTCGGTCACCATAACAACCAAGACCCGCCCGGGGCTGAGCGAGACGAATTCTATATGTTTCAGCGGACTGTCGGTTTTCGGCGCGTACACCAGACTGGCAAACCCGGTCAGGCCGGCAAGACCCGTGGTCGCATCTTCCAATGCCTGATCGACGCTCGTCGACGTGCCGGCGCATTGTTCCTGGATGTTCTTGCGCTCGTCCTCGGACAGATTGCCGACCTCCAAAATCCCGTCTACGAACAGCCGCAGCCCGGCATCGGTCGGCAACCGCCCGGCCGACGTATGCGGCGAGAACAAAAGGCCCGCGTCTTCCAGATCCGCCATGACGTTGCGGATGGTCGCCGGCGAGAGTTTCTCGGACACCTGACGCGACAAGGTGCGCGAGCCGACCGGCTCGCCGGTCTCGCAATAAGCCTCGACGATCAGGCGAAAGATCTCTCGGGAGCGTTCGTTCAAATCGGAAATCATGTGGGGTATGTAATCCCGGCGGCAAATGCCGTCAACGCAGGCGATGATTCACCGATGCCAGGCGCCGGAGCGCTTTACGCCTATTGTCCGAGCCGCTAGCTTGTCGCACCGATTTCACCCCACGGAGTTTTCCCTATGCGTCCATCCGGCCGAACCCCCGATCAACTGCGCGAGGTCGAGCTGGTTCTCGACGTCACCAAGCACGCCGAAGGCTCGTGCATGGCGAAATTCGGCGATACCCATGTGCTGTGTACGGCGTCCGTCGAACAGCGCGTGCCGCCCTGGATGCGCGATACCGGCAAGGGCTGGGTCACCGCTGAATACGGCATGCTGCCCCGGTCCACACATACCCGGACGGACCGCGAAGCGGCACGCGGCAAGCAATCGGGCCGGACGCAGGAAATCCAACGCCTGATCGGCCGCTCGCTCCGCGCCGTCACCGACATGAAGGCGATGGGCGAGGTTCAGGTGAAACTCGATTGCGACGTGATTCAGGCCGATGGCGGTACCCGCACCGCCAGTATCACCGGCGCCTACGTCGCGTTGCACCTGGCATTTCAGCGCTGCGTTGAACTGGGCATCATGACGACGATCCCACTGATCGACAGCGTCGCGGCGGTGTCCTGCGGGATCCATCAGGGCACACCGGTCCTTGATCTGGATTACGCCGAAGATTCCGACGCCGAGGCCGATGCGAATTTCGTCCTCACCGGGTCCGGCGGCATTGTCGAAATTCAAGGCACGGCCGAGGCTGACCCGTTTTCCGAAGACGCGTTTTTGGAACTTCTGCGGTTGGCGAAGCTCGGCATCGGCGAGTTGAGCGCCCAACAGAAAGCGACCTTAGGGGTCTAGCCGCAACCATGACGCGGCGCTTCGATACCGAGACACTGGTCATCGCCAGCCACAATCCCGGCAAAGTCCGGGAAATCGGCGATCTGCTGCGCCCGTTCGGCATCAAGGTGCTATCGGCGGGCGAATTGGACCTGCCTGAACCTGACGAAACCGAAACGACCTTTGCCGGAAATGCCTTGCTCAAGGCGCACGCCGCCGCCACCGCCGCCGATCTGCCGGCATTGGCCGACGATTCCGGTCTGGCGGTCGACGCCTTGGACGGCGCGCCGGGGATCTATTCCGCGCGCTGGGCTGGATCGGATAAGGATTTCATGGTGGCAATGGAGAAAGTCGAAGAACTGCTGCGTGGGTCCGAGGATCGCGGCGCCCACTTCGTTTGTGCCCTGGCCCTGGCGTGGCCCGACGGCCACGCCGAGGTTTTCGAAGGCACCGTCCAGGGTGAAATTACCTGGCCGCCCCGCGGTGACAAAGGTTTCGGTTACGATCCGATTTTCGTCGCTGAGGGCGAGGCGATCACCTTCGGCGAGATGGACCCCGACCGCAAACACGGCATGTCGCACCGCGCCGACGCGTTCCGTCAATTGGTCGACGCATGCTTCGCCGACTGATGCGATGACGGATACGATGCTGGACCGGGGGCTCGCCGTCTACGTCCACTGGCCGTTCTGCGAAACGATCTGCCCGTACTGTGATTTCAACGTCCATTTGGCAGGCGAGATTGACGATACCGCCTGGTCGGACGCGCTGTCGGCAGACCTCGCCCATGTCGCGGCAGACATGCCGGGACGGACCGTTCACAGTATTTATTTCGGTGGCGGAACACCTGCACTGATGCCCGCCAAAACCGCTGGCGCCGTCATGGACTCGATATCAAAACACTGGTCCATCGGTGATGACGTCGAGATCACCCTGGAATGCAATCCGACCGCCGCGGAGCGCGCCCGCCTGGCGGCGTTTCGGGCCGCCGGGGTTAACCGGCTGTCAGTCGGCGTGCAGTCCTTTGACGACGCGGTGCTGCGGTTCCTTGGCCGGGATCATTCCGGGGCCGAGTCGCTGGTCACCGTCGACGACGCGCAGGCAACGTTTGATCGAGTCACCCTTGATCTGATGTATGGTCTGGCGGAACAGACCCCGGACGCGTGGCGGGCACAGTTGGACCGGGCGCTGACCCTGGGCCCGATGCATTTGTCGCTGTATCAACTAACGATTGAGCACGGAACACCGTTTTTTAAACGAAACGTTCCCATCGCCGATCCGGACATGGCGGCCGACCTGTACGACTTGACCCAAGATCTAACGTCAGAGGCCGGATTGCCGAGCTATGAGGTGTCGAATCACGCGCAGCCCGGCGAGGAAAGTCGTCATAATCTTTGGTGCTGGCGGGGCGGCGATTATGTCGGTGTCGGGCCGGGCGCGCATGGCAGGCTAACGATCGACGGCGTGGCGCTGGCGACACATCAAATCCACAATCCGGCGCGTTGGTTGGAAAAAACCGTTACTGAGGGGCACGGCACGGCGAAACGTCGCCACTTATCGGCCGGCGACCGCGCCAAAGAACGCCTGATGATGGGACTGCGCTTGACGGAAGGTGTGGACGTGGAGCGTACAGGCATTAAGACCGTTATCGATCCGATGGCGAAACAACAGTTGATCGACGGCGGTTTGTTGAACGAGGTTGGATCAGTCCTGCACACCACGGCGTCGGGGCGCCTGACCCTGAATTCGGTAATCGCCGCGCTATTGAACGACTGATCTGGTCGTCAGTTCAGCTGGGCCTGAAAGGTTTCCGGTGCCCCGTCGATAACCCGGTTGGCGCGCCGCGTGATTTCCAAAATCGCCAAACCACGATCCGTCGTGCCATCGGTGCGTAAGCGGAATATCCCATCCCGCCCCCAATAGCCGTTCGGCGACGTCAACGTCGCGTGCGAGAAATCCGGCCCCGCCTCGCCCTGGGCCAATACCGTCGCCAGCGCCGTCGCATCGTATGCCAATGTCGCAAGGCGGGGCGGCAATTCATCGTAGGCGGACTGATAGGCCTCGTTAAAATCGGTCCGAGCCCGCGGATCGGGCGCCGCGAACCAAGCCCCGACAAGCGCCGGTTCGGCGCCCAGACCCGGTTGGTCCCACTGCCCGGTGCCCAGCACCTTGACCACCGCCGGGTCGACATCGAAGAACGGCAACAAAGCGGCGATCTGTTGCAACCGCCGGCCGCCATCGGCCACGAGCAAGGCATCGAACGGCAGGTCGCCGGCCGTTTGCAGTTGCTCCAACCGCTCCAACGTCTTCAGCGAAAGTTCGTCTTCTTTGCCTTCGAGCTCGGCGATTTGCCGCTCGAGCTCTTTTTTCCGCAGCTCGAAATCGGAAATCTCTCGCACCACCTCGGTAAAATCCTCACCGTTCGGATCGTAGAACCGCGCTCGGCTCAATTCGACCCCGCTGCCGAGGGTCGTCGCCTGCATGGTCTGTAGGACAGTCGCGCCGTACGCGTTGTCCGGCGCCAGCAATCCGAATCGAAACAGGCCTCGTCCGGCGGCAAATCGAATCACTCGGTCGGTCTGCGCCGAGGGCAGAAACCCGGTCACATAAACACCGTCCCCGGCGACGGTCCGGTCGCTGGAAAACGCGACCACGGGAACGTTGGCCGCCCGCGCCAGTGGCCCGACGGCCTGGACCGATCCGGCCAGCAAGGGACCGAGGATCAGTTGCGCGCCGTCGCCGATCGCCAGCTGCGCGGCGCGAAATGCCCCGTCGGCGGTACCGCCGGTGTCGTGCGGCAACAATTCGAACCGGTCATCCGCAAATTGAAACAGCGCCAATTGCGCGGCGTTGAGCATCGCATTGCCGAGGTTCGCCGCCGGACCGCTTAGCGGTACCAGCAAAGCCACACGCACCGCATCCGTGGATGCCACCGGAACGGTTGACGTCATGATCTGCGGTGTCGGCGCGGCACTGCCAAGAGTCGGCCGGCTTAACAATTCCGCTAGCGACGGCAGCGGTTCACCGGCGCGGGCCTGCGGCGCCGACCCCGGTGCTGGGTCAGCCGTACGGGGTCCGGAAACCGGTGGAAGCTGCTGGGTTTGTGGAATACTGGCCGAGGTCGCCGGTGGCACCGACGGGTTGGCGATCATCGGTGGCGCTTGCTCCCCCCGGATGATTGCGGTTTGCTGGCAGGCAGCAAGAAACAGCAGCCCGCCCACCAGGGCCAACGCGCGCCAGCAACGGGGATCAGGCCGGAGCCATGTCGGCAAGAAAGATGAAAAAATCGGGAGCGCGGAACAGCGGATCATCGGCCTCTGGGTCACGATCTGAACAGTTGGAGGACCGTAACGGCTCCCCCGTCGAGAGTAAACCGGTGATGGCGGCGGGATTGTATTTGGTGGCGACGCCCATCGGAAACGCGCGCGATATCACTTTGCGCGCTTTGGATATCCTGATCGCCGCCGACGTAATCGCCTGCGAGGATACTCGGGTCACGGCGAAACTGCTGTCGATCCATGGCGTTTCGGCGCAAAAGACCGTCTCCTATCACGAGCACAACGCGGAAAAAATCCGCCCACGCCTGATGGAACACCTTAAATCGGGCGAAATCGTGGCGGTCGTGTCGGACGCCGGCACACCCCTGATCAACGATCCAGGGTATCGGTTGGTCGGCGCGTGCCG
The DNA here is from genome assembly GCA_965222395.1 of Rhodospirillales bacterium. Lineage (GTDB taxonomy): Bacteria > Pseudomonadota > Alphaproteobacteria > Rhodospirillales > Casp-alpha2 > UBA4479. The sequence continues at coordinate 2,883,167 of OZ244947.1, forward strand.
GGACGCCGGAATTCCCGTTCATGCCGCGCCAGGCGCGTCGGCCGTGACCACCGCACTGGTGCTGTCGGGCCTGCCGACGGACCGCTTTATGTTTTGCGGCTTTCCGCCCCCCAAGAGTGGCAAGCGACGCACTTGGCTTGGAAGTGTATCTTCGGTCCCAGCCAGTCTGGTGTTCTTGGAATCTCCGAAACGCTTGGCCGCCAGCCTCGCCGATATGGCGGCGATTTTCGGTCATCGATCTGCCGCCGTTTGCCGGGAAATGACCAAGAAATTCGAAGAGACACGAACCGGCAGCCTGCCATCGCTGGCGGCCCACTATGCCGAAGCCGACACGCCGCGGGGCGAGATCACGGTCGTCATCGGTCCACCGGGCGACGACACCGCGCCGGACGCCGCCGATGTCGAGGGCCGGCTTCGCACCGCACTGGAAACCGAGAGCGTCCGCGAGGCCGCGTCGCGGATCGCGGCGGAGACCGGATTGGCGCGCCGCGACGTTTATAGTCTGGCGCTGAAGCTCAAGGACGGCGGTCGCGACGACACATGAGCCGCGACAAACGCCGGATCGCCAACCGATGGGGCCTGGATGCAGAGACCTGGGCGGTTTGGGCCTTGCGGTTACGGGGCTATCGCATTTTGGCGCGGCGCGTGCGGACGCCGGTTGGTGAAATCGACGTCGTTGCACAAAAGGGCCGTATCGTCGCCATCGTCGAAGTTAAAGCCCGGGCGGACCTGGACACCGCCCTGTCCGCCGTCGGCCCTCGTCAACGCCAGCGGATCGTCCGCGCCGCGGAAGCCTATGTCTCGCGGCATCGTCATCTGGCCGATGCCGAGTTGCGGTTCGACGTCATCGCCGTCACGCCCGGCCGGTTGCCACGTCATATCGTCGACGCTTGGCGACCCGACCGGGCATAGTCCGGGTTCGGAAGAATTCACGCAGCGACGGCCACACAACGGGGATTGAGACGCAGCGAAAAAATCCGGACAATATGGGGCGATTCGCAAAGGCATGGATTGGGACGAAAGGAACCACGGATGTTCGAACGCTGGAGCGCGATAATCGTGCTGGTTGCCGGTGTAGCAATTTTGAACGGCTGCGCCAGCGTCGTCGTCGGCGGTGCCGCGACGGCGGGATTGGCGGCGTATCAGGAACGCGGCATCGCCGGGGTCGCCCGCGACACTGCGACGGCGACCAAACTGCGCGCCGCCTTGTTCGACAGCGATGACAAGCTGTTTCGGGATATTGGCCTTGAGGTTTACGAAGGCCGCGCGATGATGACCGGACGCGTCGCAACCGAAGACATGCGTGCCGATGCGATCCGGATCGCCTGGGCGACCGAGGGCGTGACGGACGTCATCAACGAAATCAACGTCAGCGCCAATCCGCTGAGCGACATGGCCAACGACAGCTGGATTTCGACGCAACTCCAATCCAAGATAACCTTCGATACGAGTATTCTGGCGATCAACTATTCGATCGAAACGGTAGGGAGCGTCGTGTACATCATCGGCATAGCGCAGGATCAGGCGGAACTGGACCGGGTGTTGAACCACGCCCGCGGAATTAACTATGTGCAGCGGGTCGTCAGCCATGTCCGCATCAAAGAATCCGACGACGCACCGGCCGAAAAGAAAGCCACCACGTGATCGATCGCCGCGATATCCGCGAGACACTGTCCGAGATCGGCAGCGGACAGCGTTCGGATATCGGGCTGGCGGAAATAGCCGTCTGCATCGGCGCCGTGGATCGCCCTGGATTGGTGATTGAACGCTACCTTCGACACATCGACGAGCTGACAAAAAAAGTCGCCGGTTATGCCCGTATCGATGCGGGACCCGTCCCCGTACCGGAGATGACTGAAGCGTTATGTCAGGTGCTGTGCCGACACCACGGCTATGGCGGCACGGAAACCGGAATCTATGAAGAAGACTGCTTCGAGCTGACCCGCGTCATCGATCAGCGCAGCGGCGGCAGCGAGAGCCTGACGATCTTGTACGCCGATATTGCCCGGCGCCTGGGCTGGGCCTGCGACGTCTTGCGCATCCCGGGGCGCATGCTGCTCCGTTTCGATAGTCTCGGCGAACGCTGCATCATCGATCCGATGGGCGACACGCGCCCGCTCGAGCCCGCCGACATTCGCGCCATCGCCAAGGCATTCGGCGGCAACGAGGTGGAAATCGTCCCCGGCAGCTTGCAGCCGCTGGACGACATGTCGGTCATTCTGCGGCTGATGACGGCGCGCAAGTCGGCGTTGCTGCGGGCGCGAAAACTGGAAGAAGCCGCAGCTTTGATCGAAGTCGCGTTGCTACTGGCCCCCAATAAGCCGGAACTGTGGCGAGAAAGCGGGTTGCTTTATGCGCGCCTGGATCGGGTCCAGGCAGCCATCGACGCGCTTGAAGCCTACCTCCGCCTCGGCAACGAAGACACCGGGCGTTATCATACAACGATGCTATTGCAAGAACTGCGCGGGCGGCTCACATAAGGCCTCCGCCGCCCAGCTTCCAACCACGAAGGACCCACCATGAGCCTCTCCGTCGCGATCCAGATGGATCATGTCAGCAGTATCGATATCGAAGGCGACAGCACCTTCGTCATGGCCTTGGAAGCACAGACCCGCGGCCACAGCCTATACCATTACGAGCCGGGCCAATTATTCATGAAGAACGGCCGCGTCTCGGCCCTCGCACAACCGATGCAGGTCCGGCGCGAACAAGGGGACCACTTCACCTTGGGCGACGCGAAATTGATCGACCTTGCTGCCGACACCGACGTCGTTTTGATGCGCCAAGACCCGCCGTTCGACATGTCGTACATCACGGCGACGCATCTGTTGGAACACGTGCACCCGGAAACCCTGGTCGTCAACGACCCACGCGAAGTCCGCAACGCGCCGGAAAAACTGTTCGTCACCCAATTCGCCGAATTCATGCCGCCGACACTGATCGCCACCGACCGCGATCAGATCATGGCGTTCCGCGACGAGTACCAAGACATCATCGTCAAACCGCTGTTCGGCAACGGCGGGGCCGGGGTGTTTCATGTCACGCCGGGTGACGAGAATCTGAACGCGCTGTTGGAAATGTTCACGGAGATGTACCGGGAGCCGATCATTGTTCAGGCCTACCTGAAAGACGTTCGGGCCGGCGACAAACGGATCATCCTGATCGACGGCGAGGTCGCGGGCGCCACCAACCGGGTTCCGAAAGAGGGCGAGGCGCGCTCCAATATGCATGTCGGTGGCCGGGCGGAGCCGTCGCAACTGACCGACCGCGAACGCGACATCTGCGCCGCCCTTGGCCCGGAGCTGAAATCCCGGGGGTTGATCTTCGTCGGCATCGACGTGATCGGCGGCTATATGACGGAGATCAACGTCACCTCGCCGACCGGCCTGCAAGAGATCAATCGTTTCGACGATGTCTGCCTCGAAGCCGATATCTGGAACGCGATCGAAGCGAAGCTCTGACGGCCTATTGGTACTTGGCGGCGGTAATGAACTCGCTGAAGGCTTCGCACCAGACCAACACCGTCGAATAAGCACGAACATCGATGCCTTGCGGCACCTCCAATAAAAACCCGTCGAACGTCTTCACATCGCCGATCACCTGCGCATCATCCTTGATACGGAGGAACCCGGCTTCGTCCTCAACAAACTCTTTCGTCAGATAAAGTTTGTAGTTCGGGCCCGGCGACATGTCGCCCTGATGCACGATTTTGTCCGACGTGATACTGACCGTGCCTTCGCCCCAATGGAGAAAGTCGCTCCCCTTTAGATCAGGGGTGAACGTTGCCTCGAAAAGCGCACTCTCGGCTGACGCCGCCAGCATGTCTCGGTCGACGCTTTCGGGGGCCGTCAGGATCGGCAGCAGATAAATCCCGAGCGCAAACCCGACGGCAAGGACGCCCGCATGTGTCGCCGACAGAATTATCCAACGCATTCTTGGCTCCGATCTCTCTCATGTCGCACCGATGAAACGGTATCACCGCAACCAGGACCCGGCAATCGAGGCAGCCGAACGACATCGGCATCGCATGGCCGGCTGATCATTCGAGATCGGCGACGGAACCGCGCGTGCGTTTAAGCCCGCCCTTGCGTTTTTTGGAATCCAGCCGACGTTGCTTCGACGCCTTGGTCGGTTTTGTCGGACGACGGCGCTTCGGCGGGGTCGCGGCGGACCGGAGCAACGCGATTAAACGGTCCATCGCGTCGCGGCGGTTCTGTTCCTGGGTACGGTACTGATGGGCGGTGATGACGACGACACCGTCCTGCGTCATCCGCCGACCGGCCACGGCCTTGAGCCGTCGGAACATGTGCGTCGGCAGACTGGCCGCATGCCGCGCGTCGAACCGCAGCTGCACGGCGGTTTCGGTCTTGTTGACTTTTTGGCCGCCGGGGCCCGGCGCGCGGATAAAGCGCTCCTCGATATCGCGCGGGTCGATGAACAGGTGGGGCGTAATCTCGATCATCGGCGGGTTGTAGCACCGCCGGCGGATCAGATCACGCCGAACACTTCCATCCGCGCCGCGGCATCGGTCAACTGCGCGGGCATGTTCCAGACGAACAGCTTCAATCGACGGGGCGCGGTCACGACCCATGCGTCGCGGACTGCCGTTTCATCCGACGCGCCGTCGTCGAGGCTGATCGACAATCCCATGTAATTGCAGTTGGAGAATACGGTCCCGTCGTCCAAACCGGGCGGCATGCGGGCAATGAAACCGCCGACGAACAACAACAGGGGAATGGTGGCGGTTTCCAATGCATCCAAGCTGATGTGGGTCGGTAAATCGTGCATTTCGACGATGATCGAACTGCGCTGTGCCTGGTCCAATTGGCGCAGGGCACTCAGCACTTTATCGGCATTGTCCGTGCCGACCAGAGCCTTGGCGCTTAGGGGAAGCACCAGGCGCGACGGCGCGGCACCTGATTGGATCGTCGACACCAGACCTTCAAGCATCGCGCGAGCCCCCTCCGCAAGACCGTCGGGCGTCGCTTTGCTGGGAAAGACGGCACCGGTCTTGGCGATACACATGGGATGGCTGGCGACGACATAAGCGGCCAACGGCTTGCCGGAAATCGGCGACACGATCGGGACGAAAGAGATTTCAACCGGTGTCGTCACACACGCTCCCCCCTGTGACTTTCAGTAGCATGCCACATGTCCGCCATCGGATAAATTGCGGTCAACCGACAGAATTCCCGGCAGCGCCGTCCATAACCCAAACAGGTAAATGCGGAGTGGGCAATGGTTGCGCGTGCGGGCACAGTGGCGTTTCAAGGGATCGACGTTTTGGACGTCGACGTTCAAGTCGAGGTGGCATCGGGCCTTCCGGCGTTCACCATCGTCGGCCTGCCGGACAAAGCCGTCGGCGAAAGCCGCGAACGTGTGCGCGCCGCACTCGGCGCCATGGGGTTATCGCTGCCGCCAAAACGGGTCACGGTCAATCTTGCCCCCGCCGATATCGCCAAGGAAGGCAGCCATTTCGACCTGCCGATCGCGCTCGGCATTCTCGGTGCCATGGGCGTGTTGTCGCCGGACGAGACGGCACGGCTGACGGCAATGGGGGAGCTGGCGTTGGACGGGGGCATCGCACCGGTTCTCGGCGTACTGCCGGCCGCGATTCACGCCGCCGCCGTCGGGCGCGGGTTCGTCTGTGCCGCGGCGCAGGGAGGTGAGGCGGTCTGGGCCGGCGACATCGATGTCATCGCCGCGCCAGATCTTCTGGCCCTGGTCCAGCACATCAAGGGCACGCATATCCTGCCGACGCCGACGCCGAAAATCTACGACGCGCTGCCCGATTACCCGGACCTGATCGACGTCAAAGGCCAGGAAACCGCCAAGCGCGCGTTGGAGATCACCGCCGTCGGCGGTCACAATTTGCTGATGGCTGGGCCGCCGGGGTCGGGTAAATCGATGCTGGCGCATCGGTTACCGGGTTTGTTACCGCCGCTATCATCGCGGGAGATCCTCGAGGTTTCGATGATCCAATCCCTCGCCGGTGAGCTGACCGACGGCGGCCTGACCCACCGGCGGCCGTTTCGCGATCCGCACCACTCGGCCTCGGTCGCGGCCCTGGTCGGCGGCGGACATCGCGTCCGGCCCGGCGAAATTTCCCTCGCCCATCGTGGCGTATTGTTTCTCGATGAGTTGCCGGAATTCCACGGCAAAGCGCTGGAAGCCCTGCGCCAACCGATGGAGACGGGGCGTGTCAGCATCGCCCGTGCCAACAGCCACGTCATGTACCCGGCCGACTTTCAACTGGTCGCCGCCATGAACCCGTGCCGTTGCGGGTACTTGGCCGATCCCGGCGCCGCGTGCTCACGCGCCCCCCGGTGTGGGGCCGATTATCAGGCCAAAATTTCCGGGCCGCTGATGGATCGGATGGATGTGACCATCGACGTGCCCGCCGTGAAACCGTCCGACCTGAGCCTCCCGCCGCCGGGGGAGGGGAGTGCCGACGTTGCCGCCCGTGTCGCCGCCGCTCGTTACCAGGCACGCGCCCGGGCCGAGCGGATCGGTCTTGGCGCGACACCGCTGAATGCCCGCTTGGACGGCGACGCGTTGGCCCAGGCGGCGCCGATGGTGGGACCGGCCAAAACCCTGTTGGCCGATGCCGCACAATCGATGCGGTTGTCGGCGCGCGGTTACCACCGGGTGATCCGGGTCGCCCGGACCCTCGCAGACCTGGACGCCACCGACATCATCGGCCGTCCACACATCGCCGAGGCGTTAAGCTATCGGCAACGCGGGGTGATGAGCGCCGCGCCGGCATCGGCTTGACAGGCAGATATTTTTGAGTATTCCTTAAACAAGAATATTTCTTGTATATGGGATATTACATGTCCGACGACCTGACCCACCGATTGTCGATCCGGCTGAAATCCTTGCGTGCTGAGCGCGGCTGGTCGCTTGACCAACTGGCAGCGGAAAGCGGGGTGAGCCGGGCCACGTTGTCGCGTCTGGAAAACGCCGATGGCAGCCCGACAACCGATATTTTGGGGCGGCTTTGCAGCGCCTACGGCATGACCCTGTCGCGGCTGATGTCGATGGTCGAAGACGATTTCGCGCCCGTCGTCCGCAACAACGACCAAGATGTCTGGGATGACAAGGACGCGGGATTCTCCAGACGTGTCGTCTCGCCGCCATCTGGCGAACTCGCCGCCGAGGTCATCGCCGGGACCCTGCAGCCGGGCGCACAACTTCGCTACGACGCGCCGACCGTACCCGGCCAAGAACATCATCTGATCATGACCGGCGGTGTGTTGGAGGTGACGGTCGAGGCGGCATCGCATGTGCTCAAATCAGGCGATTGTCTTCGCTATCGTCTGCATGGCGGCAGCGCCTTTCGCAACCCGGGCAAGCGCCCGGCACAGTATTTCCTGGTCTTGGTCTGAGGAGCCGCGCATGAGCGAACCGATAACACTCGTATCCGCCGCCGACTTGGGCGGCGCGCTGGACGACCTTGCCGACGTCCTGCACGCCACCGTCAATGACGGCGCCGCCGTCAGTTTCGTCTGGCCATTCGGACTGGAGGACAGCCGCGCCTTCTGGCTCGACAAGGTCTTTCCCGCTGTGCGTACGGGCGGATGTCTGTTGTTTGCCGCGTCGGTCGAGGGACGGATCGTCGGCACGGTGCAACTGCACATCGACCTGCCGCCGAACCAGCCGCACCGGGGCGAGGTATCGAAGCTGCTGGTCCACCCAAGGTGCCGCCGCCGGGGCTTGGCGCGGCGACTTATGCACCGTTTGGAAGACGAGGCCGCGGCGCGCGGGCGCACGCTGATTACCTTGGACACCCGCAGCGACAGCGACGCCGCACCGCTGTACCGATCGCTCGGCTATCAGATCACCGGCGACGTCCCGCAGTTTGCCGTGAACCCGGAAGGCGGTGGATTCCACGCCACCACGTATATGCACAAATTGCTCTGAAAGATCCGACGGGCCGCGGTTGCGTAATCTATATAAAGTGATGCATCGAACCGAACCGGAGCGCCCTGATGAAACCGACTTCCCGCCGCCCACTTGCCGCCGCTGCCCTCGGCGCGGCGTTGTTGTTCGCGCCGGCCATCGCGCACGCCTGCGGCCCGAATGTCGAAATCTTGTTCACCGAGTCCGCACCCAAGGATATTTTCGATATCCGTAACAAATCGGACGAAAGCTGGACGCTGGTGTCGCTGGCGATCGACCTGACCCCGTCGCGGGGCGGCTTGATCTTTGACACCGACGTCGGCGGCCCCGGCGAGAACGTCGCCCAACCGTTCGAGCGGGCCGGCGGCAACGCGCAGCTTGTTACGATGCCGACGGTCTCCGACGGCGACGGTGCGATGCTGATGCTGTTCGGCGGCTTCGCACCCGGCCAGTCGTTCATCTTCACCATCGATCTGGACGACCGGCTGACGCAAAGCGACATGGGCCAAACGATGATTTCCGGCGCGGAAATTTCGGGGGCGAAAGCACGCGGACTGATGCGTCACGCGGACGGACGGGAACTGTCGGCCGAAGGCACCTTCGACCGAAACAGCGAAGCGCGCCTGTCGGCGGGACCCTGCGTCTAGACGTGTCAGCCCTTTAAATTGAAATCACCGGCCTCGATGGTCGAGCGGTCGGCATCGGTGACCGACGCGATCTGATAGGAGTTGGCGTCGGTCATGGCACTGGCATTATCGGTGTACCAAATTTCCGCGCCGCCACCGCCGGTGGCAGCCCCCAAGACAACGATCCCGGCGTTAGCGACACCCCCCGACAGGTTCTGTGGCGTCGATGACACATCCGTGTCGGCGGCTTCGAAATAATTCGTGCCATCCGTCAGCGTCCCGGCTGCGCCGAGGCCGAAGTCTTCGTCCGACAGCATGAACAGATCGTTCTCCGACGCGTTGTAGTCGGCGATGACGTCGAGGCCCAAGGCCGACACTTGTTCCAATGTGGACGCCCCCACGCCGCCCTCGAACTGGAATGTGTCGGCCCCGGCCCCACCGGTGAGCGTATCGGCGCCCTGGCCGCCCACCAGAATGTCGTCGTCGGCATAGCCGAAGATATTGTCATCCCCGTCGTCCCCTTCGAGGGTATCGTTCCCGCCGCCACCGTCGATCAGATCGTCACCGTCGCCGCCACTGATATAATCCGCGCCCGGCGCGGCACTGCCGAGGTCGAAGCCGAATGCCGAGGCGTCGGTCGGGACATCCCCATACAACGTGTCGTCCCCGGCACCGCCCCACAGACTGTCGTCGCCGGCCCCGCCGGACATCAGATCCGCATCACCGGACACAAACGTCGGGTTAGTCAACGCATTGGTCGCATTGTGCGTCCCCGACAGGTAATTGGTCGGCGTATCCCCATAAAGAAAATCATCGCCCTCGAACGCGGCCACCGTTGACGGCGCGTCAGTGGCGACGAGAAAATCGGCGAGACTGCTGCCGCGCAAAACCTCCTCGGCCGGGCCTGGTGTGGTGACGACCGCGTCGTTGCGCCGCTCATCATCCGGTCGGCGGGCCAGGCTGACGACGATCGGCGTGAACGAGAAATTGAACCCGAACGTGCCGTCGATCCCACCGAGGCCAAAACCGCCGACCAGACCGTCGCTGCCACCACCTCCGATCAACACGTCGCTGCCGATGGCGGATGGATCCCCGTCGGCGGGCGAAAAACCGCCACCGTCACCGGCAACGATGATCTCGCCGTCGTCGGCATTACCGTCGATCAGACCGTCCGGCCCGGCGGCCAACACCAAGTCGGCACTGGCTTGGCCGCCATGGGTTTGCGCCGCAATCACGGCACGGGTCATCGCGCTTTCAACGCCCAAACCATCGGCCATTGCTTGGGCATAGGCGGCGATCGCAGCTGTTCGGCCCGCCGCAATCGCCGCGGCATCGACGTTCATACTTGCGTTGGTGCGGGTAATCCAATCGCCTCGGCTGGCAGCGGGATCGTCGGGCGACGGCGGCTCCAGAAGCGCCGGGTCCACAGCGGCCAATTCCCGCTCGACCACCTTCTCGACGATTTCGGCGGCGGTGCTGGCTTCCTGGGCGACGCGCTCGGCGGCTTCGGCTTCGCGTTCCGCCAATTCGGCAGCGGCCTCCGCCAGGCGGAGCGCCGCGGCGGCGGCGGCTTCGGCGGCGTCCGCTTCGGCTACGGCCAGAGCCCTGGCTTCTTCCTCGGCTTCGGCCTGTTGGGCGAGCCGCTGCGCCTCGGCGAACGCCTGTTCCTTGGCGCGCGCCTCTTCCAGAACGGAAAGGGCGTCGGCCCGCGCTTGGTCGGCGGCGGCCATGGCCTGACGCACGGCTTCCTCGGCGGCCGCCAACCGTTCGGCGGCCTGCGCCTGGGCCAGATCGGTTTCGGCAACATCGCGGGCAGCGGCTTCTTCCTGGGCGCTGGCGGCATCGGCATCGCGGATCGCATCTTCGAAGGCCTGCTCGCGGCGCGCCGACTCTTCGACAATCCGTTGCGCCTCGGCGCGAAGTTCAGCGGCTGTTCCGGCATCGGCCAGCGCCGCTTGTTCGGCAGCCGCGGCTTGGGCGCGCGCGGCTTGTTCGGCGGCGGTCGCATCGCCAATTGCGGCGTCGGCGGCATCGCGGGCCGCGGCAGCGATAGCTGCTTTGCGGGCGGCGATCTCGAACGCCGCTTCACGGTCGACCTGTAATGTATCACCGACGGTTTGATCCATCGGCGTATCGGGAATCGCGATCCCGTCGTCATCGACAGCCGACGACGACGGCGCCTCGCCCCGCTGCGCCCGCAGCAGGGTCGCGGGCATGACGGCCCCCGCATCGGGTAACGCCGCGACCGCATCGCCGTAATGGCTGGCGGCGTCGCGCGGGCCCAGGCGGAACAGACCGGTCGGCGGCACGAAGAAGCCATCGACGCTGAGGGTTTCATACGATGCTTCGAGGATATCGGTGCCGCCCGGATTGAAGACGCGTAAGACCCCGTCACCGGCGTCCGGGGCGCGCAGGTACGTCACGGTCGTCCCGCCGTCGGCCTCGACCCGCCCTGCACCGGACGCCCCATCAACACCGATACTGACCGCGGGCGTCTTGACGATAAACGCGCCATCGGTCGCGGCAATCCCACCGCCAGCGAACGAGAACGGGCCTTGCTGCATGACAAAGGTGGCGGACGCCGCACCCGTGTCGGGGTCGTAAATCAGGTCTTCAACAATGGCGCGCCCCCGTGCGCCAACCGAAAACGTGCTTTCGTCGGCGAACAACATCCCCACCGAGCCGTCATCGCCGGTTTGCAGACGGTCGCCCCGGGCGATCAAGGTGCCGACCTCGGCCTCGGTGCGGCTGCCGTCGGCGCGGATTAAGGTCACATTGCCGTCGCTGGCCTCGATCCGGCCGATCGGCGCCAGAACCGGGCTTTCCCCTGCCGCGAACGGATCGGCGCCGGCCAGTGCCGTGACCACATCGGCGGCGACCAATGTTCCGGATTCGGTCGCCAGCGGCGGCGGATCGGGGATATCGAAGTAATCGGATACGACGAGACGGGAGCCGTCCGGCAATTCGATCAGCAAATCGCCATCGGCGCGGGCAAACACGGCGTCCGACAATCGACCGCCACCCGGAATGACGACCGGCCCATCGGCGGGAATGCGGATCGTCTCGACCGAGCCTGGGACATCCGCCAACGGGACTGTTTCGATATCGTATCTAGTTGTCACGCCACCGCATCATTCGCTTATGGAACAAGATGCAGTAGTTTAAATGAAAATGAGGCCTATAGATAGATAGATTATGTCCACAACCGCATCCCTTGATAGGCAAGGGTGCGGTGCACAAAAAACAGGCGGAGACGGTCTCTGCGCCCCCGGAACGTTGGCGGAATTAGCCTGGAAGCGATACCATGCGGCCGATTTTCTGGCCGCCGAGGATATGAAGGTGGATGTGCGGCACCTCTTGAAGGCCGTCGGGCCCGCAATTGGAAATGACACGGTATCCGGTTTCGGCAACGCCTAACTGTCGCGCCACCGTACCGACGGCGCGGGTCAGGGCGGCGATTTCAGCGTCGGACGCATTGGCATGAAAATCATCCCAATCGGTGTACGCCCCCTTCGGGATCACCAACACATGCACCGCAGCTTGCGGATTAATGTCTTTGAAGGACAAACAATGGTCGTCCTCGTAAATCTTGTCGCAGGGAATCTCGCCGCGCAGGATTTTTGCGAAAATATTCTGATCGTCGTAGGCCATGCGAAACCGCTCCTCTGCCTTTCCGCGCCGCCGCTTACGCCGGGCGGCTGTTTTTCTCGTCGATGCCGGACGTGCCTTCGCGCCCGGCCAATTCCGCATACACGTCTTCGGGCCGGACACCCATCGCCGCCCACATCACCAACAGGTGGTATAGTAAGTCGGCGCTTTCGCGGGCAACGGCGTCCTTGCCCTCGGACAAGGCGGCGATGGTCACTTCGGCGGCTTCTTCGTTGATCTTCTTGGCGATCTTCGGCGGGCCGCCGGCCAACAATTTGGCGGTGTAACTCGACGATGGATCGGCGTCGCGACGCGCATCTATCACGGCGAACAACCGATCCAGGACTTCGGCGGGTGTCTCGGACATGAAGTCGGTTCCCTAAGCGTCGCGCACCGGCACGCCGGCGGCATGCATGTGCGCTTTGGTTTCGGCGATGGTATGCGTGCCGAAGTGAAAGATCGAGGCGGCCAACACTGCCGACGCGTGTCCCTCGATGACCCCTTCGACCATGTGATCAAGATTGCCGACACCTCCGGATGCAATAACGGGGATACCGACCGCATCGGCGACGGCGCGGGTCAGCGGAATGTTGAAGCCTTGCTTGGTGCCGTCACGGTCCATCGACGTCAGCAGAATCTCGCCCGCGCCGAGGTCTTCCATTTTTTGTGCCCAGGCGACGGCGTCGAGGCCGGTCGGCTTGCGCCCACCGTGGGTGAAAATCTCGAACGTGTCGGGCCCGGTCGCCTTGGCATCGATGGCGACGACGATGCATTGCGTGCCGAACTTTTCCGCCGCCTCGCGAACGAAGTCCGGGTTGTGCACGGCAGCGGTGTTGATCGAAACCTTGTCGGCGCCGGCCAGCAGCAGCTTGCGGATATCCTCGGTGGTGCGGACCCCGCCGCCGACGGTCAGCGGCATGAAGCATTGCTCGGCGGTCCGCGCCACAACATCGAAAATAGTTTCGCGGTTTTCGTGACTGGCGGTGATATCCAAAAAACACAGCTCATCCGCCCCGGCGGCGTCATAGACGCGGGCTTGCTCGACCGGATCGCCGGCGTCGACCAAATCGACGAAATTCACACCTTTGACGACCCGCCCATTGTCGACATCGAGACACGGAATGATACGGACTTTCAGGCTCATGCCGCGTCCTTTTCGCTCAACAACGCCACCGCTGCGGCCGGATCGATCCGCCCGTCATACACGGCCCGGCCCGAGATCGCGCCCTCGAACAAGCCGTCGGCTTGGTCTTTGATGGCGTGCAAATCGTCCATCGACGAAACACCGCCCGACAGGATCACCGGGATATCGACGGCGCGCGCCAAGGCCAGCGTAGCGTCCAAGTTCGGGCCCTGCATCGCACCGTCGCGGCCGATATCGGTAAAGATCAGCGCCGCGGCGCCCGCGTCTTCGAACTTCTTCGCCAGATCGACGGTCTCGATTTCCGTCGCCTCGGCCCAGCCTTGGACCGCGACTTTGCCGTCCCGCGAATCAATGCCGAGGGCCACCCGCCCGGGGAATGCGCGGCATGCCCGGCGCACCAAGTCCGGATCGCGCACCGCAACGGTGCCCAAGATCACGCGGGCCAAACCGCGATCCAGCCAGCCTTCGATGGTTGCCATATCGCGGATGCCGCCGCCCAGCTGGACCTTCATGTCGACCGTTTCCAAGACAGCGGATACGGCGTCGGCGTTCGCTGGACGCCCGGCGAACGCGCCGTCCAAATCGACCATATGCAGCCACGTGCAGCCAGCATCTGCGAAGGCCTGCGCCTGTGCCGCCGGGTCGTCGCTGAAGACCGTGGCCTGATCCATATCGCCATGCACCAAACGAACGCACTGGCCGTCTTTCAGATCGATAGCGGGAAAGAAAATCATGGCGCCCACTGCAAAAAGTTGGTGATGATCCGAAGTCCGGCGTGCTGGCTTTTTTCCGGGTGAAACTGGGTCCCGACCAGGTTATCCCGACCGATCGCCGCCGTGATCTCGGCACCGTAATGAACCGATGCCAAACGGTGCGCTATATCGTTGGGTTGCACATGGTAGGAGTGCACGAAGTACACATGCATGCCCGACGCAATGCCCTGAAACAACGGATGCGGGGTTTCCGGCACCACCAACTCGTTCCAGCCCATATGCGGAATCTTCAATGCCGGATCGTCGGGTTCGATGTGCACCACATCGCCGGGAATCCATCCGAATCCGTCGGTGGCGCCGTGTTCCAACCCTCGGGTCGCCATCAGCTGCATACCGACGCAAATCCCAAAGAACGGCTTACCTTTGTCTTCAACGTGTTCGCGGATCGCCTCGGCCATGCCGTCGACCGCCAGCAAGCCTCGCTTGCAGTCGGCGAACGCGCCGACGCCCGGCAAAACCACCCGATCGGCGCGGCGCACGGCGTCCGGATCGTTGGTGACGCTGACCGGCATCGTCAGGCCGGCATCGCTGACGGCACGGGCGAACGACTTTTCCGCCGACCGCAGATTGCCCGAACCGTAATCGACGATGGCGACGCTCATGCGAATACCCCGGCAGGCGTGATCTCGGCCTCGTCGAGGAAGCGCCGTGTGGCGTCCTCGACGTTCTTGCCGCTGACCATGGCGACTTCCAAGAAATCGGCGCGGCTCAACGACCAGCGACGCAGATCGTTGCCGACCATGCCGACACCGACCATCAGAGCGATTGTGATTAGTCCGTCCGCGGTCTCGCCGACGCCGAGCCAAACCAGCACCGCGCCGACCAAGGTGAACAGCGCGAATACGCCCATGGCGACCCACCACATGCGGTGCGCCAGCGCCCAGAACACGGTGAATAGGGCCGCCGGCCAGGAGAAACCCTCCTTGACCAGCACCAAATCGCGGTCGGCGTGACGCCCATTATGGCGCAAGTGGACGGAATAAAGCCGCATGACGGCAGTCCTTCGTTTAGAGCACACCCTTGGTCGACGGCACCTCGTCGGCCTTGCGCGGATCGATCTCGATCGCTTGACGCAGGGCACGGGCGAGGCCTTTGTAGCACGACTCCACGATGTGGTGGTTGTTCTCGCCATACAGGTTTTCGACATGCAGCGTGATTCCAGCAGCTTGCGCGAAGGCCTGAAACCATTCTTTGAACAATTCGGTATCCATGTCGCCGAGTTTCGGGCGCGAGAAATCGACCCGCCAGATTAAATACGGACGGTTCGAGATATCCAACGCGATCCGGCTGAGCGTTTCGTCCATCGGAATCAACGCCGAGCCGTAGCGGGTGATGCCCTTGCGCTCACCGAGCGCTTCGGCCATCGCTTCGCCGATGGCGATGCCGGTGTCTTCGGTGGTGTGGTGATAATCGATGTGCAGGTCGCCCTTCGCCTTGACGGTCAAGTCGATCAGACTGTGCCGGGATAGCTGTTCCAGCATGTGATCGAGAAACCCGATCCCGGTCGACACGTCATAGGTGCCGGTGCCGTCCAGGTTCACGGAAACGGAGATTTCGGTCTCCTTGGTCGTGCGCGCGATGGATCCGGTGCGCATGGGGCGGTCCTCCTGCTTGAATCGCGCTCGTTCTAGCAGGTCACCCGGCGCTTCGCCAGCCCCGAGACATAGCGCCGACTTGACCCCCGTCCGGGATCGGACCACATAGGTCGTGTCGGCGCCGAGATGCGCCAGAGCCCGCCTTTGAAGGAGTCCCCATGGCGCAGGAGTCCCAGCCGCAGATCTGGCACGGCACGACCATCGTGTCGGTCCGCAAGAACAACCAAGTGGTAATCGCCGGCGACGGCCAGGTCAGCCTGGGCGACACCGTGATCAAGGCCAACGCCCGCAAGGTGCGGCGTTTGGCCGACGAATCCGTGATCGCCGGTTTCGCCGGCGCAACGGCGGATGCGTTTACTCTGTTCGAGCGGCTGGAAGGTAAGCTGGACCAGTATCCCGGCCAATTGATGCGCGCGGCCGTGGAGCTGGCCAAGGATTGGCGGACCGACCGCTACCTACGGCGGCTCGAAGCCATGATGGCGGTCGCCGACAAAGACGTGTCGTTAATTCTAACCGGTACCGGCGACGTACTGGAGCCGATGGACGGGCTGATCGGGATCGGGTCGGGGGGCAATTACGCGCTGTCCGCGGCCAAGGCCCTTAGCGACCGCGATGACATGGACGCCGAGGCTATCGCGGTCAAAGCCATGCAAATCGCCGCCGATATTTGTGTTTACACCAACGAGAATGTGACGGTCGAAACCCTATGACAAACTTCACTCCCCGCGAGATCGTCTCCGAGCTCGACCGTTTCATCGTCGGTCAAAAGGATGCCAAAAAGGCCGTCGCCATTGCCCTTCGCAACCGCTGGCGGCGTCAGCAGCTGGACGGTCAGATGCGCGAAGAGGTCCTGCCGAAGAATATCCTGATGATCGGCCCGACCGGCGTCGGCAAAACCGAAATTGCCCGTCGCTTGGCCAAGTTAGCGCAAGCCCCTTTCATCAAGGTTGAAGCGACCAAGTTCACCGAAGTCGGCTACGTCGGCCGCGACGTCGAACAGATCGTCCGCGATTTAGTCGAGGTCGCGATCCATCTGGCGCGCGAGGACAAGCGCCGCAGTGTTGAAGCCCAGGCGGAGATCAACGCCGAGAACCGCGTCGTCGACGCCTTGGTCGGCGAGACCGCGTCGAAAGAGACCAAGGAACGTTTTCGCACCATGCTGCGGAATGGCGAGTTGGGCGACAAGGAGATCGAGGTCGAGGTCAACGACCACGGCGGCGGTGGGCTGCCGACCATGGATATCCCCGGCATGCCCGGCGCACAGATGGGGATGATCAACCTCAACGACATGCTGGGTAAGGCGTTCGGCCAGCCGACCAAGAAAAAGAAACTGACCGTCGATCAGTCCTATCACATCCTGTTGCAGGACGAAGCCGACAAGCTGTTGGATGACGAGGACGTGGTCAAAGACGCCATCGCCAACGTCGAAAACAACGGCATCGTATTCCTGGACGAAATCGACAAGATCACCGCCCGATCCGAACGCCAGGGGGCGGACGTCAGCCGCGAAGGCGTGCAGCGCGACTTGTTGCCGTTGATCGAAGGAACCACCGTCGCGACTAAACATGGCGCCGTCAAAACCGACCATATCCTGTTCATTGCGTCGGGTGCGTTTCACCTGTCGAAGCCGTCGGATATGTTGCCGGAACTACAAGGCCGGTTGCCGATCAGGGTCAACCTGAATGCGCTGACCCGCGACGATTTCGTTCGTATCCTGACCGAGCCGGAAAGCAGCCTGGTTAAGCAGTATACCGCTTTGATGGGCGTCGAAGAGGTAACCTTGAGTTTCAGCGACGACGCGATTGCCGAAATCGCCGATCTGGCCGCGGAGATCAACCAAGGGGTCGAGAACATCGGCGCCCGCCGGCTGCACACGGTCATGGAAAAACTGTTGGAAGAACTGAGCTTCAGCGCCAGCGATCGGACCGGCGAAGAGGTCAACGTCGATGCCGATTACGTTCGCGAACAGGTCAGCGACCTGGCCCGCAACGCCGATATCAGCAAGTTCATTCTGTAGCGAGTAATGACCCCAAGCCGTCTGAAACGAACGCTCTTTTTCGATTTGGATGGGACATTAACGAACCCGGCAAAGGGGATTTATGCCTGCATTCGGCATGCCCTGTCGGCGCTGGGACAGCCGGCACCGGACGATGAGACGCTGAGATCGTTCGTAGGGCCGCCGCTGCATGGCAGCTTCGGTAACCTGCTGGGCTCCGATGAATTGGCCGATCAGGCGCTGGAGCTGTACCGCCAACGGTTCACAACTATTGGGCTGTTTGAAAACGCCGTTTATGACGGCATCCCCGAGACCTTGGATGCCCTCGCGCAAAACGGTTTCCAACTTTTTGTCGTGACAAGCAAACCGAAGGTCTACGCGGACCGCATCATGGATCATTTCGATCTCTCGGCCTACTTCGGAGAGGTCTTCGGCCCGGCGCTTCAAGACCTCGAGGCCGATAAAGCGCGGCTTCTGCAGGGCGCCCTCGACAAAACAGGCACAGCGCCCAACACAGCCGTCATGATCGGCGATAGAAAACAGGATATCGCGGCTGGGAAACGCCTGAGCGTCGCATCGGTCGGTGTTCTATACGGATTCGGATCCGCCGAGGAACTGTCCGAGGCCGACATTCACGTGAAAACGCCAACGGACCTGGTGGGCACACTTACGAATGTCGGATGATAATTGCGTACACTCGAAACCTCATGCTTGCCCACGGGGGGAAGGCGGACGAGCAGATATCAAGTTAGATTTGAATTAACTCGATCAATGGGTTGGACCGCCCGGTTGAGAACCGACGCGAAGGTTGATCTCGGCGATGATCCAATCCAGCGTATCCTCGTCCATGTCGCTGACGTGATGCGCCAACAGATTGGCGAGCTCCGTCGCCTTTGGATTCAGGCCCGCTGTATCCACCGTCACGCGCGGATGCGACAGGTCGGCAAGTCTTTGTAATTCCTCGGATTCGTCCCACATGAGGCTGAAATAGCCGCAAATCTGCGCAACCAGGCCGGAGGTCGGCTGACCCCGATGGCCATGTTCGAGCGCCGAAAAATACGCCGCCGACACGCCGAGGTCGGCGGCCATCTGTTTCAGCGGGATATTCCGCGCCAGGCGATGTTCACGCACGCGTTTGCCAAACGGAGTCATAAAGGCAGTCTAAGCCCTTAATTCTTAATAATTTATAGCGATCAGGACGTTCGGTTGCGTTTCAAACGGATATACAGCGCCCCTTCGCCACCATCCTTGACGGCGGCATAGGAAAATCCGCTAACCCATTGGCGGATCGGCATTTCATTAAGCCAGCGCGGGACCGCGTCGCGGAGGACACCGGGACGCCCGGCCGACGGGTCCCCTTTGCCGGTAATCACCAGCACCGTGCGTCGCCCGGATTGAACGCCGGCGGCCAGAAACCGGGTTAACGCATCGTGCGCCGCCCGTTGGCTGTGTCCGTGCAGATCCAACGTCCCGTCGATCTCCAGTTTGCCGCGTTTTAGCTTGCGCGCGGTTCGGCCGTCCATGCCGACAGACGTGCCATGGGTCATGTGCGGCGCCGTCGACGATTTTGGCGCAGGCTGTTGCGGGGGCGGCATCTGCGCCCGTCGGCGCGGTGTCGCGTGCCGTCTGGGCGCGGGCGTTTCACTGTCCGATTCCGGCGTTTCGGGGTCGGGGAGGGTTCTGTTGACCGATTGCGTCACATGCCGCCAAAGCGCGTGTTCGTCAGGGTCTAACGTCCTACGGCGCTTCGATTTTTTGTCACCAGGACTGTCCGTCGCCATGTCACGCCGAGGAGGTCTCGTCGACAATGATGATATGCAGGCGCTGCGGCCCGTGCGCCCCCAACAACAGGGTTTGTTCGATATCCGCGGTGCGTGACGGCCCAGTGACCCAATTCACGGTCCGGGGTAACGTCCCTGGCTTGCCGTCCGCCGCGGCTTTGTCGCGCAGGCGCTGCCAAACGGTCTCGTAATCGCCGGCGATCTCGTCGGCGCGGACCACGACGATGTGATCGAGCGGCAGGAAGTTCAACGATGTCGGACTTTCCGGCCCCGATGCCAAAACCAACGTGCCGGTTTCGGCGACCCCGCCGAAGGCGAGACTGACGGATACCGGGTCGCTGCCGTCCGACGCCCCCTGATCGACCATCAACGACGTCGCCGCCGTCCACGGCAGATTGGTCAGACGTGAGTCCGGGGCCAATTTGACCTTGGCCGGCAGTTGATGGTCACGCAAATAGCTGCTGACGCTGTCCGGTACGTCATCGAAACGAGTTATGATCGATGTCGATGCGTTGACCTTTTCCGCCTCTTCGACAAAAAGCGCAATTCGCTGCGCTTGATCGGCATTGCCGCGGGCAGGGATGGTGTTCTGCTGCGGGGCGGCCAAGCGGGAATCGACGGCGGATCGCGTTTTAGAGTTCGTGCTTTGCGCTAATCCGGCACGAATTTTGGTCAATATCTGTTCGCGGGCTGCCATCAGACGATCTTTCGCCGTATAAGATCACCGCTTTGATCGCCGCGCGCACCGTTGTGATACTGGCTGATAAATGTGTCGCCTGCAGGTGCGGCCAAATCGCGCTTGGATGTCCATCCGCCCGCCAAGGGCAACCACTTGAACCTGCCGCGCCCACCAAACTGTCCCAACACCGCCACGCCGGCGGTCATCGCCCACCGGTACAGCGTCGGCCGCTTCGCCAACCAGGCCCAACCGCGTAGCGCCCAGCGCGCCTGAGCCGAGCCGATTTCAGCCCGATACTGCCGTTCCCGCCATTTGCGGAGCATCTTCGGCAAGGGAATGCGCATCGGACAGACGCTTTCGCATTTACCACATAAAGTCGAGGCATTGGGCAGATGCTGCGCCTCGTCCATCCCGATGAGATTGGGGATTAAGACGGCACCCATTGGCCCGGAATACACCCAGCCGTAGGCATGTCCGCCGACCGAACGGTAGATTGGGCAGTGATTCAGGCACGCGCCGCAGCGGATACAGCGGAGCATTTCGTGAAACTCGCTGCCGATCATGTCGGAACGGCCGTTGTCGAGCAGCACGACGTGGTATTCTTCGGGTCCATCCAGGTCCTCGGCCCGCTTTGGACCGGTGCAGAACGTGGTATAGACGGTAATTTCCTGGCCCGTCGCCGAGCGCGCCAAGACGCGCAGGATCGTCGAAGCGTCTTCCAACGTCGGAACGATCTTTTCGAGACTGGCGATGACGATATGAACGCGTGGAATATTGTTGGTGAGGTCGGCGTTGCCCTCGTTGGTCACCAACACGTTGGTGCCGGTCTCGGCAATCAGCATGTTGGCGCCGGTCAGCCCAACGTCGGCCTGCAGGAACTTGTCGCGCAGCTTGGCGCGGGCTTCTTCCAGCAAGGCGCGCGGCTCTTCGAGCGACCGCGTCTCGTCCAAATCAGTGTGGGCATCCATGAACGTTTCGGCGACTTGTTCTTTCGACAAGTGGATCGCCGGGGCGATGATATGGCTCGGCGGTTCCTTGCGGAGCTGAATGATGTACTCGCCCAAGTCCGTTTCGACCGGCTCGACGCCATTTTCTTCGAGAAACGCGTTGATACCGATTTCTTCGGAGATCATGGATTTGCTCTTGGCCACGGTCTTGGCGTCGGCCTTGCGGCAAATCTCGAGGATTTTCCGTCGCGCATCCTCGGCAGTGCTGCACCAATGCACGTGGCCGCCACTGTCGAGGACCTTTTGTTCGTAGACCTCGAGATACGTATCGAGGTTTTCCAGCACGTGGTTCTTGATGTCGCGGGCTTGATCGCGCAAGTCCTCGAACTCGGGCAAGCGCGCCGCCGCCTGGGCGCGCTTTACGGGAAAGCCGACGGCAAGTTTCGCCAGCGCATCCTGCAACGGCGCATCGGCCAGCGCTTCGCGGGCATTATCTTTGAACTGCGGTGTCGACGATTCCATGGCGGGCCCCCTCAATCACCGGACTCGGACGGCTCGCCGATCGCCGGCGCCGCGGTCATACCGGCCAAGACCTCGGCCGTGTGGCGAACCCGAATGTCCAGGCCGCGCCGCTGTATCCGTCCGGCCATGTTCATCAGGCAGCCAAGGTCACCGGCCAATAGCGTGTCCGCCCCGGTGGCGACGATGTCGTCGACCTTGGCATCGACCATTTTCTCCGACACATCGGGATACTTGATACAGAACAATCCGCCGAAGCCGCAGCACGTTTCCGTTTCCGCGCCTTCAGCAATCGATAACCCGTCAACAGCGCCCAACAAGGCCCGAGGCTGATCCTTGATCCCCATCTCGCGCAGACCGGAACAGGAATCGTGATAGGTGACGGTGCCATCAAAGGATGTGTTGGTGGATTTGACCCCCATGACGTCGGTCAGAAACGACAACAGTTCGTAGGTCTTGTCGGCCAACGCCTGAGCCCGCGCCGCCCAGGCCGCATCATCGGCGAAGGCTTCGGGATAGTGGTGTTTGATCATCCCCCCACAAGAACCTGACGGCACGACGACGTAATCGAACCCTTCGAAGGTTTCGATCACGGTCCTGGCAATGTCGGCGGTGTCCGGCACGTCGCCGGAATTGTACGCCGGCTGGCCGCAACAGGTCTGTGCCTTGGGCACGGAGACGACGCACCCCGCATCCTCCAACAGCTTGACCGTGGCGAAACCGACGACCGGGCGCATCAGATCGACGAGGCATGTCGCAAAAAGTCCGACACGCGGGGAGGTAGGAATTGTCATGCCGTCACAATGAAAGCTGCGCCCCGTTTTCGCAAGCCTTTGGGCGCGGATGTCTAGGAAACGGGGTCCGCGGTCGCCGCCACCCGGGGCAGTAGAAGGAAATAACGCCCGTCTTCCTTCATCAATCCGGCGCGCAGCCCGGCGTCATCGCCAAAGCCCCAAAACACGTCGCCGCGGACCGGACCGGTAATGGCACTGCCGGTATCCTGGGCGATCATCAACCGCTGCAGAAAGCCGTCATCCGGGGCCAGCGGGTCGGTGGTTTCCAGCCACAGCGGCACACCGTAGGGAATAAACGCATCGTCAACCGCCAGACTGCGTCCCGCCGTCAATGGCACGCCATGCGCACCGATTGGGCCTTCGCCCTCGATCACGCGAAAAAAAACATAAGACGCGTTGCGGTTCATCAGTTGAGTGCCGGCCACAGGATTGGCCCGCAGCCAATCGCGGATCGCCGGTGCCGTAACGTCTTCAAGACGCATCTCGCCCATTGCCACCAACTCGCGGCCGATTGACGTGTACCGATGCCCGTTCCGCCCCGCATAGCCCAAACGTACGTGCGAACCGTCCGACAGCAACACCCGCCCGGATCCTTGGACGTGCATGAAGAATGCGTCGATTGGATCGTCAACCCAGAGGAGTTCCAAGCCTTGACCGCGGAGCGCGCCGGCGTTGATTTCTTTGCGGCTGTAGTAGGGGACCAACTTGTTACCGATCACCCGGCCGGCCAATTGCGTGCCCAGATATTCCTGCCGATGTGCACCTAAGTCGATCGATACGATATCGGTTGGCCGCGAATACATCGGGGTCGAAAAGCCCTGTTCAGGCGCCCAACGGCCATTGATCTCCGGCTCGAAATACCCGGTAAAAAGACCGACCTGCTGGCCGTTGTTGCTGGCCACGTACGGGACGAAACGGCTTTCAAAAAAGTACTTCGCCTCGACCTGATTGCCGGGCCGGATAATTCTTGCCTCGGCACAAATGTCCTGCCAATCGCCGATTGTGCCCATGCGGCTGTCGTCACCCATTTCCAGTCCGGGTGCACGGGCCTCGATCTTTGTACACGAAGCCAACAACGGCGGAAGGGCAGCGGCATGGTCCTCGGCGTTCCATCCCGGCAACTCGGTGAATTCGGTTTCGACGATGATGAGCGCCGGATCTTGATCCGTGAGGGGCGTTGTTGCCGGTGACGGAAACGACAGTTGCGCGCAGCCGGTCAACACCGAAACAAGGAGCAACGGGGCAAGGGCAGTGACGCGGCGCATCTATCCCGACCGCCCGTCAGTTATTGCTTTCGGTGCCAATTAGGGTCCAATTCGGATCGGACGATCGAGTATCGCGCGAGAATGTCCAGAAGTCCGTCACGTCGATCACCTCGTTCGGGTTCCCGTCGATGATGTTGCCTTCCGCGTCTCTAAGAGCGCTGATCTGTTCGGTCACGAATTTCAAGGTGAGAACGGCATGATGGCCGTCCATCTGCGCTTCGATGACTTTTACGGAACGGACGCCGACCAGCGTATCTTCGAGAACTTCGCCTTCACGTTCGCGCTCGGTAATTGCTTCGTCGAAGTTGCCGTATACATCCGGGCTCAACAGACCCCTCAACGTCTTCCGGTCACCGGCGGCGAACGCCGTCAGGATCATGTCGAAGGCCATCTTCGCGCCCTCGGTGAATTGGTCGGGATGGAAGTTTGGATCGGCGATCTGAATCTGCGCCAATCCGGCACCGATCGGATCATCCATATCGAAATCGGCAGCGGGCTGGGCGCTGCTCGGTTCGAACGATCGGTCCGGCAGCTGCACGACATTGTCGTCGTTTTCACGCGCGCTTTCGTTCTCAGCCGGCGGCCGGTCTTGGAAAGGATCGTTGTATCCGCCTTCGTGGCCATCGCGACGGCCCAAAACGCGGCGCAACCGCATCACTAGAAATGCCGCGATCATCGCCAGGATGATGATGTCGAAAAATTGAAAACCGCCGTCCATGATATCCTTGACCCCGCGGGCCGTGCCTGTTGTCGTGTCGGTCCGCATCCCCGAGCGCCGTAATCGGACTCGATCCACGCACCGTATAGGGTCGAACCGACTTGGTCCAGGTCTCCGGGGGTGCCCAGAGTCGAACAAACGTTCGACCGTGTCCTTTAAATAGGCCTGTAACCCCGTTGGAACAAGGCGATCATGGCGTTCTTCTTTTTGCTGGCATTCATCACCGTGCCGATCATCGAAATCGCCGTGTTTATCCAAGTCGGCGAGATCATCGGTTTGTGGTCTACCCTGGGCGTCGTGGTTCTGACCGCGGTGATTGGTACCGCGTTGTTGCGCCAGCAAGGGATATCCATCCTGTTTCGCATACAGGAAAACCTGGAAGCCAATCGCATGCCGGTGCGGGAATTGTTCGACGGGGTTTGTCTGGTCGTTGCGGGGGCACTTTTACTGACGCCGGGATTCGTCACCGACACCGTCGGCTTTCTGTTGTTCGTTCCACCGGTGCGCGCCGCCATCGCCGCCTGGATCGCAGCCCGCGTCCTGGCACGCGCCGACGTTCGCTTCACCCACACGGAAACACGCCGGGCGGGGCCGCGGGGCGGATCGGCGGGGGCCGCGCCGATTATCGACGGAGACTTCGAGGACATTACTCGACCGGATCCCGCGAAACCGGACTCCGAGGGGCCGCCGAAACTCCCCAAAGACCGGGAAGATCGCAGCTGATCGGGCTGGTTGTAGTTCCCCAATAGACGTGATACCAGAGCCGCAACCTGGACGAGGAGATCCCCGATGGCCGACGAAAACGCAACCCCCGCTGCCGACACAGCTGCCCCGCAAGCAGCCCCGATTGTCGTCAATGCGCAATACACCAAGGACTTGTCCTTTGAGGTCCCGGGCGCCCCGGCGGTTTTCGCGCAAATGCAGGACAATGCACCGGACATCAAAATTAATATCCAGGTCAACGCGGAGAACATCGCCGAGAACATGTTCGAGGTGGCGTTGAGTGTCGAAGCCAACTGCACCGTCGGCGACGACACGGGTTTTATCCTCGAGCTGGTCTACGCCGGGCTGTTCACGATCAATGCCGCCGACGAACACCGCAATCCGCTGCTACTGATCGAATGCCCGCGGCTGATCTTCCCGTTCGCCCGCAACATCATCGCCGACGTCACCCGCGACGGGGGCTTCCCCCCGGTCATGTTGGGCAACGTCGATTTCGTTTCGATGTATCAACAGCAGCTAAATGCCGCACAAAACGCAGCAGAGGCGGCTGCCGAAGCCTGATCCGGCGGCCCGCGCGGTTAGTCGCGCAACCAAATCGGATCGGTGATTTTTTCCATGAATGCGGCATGACGGGCTTTTTCCGTCTCGTCGACGGTATGCGGACGCGGCTCGCGGCGGCCGGCCCCCGGTGATGTGGCGGAGGCATCCGCGGCCCCGGTCTCGGCATCCGCAGCCAGCTCCATGCCGTGTTGGCGACCACCGAGGAGTTCCAGATACACGGCCGCCAACAGCCGGGCATCCAACAACGCGCCATGCAGCGAACGTTCGGACAAATCGATCCCGAAACGGCGACATAGCGCGTCCAATGATGCTTGGCCGCCGGGAAACTTGCGCCGCGCCATGCTCACGGTATCGATGGCACGGTCCATCGGCAGGATGTCCCGTCCGACGAGGGCCAATTCCGCATTGACGAAGCCCATGTCAAACGCGGCATTATGAATAACCAAAGGCGCCTCGCCGACAAACGTGACAAACGCTTCGGCAACATCGGCAAACAGGGGCTTATCGCTAAGAAATTGTTCCGACAGGCCGTGCACCCGCTCCGCCTCGGCGGGCATCTCGCGTTCCGGGTTGACGTAACAATGAAACGTCTCGCCGGTCGGCACGTGATTGAACAGTTCGATACAGCCGATTTCGACAATCCGGTGTCCGGATTTCGGATCGAGACCGGTGGTTTCGGTATCGAGAACGACTTCACGCATGAGGAATTCGCCTGGGTTGCCAAAAGGGCGGCCACCGCGTACCCGGTGACGACGAGACAATTGTGACGATATGGGAAATCTGTTGCAAGCTGAATGCGCGCCCCAAACCGGTCTGAACCACAAAATCTGCTGCCCGACATTTCAATTTATCGTCTATTTGGTGGGCGAGGATGCCCGCGAATTTTTCCGCCGTCATGCCGGGCCGACGCAAAACCCGCCGCCTTTGTTCGCGGGCCGGAGCGCTGACGACCGCCACGGCGTCGCAGCGGCCCTCGCCGCCCGTCTCGAACAACAGCGGAATATCCAACACCACGGACTTAGCGCGGCGACGGGCACAGTGACCGAGAAACCGTTCCTCGGACCGGCGAACCAAGGGATGCAGGATCGCTTCGAGGCGGCGTAGCGCCGTCGTGTCGTTGAAGACCCGTGCGCCGAGCGCTTTTCGATCCACCGCACCGCCGGTCACGACACCTGGAAAGGCCGCATCGACCTCGGCAACGGCGGCCCCGCCGGGACCCATTAACGCATGAACAGCGGCATCGGAATCGTGGACCGGCAGGCCAAACCGCCGAAACGCCTGGGCCGCCGTCGATTTACCCATGCCAATCGACCCGGTCAGCCCGAGGATGAACATCAGGCCGACAGCCCGGCGAGAACGAACTTCCGCAGATCCTCCGTCACCGAAGGGGCCACGCCGAACCACGCTTCAAATCCGGGAACGGCCTGGTGCAACAACATACCAAGACCGTCGACCGTGCTCAGGCCCCGACCTGCGGCCGCCGCCAGTAAAGGCGTCTGCAGCGGGTTGTAAACGATATCGGTCACCACGGCCGAAGAGGGGAGCGCGTCGACCGGCATATCCAACGCATCTTGTCCGGTCATGCCAAGGGTGGTGGTGTTGACCAGCACCTCGACATCCGATGTCGCATCGGCGCGGTCGTCCCAGGGGACCACGGTGACCTGCGCCCCAAAACCGGCCGCAAGATCGTCCGCCCGCGCCTGGGTCCGATTACATAGTCGGACAGTGGGAACACCCGCTTTCAACAAAGCATAAATCACCGCCCGCGCCGCACCTCCGGCGCCAAGAACCAACGCCGGTCCGGCGTCGGCGCGCCACGCGGGCGCGCCCGTTTTGACGTTCTCGATGAAACCGTACGCGTCGGTATTGTCGCCGGACAGCGCGCCGTCTTGTTCGCAGATGATCGTGTTCACCGCGCCGATGGCTTCCGCTGTCGGGCTGATCCGATCGACGGCGGCGAGTGCGGTTTCCTTGTGCGGGACGGTGACGTTGGCGCCGGCAAAGCCCAGCGCCGAAAGACCGCGAAGCGCGGCGGCCAAATCCGCCGGCGCCACCGATAACGGGACATACGCACCGTCGATTCCGTACTGTTGTAACCAGTATCCATGCAGGCGCGGCGACAGGGAATGCGTGACGGGCGATCCCATAACACCGGCCAGTCGTGTTTTGCCGCTGTGCGCGTGCATGCCAGATCCTTCAACGGTCTTATATTCTATGCGCTCAGGATGCCTCTGTTCCGCAGTTCTTCCAAGAGCGGAAACAACGGCAGGCCCAAGATCGTCGCATGCGGTCCATCAATCTCGGAAAACAACTGACTGCCAAGGCCTTCCAATCGATAGGCGCCGACCGACGACAAGACCCCAGATCCTTCCGATGCCAAGTAAAAGTCCAGGAAGCTATCGGAGAAATCTCGCATGGTCAGCGACGCGGTTTCCGACGTCTGCCAAACGACGGACCCACCCTTGGCCAAAACGACGGCGCTGATCAGCGTATGGGTCCGACCGCGTAACGATGTCAGATGGCCGCGCGCCTCGTCGATCGTTTCGGGCTTGTCATATAATTTCCCGTCCAAAACCAGAACCTGATCGGATCCCAGAACCAGCGCCGCCGGCTCGTGCTGCGATACGGTTTTCGCCTTGGCTTCGGCCAACGTGGCAGCCACCTTGGCCGGATCGCCCCCCGCGCCGAGAACGTGTTGCTTAATAGGTGTCTCGTCGACACCCGAAACGACGACTCGAAACGGCACGCCCGCACGGGCCAACACGGTCCGTCGCGCCTCACTGGCCGACGCCAAGATCAAATCGGGTGCGGACACGGTTACGGATCGTTGGCGTCGCGGCGGGCCAGCAGTTGCAAAACCGTCGCCGCCGTTTCTTCGATCGAGCGACGAGCGACGTTGATCACCGGCCATCCATGGCTGCTGAACAAGCGGCGGGCTTGGCTGACCTCTTCGCGCACCGCCGCCTCGTCAACGTAATCGGTATCCTGATCCTGGTCGAGAAACCGCAAGCGTTGGCGGCGGATTTCGATCAACCTTTTCGGATCGTTGGTAAGGCCGACCACCAACGGGCCTTCATCGTTGATCTTGAAGAGGTCGTCGGGCAACGGACATCCCGGAACGATCGGCACATTGGCCGCCTTCACCCCGCGATTTGCCAGGTAGACACAGGTCGGCGTTTTCGACGTGCGCGATATGCCAACCAAGACCACATCGGCGTCCAACAATCCCCGCGTCGATTGACCGTCATCGTGACCAAGTGCGAAATGCATGGCGTCAATGCGCTCAAAGTACTCATCGTCCATAACATGCTGACCACCCGGACGGGCATGGCTTTCGGCATTCAAAAACGCGCCCAACGATGAAACCACCGGATCCAGTACCGCCACACAGGGGACCTGAAGCAACCGGCAACCTTCCTCAAGGACCAAACGGACCTCTTGGTTGACCAACGTGCACATCACGAAACCCGGTTTTTCGCGTATATGTGCCAATACATCTTTGACTTGATCCGCGGAACGGATCATCGGCCACAAATGTTCGCGCGCTTGCGCCCCATCGAACTGGACCAAACTGGCCCGTGCCAAAAGAGTGACCGTTTCACCTGTCGAGTCGGATACCAAATGAAGATGAAACGCGCTCATGTCTGACCCCGTATTTTATGCCGGGCGTTAACCATATAACCCAGGGGATGAAATTGTGGATAACTCTCCACATCGGGAATAGCCCTATCGATCCCCGACTCGTCGTGCGTGGATACACACGTTATTCAGTTGTGTAAATGTTTGGGGCGAGGTTGGAATTCTCTGGATAAACGCCAAAGCCCCGAAAACCGGGATTTTAGACAAGTTTTAGTGTGTTTCTAAAGGCCATTGGAATCATTGATAAAAATGACTTTTATGTGTCAATTTCATGAAATGAACCGGTTTCGTATCATCCAAGGTCTTGCGTGAATAACCTGTGGATGACACATAATCCCCAGCTTTCACCCCCTCATCTACCACCTCAATAATTTACTTATATATAAAGAGTCTAAGAGAGCGTGACGAAAAGCCGGATGATCGGATACCGTCGAGCCCGGGGGATGATCGACAGGGAGAGACCGAATGACGGCGGAACTAATCGACAAACCCTTTTTACGCGTATTTCAGGGAGAAAGTGTCTCACCGCCGCCGATTTGGATGATGCGCCAAGCCGGCCGGTATCTTCCCGAGTATCGCGAAGTTCGCGCCAAGACCAAATCTTTTTTGGACTTTTGTTATACGCCGGACGTCGCCGTCGAGGTGACATTGCAGCCGCTGCGCCGCTATGCCTATGACGCGGCCATCCTGTTCGCCGATATTCTGGTGATCCCCGACGCCTTGGGACAAAAGGTGGAATTCAAGGAAGGGATCGGTCCGGTGTTGGAGCCGATCCGCGATGCCGACGGGCTGTCTATTTTGAACGCCGACGGGGTTGTTGATTATCTAGCGCCTGTGCTTGAAACCGTTCGGCGGTTGTCCACGGAAATTCCCGAAACCACGTCGTTGATCGGATTTGCCGGTGCGCCGTGGACGGTGGCGATTTATATGGTCGAGGGAAAAGGTGGGACCGAGTGCGAGCGGGCGCGCGATTGGGCCTATAGGGATCCGGACGGATTTCAAAGGCTGATGGATATTCTGGTTGAGGCGACTTCCGCGTATCTTATCGCGCAGGCAAAAGCCGGTGCCGAGGCGTTGCAGATCTTCGACAGTTGGGCTGGGGTGTTGTCGCCGCGTCAGTTCCGCGATGTCGTGATCGATCCGACCGTGCGGATCGTCAACAACATACGTGCCGCGGTGCCGGGCGTGCCGATCATCGGGTTTCCCCGAAACGCGGGTCCCATGATCCCCGAATACGTTCGTGAAACGGGTGTCGACGGGGTGTCGTTGGATCATTCAGTGCCGTTGCCGTGGGCGTTGGCAGAAATTCCAGCGGATTGTGTCATTCAGGGCAACCTGGACAACCGGTTGCTGGTGGTCGGCGGTGCGGCCATGGAACAGGGGATCGACGAAATCATGCAGGCGACGCAGGGACGGCGTTTTGTTTTTAATTTGGGCCATGGGATCGTGCCGCAGACGCCGCCGGAGAATGTCGGTCACGCGGTTGATTATATCCGGAGTTGGATGCCGTCATGACCAAAACCGCGATCGTTCTGTTCAATCTGGGTGGGCCCGATCAGCCCAGCTCGGTCCAGCCGTTTCTGTTCAACTTGTTCCGTGATCCGGCCATCATCAGTGTGCCGCAACCGTTTCGCTGGATGTTGGCGAAGCTGATTTCGACACGCCGGGCCCCTATTGCCCAGGAGATTTATGAACACATGGGCGGCAAGTCGCCGCTGCTGGAGCTGACCCAGGAACAATCGCAGGCGCTGGAAACGGCCTGCGCTGATATCGGCGAGGTGAAGACATTTATCTGCATGCGCTATTGGCATCCGATGAGCGCCGAGACCGCGGCAGCCGTCAAAGAGTTCGACCCGGACAAGGTTATTTTGTTGCCACTGTACCCGCAGTTCTCAACGACGACATCCGGATCGTCGATCAAGGATTGGTACTTGGCGGCGGGCCGCGCCGGGATCAATGCGCCGACGAAAGAAATCTGTTGTTACCCAACCGATACGGGGTGGGTCGCCAGCCAGGCGGCCCTGGTGCGTGAAACATACGACACCGTCACCGGCGATACCCGCCCAAGGGTACTGTTTTCGGCGCACGGGTTGCCGAAGAAAGTCATCGCCAAGGGCGATCCGTACCAATGGCAGGTCGAACAAACTTCGCAGGCCGTGGTCGACAAAATGCAGATCGACGGATTGGATTGGGTCGTTTGTTATCAAAGCCAGGTCGGGCCCCTGGAATGGATTGGCCCCTCGACCGAAGACGAGATCGAACGCGCCGGTGCCGATAATGTGCCGTTGGTGGTGGTGCCGATCGCGTTTGTGTCAGAGCATTCCGAAACCTTGGTCGAGTTGGATATCGAGTACGGCGAATTGGCCGAGCATGCGGGTGTGCCGGACTACAAACGTGTGCCGGCGGTCGGCACCCACCCGGATTTCATCGATGGTTTGGCGGCATTGGTCAAACGTGCCGCGTCGATGGACGACAAACGGATGTCGGAAACCGGCGACCGTTTGTGTCCGGGCCAATGGGGTCAATGCCCCTGGGCCAAGGCATTCTAGGACGGGGATCGGCAGATGGACGGGACCGCATACTTTTGGCTGAAAGCGCTGCACATCATTGCCATTATCGCCTGGATGGCGGGGCTCCTTTATCTGCCGCGTCTTTACGTCTATCACGCCAAGGCTGAGCCGGGGTCCGAACTGTCCGAAACCCTGAAGATTATGGAGCGCCGGTTGCTACGCGCGATCATGAACCCGGCAATGATTGTGTCAATCATTGCCGGCGGGGCATTGCTGGCTTATCAGGACTTTTCCGACGGTTGGCTGCACGTGAAGTTGGCGGCCGTCGCAGGATTGATCGTTATGCACATGATGATGGCGAAATGGCGCAAGGACTTCGAGGCCGACCGCAACACCCGCGGTCACGTATATTTCCGCATCGCCAACGAAGTGCCCACCGTTTTGATGGTCGTCATCGTCATCATGGCGGTGGTGAAACCTTTCTAAGTCTTAATTATACCTTTGCGAATAGCCGATTGACAGGTGTCGGCGATTGGCGTATCCGTTCACTGTCTTAAGCGGGTCTGAACCGCATTTCACCACAATTCGCGGTTCCCGGCATTCATCATTCCGTCGCCGGTACATCAGAATCCCGCATCTGTGATTTTCATTTTCCCCTGTAACCGAAACCGAACCCTGATCCATGAATCTTAAGGAACTCAAAGAGAAGTCTCCGGCGGACCTGTTGGCATACGCCGAAGAACTTGAAATCGAAAACGCGAGCTCGCTGCGCAAGCAGGACATGATGTTCGCGATCCTCAAGCAATTGGCGGAGGACGACGTCGCGATCTTCGGCGACGGGGTGTTGGAGGTTCTGCAGGACGGATTTGGATTCCTGCGCAGCCCGGAAGCGAACTACCTGCCGGGCCCGGACGACATTTACGTCAGCCCGAGCCAGATCCGGCGGTTCTCGTTGCGTACCGGCGATACGGTCGAAGGGGAAATTCGCTCTCCGAAGGACGGCGAGCGTTATTTCGCGTTGTTGAAAATCAACAAGGTCAATTTCGAAGATCCCGGTGCGGTCCGTCATCGCATCAACTTCGACAACCTGACGCCGTTGTATCCGGAAGAACGGTTGGGGATGGAAATCGAGGACCCGACTCACAAAGATCCGACGCATCGGGTCTTGGATTTGGTCAGCCCGCTGGGTAAGGGCCAACGGGGTTTGATCGTCGCGCCGCCGCGCACCGGTAAAACGGTGATGCTGCAGAACATGGCCAATTCGATCGCCCGCAACCACCCTGAATGTTATCTGATCGTCTTGCTGATCGACGAGCGCCCCGAAGAGGTGACCGACATGGCGCGGACCGTGCGTGGCGAAGTGATCTCGTCGACGTTTGACGAGCCGGCCACCCGGCACGTGCAGGTCACCGAGATGGTGATCGAAAAAGCCAAGCGCCTGGTCGAACACAAACGCGACGTTGTCATTCTGTTGGATTCCATCACTCGCTTGGCGCGCGCCTATAACACCGTGGTGCCGTCGTCGGGGAAGGTCCTGACCGGCGGTGTCGACGCCAACGCCCTGCAACGGCCGAAGCGGTTCTTCGGCGCGGCGCGGAACATCGAGGAAGGCGGTTCGCTGACCATTATCGCGACGGCGTTGATCGATACCGGCTCGCGGATGGACGAGGTTATCTTCGAGGAATTCAAAGGAACCGGTAACTCCGAGATTATTCTCGATCGCAAGCTGTCCGACAAACGGACCTGGCCGACCATCGACATCACCAAGTCCGGCACGCGCAAAGAAGAGCTTCTGGTCGATAAAGGGACATTGTCGAAGATGTGGGTGCTGCGGCGAATTCTGATGCCGATGGGTGTTGTCGATGGGATGGAGTTCCTGCTCGACAAGATCAAGCATTCCAAGTCGAACAGCGATTTCTTCGACTCGATGAACCAGTAAGCTGCGGGCGTCTCTACGTAGAATCCGTCGTTCGTTCCTGATCTATATCATACTATCCTACTCCTTCGTCTGACAGAATATCCTGTGAGATAGAGAGGGATTCCCGTTTTTCCGTTGTTGCTGGTGTTCGACTTGGGCGACGCTAGGCGGGGAGAGAGTCTGTATGGTGACCACGGTGGCGCAGGAATGGGATAATCTTCCCAAAGACCTGCGAGAGAGTGACGAATATCTGCACCTTATTGCCGACGCGATACCGGCCCTGGTTGCGTATGTCGACAAAAATCACACCTACCGGTTCGTTAATCAGTCATTCGAGGATTGGTTCGGAAAATCCACGGATCAGATCATTGGTCGGCATCTGAGCGCGCTTGTCGGGCCGCACGCGTATGAAGTCATCCGCGAATACTCGAACATCGCCCTTTCCGGCGAACGCACCACCTATGAAATGTGGATGCCGTATGCGGACGGTAAACGCTATGTCTCCGCGTCCTACGTTCCCGACATCCAACTTGATGGGTCGGTCCCTGGTTTCTTTGTTCTCGTTTCCGATTTGACCGCACGCAAGGAGGCGGAGGTCGAGGTCCAACGCGAAAAGGAGTACACCCAAGCCATCTTGGATTCCTTGCAGAGCGAGGTGTGCATCATTGATGCCGAAGGATTTATCGTTGGAGCGAACGAGCCGTGGGATCGTTTCTGGGCGAACAATGATGGCAGCAGTGATACCAAAGGTTGGGAAGGTGTGAATTACTTCGATGCCTGTCAGCCGCAAAAGATGCCTGGTGAAGATGATGCCTCGCCGACTGAGGTCGTGACCGGAATCAAGGATGTACTGGCGGGAAAAGCAGATCGGTATATTGCCGAATATCCATGCCATTCGCCGACGGAAAAGCGTTGGTTCCGAGTGACTGCCACACCACTGGCGCGCATGAACGAGCTACCGTCCAAGCGGGCGGTTATAAGACATATGCTTATTACCGATCAGCGGATGGCCAGCGATGCCTTGCGCGACGCCAACGCCGAACTGGCAAAGTCGGTATCGGGTTTGTTCAAAGCGCAGAAAACATTACGCCGCGAGTTGGACCTGAAGAACCGGTTTTTCTCTATTCTGGCGCACGATCTTCGGAACCCGTTCTCGACTTTGCTGGGTGCGTCAGCCGCTTTGGAAAAGAAAGCCGGCGTCATGGCGCGCGATACCATGGAAACCTACGCGCGGAACATTCATTCATCCGCCGGGAAGATGTATGAGTTATTGGAACAATTGTTGGAGTGGGGCCGGTATCAGACCGGCGATATACCCCTGCAACCGGCGCGGCTCGACATTGGCGACATTGTCGCCGGCTGCGTGAGCGTGACGGCGATGCAGGCCGAACAAAAAGGCGTCTCCGTTCGTCAGGAACTCAGCGCGCAATCCTGTTTCGCCGACATCAACGTGTTGCGGACGGTTCTGAGAAATCTTTTGAATAATGCGGTGAAGTACTCCGAGCCGGAGGGCGCGATTGTTATTCAGTCGGTCCAATCCGGAGATTCGGTCACGTTCTCGGTGAGCGATCAGGGGGCGGGCATTGTCCCGGAATTGAAGGACGACGTCTTCGACCTCGATTGCAAGACATCGACGCCCGGCACCGCGGGCGAAAAAGGCTCGGGTCTGGGGTTGCCGGTGTGCCATGACTTGATCGGCCGTTCCGGCGGCCGCATCTGGGTGGAAAGCACGCCGGGAGAGGGCGCCGCCTTTCACTTCACCCTGCCGGCGTCAGAGGAAACGCCCGCATAACGGTATCCAGCGCGTCAATGGGACGCCGAACCGCTATGCGGACCAATCATTGATTTAGACGTTGAAGACGGTCGATCCGGTGGTGGCACGCGCCTCCAAATCGGTGTGCGCCTTGGCCGCGTCCTTCAGCGCGTAGGTCTGATTGACGTTGATTTTTACTTGGCCGCTGGTCACCGCGTCGAACAGGGTGTTGGTCCCGTCGAGGACCAGTTCCCGCGTCGCCGTATGGGTGCCCAACGTCGGACGCGTGACGTACAGCGAACCTTTCGGCGCCAGAATACCGGGATCGAACGGCTCGACCTTGCCGGACGCGTTGCCGAACGTTGCCAGCACGCCGAACGGTGCCAGACTGTCGAGGCTGTCCATGAACGTTGCCTTGCCGATGCTATCGTAAGCCACCGGAACGCCCTTTCCGTCGGTGATTTCTTTGACACGCTCGGGAATGTTCTCGGTGCGGTACAGGATCGGATGGTCGCAACCGTTGGCCTTGGCGAGTTCCGCTTTTTCTTCCGATCCGACACAGCCGATCACCGTCGCACCGAGCGCCTTGGCCCATTGGCACATGATCAGACCGACACCACCGGCGGCGGCATACACCAAAATTGTATCGCCCGCTTTGACTTGATAGGTGCGGAACAACAGGTAATGCGCGGTCAGGCCTTTCAGCATCATCGCCGCAGCGGTTTGATCGTCG
Organism: Rhodospirillales bacterium; assembly: GCA_965222395.1. GTDB lineage: Bacteria > Pseudomonadota > Alphaproteobacteria > Rhodospirillales > Casp-alpha2 > UBA4479. The sequence goes on from OZ244947.1 coordinate 2,919,391, forward strand.
ATGGCGTCCGGCAGCTTCACGACCTTCAGCGTCGGCATGCAGCGGGCCTCGGTATAGGCACCGGGGACCATCGGATAAGCGACCCGGTCGCCGGGCGCGAATTCCGATACACCGTCACCGACTGCCTCGATCACGCCGGCCGCTTCCATGCCGATGATCGCCGGCATCTCGATGGGATACAGACCGGTGCGGAAATAGACGTCAATGTAGTTTAATCCGACGGTGTTCTGTTTGATGCGGACCTCGCCTGGGCCCGGATCGCCGACGTCGACGTCTTCCCAGATCATGTTCTCCGGTCCGCCCGGTTGGTGCACGCGAATGGCTTTGGTCATTGCTCTTTCCTCCCCAAAAAATGTGCGTGGATTCTACGCCGTTAGAACGGCATGGCAATTTGTTCGTCTGGCTCAAGACCTGTGCCGAAATTGCCGGAATATCCTTCAAGCGTCAGCAACTGTCGTTTGGTGTGTTCACCGTCAGCGAACGAATAGGCGCCGAGGCCGCCCGCCGCCGGCAATACGCGATGACACGGAATGAAGATCGGTAAGGGGTTCGCCGCACAGGCGCTGCCGACAGCGCGTGCCGCGCTGTCGATCCGGGTGGCTAACGCACCGTAGGTTTCGACCTGGCCATAGGGGATTTCGGTCATCGCCTGCCAGATGTCTTGCTGACGCCGGGTGCCGGGCGGGGCCAGGGGCACGTCGAACGTATGGCGTTTGCCGTCGAAGTAGTCGTCCAATTGTGCGCGGGCGGTGGTCAGAATGTGTGAGGGCGCGCCTGATTCAGGTGCCCGTCCGAACTCCAACACGACGATGTGGCCGTCTTCCTCGAACAAGGTCAGCGCCCCAATCGGCGACGGGAACGAGAGCGACGCCATCATTCGCGTCAGGCGGCGGCGGCCAGGGCCGTCTGCACGTCGGCCGGGTTCGTCACCGGCAGGCCGCAAGATTGACCCACACAGACGTAAGCGGCGGCCTTGCCGTCGACCAAGGATTTGCCTGCGGCGGCGTGTCCGTCCGGCAGCGGCACCGTGGGATCGACGCGGGTCACGACACTGAGCCGGTTCGGATGGGTCAGGGCCGTGGCCGCCAAGGCCTGGGCATCCGGATCGTCGGCAGCCCCGACGATGACGATCTGGTTGCCGTGGGTCAGGAGTTCCCAGGCAATCATCATGGTTGGATGGTGCAGGTTGTTTTGCGGTTCCTCGGCAGCAAATGTCGCGAAGATGTTTTCGACGCGGTCGCGGTACGTATCCTTGCCGGTCATCAGATGCAGCCGCACCAATACCTCGGCCATGGTGCCGTTCCCCGCCGGGGTGGCGTTATCCATGATCGGTTTTGGCTTTGCGACCAGGTCGACGGTATCGTCCGCAGCCATGAAATACCCGCCGCCCTCGGCATCGCGGTAATGGGTCTCCACGGTCTCGGCGAACGCCTCGGCGTCGGTCAAATAGACCGGTTCGCCGGTGACTTCATACAGGATTGTCGCGGCGCGGGCGATGTTGGCGTAATCGTCGAGGACCGCCGGGTGCTGCAATTTGCCGTCACACATCGAATGCCGGAGACGTCCGTCGGCCGCGATCATATGTTCCTTGATCCAGGTGAACAGCTGGGTGGCGAGGTCGATCCAGTCGCTCCGATCATAGACCACGCCGGCGCGGGCCAGGGCCGCGATGGTCATCCCGTTCCAGTCGGCGAGGACCTTGTCGTCGCGCCCAGGGCGAATGCGCGGCGCGCGGACGTCGAACAGCTTGGCCCGCAGCGGCGCCATCTCGGCTTCCGTCCCGGCGTCCCAATCCAAGGCATGAGACCGGTTCAGGATTGTGTGCCCTTCCCAGTTACCGTCGGGTGTCACGTCATAAGCGGCATTGAACCGCGCCGCGTCATCGCCGAGGGCAGCCGAGATTTCATCGGCGGACCAGACGTAGAACTTCCCCTCCTCGCCTTCGCTGTCGGCGTCGAGCGCACTGGCAAAGCCGAAGCGTCCGTCGGCATCGGTCTCGGCGGTCATCTCGCGGAGCAGCCAGTCGATGGTCTCTTCGGTGCGTTTGGCGTACAGCGGGCTTTCGATGGTCAGGGCCACATCGCTCATTAATTCGATCAACAACGCGTTGTCGTAGAGCATTTTTTCGAAGTGTGGCGCCAGCCAGCGGTCGTCCGTCGAATAGCGGGCAAAGCCGCCGCCCAGGTGATCGTAGATGCCGCCCTGACAGATGTGGTCGAGCGTCAGCGTGACGGCGTCTTTGAACATTGCACCGCCGGACCGCAGATGGGCATGCCACAAGAACCGAAAGAACATCGGCTGTGGGAACTTCGGCGCGCCCTGCGTGCCGCCGGTGTACGGGTCGACGTGCCGGACGGCGAGGGCCGAGATCTGATTGAGGCTCTCCAGCGACAGCGTGCCGCCGCCTTTCGCCGTCATCGCGTCGCTAAGACCTTTGCGAACGGCCTCGACGTTTTCCTGGATGCCCTTCGGGTTGCGGGCGAAGGTGTCGGAGACCGATTGCAGGATCTGGTCGAAGCCGGGGCGGCCGTACTTTGGCGTACTTGGAAAATACGTTCCACCCCAGAACGGATCACCGTCGGGGGTCAGGAACATCGTCAGCGGCCATCCGCCGTGTTCGCCGATCAGCTGCAGGGCCGTCTGATAAATGTTGTCGACGTCGGGGCGTTCTTCCCGGTCGACTTTGACGTTGATGAACAAGGCATTCATCCGGGCCGCCATCTCGGGGTTCTCAAAGCTTTCATGCGCCATGACATGGCACCAATGGCAGGCGGCGTAGCCGACGCTGAGCAAAATCGGTTTGTTCTGATCTTTGGCGGCGGCGAACGCGTCGTCGCCCCAGGCGTACCAGTGCACGGGATTGTCGGCGTGTTGTTTGAGATAAGGCGACGTTTCTTCGCCCAATCGATTGTGTGTCATCTCTCTGTCCCAGTTACGGCGTGTCCACCAGCGGACGTTGCCTGACTCCCGTTCCCCGATTACTTTGGCATTCGACGTGATGGATACAATCGTCAAAGGCATGGGTCCAGACCGGGAGAGCCAACATGAAGATAAAAGTCGATATCGATTGCACGCCGGAAGAGGCCCGACAGTTCTTGGGTCTGCCCGACGTTAAGCCGATGCAGGACGCGATCATGAAGGACATCGAAGATCGCATGCGTGCCAACTTGCAGGCGATGGACCCGGAAACCATGTTCAAAACCTGGTTGCCGGCCGGCATCCAGGGGTGGGAACAAATGCAACGCATGTTCTGGTCGCAGATGACCGGCGGCGATGACGACAAGAAAAAGGACGACTAACGCATGAGCGCGCTGCCGGACGATCCGGAACTTTTTTACAAGAACCACGTTTTCTTTTGCATGAACGAGCGGCCCGAAGGGCACGAGCGGGGTTGCTGCGCCTCGAAGGGCTCGGTGAAGCTACGCAATTATATGAAGGCCAAGGCCAAGGAACTCGGCATCGAGAGCACGCGGATCAATCAGTCGGGCTGTCTCGACCGCTGCGAGCTGGGTCCGACCGTGGTGATCTATCCGGAAGGTGTTTGGTATAAGTGCGAGACCGCGGCCGACGTCGATGAAATCCTGGCCGAGCACCTGCAAGGCGGCCGCCGTGTGGAACGGCTTATGTTGAAGCCGGAAGACGGCTGACACTATATATCGTAGTTACATCTATATGTTGGGCTTGAGGTCCCGTAGCCCATGACATCTACCGACGATACCATCTATGCCGTGGCGACCGCGACCGGCAAGGCCGGCGTGGCTATGGTCCGCGTGTCGGGCCCAGCGGCAGGCGTGGCGTTATTGGCTCTGGCCCCGGGGATGGAGTCCCTCCCCACTCCAAGGATGGCGGTCCGCGCGGATCTTTACGCAGCCGAATCGAATGGTGGTTCGGGCGGCGGATCGGATCGAGACCGAATCGATGACGCCCTGGCGGTCTATTTTCAGGCCCCGTCGAGCTTCACCGGCGAGGACGTGGTGGAATTTCACATCCATGGCGGGTTGGCCGTTGTGGATGCGCTTTTGACGAGTCTCGCGGCGCAACCCGGGTTGCGTCCCGCCGGCCCCGGCGAGTTTTCCCGCCGGGCGTTCGAAAACGGCAAAATGGATCTGACGTCCGTCGAGGCCATCGCCGATTTGGTCGATGCCGAAACCGCGGCGCAACGTCGCCAGGCGTTGACGCAAATGGGTGGTGCGTTGGCCGATCTGTATGACGGTTGGCGCGCGCGGCTGGTCGGCAGCATGGCCTATGCCGAGGCCAGCATCGATTTTTCCGAAGAAGACATTCCTGACGATCTTTATGCCCAAGCGCTGGAAACCCTGGATGGGTTGATCGTCGACATCGAGGGGCACCTTGCCGACAACGGGATCGGCGAGCGGATTCGCGACGGCTTTCGCATCGCCCTTACCGGGGCGCCGAACGTCGGCAAGTCGAGCTTGTTGAACGCCTTGGCGAAGCGGGACGTGGCCATTGTCTCGGACATTGCCGGCACCACCCGGGACGTGATCGAGGTCCCCATGGACTTGGGCGGTTTTGCCGCCACCCTGGTGGACACCGCCGGTCTTCGCGACAGCGACGACCGCATCGAACAGGAAGGCGTTCGGCGCGCACAGGCCCAAGCCGCGGCTGCCGATATTCGGTTACGGATGGTTGCACCGCCCCTCTCTGACAGCGATATCGATGATACCGATGATGGGGTGCTGGTGATCAATAAAATCGATGTTGGAAATCTCGACGTGCCTGAGGGGGCAATCGGGATTTCGGCGAAGACCGGGGCTGGGTTAGATGACTTGGTGGCGGCACTGACCGAACGGTTGGGCGCCCTGTCCGAACGCCGTGCCTCGGAGACCCCGCCGCTAACCCGGGCGCGGCATCGGCACGCCTTGGAAATGTGTCTTGCTGCGCTCCGCCGGGCGCGCCAGGGGGCGGCGGAGAGGAGCGGTTCCGAACTCGTGGCCGAGGATATGCGTCTCGCGGCACAGGCGTTGGGTCAGATTACCGGACGCATCGATGTTGAAGATTTATTGGACAAGATTTTCCGGGATTTTTGCATCGGAAAATGAGTCAGGTCTTCGCGATTGTTTCACGTGAAACACGCCGCCCGGCCTTAAGACAAAATTGACCATGTTTCACGTGAATCATCGGCCGCGCACCGATTGACTCGAATACAGGGTGTCCCTATGTTCCGCGCTATGTCGGACATTGATGTCATTGTGGTCGGAGGCGGACACGCCGGGGCGGAAGCCGCGGCGGCGGCGGCGCGCATGGGCGCGCGCACGGTCTTGGTCACGCACCGCCGGGAGACCGTTGGCGAGATGTCTTGCAACCCGGCCATCGGTGGATTGGCCAAGGGTCAGTTGGTGCGCGAGATCGATGCCCTCGACGGCCTGATGGGCCGTGCCATCGATCGATCGGGCATTCAGTTTCGCATGCTCAATCGGTCTAAGGGTCCGGCGGTTCGTGGTCCACGGGCGCAGGCTGATAGGGCGCTCTATCGGCAAGCGATCCAAGGCCTTTTGGCTGAACAAAAGAATCTGACCATTGTTGAAGACCCGGTCGAAGATTTGTTGTTGGACGAGACCGGTAAACGCGTCGTTGGCGTTCATACAGGATCGGGTCGGGACCTGTATGCGGGTGCCGTCGTCATTACGACGGGCACATTTCTACGCGGCTTGATCCACGTTGGGGACGAGAAAATTCCCGCCGGGCGGGTCGGCGATAAGCCCGCCATCGCCCTTTCCTATACATTCAAACGCCTTGGGTTCCCGCTGGGGCGGTTGAAGACTGGCACCCCACCCCGCCTGGATGGACGCACGATCGGCTGGGACGGGCTGGAGGCGCAACCGGCCGACGATCCGCCGGTGCCGTTTTCATACCTGACCGAGCGGATCACGGTGCCGCAAATTCCCTGTCACATCACCTATACGTCGCCCGAAACCCATGCACTGATTGAAAAGAATATTCATCGGTCGGCCATGTACTCGGGCCAGATCGAAGGAACCGGGCCACGGTATTGTCCGTCCGTCGAAGACAAGATCGTTCGCTTCGCCGACAAGCCGCGGCATCAGATATTCCTGGAGCCGGAAGGGCTCGACGATCCGACGGTCTATCCGAACGGTATCTCGACATCGCTGCCGAAAGACGTCCAGCTGGAGATGCTGAAAACGATCCCCGGTCTGGAAAGCGCGGTCATGATCCGTCCAGGCTATGCCATCGAATATGACTTCGTCGATCCCCGCGCCTTGACCCGGACCCTGGAAACCCATGCGGTGCAAAACCTGTTCTTGGCCGGACAGATCAATGGCACGACCGGCTATGAAGAGGCCGGGGCTCAGGGCTTGATGGCCGGTGTCAACGCTGCGCTGCGAGCGGCCGGTGACGCGCGGACGTTCACCCTCGATCGGGCCGACGCCTACATCGGGGTGATGATCGACGATCTCGTGACGCTGGGCACCAGCGAACCGTATCGTATGTTCACGTCGCGTGCCGAGTACCGCTTGGTGCTGCGCGCCGATAATGCCGATCAGCGATTGACGCCCCTCGGCCAAGAGATCGGCGTCGTCGGCACCGACCGTGCCGAGGCCTTTGCCGCGAAGGCGCGTGCCCTGACCCACGCCAAGGATCGGCTGATGGCTATCGACGCCACCCCGAACGATCTGCGCGCTCGGGGATTCGACATCAATCAAGATGGCGTTCGCCGCACGGGTATGGAACTCCTCGCCTATCCGAATGTCGACTTTGCCCGCCTCCGTGACAGTTGGTCGGATCTGGCCGACGTGCCTGCGACGATTGCGGCGCAGCTGGAAATCGAAGCGACCTACGCCAGCTATTTGCAGCGGCAGGATGCGGACATCCGTGCCATGCGCCGGGACGAGGCGCTGGTCCTTCCGGACGACTTGGACTACCGCGCGATTCCCAGCCTCTCCAACGAAGTATGCGATAAGCTGCAGCAAGCACGCCCGGAAACGCTGGGCCAGGCGGCGCGCATTTCCGGGGTGACCCCGGCGGCGATCACCGCCCTGCTGGCCCACGTCAAACGCCGCGAAACCCGCTTGTCGGCGTGAGCAACGTTTCACGTGAAACATCCAAGCTCAGCCCCCTGAGCGCCGATGACTGTAGCGCCCTGCTCGGCGGTCTTTCATCCGACATCATCGACCGTCTTCAGGTCTATCTTGAGGTCCTCGCCAAGTGGCAGCGGGCAATCAATCTGGTTGGGCCGAGAACCCTTGCCGATCCCTGGCGCCGCCATGTCCTCGATAGCGCGCAGATCGTGCCGTTCTTGTCAGTTGATGGGGACATCGTCGATTTGGGCAGCGGTGCCGGCTTGCCGGGACTAATTGTCGCCATTTGTACCGGTCGCCCGGTTCAGATGATTGAGAGCGATCAGCGCAAAGCCACATTTTTGCGTGAAGCCGCCCGGTTGACGGAAACGACCGTCGTGGTCCATGCGGCGCGGATCGATGCGGTTCCGCCCCTCGCCGCGCGCACGGTGACGGCCCGGGCCCTAGCGCCGCTACCCCGGTTGCTGCCGTGGGTGCATCGACATCTTGCGATGGAGGGGCGCGCGGTACTTTTAAAGGGTGCGGAGGTCGATGAGGAATTGACCGCCTGCGGCAAAAAATGGACAATGTCCGTCACCCGGGAGGCCAGCATGTCCGACCCTGGCGGCGCCCTCCTTATTGTTGAAAAGTTGACCCCACTCGATGTCTGCTGAACAGCTCCTCAGACCTAAACGGACCCGAATTATCGCCATCGCCAACCAAAAAGGCGGTGTCGGTAAGACCACAACGGCGATTAATCTGGCGACGGCGCTGGCGGCCATCGATCAACGGGTTCTGGTCATCGATCTCGACCCGCAGGGCAATGCCTCAACCGGCTTGGGTGTGACGCCCGACCAACGAGCGCAAAACACCTATCACGTCCTGATCCGCGAAATCTCGCTGCACGATGCGATCCAACCGACGTGTATCCCCAATCTCGACCTGGTGCCGTCGGGCATCGACCTGTCGGGCGCCGAAATTGAGTTGGTCGATGTCGACCGGCGCGAATTCTGCCTGCGCGAAGCGCTGATGCTGGCGTCCGCCGAATACGATTATATTCTGATCGACTGCCCACCGGCCTTGGGCCTGTTGACGATCAACGCCTTGGTTGCGGCACAGGCGGTTTTGGTGCCATTGCAATGTGAGTTCTTTGCTCTTGAGGGGGTATCGTTATTAATCCGCACGATCGAGCGGGTGAAGGCGACGTACAATCCCGGTTTGGAAATTCAGGGCATCGTGCTGACGATGTTCGACCAGCGCAATAACCTGTCGGGTGCGGTGGCCGATGACGTGCGCGCCTTCTTTGGCGATAAGGTCTATCAGACCGTGATCCCGCGGAATGTCCGCGTGTCCGAGGCGCCGTCCCATGGCCGTCCGGTGATCGTCTACGACATGGCCTGCGCTGGCTCGCAGGCATATTTGAACTTGGCCGGTGAAGTCATTCACCGCGAGCGGCGGATGAGCGCATAATGGCGGAAAAGAAAAAACTCGGACGCGGTTTGTCTGCGCTACTCGGTGACAGCGATGCCGATTACGCCAAGCTGGACAAAGCAAAAACCGCGAAGCCCGTCGCTATCGAGTTATTGCATCCCGGCAAATACCAGCCGCGCCATTACATGGACAAAGACGCGATCGATAGCCTCGCGGAGTCGATCCGCGAAAAAGGCGTGCTGCAGCCGTTGTTGGTCCGTCGTCATCCGGACGATGCCGCAGCTTTCGAGATCATCGCCGGAGAGCGCCGCTGGCGCGCGGCGCAGCTGGCCAAACTTCACGAAGTCCCGGTTATTATTAAGGACTTCGACGATCGCACCACCATGGAAGTGGCGGTCATCGAAAACGTCCAGAGGGAAAACCTCTCTCCCATCGAGGAAGCGGATGCGTTCCAGCGCCTGATGGAGGAATTCGATCACACGCAGGACGATGTTGCGAAGCTGGTTGGCCGTAGCCGCAGCCATGTCGCTAATACGCTCCGGCTTTTGTCGCTCGAGCCCGACGTTAAAGAGCTCGTTGAGCAAGGTGCTTTGAGTGCCGGACACGCCCGAACCCTAATCGGTGCCGACGATGCATTGGCCAAGGCCAATTTGATGATCGAAAAGGATATGAGCGTTCGCGAAGCCGAGCGCCTGGCCAAGAAACCGGCGGGCACCAAACGTTCCGCGACGAAAACGCCGCCCAAAGATGTGGATACAATCGCGTTGGAGCGCGATGTGAGCAACGCTCTTGGCTTGAAGGTCATTATCGACGGCCACGGGCCGCGCGGTACGCTCAAGATTATTTATGAAAATTTGGATCAATTGGACGACGTTCTAGCAAAATTACGTAGTAACGACGGTGTAATTGAAGTTACACCGGATCCTGCCCCTGTTGACGAGCCGACGGAGACTCCGGCCCCGACCCCCGCCTTGTCTGTCAGCCTTAAGCCAAAGTCAGCGTAATAACCTTAGCGGGCGTTCCGGCGCGCCACTTGGCATATTTGCATCAACGCGCGCTCAAACAGGGCCCGGTCGATACCCAGACCGGACTTGCACTCACGCTCGGCCGTCATCAAAAGCGTCAAGCAACGCAGCAAGTCTTTCTGCGGCCAGCGTTGCACTTGGCCACGAAAGGCACTTTCCAGCTTAAAGAACACCGGCGGACGGAGTTTCTTCATCGCCGTTCCGGCATCATCGCCGGCCTCGACCGCTGACTTCACCGACAACAGCCGATCGAAATGACGCTGAACTGCCCGGATAAGGGCCACCGGAACCAGTCCCTCCGACGCGGCGAGGTCCAGCCCTACGGCAAGTTTCTCGGTATTCCCATTGGCGGCGGCAAACGCCAGTTCGTCCATCGAAGCCGTCTTAACATCGCCGATGGCGGCGTCAACGCTGGCACCATCCAGCGTACCGCCTTGATTCGGACCACCCGCATACAGAACCAGTTTGTCCAATTCCTGCCGGATCGCCATGCGATCCGTTCCTAAGCGGGCCAAGATTACCGGCATCGCGTCCGGGGCCAACGTGACCCCCTGATCCCGCATATGTTGCCGGATGACGGCTTCCAACGATTGGCCTTCGTCGGGATAGCAGCCGATCGCCGCTGCATCTTTGCGTTTTTCGAACAGTTGCCGGATCTTCGCCCGTGGCGCCAACTCGCCGGCTTCGAAGATGCCCGGATTGACGCCACCACCTGCATCGAACCAACTTTCGATGATCCCGACCACGGCATCGCCGATATCACGGACCCGGACGACGGGCTCGCCCCCCATCAACGACAGCGCGGAGCCCATGTCAGCCAAAGATGCCGGGTCCTTTCGGACGGCGTCTCCGGTCAATTCATGGATCGAGAACCCGCCGTCTTCGCCGGCGAACAAACGGCTCAGCGCCGTGCCGCGTTCACGTACCAGCCCGGCATCGGGCCCGAACAACAGAACGCCTTTGATGCCGGCGGGCGGATTTTTTAAGAAAGCGTCGGCCTTCCCGCCAGACAGCTTCACCGTGTCGTCTCCTCCGACGAGGGCGCCGTCAACAGGGCCGCCAGGCGCAGTCGCACCTGTTCTGCGGCATCGGTAATGGCGCGTTCGCGTGCGCCCTTCTCCGCGGCTAGGGTCTGAAACTCGGAATTGAAAATATTGTATCCGCTTGTGGCCGTGACCGACCCGCTGAATGTTCCATCTTCATCCCCGGCCTCGTCGATCGGCGATAGTTTGAAGCTGAGGGTCACGCGAAGATTGGCGCGGCTGGCAACCGCACTCTTAGCAACGGCCAGACCGCGTGTGGATTCCTTTAGAGTGACGGAAAGTTTATGGGTCGTAACCGACCCCCGTCCGGAAGGTTGCAACAGCCGTGTCAATTGATTGCGGAGGAATTGTCCTTCGCGATCTTTGATGTTTTCGATATGTACGCCGCGGAATGTTTCGAATGCATTTGCCGCCTGACCCGTTTGATCGACCTGACGGGTGGCATACACGGGCTGAAAGCCGCATCCCGCCAAGAGAACGACAACGAGGGCCAGCGCCCCTGACCTATACGACCACATTGACGATCCTGTTCGGCACGACAATCACCTTGCGTATCTCCTTGCCGGCGACGAACGATTGAACGTTGTCCGCAGCCAAAGCCTGTTCCCTGACCGAGTCTTCCGGCGCGTCCTTGGGAATGTCAATGGTCGCCCGCACTTTCCCATTCACCTGAATGGCAATCGTGACCGTTTCGTCTTGCAGCATCTCCGGGTTGGCGACCGGCCATGCGGCTTCGGCGATGAGCGATTCATGGCCCAGCGCCGCCCAGGCTTCCTCGGCCAAATGCGGCATCATCGGTGCGATCAGTAACAACACCGTTTCGGTGCCCAGGCGCAGAACCCACGCTGTGGCGTCGTCGTCACCTTTTAGGGTTTCAATCGCATTGCTCAACTCACGGATACGCGCGACGGCCTTGTTGAAATGAAACTTCTCCAAATCGTCCGTCACCGCAGCGATCGTTTTATGGACCAGTTTTTCGATCTCGGCGGCCGCTCCCTCAACCGTTTCCGGCCGCGTCGCGCCGGATGCCGCACGGTGTGCCGGCGGTTCAACAACCAGACGCCACAGGCGGTTAACATACCGCCACGCACCCTCGACACCGGCGTCCGTCCACTCCAGATCTCGGTCAGGCGGGCTATCGGATAACATGAACAGCCGGGCCGTGTCGGCGCCAAAGGTTTCGATGATCTCCGCAGGGTCGACGACATTGCGTTTCGATTTGCTCATTTTTTCCGAGCGGCCGGGGGTCACCGGGTCGCCTTGCGCGTCGGTCATTCGGCCATCGGCGTCGGTGCGCACGTCGTTGGGGAACATCCATTTGCCGTCCGCGCCCTTGAAGGTCTGATGACAAACCATTCCTTGCGTTTGAAGACCGGAAAACGGTTCTTCAATATCTAGATAGCCGCATTTCTTCATGGCGCGCGTGAAGAACCGCGAATACAGCAGATGCAGCACGGCATGCTCGATGCCGCCGATGTACTGATCTACGGACAGCCAATAATCGGCCTCGGCGCGGTCCACGGCTTGCGGGCTTTCGGGCGAACAGAACCGTGCGAAATACCAAGACGATTCAAAAAAGGTATCGAAGGTGTCGGTCTCGCGTTGCGCCGGTTGGCCGCATGTCGGGCAATCGACGTCTTTCCAGGTCGGGTGGTGCACCAACGGATTGCCGGCCACGTCGATGTCGATCTCTTCGGGCAAAACGACTGGCAATTGATCCTTCGGCACCGGCACGGTGCCACAGGCTTCGCAATGAATCACCGGAATCGGGCAGCCCCAATAGCGCTGCCGTGAGACACCCCAATCGCGCAGGCGATAATTCACCTGTCGGGTCCCGATACCCATCGCCTCGAAGCGGTCAATGACCCGAGCTTTGGCCTCGTCGACGTCGAGCCCATCCAGGAAATCGGAATTGGCGATGCGGCCCGGGCCCGTATAGGCCTCGTCGCCGACCGCGAAAGTCGCAGGATCCTCGCCGTCCGGGACGACCACTGGCCGTACAGGCAGCTCGTACTTCCGGGCAAAGTCCAAATCCCGCTGGTCGTGCGCAGGACAACCGAAAATCGCGCCGGTGCCGTAGTCCATGAGGACAAAATTCGCCACATAAACCGGCATTGTCCGGTCCGCCAAGATTGGATGAGCGCAAACAAGTCCCGTATCGAAGCCCAGCTTTTCCGCGGTTTCGATGGCGGCTTCCGAGGTGCCCATCCGGTTACATTCTGCGATGAACTCGGCGAGCGCCGGATCGCCGGCGGACAATTCGACGGCCAACGGATGATTCGCCGACACGGCCATGAACGACGCCCCGAAGATCGTGTCCGGCCGCGTCGTGTAGACCTCAAGGGGCGCATCGCGGCCGACGATGTCGAACGAAACATGCGCGCCCTCGGACCGGCCGATCCAGTTGTGCTGCATGATGCGCACGCGCTCCGGCCAGTTTTCCAAGTCTTCCAAGGCGGTCAGAAGGTCTTCGGCGTAGTCGGTGATCTTCAAGAACCATTGCGGCAGTTTACGCTTCTCAACCTCGACGCCCGAGCGCCAGCCCTTGCCGTCGATGACCTGTTCGTTGGCAAGGACGGTGTTCTCGACCGGATCCCAGTTAACCCAGGATTCCCGGCGGTACACCAAACCGGCCTCGATAAACTCAAGAAACATGCGCTGTTCGTGGGCATAGTATGACGGATCGCAGGTGGCGATTTCACGCCGCCAGTCATATGACAGCCCCATCGATTTTAGCTGCTCACGCATGGAGGCGATGTTGCTGCGCGTCCAATCGGCGGGGTGGACGCCGTTTTCCTTGGCCGCATTTTCCGCCGGCAGACCAAATGCATCCCAGCCCATGGGGTGAAGGACGTTGTATCCTTGGGCCCGGCGGAATCGTGCGACGAGATCGCCGAGCGTGTAATTGCGGACGTGACCCATATGGATTCGTCCGGACGGATATGGGAACATCTCGAGGACGTAGTACTTTTCTTTCGATGGATCGACGTCCACCTCAAAGCAATGCCGGTCTTCCCAAACGCGTTGCCATTTGGCTTCGGATTCTTTGACGTTGTATCGCGTCATAACGGTGCACTCTGAAAAAGCAGCGGATCTGAAAGATCCGTCCGATAAGGTCTCCGGGTGTTAGGGTCCCCGTGGACTACTGTTGAGAGATAAGGGTTTGGTGCCGAAGCATCCGCGCCTTGGTCAGGATCGAGTCTTCGATCTTCGGCCCGGTTTCTTGCGGGGTTGTGGCATCCGCCCAATTTCCGGTCCGGTCCCGCACTTGGCGGAAAACGGATACCCTGACGCCGTCGGCGCGCAGCGTCCTCCCCAGAATATAGACATTCAATTTGAACCGTTCGCGCGGCGATTCGGGCGGGCTGTACCAATCCGTAATGATCAGTCCGCCAAAGGCGTCAGCCGTGTTGACGGGCATGAACGAGATGGTCTCCAGCGATGCGCGCCACAGGAAGCTGTTGACCCCGATGCCCGTGCCGGACTGGTCGGTCTCGCTCCCGAAGAGGTTCGCAAGGCCGCCCTCGCCAAACACGGTTTCTTGGTTTTCGAACGTGACCTCCTCCTCTTCCAGATTCGGCGAGTATTCACACGCCGCCAGGGACAGGGCGATCATCACCGCGCCGACTTGGCACGCCAAACGTTTGTAAAGTGTCGAGGTCATCTCGTTACCGTCCATCGATTTCGATGTGCAACTGATTACTTCTAGCCTAGCCGGCCGGATTCGGCAAACAAACCGATTCCGGCAATTCCAACCGCACCGGACAGCCGCACCCGCCGAAGGTTACGACGGGTCATCCCGCCAAGCGCCATGACCGGTAATGGCGACGATCGCGCGATCAGTGCAAACCGGTAAGGGCCCAAGGTCGCGGCGCCGGGATGGCTTGGCGTTGGGAACACCGGTGATAGCAAAACCAGATCGACACCAAGCCGCGCCGCCCGCCAAGCGGCCAGGCGGGAATGTGCGGCGGCGGTGATCAGGCCGGGACCCAGGCGCATCAGCTGATATCGGCGCCAGCGTCGGACGGAGGCCTCGGAGAGATGCAGACCGTCTACGGCCAAGGGTCCAAAGATTGGCTCGGCCGCACTCATCAGAATCCGAACATCGCGATGGTTGAGTGCCTGCACCCACTGCACGATTTTGGGTATGTTCTTCCGTGACCGGGTGCGAACGATGACCGCGCTATTGGCGGGCAACCGTCGGATACACGCCGCCAGATCGATGTGGCGATCATCGTCGGTCATCAGGACCCAAGCGGGCAACAATCGATCACCGCACCTACCGCCGCGATTGTCTCGCGGCAACGCAGTTGTTACGGTCCGGCGTCGATTGATATCCATGGAAGCACTATGACCGAGACCGTCGATCCCGCAACCAATCTTGCCGCCGTCTTGGCGGAAATTGCCACGGCGGCCCGTGATGCCGACCGCGCGCCCGGCGACGTTAACCTCGTCGCCGTCTCTAAGGTGCACGGACCCGAACGAATTATGCCGGTGTTGGCCGCAGGTCATCGCCTGTTCGGAGAAAACCGAGTTCAAGAGGCCGAGCAAAAGTGGCCGGCGTTGCGGGACGCTTATCCCGACGTAATGCTGCACCTGATCGGTCCATTACAATCCAACAAAACCAAAAATGCTGTGGCGACGTTCGATGTGATCGAAACCGTCGACCGTCCGAAAATCGCGACGGCGCTGGCCAAGGAATTCGATCGCGTCGGCCGCAACCTGCCGTGTTTTCTGCAGGTCAACACCGGTGAAGAGCCGCAAAAGGCCGGTGTGCTGCCCCTCGATGTCGACGCGTTCGTGACGCGGTGCCGCGATGATCTGGCGATGGATGTTCGCGGCTTGATGTGCATTCCCCCGGTCGACGAGGAACCTGCGTTGCACTTCGCGTTGCTGGCCGAAATTGCAGCGCGCAACGGTCTCGCGGGGCTCAGCATGGGAATGAGCGCGGATTACGTCAGCGCGATCCAACAGGGCGCCACGCATGTCCGAGTCGGCAGCGCGATTTTCGGCGCGCGTCCGAAGCCCTAACCGTCCACCGCAACGCAGAGCCGTGTCGACGATGTCCATCGGCGTATGAGATGCCGCAGATCCTTCTTCGCCAACCCCACGCATCCCTCGGTTGCCGCGTAGCCGGGGGCGGCCACATGAATAAAAATGGCGCTTCCCATTCCGCGTCTCGGCGGATGTGCGTTATGGTCGATCTCGACGACGATGTCGTATAAGCCGTCTTGTCGCCAAAGCGCCTCGTGGCTGGCGCGAAACGGGCGGGTGATTGCCCTGTTATAGAAGCGATGACCCGGCTCGTCGCACCAGCCGTCCCGTTTGCCAATTGCCCGTTTCGGAAGCTGCGTTGCGATGCATCCGATGCGGTCGGCGCGGTAATATGCCGCCACAAGCCGAAAGCGTCCGACCGGTGTGGCACCGTCGCCTTCGCGTTTATCCAAACGGACGCCACCCTTGCCCAAAGCGCATCGATAACGCCGTCCGCCAAAGCGCAGCCATCCATCCGGCGTCACGAGGATTATCATGAGGAATAGTCGATCACGGTGCGAACCGTCGGTAAAGGTTCGGCTATGCGATGCCGGGGTTCGTGGCCGAGCCGGTTAGTCCGGCGGCGGCCCGATAGGCCCAGGCGGCGGACCGTATGTCGTCGGTCAGGCGTGCGGCGGTGCCAGTCTCTGTATGAGTGGCAGGTGCCACGGCGGCCATTCGATCGACCTGTTGAACGTGTGGCGCAGCATCGGGTACCGCAGGCGCCGGAGTGTCGGCTGGGGGCGGTGCCCATGTGTTGGCGTGGGATTGGGCCCATGCGACTTCCTGCCGAGCCCAGGCGCTGACCGGGTCGACGGCGGCATTCTCCGACGGCTCGGCAGCGGCGTCCGCAATATTTTCCGCACCATCGTCGGGCAGCACCCAGTCGGCGACATGGGCGCCCATGTCCTTGCCGGTACTTCCTTCGATGAAGACGTTGGCGAGCGACGAGGCCAGGCCGATCGGGCCGAAAAACAGGGTTGCGCCGGCAACGCGCGCAACGGCGCCCAGGTCGTCGCCGGTCTGGTCCCGGTACATGGTCGACACAAATGGAATGTGATGAAGCGGATTGACGATGTCGATCAGATCGGAGAACTCGAACCCGTCCTCGCCGAACAACGACAGATGTTCCATTGTCGTTTCCGGCGGCGCGTCGTCCGGCGTCGGCGACAGGGCGACTTCCGTGCCGTTGTCCCGCGGCGGTGTGTAAACCAACGCCAATTGCTGTGCAGATGTCACCGATGTCGTCATGGTGCGCTCCAACCCAAGTGTCCCACCCCCGTATCAGCAAGCGGCATGCCAACCAATAATTTATATAAATCAATAGGTTGCAGGACGAGAATCACAGGGATTCGAGGAAACAGGCAGGATTTGCCGGGTCGAAAACGCCGGATCAGAATTGATGTCCGGCGCGCATCGCCTTGGTTTGAAGATAAAACTCGTTGTGTTGATTGGACGGAAACGCATGCGCGACCCGCTCAACCACGTCGACTCCGTGTCGCGACAAGGCGTTCACCTTGTCCGGATTGTTGGTCAGCAAACGGATCTGCGCAAAGCCGAGGATCGACAACATCTTCGCCGCCGGCAGGTAGACCCTCTCGTCGGCATCGAAGCCAAGCTGTTCATTGGCCTCCAGGGTATCGTGTCCGGCGTCCTGCAGTTGGTAGGCCCGCAACTTGTTGATTAGTCCGATGCCCCGCCCTTCCTGGGCGAGATACAGCAAGACACCGCTGCCGGCGGTCTTGATCTCGTTCATGGCGCCTTGCAACTGATCACCGCAGTCACACCGAAGGCTGCCGAGGAGATCGCCGGTGAAACATTCGGAATGAAGCCGTACCAGAACCGGACCGTCGGCATCGGGGTCTCCGACGACGATGGCCAGATGTTCGCGGCCGCCGTCATCGGGACGGAATGCGATGATCCGCGTGTCCACCGCGTCGTCGATGGGCACGCGGGCCTCGGCAACTTTCTTCAGATTGCGGACGGCGGCGCGTTCGTACTGGAAAACGTCGCCGGTATCGGCGGACAGCAGGTCGTGCCGGTTGGCCCATAACAAGACGTCGTCGATATCCTCGATGGGGGCGGTAACCGCGGCGGGCAGCAGTCGTGCAAGCTTGCTCAACGACACGGCGGCGGACGCGCAATCGTGTCCGGCATCTTCGCGGATGGTGACGTCCAGCTTGTCGCGTAACGCCGCATCCAGCCCACCGTCGGTCAGCGGATTGGCCAAGGTTGCGATCTCGTCGGCACCCAGCCCGCCGATCCCCGCGACAATGGCGATTTTACCGGCGGTATCGGCAAGACCCAGGACGGCGGCACGGCGCGCGGTGATCGCCAGCGTCGGGGCACTGCCGCTCAGGCTCTGCAAATGAGCCAGGCTGTCCGGCGTCATTGCCTCGGCGGCCAACGCCAGGACCGACCGCCCGCCGCCGCCGCGAACGACTACGGGTCTGCCGCGGCGCAATTCGGCCAGGGCCCGTTCGACGGACAGGACCGTCAAAGGTGCGCGCGCCGCCGGAACATCCGAGGCATTGATGGGATCGTCGAGGCGTTGAATCATATTCGTTAGTCTATCATCTTTGCGGGCTTGGGCCGGTACTATATAAGTCGATAAGGCATAAAGCACCACGATTACCCGATGGCCGGTCAACCCGGCCGCGGGATTTGGTCTAAGGAATGAATGTATGAGTAACGGCAAGCGGGTTTTAATCGTCGATGACGACACGGACCTGGTTGATATGTTGAGCGAGCAACTGCGCCTGCATGAGGAATTTCAGGTCGATACCGCGTCGACAGGCGGCCAAGGCCTCGAGATCGCGTCGCAGTCCAATTTCGATATGATTTTATTGGACGTGGGATTACCCGATATGGATGGACGCGAGGCCTGCCGGCTGATGCGGCGCGCCGGTGTGCGGTCGCCGATCATCATGCTGACGGGTGCCGATACCGATGCCGACACCATCCTCGGCCTCGACGCGGGGGCCAACGATTACGTCACCAAGCCCTTTAAGCTCGGGGTGTTGTTGGCTCGGCTCCGGGCGCATATCCGCCAACACGAACGCAGTGATGACGCCGTCTTCGCGATCGGCCCCTACACGTTTCAGCCGGCGAACAAGTTGCTGGTGCGGGAGTCAGATCAACGCAAGGTCCGCCTGACCGATAAGGAAACGGCGATTTTAAAGTTTCTGTATCGTTCCGGCGATAAGCCGGTGGCACGGGACAAGCTGCTCGACGAGGTGTGGGGTTACAACGCCGCGGTTACGACGCACACCCTGGAAACCCATGTTTACCGGCTGCGGCAGAAGATCGAGGCCGATCCATCCAACGCCACGTTGCTGGTGACTGAGCCCGGCGGCTACAAGCTGATCCCGTAATTAGGGCCCAAAAAAGCAGAAGCGCCTGCCAAGGGGGGGGTGGCTAGGCGCTTCCTGACCATTCGGTCTCGGATGTATTTCATCCAGCGGTCGGTGGGGGAAACCGGTTCCGCACCCCTGATATAAGCGCTGCCGTCGGTTTTTGAAGGGATTATTGCCTTAATTATTAGTAATCAAACTCGGGGAAACTGGCGGTAAACCGGTCCTCGGGGATGGGAAAGCCGAACCGGGGGTTGATCAGGGTCAAGCTGGTCACGACCCCTTGTGCATCGACGATGGTCCATTTGCGCAGCACCATCGGGCTGTCGCTCAGAACCAGGGTCAGTTCGCCGGCCAGTGGATCGCTACTCTGCACCATACTAACCCGAACTGCGCCTGAGCCTTGCTCGAGGCCGGTGACGGTCAGTTCGCCGGATGTAAACGAAAACGAATCGCGCAATAGGAAGGCCGCCGGGGTATCTTCCAGCGGAATGTGATTGATTTGTTCCAACTCGGTATCGACGTAGCTGAGAAACTTGCCGTTGGCGACGATCACGATCGGCGTCGGGGGCTCGTACTCGATACGCAGGTGTTTCGGCCGCGACAAAAGAATTGTGCCTTCGGCAGTTTCGCCGGTCGACGAGATCTGCAGGAAGGTGCCCTGCATAGTCGTGATTTCGTTCAAATAGTCCGCGACCCGCTCCAGCAGGCGCTGCTGGTCCGCCGTCAACGCGACCGGTGCCTTGGCCGATACGGGCAAGGACCAACCGAGGAAGAAACCGAATATCAAGAGGACGGGCAGCCAGCGTTTTGTCATGGCCGACCGTTTAGCGGCAAATTATGTCACCGGCAAGGCGAACGGCGATTGAATGTTGAAAATGGCGAAGATCGCCGAGGCCAGCAGCAGCACCGCTGAAATCACGGCCCCCTGTTTGGCGAACCAGAACGACGCTTCCTGCAGGTTCGCGCCGACGATTTTCTGGGCCACGGCGGCGGGCGGGCGGTATTCCTCGGGCAGAATTAACCAGGCTTCGGTCTGCCGGTACGGGCGCTTCGGCGCCCGTAGACCGTACACCCAGATTAACCCGGACGTTCCCAGGCTGATCAAGCCGCCGGCTTTGGCCGCCAATACCAAATTGAAACTGAGACCCAGCATAAGCACCATCACCGCGAGACCCGCGAACCCGCAGGCCCGTCCAATAGAGACAAAAGCGGCGTTTCGAATGGCGTCCATGAAGGCCCTTTCGCTTGGGCCGTAATTGTAAACGGATTCCGCAGGAACGGGGAGTCACAAAGTCTTGTGACGGCAAACGCGGGTCGCGCCGCGCTGGTTACGCCGAATGGTCGCCGATCAAGACTTCGCGGCGTCCGACCCGATTGGCGGCGCTGACGACGCCTTCGCGCTCCATGGTCTCGATAATCCGCGCGGCCCTGTTGTAGCCGATCTGGAAATGCCGCTGGATGAAACTGGTCGATGCCTTACCTTCGCGCGCGACCAACGCCACGGCGGCGTCATAGTGTTCATCGTAGTCGCTGTTGCCGCCGCCGCCGGTCTCGCCCAGCATCGGTTCGCCAGTGTCTTCGGTGACCGACTCGATATAGTCAGGCTCGGCCTGTTCCTTCAGGCTTTCGACCACGCGCTCAACTTCTTCGTCTGAAACGAACGGGCCGTGCACGCGCGAGATCCGCCCGCCGCCGGCCATGTACAACATGTCGCCCTGGCCCAAAAGCTGTTCCGCGCCCTGCTCGCCCAGGATCGTGCGGCTATCGATTTTCGACGTTACCTGGAAGCTGATCCGCGACGGGAAGTTGGCCTTGATGGTGCCGGTTATGACGTCCACCGACGGTCGTTGCGTCGCCATCATCAAATGAATGCCCGCCGCCCGCGCCATTTGTGCGAGGCGCTGAATTGCCGCTTCGACATCCTTGCCGGCGACCAACATCAGGTCGGCCATCTCGTCGACGACGACAACGATATAGGGCAGCGCGTCCATCGGCAGCGGCTGTTCCTCGTGCACCGGCTTGCCTTCGTCGCAGAAGCCCGTTTGGACGGTGCGGGTCAACACTTCGCCCTTCTTGGACGCTTCGCGCAGCCGCGCGTTGTAGCCGCCGATGTTCCGCACGCCCATCTGGCTCATGGCGCGGTAGCGATCTTCCATTTCGCGCACGACCCACTTCAGGGCGACGACCGCCTTGCTTGGATCGGTAACGACCGGCGTCAACAGATGCGGGATGTCTTGATAGACCGACAGTTCCAGCATTTTTGGATCGATCATGATGAATTTGCACTGATCCGGCGACAGATTGTAAAGCAGCGATAGGATCATCGTGTTCATGGCCACCGATTTGCCCGATCCGGTTGTCCCGGCAATCAACAGGTGCGGCATCTTTGCCAAATCGACGGTGACGGGGCCGCCGCCAATGTCCTTGCCCAGTGCCAGCGGCAGTTCGGCCTTGGTTTTCTCGAAATCGTTGGAGCCGATCAACTCGCGTAGATGAACGATCTCGCGGCTGCTGTTCGGCATTTCGATGCCGATGACGTTGCGCCCCGGCACGGTGGCGACCCGGACCGACACGGCGCTCATCGAGCGGGCGATATCGTCGGAAAGGCCGATCACGCGGGACGTCTTGGTGCCGGGTGCGGGCTCCAGCTCATACAGGGTCACAACGGGTCCCGGGCGAACTTTGACGATCTCGCCTTTAACGCCGTATTCCTCCAGCACCGTCGACAGATAGCGTGCGTTCTGTTGCAGCGCCTCGCGGGATTCACGGGTTTCGACCGGGGTTGCATCCGGCAGATCGAGAAGTTCCAGCGCCGGCGTGCTGTAACTGTCATCGCCGAGCGGCAACGCCTGTTGCTGGCGGGCCAATGCCTTTTTGCCGGTCTTGGCGCGTTTTGGGCGGGATTCGACCTTTGGCGACGGAACGGCGGCGCCGGTCGCGACTTTGCGCGGCACGACGGCATCCAGCACCCCGCTCCGGCCGGTATCGATCTCGTCGTCGATATCGATATGGTCGGGATCTCCGTAATCCGTGTTGGCGGGAACCATGCCGCGCAGGCGATGGCCGAATGCCGCGGCGCGCTCTCCGGCGTCTTGCGAGGCGGTGACGGCTGCCCGGCTCAGCGCGACGCCGCCACGAATGCCGCGCCAGGCGGTTTTGGCCGTGGCGATCCAATCGCGCGGTCCCATGCCAAGCGCGATGACGGTGGCGGCGATCGCCATCAGGCCCGCCGTCCAGGCGGTGACGGTCGCCCCTTTTTGAATACCCAGTTTGCCGGCCCATAGCGTCAATTCGCCATACGACAAATTACCGGCGACACCGCCCAATCCGGTGGTCAACGGCCATCCGGCGGGTGTCTCGAACGAAGCCAATCCGACGGCGCCCAGGATCACCGCCAGGATCAACCAGCCGATCCGGCTTGCCGGGCGCGCCAGGTTGCCGTGCGTCATGATCATCGTCGCCCAGATTGCCAAGGTCACCGGCACGATCAACGCGGCGTAGCCGACGGTTTGCAGCGAAATGTCGGCGAACACAGCGCCGGGCATCCCGATCAGGTTCACCGGCGCGTTATCGGTCGCACTGTTCCAGGACGGATCGCCGGGGGCATAGGTTAACAGGGCAGCTCCCATGGCGGCGGCCGAGGCAGCCAGGCCGAAACCCAATGTTTGCCAGGCGCGTCGCTTGAGGGCGGCGGCCAGCGGGGCCGGGAGCAGCGGGTCTCCGGACTTCTGTCCAGGATGTGAGCGCAATACGGTCATGCATCCGTGTTAAGGCCCGTTTATTGACAAGACCTTAACGAAACGACGCCGACGCTTTCATTGGAACACATAGTGGTTAATCGGGGGTTAACCACAATTTGTCGGATCGAAGTATCAGAGGATGGACGGGGCGGATTTTCTCGTGACGCGAATCGCTGGCCGAGTCGTTCCGGCCGTATGCGAAAAAGATGAAACCCGGGCGGTGGGAGCCGCCCGGGTTTCTGGGGAGTACCTTCTGATCTGGAGGGGTGATCAGATGGTTTGGGAGCCTTTACCAAACTCCGGATAGGCTTCCATGCCGAGCTCGCTCGTATCAAGACCGGCCAGCTCATCCTCTTCGCTCACCCGGATGCCGATGGTGACCTTCAAGATGGTCCACACGATGGCAGAGGCGATGAAGACGAAGGCGCCGATGGAAACCACGCCGATCGCTTGAGTGACGAAGCTCGCATCGGTGTTGGTCAGCGGCACGGCCATCGTGCCCCAGATGCCGGCCACGAGGTGGACCGAGATCGCACCGACGACGTCGTCGATTTTGAACTTGTCCAACAGCGGGACGAAGATCACGACGAGCGCGCCACCCACACCACCGATGGCCACGGCTGCGAGCAGCGACGGCGTATCGGGAGCGGCGGTGATGGAGACCAAACCGGCCAGGGCGCCGTTGAGCGCCATGGTCAGATCGACCTTTTTATACATGACCTGCGACAGAACCATCGCGACAATCACGCCACCCGCAGCAGCGGTGTTGGTATTGATGTAGATGTTGGAGATGGCGATCGCGTCGGCACCCGTCCCAAGGGCGAGTTGCGAGCCACCGTTAAAGCCGAACCAGCCCATCCACAGGATGAACGTGCCGATGGTTGCCAGCGGCAGGTTGGCACCCGGCAGCGGCATGACTTTGCCGTCGGCGGTGTACTTGCCCAGACGCGGGCCCAGGATGATGGCACCGGCAAGAGCGGCCCAACCACCGACCGAGTGCACGATCGTCGAACCGGCAAAGTCGGAGAAGCCCATTTCGGCCAACCAACCACCGCCCCACTGCCAAGCACCTTGGATCGGGTAGATGAAACCGGTCAGGACGACCACGAAGATCAGGAACGGCCAGAGCTTGATGCGCTCGGCTACCGTGCCGGACACGATCGACGCCGTGGCGGCAACGAACACCATCTGGAAGAACCAGTCGGAAGCCGCGGCGTAGCCGCCCGCTTCGAACGGACCGTCGGCCTCACCCGCGGGTTGACCCCAGAGCGAGAACGAACCCAGATAGCCGCCGTCGACACCGTCGTACATCAGGTTGTAGCCAACCAGGAAGTACATCAGCGCGGCGACCGAGAACAACGAGATGTTCTTCAGCAACTGCATCGTGGTGTTCTTGCTGCGGACCAGGCCGGTTTCCAGCATCGCAAAGCCGGCGGCCATCCAGAATACCAACACGCCATGGAACATGAAGCTCAGCGTGTTGAAGATGTATTGAATCTCACCGTCGACTTCGGCGCGCGCCGTCGACGTGAAGCCGGCGATCACAACGGATACGACGACAAACGGGAGAACTTTTTTAAGAATGCTTTTCATCAATCTGTCCCCTTACAACGCTTCCGCGTCGGTTTCGCCCGTGCGGATGCGGACAGCCTTGTCGAGGGCGCAGACAAAGATTTTGCCGTCACCGATTTTGCCGGTCATGGCCGTCTTTTGAATGGTCTCGACAACTTGCTCGACGAGATCGTCGACACATGCGATTTCCAATTTCACTTTGGGCAGGAAATTAACTTGATACTCTGCCCCACGATAAATCTCGGCTTGCCCTTTTTGCCGGCCGAAACCTTTGACCTCAGATACGGTCATGCCTTCGATGCCCAAGGGGGTCAGCGCTTCGCGCACTTCCTCGAGCTTGAAGGGCTTGATGACCGCCATGATCATCTTCATATCGCTCTCCTTCCGTTGCGGTTGGGAATGTCCGGCGGTTCATCCGACGGTCCACGCCCACGCGGTTACCGGCCCCTGCGGGCCGCTGGCGACGACTTATCAAGGTTCGTGCCAGATTCGAGCGAGATTAGTATTGACTGCAAAAACAGTGTGTTAGATTGGATGAAACGATAGCGGAACAATTTGAACCGTCAAAAGTCCGCCACATTTATGCACAGATTTTAGGCATGATTAAAAATAAGGCACGACCGAAGGCCGATTTCTTCTGGACATGGCGTCGCGAACGGGGCACCTAAAATTCATGACCCAGGCACCTCCCGCCGATGCTCCGACTGCCGACGTATCCGCTGACATCCTGATTGTCGGTGGCGGTTTGGTCGGTGGGGTCGCCGCGCGCGCGCTCGGCAATGCCGGTTTCGATGTGGTTGTCATCGACGGCGCCGATCCGGCAACGGTGACGGCGGCAGGTTTCGATGGCCGCGCCTCGGCGATTGCCGCCGCATCCGAACGGTTGCTAACCGCGATCGGCATCTGGCCGTTCCTGGAACCCGAGGTTGCGCCGATCTTGGATATCCGTGTCGCCGACGGCGCGTCGCCGCTGTTCCTGCATTACGATCATCGCGATGTCGGCCTCGGCCCGTTGGGGTATCTCGCAGAAAATCGGCATATTCGCCAAGCGATACACGCGGCTCTGCGCGATGATACACGGGTCACGTGGATCCCGAAAATCCGCGTTGACGCCCTGGACCGCGATGGCAACGGCGCCCGGGCGGCCTTGTCCGACGGCCGCATCGTGCAGGCGACGCTGGCGATTGCCGCGGATGGGCGCGGCTCGCAAATCCGCGAGCGTGCTGGGATACGCCTGACGCAGTGGCGGTACGCGCAACACGCTATCGTCTGTACGGTCGAACACGAACGGCCGCACGGGTTCGTGGCGCATGAACATTTTTTGCCGGCGGGACCGTTTGCGATCCTGCCGTTGCGAGGGACGGACGCGCATCCCGGACATCGATCGTCAATTGTCTGGACGGAGCGGGCCGAACACGCCTCGGCGATGCTGGCCCTGGACGACGAGGCGTTTCTGATCGAACTCGCGCGACGGTTCGGCGACTTCATGGGCGAGATTGCGCTGGTGGGTCCACGGTTCTCCCATCCCCTCGGTCTGCAGTTCGCCGAGACCGCCGTCACCAATCGATTGGTCCTGGTCGGCGATGCCGACCACGGCATGCATCCGATTGCCGGGCAAGGCCTCAACATGGGGTATCGCGATGTGGCGGCGTTGGTGGATGTACTACAAGACGCGCGGCGCGTCGGCCTGGATATCGGGTCCGCCGCCGTACTGGAACGCTATAAGCGCTGGCGCCGGTTCGACAACACCTTGATGCTGGCGGTCACGGACGGCCTCAACCGTTTGTTTTCCAATGATATTGCGCCGATCCAGCTGGCCCGCGACGTCGGTCTGGCGGCGGTCGATCGGATGCCGCCCCTGAAACAGATGCTGATGCGATCAGCGATGGGGCTGACCGGGGATTTGCCGAACCTAATGCGTCACGGTTCGGCCGTCGAGACATAGCGTGTCGAACCAGCGGTTTCATAAAAACTCCTGATCAACTTTCAAATTCTATGGATTGGACCGCCGCGACGACGGTCGCTACATGACCCCTAGGTTGCTGCCCATTCATAAACTTGCTGACCAAGGGTAACTTCATGGGTCTCGTCGAAGCCGCTCGCCGCGCCGGCCTCTATCCCGCGACAAAGATCATAATTATGATTATTGTCATGCCCTTATTTGCAGAAACGACTCGGGCCGAGACTGTTCGATACAATGATGAGGTGTATGTGCCATACGCAACCGTCCAAAGGACGGATGGCAGCTACCGGCGTATGCTGACAACGCAGAGTGTTCTCGAGTCGGTCGCACGTTCCGGCGAAACCCCTGATGGGGCCCGGATTTTGATGGAAACGTACTATCGACCGGGCCAACGCTCAACCGTATTTCACAAGCAAAAACAACGAGGTCGCTGGTTCTACGGGTCATTCAACGAGGTTGTGGATCTGAGTGTCCGTCCGCAAGCCAGTTGCCTTTCCTGTCACACCCGCGCCGCCGAAAGCGATTTTACATTCACGCAGATGATCTTAGTTGACGTGGCGCGGGGCGCAGAACCGTTCGTCACTACCTGTGACCGCCCTGGTCGCCAGCCCTGCCCGCCATCGACCTATACCCGCTGATTAAGATTAATGATGTGAGTCAAAACGACCGCTATCCGCGACGCCTTCAATTTCTGCACTGGTCGATAGCGGCCCTTATCGTTGTTCAGCTGCTTCTCGCGGGGATCAACGCGAACGTCTACGAACGACACCCAGGTCTCAGCGAGCTGGCGATCCAAATACACATCCAGCTGGGGTTCGTCATTTTCTGCTTTACCGTCTTTCGAATCGCCTTTCGGCTGCGGGCAACGGTCATGCCGATCCCGGACGAACCGGTGGCTATCAGATATTTGCGCCGGACAGTGCATTTTAGCCTTTACGGCACGGTTCTAGCATTGCTTGCCACCGGCTATGCAAAGCTGTCCAGTGCCGGTTTCGACATGACCGTGCTCGGTCTCGTGGCGTTACCGGCGTTGCCCTTCGATCCGCAGGTGGCGATGGCCGCGCAAGACGCTCATCGTGTGGCCGGATGGTGTTTCATGGGTGTCGTCGCGATCCATCTATCCGGCGCAGTTCTTCACCGGCGTTTGTTCGGCAACGATGTTTTATCGCGGATGGGCTTCAGCCTTGGATTCAGGGATCGCGGCTGAGGCCCTTTTCTTCCAACTCGGCCAGATAATTCGACCACATCTCGTCTTTACGCTGGCCCATGTCGTACAGGTAATCCCAGCTGAAAATACCGGTGTCGTGCAGATCGTCGAATTTGATGCGGATCGCATAGTTGCCGACTGGCTCCAGTCCCATAATGCCCACATGCCGCCGGCCGGGTGGGATCTTTTTCTGCCCAGGACCATGGCCTTGGACTTCCGCCGACGGGCTTTCGACGCGCAGCAACTCGGCCGGCAGGGCCACTGTGACGCCATCTTCGAAATCCAGTTCGAGGATTTTCTCCGCCTGCTTCAAGCGAATTTCGCTCGGCCGGTGTTGTTGACTGAAGCTATTGGTCGGCTCGCTCATGGGATTGGGTCCTTATTCGTCGTCCAGTTGCCGGGCCTCGTCGGCGAGCATGATCGGAATGCCATCGCGGATGGGAAATGCCAATCCGGCCTTGTCGCTGATCAGTTCTTGCCGTTCCCGGTCATAACGCAGCGTCGACTTGGTGATCGGACAGACGAGGATTTCTAACAGTTTCGGGTCTATCTCCGTGGCATGCATCGTTACTTCTCGCCCTTGGTTCGTTATTGCAAGCTGCCGCTCGCCGCGCCCTCGCCGTGGGCGCCAATTTCGAAGATGCTGGTCAGCAGGGCACCCCGTTCGCTCGTCGAGCGACATTCCAACAGCGCCTGTTTCTCGCCGGGCGCCAACGGGCAAGACATCGCCAGCGAGGTGATCAAAACCATGTCTGACGCTTCGGTGATGCTCTCCATATCGGCGGTAATGCCATTGCTGTCGAAATACCGCCCCATCGCCTCCAACAGGCCGGCTCGGTCGGGCAAAACGCCGTCTAGATCTTCGTCTTCGAGGTCGAAATCATCGATGAATAGCGTGAAATCGGGCCGCACGCGCCGATAGCCGTCGACCATCGTCAATTCCTCGGCCACCTGAAACCGGGCGATCCCATCCAACAGAATAATGTAGCGACCGTCGTCGGATTCCGAAAACTGGACGATCCGACCGACACAGCCGACATCGTATATTCGTGTTCCGTCGGCAATTTGACGCTCGTCCTCCTCGGCGAAGGGCTGGATCATCCCGATCAGACGATCGGCCCCCAGCGCATCTTCGACCATGTTGAGGTAACGCGGTTCGAAGATATTCAGAGGCAGCTGACCGCCCGGCAAAAGTACCGCACCCGGCAGTGGAAATATCGGCAATGCCTCGGGCAGGTGGCTCGGGCTTGGATAACGGTCACGATCAATCATGTCGGCACACTTCCCGTCGGGGCTTATGAAAACAGGAGCGAAGACATCCGTCGCCGGCCGCTAACGGTCAACTCGTGGGTCGGACCCAGAGCATCGAACATCTTGATCAGCTGCTCGCGCGCGGCGCCGTCGTTCCAATCCTTCTTACGGGCCAGGATCTCCAGCAGTTCATCTATCGCCGCCTCGTTCTGACGTCCGGCATACAGCGCCACTGCCAGATCGAAGCGGGCTTGTAGGTTGCTGGCATCGGCATCGACCTTGGCCTGTAGATCGGCGATATCGCCAGCCTCGCCACTTTCTTCTTCCAGGGTCAACGTCGATATGGCGGCAGCAATCGCCGACTTCATTTTCCATGCCTCGGGCAACCGATCGACAATCTCGCGTGCGCCGTCGATATCGCCGGATGCCGCCATGGTGCGCAGAATACCGGCGACCGCGCGCTCGTTTTCCGGACTTTCCGATTGCGCCGACTGGTAATAGGCCAGGGCCTCGTCATAGACGCCGTTTTCCAGCGCCGCGTCGCCCAGCTCCAACGCTTCTTCCAACGTTCCCTTGGCGCCGCCGGTCAACTTCTCGATAAAGCTCTTGAGCTGACTTTCCGGCACCGCGCCTTGAAAGGCATCGACCGGTTGGCCGTCCTTGAACGCATATACTACCGGGATCGACTGGACCCGCATTTGCATCGCCAGATCCTGGTTTTCGTCGACGTTGATTTTCACCATCCGCACCGTGCCGCCGGCCTCGCGGACAGCTTTTTCAAGCATCGGCCCAAGCTGTTTGCACGGACCGCACCACGGCGCCCAAAAATCGACGATCACCGGAACCGACATCGACGTGTCGATGACGTCCTGCATAAAGTTCTCGGTGTTGGATTCCTTGATCAAGTCGCCGGCCACTGTGCCGCCGACCGCTTTGGCGTCCGATCCGGCGCCGCTTTCGGGCCCCATAATGATCCCGTCCTGGACCGGTGCGCCGGTGTTCGGGGCGGCCTCACTCGGTTGCAGGCTCCCATCGGGGTTCAGCTTGAATTCCATATTTCCTCTCCCGGCGTGATCCGGGCCCTTTATCGATTTTACCGTGGCCGCGATCATGGTTGATCGCGCGCTTGCTCTTTAAATGGACGGCGCAGCCCGCAAGAGCAAGTCCCGAACCAAACGAACCCGCCGTCCCCAACATGAAAAAAAACGGATTGCCGCTTGAAAAGGGTCTAACGATGCGTATTATCCGCTGGCTTCCGGTTTGGCCGGATACCCCAGGCGCGGGCGTAGCTCAGGGGTAGAGCGCAACCTTGCCAAGGTTGAAGTCGTGAGTTCGAATCTCATCGCCCGCTCCATTCTCTCTATGACAGACTCTGTTTGCGAGCATTCGTTATCCAACGATGCACCGCACGCGTGTGCAGCTTTCCTCTCGCTCATCTCATGGTTGCCGTCCGGCGGCGACGCTTATCGTCGAATGGCGACAGCCGCCAGGATGGAGCCGTTCTCAAAGCCATAATAACCGACTGATTTACTGCGTTAAATTGAAAACCCATAATGAAAGAAAGGATAACTCTTTCTAAAACCATTTTAAAAACATGGCCTTAATGTGGAAAACCGAGGGTGTTGAGGACGGACTGGATAACGATATGACTGACATCACCGCACGAATTGCGGACAGAATTGAAGCGGCCACTGGGCAATGCAAGATCAAGGGGACACGATTATGGCTACCGACACACAAATGAAGACGGATAATATGACCACATCTTCTGGAATCCTGGAAAAGTTCAAAAATCTTCGCGTCCGCACCCGCATGTACATGGGTTTCGGCGTTGTTCTATCCATCCTGGCGTTGGTTGCCGTTGTCGGTATTTTCCAACTGAATAAGGTCAACGGAGAAATCTCGACCTATGCGGCGCTCGCCAAAGAGGTCAAAAAGGTCGAGGAAGCCGAGATCAAATTCTTGAACTACGTTGTCGCCACCAAGGACTTCATGATCAGCAAAGACCCGGCCGTCGCTGCCAGCGCTAATGACAAGACCTCCGCTGTCCGTGACCACATCGCGTCGCTCATCGCCGGCACCTCGGACGCGTCAAAACAAGCGGCGCTTGAGGGGATTCAAGCCAGCTTCGACGCCTATGTGACTGATTTCAACACACTCGTAGAAAACGTCGGTCGCCTTGCACGATCAATCGCCCCCGGCGGAAATCTCTCGACGGCGACCCAACGCGCGCAACTCGACGCCGCCATCAACAGCGATCCGGCCATTACAGCGTTGCGGAATGAAACCCTGCCGGCGCATGTCACGAATATTCTAACAAAGTCGAGTGACCTTGTCGCGACGTTGACGGCCACCGAAGAGGCTGTTGAAGCACAAATGCACGACGAGATCTTGATGATCGAGTTGGAGCTCGCGGGCAGTAACGTTATCGCCATCCTCCTCGGCATGATGATCGCCTATTTCCTCGCCAAGGGTATTGCCAATCCCGTGATCGGAATGACCGGCGCAATGCGCGAGCTGTCCGACGGGAATCTGGACGTCACCGTCCCCGCCGCCGGCCAGAAGGACGAAATCGGCGAAATGGCAACCGCCCTGCAGGTCTTTAAGGACAATGCCATCGAACAACGTCGCCTTGAAGCGCGTCAAAAGGAGCTTGAGGAAGAGCAGCGGTTGCAGGAAATTCGTGCCGAAGAAGCGCGCAACGAAATGTTGAACCAGTTGGCTGACGATTTCGTCACCAGTGTCGGTACGGTCGTTTCCGAAGTTGCCGGTGCGGCCAAGCAGATGCAGGAATCATCGATCACGGTCTCGTCCGCGGTCGAAGAAACCCAGCGCCAGTCGGGCGGTGCCTCGGCGGCGGCGGATCAAGCGTCCAACAACGTCGTTACCGTTTCCGCCGCGACCGAAGAGCTGACCGCGGCGATCGGTGAGATCGCCCGCCAAGTCAGCCAGTCGTCGACCATTTCAAGACAAGCCGTCGATGAGACCGAGCGGACAAGCCGTCAAATCGGCGAGTTGGTCGACGCGTCGCAGCGGATCGGCGAGGTTGTCGAGTTGATCACAAACATCGCCGAGCAAACCAACCTGTTGGCCCTCAACGCCACGATTGAGGCCGCCCGCGCCGGTGAGGCCGGAAAGGGTTTCGCGGTCGTCGCAACCGAGGTGAAGGACCTGGCGTCGCAAACACAGAAAGCGACGGAGGAAATCTCCAGCCAGGTGTCCGAGGTGCAAACGGCGACGGAACAGGCCCGCGCCGCCATCGAGAGCATCGGTAAGATCATTAACGATAACAACGATATCGCGACGCAAATTGCCGCCGCAGTTGAGGAACAATCCGCCGCAACCGGCGAGATTTCCAGCAGCGTCGAACAAGCGGCACAAGGCACACAGGAGGTCTCGTCCAACATTGCCGGCGTCGATCAAGCGGCGGCTGACACGGGCCGCGTTGCCGTCGAGATCAAGGATGCCTCCGACCAACTGGTCGATCAGGCGGACTCGTTGAGCCAGGAAGTCGAGAAGTTCGTTGCCGAAATCCGGCCTAAAAAAAAACCGGCCAATGACGGCGCCATGATGATGGCGGCGGAGTAACGGATTACCGTAATCCGGTAATTACCGACTAAAATTAGGTTCGAGGAACCAACCCGGCCCCATTGGGGGCCGGGTTTTTCTTTGTGGGCGTTGACGCTCGTGTATCCGCTCAATCAATTGAATTAATGCAATAAATTCGACTTGATTAACGGTCACGGCCTATAACGGCAGACTTCATAACAAAATACCCGACCAAAATATGTGGAAAACCGAGGGTAGTCCTTGTACCCATATTCAAGATATCGATCGATTAGGATAATATTTACGGCGTTCCGTGAATAGGCATGAGACCGCCACCCGCGATTTGAACAGGAGCAAGCCATGGCCGAAGTGGTTGCAAATGCACCGGCTAGTGAGTCGACACAAAACAGTCTCGTCACTCGATTTAAGAACCTCAAGTTACGTGTCCGCATGTATATCGGCTTTGGGGTGGTCCTGGCGATTATGGCGTTTATCGCCGTCGCCAGCATTGTCCAACTGGCGAAGGTCGACGGCGAAATAACGAGCTTCGCCACCGTCGCGGAAGACGTCAAAAAGCTAGAAGAAGCGGAGATCAGTTTTCTTGAATACGTGATCTTGACGAAGGACTATGTTCTTTCCCGTGATCCTGTCTACATCGAGCAGGCGAGCGTCCAATCGGGAAAAGTCCTCGACAATCTCAAGGTACTTGAGTCGCACCTGACGGAGGGAGAGCAAGGCCGCGCCATCAAATCCATACATGCGGCATTCGACGCATACCAACAGGATTTCGTGAAACTGACCGAACGGGTTCAAAGTCAGATTCAGGCGACAACTGCGGCGACAGGATTGTCCGCGGCAGGTGCCATCCAACAAATCGACGCGGCGTTACGGGCCGACGCAGAGTTCACCTCATTGTACGAAGAGATCCTGCCGCAGCACGTCGAAAAGATCTTAAAAGAGTCGAAAGCGCTGGTAGAGATCCTGACCGAGATCGAGCATAAACTCGAAAAGCAGATGCACAGCGAGATTCAATTGATCGAGATCGAACTGGGGGTGGCGAACCTCATCGCTATCGGCATTGGCCTGGCGATCGCCTTTTTCCTGGCGAAAGGGATTTCCGGTCCGGTCATCGGGATGACCGGCGCAATGCGCGAGCTGTCCGACGGGAACTTGGACGTTACGGTCCCCGCCGCCGGCCAGAAGGACGAAATCGGCGAGATGGCCACGGCCCTGCAAATATTTAAGGACAACGCCATCGAACAACGCCGCCTTGAAGCGCGGCAAAAGGAGCTCGAGGAAGAGCAGCGTCTACAGGAGGCCCGTGCCGAAGAAGCGCGCAACGAAATGCTGAATCAAATGGCCGACGATTTCGTTGCCAGTGTCGGCACGGTTGTGAGCCAAGTCGCGGGCGCGGCCAAGCAGATGCAGGAATCGTCGGTCACGGTATCGTCGGCGGTCGAGGAAACCCAGCGCCAGTCCGGCGGTGCCTCGGCGGCGGCGGAACAGGCGTCCAATAATGTCGTTACTGTTTCCGCTGCGACCGAAGAACTGACCGCGGCGATCAGTGAAATCGCCCGCCAAGTCAGCCAGTCGTCGACCATTTCGAAACAAGCCGTCGATGAAACGGACCGCACAAGCACGCAAATTGGCGAGCTTGTCGTGGCGTCGCAGCGGATTGGCGAGGTCGTGAGCTTGATCACCGACATTGCCGAGCAGACCAATCTGCTGGCGCTCAATGCGACGATTGAAGCCGCCCGCGCCGGTGAAGCGGGCAAGGGCTTTGCCGTTGTCGCGACCGAGGTCAAGAATCTGGCGTCGCAAACACAGAAAGCGACCGAGGAAATCTCCAGCCAGGTCTCCGAAGTGCAAACGGCGACGGAACAGGCCCGCGCCGCCATCGAGAGCATCGGTAAGATCATCCGCGATAATAACGATATCGCGACACAAATCGCCGCCGCGGTTGAGGAACAATCTGCTGCGACGGGGGAGATTTCCACGAGTGTCGCGCAGGCCTCGCAAGGCACGCAGGAAGTCTCGTCCAACATTGCTGGCGTCGATCAAGCGGCGGCTGACACGGGCCGTGTTGCGATCGAGATCAAGGACGCGTCCGACCAGCTGGTTGAGCAATCCGATGCGCTTGGCCAAGAGGTCGAGAAGTTCGTCGCTGAGATTCGCCCAAAGAACAAATCTGACCAACCACCAGAGACAACCATAGCCGCCGAATAACGAGAGATCGTCCTCGCACAACTGCGAGGATGTCACGGTTGGAAAAACCCGACCTCCCCGTGAGGTCGGGTTTTTCGTGTCGATCACCAATCCCACACAACCCTGTGATCAGCCGTGTTTTCCCCCTTGGACCGCCAACGGATAAGTATCTGTTGCGCACTCGCGCACTTATCAAAACGAGCTAACACCAAGGAGACGACCCATGGCGGTTGCAGACACCAACCCCCCATCGGCTGCAGCGCCAAACGCCAGCGGACCCATTGGCCGTATGCTGGCCGCAGTCAAAATACGCGCCAAGATGTTCGGCGGTTTCGGAGCCGTTTTGTCGTTGTTGGCGGTGACCGCATTGGTCGGCATCCTGACGCTGTTGCAGGTCAGTGCCAAAGTCGGTGATATATCCGCCCAGATTGACGGCGTGCGCGACATCCATGCCATCGAAACCCGATTCCTCGATCTCTCGGCGCAGACCCAGCGGTTCGCCCTCAGCCGCGACCCCGCCGATGCCGACGCGGCCCGCGCGATCATCGAAACTTTTGCCGCGCAACTGCAATCGCAACGGGAACGCCAAACCGACGCCGATGACATTGCCCGGATCGCCGCCATCGAAGAAGAGCTCGCCGCGTTCGCCGCTCAATTGGACGCCATGGCCAAGCGTGTCCGCAGTCACTTCCTGTTGGTTCAATTCGTGCTGGTTGAGGACGGCGAAAAGGTCGTCGGTGATATGAACCGAATCATGGAGGGTGCATCGAAGATGGGGAACCCGACGGCCGTTGCCTTGGCCGCCGAAGCCCGTGAACACACGCTTTGGGCGCAGGTCTTTACGCACCGCTTATTGTCCGAAAAGAACGATGATTTCGCCCAACGCGTTAAGGACGAGCTCGCGCTCGCCGGAAAGCCGCTGAATGATCTGAGGAACGTCTTAATCAGCGACGAGGATATCGCGTTGCTGGAAGAGACCGATGAGAGCTTCTTCACCTTTGGCAAAGGGTTCGGCGAGATGTTCGCCGAAGAGTTGGAAATCCGACGCCTCCTCAATGAAGAGCTGCCCGCTTATATCGAACGCGTTAAGGACGGGACTGCCGGATTGACCAAAGCCGCCCTCAACCGCGAGATGGCGCTGACGGAAACGACACATCAGGAACTGCATACCGCGAAGATCGAGCTGATCGCGACCAGCCTCGTCGGGATCGTTATCGGGATCGTTCTCGCTTGGGTCCTCGGGAACGGGATCGCGGCCGCCGTCACGACCCTTACCCGGTCGATGCGGGCCTTGGCCGACGGCGACCTCGATGCGGCCTTGCCGCCGGTCGAAGGCGCGGACGAGATCGCCGAGATGACCGCGGCGTTGACGACCTTCAAGGAAAACGCCGTCGAACGGGCGCGCCTTCGCGACGAGCAGGAGCGCGCCAAGCAGCAAGCGATCGAAGACGAAGCTCGGCAACAGGAACGTGCCGATGCGGAACGTCGGGCGATCTTGAACGAAATGGCCGACGATTTTGCCGCGAACATCGGCGCGGTGGTGACCCGTGTCGCCGATGCTGCGCATGGTGTGCAGGAAAATGCATCATTGGTCTCGATGGCGGCACAAGATACCGAGCGGCAGTCGAGCGATGCCGCGACCGCGGCGCATAACGCCTCGACGAATGTCGTCACGATATCATCTGCGACCGAGGAGCTCAGCGCATCCATCGGTGAAATCGGACGCCAGTTGCAGCATTCATCGACGGTCACAAAACGGGCCGTCGAGGAAACCGAACAGACGAGTGCCGAGATCAGCGAGTTGGTCGGCAACGCCGGAAAGATCGGCGAAGTCATTCAGTTGATTACGGAGATCGCCGAACAAACCAATCTCTTGGCGTTGAACGCGACTATTGAGGCGGCCCGTGCCGGCGAGGCCGGAAAGGGTTTTTCCGTTGTTGCCTCGGAAGTGAAGAATCTGGCCAACCAAACCGCCCGCGCCACCGAGGAGATTCAACAGCAGGTCAGCGCCATTCAGTCGGCGACGGAACGGGCGAGCAATGCGGTCAAAGGCATCTCCGGTGTGATCGCCGAAACAGATCAAATCACGGCGCAAATCTCCACCGCTATGGAACAACAGGCCGTTGCGACGCAGGAAATCTCCGCCAACATCGCTCAGGCTGCGAGCGGCACGGAGAAGGTTTCGACC
Organism: Rhodospirillales bacterium; assembly: GCA_965222395.1. Lineage (GTDB taxonomy): Bacteria > Pseudomonadota > Alphaproteobacteria > Rhodospirillales > Casp-alpha2 > UBA4479. Next base: position 2,955,992 of record OZ244947.1, read on the forward strand.
AACGTCTCGGAGGTCAACACTGTTGCCGCCGACACGGGTCGGATGGCTGCCGATATCAACCGATCCTCGTTGGACTTGGTCGAACAGTCGCAGGCCCTCAGCCAGCAAGTCGATACGTTTATCGCGGGCATCCGGCCGTCGTAACGCGGGGCCGGAACTGTATATATCTCGGCCTAAGCACCACACTCAACTCAACAAATCACTTAGCCAAAATCGTGCATTCTAGGCCGTAGATAAGAACGATCGAAAGCGATCGGCGACGTCACGAGGCGAAATCGTTGGACGACCAAGGTTCGAGATGGAACCCGGCGCTATTTTAACGTGGACCAACCTCGGACCTTGCGCTTTCATTGCATCGGCAAGCAAGCTGTTGAAACCATCGACGGTGTCGCAAGTTCCGGTCCATGGATAGCTGCATGATTCTGCGACCTGAGCAAAGTCGACGCTGTTCGAAACAGTCGCTTGGCCACCAGTTGAATCGTGGGTTCCATTATCGAGAACAATATGGATAAGGTTTGGTGGGCGAGTTGCGCCAATTGTCGCAAGTGTCCCGAGTTTCATAAGCGCTGCGCCATCACCATCGATAATGCAGACTGGCCGTTTAGTGTTTAACGCGACCCCGAGGCCAACTCCTCCCGCACAACCCATTGAACCGACGAGGTAGAGATTCTGGTCACGGTCACCAAGTGTGAACAACTCACGACCGCATTTACCCGTCGTTGCAATAACAGCGGCATCATCTGGCATTGTGTTCATTAATGCCATTAGGATATCGAAGCGTTGTGGGCGTTCACCCGCTTCCGAAACATCGAGGTTAGAACTTGCGAGGGATTCGGAAGACGGCGGCAACTTGCAGTCCTCCTCCGTTACAGTTCCTTTCGGCATTACAAAGGCAAAAGGAATCCGCGCTGATGCCATTGTGTCAGCCGCATGACCAATCTTATCGGAAATCTGATCTGGCGTGGCCGGAAAGTCATCGTAGGGTATCCGCATCACTCCAAGAAGGTCGTGAGTAATCTGGCCCATTAACTCATGTTGCGGCTCATCCTTGATTCCAGGCTCGCCGCGCCACGTCGTTATTAGAAGCGAAGGAATGCCGAAGGGGGTGTTCAGTGATGTTAAGGGGTTTACTGCATTTCCAAGTCCGGAATTCTGAAACATAGAAATGGTGTTGCGGCCGGCCAGCCATGCACCTGCGGCAATTGCTACAGCCTCACCCTCATTTGTCGCGCCGACGTAATCAATGTTGCTATCCAAGATAGCGTAATTAATTAGCGGTGTTAAAAATGAGCATGGAACGCCCGTAACAAAATCATATCCATTATCAGAGCAGCGTGAGAGAAAATCATTGGCTCGAACCATATTCGGATACTTCAAACGAAGTCCTTCGCTTCGGCAAGGTCGGCTATGTTGTCAACATCAAGCCAATGCCCTGAGATATAAATTACAGAAATCTTATCTCCTGCTTCAACAATGCGCTGGAAGACCTTGGTCATCAGCGCCGTTGATAAGGAGCCATCTTCGGACATTGAACTCAATTCAGACTTTACTCTCTCGACACCGGTGGCCGATAACTTGGCAAGCCCAGTCCATTCGCCGTGAACTGATTTGGTGTTTTCATCACCAAAGGACCGCAGATAAATATCTTCTTCTTCGTAGAGATACTTTCCTTCGAATGCCTCGCTACAGATAACCAGGTTTTGAGCCAACGTGGCACTACCAATACGGCGTTCTGAAAAAGATGCATCTACGACCAGTACGATATCGCCTTCCGCTTCTCGAAGATAATCAACGATATATGGGCGGAAAAGAATATCGCCAAACATCACAATTGTCGGTCCATTCAGCTTTTCCGCGACTAGCGACAGTGAATAGGCTTCACTGGTCGTTTCATATTCCTCGTTTTTGATCGCCACGATGCCAGGGATCTTTACCGTATCACTCATGTAGCCGAGCACGACGTTCATAGACGAGATGTCTTTGCTCTTTAGAAGGTCGACGATACGAGAGAGGATCGGCTGGCCTCTGATGGGCAGCATGCACTTTGGCATTTCTTCGGTTAACGCTCCGAGTTCGATACCGCGGCTAGCAGCGAGGATAACGGCGGACATGTGATCTTTTGTCGACGGCAAGTAATGGCTCTCTGCCTCAGCTAGTTCTTGGTTGTTCATTAAATCGAATACATGCTTTACCGTTGGAAGTGTGTGTTCTACCCCGATTAAAGATTCTTCTCGAAAGATCTGTTCGGATACGCTCTCCATCGCCGCTATCGAGGCACGCATATTGTGGTTTGCCCAGATAACCAATGAGACACCAGCATCCTTAAACACATCTGTAGGTGTCGCGTAATACATCGTCGGAACAACCACGATTGGACAACGACCGGCCCATTCCTTAACAAAAGTCAAAATTTCGTCTGGATGGGCCATTCGCGAGTGAATTAAAATAGCGTCTGCGCCCGCAGCATGATACGCCTCTGCACGTACTAGCGCCTCGGACATTCCCCAACCGGCTATGAGTGCTTCTATTCGCGCTACAATTGAAAAGGCGTCGTCAAGCTGACTGTCTTTTCCTGCTTTGATCTTCCCGCAGAACTCATCGATATCCGCAAGTTTTTGGTTTTCGCCAATGAAAGAGTTCGTTTTCGGGTAAGTCTTGTCCTCGATACATACGGCCGCAACTTCTCGCTGTTCGAGCTTTTGGATCAGGCGACGCATATTATTAAAGTTGCCGTACCCAGTATCTCCATCCAGCATAATGGGTACGGAAGTCGCGTCTGACATGAACTCCAATACCTCTAGAACCTGGGTCCACGATGCTTCATTGCTGTCACGAACACCCATTGCGGTCGATATGGAAAGACCAGAGGCCCAAATTCCCTTGAAACCCGTTCTCTCTGTTATTGTTGCTGATAAGCCGTTGTGAGCCTCCATAATAAACTCTAACTCGTTAGAGTTCAGAAGCGTCCTAAACTGCTCAGATTTACTTTTCATTTTCTTCAAGGCACCGGATTTAGAGTTGAAAGAATTGCGCTCACCGCTGGGCCGATAGCTAGTGAGCTGAGCAAGCGGAGAGCGTTTGACCCTCTCTACGCGATTTGTGAGCTGAAATCGATAGCAAGATTCATATGTTTCGGTTTTTTGTTTTTAAATTTGCTGGACCGTTTGAAATTGTGACGGTTCTAATCAGGTGAAGAGGAGTCGAGCGGTACTGCTGCGATACTCTTGAGAAGACTTACAATTGCTACGGCCAACAAGTCGTTACGTTTATGGCGGGCATCCGGCCGTCGTAACGCGGGCCCGGATCGGCTGCTGACATCGATGGGGCGGCGTGCCATGTTGGATCATTCGTGACCGACAGGGCCTGCCATGATGCCGATTTCGCCCCAACAAGAACCCCAGCTGATCGAGCCGCGCAGCGGCGATGTGTTTCCGATCGATGCCCCGATCTGGCGGGCGTCCAACGGCCATCCGCTGACGGTAACGCCTTTGCCTGGCATCACGCGGGATGATATCGATACCGGAACGCGGTCCTTGTGGCGATACGCAGCCGCGCTTCCGGTCGAGATCGCATCCCCCGTGACTATGGGCGAGGGATGCACCCCGATGGTGACGCGGGAATTCGGCGGGGCCCCCTGTGCCTTCAAACTTGAATGGTTTGCGCCGACCGGTTCGTTCAAGGACCGGGGAGCGGCGGTTATGGTATCGTTCCTGAAGCAACAGGGGGTGGGTGCAATCTGCGAGGACAGCTCCGGCAACGGCGGGGCGGCGATAGCCGGGTTTGGTGCGGCGGCGGGCATGGACGTCGAGATATTTGTACCGGCACACACGCAGCCGGCGAAGATTGCCCAGGTCCGCGCCTACGGCGCCACAGTCACCTTGGTGCCCGGCCCGCGCGAGGCCACCGAGGCCGCGGCCATTGGCCGCGCCGATCAGATTTTTTATGCCAGTCACAATTGGCACCCGTTCTTTCTGCAGGGAACGAAGACGCTGGGATACGAGATCTGGGAAGATCTGGGCTTCACCGTGCCCGACAATGTCGTCATTCCATGTGGGGCGGGCAGCAACGTACTCGGCTGTCACATGGCGTTTCAGGAACTCGTTGCCGCCGGTGCTATCCATCGGATGCCGCGAATTTTCGTGACGCAGCCGACCCACTGCGCGCCGGTCCACGCAGCGTATGTTGCGGGCGCCGATGACTGTGTCCCGATCGAGCCGAAACCAACCATTGCCGAAGGCACGGCAATTCGCGCACCGATCCGGATGCCGGAAATTCTGCGCGCCGTCCGCGAGACCGATGGCGGGACCGTCACCCTGGACGAGGATGAGATCGAGGCCGCGGCGTTGCAGTTGGCGCGCACCGGTATTTATGTGGAGCCGACCTGCGCACATGCGGCGGGCGGCTTCGCTAAGCTAATCGAATCGGGCCAGATTTCAGCCGACCAAACATCCGTTGTGATCCTCACTGGAACGGGCCTGAAAGCGACGGCGTTCTATGCCGAAAGGTTCGGGAAATAATTTTGCCTTTATTGGTTCTTAGAGTAAGCCGGGTTGTGCAGTATCCGAGGAATAAGATCGCGATGAATATGTCGAGAGCCATAATCTGTATGTGCGCCGCCGTTCTGATCGCCGCGCCTGCGTCCGCCGGCACGTGGACTTTGAACGTCGAGAACGACCGGATCGCCAATACCGACCGACATTACAGCAACGGATTTCGTTTGGGCTGGGTGTCGGATGCCCGCGACGGCACCGATCAGCCGTTGATCCGCGATGCTCTGCAGTTTCTGTATCCGTTGGCGAAAATTCGAAACGGACGCCTCGGGTTGGAGCTTGGCCACAACATCTACACGCCCGCCGACACCGAGGCACGTGCGCTGGTGACCGATGACCGCCCGTATGCCGGATGGCTTTATGCCGGCGCGTCGCTGTATGCGGAAACCGGAAACGGCGGGGGCGGTGTGTTCGCCGATACCTTGGACAAGGTCGGCTTGGAGCTCGGTGTCGTTGGGCCGGCCGCGCTCGGCGAGGAAGTTCAGAACGAGTTCCATAAGTTGATCGACGTTGCCGAATCCAACGGGTGGGACAACCAGTTGGACAACGAGCCGGGCCTTAATCTGATCGGCGAACGGAAATGGCGCCATGACCCGATCCGCCTTGCCGGGTTCGAGGCCGACGTAGTGCCGCATGTCGGCGGCTCGCTCGGCAACGTTTATACCCATGTGAACGGCGGCTTCATTGCCCGGTTCGGCCGCGACCTGGATATCGATTACGGCCCGCCCTTGATCCGACCCAGCCTATCCGGCTTTGGCGCCGTCGAGCCGACCGACCGCTTGGCCTGGTACGCCTTCGCTGGAGTCGATGGGCGGTGGGTGTTGCGCAACATCTTCATCGACGGCAATACCTTTCACGATAGTCACGAGGTCGATAAGGAACCGTTGGTCGGCGATTTCGTTGCCGGTGTGACGATGGTCTTCGGAAACGCCCGAATTGCCTTCACCCATGTCATGCGGACCAAGGAATTTAAGGGCCAGCCCGAGTCCGATCGCTTTGGCGCCCTAAGTATTTCGGTTTTGTTTTAAAACGCGCTCGCTGCGACGCGCCGCTTCCCCTGGTTCACGCGATGCGCTAGCCTCCAAGCACCGTCTCCGTTTGGGGGGAGCCGGGAGGAGGAGACATCATTATGGCGAACTCGGATCAACTGAGCGCGGCGGCGCTTGATGCCGCCATCAAGGCAGCCAAGAAATCCGCTACCGGCCCGCGCGGCAAGATGCTGCAGGGTTTCATGGGTGAATACTATGCGCATATTCCGGCGCAGGACCTTGAGGGTCTGAGCCACGCCGATTTGGCCGCCCTGGCGCTGTCGCATATGAAAACCGGCGAAACCCGGAAATCAAAAACGCCGAGTGTCCGTGCTTACAATCCGACGAAAAAGAAAGACGGTTGGCAGTGCGATCACAGCGTCATCGAGGTCGTCACCGGGGATATGCCGTTTCTGGTCGATTCCATATCGGCGGAATTGACCCGCCGCGAGTTACCGATTCACCTGGTTATTCATCCGATCTTCAAGGTCCGCCGCACGAAGTCGGGCAAGATGCAGGAGTTCCTGGAACGAGGGCATCGCGATGTCGACGCGCGGTCCGAGAGTTTCATGCACTTTCAGATTACCCAGCAGCCGGATGCGGTGCTGAAAGAGATTGCTGCGTCCGTCGTTGAGGTTCTGACCAACGTGCGTGCCGCCGTCGAGGATTGGCGACCGATGCGCGAACGCATGGAATCGGTGATCGACGATCTGAGCGTGCAACCGCCCGGTCTGCCGCCGGAAGAGGCGCACGAAATCCGCGAGTTGTTGCGCTGGCTGCACGACAATCATTTCACGTTCCTCGGTTTTCGCGAGTACACGGTGACCGGTAGCGGCAAAAAGACCCGGGTGGCGCTCGATGCCGACTCAGGTCTTGGTGTCTTGCGGGATCCGAGTGTTGCGGTGTTTGAATCGGAACAGGATAAAGACGGCCTGTCACCCGAAATCGCTGCATCGTTGACCAGACGGGATTTGCTGTCGGTTACCAAGACTAACCAGCGATCGATGGTGCACCGGTCCGTGCACATGGATGCGATCGGCATCAAAAAGGTGGATGCCAAGGGTAACGTCGTGGCCCACCGTTTGTTCGTCGGCTTGTTCACGTCGGTGGCGTATAACCTGTCACCGCGCAACATTCCGTTGCTGCGTCGCCGCTTGCAGAACATCGTCGACCGCGCCGGCTACTCGCGCGATAGCCACGACGGCAAAGCACTGTTGAACATCCTTGAATCCTATCCGCGCGACGAGTTGTTTCAGATTTCCGAGGACCGTTTGCTGAAAACGGCGACCGGCATTCTTCATTTGCAGGAGCGCCAGCGCGTCGCCCTGTTCGTGCGCGAAGATGCCTTCAAACGGTATTTGTCCTGTCTCGTCTACGTGCCGCGCGATCGATACAATACGGAACTCCGGCAAGAGATTCAGGAAATCCTCGCCGACGCTTTCGACGGTCAGCCGTCCGCGTTTTTCACATCCTTGGGCGACTCGCCGCTGGCCCGTGTCCATATGATCATCAAACTGCCCGAGCGGACGGTGCCGAAGTTCGTTGTCGAAGATATCGAAATGTTGATTGCCGAGGCCGCCCGGTCGTGGAGCGACAAGATTCTTGCCGCGCTCATCCCACGTGACGGCGAGGCCCGGGCGCACGAGCTACATCTTCGCTATCGTAATGCCTTCGGCGCCGCCTACACGGCACAATACTCGACGGCCGAAGCGCTCTTTGACTTGGACAAGATCGAGGAACTGGGCGCCCAAGGCGGCATCGGTTTCCACCTCTATCGTCCGGATGACGCGCCGGCCAATACGGTGCGCTTCAAGCTGTACAGCCCGGACCGTCATATCGCGCTGTCGGATGCCTTACCGGTGTTTGAGCATATGGGCTTCAAGGTCATCAACGAAGCCGGACCGCACCATGTCTCTGTTCCGGATGCCGCTTTCGAAACGTTGGTGATCTATGATTTCGGCCTTGAAACGCGGGACGGCGGCGACATCAATATTCGCCAGGCGCGCGCCGCGTTTGAGGACGCCTTTGCCCGAGTTTGGTTCGGCGAAGCCGAAAGCGACGGGTTCAATGCGCTGGTCATTGGTGCCGGTTTGACTTGGCGCGAGGTTGTCATCCTGCGGGCTTATTGCCGATATCTGCGCCAAGTCGGAATCACGTATTCACAAACCTATATGGAACAGACGCTGCAACGACATCCGACTTTCGTGCGTGCCTTGGTCGATATTTTCGCGGCCCAGTTCGAACCGAAGACCAAAGGTCAACGAAAGCCCGATGTCGAGCGTCTGCGGTCCATCTATCTTGCGCGGCTTGAGGATGTTGCCAGCGCCGACGAAGACCGCATCTTGCGCCGGTTTCTCAATATGATCGATGTGACGCTGCGGACGAATTTCTATCAGCCGGACGAGGACGGTGATATCAAGACCTACGTCTCGTTCAAGATCGATTCGCAGCGGGTCGAGGACATGCCGTTGCCGCGCCCGTTCCGCGAGATCTGGGTTTATAGCCCCCGTGTCGAGGGCGTGCACCTTCGATTTGGCTATGTCGCGCGCGGGGGGCTGCGGTGGTCCGACCGACCGGAGGACTTCCGCACCGAGATCCTCGGCTTGGTGAAGGCGCAGCAGGTCAAAAACGCGGTCATCGTGCCGGTCGGCTCGAAGGGCGGGTTCGTCTGCCGCCAACCGCCCGAAGGAAATGACCGTGAGGCATTCCTGAACGAAGGCATTGCATGCTACAAGATATTCCTCTCCGGGCTGTTGGACATCACGGACAATCTGGACGGCACCAAGGTCAAGCAACGAAAGAACGTCATCCGCCGCGACGACGACGATCCTTACTTGGTGGTTGCCGCCGACAAGGGAACGGCGACATTCTCCGACATCGCCAACGGGGTCTCGATCGACTACGGGCATTGGCTCGGCGATGCCTTCGCCTCCGGCGGCAGTCAGGGATACGACCACAAGAAGATGGGTATTACCGCCCGCGGCGGATGGGAGTCCGTTAAGCGGCATTTCCGCGAGATGGGTATCGACACTCAGACCCAGGACTTCACCTGTGTCGGCGTCGGCGATATGTCGGGCGATGTATTCGGCAACGGCATGTTGCTGTCCAAGCACATCAAGTTGCTGGCGGCGTTCAACCACATGCACATCTTCGTCGATCCCAACCCCGACGCGGCGGCGACATGGAAAGAACGCAAACGCTTGTTCGACATGGGCCGTTCGTCGTGGACGGACTACAACCAGAAACTTCTGTCGAAGGGCGGCGCGATCTTTGACCGCTCGGCGAAGACGCTGAAATTGACGCCCGAGATCAAGTCGCTGTTCGGGTTCAGTAACGAGACGACGACGCCGAACGATTTATTGACGGCGATCTTGAAACACGACGCCGACCTGATGTGGTTCGGCGGCATCGGCACGTACATCAAGGCCGCGCACGAATCCGCCATCGATGTCGGCGACCGGGCCAACGACGCTATCCGGGTCAACGGCGCCGAGGTCCGGGCCAAGGTTATCGGCGAGGGCGCCAACCTCGGTGCCACACAGATGGGTCGGATCGAGTACGCGGCCCATGGCGGGCGGCTGAATACCGACTCCATCGACAACTCTGCCGGGGTCGACAGTTCCGACCACGAGGTCAACATCAAGATTTTGCTGGGCCAGGTGATGCAGTCCGGCCGTCTGACGCAATCCGCACGTAACAAGATTTTGGCGAAAATGACCGACGAGGTGGCGGGTTTGGTGTTGCGACACAACTACGATCAAAGCCAAGCCATCACCATGATTCAGGCGCGCGGTATCCACCTGCTCGACAATCAACACCGGTTGATGAAGATGTTGGAGAGATCCAACCGCCTCGACCGCGCGGTGGAATTCCTGCCTGACGACGAAACCATCGCCGAGCGGGCGACGGCGAACCGGGCGTTCTACCGGCCTGAGATATCGGTCCTGATGTCGTATGCCAAGCTTTGGACCTACGACGAACTGCTGGACTCCGACGTGCCCGACGATCCCTACTTGTTCGACAGCGCGGTGAATTACTTCCCGACCCCGCTGCGTCAAAAATATCGCGACGACATTGCCGACCACCGGCTAAAGCGCGAGATCATTGCGACGCGACTGACCAACGACATGATCAATCGAATGGGCGGGACCTTTGTCAATGAGGTTATGGAAAAGACCGGCAAGGGCGTACCCGACATCGCCCGGGCCTGGTTCATCGCCCAAGAGGTCTTCGCCATGCCCGAAATCTGGTCCGGCATCGAAGCCTTGGACAACAAGGTTCCGGCGGAAACGCAAACCGCAATGATTCTCGATACACACCATCTTTTGGAATGGGTGACGTTGTGGCTGCTTCGAAACGGCGAGAGAAAGCTTGATATCGGGACGAACTGCCGGGCTTTACGCGACGGTATGGCGACATTGGCGGGGAAATTGTCGTCGACGCTGCCGCCGCATTACGTCGACGATATGAAACATCGCGCTCAGCCCTATGTTGATCATGGTGCGCCCGAAGCCTTGGCGCACCGCGTGGCTAATTTGGTGAACCTATATTCCGGGTGCGATATCGTTCGGTTGGCGACGCGCCGGAAGTTGGATGTCTTGAAAGTCGCGCAGGCTTACTTTGCCATCGGCACCCGGTTCCGCATGGGACGGTTGCGGGCCGCGGCGAGCCGGTTGGATTCCGGCAGCCATTGGCAGCAACTGGCGATCGCAGCCTTGGTCGAGGAAATATACAGCCATCAGTTGGCCTTGGCCGAGAAAGTCTTGGACGGCGCCAAGAAGAAAGCGCATCCCGTGGATGCCGTTACCGACTGGATCGCCGCCAACCCGTCATCTGTCGAACCGACCGAGCAGATGTTGTCGGAACTTTGGAATGTCGAGGTCGACGATCTTTCGATGATCGCAGTTGCCAGTCGGCAACTGCGGGCGATGGTCGACGGTGCGGGAACGTAGGATCGCTGTATGACGGATGCTTGGCCGAAAGCGGTTCTCTTCGATCTGGACGGAACCCTGATCCACACCCTGCCGGATATTCACGCCGCCGCGAACGGGATGCTTGGTGATCTCGACCTGCCGTCGATGACCGAGACGCAAGTCCGCGCGCTTGTCGGAAAGGGAAGCCGGAACTTGGCCGAACAATCCTTGCGACAGGCTGGGCGCGATCCCTCCGACGCTGATATCGACCATGCGCTGTCGCGATTCCTGCATCATTACGATCAAGCGCCCATTGCCCATGGGCACGTATTCCCCGGCGTCACCGACGTTTTAACGACGTTGCGCGCTGAGGGCCGGAAGCTTGCGGTCTGTACGAACAAGCAGAAAGTCACATCGGATACGGTGCTAAAGGGATTTGGCCTTTACGAATTCTTTGATGCCATCGTCGGCGGCGACGAGGTTGAACACCGCAAGCCCGACGGTCGGCACATCCATCATGTACTCGATATGCTCGGCGTTTCGGCGTCCGAGACCGCAATGGTCGGCGACAGTGAAAACGATATTGGTGCCGCCCAGGATGCCGGCGTGCGGACGGTCCTGGTCAGTTTCGGCATATGTCACGTCCCGCTTGAATCGTTGAACGCCGACGTCATCGTCGATCACTACGACCAAGTCTTGGGTGCCATCCGCGGCCTTGCTCCGTGACGGAACGCGCCAACGGCAAGCTCGGAATTGCGGCGTGGTGCCTATACGATTGGGCCAACTCGTCGTTTCCCACCGTCATTATTACATTTGTCTTTGCCGCCTATTTCACCCAAGGGGTCATTGGCGACGAGGTCCTGGGCACCGCGATGTGGGGGCAGGCGATGGGGTGGTCGGCCTTGGCCGTCGCCCTTGTCGGGCCCATTGTTGGTGCCATCGCCGACAAGACCGGCCGGCGCAAGCCGTGGCTGTTTGTTTCGACGGCGGCCTGCGTGATCCTCAGTGCGTCGTTGTGGATTGTCCAACCCGATCCGTCGATGGCCTTGACCGCCTTGTGGCTGGCGGCCGTGGCGAACGTGGCGTTTGAACTTGGCATGGTGTTCTACAACGCCATGCTGGCGGACATGGTAGACCGAAAATATATGGGTCGAGTATCCGGTTGGGGTTGGGGGACCGGATATGTTGGTGGGTTGATCTGTTTGGCGAGCGTCCTCGTGCTGTTCGTGCAAACCGAGACCCCTGCTTTTGGTCTCGATAAGGAGACGGCGGAGAACATTCGGGTCGTTGGGCCGTTCGTCGCCGTATGGTTGGCGGTTTTCTCATTGCCGTTGTTTCTATTATCCAAGGATAAACCACCGACACCGCTTGGTGCGGCGACGGCTGTACGTGAAGGGATGTGTGAGCTGATCGCGACATTGCGCCGCGCCCGCGAACACGCGCAAGCGTTCAAGTTTCTTGTCGCCCGCATGATTTATAACGATGGGCTGACGACGTTGTTCGCGTTTGGCGGTATTTACGCCGCGGGCACTTTTGGTATGGGCTTCGCCGATTTGATCGTGTTCGGTATCGGCATGAACGTGACCGCCGGCCTTGGGGCGTTCGCGTTTGCCTGGCTCGACGATTGGTGGGGGCCGCGCCGCGTCATTTTCGTCTCCCTGGGGGCGTTGACGGTTCTGGGCATTGCCGTTCTGGTGGTGACGGATGTGACGCACTTCTGGATCGCCGGATTGTCATTGGGCCTGTTTGTCGGCCCGGCCCAATCGGCGAGCCGATCGATGATGGCGCGACTTGCACCGGCGGACTTGCGGACCGAGATGTTTGGACTGTACGCCATGTCCGGCAAAGCGACAGCGTTTCTGGGGCCGATGCTGGTGGGATGGTTGACACTGGCGGCGGACAGCCAGCGTGTCGGCATGGCGGCGATCGTCGGGTTCTTTGTGGTCGGCGGATTGCTGTTGACGATGGTAAAGAAAGTTCAGTGATGCTGAAAAATTCTCCGGAAGCGCTGCCGACCGGCGGGGTGTCCGTCGTATTCGATATAGAATATACCAGCTGGGCCGACTGCAATCCGGGACACGATCCGCAGCCCGGCCGGTATCCGGAAATCATTCAAATCGGTGCGGTCAAAATCGATCTCGACAACGGACTGACGGAAGTCGACGCATTCGACGTGATCGTCATTCCGACCGTTAACCCGATGCTCAGCGAGCACATCGTCGATCTGACCGGTATTACCCAGGCGATCCTTGACGAAAAAGGCAAACCGTTCGCGGCGGCTCTTTCGGAGTTCGAAGCGTTCATCGGCGCCGACACAACCTCGTTGATGAGCTATGGATACGATGCCGATATCGTTCGTGACAACTGTACGCTGAATGGCTTGCCGATGCCGACATCCCTGCCCGCCGAGTACGATCTGTTTAGCGTTTTCGTCTCAAAGGGATTGGTGCCGCGACGCGTGTCCAGCGGGGAATTGGCGGCTTGGCTTGAATTGTCGACGCCGGGCCACACGCACGATGCGCTGCACGACGCGCGGGCCCTGGCCGCCGCGTACCGTCACTTCCGGAAACTCGGAAAAATCTAGACGTCTTAGTGGCGGAAATGCCGCATGCCGGTCATAACCATGGCCAGGCCTTTGTCGTTCGCGGCGGCAATCACTTCTTCATCCCGTACGCTGCCGCCCGGCTGGATTATCGCGGTGGCACCCGCCTCGGCGGCCGCCAACAATCCGTCGGCGAACGGGAAGAACGCATCCGATGCGACGACCGATCCGATCGCCCAGCTATCGGCATCGCCGGCAACCCGGGCGGCGTCGGCCGCCTTCCAGGCAGCGATCCGCGACGAGTTGACGCGGCTCATCTGCCCGGCGCCGACGCCGACAGTGGCACCGTTCTTGGCGTAGACGATGGCGTTCGATTTGACGTGCTTGCAAACCGTAAAGGCGAACATCAGATCGGCCATTTCCGCGTCCGTCGGCTGGCGCTCGGTCACGATTTTCAGGTCGTCGGAAATCAACGCCGCGTCGCGGGTTTGAAGCAGATAGCCGCCGGCCAGCGAGCGGACCGTCATGCCCGCCGCATTCGGTTCAGGCATGGCACCGGTTTCCAAAACCCGAAGGTTTTTCTTGGCGCCGAAAATCGACTTTGCACCATCGGAAATCGCTGGCGCGATGATTACCTCGGCGAATAACTTGGCGACATCTTCGGCCGTTGCGTCATCGATCTCGCGATTGAACGCGATGATCCCGCCGAACGCGCTTTCGGTATCGCAGGCGAGGGCCTGGGCATAGGCTGTCGGCAAATTGTCGGCGACGGCAACCCCGCAGGGGTTGGCATGTTTGACGATCACGCAGGCCGGTGATTCGTCGAACTCGGCGACCAATTCGAAGGCTGCGTCGGTATCGTTGAGATTGTTGAAGCTCAGCTCCTTTCCCTGCAACTGGGTTGCCGTTGCGACACCGGGCCGGTTTTCCGACGAGGCATAGAACGCTGCCGCTTGGTGCGGGTTCTCGCCGTATCGCAACACTTGCCGCCGCTCGCCGGTGAACACCTTGCGGTTTGGGAACGTCTCGCCCAATTCGCCCGCGAACCAATCCGAGATGGCGGCATCGTAGCTGCCGGTTCGAGCATAGGCCTTTGCCGCCAGGCGCTTGCGGAAGTCTTTGGTGGTCGCACCGTCGTGTTCGGTCATTTCGGCGATCAATTCGGCATAATCATCTGGGTCGACGACGACCGAAACGAAGGCGTGATTTTTCGACGCGGCGCGGATCATCGCCGGCCCGCCGATGTCGATGTTTTCGATGCAAGTGTCGAAATCGGCCTTGGCGGCGACGGTCGCCTCGAACGGATACAGGTTGACGACGAGTAAATCGATCGCGGCGATATCGTGATCGCGCATCGCCGCCTGATGCGTGTCGTCCGTGCGCACCGCCAACAGGCCGCCATGGATTTTCGGCTGCAGGGTTTTGACCCGACCGTCCATGATTTCCGGAAAGCCCGTGAAATCGCTGACCTCGATCACGTCGATGCCGGCATCGCTCAGCGCTTTGGCGGTACCGCCGGTCGATAAAATCTCGACGCCGGCCGCGGCCAGCGCCTGTCCCAGCTCGATAAGCCCCGTTTTGTCGGAGACGCTGATCAGTGCACGCGCAATCTTTGCTTCGGCCATGGCGTAGATATTCCTTTTCGGTCTTAGGGTCGTAAGATGGCTGCCGATTGGGCAGGGCCCGCCGTGTGGTCGGGCGTGATGTATTCCGGCATCAATGAATGAAGTGAGGCGCAAACGGCGCCATCATCGCCCATGCGCGCCGCCGCCAACATATCGGTGAATGTTTGCTGCAGCGTGGCGTGGGCGACCACCCGCGGAGCCGCCAGAAACAATCCGTCATGATCGGTCTTGATGGTGGTTTCGCCGTCGTGAAGCACTTCTTCAAAGAGCTTTTCGCCTGGCCGGGCACCGGTGAAGACGATGTCCACATCTTTATCGGGTTCTTTGCCGGACAAGCGAATCATTTGCCGGGCCAAGTCGACGATCTTAACGGGCTCGCCCATGTCGAGAACGAAGATACGCCCGTCGGTGCCGGTATCCGTGCTACCGACCGCCGAGGCCTCCAACACCAACTCCACCGCTTCGCGGATGGTCATGAAGTAGCGCTCCATCTTGGGGTCGGTGACGGTCAAGGGACCGCCGCGCGAAAGTTGCTCTTGGAACAACGGTACAACCGATCCGGTGGAACCCAGGACGTTTCCGAAGCGGACCGTGACGAACCGGCAGGTTGCGGCGGCGACCGGATCGTGATCCAGGGATTGGCAGTACATTTCCGCGGCCCGTTTGGTGGCCCCCATCACGCTGGTTGGATTGACGGCCTTGTCGGTAGAGACTTGGACCATGGTTCGGACCCCATGGGAGCGACACGCATCGGCGACGTTAACGGTTCCACCGATATTGGTCATTGCGCCTTCGCTCGGATTCTCCTCGACCAAGGGAACATGCTTCAACGCCGCTGCATGAAAGACGAGATCGGGTTTCAGTTTATTGAATATCTCGAAGACCCGGTCGCGGTCGCGGACGTCGGCGATGATCGCGGACCGCGGCAACGTCGGTGAACTCTCGCCGATTTCCTTGTCGATGCGATACAACGCGAATTCGTTGTTCTCCAACAAGTTCAGTTTGGCGGGGTCGAAGGCCGCGACTTGGCGCACCAATTCCGAGCCAATGCTGCCGCCGGCCCCGGTGATCAGAACGTTCTTTCCGCTGATCAGTGTGTGCATGGCGTCCCGGTCGAGCGGCGTTTGCGGGCGTCCCAACAGATCTTCAATCGCGACCGGTTTCATTTCCACCTTTGGGCCGTCGGCATCCTGGAAATCGGTCAGCTTTGGAATCCGCGCGAGGCTCATGCCCAACTGTCCGCTTCGGTCCAGAAGATCGCGCACCGCCGTGCCTTTGATTTCGTCTTTCGTCAGCACCACGCGTTGCGGGCCGCGTCCCTTTGACTTCAGGTCGCCAAAGACGCGTTCCAAATCATCGACGGTGCCCAGCACATCGACGCCGCGGATGGTCCGCCCCACGCGTTGTTGGTATTCGGATAGGATGCCCACCGGCGCGTACCTTGGGTCGGCGCTTTGCCGAAGGCTACGGATGAATTGGTCCGCGCCATCGGATGCGCCGATCAGCAAAACAGGAATCTGGTCACTGTCGGCGGCGGCTGAGAAATCGATCCGCCGGTCTTTCCAAAATCTATACACGAACCGCGGCGCGCCAAGGACCGCCATCAACACGAACCAATTGATGAACGGCACCGAGCGAGGCATGTCATCCATGCGCGTCCAAACGAACATCACCGCAAGAAACGCTAGGATCGTCAGCGTCACGGCCTTGGTAATGGCCATCAAATCGTCCAACGACGCATATCGCCAGACGCCCCGATACAATCCAGCCATCCAGAACACCACGGCGGCGATTGCGGCCATGATGATGGCGCCGCCGATGACCAGCTCTAGACTCGGCGTTGCGGAAGCCCCGGACATTCGTAGCGACAGGGCGACAACGAACGAAAGCCCGGCCATGACAATATCATGGGCATAGGCAATCAAACCCCGTCCGGATATGCGATGAAACAGCGTCACGGTGTTTCGGCGTCCTCGGTCTTGTTCATGGCGCTTGCAGCCGCACTGCAGCGCGCCAAACCCTCGGCCATCTTATAGGGCGGTTGCCAGTCCGCGTCACGGCGGAAGGGCGCGCCGTCGACACGAAAGTCTTCCAAAAGGCGGTCCATTGCCGCCCGCTTTCCCGTCAGTACCGCCAATAGACGAAGGCTCCATTCAGGCATCCAAAAAAGCCGCGCTTGGGCTCCAAACGCTTTGGCCGTCTCGCGAAACAGCGCTGTCGTCGAGACGGGCGCCCCATCGCAGATGAAGTACGGTCCGGCGCCGACCGCAGTCGACGTGCAGGCGGCGCGTACCGCATCGGCAAGGTTGCCGACATATAGCATGTCGCGCCGGTTGCCGATTCCCGCGAACGGTAGCGGGATACCGCGCCGTACGGCGGAAACCAGGGTCGCGAAGTTGCCGGTCGGCGGCCAGCCGTAGACGAATGTTGGCCGTAGAATCACAACATCGGGTGCACCGTCCAACTTTGATCGCGCCAATAGTTCTTGTTCCGCCGCGCGCTTCGAGCGCCCATAGGCGTCTTCGGGCTGGGCGGTATCGTCCGCCGTGACCGGCCCATCGCCGGAGCGTTCGGCCGCCGCTTTTACCGAGCTCACAAAGATGAACCGTTTAACGCCGGCCGCCGCCGCGGCTTCGAACAGGCGGCATGTGCCACCGACATTGACGTCGAAAAATCCGTCTTCGTCCTCGTGCCCGTTCATCACGTGCACCCGAGCCGCCAGGTGAACCACGGCGTCGACTTCTTGCAGGGCATCTGTCAGCTCAGTGATATCGCTGCTTGCGTTCAGGCTTTGAATCCGTGTTACGGGGATGTCGCACTCGACGCCGTGTCGGACGAGGGCGCGTACCGTGTGCCCGGCCTGGATCAAAGCGTGGACTACATAGCCGCCAATGAACCCGTTCGCGCCGGTGACAGCGGCAATCATATCGTTGCGTCCGATACTGGCTGGGCGTCGGCGGCGGTCGGCCCCATTCCGCCGACGACGGATTCAAGGACCGCGATCATATGTCGGGCTTGGGTTTCGCGGCTGTAGGTGGGCGCGGCGGCCAAGCTGTTTTCTGCGTGCGCCCTCCGCGCCATCGGGTCATCGGCGAGTCTGCGCGCAGCCTCTGCCAAGGCTTTAGGGGTGCCGGGAGGAACTGTGGGGCCGGCGGCGGCAGCGTCGACGATCCGGCTGCCCTCGCCGGTCGGACCGACGAACAGTATGGGCAATCCCATGCCCATGGCCTCGAAGATCTTCGACGGAATAACCCCGGCAAAAACGGGTGTGTCTTTCAGATGCACCAACGCCACGTCGCACAGCGACCAGACCGCCGGCATGCGGTCTTTCGGTTGCGGCGGTGCGAACACGACATTGTCCAGACCGCGATCTTGCGCACTTTCGATCAGGGCGTCGCGCTCCGCGCCGGCACCGACAAATAGAAAGCGGATATCCGATCTGTCGCGAAGCTGTTCGGCGGCATTCAGCACGTTCGCCAGATCGTGCGCCATGCCATGGGTGCCGACATAACCGATGGTCATGGGCCCCGCCGTCAGGCCCAACTCCGTCATCAACTCCGGGTCTGCCGAGCGTGGACCGTAGCGCCAGATATCGACGCCATTGATGACGACGGCGATCTTTTCCGCTGGGATTCCCCGCGACACCAGATTGTCTTTGAAAGATTGGGTCAATGCGACGACTGCGTCGGCATCCCGGTACATGCGAAGCTCCAACTTTTCCAGCAGGCGCAGGCCGATATTCGGGCGCATAGCGCCGACCGCGGCGATCGATGCCGGCCACAGATCGCCCAACTCGAAGACGTATCGGATGCCGCGCACCATCGCGAACCGCCAGGCGGCGACGGCGGCGAAGAACTGCGGCGAAGTCGAGACCACCACATCGGGTTTGGGTTCTCGTTTTGCCGCCACGTAGCCCATGACCATGAAACTCAGGAAATCCAGAATTCGGCGCACCACGCCGCGGTTCGACGCGATGAACGTCTTTACCCGAACGACGCGGATTCCATCCAGGGTTTCTGTCCCGTATTCGTTTCGGTAACCGTCAAAAATTTTGCCGTGCGGAAAATTGGGCTGGCACGTGATGACGGTGACTTCGTGCCCCCATTTCGCCCAGTAGACGGCGCGCTCGTGCACGCGGGTCGCGGCGGCATTCGTTTCCGGCGGATAGTTCTCCGTAAAAAACAGGATCTTCATGCCGCCGTTTTGCCCGAGCCGGCGAGATGAAACAAAAGAAATCCGACGACGCTTGCAGCGCCAGCGAGCGCGAAGATTGGATGTCCAAGTGATGCGACAATCGCCAGGCCAATCAGCAACGCATTGGCGAAGAGGATACGAAGGCTGACGTCGGCATGGCTCAGTCCGCGCTGATGAGCACGCTGGTAAAAGTGTTCCTTGTGCGCCCGCCAAACCTTTTCGCCTCGCAAACCGCGATGGACGAGGGTAATGGTCGCGTCGGCAAGATAATATGCCGGCAGGATCAGGGCCGCCGCCCATTGTCCGGCCGCGGCCAGTTCCAACAACATCCAGCCGACGATGAAACCAAGCGGTATCGACCCGACGTCGCCCATGAAGATCTTTGCCGGATGCCAGTTCCAGAACATGAACCCTGCGGTCGCCGCAGCGATAATCAGCGGCAGCCGAGAATCGACAGGCGCGTGGCCTGACACGTGCATAACAAGGGCCATGCCCAGGCAGATGGAGATCGTTTCGACACCCGTTATCCCGTCAATGCCGTCCATAAAATTGTAGAGGTTGATGAACCAGATCCATACGACGACCACACCGACGAATAACACGACACCGATGTTTGCGATAAAACCGCCAACCGACGTCAGGCAAACGGTAACGATCGCGGCCTGAGCGAGAAGCCGGATAATGATCGACACGCCGCGCAGGTCATCAAGCACAGATATGATCGCGAGCCACGCGATGCCGGCGATGATCGGCCACGGTATCGACAGACCGGTGACGGCGACACCCAGAAAACCAGCCACAAGTATCGCGATTCCTCCGCCGCGCGGAGTCGGCGCGATATGACTCGACCGTTCGTTTGGACGATCCAGGACATCGGCGTGCCGTAACCCTTTTGTCAGCAGGCCTGTAAGTCCGCCTGCGGCCAGGAGTACGCTAGAGACGACAATCCAGGTATCTAAGTCGGTCATTCCCCGCTTATAGAGGAATCGTTGGAATCGCACCAACATTTGTCAGCCACCAGAAATCACAATGGCTGGCGATGACCGCCATCTTGGCCGGCTTGTCTTTGCCCGCGTATAGGTTGCCCAATGGTATAAAAGGGGATATGCAACGCCCATGACGTTTCCGGAGAAACCGTTCAAGACAGCAGAGGCATTTGTCGACGCCTATGCTGAACAATTGACGACGGCGCTTGCCTCGATAGATCGAGCCCAAGTAGCTGCGGCAGCGGAACTGTTGGCTCATGCGTACGCTGAGAAGCGTGCGGTATTCGTATGTGGCAACGGTGGTTCAGCGGCGATCGCCAATCATCTTCACTGTGATCACGTTAAGGGCGTGCAGACGGACACGGATTTCCGGCCAAAAATCATTTCTCTTGTTTCGGTGATGGAAACATTGACCGCCATTGCGAACGATATTTCGTATGATGATGTATTTGTCTATCAACTTCGAACTCAGGCTGAGCCCGGTGATGTCCTGATTAGCGTGTCGTCTTCGGGCGACAGCGAGAATGTCGTGCGGGCTTGCGAGTGGGCGACGAAAAACGATCTATCGGTCATCACGCTCACCGGATTCCAAGGCGGTCGTTCTGCGGCGCTCGGTGATGTGAATATGCATGTCGATGCTGACAACTACGGTGTGATCGAAGACGCGCACCAGTCCCTGATGCATATGCTTGCTCAATTTATCCGGTTAA
The DNA here is from genome assembly GCA_965222395.1 of Rhodospirillales bacterium. Classification (GTDB taxonomy): domain Bacteria; phylum Pseudomonadota; class Alphaproteobacteria; order Rhodospirillales; family Casp-alpha2; genus UBA4479. The sequence continues at coordinate 2,976,540 of OZ244947.1, forward strand.
CCCGGATGGATTCCTCGCTCATCGCTAAGCGAAAATTTTAGGGCGGCGCCGATTCCCAATACGTGCAAATCTAATTGTCGTCGCGCAATCCAAACTTGACCGGGTTTGCAACGGCGGGCATTACACTATTCCTATGCGTCCTGCGGCCGTAATTTCCATTGAGTTCGCGATTGTCGCTTGCTGCGCGTCATCTCTGTCATGTCGTCGGGTGTGTTAATGTCCATGCGCGTGGATCGGCTCGTTAGTCAAATCGAGAATAAACAGGCTGCTGTTGGTGTGATAGGCCTCGGTTATGTGGGACTCCCGCTGGCTTTGGCCTTTGCGTCAAACGGTTTCCGCACAACGGGCTTTGATATCGAGCCGGAAAAACCGGCGCAGCTGGAAGCGGGGAAATCCTATCTGGCGCATATTCCCGATGCTGACATTGCCGAGCCCTGGGCCTCCGGACGGCTTCGCGCGACATCAGACTTTGGCGGCCTTGTTGACATGGATGCAATACTGATCTGTGTGCCGACGCCGCTGGCTCGAGGACGAGAACCGGATCTTAGGTTCGTCGAGCAGACGGCGCGCGAGGTTGCAAAACACCTCCGGCCCGGACAGCTCATTGTGCTGGAGTCGACCACCTATCCCGGCACGTCGCGCGACGTTCTGAAACCCATCCTGGAGGCTGGAGGGCTCAAATCCGGTGATGACTTCTTTCTAGCCTATTCACCAGAGCGCGAGGATCCGGGCAATCTGGACTTCAAGACAACAACCATCGCCAAAGTGGTTGGTGGCGACGGGGAAGCAGCTCTGTCTGCGGCAACGGCACTCTACAAAAGCGTGATTTCAGAGGTTGTCCAAGTCTCGTCCATGGAAGCGGCAGAGGCGACCAAGTTGACGGAAAACATCTTCCGCGCCGTCAACATCGCGATGGTCAACGAGTTGAAGCTGGTCTACGAGGCGCTAGGGATTGACGTTTGGGAAGTAATCGACGCTGCCAAGACCAAACCTTTCGGCTATATGCCGTTCTACCCTGGGCCTGGCCTCGGGGGGCACTGCATTCCGATCGACCCATTCTACCTGACCTGGCGGGCCCGTCAGGTCGGTATGGAGACGCGTTTCATCGAACTCGCAGGCACGATTAATACGGCGATGCCGGCGCATGTGGTGTCAGCGTTTGGTCGCGTGCTAAACACACGGTTTGGGAAGTCCCTGTCGGGTGCGCGGGTGTTATTGATCGGTGTCGCCTACAAGAAAAACGTCGACGACGTTCGAGAGAGCCCAGCTTTCGAGATCATCGAGCTGCTTGAGGAAGCGGGTGCCGCTGTTGATTTTCACGATCCCATGGTGCCTGAAATTCCCAAGACGCGGGAGCACATGGCGCTCAGCGGTCGTATCTCCGTCCCGCTGACACCTGCTTCAGTGTCGACTTATGACGGGGCGATGATCTGTACCGATCATGACGACATAGACTATGGTATGTTGGTCGCCAACAGCGCGCTTATCGTCGACACCCGAAACGCGACTAAAGACGTAACAGAAGGCCGGGACAAGATCGTCAAAGCGTGACCGGCCGTAAGCGCTTCGGCATACTCCATTGATGATCACCAGCATGCCCTTGCCCGGATTGGTAGACTTGGTTCGCTCGGCGCGGCCTGGGGCAGACGTTGCCAATGCGTATCGCCGTGCCGATGAAAGGGTGTTCCGTTTTTCGCGTTCCGCGTGGGCGATGGCCGCGCTTGCCCGTGCCGTGGCGACGTCCGTCGGCAAGACATCTGCGGATATCTGGCTTCCAGACTATTTCTGCAACCAGTCCAGTAATCCGCTGCGTCGAACCGGGGCGACCGTGCGTTTCTATCCGATCACGGATGTGCTCGAGCCGGACTGGGACGCCTGCCGCAAAATGGCCACAGACGTCCCGCCGGACCTTTTTGTGCTTGTGCACTTCTACGGCAAGCCGGCCGAGGGAGGGCGCGCGCGTGCGTTTTGTGATGACGTCGGCGCTAGACTTTTGGAAGATGCCGCGCACGTCCTGCGGCCGTTCGACGATATCGGAACGTGGGGCGACGCCGCCTGCTATAGCCCGCACAAGATGTTCGCTGTGCCGGATGGGTCCGTCATGAGCGTGCGTGCTGCGGACCTGGCTGGATTGATCCAGGGCCCCGGCGGTGGGCCAGCACCGAGTCCCGTCGATTGGCTCGCGCGTCGCATGTTGCAGCGGCTCTTGCCGATGGGGCTGCGCCGTGCCCGCATCGCCGGAACGCTAAGCGAATTGGCCGTTGATCCGACGTACGTTGAGATGCCGGACATTCCGGCTCCAAGTCGGCTCGGCGACCGGCTGTTGTCGCTTGCCCTTGATAATCTCGAGGCGGCCGCCGAAGCGCGGCGGGCCAACAGGCGCGTCCTTCGCGAGCTGATCTCGCGAACCTTTGAGGCAGTGCCGTTGATCGACGACGTCTCCCTGCCGCTTTATCGCGATCCATGGGTATTCAAGGACGCCGGGACGGCGGAAGGCATATATCGATCCTTGCGTGGTCGAGGACTGCCTGTCGAAGGTTGGCCTGATCTCGCACCCGAGGTCATCGCCCACCCGGACCATTATATGACGGCCATTCGGTTGCGCAAGACCGTCATCACCTTTCCGGTGCATCAGACGATGACGCCGGCAGACCTTCGACAAATCATGACATGACCTAACGTTTCAGCCATCTGCTCGGGCGCGCCGTGCTGCGGCACGAATACCGATCGCGATGCAACGTTGAAGCGGACCGCGTGGCATCGCTTCCAATTCGGGCGCGAGTGCGTACGGTTGTGCGCCAGTCCCTTGTTTGAACGCATAGATGCCGGGCGGAGTCAGAATCGGGTCCATACCGCCGACATCAAAGATTTCCGCGCCCTCTGCCTTCGCTGCGAGGATCGCCCGCCACAGCAGGAACTGTCCGCCGCCGGCGCGCCGTCCGCTGGGCGTGGTATGACCTGCCAGGTATTCGACCCGACGTCCGGTGCGTGCCGTCAGCACCCAAGCCGCCGTTTCATTTTCAAGGGATGCACGGAATACCCTCAGCTCCAGGCCGGGATCGTTGGCGTCGCTGAGCGCCCGAACAAGCCCGCCGTTAACAGTGGTGGCAAATCCGCTTTCGGCGACAAAGCGGTCATGGGCGACACAGAATTCTTCAATGAGATCCCGCCCGCCGTCAGACGTTGCCGACATCCCCAGGGCCTCCGCCTTATTCACGGGATTTCGCCACTTTCCCGCCAGACCCTTGCGGAGCTGCTCCTCGGGGACCCGTAAATCGAGTGTTCCCGAATGCCAACCGAGAGGACCCGCGTCGGAGAATGGACTGTCTTGCGTCGCTATCCGTTTTTCCTGGTCCGGCCAAGCCGGTGCGATCCGAAGGTAGAACCCTCGCTCGTCAGCGAAGTGGCGGCGAAGGACCGTCAACATTCCCATGTAGGTGTCCGAATCGAGGGCTGTATCCCCGATGGGGAGCGGTCCACGACTGATCCAGCACAGCCCGCCCAAACCCAACGCCAATCGGCGAATCATTGCCTGTGCGGCGCCGATAACGGTGTCGTCCTCGTAGAGGAGGACGCGCTCCACGGACCAAGGCCCTTGCGCGCGGGCGTTCCCGTAGGCCCATGCTTGGGTCAACGTGAGCGCCGGACAGGACGCGGTGAGTGCATTCCATTCAGCTGCCGAAACCGGCCCCTGGCGCAGCGAAATCATGGCGCGAGTGTGCCGGATCGCCGTCACCCATGGCAAGTCGTTAAACGTTGCTGAACGTAGGTGTTAAAGAGACCCGCTTGACGTTCAAAACATGAACGCTGTATGTTCATGCTGTGAACGCAATTCCTGCAAGTGCTTGAGTAAACGGACCTTTCGATGAGGAAGCAGGCAAGTAGCGAATCGAATCTTGAGGTGACGCTCGGATTGCTGCGCGCCGTCAGCAACGATAGCGAACTCACGCAACGCTCGGCTGCTCAAGAGCTTGGTATAGCCCTTGGACTGGTCAACACGTACCTCAAGCGTTGCGTTACAAAAGGCTTCGTTAAGGTCAAGCAAGCGCCTAATAACCGCTATGCTTATTATCTGACGCCGAAGGGTTTTGCCGAAAAAAGCCGCCTCACGGCTGAATTTCTCTCACAATCGTTGAATTTGTTCCGCCAGGCGCAGAACGACTACACGACACTTCTCAATCAATGCGATCAGCGCGGCTGGCAGCGGATTGCCCTGTGTGGTGCAAGCGATCTTGCCGAAATCCTGCTGCTCTATGCCCGTGAACACCGTGTCCAAATCATTGCCGTAATCGACGCCGATTGGCCCGACGAGGAATTTGCCGGTATTCCGGTGTTCCGGTCCTCAGACGCGGTGCCGGGCTCGGTGGACGCCTATGTGATTACCGAGCTACGGCAGCCGCAAGCGCATATGATCAGTTTGTCAAAATCTGTCCCGCGGGCCGCGTCTTGGCGCCGAGACTCTTCGAATTGGCCTTGGCACCGGATGCGGAGGCGGAGGCGTGAAGCATTGGTACGTTGTTCATTGCCAACCCAATGGCGAGCGCAAAGCGTTGTTCCATCTCCGTCGGCAGGGGTATGAGGTGTACCTTCCCGTTTATCGCAAGACACGCCGGCATGCACGTCGCGTCGAGGAGGTCGTGCGCCCGTTGTTTCCGCGTTATCTGTTCGTCAGCCTGGATCTGGAAACTGAGCCCTGGTTGGCAATCCGTTCCACAGTGGGCGTTAGTCATATGGTTTGTCACGGGGACGTTCCGGCGCCTGCACCGAACGGCATTGTCGACGCAATTCAGAGCCGTGAGGATGATCGGGGGCACGTTGCGCTGGTCGACGTCAGCCGATTCAAGTCGGGCGACAACGTGCGTGTAACAGACGGCCCGCTCGCCGATCAGGTCGGCCTGTTCGACCGAATCGCCGACGATCGCCGCGTGATCGTTTTGATGGAACTTCTTGGCCGCTCGGTTCAGGTCCGAGTGGCGAAAGACGCGGTGTCTGCCGCTTAAGGCGCCGTGTCCAGACGTGCTGATCGGAGATGCTCCGGTGAAATCCCTTTTCACCCGGAGTGCGGTAGCATGGAAAACTTCAGGCTCTAACCACCCAACCTATCCATCGAGGGAATATGAACGCCCTAGAGAATACAGAGCAGCGTGGCCGGGAAATTGCGTTCGAAATGAACGCCCATTTACCCGCGGACTACCAAGATGAAATTTTTGAAGAGGATCGTCGCTTCGCCCGGGACGTTCTTTCACCGCAGGATAAGAGTGTCCGCCGAGTCCTAATCGTCGGCGGTGCGGGCTACGTCGGGTCGGTTTTGACGGATCACCTTCTTGGCGCGGGCTATCAAGTTCGCAGTTTCGACAAGTTGATTTACAATCATGGGCTGACTGTCGTGCCATTCCTTCAACATTCGGGCTACGAGTTCGTTTGCGGAGATCTGACCGACGCAGAAGATTTCACCGCAGCCCTGGAGGATGTGACAGATGTCATTCTGCTCGCCGGGCTGGTTGGGGACCCGGTTACCAAGAACTTTCCAGAGGCTGCTGCAGAAGTGAACGACGACGGTCACGACAACATGCTTCGGCTGTTGAACGGACGTGGATTGAACAAGGTCGTGTTTGTGTCCACCTGCTCGAATTACGGATTGATTGAGGGGGATCAGTTAGCGGACGAAGACTTCGAACTGAATCCCCTGTCCCTCTATGCAAAATCGAAAGTCCGCGTAGAAAAATTCCTTCTCGGCGGCAACGATGTCGATTACACCCCAACCGTCCTTCGTTTCGCCACGGCATTTGGTCTCAGTCCTCGCATGCGCTTCGACCTCACCGTCAGTGAGTTCACTCGTGCCATGGCATTGGGTGAAGACCTATTGGTCTATGATGCGGATACTTGGCGGCCGTACTGTCATTTGCGCGATTTCGGTGAATTGATCCGTCGCGTTCTTGAGGCGCCGCTCCGCCGGGTTGCCTTCGAGGTATTCAACGCCGGCGGTGAGATCAACAACTACACCAAACAGATGATCGTAGACGCGATCCTGAAGCAGTTGCCGAACTCCAAAGTAAGCTACCAGAAACATGGTGGCGACCCGCGCAATTATCGGGTCGATTTCACGAAGGTACAAAACACCTTGTTCTTCGAGCCCGCTTACAGTGTCCCCGACGGAATACGAGAATTGATTAGTGCAATTCGTCAGGGCCTCTTCCGCGACTTGAGAGAGCCGAGAAGTTTTTATGGCAACTGGGAGATTGGAGGTCTGGATTGAGTTTCTCCGCCCAGTCAGTGCTGGATGCGATGAAGGAGGTCGTATCGGGGACCGCGCCACTTCATGCGCCGGAGATCGGCGGAAACGAGTGGGCGTACGTAAAAGACTGTTTGGACACGGGTTGGGTGTCCAGTGTCGGAGCCTACGTCGACAAATTCGAAGAGGAACTCGCCAGTGTGACCGGGGCGGCGCATGCGGTGGCCACGGCCAATGGTACGGCCGCATTGCATGCTTGCCTGATTGTTGCGGGCGTCGGTCCCGGTGACGAGGTTATCGTCCCGGCGCTGTCGTTTATCGCCACTGCCAACGCTGTTTCATACTGTCACGCAGTACCGCACTTTGCCGACAGTGAAGAGGCTACTCTTGGAATCGATCCGGTCAAACTGGACGCATACTTGGCGCAGACCTGCACATCCCAAGGCGGGGATTTGATCAATACGAGCTCCGGTCGGCGCATCGCCGCCGTGGTTTGTATGCATACATTCGGTCATCCGGTCGATCTAGACGGCCTGACAGCGGTGTGTCGAAAGCATGGCCTGGTCTTGATCGAGGACGCGGCCGAGTCGATTGGATCGTATTATAAGGGTCGGCACACGGGGACCGACGGTCTTCTGTCTGCGATTAGTTTTAATGGCAACAAGATCATCACGACCGGCGGCGGCGGTGCCATATTGACGGGTGATGCGAACCTTGCCGCTCAGGCCAAGCATCTGACGACGACGGCTAAAGTGCCCCATGCTTGGGAATTCGAGCATGACCAGGTTGGTTATAATTACCGGTTAACCAATGTCGCCGCCGCAATCGGGTGCGCACAGTTGGAGCGGTTGGAAGAGTTCGTGGACAAGAAGCGGGCTCTCGCACGCCAGTATGCGGATGCCCTTCGGGGCATAGGTGGCGCGCAGTTTTACCTGGAACCTCCGGGTTGTCGAAGCAACTATTGGCTCAATCTCATCCTGCTCGACCCGGCCCATGAAGATTGTCGTGACGATCTCCTGACGGTCTTAAACGGTGCTGGCCTGATGAGTCGACCGGCGTGGAAGCCGCTGTCGGATTTGGTCCCGTACAAAGACTGCCCGAGGATGGATTTGTCGGTCGCGCAATCACTTTACCGGCGGCTTGTTAACATCCCGTCGAGCCCTAATTTAGCCAGCGTCTAGCATGCGCCCCGGGTCCCGGAAGATTTGCATCGTTACCGGCACGCGAGCTGAATATGGTCTGCTCGTGAATCTTATGAAGGAGGTCAAGGCCGATCCGGCGTTGACGCTTCAGGTGGTTGCGACGGGCGCCCACCTTAGTGAGCGATTTGGAAGCACCGTGCGCGATATCGAGTCTGACGGGTTTACCGTTGATGCGCGCGTCGATATCGAGCTTGCCGATGACACACGGCTCTCCGTGGCTCGTTCGACGGGATTGGGCATTGAGCGACTGGCCGCCGCTTTCGATGCGCTTCAACCCGATGTCGTGGTTGTCCTCGGAGATCGCTATGAGATTCTTTCCGCCGCGACCGCTGCGATGCTGCTCGCGATTCCCCTCGCGCATATCCACGGTGGAGAAATCACACAAGGCGCCATGGACGACGCGATCCGTCATGCCATCACGAAAATGAGCCAACTTCACTTCACTGTTTCCGAAACCTATTACAACCGCGTTGTCCAGATGGGCGAAGCGCCTGCCCAAGTCTTTATGACCGGAGCCCCGGGATTGGATAATCTGAAGAGTTTATCTCTGCTCGATCGACCTGCGCTAGACGAGGCGATTGGTTTTGACTTGGGCGAGGCGTATTTTTTGGTCACGTATCATCCGGAGACCCGGCCCAAGGTTCTCGATAAAGAGGTTGGCGACAGAAACGCCATTATGTCGCTTTTCCGGGCGCTAAACGCCTTTTCTGCACATCAGATCCTTGTAACGGGTGTTAATGCAGACCCGGGTGGTGGCGAAATCGAAAGGCTAATTGCACAAGAGTGTTCCCGCCAATCGGCGCGCGTCTTTTCGACTTCTTCTCTTGGCCAATTGCGTTATCTGAGTGCCATGAAGCACGCAACCGCCGTCGTTGGCAACTCGTCGAGCGGCATCATTGAAGCGCCGGCTTTGGGTGTCCCCACCGTCAACATCGGCATCCGACAGGCAGGCAGAATTCGGGCGGCGTCGGTCATCGATTGCGACCCGACAGAAGAGAGTATTCGCGTCGCTTTGCGCCGGTCCCTAGATTCAGAATTCCAGAAGCAAGCTCGTTCTCAGCCTTATCCCTTTGGGGTGCCGGGCGCGAGTCTACGGATCAAGGAAATTCTGAAGAGTACGGATTTGGACGACATCATCACAACGCCGTTTTATGACATCAACTTAGGTGTTGAGCAGAAAGGCATCCTGTCTTGAATTTCGAGCCCACGTTCGTCATCGCGGAAGCCGGGGTCAATCATAACGGCAGTGTCGATATGGCCATGGAACTGATCGCTGTGGCTGCGGCTTCCGGGGCTGATGCGGTCAAGTTCCAGACCTTTAAGGCGGAAAACCTCGTCACAGCCGGGGCCCCGAAAGCGGCGTACCAAGAACAGACCACCGCGAAAGACGAGTCACAGTTAGAAATGCTGCGACGTCTTGAGCTATCGCCGGACGTGCACCGCAAACTGATCAAAGAATGCAATCACCGTGGTATTGCATTTCTTTCTACGCCATTCGACTTGGAGAGCCTGGAGTTTCTGGTTTTTGCGTTGGATCTGCCGGTGTTGAAACTATCCTCGGGCGAGCTGACTAATGGTCCGTTGCTATTGCAGGCCGCCCGTAGCGGACGATCGGTCATTCTGTCCACTGGATTGGGAACTTTGGACGAGGTCCGCGCCGCGCTCGGAGTTCTGGCCTTCGGCTACTGCGATGACGGCTCCCCCTCTAACCAGGCTTTCAAAAGCGCTTACGAATCTGAAAAGGGGCAAGCTGCGTTGCAGGCGAAGGTCCGGATTCTGCATTGTACGTCGGAGTATCCGGCCCCGTTTTCCGATGTCAATCTGCGCGCTATGGCGACCATGCGCGATGCTTTCGGCCTGCCGGTCGGCCTGTCGGACCACTCGGAGGGGATCGCGGTTCCTATCGCTGCGACGGCGTTGGGCGCATGCGTGATCGAGAAGCACTTCACTTTGAATCGCGATCTGCCGGGCCCCGACCACAAGGCGTCCATAGAGCCTGATTCGCTCTGCCGGATGGTCGAAGGGATACGTCAGATTGAGGTTGCCCTCGGACATGGCCGCAAAGAGCCAGCGGAGGCGGAGCGGCATAATCTCCACGTCGTCCGCAAGAGCCTCGTCGCTGAGCGCGATATTCCCGCGGGGGCGTCGATCACGGCGGACGCCTTGGGCATCAAGCGGCCGGGCACCGGGTTGTCGCCGATGCGTTTCTGGGACATCGTCGATCACCCGGCACAACGTGCTTATCGGTCCGGGGACATCATAGACGAATGAGCCAGCCCATTGTCGTTATTGGAGCGGGAGGCCATGCCAAGGTGGTGATCGGCGCGTTGCTCCGAAGTGGAAGAACCGTCGAGGGCGCCGTTGATATCGATAGTGAGCTCTGGGGGACCGAGATTCTTGGTATTCCCATAATTGGCGACGACAGTTCTCTGCGGGCCCGGAAACCTGATGAAGTTGACCTCGTCATCGGTATCGGCTTTCTCCAGGATTGCATGGCGCGGCGTTCAGCATTTGAACGTTTCCGGGATGGTGGCTATCGTTTTTCTGCTGTGCTTGACCCGTCCGCCGTGATCGCCGACGGCAGTGATTTGGGCGACGGCGCTCAGGCAATGGCTGGAGCGGTCATTCAGCCGGGCTCTCGGATCGGCGCCAACGCGATCATTAATACTGGCGCATCGGTGGACCACGACTGCCGGGTGGGGGATCATGCTCACATCGCACCTGGCGCGGTGCTATGTGGCGGCGTGCGGGTCGGTGCAGGTACGTTGATCGGGGCCGGCGCGACCGTCATTCCCAATATCACAATCGGGCCCGGCGCTTTGGTCGCGGCTGGGTCGACCGTAGCACGCGACATTGCTGCCGGTGAACGGGTCGCCGGCGTGCCGGCAGAACCGATGACAGCGAACTAGGTAGACCGTCGTATGGATTATGGCTCTAAGCGTTGGAATGACACTTTAATTGGCCCCGCGGCGACGATTCACGAAGCCGTCGCCACACTTAACGAAAGCGCCGTGCAGATTTGTCTTGTTGTAGAGCCGATCGGCACATTGCTCGGCACGATCACAGACGGCGATATCCGTCGAGGTTTGTTGCGGGGCGTTGGCATGAAGGCGCCGGTCACCGAGATTATGAACCCGTCACCGATTGTCGCATCGCCAAATACGGATGCATCCACAATGTTGGAAATGATGACGCAGAAGAGGCTTCGTCAATTGCCCTTGCTGGATGAACGGCGCAAGGTCGTTGGACTCATTGACATCAATGATCTGATCAAGGCGGAAGAGGCTGAAGAGAATTGGGTTGTCTTGATGGCGGGTGGTTTGGGAACCCGACTGCGGCCGTTAACGGACTCGATGCCAAAACCGCTTCTCGAGGTTGGCAGCAAGCCGCTGTTGGAAACCATTCTAGAGAACTTTCTAAGGCAGAACTTTCGCAAGTTCTATTTGTCGGTCAAGTACAAGTCCCAGATGATTAAAGAACACTTTGGCGACGGTTCGAGATGGGGTGTCGAGATTCGCTATCTGGAAGAAGACCCCGGTCTGGGTACCGCGGGGGCTTTAGGTTTAATCAAAGAGCGTCCCCGCCTGCCTTTGGTCGTTATGAATGGCGACCTGCTCACACGGGTGAATTTCAAACAGTTGTTGACCTTCCACGCGGAGCATCGGTCGAGCGCGACCATGTGCGTCCGCGAATACGACATGCAGGTGCCGTTCGGTGTCGTAAGCGTCGAGGACGAACGCATCATAAAGATCGATGAGAAACCGACTCACCGCTTCTTTGTTAACGCCGGCATTTACGTGTTGGATCCTGAACTGATTGACCTCGTACCCGCCGGTAAGCACCTCGATATGACGTCACTATTCGAAAAGGCCATTGCCGCGGATATGAGAACGACGGTGTTTCCTATCCACGAATACTGGATCGACGTGGGACAGATGGATGACTTTCATCGCGCCAACCGCGATTTCAACGAGCACTTTGGCCCTTGAAGTCCCTAGTTGTCGGATATGGGTCTATCGGACAGCGGCACGCGCGGCTTCTAGCGGAATTGGGTCACGACGTTGCCGTGGTAAGTCGCCGCCCCATTGATCATAGTGCTGCCTTCGGCTCGGTAGCCGAGGCTGTAGAGGCATGGGACCCGGAGTACATTGTTGTCGCCAGCCGGACCAGCGAGCATGTCGAGTCGTTCCGCGAAATCGCAGACGCAGGTTTTGATGGAACCGTTCTCATGGAGAAGCCATTGTTTCAGCGGCTTGTCACGCTGCCTTCGCACGGGTTCGCAAATGCGTTCGTAGCCTTTAATCTACGTTTTCATCCCGCGATCCGTCGGCTGCGTGAATTGTTGGTGCACCGGAAAATTATCGCCGTGCATGCTTATGCCGGCCAATACTTGCCAGACTGGAGACCGGGAACGGACTACCGCGAAAGTTACTCCGCAAACATAGAATTGGGTGGCGGCGTGCTGCGTGATCTCTGCCACGAGCTGGACTTTTTGACTTGGATATGCGGGCCTTGGCGTCGCTTGACGGCAGTGGGTGGGCACCTGAGTCATTTGGAGATCAGTAGCGACGATGTCTACGCTGTCACATTGGAAACCGAGCGTTGTCCCGTCGTGACCGTCAATCTGAATTATTTGGATGACACTATTCATCGAGGCGTCTTGGCCTTGACCGACCAGGGCTCAGTCAGGGTCGATCTTGTTGCCGGAACCATCACGGCCGGCGGTGAGACCGAAACCTTCTCGGTGCAACGTGACGACACCTACCTCGCTCAGCACAACGCAGTGTTGGATGATGCAGGCGATGTTTGTACGTTGGAAGAAGGCCTGGACGTGGTCGGTATGATCGATGCGGCGGAGACGGCCGCCAGGGACAGGGCATGGATTGGTCGCCCGCATGCCCCGAAAAATACTCATTTGCCGTAATCTGGGAATTGGACAAACGGACCATGAACTACTTCGATTTGACGGGCAAGGTAGCGATCGTCACCGGCGGCGCGGGCATCATTGGGGAACGTGTTTGCCTCGCTTTGGCCGGCCACGGCGCTGACGTTGCGGTCGTAGACTTGGACTCGGACGGCGCTGCAAGAGTTGCTGACGCGGTCATCACCGAGAGCGGTCGGCGCGCGATAGCGGTACACTGTGACGTTTCTTCACAGGAATCGGTGGAAGCCATGGTTTCCACAGTGACCGATCAGTTGGGCGATATTCATGTGCTCCACAACAACGCTGCTGCGAAGGCCCGCGATTTGAAAGAATTCTTCGTACCGTTTGAAGAATTTAAGCTTGAAGTCTGGCAAGAGGTTATGGCGGTAAATCTGGACGGTATGTTCCTGGTCGCGCAAGCAGTCGGCAAGCGCATGGTCGAACAGGGGATAGGCGGCAGTATTATCCAGACCGCGTCGACATACGGCGTCGTCGGACCAGATTTCGGCATTTACGAGGGCTCGGAGTATTTGGGCCATCAGATTACCACGCCACCGGTCTATTCGGCCTCAAAGGCGGGCGTGGTCGGACTGACCAAGTACTTGGCGACATATTGGGGAAATAAGAATATCCGGGTGAACACATTAGTGCCCGGCGGCGTAGAGAGCGGTCAGAATGAGACGTTTCAGCGAAACTACGGTGCGCGCGTGCCACTCGGTCGCATGGCGCAGCGTGACGAAATTGCGGGTGCCGTCGTTTACATGGCGTCTGATGCGTCCAGTTACATGACGGGTCAGTTGGTTGTTGTCGACGGTGGTTGGACAGCCTGGTAAGTGGCGTATTTGAGATCGTGAACCGCATTGCAACAATTTGTGCCCGCGGCGGCAGCAAAGGACTACCCGGCAAGAACCTTAAAGAGCTTCTCGGGAAGCCGCTGATTGCCTACAGCATCGAACAGGCCCGCGAGTCTCGTTTGTTTTCGGCGATCGTTGTGAGCAGCGATTCGCCCGCGATTCTCAGCGAAGCGGGGCGCTGGGGCGCCGATCATTTGGTTGAACGACCTGCGGAAATGGCCGGCGATGCCGCATCAAAGTTGCCGCCGATTGCCCATGCTGTTCGAACGGTCGAAGATAAACGGACGGGCACGTTCGATGTAATTGTCGATTTGGACGTAACATCGCCCCTGCGCACCGTCGACGATATACGCGGTAGCGTCGAGTTGTATGAAACGCGAGGAGTTACCAATGTCATTACCGGCGCTCCGGCGCGTAAAGTGCCGTACTTCAATCTGGTGGAGCTGACGCCCGACGGCTACGTTGCGCTGTCGAAGAAGACCGAACCTCGTATCGAGCGTCGTCAGGACTGCCCGCCATGTTTCGATATGAATGCTGCAGTCTATGTCTGGAACCGGGATGTCTTTATGACCAATCCTGATGTCTTCTATCCCGACACATTGCTATACGAAATGCCGGAAAGTCGTTCGCATGATATTGATACGCCGCTTGACTTCGACTTCGTCGAACTAATTATGACCAAATACGCTGACAGTATTTGAGAGCAATCACGGGAGAAAACGATGTCTGATATATTAAAAGGAAACTTCGAGCTGAACCGCCCGGTAAAACAAGAAACGAAGACGGAAGAAGACCTGGAGGAACGTTTCGAGCGCGAAGCCCTGAAACATCTCGGCGGCTCCATCGCCTTTGTATCCAAGAAGCGGGTTAACTGGGGCGCAAAGGACGACAGCTAGTCTTCCGGGCAGCTCTTCTGCTGAAAGTACGAATTTGATTTCCGAAAAAGAACGGAACGGCGGGCTTCTCCGGAAGTTGTTGCCGCGCATGCAGGACATGACGCGGGATAGATTCGGTGATCTGTGGCTGGCCAACGCAGAGGCAAACCTCGCCTATATCGGCGCGTCCGGTCAGTCGATCGCTGCATTGCAGGGCGCGACATTGGGCGGCGGCGACAGCGCTATCGTCATAGCGGCCGGCCCGTCCGTAAAGCGAAAGAATCCGGCGGGTGTTATCAAGGAGACCGGTTACAACGGCTCTTTGATCGTGACGGAATCCGCCGTCTCCTATTGTCTGAGGAGCGGCGTTGTTCCCGACTTGGTGGTTACGCTTGACCCACATGTGGAGCGGGTCGTGCGTTGGTTCGGCGATCCCAATCTGACGTTAGAGAAGCTATCCAAAGACGATTATTTTGCGCGCCAAGATCAAGATGATGCGTTTGCCGACGAGATGAGGGCGAATGAAGAGATTCTTGGTTTGCTGGATCAGCACGGGAAAGACATGAAGATCGCTCTGTCCCTGACGTCTTCGCAACCGGTTGTGCAACGTGCGTTGGAGTCCGGCATGGACGTGTATTGGTGGCTCCCCATGCTTGACGATCCGGATGTCGACAATAGCGTAACGGCAGATTTACAGATGCGCTCAGGACTCCCATCCATCAACGCCGGCGGTAACGTTGGCACGGCATGTTGGATGTTGGCCGACGTGTTGCTGGGCAAAAAACACATCGCACTGACCGGGGTCGATTTTTCCTATTACGATGAAACGCCATACCGAAATACACAGTATTATTACGAACTGATAAATGTGGTTGGCGAAGAAAATCTGGATTCTCTTTTTGTCCGGATACACAACCCGTTCGAGGATGCTTGGTTTTACACTGATCCAGCCTATATGTGGTACAAGCAGTGCTTCCTCGAACTGCTCGAGGATGCGGAAGGTGAAACTTATAATTGTACCGAGGGCGGTATTTTGTTCGGTGATGGAATTACCGTCGTGCCCCTTCGCGAGTTCATAGAAAGGTTTACGGTCTGACATGGCGAAAGTGCTTTTCATCAACCCAGTTGTCCGCGAAGAACACCAACCGCATCATGTGCCTTACGGCATTGCTTTGTTGGCGGCGATTGCAATTGAAAATGGGCACCTCGTACAAGTTTACGATGCGAATGCATGGCGTAAACCCGAGAGCGTTCTGCGAGATGTCTTAGCGGCTGACGATTGGGATGTCGTGGCGCTAGGCGGCATCACGACCGCGTACGGCTCCATCAAGCATATTGTTTCAGTGGCGCGCGAAGTTTGCCCGGATGTGTTGATCATGCTTGGTGGCGGAGTGCTCACGTCTTTGCCCAAAGAGATCATGTCCTGGCTGCCGGAAGTTGACATCGGGGTAATCGGCGAAGCCTTCGAGACCTTTCCGGAACTCCTATCAATGCTGGATGACGGTCAGTCAGACTGGCCAAAAGTTGCCGGGACGTTGTCTCGTGGTGAAGACGGCAAGCTGGTGTACGGAAGCCAACGCGCATTGATCCACGATCTCGACTCATTGCCGTATCCGGCGTGGGACTTGTTTCCGCTAGAGGAAGTCTACTTCCCCAATAGCGCGTCTTTGTATTCCGAGGAAGGCATGCTGGCGACGCGGCGCTTAGATATCAATGCATCATACGGTTGCTCGATGATTTGTCGTTACTGTTTCCATCTAGGTATCGCCGGCGATATGCGATACGAAACCGACAAGGATGGAAACGTTACCGATATCGCGTTTGATAAACCCGGCACTTATTCGCGAACGACGCGATATCACAGCCCGGAATATATCGTCACGTTGGCGAAGTACGCTTACGATAGGTTCGGGATTAATTTTGTCGGGTTCTTGGACGAGAACCTGATGACGATGGATCGTTTCTCGAGGGGCACATGGCTCAGCGAAATTTGTCGCTTGTGGCATGAATACGGTTTGGCGCCGAAGAAACGTGAAGATGGAACGTGGGAAGGGGTTCATTGGAGCGGCACCAGTCATGCTACGTTATGCAACCCCGAGATATTGAAGATAATGCGGGCGGCCGGCTGTTCACATCTTGTCTATGGGTACGAGTCTTTTGCGCCGCACGTTCTGAAGACCATCGGCAAGGGCGCGACCGCGAAAAACAATCTACGCAGCTTCTTTTGGACGCTGGAAGCCGGCATCAGACCTATTCCCAACATGATCATCGGGTTTCCGAACGAAGATTTCCAATCTATTCGTGAAAACATGGCGGCGTGGGACGATCTTGGAATTGTTGTGAAGCCTCACTTCGCGACCCCCTACCCGGGATCGGAGTGGTTTACGGTCAATCGTAAAAGTATCGAGGAGCAATATGGGGGTGATCTGGAGAGATTTATTCTTGAGGTCGGAGATGCCAGCACAATTTCCGCCGTCATCTCTGAGAACTTCAACGCCGTGGAACTGGTCGGTTTGCGTGACATGATGGTTCGCCGTGACTACAAGCGCATCGATGAATACGAGAGAATCTGGCGACGCAATCACTCTATTCCCGACGATCACCCGTCGACGTTGGTCGCGCCCCCCGTTAAGGTGGCGAAAGCCAGCTAACCAAGACTTCGGCGGCGGTCCTCTTTTATTCTTGATTCTGAATCGACGCCACAGAGATTTATGACGCTGCCCATATCGTTTTGCCCGAAACCGCCTGCGTTTGAGCGTTTCGTCTTCATTGATGGTATTTCTCGTTCAGGCAAGAAACTTGCCTGCCGGGTCGTGTCCGCGCTGGAGAAGGCGGATCACTTTCAGCACATTCCTGCCATCGAGAATATGCTCTATTTGAACTATCTCGGCTCTGTCGATGCAGATGCTGCGGGTTCCTTTGTTGCGGTTACCGCAGAAGAGAACGGCTACAATCGATCTGTCGGACGAAATCTAAATACCAGAAAGAGTGACCAGTCTTCCATACTTCGGGCCGTCGACACGGACATGTACATGGCGCGAGAAACAGGGCCGGAAGGTCAAGAGGCCGTGGACAAGTTTAATGCCGAGGGGCGCATTCATACATTTCATACTCATGGTACGATGATTGTCGCGTCTACCGCTTTGGCGGCCATGCCGGGCCTCAAGTACATTCAGATTCTTCGCAATCCCGTTGACATTGCCGAGGACTGGCTGCGCAGGGGTTGGGGAAGTCGGCATGGGAAAGACCCTTTGTCCTTCCGGTTCCTGCTTGAAAAGAAAGGCCGAGGTGTTCCCTGGTTTGCTTTCGGTTGGGAAGAGAGATACTTGGCCCTGAATCCAGCGGAGAGATGTATCGAGTGTGTACTCAGGTTGTATGAGTTAGCGCGCCAAGGCCTGAGTGAAATGAAGCCGGATCATCGAGACCGAGTTGTACAAATCGCTTTTGAGCATCTGGTCAGCAATCCAACTTCCGCGGTACAGACATTGTCGGACTTCCTTGAAACCCAGCCTGACGCCAGCATGCCCGAGCTTCTTGCGACTGAAAACTGCCCGCGGACGATCCCGAGAAGTTTGCGCTCGAGCAAACTCGAAAAGCTGGCCGAGACGGCCTCACCAGAAATCATCGAACGCCTGCTCACAGTCTCTAAAGAATACGAGGGTGAATGGGGTCTCGACGATATAGAGAAGACATAATGGTCGATACGAATCACGCAAAACACCACTTTCGGGAGAACGCTGTCGACTGGATGGAGCGGGCTTACAAAGGCGGCGGCTACCTTTATCCGACCGCGCACCGCCGCGCGAAGATCGCTAGCGATATTGTCAATCGTTTGGGCAGCGACCTCCGTGTCGTTGATATCGGATGCGGAGGCGGTCGTTTTGCCGGGATGCTCGCCGCAGATGGCCATTCAGTCCATGGCTTTGATCAAGCGCCTTCGATGGTCGAATTGGCTCGCGAGGAGGCGAATCAACTTTCCCCGGAAGTACTTAAAAACCTTTCATTCGATGTGCTCGACATAGAGACCGAGAAGCCGGATTTGGCGCCCGTCGACGTCGTTACGTCGCTTGGGGTCATCGGTTATCTATCCAGCGATAATAAATTGTTTCAAACCGCGAACGACCTGCTTAAGTCCGGCGGGCACTTCATCGTGTCTTGTCGCAATCGATTGCTAAACATGAACAGTATTAGTTTCCGAACGGAGAGAGAGATAAACGATGGCGGCGCGATCGAACTGCTGAAGGAGTTGCAGGAGCTCTACAAACCGTTCGAACCGTCGGATGTTAATGCACTCGTGGCTGCTTTTCAGGCTTTGCCTGAGAAGCTGTCAGCGTGGCAGGACAAGTACGCCGAAACGTCGAAAGCCGCGCCTGATCGCGGAGAGGCGACCGCTTCCGGTGTCCGCAAGCCAAAGATCGAAGCCCGTCAGCACACGCCGCGCGAGATCCGTAGGGTGGCGGAAGCATACGGATTTACAGAGACGGGTCTCTACGGTGTGCATCCGCATCTGTTAGACGCCAACGCAAACAACCTGATGCCGCCTGGACTCTTCGATGTGATTTCTAGTTGCTTGGATGAGCTTGCGGCTCACCCGACCAGCATTGCATGGTCCTCGGTTTTTATTTCAGTGCTGAGAAAGGAATAGGCTGATGGCTGACCTCCTCTCCGATAACGCCGCCCACTATATGCTCGCCGAATCTGCAATGTCCGGCGGGAATGTGGTCGTAGGGCCGTCTGAAACACTGTCATACGAGGATATGTCGACCCGGGTCAGTGCCCTCGCCTCTTATCTTGCTCGCGATTACCCAAAGGGGACGGCGGTTGGTATCTTATCCGGAAGTTCATGCTTTTTTATTGTCGCCTACCTGGCGATTCTCAAATCTGGATGCGTGGCTGTCTTGTTGGATAGAAATGCGTCCGCAGAAGTTCTTGATGACGAGGTCAGGCGGACCGAGCTGCGTCACGTGTTTGCGGAAGAACGGCTCGTTACCAAGTTGAAGGGTTTCGATGTATCCGTCAGCAACGAGTCGTTTATCGATAGTCTCGAAGGCAATTCTGTAGGGCCTGTATTGGAAACATCCTTCATAGGAAACGACACCGACTTGGCTGTGATATTTTTTACGTCGGGAACGACATCGCGGAGAAAGGGAGTCATGCTCTCGCACCGCAATATCATTGCAAACACCGAAAGTATTATCGCGTACCTCTCTTTACGGAATGATGAGTGTGCGTGTGTCGTATTGCCGTTGCATCACGTTGGTGGCGCGTCCGTGCTGCATTCGCATCTTCGCGTTGGCGGACAAATGGCGTTGTACAATGGCATCTTCGAAGCATCGCCGGTCAAAGGTATGGTCGACTTTGAATGCACCAGCATTTTCGGTGTGCCATCAACTTTCTCAGTTTTGGTCCGTAAAATGGGTATGACGCAGCAGCGCTATCCTCGTTTACGCTATGTCGCGCAGGGCGGGGGAATCATGTCACTCGCTCTCGTTCACGAGTTGCGGGATGGCCTGCCTGGCGTGGACTTCGTTGTTAGCTACGGTCAGACAGAAGCGGCATCGAGGATTTCGTATCTTGCGCCGGAGTTGCTTGAATCCAAACTCGGCTCGATTGGCAAAGGCATGCCGGGTATGGAAGTGCGCGTGATCAATGAGGACGCCGATGACGTTAAACCGGGTGAGATTGGGGAAATTATAGCCCGTGGCGAAAACGTAATGCTGGGTTATCTCGACGACCCCGTAGCGACGTCGAGAACAATCGTTGAGGGCTGGTTGCACACGCGCGATGCTGCGACCGTGGACGAAGACGGTTACATTTACCCCAAGTATCGGCTCGATGGTGTTATCAACTCAGGTGGTTATCGCGTCAGTCCTGAAGAAGTGGAAAACTTAATTCAATCGTGCGAGGAGGTTACGCATTGTGGGGTTGTTGGTGTTCCACATCCGGAATTGGGGGATGCCGTTGTTGCCTACTTCACGACGGAAGGTGAAGAGAGTGCGGTGTTAAGTGCCGTAAAACAAATTTGTTTCAGCAAGCTTCAACCTTACAAGCAGCCGCGCTTTTTTAAAATTCTCGACTCTCTACCGCTGAATTCATCAACGAAATTGGACCGCGAGACTTTGCGTATGCGCGCCGAGAAGGAATTTGGCGACGTATAGCAATGATTGATATCCGCAATGCTGAGCCCCGCGACCTCGATGACTTGAGCGCTTTCTCGGCTATCTACAATCGCGCGGGTTCCTCGACATTTCAGAGAGATTTTTTTGACTGGCAGTTCGTTCAGGCACAGCAGCTTTGCCGCGCGGAGGACAACGGCGCGTTGCTGGCAAAGGTAGACGACAAGATTGTCGGCATGAGTATTGCCGGAAAAGTCCCAGTCCAGATCGGCGGTGCTGTTTCAACGGGCGTCTGGCATCAAGAATGGTACGCGGCGCCGGAGCATGGCGGCGCCGGTCTGGCTCTCGTCTTAGAGCAGTCAGCGCGTAACGATTTCATCGGCTGTGGTGGACGCAGTTTCGCTTCCGTCAACGTCTTTAATCGACTGCGTCCGACCGTGTGGTTCGAGATTCCGCGGCTTTTTGCTGTGGTCGACGAAACAAAGACCTATGAGATGCTGTTCTCCAAAAGTGAAGAGTCGCGCCGTTACCTCTCGCTGCAAACCATAGACTCTCCAAGTAGTTCTCTACGAGGAACATCGCTCGACGAATTTGATGAACGTTATGACGGGGATTGGCTGTCTTTTCGCAAAAGCGCGTGGCTGAGCAATGATCGCACCAGCGCCTATATGAACTGGCGCTACAATGCACATCCACGTTTTACGTATTTGACCTTGCGAACAGACTCCCCATTTGGTTCGGCGTATTTTGTTTGGCGCAACGAAGAAGTGGCAGAATACGACACAGTCGTGACCCGATTGTGTGATGCGATCGGTTCGCCGAAAGCGATTATCTCTGGCTTTCCGATGTTCTTCGAGAGACTGCGTGACTCAGCCTGTGCGTTAGTCGATTTTTTCTGCTCGCATGCGGTAACGCTAAGCGCGCTTGTCGAGGCCGGTATGCGTCCACAGGTCACCACGGCCGAGTTCGAGTTGCCGCGATTATTCCAGCCGCTTGCTCGTGACCCCAGGAAGACCATCAATTTCGGTTACTCTTTGCCTCGGGATCGTATTCCGGATCAGTTTTATCGAATTGATGGAACATACATAACCAAAAGCGATAGCAATCAAGATAGGCCAAATCCCTAGTACTGGGCACTGTGAATGGAGCGATAGAATCGAGAGGAATCAAGTATGTCGCCCGACAATCTAATTACGCTGCGGCGGAGCGTCATCTATGTTCCCGGCACAAATATCAGTGCGATTGACAAGGCGAAGACGTTACCCGTGGATGGTGTCATTCTGGACTTGGAAGACTCCGTTGCACCGATCGCAAAAACATCAGCACGTGAAGCCGTTCTAGAGACGATCCGACGGGGTGGTTTCGGACACCGAGAGCTTCTCATTCGAGTGAACGATGTTTTTTCGCCGTGGGGATATGAGGACCTGGCGGCGGCGGCTAACAGTGGCGCTGATGGCATTGTCCTGCCAAAAGTAGAAAGTCCGGAAACAGTCCGGAAGATCAGAAAGCTACTTGACGGGCTCAATGCTCCATTTGGTCTTGGCCTTTGGTGTACTCTTGAGACCCCCCACGGGATTATGAACGCGAAGCAGATAGTGCTGTCTAGCGTCGGCTGTAGACTCACCGGGCTACTTATGGGAGCGGCCGATCTCGCCAAGGATTTGCACTGTATGCATACGTCGGACCGCGAGCCCTTTTTGACGTCGATCAGCCTTTGTATTTTGGCTGCAAGGGCCGCCGGAATCGTCGCTTTGGACAGTCCCTTTTTCGATGTCGAGGATATAGACGGCTTTGCCGAAGAGTGCCGCCAGGGCGTCGAACTCGGCTTTGACGGCAAGACAATCATTCATCCAAGCCAGGTTGAGATTGCGAACGCCGCCTACTCGCCTTCCACTGATGCGGTTGCATGGGCTCACAAGGTTGTTGAAGTTGGGCGAAAGTCCGAACGCGAGGGCTCTGGCGCAACTTTGTTGGACGGCAAGCTTGTTGAACTCCTTCATGTGCAACAGGCGCAGCGCATTATCGATATAGCATCGGCAATTCAGCGGGTGCAGATGCAGTCAGCCGAATAGGCTCGCTTTGAGGGTGAGACTCAAACAACAATAGGAAAGGAGTGAGTCACTAATGGAAGAAAATGAAATTGACGATCAGAACTTTACGAACTTGTGCAATACGGTGATTCAGATTCTGGCGGGCGACATTGAACGCGCGGGGCTTCAGGTTGAAGGCTTTGACATTGATGCAGATTTGATGGAGCTCAATGTTCTCGACTCATTTGGGTTTCTTGTCTTGATCAGCGAGTACGAGAAACAAACCGGAATATCGATTGATCTTACGAGAGTTAATCACGCGGTACTGACGTCAGTACGTGGCTTTGTCAGCAGCTTCAACGCTGTGCCGACACAGAATTAATCCGGAGAGTTGTGAAGCGTATTATGGTGGAGAAAATCGTCAACGTTGTGCATTGTGTTGACACAGAGGGCCCTTTGTATGAATCGCTTGAGGCCACATTCGCGCGTCTAAAGGAAATTTTTGGAATCGACCTGCCGCCCAGCGCGGAGACATTGATGGCCTTGCAAAACAAGGAGCTGTCTGTCGGCGGCAACGAAGAGCAGGTCGCCAAGATATTCGCTGCCGAGCGTTTAGCCTATAACGACAGCTGGCAAAAGATTGATGCAATGCTTGACGTTATTATGGCGTCGGACTTCCGGAACGAGGCCCTAGATTCGTTTGGGAACGGATGGATCTACAACTGGCACTGCGTCGATCATGTTGGGTTCGAAGAGAATCCGCGCGGTCGCGAACTGGGTTTCCATAAAATTTCCGATTACTACGCATCGGCCAAGCTGCGTTACGATTCTCCACAGGACGGGTTGCACTTTCATCACCACCCGGTCCCATTTTCACGAGCGGCCCATCATCCCGCGACCCACTATTTCAATCATACGCCTGCCATTTTCGAGATCATCTCGCGGCGCGTGATTGATCGCAGCTGGTTTCCTTGCGTCAATCGCCCCGGCTTTCATTCAACACGTCCTGATAGTCATTGGTTCTTGGAGCAGTTCGTGCCTTTCGACATCGCAAATCAGTCAAAAGACGAGGGCGATACGGAACAGCGAGATATCAGCGGCGGGCGTTTCGGCGATTGGCGCCGTGCGCCGATCACTTGGACGCCGTATCACCCATCGCACGACGATTACCAGGTCCCGGGCGAATGCCGTCGCTGGATCGCCCGATGCTTGAACGTGGGCAGTCGGGTACGGCTATTGCGGGAGGACGATGTCGAATTGGCTTTCCAAGAGGCAGAAAAAGGCGAGCCTGTAATCCTTGCTTTTGCGAACCACGACTTTCGGGACATTCGACCCGACGTCAATTACGTACGTGGTCTTTTGGCTAAGGTCTCTGACCGTTTTCCAGGCGTCAGATACCGTTTTTCCGAGGCCAGAGAAGCAATGCGGAATGCACTTGGATTGGAATCTGCGCGTCCTATTGAATTCCAAATTTCGCGCGATGTGGATCGGTTGAATATTGAGGTCGACACAAATACGTTTGGACCGACGCCATTCTTGGCGATCAAAACCGTTGACGGAAGGTATCTGCATGACAACTTGGATTGCCATGTGCCATTTCGACGATGGAGCTATACTTTTGATGAATTCACCCAGCCCATGGACAAAGTCGAAAAGATCGGGGTCGCATCATGCGACAACACGGGCAACGTAACCGTTGCCCTGTTTGACCCGAACACGGGTACCGTCGACCAGAATACTATTTAGGTGTATTGAACCTGATGCCAAGCAGCCATGGCGTGTTGGAGCGCCGTTGTCATCACATCGATGAAGAGCCAGCCTTCCCGCGGTCGAAGATCAAGCGTCTCAGGCTGATCGAGAGCATTGATCATATAGGGTCCAGTGACGACGACGAGACACTACTTGTTTGCAGTGACTGGCTGGTCTGGCAGGAACTCATGGACACCAACCGGTTAGCAGTCCATTTGCAATCTGGGAGTCTAAGTTGGGTGCCAGGCGATCTGGAGCGCGACGTGTATTTGCAATGCAATGACTGGGCATACTCGGACGGTCGCGATCTCACCATTTTCGAAGGTGTTTCACTTGGGACCAAGTTTCTCAAAAACGTATACGGTATTATCTCCGACTTTGAGCGTGTTTCTGCGTATCTCTCGTCGTTGGTCGATCGTTTTGCGCCCGATGAAATCGAGTATGTTGCCGTTCGGACCGATTACCGTGACCTTCGGCCAAGCGAGTACTTTTACGTGGTCGAGTCGTTTTGCCGGACAAGAGGGCTGAAATTCTCGGATGTACGTCCGGACAAACTTGCCGTCGACAGGAAGCGCCCCAGCCTGATTGCCTCGCGCCCCACCGCAGCGGTGGTCGGCGCAAATAAAATACTCGGATTTCTCGGCAAGCTGCGCATTCTAATCAGGCCAAAGCGTGCGCGGGTGCTTTGCATGCTGACGCATTTAAACAGCATACCGCTTATCAAAGGCCATCGGCCGCGCGAAATGACGATTGGTTTCTTAGAGGGCTGGTTTCCAAAAAAACGTGATTTTCGCTTCGTTTCAAATACCCTTCTTAGGGGAATAGTCCTTGTCGGTGCTCGACGTCCTGCGCTGTCTCCGTCACATCAACAAGAAATTCAGGCGATCATTGATAGGGTTAAGAACGGATGGCGGGCTCCAACGGGTGCGCGTGAATTTTTGATACGTCGTTTTCTCGAGGAACACGTTTTGGTGCCGGAGGTGATGGGTGAAAAGGCGAGGGACGTCTTATGGGCGAAGTCCGTTATTGAGGATTTCAAGCCATCGGTCATTGTGACGGATATACTACAGAATGGAATCTCGCGGACTTTCGTCGAGCTTGCGCGTAAAGAACGAATACCGTGCGTTAGTTTGTGGCATGCGCATTACTTGTTTAATTCTCGACAGGAAACGTTCGGCTGCGACCCGCGGGTCGGGCGTCAGGCAGAAAAGTGTTTTAGCTGGGGGCGGGCCAATGAGGCATGGTTAGATAAAATCGGCGCCACATGTGAACCCATCCGAACAGGTTCTATGATTGCCGGCCAGTATCGAAAGGCAGCATTCCGCAAAAAAGATCGAAAACGGGCGTTGGTCCTTCAGTACCCAATTTCGAAGAAGGATTTCAGGGCACCTGTTGCGTTTGAATTCACATATTTTGTTGAAGTTGTCGGTATGTTGCAGGACCTCGGGTATGTCGACATTCGACTTCGTCTACATCCGAACGTAAAATACAAAATTCCGACCTATCGTGCCATTTCGAGTAAGTACGGTATTAGATGTGAAATAAGCGATGATGGTCCGTTTGCGGATCAAGTTGAGTGGGCCGATTTTGCCATTGGCCCGGTATCATCCGGTGCGAGTTTAGAAATTATCGCCGCCGGGAAGCCGTACTTTCCTGTGGCATTGCGTCCGACTTCAATGGATCTTGAATATCTCGAAGGCTTCAATGTTTTCACGGATTTTGTATCGCTTCGAGATGCCTTGGAGTCCGGGTCAGATCCTGACCATGAGGCTCTTTTGGAAGCTTATACGAGTTTGAAGGAATTCCCGAAGCCTGAACAGAAGGTCTGGGATGAGATTTTCGAGGTCGTGCGAAATAATGAGCAGTAACTTAAGGATGCTTACGAAATGAAATCCTGCCTTGTAACGGGCGGCGCCGGATTTATCGGCAGCCACTTGACCGAACGCTTGCTGGCCGACGGTCACGGCGTCGTGGTGATAGACAATTACTCAACCGGACGGCCTGAGAACTTGGATCACCTTAGCGGCCATGACGCTCTGACCGTCGTCGAGGCGGACATTCAGGATTTCGAACGAATATTGCCACTATTCGATGGCGTTGATTCCGTTTTTCACATGGCCGCCCTGGCCGACATCGTTCCTTCAATCGAACAGCCAATTTCTTACCACAATGCCAATGTCAACGGAACAATCTCAGTCCTTGAGGCGGCTAGGCAACATGGTGTCGGCCGGATCGTTTACGCGGCATCTTCGAGTTGCTACGGCATACCCGATTCCTATCCGACGCCGGAGGATGCCGAGATGCGGCCGCAGTATCCTTACGCCTTCACCAAAATGGTAGGCGAGCAGTATGTTATGCATTGGTCGCAGCTCTACAAGATTCCCGCCGTTTCGCTACGCATGTTCAATATATACGGCCCCCGTTCAAGGACCAGCGGCACCTACGGTGCAGTGTTTGGCGTATTCCTGGCCCAAAAATTGGCCGGCAAACCGTTCACCGTGGTTGGTGATGGGACCCAAACTCGTGATTTCACCTTTGTGACAGATGCGGTCGATGCTTTCGTCAAGGCGGCTCAGTCCAGCCTCGATGGGGAAATCATGAACATCGGTTCCGACAAGACTCAAAGCGTCAATCGGCTGGTCGAGCTTTTGGGCGGAGAAGTTGTGCATATTCCTAAAAGACCCGGCGAGCCCGACTGCACATATGCCGACACAACGCGGATTAAGGATAAACTTGGTTGGTCTGCGAAAGTGCCGTTCGAGGAGGGTGTGAAAATCATGCTGGAGAACATTGAGTATTGGCGAGAGGCTCCCGTTTGGGAAACATCCTCCATCGCAGCTGCCACCGCAGATTGGTTCAAGTATCTTTCGTCGGACTCCTGATCATTATGAGAAACAACCCCGATCCCATTACGAATTTAGGCCTCCGTCAGGCCCGCGACAAAATCAAGTCGATCTCGGAGCTTGCGTCATTGACCGACCAAGCCCGTGCGGATGGCAAAACTGTCGCTTTGGCCCATGGTGTTTTCGACCTCATCCACATGGGTCATGTTCGCCATTTGGAGGCGGCCCGAAAACAAGGCGATATTCTGATCGTTACCTTGACCGCAGATCAGTTCGTCAATAAGGGGCCCGACCGTCCCATCTTTTCCGAGTTGCTGCGCGCCGAAATGATCGCGGCACTTGAGTACGTAGACTGGGTCGGAATCAATCTAAATCCGTCCGCCGAGCCGGTAATTGATGCAATCAAACCCAACGCCTACGTCAAAGGATCCGATTACCAAAATCCCTCTGATGACATCACCGGCAAGATCGATAGTGAACGCGACATTGTGGAGCGCCACGGCGGAACTATTATCTTCACGGACGACATAACTTTTAGTTCGTCGAGTCTCATCAATAGTTATTTGAGTGCTTATAGCCCGGAATTGCGCGCGCACCTCGGTAAGCTCAAAGCCGATGGCGGTTTCGCCCTTCTGTCCGACGCGCTGAATTCGATCAAGAATCTAAAGGTGCTACTGATCGGCGACACCATCATTGACGAATACCAGTACGTTGTTCCGCAAGGGAAGTCGCCCAAGGAAAACATGATTTCGGCACGATTCGAGGACAAAGAGATGTTCGCCGGTGGCGTCATTGCCGCCGCCAACCATGTGGCCTCGTTCTGTGACAAAGTCGATGTGATCACTAGTCTCGGCGCCGATGATACGCATGAGAAATTTGTCCGCGATCATCTCAAGGACAACGTGAACATGGACGTCGTGATCCGCCCCGATGGGCCAACGACCCGTAAGTGTCGCTTTGTCGAGAGTGCCTACATGCGGAAATTGTTCGAAATCTATCACATGAACGATTCAAGCCTGCCGGCGGACACGGAGGCTGAATTCAACGCCATGATCCGCGAACGCGCAGCGGATTACGACGTTGTGATCGTGACCGACTTTGGCCATGGCCTGATCAGCACGAATTCCGTCAACACCATCGCAGAGCAAAGCCGCTTCTTGGCCGTCAACACGCAGACGAACAGCGCGAATATCGGCTACAACCTTATTACCAAGTATCCGCGCGCAGACTACATCTGTATCGATGCGCCGGAAGCCCGCCTGTCCGTTCGGGACAAGTTCCGAGACCTGGAGTCCATCGCCTGCGACAGTCTGCCAAGTCAGATGGAGTGCAATCGCATCGTTCTGACGAATGGCAAGCATGGGTGCCTTGCCTACTCCGAGGAAGAGGGGGCAATCAACATTCCAGCGTTTACAGACAAGGTAATCGATACAGTCGGCGCCGGTGACGCTTTCTTTGCCGTGACGGCGCCGCTGGCTGCGACCGGGGTCGATATGCGGCTCATCGGCTTCATCGGAAATGCCGTCGGCGCCATCAAGGTTGGTATCGTCGGCCACCAAAAATCCGTTGAGAAGGTGCCGCTGATGAAATTCCTGGAAACAATGATGAAGTAGTCTCCGGGTGACGGTTGCCATGTCTGGCCTAAATCAATGAAGATTGGCGTAGATTTCGATAACACCATCGCCTGGTACGATCATGTGTTTCTGGCTGAGGCCACGCGAAGTGGGCTTCTGCCCGACGGCTTTCGGGGTGCGAAAAAAGAAGTGCGAGATGCTATTCGCCTGCTCGACGATGGCGAACTGAAGTGGCAGACACTGCAAGGTGTTGTTTACGGTCAAAAGATGCACGACGCATACATGTTCCCTGGCGTCGCCGATTTCTTTCGGACGTGCCGGGTCGAGGGAATACCTGTCTACATTGTAAGTCAAAAAACGCGCTTCAACCGTTACGATCCCATGCGGATTGATCTTCGCGAAAAGGCAAAAAAATGGATGAAGTTGAATGCCTTTTTTGATCCCGCAGACATAGCACTTCGCGAGGATCGAGTGTATTTCGAAACGAATCGAGCGAAAAAAGTCGAACGGATTGAAGCACTCGGCCTGACCCATTTCATTGACGACCTGCTGGAGGTTTTTGAGGAGCCGGGCTTTCCAGACGATACATCTCGGCTCCTTTTTGCGCCACTCAAAGGCCAGTACCGGCGCGCGCCTGTACCGGTTTATAGGTCATGGGATGACATTACCCGCGCGGTATTCCGCTGAGGGAAGTAAGGCTGAATACGAACGACGCATTGAATATAGCTCGCGGGCTTTCTCCTGTTCCGTTGCGATCCGCAGAACGGGTTGAGGGCGGCGGGAATAATGTCTTGTTCCGAGTCGACGGTGATGGCGTAACTTTCGCTCTGAAATGGTACCCGCGGCAGACCGAGGACAGCCGTGACCGGTTAGGCTCGGAGTACACGGCTCTGCGCTTTTTAGCCGAGAACGGCAATTGCCCAACACCTGTGGCTTACGGGATCGACCGTGATGCAGGTGTGGCGTTGTACGAGTGGATTGACGGCACGCCTATTGGCGTACCTTCTGATAAAGCCATCGACGAAGCGGTCGCTTTCATCAACCGCTTGAAAGCCTTATCCACTTCGGCAAATTTACGCGGTTTCGGACCCGCGTCTGAGGCCTGTTTTTCGGCCGCGGAACTCGTTGACCAAGTAGAGCGACGTTGCACGCGATTGGAAGTTCTTTCGAGGCAGCACCCCAAGTTGGCCGAGTACCTGGGCGCGCAATTCCGGCCAGCCTTTGAGCGCCTGGTTGGTTCCGCTATGACTGAATATGCGCGGCTGGGCGCCGACTTTTCGGTCGACCTGGATCTTGGAAAACGCATCCTAAGCCCGTCGGATATGGGCTTTCACAATGCGTTGTGCTCAGCTGATGGGTCCCTTGTCTTCCTCGACTTCGAATATTTCGGATGGGATGACCCGGTTAAATTGGTCGCCGATTTCATCCTTCATCCCGGGATGAATCTTGACGTTTATCACCAAGAACGTTTCCGCCGAGGTGCTTTAGATCTTTTCATAGACGACCCTTGGTTTGCGGAACGCTTACATATCCTCTTCCCTCTGTACGGCTTGCGTTGGTGCATGATCTTGTTGAATGAATTCTTGCCCGAACGTTGGACTCGAAGGTCCTTGTCAGGAGCCACCGCGACCCAGGAGAAGGCGCAAGAACGTCAATTGAACAAAGCTTACGCGGCGCTCGCTACCCTGAAGCGCTCATCATCGTGGAAGACACAATGACGTCTTCATTCATGATGGCCATGTGCGCGATATTTTCGACCTGCAGCGTCGTTCCGACACGAACGCGGGCCTTGTTTCGTTAGCCGCTTTACACTATTGAAATGCCGCAGTTTCTCGACTGCTCTTAATGTTCCCAAAAACAACTCGGGCAACGAGGAATACGATGAGGCAGATACGCTCCCCACTATTCAATCGCACGGCAGCTTAACTCGGTAACGGACATACATCTCGGTCTCCTGGCAGGCAGGAAAGCCAAGACTCGGCCAGCGTCAAACGCACACAAGATTAAGAACCTTGTTAGATCACTCGAAGGGCATTTAGGCATGACTCAGAAAATCGAAACTGTTCTGGTAACAGGCGGCGCAGGCTACGTGGGTAGCGCCCTGACCCCCAAGCTGTTGGACAAAGGCTACAAGGTCAAAATTCTCGATCTGTACATCTACGGCGAAGACGCGATGTCGCACGTTCGTGACAACGTGAACCTTACCGAGATTAAGGGAGATATGCGCGACCCCCAAGTGGTCGCCGAGGCCGTCGCCGGCTGCGACGCCGTGATCCATTTGGCATGTATATCCAACGACCCGTCCTATGACCTAGATCCTGAACTGGGCAAATCGATCAATTTTGACGCCTTCGAACCGTTAGTGGTTGCAGCCAAAAACGCCGGAGTTCAGCGTTTCATCTACGCCTCGTCCTCGAGCGTTTACGGAATCAAGGAAGAGGCGGAAGTGACCGAGGATCTGCCGCTCGAACCGCTGACCGACTACTCCAAATTCAAGGTTGCTTGCGAAGAGGTCCTCGAAAAACACCGGGATCATGATTTCAGCACCTGTACAATCCGCCCATCGACGGTATGTGGTTACGCCCCCCGGTTACGTCTCGACTTGGTCGTCAACATTCTCACGACGCATGCCGTGAACAAGGGTCAGATCAAGGTGTTGGGCGGCAGTCAGAAACGACCCAACATCCATATCGACGATATGACCGATATGTATCTGCACCTCTTGGAGCAGCCGAAAGAGAAGATCGATGGCAAGATTTATAATGTTGGTTGTGAAAATCACCCGGTTATGGAGCTTGCAGAAATTGTAAAGGGCGTGGTCGGCGACGATTTGACAATCGACGTCGAGCCGACGAACGACCTGCGCTCCTATCACGTCTCTTCGAAGAAGATCGAAGAAGAGCTGGGTTTCAAGATTAAGTACTCGATCAAGGATGCGGTGAGCGACTTGGTGAAGGCATTCGATGACGGCTTGATCGAGGACCCGATGAATAACCCGCTTTATTACAACATCAAGCAGATGCAGCGCATCAAATTGAAATGAGTTGAGTGGAGAGCGCCTTGCGCGAGAGAAACGAATACCTCGAATCCCTTTACAGGGAGATGATGAGAATCCGAATGGTCGAAGAGACCATTGCAGATCGCTATACGGAATGGGAAATGCGGTGTCCTGTGCACCTGTCCATTGGTCAGGAGGCCGCCGCCGTTGCGATCTGTGCGCACCTGGAGACCTCCGACCTCATATCGAGTAACCATCGATCGCATGCCCACTACTTGGCAAAGGGTGGAAGCCTGCCTGCAATGATCGCCGAGCTCTACGGCAAAGCGGACGGCTGTGCGGGAGGCCGCGGTGGATCTATGCACCTATTCGATCAGGATGCTGGTGTTTTGCCGTGCGTGCCGATTGTGGGTGACTCCATTCCGCTGGGTGTCGGCGCAGCGCTTACGTTTCAACAGACCGGCGCCTCTTCGATTTCGGCGGTCTTCTTCGGTGACGGTGCTGTTGAGGAGGGGATATTTTATGAAAGCGCTAACTTTGCAGCGTTGCGAAAGCTGCCCGTCATCTTTGCATGCGAGAACAACCTGTACTCTGTCTGCACGCACGTCGATAGCCGTCAACCCAATCGGCCGTTAACCGATCTCGCCGCTGCACACGCTATTCCCACTGCCCATGTGGATGGCAACGACGTCATGGCCATTTACGACGCCATGGCCGAGGCGGCTCATCGCGCGCGCCATGGTGGTGGCCCTTCCTTTTTGCTGATGGACACTTATCGCACACGTGAGCATTGTGGGCCGTTCCACGACATCGAACTCGGGTACCGCAGCCAGGAAGAGTTTGATTCATGGAGCGAGCAGTGCCCACTTAAACGCCACCGTGTCTTGATGGAGGCTGAACTGGGATGGACAGACGCAGAAGAGGAAAGTCTGCTCGCCTCAATACGGACTGAAATCGATGCTGCGTTCGACTACGCGATCGAGTCCAAATTCCCCGAACACAGTACTGCGGGGAATCACGTCTATGCCTGATAGCGGACGCGAAATTACGTATGCCGAAGCTCTTTCAGAGGCGACCCGGCAGGCAATGGAGGCCGACCCCACGGTTTATGTCCTGGGCGAGGGTGCGACCGACCCAAAGGCAATTTTCGACACGACACAAGGTCTCTTTGAGGCCTTTGGTTCAGAACGAGTCGTTGAGATGCCCATCGCGGAGAACGGTCTGACAGGTATTGCCATTGGTTCGGCAATCACCGGGCGTCGTCCGCTCATGATCCATCAGCGGGTCGAGTTTTCGTTATTCGCATTCGAGCAAATCGTCAACACCGCCGCAAAGATGCGATATTCTACCGCGGGCAAGATGGCCGTTCCCTTGACGGTCCGAATGATTATCGGTCGCGGCTGGGGCCAGGGCCCGTCTCATGCGCAAAGTCTCGAAAGCGTTTACGGTCATTTCCCCGGTTTGCGCGTTGTCATGCCGACGACACCTCATGATGCCAAGGGAATGTTGCTCGCGTCGATCCGTAGTGATGACCCAGTTGTCTTTCTGGAGCATCGCTGGCTGCATTCCACCCACGGACCGGTTCCTGAGGAACCTTACGAGGTCCCACTGGACTCGCCGCGCATTGTCTCAACGGGCAATGACCTCACAATTGTGGCGTCTTCACTTATGTTGCTCGAGGCCATGGCGGCCGTCCAGGCCTTGGAGAGTGCCGGCGTTTCCGTCGATTTGATCGACCTACGCTCGATACGCCCCTTGCCGATGGAGAGTATTGTCGAGTCAGTGGAGAAAACCGGTCGATTGTTGAACATCGACACAGGTTGGAGGACATTCGGCGTCGGCAGTGAAATCATCTCTCGGTTGGTCGAGACCAACCCTGGAATCTTTGAAAAAGCGCCGACGAGGCTCGGGATGGCCGACCACCCATCACCAAGCACACGTGGTCTGGCGGAGAGTTACTACCCATTTCCCGATCAGATTTTGGAGGCCGCCATCGAACAGATTGGGTTAGGTGCTGAGCCTTCAACGATCGCTCGCGCGACCCTGGCTGAGGCGCAGAAGGAGCGTGAGAACGACCGTCCCGACAAGAATTTTCTTGGTCCATTTTGAGGTCAACGCACGTTGAAGAACCTCGTGAAACGGATCATTCAGTTCGTCGCGATATGGACTGTGCGTGTCCTTTTCGTCGTCGTTGCCGTTCCGGTTCTTTACATAGTCGAGCCGTTCCGGCCGATCCGGATTGGAATTATTTCGACGCAACAGATTGGCGTGATGGCCGGCAATATCTATGTCTTCCTTCAGCGTCATGGCGAGGAACTGCGTAATCCCCGTCGAAAGTATATTTTTCCGGTCTGGAATCCAGCTAACCGTGCATTGCTAGAGATCGGAAAGCGCTACCTTCCCATTGTCGAGAGCCGGTGGCTGGCGCGTTTGGTTTCATATGCTTGGCCGATTGCATTGAAGACCCGTTTTGTGTTTCGTCTGCCCTGGAGCGACAAGGACTACGAAGAATTTTTTGCCCCGGAAACAGTACTGGAATTTACGGAGCAGGAAGAAAGTGTGGGGCGGGAAGAGCTCCGAAAAATGGGGATCAAGGATAGCGACTGGTTCGTTTGCATCCATGTGCGAGACCAGGCCTACAAAGCTTCTTGGGTGCCTCAGGATCAGGAAGTGTGGAGCGCGCGCAGCTTTCGCAATAGCAGCATCGAGAACTATCTAGATGCCGCTAAGTTCATTACCGGCCTAGGTGGGTATGTAATCCGGATGGGCCACACAGTGGCCAAGCCGCTATCCGCAATTGACCGTGATGACATCAACTCTGATCCGAAAATCATCGACTATGCCACGACCTGCAGAAGCGACTTCATGGACATTTACTTGTCCGCAAAATGTCGTTTTTTTCTGGGTAACAATTCCGGGCTGTTCGTCGTCAGCACGATTTTCCAGCGGCCGGTGGCGCTCGCGAATTTTTTTCCGATCGGTATGATGGCATTTCATACGTATGATTATCTCATACCCAAGATGATCTTCGATCCAAAGTCCAAAGCCGTCGTCCCCTATTGGCAGTTATACGACGAAGGGTTCTATACGTTTTACGATATGTTTAAGAACACCCAACACGAAAAGTATGGATACGAGTGGCTCGAAACCGATTCTCAGGACATCTTGGAGCTGGCACAGGATATGATCGCCCGATTGGAAGGGCGGCAATCGGATTCTGGCGAGGAGGGCGAGAGGCTCGCTAACTATTACAAGGATACATACTATGGCCGTCTTCCCAACTACCATATGGGAGGCGCCGTGAACCCGTCTTTCGCGCTACGCCGCGCCGATTTGATCGTCAAACCATGACAGCCGCCGACCGGATATTTGAGCGTTACCTGGCATCCCCACTCGAGAGCAAAATAAGATGAAAGTTATCGAAACAGAGATTGACGGCGTCCTGATTATTGAGCCTGAATTAAAGCCAGACCGCCGTGGATATTTCATGGAAACGTTCCAGCGCGACAAGTTTCGCGCTCTCGGATTGCCGACAGATTTCGTCCAGGACAACCACTCCCTTTCCTACAAAAACACCATTCGTGGACTTCATTATCAGGTCCCTCGTCCGCAGGGGAAACTCGTACGTGTTTCGCGGGGTTCGGTAATGGATGTCGCGGTAGATATCCGCAAGGGGTCACCGACTTTCGGAAAATGGGTTTCCGCGGAGTTATCTGAGGACAACCGCCGTCAACTCTGGCTCCCGCCCGGGTTCACGCACGGTTTTTGTACGTTAACGGATATTGCCGACCTCGTAATCAAATGTACGGAGATTTACAGCAAGCCAGATACCCACCGGATCGCGTGGGACGATCCAGATATCGGGATCGACTGGCCGATTACCGATCCGATTCTGTCCGACAAGGACATGTGCTCTCCGCGCCTACGTGATACCACTGTTTTTCCCGAGTATAGAACGAACGTCTAAGCGCGGACGACACGGAGTCGAAACGAGCTTGACGCAAGAAGGAACGTTCAATGTCTAATTCGGTCAATCGTGTTGAGAAAGTACTGGACGTCTTTACCATTCTTTTCCTTGGCACGGCGTCGGCCATGTTGGTGGCTTTCTACATTCTGAGAAAGTTCTACTATTTCCCTCTATCCTCTAGTGCCATCCTATTGGTTGTAGCCAGCGCGGCACTCGCTGCGGGATTGTTTTTGGGACGGGCCAGACGCGTGCTTTATGGGCTTTCCGCCTTGTCGCTCGTTGTCTCTTTGTTTCTGGTTAACGCCCTTGCCGAAGCGATAATTCCCCACGTTCCGCCTCCGTGGCCGAAACCCGATGGCTTTGACAAACGTTCAAAATACGAGGTGGTCCAAGACTTCCGCAAAGAGGGGATCGACGCGGCCCCGCATATGTGTGCACTTCATATTTACCGGTCTGGATCCGGCAAGGACTTGTTGCCCCTTTCCGGCTTCTCCAACAAACGCATCGTTTACTGCAATGAAAGCGGAACGCGCGCTCACTTTACGACTGACCGGTTTGGCTTCAACAATCCCGATACGCTTTATGACGAGCCGCTGCAAGATGGGCGGATGATGCTGCTGGGCGACAGTTACGTCGATGGGGCCTGTGTGCCCGAAGGTCTCGACGTCGGCAATCAGCTTCGCGCCTTGGACGTGCCTGTCTACAACTTTGGTTGCGGAGGTAATGGTCCGTTAGCCATGCTCGGCACCTGGATGGAGTATAGCGAGTTGGCGGCGCCTGATGTCGTGGTCTGGATGTATTTCGAAGCCAACGATTTGTTAAACATCTCGGAAGAGAAAAACACGCTGCTCGCGAAGTATATGGACCCGAACTTCAAGCAAAATCTCATAGCCAATGATGCGGCGCGGGTCGCCGTTATCGAGGAGACGTTGCGTAAAGAAGAAGAGAAATACATCGCCAAGAAAAGCGCACCGCCGACCGAGGCCAAAAGAGATATGCGGTTGACTCTCTTTAACATCTTGTCGCTTTACCATGTCCGAGATTTTCTCGGTTTGACGTCCCGAGGCATAAACCTCAAGGCCTACGAAGAGGTCTTCCTTGCCTTTCACGACCGCATCCGAGACAGCGGTCAAAAGCTTCTTTTCGTTTATCTACCGAGCTTCAATTCGATTCATAGCCAGGGGGAGCGGTCCTTGTTCCCCCGCCGGTTTGAGGACTTCCGCCCACAGGTCTTGGACATGGTGAAGAAGGCGGGAGTCGAGATTCTAGATTTCGAAAAAATCTTGCTTGCTCAAGAGGACCCCGAGGGGTTCTTTCCCTATCGAAAGTACAATCACTATAACGCAGACGCTTACGCGCTACTCGCCGATGCGATTGCCAAAACAACCGCACGGATGGATTGATCAGCCGGACGACATGAAGGGGTGATTTTCCAGGAAATGCCGCATGGGTAGTGCACTATCGTGAAGCTAAACAAGTAGGCCTATTTGATCGAAGCTTGGCCGTTCACAACTACGCCCAGTATTGTCTCGAACACGGAATGGAGCATATATACAATTCGCCTGAGGATATTCTCGATCTTTGTATCGACATGATCGACGCTCAGAATGGCATCCAACCGACGGTTGAATCACGGATACTTCAGTGCGAGTTCCAGAGACGTTACCACGACTACTTTGGTGAGGATTCCGGCTTGGGTTTTGTTGGACCTCGTTTCGCGATGAAGTACAAGAATTCGATTATTTAGTGCGGCCAACTTGCCGTGTACGAGTGGGCGCTAACCTACCAAAGAACTTAATGCATACTCTCAAATTGAATGCGGAAATTTAAACTTGATATACCCCAATGAGCCTCCTGGGGAATCCTGAAAAATCTGGAATCTAGAAAATATGAAAGCCATCATCCTTGCCGCTGGTTTGGCCTCCCGACTACGCCCGCTGACTGAAATTCTTCCGAAATGTTTGCTCGAGTTGCACGGTCGAACCGTGATGGATTATCAGATCGATGTATTGAGAGCTGCCGGCATAGACGACGTTCTAGTTATCACCGGGCACATGGGTGAGCGAATCCAAGAAGCTATGGGAGACCGTGTACGTTACACGTCTTATGCCGATTATGCGTCCACCAACAATCTGTATACCCTGCATGCCTGTGCTGAACATCTCGACGACTCGTGCATCATTTTGTTTTCTGACGTGCTCTTATCAGCATCCGCCATGCAATCGCTTGCGGAAAGCTCAGAAGACTTTTCACTTCTTGTCGATACGAGCCGAGTTCTCGCTGGGACGATGCGTATTGTACGTGATGATCGAGGCATAACGGACCTCGGCGGACATATTCCGACAGAGGTGGGAATCGGCAATTTCGTCGGTATAGCAAAATTTTCGAAGCGCGGTGCGCTGCTACTTCGCCAAGAACTGTCGCGAATGGTGGAAGAAGGGGGGCATGAGCAAGACTATTACGTCCAGGCCCTTCCGCGTTTAGCTGCGGCCGGCGAGGTCATTGAGCCGATGGAAATACAATCGCCATGGTGTGAAATTGACG
The DNA here is from genome assembly GCA_965222395.1 of Rhodospirillales bacterium. Taxonomy (GTDB): domain Bacteria; phylum Pseudomonadota; class Alphaproteobacteria; order Rhodospirillales; family Casp-alpha2; genus UBA4479. The sequence continues at coordinate 3,014,448 of OZ244947.1, forward strand.
ATGCCGACGATTATGCCGCGGCGAAAGAAGAGAACTTTTATGTGATGGCGGAAACACAAACCTCAACAGAGATTAACGGCTGATTTTATGTGCGGAATCGCAGGCCTCTTAGATCTATCAGGTAGACAAGTCGATCCGGCGATCGTCGCGTCAATGCGCGATTCTCTCGCTCACCGAGGGCCGGACGAACACGGTATCTGGACTGACGGGGCCGTTGGTCTTGGGCACCGACGCTTGTCGATCATTGACTTGGTGGACGGTAGGCAGCCGATGGCTGAACCCGAGACAGGCACCGTTTTGACCTTCAACGGTGAAATTTATAACTACCGCGAGATCCGGGATGTATTAGTACAGCGTGGGCATCAGTTTCACACGTCGTCAGACACGGAAGTTGTTCTCAGATCTTATCTCGAATGGGGAGAAGATCTCTGCCAACACTTCAACGGTATGTTCGCCTTTGCCATATGGGACCCACGCGAGAACAAGCTCGTAATGGCACGCGACCGGCTTGGTATAAAGCCACTATATTGGACAAAGATCGGAAGCCAGTTTGCCTTCGCGTCGGAAAACAAGGCGTTCATGGCGCATCCCGACTTTGTCATCGAAGCGAATCTTGATGGTGTCTCATCCTACTTAACGTTTCGCCAGGCGGTATGGAACACGTGCTTCTTCAAGGGCGTCAACAAACTTCTGCCGGGCCATATGCTGGTGCTGAAGAACAACGATATTCGCGATCGAGCCTATTGGACATTGCCGATACGCGAAGAATCTGAAGATCTTGGTGAGGATGTCTATCTGGAAAGAGCAGAGGAGTTGCTCTCCCAGGCAGTAAAAAGGCGGATGGTTGCCGACGTGCCTGTGGGTTCCTATCTGAGCGGCGGATTGGATTCCAGCATTATCGCGGCGCTCATGGTCGGCCATTCCGAACAACAGGTAAAAACCTTCTCGGTCGGCTATGTTGAAGAGGGATATGACGAAGAAGGTTATGCGCAGATGGTTGCACATCACGTCGGCACCCATCACGAACATCTGACACTTGAACAGGATGACTATCTGAACACCTGGCGTGATTTGATCAAGATTAACGATATTCCCATCTCGATCCCACACGAGGTGGCTCTCTACCAGCTCTCAGCGCACATGAAGGAGACAGTCAGCGTTGCCCTTTCCGGCGAAGGAGCCGATGAGCTGTTCGGCGGCTATGGGCGGGTTCAGCGTTCGCCGATGGATTGGAAGAAGGTCGCCGCTGTCCGTGCTGTTATCGGACCAAAGTTCTCCGAGATGATCGGGAATATGCAGCAGTTCAAAGGCACGCCCGTGTCTTGGCTACGCCACGAACAGCATATGGACCACTTTTTTGACGTCTACAATTGGATGCCGTTTGGTGAGAAATGGGATCTCATGACGGGAGACGCGCGGAACGAAATCAATAACGACAATCAGGTGATCGGCATATTCCAAGACCTATTCGACAACGTGGCCGATGCCGATCCGTATGACAGAATTCTACATGCCTTTCAAAAAATCCACCTCGGCTGTCTTCTAGACCGGCTCGACATGATGAGTATGGCATCAGGATTGGAAGCGCGCGTGCCATTTGTTGATCACGAACTCATTGAGTATGTCGTTAACATTCCTGTCCGACACAAAATGCGCTGGAAATCCAAGCTTTCGCAGGCGCGATCGCTGTTCCAATCGTCATTTTCAGCATCGGAAAACTTAGACCATAACAAGTACCTTCTGCGTCGAATCGGCGACAAGTGCTTACCACCAGAGATCGCAAGGCGAAAGAAGCTGGGTTTTCCGACACCATTGGATTCATGGTTCAAGGGCAATCTGAAAAATGTCGCTATGGAAGTTTTACTGGACCCTCGAGCTCGAGAAAGAGGGATTTTCGATCCAGATAAGGTAGAGAGATTCCTTCGGAATCGGCAAGACCTGCCTTACGACTTCTACGGAAAGAAGGTGTGGATGATGATGAACATCGAGCTTTGGTTCAGAGACGTCGTCGAGGGTGGCGTGGCCAGTCATGAAAGAACACAACAACCAATATCTGTGATAACTCCGGAAGCTTAGTATGGCGCAAAATGAAATCAATTCGTGTGATCGTTTGCACCACGTCAATCGAGGGCATGCCTTGTGGATTTTCGGTCTGCCGGCGGCTGGCAAGACGACCGTGTCGATGGCCTTGAAAAAACTACTCGAGTCAATCGACGTGCCTGTCATTCTGTTTGATGGCGATGCGACCCGCGAGATCGTAGCCGAGGGGGTAGGTCGTTCGATTGAAGAAAGAAAGTTAATAACGCGACGTTATTGCAAGCTAACTTCCTATCTGACATCGAGTAAGGTAATTATCATTCTAGCAGCCATCAATCATACCAACGAGCAACGTGCATTTGCCCGAGAGAACCATCCCGAGGGGCAATTTGGGTTGGTTTGGGTCAATACACCGACAGGGGTTTGCATGGAGCGAGATCCGAAGGGTTTGTATCGGCGCGCTAGAACCATGCAGAAAAACGGCGAAAAGCCTGAAGTCGTTGGCTTCGACATCCCATTCGAGCAACCCGATGACGCTGACGTCGTCATTTCAACCAACGGGCGTTCTCCGGAATGTGCGGCGCGAGACATACTTGAGTATTTGATCGCCGCTGGTTCTATCGACGCGCAACGGGAGTAATCGATCAACTAATATGTTCGATGTCCTACGGAAGCTCCTATTCTTTGTCGATCGGTCGACTCGCCTACAAGCAGTCGGCATCGCCATCGTAATATTGATTGGAACCATGTTGGAAGTCGTTGGCATCGGGTTGGTCTTTCCGTTGGTCGAGGCAATTGCGGATCCTTCGGTGTTGTCGGATTATGAATGGGTCACATTTTTTTTGGGCGAGGTTAATGCCGACAATTACAATTCGGTCCTTCTCAAGATTTCAGGGCTTTTTTTTGCAGTCATAGTCGTCAAGAACGCTCTATTATTGCTTAGTTACATCCTGCAAGGATGGTTTTTCGCGAAGAACGAGGCGTTGTTGGCCCGCAAGTTGTTCTCGCACTACCTCAATGGTGACCTTCGATTGTTGATGACTCGGAACTCATCCGAGTTGATCAACCACGTGTTGTCGACCACAAATTCCGTTTATTCAAATGCCATGAACGGTGTTATTACGTTGGCTGTAGAAGTTGTCCTAACAATTTCGGTTACAATCGTACTGTTGATGGCCGAACCGAAGATGACCGTCAGCGCCATTGCCTTGATGCTCGTTGCCGTCGGTCTGATGTACGCTTTCACTCGTGGGCCCGTTGCCGCATGGGGAGAGCAATCAGTCGAAATCCGGCAGAAGCTCCTACAGATACTCCAGCAAGGATTACATAGCCTCAAGGAGGTAAGAGTATTTGGTCGTGAGCCGTATATAATAAATAGATTTAGCCAGGATAGATGGGTTCTCGCTAGCCTGGTTGCAAAAATCTCGGTTATCGGAAATTTACCGCGGCTTTGGATAGAGACCGTTGCGGTTGGCGGGGTAATTCTGAGCATAAGCTATGTCATCTCTAGTGGGTCCGAGGCCACTGGCCTTTTCTCCATCTTTGCTCTATTCGCAGCGGCGATATTTAGGCTCATCCCCTCATTCAATAGAATGCTGATGGCCATGAATAGTTTGCGCGGCGGAACATATCCGGTGATGAAAGTATACGAGGATCTGAATACCTTCGAACGACCCGTTGCTGAACTTGAAGGCCAAACTGATCCCCTTCCGTTCCGAGAGTCCATCGAACTTCAAAAAGTTAGCTTTTATTATCCTGGCACCCAAACTGCCGCCGCTGTGGATATCGACTTATTGATCCGGAGCGGAGAAACCATTGGTCTCGTCGGTATCTCCGGTGCTGGAAAGACGACGCTCGCCGACATCGTGCTCGGGTTGTTGTCACCCGATAGCGGACGTATCTTGGTTGACGGTCTGGACATCGCTGGCTCAACACGAGCGTGGCAAAAGAACCTCGGTTACGTGCCTCAGACCATCTATCTCACCGATGATAGCTTGCGTCGAAACATTGCTTTCGGAATCCCTGATGACGAGATTGACGATAACAAAGTTCATTCTGCGTTGAAGGCCGCGATGCTAGAAGAACTGGTCGAATCGTTGCCGCATGGCGACGAAACGTTTCTCGGTGATCGGGGTACCCGACTTTCCGGTGGTCAGCGACAACGCGTTGGAATAGCTAGAGCACTTTACCGCGATCCGAAGGTCTTGATATTTGATGAGGCGACTTCATCACTGGACAGTGAAGCCGAATTCGAAGTCAGTGCCGCTATCGAACGACTTGGTCGCGATAAGACAATCATCATAATTGCCCATCGTTTGAGTACGCTCAGATCGTGTGATCGATTGGTCTTGATGTCAAAAGGTCGAATTGAAGATATAGGTTCGTTTACGACGCTGCAGGAGAACAATCCAACGTTTAAGAAGCTTGTCGCACTCTCAAAGTTTGAAGAATGATTGTTACCAACAACTGCCCCTTCGATAAGGTAGAAAACCGAACAAGCGCTAATTGAGTTTGCTCCTGATTTCTACTAGTAGCTTGTTCGCCGAATGCAATTTCTGAGTATTTAATTGGATGGGATGCTTGATCCCCATCAGTGTCAATTAGCCGACGATTTGGCCACCTCTGTCGAGAAAGATCATGGTACGAGTTCTTTGTGGTTTCGATAAAAAAAGCTCATCTTACAACCGATAAAAGTCGAACGTAACCTTGCGAGGATGCTAAAGCCGAAGGCAAGACATCCATTGATTCGTTAAACAATCGACGTTTATCGGGGATGTGTCGAGTTCGATGCGATTAGTAAAGTCCAAGTTGTTAGCGATGTTTTCAATGCCTGTGAAATCTGCCGATCCTAATACTCGGCTGCATAACGGAATGTGACAGTTGAAGAACCGGCCCAATATCCTCTTACTTACCGTTGACGCTCTTCGTGCTGACCGAATGAGTTTGTACGGTTATGATAGACCTACAACGCCCAGACTGGATGAAATCGCGCAAGAAAGTATAGTCTGTCGCAATAACAATTCTCTTGCGGGGTTTACGCAGGCGTCATTCCCATCAATTTTCTCCTCTTCGCGCCCACTTTCTTACGGAGGTTATGATCTCGGTGCTTACGGGCGACCGGAGACGCTTTTCGAAGTATTCGGCAGTGCTGGTTACGAGGTGTTTTCACTGGCCACCTTCAAGTGGGTGACCAAGTACTACGGCTATGGCAATGGCGTTGCACGAGAATCTCATCTCTATTCTCCGAAGGCGTTGATGGGCGCCGCAGTCAATCGTTGCCATAGCTCGATCCTCGGATACCACGACGGCAAGATTGACGCGGAAGAGATGTTGAGCTTGGTGACCCCAGTGTTCGAAGATCTTTTCGAACAGATACTGGATTTTTGCGATGAACGGATTAAAACCCAACAAGAAGACTTAATCGATTTTCGTAATACTAGCTTAATCCAGGATGGCTTTGATTATTCTGCTGTACGCCGCGCTACAGAACGTCATCGTAATCAGTTTCAGAAAGATCCAATCGGATATGTCGATTACCATTTCCAGGAAATCCCGCATGCACATGATTGGATAGCCGCAGACTGGCGCTACGCGCGAACGAAATCGAAACTGCTCCGCGAAGCTCTGTTTCGCTTCTCAAATAAAGTGTACTCCATGGTCGCGCCTAAACGCGCAATCTTACGGGCCAATCGCTTCAAACAATTCGTCGACGGACATGCGCTTGCCGACCGTGTAATCCGAACTTTCAAAGACTACAGCGGCGACCAGCCGTTCATGATCTGGACACACTTTCTCGACAGTCATGTCCCGTACTTACCAGGCCGCTGTCCAAGTTGGTACGAAGAGGCCCCCGAATATCTTGAAGCACTTGGATATCCGGGCGATCTAGATCTCTCGGTTATGCCATTTAAGCGCCCACAAGACCCGGCTCACCGTGAAACATGGTCAGCTGTATATGATGCATCAGTCCGCTACGTCGACGCGCAAATCGGCCGTATCATTGATGCGCTTGACGCAGAGGGACTGCGTGAGGACACCTTAGTTGTCATATGTGGCGACCACGGAGAGGAGCTCGGTGAGCATGGCAACTACAGCCACTATTTCCGGCTTCACCAGCACAGCACAGGGGTGCCGTTGATTTTCCATCGGCCGGGTTTTGAAGAACGCTCGATTAATGGATTAACCACTTTAATGGATTTGGCACCGACTGTTTCAGATTTGGCTGGTGTTAAGTCTCCCTTAAATTGGGAAGGCGAAACGGTTACCGCTCAAGAAATCAATACCCGCGATCACGTTATCCTCGAATCCTTCCATGGCGGCAATTGCTTGTTCGAGCACCGCCCAGTTTACATGGCAGTACGGACCAAGAAGTTCAAATTGATCTGGCGAGAATGGCCGGATCCTAAGGATCAGTTCGGGGTCGACGGGCACGAACTGTATGACCTCGAGGTCGACCCATTGGAGCAGCACAATCTGTATGATCCAAAGCATCCGGCATTACCCGATTTGCTTCGGCCAATTGAAACGCGGCTTGCGGAGATTCCTGAATTTCCCGCCCAGAGACTGACCAAAGTTAGGGCCGAGAGGCAGCGTGCACTTGCCGCTCAGAGTGCAAGTTAAGATATAGCAGAACATTTATGATTGTCTGATTGATCGGCTTGTTCAGCATCTACAAAATCGTGTCCGGAAGGGATTAGTGACGCAGAGTATGGCGTAAGCGCAATCCTCTTTGAACAGGATATTGACGAGAAAGGAGCTGCGGATCATTAGCTTCTTTGTCAAAAAGATATTTGGCGTCAAAAATATACAAGAAAACATGCGTTTGGCTTTTTCCAACATCGCTCTGACGGCATTCGATCATGCGGACGAGCTTATGCGTGCCGCGGCGGAAGGTCTGAAGGGCGTAGAAGTCGCGCCCAGCCGTGCCTGGCATGATACCTGGGAGGGCCTGTCCGCCGCGCACGTAGATGCGTACCGAGCCGCTGTTGAAAGAGCCGGTCTTCAGGTTGTGGGATTACACTCTTTGTTCTTCGATCATCCGGAGTTGGGCTTGTTCAAGGATGCCGATGGTCGCCGACGCTCGCTCGATTTCCTGGTTCACTTGTCGGGGGTGTGTCGTGACTTGGGCGGGCATACTCTGATTTGGGGTGGCGGGCGTCGTCGCAATGCCCTGCCAGAATCGACCGCCTACCGCGAAGCGGAGGCCTTTATGGGCGAATTGTGCCAGCGGATTGAAGGGCACGGGACTTGTTTTTGTTTCGAACCTCTGGGCCCTTGCGATACGGACTTCATTCACACCTCTCACGACGCACTCCGGGTCGTACGGGCGGTCGAGCATCGGGCATTGCGTATTCAATTGGACGCGAAGGCCTTAGTAGAAAACGATGAACTGACGGTCGATACTTTCGAAAACGTTGCTGATGACCTAGTCCACTTTCATGCCAATGAGCCTGCACTGGCGGTACTCGGTTCGAGTGGGAAGATCGACCACCAGCGCCTCGGCGCGTATCTTCGCACGGTCGGGTATGATGGTTGGGTTTCAATCGAACAGCGAATGCTGAACGAAAAAGACCCGCTCTCAGACTTGGCGGAAAGTGCACGGGTGCTAAGGGAACATTACGAATGACACGTGCTATCGAATTTACCCGTCCTGACTGGGTGCCACAGGTACCCGCGGGTTCGCGAATCTTGATCACCGGCGCCAGTGGGGGGCTTGGAGCGGCGTTGGTTCGAATGCTGCTGGATTGTCCCGATTGTACGATTGGTGCACATGGGGCGACACGGGAGGTCGCGGTTGATGACGAACGAATCGTTTCGATCGTTAAGCCCTTGGAGTCCGGCGCCGATTGCCGCTCCGTCGTCGATGGTTTTGTCGATAAAGCAGGTGGTATTGACGCGTTCGTCGCCTTGTCCGGTCGTATCCATTTCAGCGGTCATTGGCAAGACATGCCGGACTCCGATTGGGAATCAGACATCGATGTTAATTTGAACCATCCCTTTTACCTCGCGCGCGCCGCGATGGCTCACATGAAGAATCAGAAAAGCGGTGGACGGATAGTTTTGAACGGAACGGAATCCGCCATTCACGGCGGCAGCGCGCAATCCTTCCCGTATGCAATCGCCAAGCGCGGAACGGAATGCCTTGTTGAAGGACTGGCGCGTGAAGGAGCGCCCGACGGTATTCTTGTGAACGGTGTCAGGTTGGGATGTATCCGGTCCGGCTTTCATGAACGTTGGCACAACAAGACGGAAGCGGAGATGGCCGATCGGATCGAGTTAATTCCGCTGAAGCGCGCCGGCGACCCTGCGGAGGTCGCTGCATTGATCGTTTATCTTCTGTCCGGATGGGCCGGCTTTATCACTGGCCAGATGATTCCGCTGACGGGTGGTGATTGGCTATAAAATGAAAACCTTGAGCAATTTGTAATATGAAAACGTTTGTTATCGGCCTGCTGAACGGGCCCCTTTTCGGGAAGATCCTTGGGGTTGTGTTCGGTTTCCTGCGTGATCGACCGAAGATAGTCGGACTGATCAACCCCTTCCATGTGTCGCACTACTTCATCGATCGCGATGGCTTGCGCTATCTAGCGCCGTCCGGCACGTACCTCGCGACCGGTTCTCATACGTCCGAAATCGTTCGTTTTGACCCCACCGCTTATGAGCCGGAAATCGGCTATCTGATCAAGTCCCTGATCACGCCGGGCGACGTTGTGCTCGATATCGGTGCCAATGTCGGATTGCACACGGTGGCTTTTGCCCGGGCGGTCGGCCCGCAGGGGCACGTCTACGCATTCGAACCGGTGCCCAAAATGGCGGAAAGGAATTCTTTGAACTGTGCCTTGAACGGCCAAGACAACGTCACCTTGGTGCCCTGTGCCCTAGGTGAGGAAAACAGTGTCATCGAGATGAATATCAATATTGCCGACGGTGGTATGGAGGGAACCAGTTCGCTGCTGGAAACCGTGCACGTCGAAAGACGGCCTGAGCAATACATGACACAGCAAGTCACGGTCCGACGCCTTGATGACTTTTTCGGCAAAATGGTGGGGTCGGAGCGTCTCGATTTCGTCAAGATGGATACGGAGGGTTTTGAGCCGATGGTGCTCAAGGGCGGTATGGAGACACTTCGTCGCTACCGCCCCGCAATGATCATCGAGGCGCACAGCACCCGCTTGGCAAAGTTTGGAATGACGTTCCAATGGTATCGCGAGACTTTCCCGGATTATCATATTCTCATTGTGTATCCCTTGACGCCGGCGAACCCATATTTCCGACTTGAACCTTTGACCGACGAGCCGCCGGAGATTTGCGTTAATCTTCTCCTGCTGCCGCGGATCAAAACCTACGATGTCTGATAGCCTATCTCTCGGGTTATCGCGCTCCCGTTGCTTGTATGCCCGTATTTCTCAGAAGACCTGACGACCTTCCCGCACCGGACTTGGTGGCGTGGTGGTTTCCGGTCGCCGATCAGTCGACGCCCCTTGATTTTCCGCCCGAGAAGCGACTACCGGACCTTGCGGCCAGACTCGAAACCACGTTTGATCTGATCCGCACTGACTGGTGGAGCCTTGGCCGCGCGCTTGGTCGTGACCATCCGTCAGCGCGGTGGTCCCATACGGCAGCCGCTGGCACCTATGGTTCCGATTTCGGCTTAATGTTGGCATGGGCACGACTGACCGAATCCTGCGCAAGAGAGCCCGAGACCACCTTGGTCGTTTGTTCTGACCCCTGGCTATTCCGTCATCTCGCTACGCTGCCCGGGGTTCACGCCGGCCGACCTCCATATCTATGGCCGGAACGTATTAGGCGGGGGGTCCGCGGGTTAATGGCACGACTCGCCGTTACGGTGCGCACGGCACATACTGCGGGTGCCTTACGGCGCGACCGGCGCAAGATTGCCGGTAACGGCGGACCTGCATTGGTTGTCTATGGGCATACGAGTAGCGAGCCCAGTGGAGAAGACGCGTACTTTGGCGATCTCATGAATGAAATGCCAACGTTGGTGCGCCTATTGCATACAGACTGCAGGCTCGGCCCGGCTCAACGCCTGAGCGCGGGTAACCGCACTGTGAGTCTCAATGCCTGGGGACGCATCTCCTTCGCGCTAACCCGCCTTCCATTCACCGCCTGGAAGCCCAGCCGTCATATGTCGACTGGAAAATACGGTTGGCTCATTCAACGAGCGGCGGCTCGCGAGAACGGCGGCGGTGGCCCCGCGATGAATCGGTGGCAGATGCATTGCCAGCGCCAATGGCTCAAGGATAAGCGACCAGACGTAGTCGCTTGGCCGTGGGAGAACCACGCTTGGGAGCGTGACTTGGTTCGAGCTGCCCGGCACACAGGTGTGCGTACCGTCGGCTATCAACATGCTGTCGTCGGACGCCATCAATTCAACTTCGCGCCAGCGTCCAATCCGGACGGATTAGATAGCATCCCGGATGATATTGCCTGCAACGGCCCGGGATACCGTGACCAGCTCGCCGACCTGGATATTCCGAAGAGTCGCTTGACCATCGCTGGTGCTTTCCGGGTCGGCCGTATCGAAGGTCGGCGGTTCGACCCATTAGGCCCGGTTTACGTCGCGCTATCGGCGATCCCGAAACTCGCACAACACATGATGCGGGCGATACGTTCCGTGGCATCTGCCACGGGTGTCAGATTCGTCATCAAGGACCACCCGATGTATCCGTTCGCTTTCAACGAGACAGAAAACATCCGTCGAATTGGCACAACAATTCCGAAAACCCACGGCATCGCGGCCGTCATCTATTCGACCGGAACACCCGGCCTCGAAGGGATGTTCGCAGGCGTACCTACGTTCCGTCTAATGCCTGAAGACATGGTGGCGCTGGATATCATGCCTGACGGTGTGGCGGCGCAACCGGTCACCATGGATGGCTTGGCGGCGGCCTTGGCATCGACTCCGCCCGGCCCATCGCCGAAGTGGGAGGACATCATGGCGCCGGTCGATTTAGAGACGTGGCGTCGATTGCTCGGCACCCGACGTGACCGAGTGCTTGAAAACAGCGCGACAACCATGGAAAGAAAGAACCCATGAAAACCATCAACGTTGCCTTGATCGGATGCGGACGCATCGCGGGCCATCATTGCCGGTCCATCGCTGCGGTTGACGGCGTTACCCTCGCCGGTGTGTGCGACCTGGAAATTGACAAGGCGATGGCGTACGCCGACGAATACGAAACGCCAAAGTTCTCGAACTATCACGAAATGTTCGAAGCGTTACCCGAAATCGACGTTGCCGCCGTTATCACACCGTCTGGCATGCATTTCGAGCACGCGGCCGACATTATGACGCGCTACGGCAAACACATCATCATGGAGAAGCCGACCTTCATGCGGCCCGAACAACTTCATGAGGCCTACGCATTGGCAGACCGTGAGAACCTGCAAATCTTTCCAGTGTTCCAAAACCGTTACAACAAGGCTGTTCGCCGGGTCAAAAGGGCTGTTGACGACGGAGAGTTGGGTGACGTTAGAGTGGTCAACGTGAGGCTGCGATGGTGCCGTCCACAACGCTACTATGACATGGCGCCCTGGCGCGGCACGTTTTCGCATGACGGCGGCGCGCTGACAAATCAGACCATCCATCATATTGACTTGTTGCGCCATCTCGCAGGAGAGGTTGAAAAAGTATCGGCAACAATGTGCACGCTGGGTGCAGATATTGAGGTCGAGGATACAACGGTAGCGATGTTCACCTATACCGGTGGCGCCGTCGGTAGCTTGGAGTCAACGACGGCCGCACGGCCGGATGACTTTGAAGCGTCTATTTCAATTGTCGGATCGAAGGGATTGGCGCAGGTCGGCGGCATTGCCGTAAACGAGTTGCAGACATTTACACCTGATCCGGACGCTTGTGCCGTCAACTCGGAGGTCTTTGTCGGCATCGAAGGTCACGGGGCGGTTTACGGATATGGGCACGCTCAGATGTATGAAGACATCGTCGCGTACTTCCATAACGGATCGACGTACCCGGTTGATCGCGCCGACTGCTTGGCTACGCTCAACCTCCTCCACGCGTTCTACCGCTCCGACGAACAGAAAGACTGGATTCATGTGGATGACGGCGCACAGTCGGTGCGGCTAGGCCGTGCGGATGAGGCGATTTCCGACCTATACAGGCTGCCTCCACCATGAGTACGGAAAAACCGCTCAAAGTGGGTTTCGCCGGATATGGCGTCGTCGGGAAGCGCCGCCGGCAGATTATCGACGAACGCGACGATATGCAGGCGATTGCCGTTTCGGACGTAACACTTGGTGACGACGGAATCCTTGAAGACGGCACCAAGTATTTTTCCGATTTTCGGCGCCTTGCCGACGTGGACTTGGACGTGCTTTTCGTTTGCTTGCCCAACGATCTCGCACCGGAAGCGACGATCATGGGGCTCGAAAACGGCCTTCACGTTTTCTGTGAAAAGCCGCCTGGGCGTGACTTGTCGGATATCGCACAAGTGATTGAGCATGAAAAGCTGCACCCGGCTCTCAAGTTGAAGTATGGTTTCAATCATCGGTATCACGAGTCCGTCCGCAATGCGCTGTCCATTGTCTCGTCCGGCGAACTCGGTCGAATCGTAAACCTCCGCGGTGTCTACGGTAAATCTATGTTGATCTCTTTCGGCCAAACCACTTGGCGTACCCAGCGCGATGTGGCCGGCGGCGGCATTCTGCTCGATCAAGGTATCCACATGGTCGATTTGATGCGTCTGTTCGGCGGTGAATTTACGGACATCCATAGTTTTGTGCGCAACGATTTCTGGAAACACGACGTTGAAGACAACGCCTATGCGCTGATGCGAACTCGGGACGGCGTTATTGGGATGCTGCATTCATCGGCGACCCAGTGGCGGCACCGTTTTAACCTCGACATAACATTGGAGAAGGGTGCCCTGACGCTCAGTGGGATTCTCTCGGGATCGAAGAGTTATGGCGCTGAAACGATGTCGGTGGCGTGGGCGGGCGACGATACGGGTGATCCTTACGAACAGACGACGCGATACAACAAGGATGACTCCTGGCGCGACGAGATCGCCGATTTTGCTGATGCCATCCATACGGGCAGAGCCATCACCGAAGGGTCATCCGACGACGCCTATCGGACGATGGAGTTGGTCTATCGCATCTATTGCGCCGATGCGGAATGGAAAGACCGCTGGAACCTGTCCGATCAAGTTCCAGAATTGAAGGAAACAAAACCATGAGCAAATTGGTCGGCGTAGTGCCCGCGCGAATGGCGGCAAGTCGGTTTCCGGGGAAGCCGCTTCACCCGATTTTCGGCCGGCCACTTCTGGAGCACTGCTTCGAGCGCGCCAAACTTTTTGAGGGCTGGGATTATCTGATGCTGGCGACATGCGATGCAGAAATCGAAGCCTTCGGTTTGGAAAAAGGTTACCCCGTCGTAATGACCAGCGACAAACATACGCGTGCTCTCGATCGGGTTGCAGAAGCCGTCACCACCTTGGACGACATTGAAGACGACGATATCGTTGTTTGTGTGCAGGGCGACGAACCGCTGCTGAGCCCCGACATCATTGAGGCCGTGATCAAGCCGTTTAACGAAGATGACGCAGTGCCGGGCACCATGCTGGCAGTACCGATCGTCGACGAGGATACTTTCGTCAATCCAGACATCGTCAAGCTGGTCCACAATAGAAAGGGTGATGTTCTCTACACCTCGCGCAGCCCAATTCCTTACGCCAAGGACGGTTTCACACCCGAGCTGGGCGCGATGCGTGTCGGCGGCATCTTCGGATTTCGCTGGTCGTTCCTGCGTTGGTTTACGGAGACGCCAGAGTCGCCATTGGAGCAAGTAGAGGCGTGCGACTCAAATAGGATTTGCGACAACGGTTTCTTTCAGCGGATTGCCCCCATTGCGTGGCGCCCTTACGTTTCCGTTGACAGCCCGCACGACGTGACGATGGTCGAAGCGGTGATGAAGGATGACCCGCTATGGGGCCGCTATTGACCTCCAAACCGGCATTCGAAGCGATCGTCTTAGATTTGGACGGCACCCTGATCGACAGCGTGCCGCAGGTTTGTTGGGCCATGAATCGGGTGTTCGACGAGGAAGGCCTCGGGTCGCTCGGCGTCGATGAGGTTGAAGCCATCGTCGGTGAAGGCGTGAAGGTCATGTTCGAAAAAGCCCTCGCCACCCGTGGAGGCCCAAGCTCGTTTGACTTGGACACGATGATTGCCCGTTATCTGGATGTTTATCTATCCGACCCAGCCGCGCAGACGGTCATCTACGAGGGTGTTTGTGAAACCCTCGACTTTCTGACCGAACAAGGTCTGCCGATGGGCATTTGCACCAATAAACCGCGGGCTAGCACGCGCGCGGTACTGGACGCTTTGGGTTTAACCAAGTATTTCGACGTCGTGGTGACTGCCGAAGATACATTGAACAGAAAGCCGGACGGACGGCATGTGTTGGAGACCCTGGCCGCCATGGGGCGCGACGGCGCGACGGCTGTCATGGTCGGTGACAGCGAAAGCGATATCCGCGCTGGACGCGACGCCGGCCTGGCGACTGTGGCGGTGACATATGGCTATTGCCACGTGCCCTTTGCCGACTTGGGTGCCGACGCCGTAATCGACAACTTTGACGCCCTTCCCGAAACCCTCACGCGGCTTGCATCGGGTCCGGCCGCGGCATGACCCGAATTGCTGTTACATCTCGGTCTTTCTCGCGTCATCCTGTTTTGCGCAGCGAACTGGAAGCGCGTTATCCGGATGCTACAATCTCCTTCAACGATGAAGGCTTGGCATTGTCGGGAGACGCACTCGTAGCATTCCTGCTCGGACAAGACATGGCGATCACAGCGCTCGAGAAGATGGACGAGGCGGTGTTTGCGGCTTTGCCCGAGCTGACCGTTATTTCGAAGTACGGCGTCGGGTTCGATATGCTCGACCTGGATGCGATGCGCCAACGGGGTATCAAGTTGGGCTGGAGCGGGGGTGTGAACAAGCGTTCGGTTTCTGAACTGGTCATCTCCGCGGCGATCTCTTTATTACGTCACGTGCCGGAAGCAAATCGCGAGGTGCGCGACGGTACGTGGCGTCAGCATATGGGCAATCATCTGTCCGGTCGTACGGTCGGCATCGTTGGATGCGGACACGTTGGCAAGGACTTGGCGCCTTTGCTCAAGGCTTTCGGCTGCCGAGTACTGGCCTACGATATTCGCGATTTTCCATCTTTCTATGCCGCCCATGGCATCGAAGCGATGGATCTAGAGCCGATGTTGAGAGAGGC
The DNA here is from genome assembly GCA_965222395.1 of Rhodospirillales bacterium. Lineage (GTDB taxonomy): Bacteria > Pseudomonadota > Alphaproteobacteria > Rhodospirillales > Casp-alpha2 > UBA4479. The sequence continues at coordinate 3,029,752 of OZ244947.1, forward strand.
GGACATCGTCACTCTTCATCTGCCGAAATGTGCATCGACAGCGAATATAATGGCCGCCCGCCGACTGGGTCTGATGAAGTCAGGTGCTTTACTGATCAATATGGCTCGTGGGGGGTTGATTGATGAAGCGGCCCTAAAGTCGGCATTGTTGGAGGGAAAACTTGCCGGTGCGGCTCTGGATGTGTTTGCCAGCGAACCGCCGGATGATGCTGAACTATTGGCTCTGCCGAATGTGCTGGTCACGCCGCATATCGGCGGGAGTGCCGAAGAGGCGATCTTGGCCATGGGACGTGCCGCCATTGATGGGCTGGTCAACAATCGGTTGCCGGAGCCGAGGGTCCATCCGGAAGGATATGGGGGGTATCCGAGCGGTGATTGATTCTAACCTCACATGGCGCGAAATCGCGATTCTGATAGACGGTAGTGAGGAACCGACGAGAAAATGAAAACTGTCATTCTTTGCGGTGGACAGGGGACACGCATTCGAGACGTCTCCAACGACGTGCCGAAACCGATGCTGCCGATCGGCGACAAGCCGATTTTGTGGCACATCATGAAAACCTACGCGGCGCATGGGCACGACGATTTCGTGCTGTGCCTGGGTCATAAGGCGCACGTGATCAAGGAGTTCTTCCTGAACTACGAGGCGTTTACCGGCGATTTGACGGTGACGTTGGGCGCCGACAAAGGGATCGAGTATCACGGCCGCCATGCTGAGGACGGCTGGAAAGTGACGCTCGCCGACACCGGCCTGGAGACGATGACAGGCGGCCGGGTCGGCCGCGTGCGCCGGTACGTTGATGGTCAGGGAACCTTTATGCTGACCTATGGGGATGGCGTCAGCGATCTTGACCTCGATGCGCTCGTCGACTTTCACAAGAGCCACGGCAAGTTGATGACCGTCACCGGTGTCCGCCCGCCCGGCCGATTTGGTGAGGTCGATTCCGACGCTGACGGCGCCGTGATCGAATTCAACGAGAAGCCGCAGGCAAAGGGTGGCCGCATTTCCGGTGGTTTCTTCGTCTGTGAACCCGGTGTTTTCGAGTACCTGAGCGAAGGTATCGATTTGGTCTTCGAGCAAGAGCCCATGCGCCGACTCGCCGCCGATCGCCAGATGATGCTCTATGAACACGACGGCTTTTGGCAGTGCATGGATACGTTCCGCGATTACAAACTATTGAACGGCCTCTGGGAGGACGGCGCAGCGCCGTGGAAGCGCTGGTGATGCGCCCGCTCGCTGACGCTTTCCAAGGCCGGCGCGTTTTGGTGACGGGCCACACGGGTTTTAAGGGGTCGTGGTTGGCGCTTTGGTTGAAGCAACTTGGCGCCGAGGTCACGGGATACGCGCTGGCGCCGGAGTACGACGAGTCGCATTTCGATCTTTTGGGTATCGCCGACGAGATCAAACACGTCGTTGCGGACGTGCGTGATTTGGAACGGCTGAGCGCCGTTGTCACGGAAACCAAACCCGAGATCGTCTTCCATCTTGCGGCGCAAGCATTGGTGCGCAGGTCGTACGACGATCCAAAAACGACGTTCGATACCAATGTCGGCGGCTCGGTGAATGTGCTGGAGGCCTTGCGCCACTCCGACAACGTCAAGGCCATTGTGATGATCACATCGGACAAGGCGTACCTGAACAAGGAATGGACGTGGGGTTATCGCGAGAACGACGAGCTTGGCGGTCACGACCCATACAGCGCGTCCAAAGCCGCAGCGGAAATGGCGATTATGGCGTATAGCCATTCTTTCTTTGCCGATCGGCCGGACATCGGCGTCGCGTCGACACGTGCGGGCAATGTCATCGGCGGCGGCGATTGGGCGATCGACCGGATCATCCCGGACTGCATGCGCGCGCTCAAGGATGGACAACCGATCCGGCTGAGAAATCCCTACGCGACACGGCCTTGGCAGCATGTGTTGGACCCCCTGCATGGTTATTTGCGTCTCGCCGACGCGCTCATGAATGATCCGGCCCGTGGAACGGGGTCGTGGAATTTCGGTCCCGATGTAGAGCGCGGCCTAACGGTGCGGGAGGTTGCCGAGCGGGCGGCCGAGCTTTGGGGCGGGGGAGAGGTCGTCGTGGAAGCCGAAACGAAGGCGCCGTTCGAGCACAATCTGCTTCAGCTCAGTATCGACAAAGCGAAATTGGAGCTTGGCTGGCGACCGGCGTGGTCGTCGGACGAGGCCATCGAAGCGACCGTGCATTGGTACAGACGGGTCGCCGACGGCGAGGCCCCGCGCGATGTTAGCACCTCACAGATCGAAAATTTCGGTAAGATATCGTGATCGATGGCGTGATCATCACACCGTTGCGGAAGATCGTCGATGAACGTGGCGCGGTCATGCACATGTTGCGCCGCGACTGGCCGGTGTTTCAGGAATTCGGCGAGATCTATTTTTCGACCGTGCATCCGGGCGTGGTTAAAGCATGGCATTTGCACGAGATCATGACCCTGAATTACGCGGTGCCGTCGGGAAAGATCAAGTTGGTTTTGCACGACGATCGTGAAGAAAGTCCGACCAAAGGTGAGACACAGGAAGTATTTCTGGGCGATGATAACTACGCACTGGTGACGATGCCGCCCCGTGTATGGAATGGGTTCAAAGGCGTTGGCGATGTCACCGCGATTGTGGCCAACTGTGCGACCATCCCGCACGATCCATCCGAGATATCCTATCGCGACCCATTCGATCCCGTGATCGGCTATGACTGGAACGTCCGCCACGGATGATGCCGGCAATTGCGATTACAGGCGGTCTTGGCTACCTCGGCGGGCGCATCGCGCAAGGGCTGGCGTCAGACGTTGAAATTCGCTTGCTGACCCGTGACGACACCCGGCCGCTTCCAGCGTGGGCGTCCAGATACGCCGTCACCGCTACCGATCTTTTAGATCCCCAATCTTTGGAAGCGGCGTTTGCAGGCGCGGACGTGGCTATCCATTTGGCCGCTATGAACGCCGGCGCCTGTGCGAAAGATTCCAAAGGGGCATTCCATGTCAACGTGGACGGCACCGCGAACGTGATCACCGCCGCCGCCGCGGCCGGGGTCCGTCGCGTCATTTATATGTCGACGGCGCACGTCTACGGCGCGCCGCTCGCAGGGTATTTGGACGAGGGGCACCCGACGACGAATTCTCATCCCTATGCTTCGACGCATCGCGCCGCCGAGGATATTGTCCTTGCGGCGCCCGGGAACGTCGTTCTTCGGCTTAGCAATGCGGTCGGCGCGCCCATGGATCGGGGAGCGGACTGCTGGATGTTGATTGCCAACGACCTCTGCCGCCAAGCGGTTGAGGAAGGAACTCTGACGCTTCGCGGCACCGGTTTCGATCAGCGCGATTTCATTCCGATGGCCGAGGTGGTCCGCGCCGTCTCTCACGTCGCATGCCTTACGCCGCCGGCCCTCGGGGACGGATTGTTCAATTTGGCCGCCGGAACGTCGATGACCACGCGCGCGCTTGCAAGTCTGATCGCGGAACGGGCCGGTATCGTTTTGGGGAAACATCCGACAATCGGAACAGCCCCGGACGATGGGCATCGTCCGGCGGATGTCACGATTCCCACGGATCGATTGGCGGCGACGGGTCTTGTGATCGATGCCGACCTCACGGCGGAGATCGACGCAACGCTGATCTTTTGCAAGGAAGCTTTCGGCCGTGCCTAAGGTCTCGATCGTTATCCCGACCTATAACCATGCCCCTATGCTGAAACTCGCACTTGAAAGTGTGCGGGCGCAGACCGAAACGGACTGGGAAGCGATCGTCGTCAATAACTTCTCCGAGGATGACACGGTTGGGGTAATCGAGAGTTTCAATGACAGCCGTATCCGGCGGGTCGACTTCCGTAACGAGGGGGTCATCGCCGCATCCCGGAACGAAGGTATCCGATGCGCTACGGCCGATTGGGTGGCGTTTCTCGATTCCGACGACATCTGGACGGCGGACAAGTTGGCGAGGTGCCTTGGTGCCGCAAATTCCGATACGGAGGTCGTCAGCCACCCCGAGATTATCGTGACGGATGGCGTTGTGACCGGCACCACGCGGACCGCGTCCGCCTCGAAGGTGACGCCGCGCGCACTTCTGTTCGACGGCAACTGCCTGTCACCGAGTGCGATACTGGTAAAACGTGCCGTCCTTGAGGAAGCCGAAGGATTCGACGAAGACACGGATCTTGTCACCGCGGAGGATTTCGACCTTTGGCTTCGCCTCGCCGAGCGCGGTACGCGATTTGCGTTTGTTGATGCGGCGCTCGGTCAGTATACGCTGCACGCTGCGAACAATAGCGGGTCCATCGAACGGCATCTTGCGGCTAGCCTGACCGTTATAGACCGTCATGCACTGCAGCTGCGGCCGCGCCGTATCTTTGACGGTATTCGTCTTCGCCGCGCCCGCGCCCGCGCGATCTATGGCGCCGGACGTTCCTGTCAGCGCTTAGGACAGCCCACCCTCGCCAGACGGTTTCTTCTGCAAAGCCTCGCTGCCTTCCCACTTCAGCCGAAAGCGTTGGTCGCTCTGACGCAACTAACTGTCTATCGACACTAACTCTCGACGATGCTTCTTTCCTGTAATCGCGCCGCCCATTGGGGCGGCGCAACTGTTTTGGATGAGACGGTCGTTTAGCTCGACCGGAATATAAGCCAGAGACTGAAAACGATCACAGGGTCTGCAAATCCTTTCTTTACGTGCCACGGGTTTGCTATCCTTTTGCATTGATCGCCCACAGTAATTTTGGATTCTCACTATGCTCGAGCTCGCTCGTCGCGTGTTAATTGCATTTCCAGTTAAAATCGGCCTGGACAAAGCGATATCCGGCTTCAATGCAACGTAAATTGACGCTCACTCTCTCTATTTTAGCCTTTGTGTTGATACCGATAGCTGTTTTGGCGCCACGCGGTCTGACTGTTGTATTGGGACTGATGGCGTTCGTTTCGTACGTGGCCCTGTGGCGCGATCGGGATATGTGCCCAGCTGTTCGGCGGCATCCTATTACGTTGTGCCTTGGGTTGCTTGTCGTTTTGGTCCTAGCGAGCGCACTTTGGTCCGTGGACCCGGCGTTGTCCCTGGAACGGTCAGTTAGTGTTGTTGGTATTGCCGTTGCAGTCACATTGTTGTTGACGACGATATCTGCTGCACCCCAGAAAATCGAAAGTATCTGTTCGACGCCATTAATTGCCGGTGCCTTGCTGGGCTTGGCTTTGATGGGGATCGAGATCATGACCGATGCCGCCATTTCGCGCTGGGCGCGTCAGGACAATCTGCTTCAGCTCCCTCCACTCAGCAATCCTGATTGGGGTAGACGCCCCCTGAACACCGCGATGTCGGCACTTGCTGTATTAGCGTGGCCGGTATTGATTGTGGCGTGGCGGCGCCATCGACTGTTGGCCGCGGGCCTCGGCGCTGGCACCGTCGTGATTTTGGCGGGTAGCCACTCCGAAGCGCCACTGGTCGCATTTGCCGTTGGCACGTTGGCAGCAATCTTCGTGTGGCGTCTCCCCAAGCGCGCCTATTTAGTGATTGGCGCTTTCCTGGCTGTGGCTGTGGTGGCGTCGCCGCTCCTCGTCAAAGCGTTGCCGGACCCTAAGACCGCTACAATGGATTATACATTCCTGCCCTCGTCCACTGTACATAGATTGATGATCTGGAACACGACAACCGATCATATATCGGAGCGGCCTTGGTTGGGATTTGGACTCGAAGCATCGAGAACTTTCTCGAGTAAGGACGATGCCGAAAATACGGTCCTTATGCGCATGCCAGACGGTCGATTGTTTCGGGCCAGATCCGAATCAATCCCCTTGCATCCGCACAACGCTATGCTGCAATGGTGGCTCGAGTTGGGCGTACTCGGCGCACTCTTGGGCGCGGCATTTGCGGGATACGTGGTCGCCGCCGGCAGAAATCTCTCGTCGGGCGATGCGGCAATGTCATTCGGCCTGACGATCACGGTATTGTTTATTATGGCGACCAGTTACGGCGCATGGCAGAGTTGGTGGCTAAGTGTGTCGGCGCTTGCCGGTTTGCTGACTTTCGCATTTATCAAGCGACCGGCAATCGATAGGCCGGACGGCGTGTGATGCTGGATGAGGATGCGTACACGTATTTCTGTGGACTGAGTGTGGTGTTTGCGGGGGCGCACGAATGAAGACTTATGGGTTGGATAAGACAACTCTGCCCATCTACGCTCGGATCGCGGCTTTCACGGTTTTGCACGGCGCGGCTGCTCTCTATTTGATGCCTGGATGGCAGCACGCGATCATTGCCACGGCCATGTTCGCCTTGATTTTCTTATATTTCGAAATCAAGGAACGGCGTGGACTTTCGGGTTCTCATGTCGCGGACATCTTCCTTTTGATTTATTACGCTCGCTATGCGGTGCCGCCCTTCTTCGCGCCCTGGTTCTGTGCGGAGCCCATCCATTTTAACGGTCTCTATCTTGCCGATTGCGAGAGCGTATATTCCTCTTCCGCGATGATGTATCTCTTGGCAGGGCAGGCCGTGTTTTCCTTGCTGGTGTTATTGTACTGGCCCAGATTCCCAAAAAGTGCGTCGACGGTATCTGTGTCGATTACCGTCGGCGAAGAGCGTCTCGGACTCTTGTGTTTCGGTATTTTTTTCGCGATCGCCTTGCTGCCCGTGATTTACCCGCCTTTCGCGGCGGTGACGTCATTGAATCAGATTTTTGCACCGTCGGCTTACTTGGCCTTGGCGATTCTGATTACTTACGTTCTCGAATCGAAGCGTTATTGGCCGTTAAAACTGGCGGCGCTTGCGATGTTTGCCGCATATATGCTCAAGCTGACATCGGGATCGATCTTAACCCCGGTGCTCACGACGCTGTTGATTGCCTTCCTCGTTTATTACCGGAAATCGAACCAGTTGAGTTTGAAATGGTTAGCGGTCATTGCCTTGATCTTCGTCACCGCGTATCCGGCGACGGGACACTTCCGCGACTACGATTGGTATGACAAGAAGTTTGAAGATTCCACGATCCCTGAGAAGGCGTACGCGTACATTGCCCATTACGTCTCGTTCAATGTTAAGACCGTTTCTTGCTTCATGGAGAGCGGAGACGGCAGCGGAGATTGCTTTTTAGATGGCCGCTTAAACCTGATGCTCCAGCGACTCGCCCATCTGCCCCACGCGACGCGGGCGATGGCGGTCACGCCGGAGACCATCGATTACTGGGCCGGTGAGAGCTACAAGCCGTTGCTTTTTTCGCTGGTGCCCCGCGCGCTCTACCCCGATAAGCCGCAAGAAGTCCTGGGTAGTTATTTCAATACGGACTATTGGCTTTCCAGGACTGAGGGGATGTCCATGAATTTGCCTGTCGAGGTCGAGGCATACCTAAATTTCGGAAAGCTGGGGTTCGTCCTGAGCCCCGCACTGATTGCTCTAGTCTTTATTGGGATCTATCGACTCCCCTTGGGAAAGATACCCGAAGGCGCCAATCTAAAGCTGATTCTCGCTCTGCCGCTTGTCTTTCCGGACGGAAACTTAAGCTTAATTTTCGGCAATGCGATTAAGTTCATGGTTCTCTTTGCCGTCCTTCTCGTCTGCGTTCGCTGGTCATTGGACCGGCTTAAGCCCTCGCCCTAGGTGTAGGCGGGTGCCGGTCTTTAAGTAAGTCCGACATAAATCGATGACCGCTTATGACGATGCCGCCCGCGAAAGCTTGAGCACGATCCGTTTGTCGTAGCCCTTTAGTTCGGCAAGAAAGGGGCTGATCAAGTTTGAGAAAGCCACGCTTTTTGTCATATCGACCAGCCGATCAAAGGGTATTAAATGTTGCGACAGTTCTAATCGATGGTTCGCACAAAAAGCCTCTAATTCTTCAATATTGTTCAGTATCGTGCCTTCGGGGTGGCGGATGGCCAGTTGTATCAGCGCCAACCCGCGCGCCGCGAGATTGCGTTCCATGAAGGTCAAAAAGTCTGCGTGTACTGAAAAGTCCGGTGTGCGCGTAAAGGGATAAAACTCCTGAAATATCATCAGTTCGAATTTCCGCTCCAATACCGTGTCTTTGGTGATTGAAACGGCTCTAAATTCAGCGTCCGCGCTCACCTCTCTCGAGGCATAGGAAATTGCGGATTCACTAAGGTCATAACCGAAAACTGCGGCCTCGGGATAGGCGCGCTTCAACGCCGCAGTGGTTAGCCCAACGCCACAGCCGATATCCGCGATAGATTTGGGTTCGACCTGGAACAAGGTCCGATAAATCTTCACCCGCGCGTCGGCACGCAACAGGTTATTGTTCCCTAAACTTGCAAGGTGTTCGTCGATGGAAGAGTCATTGACCGTATCGTAGCAATCGTCGGGGGCTTGGCTCTGCCAAGCCGGAGACGCAGATGCAGTAGATTCGTCATTTTTCATAGCGTTTAGATATCACAAATCATGGACGAGGCCATCGCCTAGAAAATACCTGACCTCGCGTAATGGGGCGTTCGCCATCATGTGGTCACGTCGAACGGCAAATGGCGATGCGTTGCGCCGGTTGGCGCCGCGCTGTGTGGTCATAAACGAGTCGTAGCCCTCCTCCTCCGCCATCGCCGGATGAACGGCCGGGTCAAAGTCTTCGACTGGAATGCCGAATGGGGCACAGAAGTGTCTGCACGGGCGTCCAAGCTCCGTCTCGATACGTGTCTTTGATCCTGCCATTTCAGTGCGTGCAACATCGGGACGGAGGGTAGAGAGCCGCGTGTGGCTGACAGCATGCGAGCCGACAGTCATACCGTTATCCGCCAGGGTGCGGCAATCGTTCCAATCCATGAAGGCCATAAGTCGCCGACCGTCCGCGTAGAATCCGAGGAGACGGTCACGGTCGCGAACCGGGTCTGAGCCAATGTAGTCGGTGGCCACGAAAAATGCGGCGACGGCGTCGTGCTCGACCAGGATCGGAAGCGCGTTCTCGACCCAATTCTTGAAGCCATCGTCGAAGGTCAGACAAAAGTATCGTCCGTCGATGGGGATGCCCTCAGACATCAGTGTAACCGCATCGTCGATGCTGATGATTTCACCGACCGACTTGTAAAAATCGAGATGGCGCGCGAAGCCGGCGCGCTCGTCATCGAAAACGTGATGGTAATAAGGGAAGCGAACCCATCCCGACGTCCGCGTCGGTGAACGCAAGGGCGATAATGCAGCGATTGCCATCGTGCGCGCCCAACGGCGGGGCGAGCCGCCGCCTGCGCGCTCAAACGCGCTAAGTGTTCGAATGGGCGTCATTGCTATTGCGGGTCCATTATTTGATTACATGGCCAACTACCCAATAGTACTAAGCTCGCCGGCGTAGCAAGGGGAAACCGACTACTTGATCCCGATCTGCCAAGTAACATCAATTCTAGGCGAATATCGGCTCCTTAACGACCGCGATCGTTTTCGCACTGGATGAATTGGTGACCGATCGCGGCGTCGACTGCGACGGCGTTAGCTTGGTAAGCCCATATACGGACATTTCGGGGCTTGCCGGGTAACCGCTGTTCCTGGGGTGCGTGGCCGCTCAATGAAAGCAATAGCCCTTTCACTCGCCCACATTACCCCTTATTGCTTGAAGTGCGCCGGAAGAGCGCCATGATCACTGAATCCGGCCACCGACTGTGTGAGTAGAAATATGACCAAAATACTCGGTGTATCAGCTAGCCTCCGAAATGCGCGCTTCGGCAGGGGCTCGGATCGGCTGATCGAAGATATCTCCGATATTCCGCACGAGGAAGCCCTGCACGAGTACTTGCATACGCAAACCAAGATACGTGCCGACGACTTCATTCAAGCAGGCAGAGCCGAGGGAATTCCCTTCGATCAGATTTTCCGGAAACTCCGGAAATCCAGAAACGATCAAGGCTTGTCGAATTCCGAGGCTGCCCTCGTCGCGGGGTTGTGGGCGGCACGTCAGGAAGACGCCGACATTCAGCACATCGGACTGGCGTCGATTTTCCCTTACAATCGCCCGCCTCAGAATATCGAGCAACTCCGAGATCTTGTGTTGTCGAGTGATGGAATACTGGTTTCAGGTCCCGTCTATTTTGGTGATCGCGGCTCGCTGGCGCAGAGTTTCTTCGAGTTTCTTCGCGACGACCCCGTCGTTTCCGAAAATATTCAAGGCAAGGTCTATGGCGGCATAGCGGTTGGTGCGAAGCGCAATGGCGGCCAAGAAACCACACTCATTTATCAGCTGATCGATGCGATCAATTTGAACATGTTCGGTGTGGGAAACGATGCGAGTACGACATCGCAATATGGAGGAACGGTCGTCGCGGGTGATGTTGGGACGATGGCCGCCGACGACTACGGATTAAAAACATCGTTAGGCGTTGGTCGACGCGTTGCTCGCGTGGCAAATCTGCTGAACGCGGGGACACAATACAAACTTGCGGATAAGGCTCGTATCGCTGTTTGGCTCCTTCAGGACGACGTTAAGGGTACGGGCCTCGGCCACATTCAGAGACTTTTTTCGGAACTCCAATCGGTTCGTGAATCTTTTGAAGTCGAGATTTTCGACTTTACAGATGGAGAGATCGTGCGCTGCATCGCTTGCGATATCTGCCCGACGTCTACCGGCGCGGCGGATGAGTACCGATGCATCATCAAAAGCCAGAACGATGTACTCGCCAGCAATCACGAGCGCCTTCTGCAGAACGACGCCATCATTGTGGCGGCGTATTGCCCTCGCAAAGGCGCCGATTTGAAAAGTACGTACCAGCGCTTTGTCGAACGCACACGATACTTGCGACGCGACGATTATGTTCTTGGGAACAGGCTTGTCGCACCACTTGTCATCAGCGAATTGGATGCGCGCCAGAACCTTCATCTCAGGATGGTGACGTCATTTATTAGACACAACTCGGTTATGCATCATCCGCTCATCGGTATGGAGATGGACGGGGACATCATCAATTGGGGAAATCTGTCCAAACAAGCTACGAAGTTTCTCGATATGGCGGACCGGTTGACGGTGGGTCGATTGAGCACCGAGGCTTCAACGTCGACGCTCGGCCGCTACAACCCCGTTGGCTACTCTATCAGCAAGGAAAAGCGCGCGATCGACGATGAGGCCGGCAATACAAGGGCGTCTGAGACTTTACGACTCAAAGACCACGATGCCGAGCGCAGTAAGAGGCTGAGCTTGATCGATTGATTCAAAGGCGTCATATCTCCGTCCTTATTGGCGCACACAAGTGATCGAAAAGGGCCGTCATCATCAACAGTAACAGTCAAACGGTGCAGGAGGCGCTCCTCCTCGCGCTGAGGGAGCGCGGCAACGGCGCCTGCATAGAGTTCAGCGGAACCAGTATTGACGCCGCAACGGTCCTCAGAATGATTGGACAGCGCCGGCGCGAGTTCACGGACCTCGGTATTGCAGAAGGCACCGTGATGATCGCTTCCGGAGGTGGCGCCAGCACGCTTTTGGACTATCTTTCGATTTGGTTGAACGGATGTATCCCAGTCCCATTCGACCCCCGTGCCGGGCGGGTCGCTCTCGAATCGATGATTCGTGTTTCCGAGCCTAAGGCGATCATCGGTGCGGATAATATCGTTTCGGGCATGGATGTCACTTCGCCGGTCGTCGCGCCTTGGGACGTGCGCGGACTCCATGTGGCTCAGGATGAAATTGCCGACTTGCCGGATCCGTCGGGAACGCCTGATGACACCGCCGCCATTCTTTTCACCTCTGGGTCTACAGGCTTTCCAAAGGGTGTCGTTCTCTCACATCGATCTTTCTTGGGGAACGTGCTCGGAGCGCAGGAATGCCTGCAGATGCGGGCGGGCGATCGATTGTTCGTTTCGATCCCACTGCACTTTACAAGCGCCATACATCACTTCGTCACGGCAATGGTTTCCGGCGCGGTTTTCATTGGGACGGAAAGCGTCTTGTTGCAGCGAAGTCTTTACGATGCGGTAAAAGAGGCGGGCGCGACGTGTTTCGGCGGTGCCCCCATTCAGTTGCGTTGGTTGGCGGAGATTGCGGCGTCGGAGGGACGTCTTCCCCTACGTTTCGCAATGTCCTCGGGCGATCGTCTAAGTACCGAAGTCATAGAAACGTGGTTGACGCACCAATCGGACACAAAGCTCCATACAGTCTATGGGCTGACGGAGGTCGGCGGCCGTCTATGCTTTCTGGATCCGGACTTATTGCAACACAAGATCGGTTCCGTGGGGACGCCGATTTCCGGCCTTAACGTGACCATCCGTGATGACGCCGGCGAAGAAATTCTCGAGCCAGATGTGCAAGGCCAGATTACGGTAACGGGCGCCTTGCTTTTCGACGGCTATCACGCGGCGCCGGACGAGACCGAGAAATGCCTTCGCGGGAACGTGTTTTGGACTGGTGATTTAGGGTTCAAGGACAGCGACGGTTGCCTGTACGTGACGGGGCGTATGGACGATGTCTTCAAGTCCGGTGGCCAGAAGGTTTCCACACCACTGATTGCCAGTAGCTTGATGGAAACCGAGTTGTTCGAAGACGTCGCGGTTTGGCCGGTGAACCTTCCGCGTTATGGAAAAGTGCCGCATGTTTTTTACAAGATGAAGCCCGGGGTTTCGTTTGACAAAGGACGTGTAATGGCACATCTACGGCAAAATTTGCCTTTAACGCATATGCCGCGTGGCTTTACGCAGGTAGATAGCGTGCCACGAACCGGATCGGGAAAAATTAGACGCCAAGAGCTGAGAGATATGGCGGCGGAAATTGAAAACGGCGCGCCGTAGGTCGAGAAACAGATATGCGAAATCGGGCGGGATCCCTATTCATCGGTCTTCTTCAGTATGTTTTCTGGACCGTACTATTAGTTTTATTGTGGGCTTACGTCTTCATATTGAATCCGCAGTCAGGGTCGATGTTCAGGTATGTCGGCTTCTGAGATGCGGAACGCAATTGCCGAGCGGCTGGTACCGCTTTTTCGACCACGCTTTCTGCCGCTTATCGCTGCTTTATTGACCGCGTTCGGTACGATGGCATGGGCGGTCTTGTACTTCTACCCGAATGCCGCCAGCGTTCTTCCTCGCAGCAAGATCCAGGCGGCGTCTTTCGGACATGAAGCCTTTGCGGCGCACCAGGTCGCCTACACGAATTTAGAAGAAAAACCGAGTCTGATTATTGTCGGCGGATCTTCGATGATCGAGGCTTTGGTATGGCCTGACGACGCGTCGAAACACCTGAGCACGGCTTTGGCGCGAGAGGTACCTGTCGTAAATCTCTCTACCGGTGGGCAAACCCTTCTAGGGAGCTTTCACATCGTTCTGTCGGTGCCGATCGTGCCTGGATCGGTTGTCGCCATCCATACGAATATCGGGAGATTTCGCGGTGCCATTGAGGACATCCCCAGGTATCTGAAGGACAATCCAATGCTGTTCTTCGACTGGAGGTCGATCGCGGCAATTGATCCAAACGTGGCCCAAGGTCCCACGCTTTATGACACGGCGCAGAACATTTCTGCATGGGTCCCAACGATGCTTCGACATCAGGTCATTTCACGGATGCAGCCACAGGTGGTTGATGCGTTGCGGCAGATCGTCAAATCGCGTCAGTGCGGTTCATTATGTGCCTCGGCCTTGAAAGGCGGATGGTTCCGAGACCCAACTTCGCAGTCCGTTCTGTACGAATATGACCGCGCGCCCATGTCCGACCCAGCGAAGCGGGATCTCATTGAAACCTATGCGCCGCACCACATGACGGAATTCGTCCAGGACCGCGAGCTTGCGGCCGATCTTTTGATCGAAATGAACCGTTACATTCGCGAGCGGGGTGCGCGGTTGGTCGTCGTTCACCTGCCGCAAAATCCTGACTATGAAACCCGAATTTCAGAGACTACGGACTTGTATGACGCAACGCTTGCGGAAATCGAGCAGGCCGGTGCCGTTGTACTGAATTATTCGGACCGTCTGAACTTTGAACCGCGTGAGTTTTACGATCATACGCATATGTTACCGTCCGCCAGAGCCGTGTTGTCGAAGACATTTCTAGAAGACATCATTTCCTTGCTGTCGGCATCGAGTTGACTTCGGCAAGAGAAGTATTGAGAGGAGTTCCCCATGCAATCATCCCAGATTCAAGAGAACATCATAGAGTTCTTAAAGAACGATATTGGCGTCGATGCCGGGAGCATTTCTCCCGATGATCAGTTGTTCTCAAGCGGGCTTCTGAACTCTCTCGATATTTTGGAGCTCGTCAGCTTCATCGAGAGTAAGTTCGACGTTAAAATAAGCACCTGGGAAATCAGCCTGGAAAAGTTCGATACCATCCAAAAAATCACTGAATTCATAGAAGAAAGAGCGAAATAAGAGCGGTTGGCCTGCGTCCAATGCGGTCGGTAATCGCGATACTCATATTTGCTGCTTTGATGGCGACAGCGCTAGAGCTGCATCAGCTCGATCGCGGTAACCTGACGGCAGGTCCTCCCGTTGTATTGCAGGCGAACACCTCGACCGAGCATTTTAGTTATCGTTTGGAAGAGGTCGGGACAACCGAGCGACTCGCGGCGGTCATATTGCTCGATGGCCCGGCACTTCTGAGGGTCGACAATACCGTTCACCAACTCAGCCCGCGAAGTGAGCTGTGCTCGGCTGCTGGTGAAGGATGGATGCGTTGCGAAATCACAAGATCGCGGCCCCTTGGGTCCGCAATTGACTGGCGAATCACGCCGCAATCGAGCGCTCCGCTACAAATTGCCAGTTTCCAAATCAAATGGATAACGGCGCGTTCGCTTTCGCCGCTCTCATTCAGCCCGTTCTCGATAATCCTTTTAATTCTCTTGCTGGGCGTGCCGGTCGTTTGGTATCTGCATAAGTATTATGCGGCGAGCCAGTACGCAATTATTATAATTTCATTTAGTTGTCTTGCGCTGATACAGCCTTATTTCAGTATTTTATTGATTATTTTTATCGGCGTAATTTGGAACTTGAATGTTTCGACAAATAGTAATGCAAGCAATAAGCTGAGAAGGCTTTCTTTATTGATCGGTTTGACCTTGTCGTTCCTCGTCGCGTTCAAGGTCATCGGACCGCTTCTCCAAGATTGGATCTCATGGTCCTCATCCAGCCTGCTCTTGCTGCCGCTCGGCATTTCTTACTTCGTGATGCGGATCATCGATACACAGCTCAAGGCGTTTCGATGCGAGTTCAATGGTTTCAATTTCCGGGAATTCTTGTGCTACATTATTTTCGCGCCGACGGTGCCTGCCGGACCGATCGAGACGATCGAAAACTTTAAGTCGAACCGCCTAAAGCGCATTGGCAAGGATGACGTGACATACGGTGTTTCGCGCATTCTCATCGGTATTGCGAAAAAAGTTCTCATCGCGGATGCGCTTCTCAGGCCGTTGGTCGACGACAATATCTACGCCGTGGCCATGGACCCGGCGTCGACGGACATGGCGGTCGTGTTCGTCTTGCTGCTCGCAAACTTCTTCTTCGCCTACATCGATTTTTCCGCCTATTCGGACATCGCCATCGGGTTGTCGCGGCTCTACGGCTACAAGATACGAGAGAATTTCAATTGGCCGGTCTTACGGCGAAATCTGCGTATATATTGGCAAAACTGGCACATGTCGCTGTCCAACTGGGCAATGAGGAACATCTATCTGCCCATTGCAATTGAAACACGTAACAAGTATCTGCCGATATATGCGACCATGATTGCGATCGGGCTATGGCATTCCTTGGGATTGTCCTGGTTTCTGTGGGCCGTGCACCACTCAACCGGGCTGGCATTTTTGACGTGGATGGACAAACGGCGCAACGGGCGCCCCATCCTTCCCGATAATCCGATCGGGTACGGGGTCGGCGTTGTCTTTACTGTTTGTTTTGTGGCGCTTGGGCACAGCTTCGTCCTGTTTGACGATGTTGGAATTGCCTTGAAGATATATGCGCGGATATTGGGATTTTCGTAGTATTTTCAGCTTTTAATCGCCTGCCGGAGGGGCAGGTATTGATTGCTTTCCGCGTGCGACGCGCCCGGTATATGCCTGTACCTTAACAGTTTTTGATTAACCCGACGTGGTGCCGTCGATAAAAAGGCCTCGCCACGGCCAAGCGAAATGATCCGGTCCGGGAATTGGATGAAAGTTCAGTATTACGATACCCAACATAGTTGTGCCATCGCCCTGGCAACCGGACTCGCGTCGGCACTTCAAAAACGACTACAGGAAGCGCCGCGGGCAAGTCTGGCGCTCTCCGGTGGGCGATCTCCGCGGCAAGTGCTTCCGTTCTTGGCACGCATGGACGTGCATTGGGCGTCCGTCGATGCAACGCTTACCGATGATCGCTGCGTTCCCATGTCGAATCCAGACAGCAATGCGCGGTTGATCCAAGAATATTTCTTGGCCCAATGCGCCACAGACGTTCGGTTTGTGCCGCTTTGGGGTGAGATGGATCAACCCGAAAACATGCCACGAGCTGTCGATGCGGCGACGGCGCGGCTGTCGAATGTTTCGTGGCCGCCGGACGTCGTCTATCTCGGCATGGGCGAGGACGGTCATTTTGCCAGTTTGTTCCCGGCCGGCCATCTGTCCACGTTTGGTGAACGTGATGCCGTCTGTGTCGTCGGGATGGCATCACAAGCGCCGCACCAGCGTATAAGCCTATCGTTGCCGGTACTTCTATCGAGCAGGCATATCTTCTTGCATGTGACGAATTCGGCAAAGATCGAGACCCTGAATGCTGCGCTAAGTTCGCCGCCGACGCCGGAATTGCCAATATCATTGTTGGTTCACGCAGAGCACCCTAGTCTAGACATCTTATGCGTTCCGTGAGTTGTGATGAAATCTTGTATTCTTTTTGACCTCGACGGCACGCTGGTCGATAGCGCGCCGAGTATCACCCGCTCCCTCAACGTCGCCCTCGAAGAGCATGGATACCGCGCCATTAAGGTCGACGATGTGAGGCCATTGCTGGGCAACGATGCCCGTGAGTTGATTGGCCTGGCCCTCGACGCGCAAGGGCAAACGCCGTCCATCGCCATCTGCGGTGACATTGCTGCGCGATTTCTGGATATCTACCGCGGCGATCCGGTTGCCGGATCTGCGCTGTATCCCGGCTGCATGGATGTCTTGGCTGAATGCCGCCAGTTCGGATATACGCTCGCCATTTGCACCAATAAACCGACCCTGACGGCGATGCCGGTGATCGATCAAATGGCGTTGGCGCCGCATTTCGACGCGGTGGTCTGCGGCGATCAGGCTGCGTTCAAGAAACCTGACGGCCGTCACATTTTGCAGATCCTCGACGATCTGAATTGTCCGCCCCGCGATGCTGTGATGGTCGGTGATGCGGCGAACGATGTGGCCGCGGCGAATGATGCCGGGGTCAAGTCGGTGTTGGTCGACTACGGGTATGACCCCGAAGGCGGGCGCGCGCACGGGCCGACCGAGACGCTGTCGCGGTTAGTCGATCTTCCGGATATGCTCGACGCGCTTATCGGTCGATAGCGCCGACGGTCCTAACCCTCCATCGAAAAACGCCATTTGATCGTCGTCGATGCCGGTTCGTGATTGCCGAGTACGACGATCTGCTTGGCCCGGTGCTGCCGGCCGTCGTAGAAACTGACGCTGTCTTCAAGCATCACCGGATGGCGGCTTTGGAACCGCCAGCCCCGGCCTTTCGCCGGTTTCAAGATGACTTCTCCGCCGCCTTCGACCATCGATGCGCGCACGTCCGGATACAGATGAAACCGGATCGATAAGGGTACGGCCCGCCCGCCCGTCAGCACATCCTCGCCGCGAAGGTCCGCCCCCCCGGCATCCAAATAAATCATGCGTCGGACGCCGATGTCATAGGCGTCGGCGTAGCCGTCGTGCATCGCTTCGATCAAGCGCGCGCCCTCGTGCTCGCGCCTGGAAACGGTGGCGGTCCGGACGTCGGACATATCCGCATCGTCGACGACGACGGTCGAGTGCGCCGCCGTCCGCGTCAGTGCTTGGGTCCAGGCGGCGCGGTGCGGGTCGTCGATCAGGCGGGCGCCGCAATTCCCCAACAAACGTGTTTTCCCGACGCTTAACTCGAAGGCCCCGGTGCCACGGAACGGCGCGTCAGTTGTCGCCGTATTGCCGCAGTCCAGGATCACCGTCGTTTGCCCGGCCCGAAGCCGGTGAAACCCGACATGCGGTGCGCCGCTCATCGCCCGGCCTTTGCTGCCGGTCGCTGCGATGACCTTGTCGATGAGATCGGCCGTTTCGGCCGTCGCGCCGTTCATTAACGCGAAGCCGCCGTCCCCGTGCCGCAATGCCTTCAGGAACGGGACCATCCGGTCGATGGCATCGCTGAGCGCCTGCGGGGGGGCGACATGAAACAGCTTTAGTGCGTCCCGGGTATCGACCAACATGGCAAGTACCGCCAGGGCGCGGGCGGGGTTCCGTTCGATATGTCCGCCATCACCCGCAATTTGACGATCGACCTCGGCGCCGAACTCGCGTAACCGCGCCTCGGCTGACGAAGACGCCGCCGTCAGGGCCAAGGCATCGAACAAGCGGGCCTGACGAACGCGCAACACACGCCACGGGGCAAGCCCGCCCACGGGCGCGCGGGCAAGGTGCTTGGCCTCCCGCGAGAGGGCCAAGGCCCAGGATTGCCGCTGCTCCGCCGTGAGGTTCAATGACACGCGATCGAATGCATGCAGCCAGTGGACATGACGTTCGGCGAGGATATCGGCACGCCATGCCGGAGACGACCATTGGCGATGCCCGTCGACCCAGTCGATCAGGGCGGCGGTCGTGTCGGCGGCGCGCATGGCCGGATCGCCAAGCCAGCGGAAATCGTCACGCGTGGTCCCAGCTAGGGGCAATGACGCCGGAAACAGACCGTCGGCGTGCCAGGCCGCGTCGATATCGTTCCGCACCGTCGGTTGCAAGGCCCGCACTGTCGACGGCGGCTTTCGGCCTAGCCAGAAATCGTAGACCGGTGATCGGAACAGTGCCGCACGCCAACCGACGGGGTCGGTTGCGGCTCCTGTCGCGATGGGACCTGCGGTCATGAGATATCCTTCTTGTTGGGCGTATCCACGCCACGTCGAGAATCGCCGCTGATTTTGTCAAAACCGGGGCGCGGCTCAAGCCTTCGTTTTCACCAGGCGAGCCGCATAAAAACCATCCATCCCGCCCTGTTCGCCAAGGTAACTCGGCAAGGTCCGCAAATCGCCGTGGGCCGTGATCATTCCGTCAACTCCTTGGATCTCAGTATCATCGAACGGTTGCCGCTCGAACCCTGGCATGTCGGCCAGGAATCGCGCGATGCGCGCCGGCCCCTCGTCGGATTGTAGGGAGCAAGTGACATAAAGTAGCACTCCGCCCGGGGCGACCATGTCCGCCGCCTTGTCCAAAAGCGCATCTTGAACGCCCGTCAGCTTCGCGACATCCGCCGCCGTCTTCAAATGGGCGACGTCCGGATGCCGCCTGAGGGTTCCCGTGGCCGAACACGGCGCATCCAAAAGTACGATGTCGGCGGGCTGGTCCGGGGTCCATTCACGCGCGTCGGATTGGATCAAAGTCGCCGTCAAATTCGTCCGCGACAGATTTTCCGCAACGCGCGCCAATCGCTTTTCCGAGATATCGAGCGCAGTGACATCCGCACCGGCGGCGCATAGTTCCATGGTTTTGCCGCCGGGCGCGGCGCAGAGGTCATAAACCGATTTTCCTGCGACATCGCCCAAGAGTGCGACAGGAAGACGCGCCGCCGCGTCCTGAACCCACCATGCCCCGTCGCCGAAACCCGGCAGTTGCGTGACATCGCCGGGCGACTCCAGCCGGACGGACCCGCCAAGGACAACGTTTCCGTCGAGACGTTCAGCCCAGTCCGCCGGTGCCGATTTGACGGAGATGTCGACCGGCGCTGTATTCAGATGCTGTAACGCGATATCGCGCGCCGCATTTTCGCCATAGGCGGCGACCCATGATGACCACAGCCAGTCCGGGGTGTTCAGCCGTGCCGCGTCCTGCGCCGCGACAAGACCGTCGCCTTCGCGCTGCAAACGGCGCATGACGGCATTGACCAGTTTGACGTAGGACTCCTGGCGGATCGTCCGGCAAAGCTCGACGGTCGTCGAGATCGCGGCATGGGGTGCGGTGGCCGAAAACAACAACTGCGCGATGCCGACGCGCATAACGTCGCGGACCGCGGCAGCCTTGCGCGGAAGCGGCGTGTGCAGGCAAACGTCGATGAGCGCATCGATCTGTCCGAGCCGCTGCAGGCATGTCCGTAGAATAAAAACGGCGAACGCGCGTTCGTCCGGCGAAACGGACGACATATGCCGCGACCCGGCCATGGCATCGTCGATGGTCCGACGCCGGCGGAGAATCCAATCGAGCGTATCGACAACGGCAAGCCGCGGCGCGAGACCCTCTGAAGTGGTTGAGACATCTTTGTTCTGTGCCATGATCGGAATTGAATCCCCGAAGTTTCAAGCGCCGGTCGCGCGTGGCTGGCGAATCCGGACGTGTTAGTGTACTCCGTACGCTTAACCAGATGACCCTGCAACACCGAAACAGCCGATCCGCCAAAGCATGACCCCCATCATCCTCATGACGCGCCGAGAATCGCCGGTGACAGTTGAAATCGCATCATTGCAGGGGAGGTCGTGAGCATGTCGTCCGGCCCGTTCCACATTTTGCCCTGGGCAAATCCGGGCGATGGGCTGTCGACGTTGGTCGATCGGTTGCGTCGCGACGGCGCGGGCGATGTCTCCGTGCACGATGCCGATGTATCTGACATCGAACAGATTTCCGGGGATCTGGCGACCGGTGCATCGCCCATCGATGCGGCGGTGATTATGGTCGATGCGCGAACAGGGGTTGTCACGGAAACGCGCCGACACAGCATCTTGGTCGACATGCTGGGCCTTCGCCACGTCGTGTTGGCTGTCAACAAAATGGATTTGGTTGGTTACGCGGAGGATGCTTTTGTTGCGATTGCCGATGCCTATCGGGCATTCGCGGAACCGCTTGGATTTCAAACCGTCGAGATCGTACCCGTGTCGGCGTTAAACGGCGACAACGTCAGCGAGGAAGGCGACCGGATGCCCTGGTACGCCGGTCCGACGCTGATGGCGTGTTTACAGACGCAAGCCGCCGGGACCTCAGACGACAGCGATGTCAGCCGCCCCGCCGCCGCGCCGGCATCGGAGACCGATCAACTTCAAGCGCATGTGATATGGATGAGCCGAGAGCCGATGATCCCCGGTCGGCAATATGTCCTCGAACTTGGAGCGCAAACGGCGACCGCGTGGATCAGTGATCTGAAATACGCCATTAACGTCGATACCTTGGATCGAACGGCGACGAAGACCTTGGGGGTGAACGACATCGGCGTCTGCAATGTCAGCATCGACCGGCAAATCGCCTGCGACGCCTACGCCGACCGTCGCGAGACCGGAACGTTCATCTTGATCGACCGGTTCAGCGACGAAACCGTCTGCGTCGGCCTGATCGACTTCGGGCTTCGTCGGGCGACGAACCTCAGTTACCAAGAAACGGTCTTGGATAAATCTTCGCGTGCCGCGGCGATGGGCCAAACACCGGCGGTGGTCTGGCTGACCGGTATGTCGGGGGCGGGTAAGTCGACGGTCGCCAATCGGGTCGAGGCCAGGCTGCATGCGATGGGAAAGAAGACGTATCTCCTTGACGGCGACAACGTCCGGCACGGTTTGAACCGGGATTTGGGTTTTACCGACGCCGACCGGGTCGAGAATGTCCGGCGCTTCGCCGAAGTGGCGAAGCTGTTTGCCGATGCCGGCTTGATTGTTTTGGTCTCGGTGATTTCCCCGTTTCGTGGGGAGCGAGACATGGCGCGGGCCTTGATGGGCGATGGCGACTTTTTCGAGGTATTTGTCGACGCCTCGCTGGCAACCTGCGAACAGCGCGACCCCAAAGGGCTGTACGCCAAGGCCAGGCGCGGCGAGATCAAGAATTTCACCGGCATCGACTCGCCGTACGAGCCGCCGGCGACGCCGGACCTGCATCTCGATACCGATGCGTTATCCGAAGATGAAGCCGCCGACCGCGTGGTTGACTTGCTGCTGACGCGGGACGGTTAACCCCAGGGTTTGCCGGTTAGGCTGGCCAGTTCACGAAGTTTCTGAATCCGGTTGGCGGTCTTTGGATGGGTCGAAAACAGATTGTCGACGGAATGCGCGTGCAACGGATTGACGATGAACATATGCGCCGTTGCGGGGTTGGCTTCGGCGGCGTCGTTGTCGATGGATTGCGCGCCACGTTCCAGTTTTTCCAGGGCGCGCGCCAACCACACCGGATTTCCGCAAATTTCCGCACCGCCTTGATCGGCGCCGTATTCGCGGGTTCGGGAAATCGCCATCTGCACCAACATCGCGGCCATCGGCGCCAGGATCATGATCAGAATGGTGCCAACGATCCCTAGCGGATTGTTCCGATTGCCGCCAAAGAACAACGCGAAGTTCGCCAGCATCGACAAGGCACCGGCGATGGTTGCGGTAATCGTCATGATCAACGTATCGCGATTTTTAACGTGCGCCAGTTCGTGCGCCATGACACCGGCGATTTCTTCGTGATCGAGGATCTTCAGCAAACCTGTGGTTGCCGCGACGGCGGCGTTCTCCGGGTTGCGACCGGTGGCGAAGGCGTTCGGTTGCGGCGTATCAATAATATAGACCTTGGGCATAGGCATCTGGGCGCGGCCCGCCAGTTGTTCGACAATGCCGTAGAATCCGGGTGACGACTGTTTCGTGACCTCGCGGGCGTTGTACATACGCAAAACGATCTTGTCGGCGTTCCAGTACGCGAATGCGTTGGTGCCGATCGCGAACAGCAGCGCGATAAGCATGCCGCCCTCGCCTCCTAACAGGAAACCGGCGCCCATAAACAGTGCCGTCAAACCCGCCAGCAAGATGCCTGTCTTCATGCCATTCATTTGTGCGTCCTTTGTCCGTGGGCATTGCGATGCACCCACTTATGACTTATCTCAACAGAGGGCGACTTCAATGGGGCGAGGACGAATTACGGAGATTTCATCATGAGCGATCCCAAACCGATCCCCGCGGCGGAAAGCCAAAAGCCTTTGGCCGATGCGGAAGTAAAAGACGACGAGGCCTTGCCGCCGGCCGATCCCACCGAAGTCGGCGGTCCCAAAGGCCCAGAGCCCACGCGTTACGGCGATTGGGAGAAAAAAGGCCGCTGTATCGATTTTTGAACGCCGGTCGCGACGTCAATCGAGTTCGAACGCGTTCTTGTAGTCGAGCTTCAACGCCGGATCCTGATCCTCTTTGCGTAGGAAACAATTTCCGACGACCAGGACTTCGATGTCCGACCCCATAAAGCAGCGAAAGGCGTCTTCCGGCGTACAGACGATCGGTTCGCCCCGCACGTTGAAGCTGGTATTGACGACCACCGGGCAGCCGGTCTTGTCCTTAAACGCGCTGATCAGCGCGTGATAGCGCGGATTGGTCTCGGCATGCACGGTTTGGATGCGGGCCGAATAATCGACATGCGTTACCGCCGGAATGTCGGATCGTGGGATATTCAGCTTGTCGATTCCAAATAGTTTTTGCTCTTCCTCCGACATGGTGCGACAGCGCTCCTCGGTGACCGGTGCGACCATCAGCATATATGGGCTGTCGGAATCGATCTGGAACCAATCGGCAACGTCCTCGCGCAACACCGACGGCGCGAAGGGCCGGAAACTCTCGCGGTATTTGACGCGGAGATTCAGTGTCTTTTGCATGCTGGGAGACCGAGGGTCACCCAGGATCGACCGCCCGCCAAGTGCCCGAGGGCCGAACTCCATCCGTCCCTGAAACCAGCCGACGGCTTTCTCGTCGCGCAACGCGTCGGCGGTTTTGTCGATAGTGTCGGCGTCGGCGAGGACGTCGAACACGGCGCCCGCGGCACGCAACCGATCTTCGATCTCGGTTTGTTCGAAATGCGGGCCCAAATACGACCCCTTCATCGCGTCCATCGCGCCGTTCAGATGGCGCGGTTGTTCTTTGTACAAATGAAACGCATTCAGCGCGGCACCCAAGGCACCACCGGCATCGCCGGCCGCCGGTTGGACCCAGACGTTTTTGAACGCGCCGTCACGCAACACCTTGCCGTTGGCGACACAATTTAAGGCAACGCCGCCAGCGAGGCATAGATTGTCGATCTTGTACTCGTCCGCCAACGACCGGGTGAGTTTCAAGACGACCTCTTCGACAGCGGCTTGCACGGAAGCGGCAAGGTCCATGTGTTTTTGCGTCAGTGGTTCGTCGGCCTTGCGCGGCGGCCCGCCGAGCAAGTCGTCGAACGCCTTGTTGGTCATGGTCAGGCCGGTGCAGTAGTTGAAGTACGTCTGATCCAACCGGAACGACCCGTCGTCTTTGACATCCATCAAGGTGTCGAGGATCAAGTCCTTGTACACGGGCTCCCCGTACGGCGCGAGGCCCATGACTTTGTACTCGCCCGAATTGACTTTAAAGCCGGTGTAATAGGTGAACGCCGAGTACAACAGGCCGAGCGAGTGCGGGAAATGAATTTCCTTGTGCATATTCAATTCGCGCCCGCGACCGACCGCGACCGATGTCGTCGCCCACTCGCCGACGCCGTCCATGGTCAGGACAATGGCTTCTTCGAAAGGTGACGGAAAGAACGCCGATGCCGCATGGCTTTGATGATGCTCGGAAAACAGAAGCTTATTCATCCAATCGAAATTGGCGTCGTAGGACTTGAACTTCTTGCGGAGGAAGTCCTTCTGAAACAGTTTTTCCTTGAGCCACACGGGAATGGCCAACCGGAACGAAGCGAAGCCGCGCGGCGCGAATGAAAGGTAGGTTTCCAGCAGGCGTTCGAACTTCAAAAACGGCTTGTCATAAAACGCGACGTAATCGACATCGGCGAGTGTCAGTCCGGCCTCGTCCAGGCAATACGCAATCGCATTATCGGGAAAGTTCGCATCGTGCTTCTTTCGTGTGAAGCGCTCTTCTTGTGCGGCGGCGACGATCTTGCCGTCACGCACAAGCGCGGCGGCGCTATCGTGGTAGAATGCAGAGACGCCGAGGATATTCATGCGGTCGAGGGGTCCCTCAGAAGATCGTATAGATGAACGGTGCGACGGCCGACCCTTGGCTGAGGACGATCAGGCCGCCAAATACCGCCATCATAATCAGGATCGGCAGTAACCAAAATTTCTTACGCGCGCGTAAGAATTGCCAAAGCTCAACGATAAAAGACATAAATCCCCATCAAAATTGGTTCTTCATCGATGCCGGCTCCGGCCCCGGCGGTGTCCGCTCGGTCCAATAGCTGATCGCATCGCGGTCAAACGTCCGGTGCAGCGGATCTTTGCCCAAGAGCCGCATGATCAATCCCGTCGGTACCACGGTCAAATAGAACAACATCGCCATCGTGACCGGATTGACGATCTTGTACAACAACATCGCGAATTTGAACCACAACACGTTGAGGGGGCGCAGAACGACCGGAAACACAAACCCTGCCGCAAGGAAGCCACCGGCGGCGGCCAAGGCCCACCATCGAACCGGCAAACCGTCGAGAAGCGGCCATGCCGCGACCACGGCGAAAAATATTGCGAAGACGACGCCGAACGATTTTTCGGAGCCGACCGTAATGTCTTCGTCGCGATCTAGATTCTCGTGCATGAGCGGCAATCGGTGCGTGGTTGATCATAACGCTGTGCATTCCGACCGTGAGTCACGGTTTCGTTGACGCAAACGCGCAGCTTAACCGTCTTTTAGAGTCCGACGGGTCAATATGCAAGACAACGCCGAGCGATGCCTTCAGCACCGTCGACCGGCGGTATGCACGATCGTTTCAGTTCGGCGGGGGAAATGACTCTTTGAACGTGAAAGCCATAGGTGTGGGGCCATTTTGTTGCAACGACTCCAACCTGCTCAGGCCTTGCTCCGGCGACGGAACGGTCCCCGCGGTTACCCACCACAAGACCTGGTATGCGGTTTGAGACGGCGCGAACCAGTCGCGGCGTTGCGCCATGATGTCGCGATGCACGGTTTTATAGACGTAGTCGTATAGATGCTCGACGCTTTCCCATACCGACATGTTGGCGATCAACATCGGATCATCCGTAATCATATTGCCGCTGGCGCTGTCGTCGCCTGTTTGTAGCCGCCAGATAAATCCCGGGCTTGTATCGGCAAGCGCATTAATCGCATCTAGTTGCGACGTGAACGCGTGCATGCGGGGGTCGTCCATCGGGTACTTGATTGTACCAACGTTAAGTTGCGCCAGATGCCAATTAGCCGACATATACACTCCCCATCCGGTCAACAGACTACGTCAATGAGACCAAGCGCGTCGAGCGTTGCAGAGGCCGAGCCCAGGCTCTAAAATTTATACCTCCTCCAAACGAATGGATTTGATTTTGCGGGCACGCCACGGGGTATGAGTTTTCTCACCACACTGATGAACGCATTTATGCCGAAGCGCCGGAAACGCCGGAAGAAAAAGCGTTCCAAGGCGGTGCGTTCAGGCGGCGGGTTCCAACCCAGCGCCGAAGGGATGTCGACCAAGGTCCTGGTCGCCAATTTGTTCGGCTCGGGCGGAAAGGAGATTTCTGAACGACTCGCCGGCATGCTGGGAAGTGAAAACAATCTCTCGACTTATCAGGTCGCCAAGACCATCAAGCAGAATTTGCGGTTGGGTGTCCTTGAACGTCTCCTTGTCGCAAATGAGGAGGGCGCCGGACTGCTCAAGGAAGAGGGCGGCGATCTTTTGTGCTGGGGCGAGATGGAGGATATGGGGACCGTTGCGCGACTCCATTATCTCTGCCGGTCCGAGGGCGGCGAAGCGGCGGGCGGCGTCTTTGGATTGGCGGATACCTTGGACTTGCCCGTCCCCCTGCCTGAAAACACCGGCGATGTTGTCCGTGCGGTCACCGTTGCCGCCGCATTGCCGGTTGCCAGCGGCGGCCGCAAGGCCTTGTTCGAGAAACTCAAGCAGCATTTAAAGGAGGCCGAGAAATGGCTGGCCTCCGATAGTGGCAAAACCGTCCCGCCGGAGGTGCGGGCCAGTTTGCACGCGGCCATGGGTAATGCTCATGCGACGGCGCTTCGATTTGGCGACAAGAAGGCCTGCGCCGCGGCGATCAAACACTACGAAACAGCTGACAATATGATCGATGCCACGGACGAGCCTTTGGCCTGGGCGTTGGTGCAAACCCATTGGGGCGCCGTAATGGAGGCCGAGGCGAAGATCAAGAAAGATCCCGCATTCATGGAACAGGCGGTCGCGCGATATCTAAAAGTGACAGAAGGCTTGGCCCGTGATGCACACGGTCACGATTGGGCGCTGGCGCATGTCCGGTGCGCCATGGCGCGCTATAAGCTGGCCTCGATGGTGCCTGAGAAAACCGCGACATATCTTAAGGAAGCCGCGCAGAGCTTTGACGAGGCGCTGACCGTTTACGACAAGACACTGATGCCCCTGAAGTGGGCGGAAGCCATGAACCATTATGGTGTCGTGCAGATGGCGTTGGGTGGGCACGGGGCAGGTAACGCGATGCTGCAGCAATCCATCACCACGTTCCGCAAGGCGCTCGAAGTTCGAAAGCGCGATATATGGCCCGGTTTGTGGGCGCAGACAGCGAACAACCTGGGTGCGGCGTGTGTCGCATTGGCCAAGCGAACCAAGGAAGAACACTTGGTCAACGAGGCGGCCGAGTGCTTCGAGGGGGCAATCGAAGTCTATCGAACGCAACCGGGTCAGAAAAAACGCGTTGCGGTGATCGTCAACAACCTCGACAAAGTGCGGCAACTGCAAGGAAAGCAGGCAGCTTGATGCCCTGTTGCACGGCGTGACGGTGAATGGTATCGACGCTTAACCCAGCTTAGGGTATAGAGCGTGCGACGAACGCCTCGGTGTGTGCGGCGTTGAAACTAAGGTCTTGGTCTACATATGAGTATTTTGGTTACGGGTGCTGCGGGCTTTATCGGTTTTCACATGTGCC
Source organism: Rhodospirillales bacterium (assembly GCA_965222395.1). Taxonomy (GTDB): domain Bacteria; phylum Pseudomonadota; class Alphaproteobacteria; order Rhodospirillales; family Casp-alpha2; genus UBA4479. The sequence goes on from OZ244947.1 coordinate 3,057,663, forward strand.
GAGCCCTACTCGCCCGCGGCGAATCGATTATCGGGATCGATATCGTCAACGATTATTACGACCCGGCCCTGAAGCGTGCTCGGCTCGCCGAACTCGCGTGTGCGAACTTTTCCTTAGTCGAAATCGATATCGCCGATCGCGATGCCGTGATGGCGTTGGTTGACGCCCATCCGGAGATTGATCGTATCGTTCATCTCGCGGCGCAGGCTGGGGTGCGGTATTCGCTGATCGATCCGTATGCCTATACGCGCTCGAACGTTGATGGCCAGCTCGTCATGCTCGAGGCGGCGCGCCGAATCAAGAACATCAAGCATTTCCTGTACGCCTCATCGTCATCGGTCTACGGCGCGAACACCAAGCAGCCTTTTTCGATCGACGATCGCGTCGATCATCCGGTCTCGCTGTACGCGGCGACGAAGCGGGCCGGGGAACTTATTTCGCATTGCTATACCCATCTGTATCATATCCCCTCGACCGGCATTCGCTTCTTTACCGTATATGGTCCATGGGGCAGACCCGATATGGCCTATTGGATTTTCGCTCGGAAGATCATGGCGGGCGAGCCGATCGACGTGTTCAATCACGGCGATATGCGGCGGGATTTCACCTATATCGATGACATCATCGACGGCTTGCTGACGATTCTCGACAGGCCGCCATCTGATGGAGAGCAGGCACGCGTCTACAATCTCGGGAACCATCAGTCGGAAAGACTGTTGGACTTTATTGCGACGCTGGAGGCGGCATTGGGGCAAAAAGCCGATGTCGTGATGAAACCGATGCAAATGGGCGACGTCAAAGAGACATATGCCGATATCGAGGCGACGAAACGTGATTTTGGGTTCGAACCCAAGACCACGATCGCCGAGGGAATTCCGAAATTTATCGAGTGGTTTAAAGCCTACAATCAGGGCAACTAATTTCGATCCCGTTGCAGTCGGCAAAAAAAACGGGGCCGTAAAGCCCCGTTTTCCGCTTTATCGATAGTCCGCAGATTTAAGTCTGCTTGTTTTGGCGATTGTCGATCAGATCATCGACAACCCCCGGGTCCGCCAATGTCGACGTGTCGCCGAGATTGCCGAATTCGTCCTCGGCGATCTTGCGCAAAATCCGCCGCATGATCTTGCCGGAGCGCGTCTTCGGCAACCCCGGTGCCCATTGCAGCCAATCGGGCGAGGCGATGGGGCCGATTTCCTTACGCACCCATTGGACGAGTTCCTTTTTCAACTCATCCGTTGGCTCTTCACCGACATTCAGGGTGACATAGGCGTAAATCCCTTGCCCCTTGAGGTCGTGCGGCGCACCGACGACGGCGGCTTCGGCAACCTTGTCGTGGGCCACCAGCGCACTCTCGACTTCGGCCGTTCCCATGCGATGACCGGATACATTGATCACGTCATCGACCCGGCCGGTTATCCAATAGTACCCGTCTTCGTCGCGACGACATCCATCCCCGGTGAAATACTTGCCCTTGTAGGTCGAAAAGTACGTATCCATGAAGCGCTGGTGATCACCGTAGACCGTCCGCATCTGGCCCGGCCAGCTGTCGACGATACACAGGTTTCCTTCCGTCGCTCCTTCGAGCGGGGCCCCTTCCGTATCGACGATTTCCGGCTTAACCCCGAAGAACGGCAAGGTCGCGGACCCGGGTTTTAGGTCCGTTGCACCCGGCAATGGGGAGATCAAAATACCGCCGGTTTCCGTCTGCCACCATGTATCGACAATGGGGCAACGGCTGTCGCCGACGACATGGTAATACCACTCCCACGCTTCGGGGTTGATTGGCTCGCCGACCGAGCCCAACAGCCGCAAAGAGGATCGCGACGTGCGCTTAACCGGCTCATCGCCCTCACGCATCAACGCGCGGATAGCGGTCGGCGCGGTGTAAAAGATCGACACGTTGTGCTTGTCGCAAACCTCCCAGAATCGCGAGATACTCGGATAGTTCGGGACGCCTTCAAACATCAATGTCGTCGCCCCATTGGCCAATGGCCCGTAAACGATATAGCTGTGGCCGGTTACCCAACCGACATCCGCCGTGCACCAATACACCTCGCCGTCTTGATAGTCGAAAATGTACTCGTGCGTCATCGATGCGTAGACGAGATATCCACCCGTTGTGTGCAGCACGCCTTTCGGTTGACCGGTGGACCCGGACGTATAAAGGATGAACAGCGGGTCTTCGGCGTTCATTTCTTCCGGTTCGCAATCCGGCGATGCGGCGGCGGTCGCGTCTTCGTAGCTGATATCGCGGCCTTCCTGCATGTTGACGTCGGCGCCGGTGCGCTTCACCACAAATACGGTTTCCACACTGTCGCAGGACTTTAGGGCCTCATCCGTATTGGCCTTCAACGGCACCGTGCGGCCCCCGCGCAGGCCTTCGTCCGCGGTAATGACGGCAACGCATTTGCTGCCGTCGATACGCGCCGACAAGCTGTCGGGCGAGAAGCCGCCGAACACGATGGAGTGAACGGCGCCGATCCGTGCGCAGGCCAGCATCGCGTAGGCTGCTTCCGGGATCATCGGCATATAGATGCAAACCCGGTCGCCTTTCTTGACGCCGCGATCTTTCATGGCGTTGGCGAGGCGGCAGACGTGCTCGTGCAACTCTTTGTAGGTGATCTTCTTGTCGTCGGCGGGGTCGTCGCCTTCCCAGATGATGGCGACCTGGTCGCCGCGGGTGGCAAGGTGCCGGTCGATACAGTTAGCGGCGACATTCAGTGTGCCGTCCTCGTACCACTTAATGTCCACGTTCGGGATCATGAAGTTGACGTTCTTGACCTTGGAATAAGGCTTGATCCAATCCAGCCGTTTGCCCTGTTCTCCCCAGAACGCTTCGTTGTCCTCGACGGAGGCCTTGTACATCTCCTCGTACTTGGCTTTGTCGGCGTGCGCTTTTGCGGCGAACTCCGCCGGTACCGCGTGCGTTTTTACTTCGAACATAAGGAAGTATCTCCCTCTCAAATCGTTGTTTTATGCCCCGGCGGATTATTCCCGCTCTTGATCATGATTATCGTCACAAACGTCGGCGTCTGCCAACCCGGCAAGCGCGACGTCACGCCGGTGACTGCACGTATACGTTACCGTCGCGGACCTCAGCTTTGATCTGAGTCAATTTATCGCCCTCGCACGGTCCTTCAACGCAGAGCCCGTCCTCAATGCGAAATTGTGCCAAATGGGTGCCGCATTCGATGTGGCTGCCGTCCTCGCTGAGGAATTCGCCGGGAATCATATCCATCGGTGTGCCGATATGTGGACACGAATTTTCATAAACATACACCGTCTCGCCCTGCCGCACGGCCAACACAGCGACCTTCTTGGTGCCGAAATCGGCGATAAAACCGGCGGACTCGTGGTTGTCGATGTCGTCGAGGGCACAGAGTCTGACGTCGCTCATCCCTTGTATCGCCCCATGCCGCAGATGATCTTCCAGGACTTGGCGTCGATCGGCATTACAGACAGCCGCGACTGGCGGATCAGCGCAAGGTCGTGCAGACGCTCGTCGCTTTTGATGTCGGCCAGGGTCACCGGGGTCGGCATCGGATCCAGTGCCTTGAAATCGACCATCCCAAAGATACCCTTGGGGTCGGTCGGGTCGGGGTAGTATTCCTTCGCCACCTCGACGACGCCGACGACGCGCTTTTCGTTGACCGAGTGATAAAAGAACGCCCGGTCGCCGATTTTCATCGCTTTCATGTTGTTGGCGGCCTGGTGGTTGCGGACCCCGTCCCATTCGGCGGTGCCGGCTTTGACGTGATCGTCCCACGACCAGGCGCCCGGTTCGGATTTAATCAGCCAGTAATTCACGTCGCCGTCTCCTCAGTCCGCCGGAAAGACTTTTTTCCAGGGTGTAATCTCGACCCGTTCGAACAAACCCGCCGCAGCGTACGGATCGCTGGCGGCCCAGGCTTCGGCCTCGGCCTTGTCGGCGAATTCCAGGATCAGGGTCGATCCGACCATCGCCTCGCCGTCATCGCTCAGCATCGGCCCGGCGGCAACGATCTTATCGGCGCTGGATTTCAGGAACTCGATATGCGCCGGGCGATTCTCGGCGCGCACGTGGCCGTGGCCGGGCTTGTCGATACAGTAAATGACGAAATGCATGAAGGTCTCCTGGTGGAAATTTATCGTTTACGTGAACTCGGCTTTCAGCGGCCGTTGCATCAAATGCGCGATGGCGATGTCGATTTCCTGGCCGTGATGGACGATGTCGTTGACGGCGGCGCAGATCGGCATGTCGATACCCATTTTGCCGGCCAACTCGCTGACCGATACGGCACTGGCGACGCCCTCGGTCACGGCGATCCGTTCGGCCAAGACCTCGTCCGCCGTGCGGCCGCTGCCCAACGCATGACCGAAGGAAAAGTTTCGCGATTGCATGGCGTTGCAGGTCAGGACCAAATCGCCGAGCCCGGCGAGCCCCATCATGGTCTCGGTCGTCGCCCCCTTGGCGCGGCCCAATCGCATCATTTCCGCCAATCCCCGCGTGATCAGGGCGGCCCGTGCGTTGTCGCCGAGGCCCCGGCCCTCGACAATGCCGCAGGCGATCGCCAGAACGTTTTTGACCGAGCCGCCGATCTCCGCGCCGACCACGTCGGCCGACCGATAAATCCGGAACGTCGGACCGGCCATCCAGTCAATCAATTGATCGGCCAAGGCTTCGTCGGCGCAGGCCAGGGTCACCGCGCCGGGCAAGCCGACGGCGACTTCCTTGGCGAACGACGGGCCGGACAGCACCGCCAACGGATGATCCGGCAATACTTCTGCGGCAATCTCCGACATCAGGGCGAGACTGCCTTGCTCGATCCCCTTGGCGGCCAGCACGATGGGCACGCCGTCGGCCAAATGCATGGCCAAATCGTTCAAGGTCGGGCGGACGAACTGGGCCGGCGTGACGATAATAACGGCGTCCGCCCCGGTCACGGCCTCGGCCAGGTCGCCGCTGGCTTTGAGCCCGGCAGGCATGGCGACGCCCGGCAGATACACCGGATTGTCGGCGCCGGCGTTGATGGCGTTCACCACCTCGGTTTCGCGGGCATATAGCGTCACGTCGCCGCCGGCGCGTCGTGCTTGTGCCGCCAAGGCAGTGCCCCAGGCGCCGCCACCGATAACCGCGATCTTTGTCATGATTGAGTTTTACGAGACCGGCGCACGGGTGTCACGGAATGTCCCTCAGGCCTTCACGCCGGCGAAGGCGGCGGGCGGCGCGTCGGGGTCCAGCGGCCAGCGGGGCCGGGCCTTGAAGTCCAGCGGGTCGGTATGGCCGAGGCAGAATTTCTCCAACCCGGCCCAGGCAATCATGGCGCCGTTATCGGTGCATAGTTTCGGCGGCGGCGCGACAAAGGCGAGGCCTTGGTCCGCGGCCAAGGTCCGCAGAGCATCGCCGATGGTTTGATTGGCGGCGACACCGCCGGCGACGACGATGTGCGACAGGCCGGGGGCCGCATCCCGCGCCAGGCCGATGGCGTTCTTGGTCCGCGCCACCAGCGTCTCGGCGACGGCACGCTGAAACGACGCCGCAAGATCGGCGACGTTTCGGTCCGATAAATCGCCATCGAGTTTTTCGACAGCCCGACGCACGCTGGTCTTAAGACCCGAGAACGAGAAATCGCAGCCCGGTTTGCCGATCATCGGACGCGGCAGATCGAACCGTGTGGCGTCGCCCGTTGCGGCGGCCCGCTCCAACAGCGGCCCGCCCGGATATCCGAGTCCCAGAAGTTTCGCGGTCTTGTCGAATGCTTCGCCCACCGCGTCGTCGATGGTCGTGCCGAGCCGGGTGTATTTCCCGACCCCGCTACAGATCAGCAACTGACAATGGCCGCCGGACACCAGCAGCAAAAGATACGGGAACGGCGTGTCGTCGGTCAGGCGCGCCGTCAGGGCGTGGCCTTCCAGATGATTGACGGCGACGAACGGTTTATTCGATGCCAGCGAGATGGCCTTGGCCGACATCGCCCCGACCAGCACCCCGCCGATCAGCCCAGGCCCCGCCGTCGCGGCGACCGCGTCCAGATCAGCGAAGCCGACGGCGGCCTCGGCCATGGCCCGGGCGATGACCGCGTCGGCGGCTTCCAGATGTGCGCGGGCGGCGACCTCGGGGACGATTCCGCCGAACGGCCGGTGGTCGTCGATTTGCGACAACACAACATTCGACAAAATCGTTCGGTCGTCGCGCACCACGGCGGCGGCGGTCTCGTCGCAACTTGTTTCGATCCCCAGGACCAACACGTCAAAATCCTTTCATGCGGCGCGGGCGGACTTTACTCTCGGCAACGATGTCCGCCAAGGGCACGCCGGCCTATCGATCAACGCCATCAGGAAACGCCATGCCAGACACCGACGCCCCGCTGATCATCGGCACCCGCGAGAGCCCCCTTGCCATGGTGCAGACCGAAACCGTGGCCGGCTTGCTGAAAGACGCGCATCCGGCGCTGGCCGCCGACGGGGCGGTGGTCGTCGACGCCGTCAAAACCACGGGCGACATCGTTCTCGATCGCCCGCTGTCGGAAATCGGCGGCAAGGGTCTGTTCACGAAGGAACTGGACCGGGCGTTGATGGACAGGCGCATCGATATCGCCGTGCATTCCATGAAGGACCTGGAAACCTGGCTGCCGGATGGCATGGCCATCGGTTGCGTGCTGGCGCGCGCCGACCCGCGCGACGCGTTCATCAGTTTATCCGCGCCACGCATGGCGGATTTGCCGCAAGGCGCGCATGTCGGTACCGCGTCCTTGCGGCGCAAGGCCCAGTTGCTGAACAAGCGGCCGGACCTGCGGGTCAGTGTGATCCGCGGCAATGTGCAGACGCGCCTGAAAAAGATCGAGGCCGGTGAATACGACGCGACGTTTCTGGCCTTGGCGGGGCTCGACCGATTGGGCATGCGCGACGTGGCGACGGAAATCCTTGCGCCGACAGAATTGTTACCGGCCTGTGCCCAGGGCGCCATCGGCGTCACCTGCCGGGCCGACGATGATCGCGCCTTGGCGTACCTGGCGCCGCTCAACCACGCCGCCACCCATGCCGCTGTGGCGTGTGAGCGGGCGATGCTCGACGCCCTCGACGGGTCTTGCCGAACGCCGATCGCCGGGTTGGCGGAAATCGACGGCGATGCCGTCTATCTGCGCGGATTGGTCGCGCGCGAAGACGGTACGTCGGTGTTGACGACGGAACGACACGGGACGGTGGCGGATGTGATGGCGATGGGCGCCGATGCGGGGGCCGAGCTGAAATCCCGTGCCGGGCCGGATTTCTTCGAACCGGCAGGCTGATGCCGACGGTTCTGCTGACGCGTCCGGTTCAGGATGCCGCGCCGGTCGTCGCGGCCTTGCGGGACGTCGGGATCGAAACGGTTCTATCGCCGATGCTGGACATTCGTTTCGAACCCGGACCTGTGCTTGATTTGTCTGGTGTTCAGGGGGTTTTGCTGACCAGCGCCAACGGTGCCCGGGCGTTGGCGCGACGCACCGAATTACAGGATATACCGGCCTATGCCGTCGGCGACGCAACGGCGGCGGCGGCATCGGCCGCCGGGTTCGCACCGGTCCACAGCGCGACGGGCGATGTCGATGCGTTGGCCGATCTGGTGATTGATCGATGCCGCCCCGGCGATGGGCCGTTGTTGCATGCGGCGGGGTCGGTGACGGCGGGCGATTTAGCGGGGCGGCTCTCGGCCGCCGGTTTCGAGGTCCGGCGCGAGAAATTGTACAGTGCGATGGCTGCCGAGACATTGTCTGCCGACGCGGCGGCGGCAATGGCGGGCGGTCGGATCGACGGCGTTCTGATTTACTCGCCGCGGACGGCAAAAACGATCGACGCCGTACTGACGTCGTCCGATATGATATCTGCAGCGCATCGCATGACCTTGTTTGCCTTGAGCCAGAACGTTTGCGACGCCACACAATTGCCATGGGCGTGTCGAATCGTTGCCGATCGGCCGGAACAGCAATCCTTGCTGGACGCCGTCCGCAGTTGTTACAACAAGTGACGGATCGAACGAGGGGACCCCATGGCTGAGCCGACCAAGCCGACATCGAAGACCGCGTCGTCAGACGACAAGAAGCCGGCCACCGAGAAAAAGCCGGACACGAAGAGCACGGCCAAGGTCACGACGCCGCCACAGAAATCGTCGGCCAAAACCACGACTCCGGATAAGGCGGACGATAAGTCAAAAACGGCCACCCGCAGTAGTTCGGTTCCCGGCAGCGGTCCGGGCAAGCCGTCCGACAGCGCCGCCGATACAACGCCCAAGAAAAGCGGCGGCCTGCGCGCCGCGCTGGTGGTTTTGGTGGGCATCGCGTTGCTGGCCGGCGGTGCCTTTGCGACCCAGGCGATCTGGCTACCGTCGGTAAAACCGTATTTGGCCAATGTCCCCGGCTTTAAACCGGCTCCGGCACCGGCGCCGCAAGGTCCCTCGCCGGTCGACTTGTTGACGGAACGCCTAGCTGCCTTGGAATCCAAGGTGACGGCGGCGGCGGAAACTGCGTCCGATCAGGCGAGTCCAAGCATGGCCGCCTTGGACGCCGAACGCGCGCGGGTTCAGGGCGAATTGGACAAGGCGTTGACGCGGATCGGGGACCTCGAAAATCGCCTGACCGAAGTCCGCGAGATGGCGCAAGCGCTGACCTCGACGGCATCGGGCGGGACCGTCGATCTGGAACCGGTGATGTCTCGGATCGATAGTCTGGAGCAGTCGGGCCGGCAAACCTCGGCGGATTTGGCCGCCTTATCGGACCGCCTCGAAGAAGGATTGTCCGCGCCGTCGATGGCGGCGGGTAACGGTGCCGTTAGCGCCGCCGTGCTCGCGATCGCGCAATTGCGCGACACGGCCCTGGCCGGACAGCCGTACGCGGCCCAGTTGGATGCCTTACAGACCTTGGTTGGCGACAAACCCGACGTTGCGGCGGCAGTTAGCCGACTGGACGATACCGCCGCCGTTGGATTGCCGACGGCCGAGCAATTGGCAACGCACTTTTCCGGTATCGCCGGGGAAATGATCGCCTTGGCCCGGACCGGTGACGGCGACTGGTTGGATCAGGCGACGGGCCAGCTTTCGTCCCTGGTGTCCATCCGCCGGACGGACGGTCAGTCGGGCGACCCGGTCGAAGACGCGGTGGCGGCGATCGAAGCCCGTTTGGCGGCGCGCGACGTGGCCGGCGCCGTCGAATTGGCGACGCCGCTTTCGGATCTCTTGACGGGTCCGGCCCGCGCGATGTTGGAGCCCTGGTTGCTTGACGCCAAGGTCCGGGCAACGGCTGAGCGCGCGTTGAACGCGTTGCAAGCCGCGGCGCTTGCCGGTCTCGGCGGCTGACGGCGGGGCCCGGCAGATGGCACGCTGGATCGCATTTCTTATCGTTCTTTGCATCCTCGTCGTCGGGGTCGTTTGGTTCGTTCAGAACCCCGGCGATGTGACCCTCGAATGGCGGGGATGGCGCATCGATACCTCGGTCGGGGTCATGATGATGGCAATGGCGTTGCTGGCGGTCGTGGCTGGGGCGACCTATCGGTTTTGGCGCTTTTTGCGTCGTGCGCCCGGCGAAGTCGGTGCCGCGATGCATCGTCGGAAACAACGCAAGGGCTATGCCGCGCTCAGCAGCGGCATGGTCGCGGTTGCCGCCGGCGATGCGGGCGAAGCCCGCCGGCAGGCACGCCGGGCCGAGGCCCTGTTGGTCGGCGATACACCGCTGACGCGATTGTTGTCGGCACAGTCGGCGCAATTGGACGGCGATGAAAAAGCGGCGGAGACATTCTTCACCGAGATGCTCGACGATCCGGACACCCGGTTCTTGGGGCTGCGTGGATTGCTGACCCAGGCGATGAAGGCCGGGGACCGCAACACGGCGTTGGAACTGGCGACGAAGTGCCACGCCATGCAGCCGAAAAGTGCGTGGGTCAACGATACCTTGTTCGAGTTGCAAACAACCGGCGATCGTTGGATTGAGGCGGCCGAAACCGCCGAGGGTATGCTGCATCGGGGCTTGATCGACAAGCCGGACGCCGATCGCCGTCGGGCTGTGATCGCCTTTGAGCGGGCGCGTGATCTAAGCGGCAGTGCTGCCGACCGGCGTGAGTCCTTGAAACTATTGAAAAAGGCCGTCGACTTGGCGCCCGATCTGATCCCCGCCGCGGTTGCCCTGATCGACCGCCATTTGTCCGATGGCCACCACCGCAAGGCGGCGGCATTGGCCGAGAAAACATGGGCCCGGTTGCCGCATCCGGATTTGGTGCAGCCGTACTGGGATGCGAAACGGGTGACGGATCCGTTGGCGCGGGTCAAGACGACGGAGAAGCTGGCGGCGCTGTCGGGCGACCATATCGAAGGACACCTGGCGCTGGCGCGTGCGGCGCTGGACGCGTCGCTTTGGGGCGAAGCGCGCAAGCATCTTACGGACGCCGGTGCCGGAGACGGCTTGGAGCCGCCGGTCCGTGTCTGCCGTCTGATGGCCGAGCTGGAAGAGCGCGAACACGACGATCTTCAAAAAGCTCGGGAATGGTTGGTCCGTGCCGGCACCGCACCCGCGGACCCGGCCTGGGTCTGCGGCAACTGTGGCAACACAGTCGGTGAATGGACGCCGCGTTGCGGCAATTGCGAGACCTTTGACGGATACGCCTGGGACGTGCCGCGGCATGTCACGTCGCTGCCCGCGACGTCTACCGCAAAAACACCGGACGCGTCGGACGGTGCACCGGCGACCCTACCGGTCCCCGTCGCGGCGAAGGACGATACGTTGCCGACGGTGCCGACCACGGCTACGACCACCGTCACGCCAAGCACGGCGTCCTAGCCGCACCGATCACGATTATGTCCGAACCATCGTTACCTGCCGTGTTGGGCGAGCGGACCTTGGCGTGGGGCCGGGATATCATTCTGCATCCGGACGGCGGGACCGGCACGCCGCTTCCGCAGCCTGACGCCGACAAGGTTCTGTATTGGATCGTCGATGCTTGGGGGTATTTACGGGTGCGGCACCGGCGTAAGGGCCGAGGCCCGTCGGCGGCGTGGTGGCGCGGCCTGTTCGGATCGTTCTCGTTGGATTTCACGATGCGGCTCGGCGGGCGGCGTCCGTATGACGCCCTGACGCACATAACGCCCATCGCCGTGCCGGCCATCGATGCGGCGTTCGACGATCTTTGGGCGCGGTGCCGAGCGCAGATGCCCGATGTGCTGTTGACGGTTCGCGACGCGGCGGCGCTGCGGGATCGGCTCGCCGATGATGCCGATGCCCGGCTTCTGCGCTTCGACCGCGACGGAGAGTTGCTGGGCTATATCCTGTTGCGGCGCGACGACGACGCGACCGTCGGTCTCAACCGGTTTGTCATCGCCGATCTGCTAATCGATGGGTTCGATCCGAAGGTCGCTCAGGCTTTGTTCGCGGCGGCCTATGAATATGCAACGGCGAAACGCTGTCAGCTTTTGGAATTCCCGGCGCCGCCAAGCCGGATCGCCGAGCTGGTCTGGTCGCACAAACCATATGTTCGGACAACCGGCATGCCGACGCCGTCGGTCAGCATCGCCGACCTGGCGCTCCGGGCGGCACTGACCGCGCCCGACGCGTGGTATCTGACGGCGTTGGATCGGGACACTCTTTAACGAAATCTCAGTTCTTGACACCTAAGACGGTCGGTGTAGGTTGCGCCCCGTTGGCGTCAGCCCTGTGCCGATGTAGCTCAGTTGGTAGAGCAACGCATTCGTAATGCGTAGGTCCGCGGTTCGAGTCCGCGCATCGGCACCACTCTTTTCAAATATTTAGCGCCTGTTTGCTCTTCTTGGGCATGTTCGCTGTGTCCAAATTGTGCTCACATCGTCCCCAAACGGGGATGGTCGTCCGTGGTACAAATTGTGACATTCGCCTCCAAGATTCCAAGCAGTTACGGAGTGAATGACATGAGTGCCGACATCCTGGTGATCGACGATGAAGCCCACGTCCTCAATGGTTTGCGACGCACGTTTCGCGGCGACATGTCTGTTGAAATTGCTGAGAGTGGTGAAGATGCTGTTGCATTGGCCGCCGACGGCGGGAATTACAGAGCGATCGTCTGTGATCTGCGGATGCGTGGGATGGACGGAATCGAAACCCTCCATCGGATACGAACGTATCTCCCGGCGAGCCCGCGCATTCTGCTGACCGGACATGCCGATGCCGAAGTCTTGCAACGCGCCATAAACGAAGCGGCTGTTTTTCGGGTCATCGAAAAACCCTGCAGTCGCACGATGCTGGAGGCGGCGATCTTCGAGGCGTTGTCCGTCCACACAGCGACTCAAGAACAAATCCGAATCACGGAAAAGTCCGTGCTCAGCGTCATTCGGGTGGTTCAACGAATTTTGGCCGATTTCGATCTTGGCCCGGGCAGATTCCGGCCGCGGATCCGATCGCTGGCACGCATCGTGGCCGAACATACACAGGCGTCGAAATCATGGGAGCTCGATGCGGCTCTAGAACTATCGACGATCAACTTATTGAAGCTGGAGGCTGACAAGTTGTGTGGTCGATATTCCGACGTAAACGATAGGTTCGATTTTGCTCGCGGCATCTTTGCCAGTATTCCTCGATTGCAAAAGGTCGCCGAGGCCATTCACTTCAAAGACAAGAACTTCGACGGCACGGGATACCCGGCGAACCTGCTGAACGGCGACGCGATTCCCCCGTTAGGTCGAGTCCTGCGGCTGATGCTGGAGTATGAGCGCCTTCTGGAGTCAGGGCTGCCAGAGCATGCCGCCCTGGCGGATCTGCAATCGCGCCAGCGGCTCTTCGACCCGGTAATGCTCGACATTCTGGCCGCCGAAGTCGAGATTTCGGCGTCAATTCTGCCGGCACATACAGACGTTGCCTGACGACCGCCGATTTACGCGGCTGCAGCGCGGACCTTTTGTGCAACTTTGATGGGTTCGGCGACCGGCGTTCCCTTATGCATCGCTTTGATGCGTTGTACTTGCACTTCCGACAGCGTGCAGCCTTGCGACAAAATCAGCCTGCCGTCGACTGCCACAATGTCGGTCAACAGGACTTGACCCGGGCGAAGCAGGCTAACGGGTATCAGTTCCGTGACCTCGTTCATGCCGTCTTCGACATCTGATCGGGGCGCCGATTTCAACGCTCGCTCGGCTGCGTTCAACAGATTTTCGTCATACGCACCCATCCGCTCGCGCATGGTCGCGAAAATGGCTGCGCCTGGATGGTGCCCTTCGGCGAGGTCTGCAAGGTCGCAGAGAATCTTCATCGCCCGCCCGATCAGTGGGATGTCAGCACCGGCAACGTTGTCATGCGGAAACCCTGCACCCGAGTAACTTTTGCACTGGTAGCGAATGCCGGTGGCGACTCCCTCCATTCGGGGAATGTTAGCGACCAAATCCGCGCCGACTTGCGGGACGGCATCGACGAGTTGCATCTCTTCATCGCTTAGCGCCGAACCGCTGACGAATTTCTCGCTGATTTCGACAGGCACGCCGATCATCCCGACATGACTGAGCATCACAGCGAGATCGAGTTCCCATGGCTTTGCCATCTTGGACTCTACGGCCAGTTTCCGTGCCCATACACGCATCAGCTCGCGGCGGCGGGCTTCGTGTGGGTTGGTCATCGAAAGAACGTCCGAGAGCAATTTGATACTCCCACTCAGCGTCTTTTCCACCAGGTCACGCTCGGCGGTATGTAGGCGAAACTGCATGATCCCGGCGTCGATTCCCTCCCGCAGCGTATCGAGATCGCACGGCTTGTTGAAGAAACGAAAAATCTTGCCCGAGTTGATGGCCTTGACCGCCGTGTCTTGATCGGCGTTACCGGTCAACATCATCCTTACCGTTGTCGGAGAGGCGCTCTCCATGGCCTCGAGGAAGGCGATTCCGTCCATGCCCGGCATCTTCATATCGGTTACGACAACGGCGAACGGTTCGTCGGCGTCGATTTTCGCCAATGCATCGTCGGCACTCGTGGCCGTTGTCATGTCATACGTGTTGCGGAACTGTCGACGTAAACCGGATAGGAGATTCTCTTGATCGTCGACGATAAGTACTTTTGCGAGATTAGACATGTGCGCCTTCCTCCATAAACTTTGACCAATCGGACAGTTTTTCCGCCTGCCCGAGATCTTGAAGCGTATCGGTATCGATATCGGATTTTATGAATCGTTCACCGGGTTCGGCGTGGGCCCGGGATGCCCGTGTAATGTATTGCGCCGCATGAACCGCCATGGATGCGGAGATGCCGGCGCCTTCGATCACCGGCCGCGGCGCGTGATGATGGGCAATTGCTTCGACCACCGGCCACGGAAAAGCCCATAGGCCCAACAGATAGGCGCCCAGCTCCGTGTGATCGGCGCCGAAAACGGCGCGTTCGGCAGCGGTGATGGCCTGATAGTTCTCATCGACCAGTCGCGTGGCCTTTTCGAAGTGATCGGGCAGGTTCGTGACGAGAATCAGCGTGCCGATATGTGCCAGCAATCCGGCGCAAAAGGCAGTTTCCTGGACATCGTCTGGTGCGCCTTCGGATTGACAGATTTTCTTGGCGAGACGTCCAATGCTTAAGGATCGTGCGTTCAGTGTCTCAAGGATATGCCTTTGAGATGGATTTTCATCGTAGGTTTCATAAAACCCCGCGACGAGGACCAATGCCCGCAAGGTGTCCAATCCGAGGAGACGCACGGCCTGTTCGATATTGGTTAGTTTCTGCGGCAAGGCGAAGTACGCGCTGTTGGTCAATTTCAGCGTCTGAGTTGCGAGTGCGATGTCTTCGCCGATGATGGCGGCAATTTCAGACGTAGTGGCGTTGGATGCGGTCGCTTCCATCAATCGATGATATGCGGCGCTGGGGGCCGGAACGGCCGATAGGCTCGATGCCAGTGTCCGCAATTGCGGCCTATTTAGGATCGATCTGATTTCAAGCGCGTTGGTGACGGTCATACGGAGCTTTTCCGGCGCGCAAGGTTTTGCCAAGTACTGGTGTGAGGGGCCGACGGACTTCAGAATGGCTTCGTTCTCTGCGTAACCGGACAGGATGATCCGGATGGTGTCCGGGTGCCGGTTCCGCACGGTCGAGAGCAATTCAGCCCCATCCATCTCGGGCATCCGCATGTCACTGACTACGACGTCTGCGGGCTCTTGATCCAGCATCGAAAGGGCCTCTGAGCCGCTAGCGGCGAAACGCATGTCCCATTCGGACCGCCGATCGCGCAGCATCCGTCGCAATCCGGCGAGTAAATGCGCTTCATCGTCGACGAATAAGATGCGAACTCGGTCCACTCGGTTTCTCCCTATTCCAGTGAGTTGTATTGTCGGTTAGTTTTTCGGGGTCCGGCATCCCCAAATGGGGGCGTCATTGACTATTTTGCCAAGTGACACAGGTCGGAGAGGTGACAGATTGATATGACCGTCGAGAACTTGTCTGTTCTGTTCGTCGATGACGAAGACCTGATTCTTGAAGCGCATCGCCGGTCGTGCCGAGCGCATGCCAATGGATGGGATGTCAGGTTTGCTTCTTCCGCCGAGGAGGCATTGTCATTGATTACAGAACAACCGGTAGATGTCCTTGTGTCAGACTTGGCGATGCCGGGTATGAAGGGGCTGGAACTGGTCGAAGCCGTGAAGAATTCGCACCCTGCGACACAGTGTATCATCTTGACCGGGACCGCTGACATGCAAACAGCAATCGACGCGATCAATCGCGTCGATGTCTTCCGGTTCTATTTAAAACCGAGCGCGTTTCAGGACATAGCGCAAGGCATCGAGGATGCCGCTGCCGCTATCAAAGCGACGGCAATGGATGCCAATGACGATGTAGGTCAGGCGGCGCTTGAATCGCTGCCCTTCGCCGTTTTCGTCACGTCCGCGTCCGGTCAGCTCCGGTTTATGAATGCATCCGGCACGCTTTTGATCCAGTCGAAAGAGTGTTTGACGGTTGGACACGACGGCGTTGTGCGCACGCGGCTTTCCGGCGAAACCGGGCAGTTGCTCACGGCGATTTCGGCGGCATCGGCTCGGGCGAGCCAAGAGACGCAAGCGTTGTATTTTGAGCGCGAGTCGGGCTTTCGGCCGTTTCATTGCGTCGTCCAGCCGTTTGACGACGGACGTGGCGGGGCGGCCATGATCATGATCACCGACCCGGAGCGTGCGCCGAATGTCTCTCCCGACGTGTTGGCGGGATTGTTCGGCTTGACGCCGTCCGAAAGTCGCTTGCTGGCGAGTTTGGTGGCGTCGGGCCGCTTGGAACAGGCAGCCGATGAGTCCGGCCTGACGTTAAGCACCGCGCGAACATATCTGAAGCAGATTTTCTCCAAAACCGGCACGGGTCGTCAGGGGGAACTGATTCAAATGGTCTTGCTCTCGCCGGCTACGGCGAAAGCGGCGGTTTCCGGGCCCAGCGGGTCAACGAGCTGATTTGATTGCGCCAGGGGGAGTTCGATGTAAAACGTCGTACCCACACCCTCCGACGTATCGAAGTAAATCCGACCGTCATTTCGGTTTGAAATGAACTCATGGCAAAGCGCTAAACCTTGGCCCGTGCCCTTCCCCACATCTTTCGTGGTAAAGAACTGATCGAACACCCGATTTTGTACGGCTTTTGGAATGCCGGTGCCGTTATCGGTGATGCCGATAATGACCATGCCGTCTCGGGTTTCCGACGACAAACGTATTTTACCCGCGTCACGACCGGCCTCTTTGATGGCGTGTGCGGCGTTTACGATGAGATTAAGAATGACCTGATTGAGCTCCCCCTCGTTTACGAGAGCGTCAGGCGCCGCGTCATCCAGTTCCCAATCCAGTTCCGCGATATACTTCCATTCATTCCGCGACACCAATGTCGCCCGCTCCAATGCACGATTAAGGCTGACAGGCGCTTTTTCCTTCTGTGTCGGATATGCGAACTCTTTCATGGCCAGGATGATATTGGCCATCTGACTCACCCCGTCGCGCGATTGCGACACCGCCAATGGAAGCTCGTCGCGGAGGAAATCGTAATCGGCGTCTTGCAGCGCGTCGCGCATCTCCCCGAGCGGGACCCCATTCTGGCCCGCCGTCTCCAAGTCATCCAAAAGGGATAGATGTTGTTCAACGATGGCCGAGATGTCGCGGCATGCGTCACCGATGAAGTTAAGATTGTCTCCGACGAATTGGATCGGCGTATTCAATTCGTGGGCAATGCCGCCGGCGAGTGTTCCGATGGCTTCAAGTTTCTGGCTTTGAAGTAGTTCGCGTTCCAATTGCCGCGCATTCAGTTCGGCGTTGTAGATGGCCGACATGTCCCGTGCGACAAACACCATGCCACCGTTATCCATGCTATTGGCGGCGTACTGGATTGTTCGTTCATTGGTGAACCGACAGGTCCAGATATCGTCGTTTGCCGCAGTGCTAAACACGTCGCGGGCAACCGCATTGACTTCCGGCGTTGAAAGGATGTCGTTCACGGATGCCGTGCCGGCCACGTACATATTGACGTCTTTAAAAAGACGATCGTCGAGTTTGTCGAGCGCGACAACTTCGTCGATGGCATGAAGTGATTTGAACGCCGCATTCATGTGTAAAACAGTGCCGGTAGCGTCAGCGACAACCACGCCTTCAGAGAGGCTTGAGATGGCATCATGAAGAATGGATTCGGCAAGGTCGCGGCGTCCTTCGGCAGCAATCTTCGCCTCTTCGAGTTGCCGCGCATAAACAGCTAGAGAGGCCGACATCTTGTTGAAACTGTGTGCCGTGTCGGCGAGTTCGTCTTTTCCTTTAACATCTATGAGATAACCTAATTCGCCGTCAGCGACACGCTTGGCGCCTCGTTGCAGGGATTGGAGTTGTCCAGTCAAAATGCTGCCGAGCGCGAAACCGAATACGGCGACTAGGACGATCTCGGCGCTTGCGACGCCCAGCATCCATTTCGTCGCGTCGATCAACGTGCTGCTAAGGGATCGCGTATCCAAGCCAATATCGACAAAGCCGAATGAGGTGCCTGAAACCAAGATTGGGCTGGTGATATCCAATCTATCGTCTGTTGTGATTTGGATGTCGGAGTTATTCAATGCGCTCAAGACGTCGTCGTCACCGCCCTCGGACAAGACGGTATTGTCCCGGCCGCGAACTCGCGCATAGACAATATCTCGGTTTTTTAGAGCTTCCTCGACAAGGCTGTCGAGGGTCGCCAGATCGAATGCAACGACCGCATCGGTGGTCATCGTGGCCAAGAGTTGCGCCGTGGTTTCGGCGCGCTCTTGGAACTGGTCCTCGTTCGAGGTCTTCAAGTAGTGTAGGCCGCTGAGAACGAGAACGGTCAAAAGAACGATCTCGATCACGGCAATGCCGAGAACCGTTTTCAGTCGGAACGACATGCTTCCGATCCTTTGCGGATTTGGGTTTGCCCAGCGTCGAGTTTGAGCGCGCGAACATCATCCCATGTGCTATCGTTGGCGGGTTCAATCCCTTTCATGCCCAGCGACTGCAAGATGGGGTCGTCGGAAGGAATTGTCGCCAACATTTCGGCGATTAAATGCTCGCTCGGTAAAGGTAGGTCTGGGTGAGCGGCAAAAGCATGCGGCGTATATGCTTTGGTCTCGTAAAAGACGTTCAATTTCCCCCGGATATCCTCCGGGATACTGCCAAAGGTGCGTAGAACCCCGCCCCCTGCTGGGTAAATCCCGGCGACGACCGCCCGATAAACAGAGTCATGAGATTTGACATACTGGGGCTCGAATGAAATGCCGCGTGCTGCCATTTCCGCGCGAGGCAAGACGCTGGCGCCGAACGCGGCGGGCGACGGAAACGCGATCTTCTTATTCCGTAGATCGTCGAGAGACGTTATGCCGCTGTCTCGTGATGCGACTAAAATCCCTTTTAGCTTTTTTTTCTTCTGGTGTGCGAATGCCCGGTAGCCGGGGGCCTTGCTGAAAACCACATAATGATAGGGGTTCATATAGGCGAGGTCGTAGGCACCCGCGACAAGACAGCTCTCGAACGTTGGGATGTCTTTGGCGGTCGCAAAACGAATGTTCAGGCCCGTCTTTTCATTCAGCCGATCGATCAGGGGAATCCAGATCTTCGCCAACCGTGTCGCCGATTGCTGCGGCACGATGCCCAGCACTAAATCGTTCGTGGCTGCGGTCGTTGCAGTCGGTATTGCGTTCATCGCAAAGCCCCCGGCCAGTCCGGCAACCATCAGTGCACGCATTTTTGATTTCAACATCCTCGTATGCTCCCAACATTTGTGTCCTGTTCACGGTTCTATGGGAGCGGGCACGAATTGATCATCCCCAAATGAGGGCGTTGGTAGAAACCACAACAAAAAGCGGATTTTCCGAAGCGACGATCCGCCCTCCCCAAACGAGGATAGGGACGGCGCCAGATAAACCGTACGAGTAGGTTTACCGTAACCGCACACAAGAAGGATCAAGAAGATGCAGAATACATCGTCCGCAACATCGCAGCACAATCAAGAAAAGTTACCAACGCTTCTCGTCATCGACGACGAGCCCGCCGTAACCGACGGCGTGTCGCGGCTCTTACATGGCGATGTCAATGTCATGTGTGCCAACAGCGGTCGAGATGCGCTCGCCGTGTTCACGAACGATATCAGTGTAGATTACATCCTTATGGATGTGACGATGCCGGACTACGACGCCGTCGAGTTGATGGAAGACCTGTCTGCGTTCCCGAATGTTCCGCCCATCGTTCTTTTCAGCGGTTGGCGTCGCGATGTTTTGGACACGACGGCGAAATTTGCAAAGTACCTCGGGCTGCGCGTGATCGGGACATTCGAAAAACCTGTGTCGAAGGCCGATATCGTCCGAACGCTGGGAAGACTTGCCACAGCATCCACCAATTCATAGAGGCCAAGACTGTGCCCTAATTGTGCCTAAACCGTGCCCTGGCTATTCTGGCGTGATCCCGATTATTCACTTTTGTCCCGGTTTTGGTTGCGACAGTGCCCGAACAAGATATTGATTTTAAGCGTTTGGAAGTACGTCGTAGCACCTTCGTAATGCGTAGCTCGGCGGTTCGAGTCCGCGCATCGGCACCAGTATTGCCGTGTTTCTAATCCTGTCGTACGAAGAGGTGCTGTTCACCGTTTCTACGAAGAGTAACTTCTGCGCAACTTATCTGAACAGTCACTCGACTGACGAGCTGGTTCTAGTCCTTGAACTTGTTGGCAGCGGCGGGTCGGTGTCGTCGCTGCCGGAAACGGCTTAAGCCTGAAAAAAGTCTCCGTGAATCGACCTAGTTCACCACAAAACGCACGAACTCACTGAGGACGGCTTGGACATCAAACACTGTATCCACGAAAATGATACCAATAACTAAGTTCGCACTGTTCTTCAGAACCATCGGCCATCCCGTGGGGACCAGAGACTCAAAGGTGGGTCGATCATATTGAAATTTGTCGCCTTCGTATTTCTCCCTCTGGATTGCAAACCACGTTGTTTCAACCACTCGGCTCGGGATGGTAAGAATGATCGAGCCAATAATGGTATACGCGACGATCGTTACGTCGAGCACATCCGTTTCGCCAAGAAACGAACCCCGCCAGACGTACGTATTGACGATGTAGGCCAAGAAAAGCCATTTCGCGAGAATGAAGGAGAGAACGTACAGCCGCATATCGTTGTATAGAACCGAGAAACTGGGGTACTCACCATCTATAATTTTTCGGCGGATCCCAACGACGGAGAGAGCGGCAGACAAAAAGAAAAGAACTGTCACCACGGTGAAAACCAAAAGAACAAAGTTCAACACCAGGTAATAGTAGCCGGACGCATTATAACATGTGCCATCTGGATCAATGCTAGACAGGTGCATGATTGGCGGAATCCAGCAACGTTCGGCATTTTTAGTTTCTAAAAACCAGTAAAGGATTGGTGCGTTCTCAAATTCCTTTGTGCGCTGGGGAATCGATCCGAACGTCTCCTCATAGAGGGGCAACGCCCTCATTTGGGATTCTGACGCAGGTGCCAATTCTTGCTGAAAATGTCGCTCATAATCGACGAGCAATGAGTTCCAGACGTCGCGTTGATACTCGGTGGTAAAGTGTAAGCAAAAGATCAGTGTAACGACGCACCAGAATACGTTCTGCCGCATCGTTCCGGAAAATTCTGGACGGGTTCCAGCTAATACGGTTTGATCGTCGGCTGCGGCGTGGACCGCACGTTCGGTTTTTTGTCTTTGGAATGCCCAGCAGAGATAGGCGATCACAGTACCGATGCCGACGTAGAACGGCACAACAATCATATATAATAATCGGTTGGCCCAATCGTCTTCGAAGTTGAATATGTTGTAGCCAATATCCGTGTCATATGCTGCGACAGCTTGGAATCGGCCCTCGGCCTGCGTTACAAAAGTAAAGGCCACGAAGGATATGATGTATCCTACGAGGCACGCACCAAAGAAAAGAATGAACAGTTTTTTCGTCGGTATACTGCTCGTCCGCAGCTTCTGTGAATTCTTAACCGGATAATAGGGAAGTAATAGAAATACGATCTTTGCAGCCCAGCCGATGAACCGGGAAACAGCTATCAATAAGGGCATGCTGATAACAAAGTAAATGAAAGATAAGGCAAGCTCTGTCGCGTTTGCAGGGTATGTCCATGAATACTTGAGCTTTCGGTACGCGTCCTTTGGATCTCCCCAGATTTGCGAGATAAACCACTCTAAGCTCAGTATTTGGGGGTTATCACTATTGCCGCTATTGGATGCCTTTGTGGAGTCAGCTTTCCCAGTTTCTGTTGTGTCGCTCATCTCTATTACGCCCGCATCGGTTGTTCTGAATCTAACGACGAATCGGCATGCCTAGTACTGTTGTACATGCTTATAAAAAACAACCTTAAGGATAAACATTATCTTTAACAACTGTGGTGTCATGCTCGACAAAAGGGAGCAGGACTCTCCGCACGGGTATCTGTCGCAATGGTTCACGATCGCGCTTCGCCCTCCCGGTCGAGCATCGGACTATTTTGCAACAGTATGAATAATGGCTCCATACCACCTCTACATGTGGCCGCCCGTTGCGGGGGCGGATCGGCTCTGCCTTCTTTGGGGCTTGGGGCTCGAATGATTGTCCAGTTAACTTCAACGGGCGTCGATATCTTAGGGGCAGCGCTCAATTACTAATGAATTATTAAGGCGATATAATCGTTATATATCAATATATTGTGTGGCCGTGGAAAATATAGTTGGCTCAGTCTTGTAAAAATTTAAGAATTTGTTAGTAGTTTTAATTCTTTTAACTACATTTGTGGTTGACGCGATGGCGATGATCGGTAACTTCGTTAACGGGCCGCGACGGTTTGCGCCGTGGCGGCGTTCAGAACGGCAACGCGCATCTGCGTTGCGGCTATGGTCCGAAGGAAAGGCGTTGCCGCGTCAACCATGGGAAACGATCTATGAAAAAGGCGTCTTATACCGTTCCGTGTGCGACGCGGTTTCGCGACGACGTTCTAGCGCTGGCCGATCGACGCAACGTCAATGTCGGAGATTTGGCCCGCTCGGTTCTGCTCCTGATCAGCCCTGACGAGATCGATCGGGTCGAAGACCCCGGGCTGCCCGAAAGCGACGACCGCGAAACGGTTATTTTGAAGTCGGGCAAGGCCGCCGGGAAGCCTTGGCAGCGCAAGCCGCGCCTACAGGTCAGGCTGCCGGCCGGCTTCGATCCGGTTGCGATTCGAAAGGCGCTGGCCTTGGCATTGGCGATGGAGAACGGCGATGCCCTACTGTCGGTACAGGGTTTCGGTGCACCGTCGATCGATGCCGAGGAAATCGCCCGGCTGGAGGGGGTTATCGATACGCTGGCCTTCGATCCGTTGGTCGATGGCGTGTCGTCGCGCGCAGATGCGTTGCACGTTTTGGGATATCCCCCCAGGGCCCGTCCGGATAGTCGGTCGTTACGCCGCCGATTCCGTGAGCTGGCGGCGATCCATCACCCGGACAGCGGTCTCGGCAATCATCAGCGGATGGCCCAATTGAACGCAGCGATGGAAATTTTGCGCGGTTAACGCGAATCGTTTTTGCGGCCACTCCGCAATTATTGTGTCGATTCCGAAAGGAACTTGGAGCGGATAATGAAAAACCCCGGTACATTGCACCGGGGTTTTTCCGTTTTGGTTTGATCGCGGCGTTACTCGCTGTTCATCGCACCGAACAGATGCAGGATATGAATGAACATCGTGATGAACGATCCATACAGCATGAACGCGCCGAAAATCGACTTCCGCGACGCCACTTCGTGGCTGTCGCTTTCGCGGTAGAAGTTCTTGATCATCTGCGTTTCCCACGCCGTGATCCCGGCGAAGACGAGAACGATCGCGGCCGACAAGAACACCTGCAACGTGCTGGATTCAAAGAAGAACACGTTCAGCAGCATGGTGATCAACAAGCCGATGGTTGCCATCATGAAGAAGGTGGCAAAACCCGACAGGTCGCGTTTCGTCGTATAACCGTACAGGCTGGTGGCCGCAAAGGCGCCGGCGGTCGCAAAGAACGCGCGGGCGATATCGGCTTGCGCATAGGCGTACAGCATCGGCGAGAGCAACAACCCCCACATCCCGGCGTATAGCCAGAAAGAGCCATGCGCCATCGTCGTGCTGCCGGTCATCATCAGGCGGGGGCCGAAGAACCCGAGGCCAAGAATGCCAAGGAAAAGAACCCATTTGAACGGGCCGAGAGCCACGGCAGCCATGAACTGTGGGCTCATCGCGACGACCATCGCCAAAATACCGGTGAACGCAACGCCCAAAGCCATGTAGTTGTAGACGCCGAGCATGTACTTGCGCAGACCCGTATCGATCGACGCGTCGTAGGCTTGTGACGTCGACATTCGATCCGTCCGCAAGTTGAAGCGGTTGTTAGGTCCGATAGCCATTTAAAACTCCTGTGAAAACACGGATTATTCCTATGCGTAATATGTCAGAACCGCTGCCGGATTCAACCGGAACCGGATGACCTTACTAAATATTCATATAGGCCGGATTTCTGCGATTTCGAGACCTAATCGTTGCGCAGATAGGGCGCTGTCTTCAGGCCCAGGATGCGCCACGAGCCGGCCAATCCGAATCCGACCGTCGCCAACAGGGCTAAAACCACGGTCGCACCGGCATGAACCGGCAAGAAAACCCAATCCATATTCATTAACAGCGTCGTCACCGCCCATGCGGTCAAGGTGCCGACCCCGATCGCGGCCAGGCCGGTGATCAGACCTAAAACACCGTATTCCAGGACAAATGTCAGGGCGATCCGCTTTCGCGTCGCGCCCAGGACCTTGAAGACCACGGAATCGAACGTCCGACGGCGTTGTCCGGCGGCGAGTGCCCCGGCCAGCACCACGGCCCCGGCGATCACGGTGATCGCCGCGACGGCGCGAATGGCGGCGCTGATTCCGGCCAAAAGGTCCGCCGCCGCCTGCAGCGCCTCGCGCACATGTACGGCTGAAACGTTGTCGAAGGCATCGGTCACCGCGCGTTCCAAGGCCTTCTCCGCGTCCTCATCGGCGCGAACGGCCGCAATATGGGTATGCGGCGCGCCTTCCAGGACGCCCGGCGAGAACACCACCGCGAAATCGAACCGCATGGACCCCCAGTCGATGGCCCGCAGGGATGCAATCGTGCCGGTAATCTCGCGGCCTAGGACATTAATTGTCAGGGTATCGCCCAGCGTCACGCCGAAACCGTTGGCCAGCGACGCATCGAGCGAAATCAGCGGCGCCCCGGCATAGTCGTCGGGCCACCAGTCGCCGGCGACCATCTCGGTACCGTCCGGCATGGCTGCCGCGGACGTCAGGCTGCGGTCGCCGCGGATCGCCCAACGGCTGTCCGGCGCGACGTCGACCTCAGCTACCGGTTGGCCGGCAATCTGGACGATCCGTCCCCGGATCACCGGTTCGCGCTGCAGATCGCCGGTTCCGGGCGTCGATGTGACGATGCGATCGAACTCGGCGACTTGATGCGGCTGGATGTCGAGGAAGAAATAGGACGGTGCGGCATCCGGCAGTCGCTCGGAAATCTGTCCGGTAATGTTGCCTTCGATCTGGACCACGGCGACCAGCACGGAAAGCCCCAAGCCCAAAGATAGGACGATCCCGGGGGCTGCCGTGCCCGGCCGGTGGACGTTGGCCATCACCAGACGCAGGATTGCGTTAGACGGATGCAGACGGCGGCTGACGGCGATGAGCGCGGCCGCCGCGAGGCGCAGCAGCGTAAAAGTCACCGCCGCCCCGATGATGAACCAGACGGCAAAACGGATGTCCGATGCGGTCAACAATACCAAGGCCGTCAGTGCCGCGGTGCCCAGGCCGAGCCACGCCAGATATGCGGTGCGTGGGCGCGCCACCATCGGCTGCGCCGCGGCGCGAAACAGATCGCGGGCGGGCACTTCGCGGGCCCGACCCAGCGGCCACAACGCCGCCGTGACGGCGATCAACACGCCGAAGGCGGCGGCGATGAAGATCGGCATCGGATAGACATCCAACAGCGGCCTTACCGGAAGCGTGTCGCCGAAAGTCCCCAACAACAGCGCCGGAACCGCGATACCCCCGACCAACCCCAAGACGATCCCCACCGCACCCAGCAGCACCACCTGGATCAAATAGATCGCGACGATCATTCCGGCGTCGGCGCCGAGACACTTCAACGAGGCAATGGTGCGGACTTTGGATTCCAGGTACGCGGTGACGGCGCGGGTAATGCCGACACCACCCACCAACAGAACCGTGTAGCCGACGAAGCTCATAAACAGGGTCAGCCGGTCGATAAACCGACGTACGCCGGGGGCGGCTTCGTCCGTGCCGCGCACGCGCCAGCCGGCGTCAGGAAAGGTGTCGGCCAGGTCCGCGCGCCAGTCCTTGGCGTCGCTTCCGGAGTCTAAAAGTCCCCGGTAATAATAGCGGATCAGGCTGCCGGGCTGGACCAAGCCGGTCGCCGCCAGGGCATCCTCGGCGATCATGAAACGCGGGCCGAAATTAATCATGCTGGTGACCCGGTCGGGCTCGCGGGCGATGGTATCGGCAATCACGAACGGCGCCTTGCCGATCCGCACTTGGTCGCCGACGGACAGTCCCAACCGGTCCATCAAGTTGGGATCGACGACCGCGCCGGGCAGGCCGTCCCGTCCCGACAGCGCCTCTGACAGGGTGCCACCGGCGGTCAGCTCCAGTTCGCCGACCAACGGATACAGGCCGTCGACGGCTTTGAGCTGCACCAACGCCCGTTCGCCGCCATCCGCGACGACGGCCATGGCCCGCATCTGTACGGACGCCGACAGGGACTGGGTATTGGCGGTCAAGTACGCGAGTTGATCGGGGGCCGCGGTCTGATGCACCAATCGAAGTTCGATGTCGCCGCCGAGGAGCTTGCGCGCGTCTGCCGCCAAGCCGCCGACAATGGCCGATCCGGTCCAGCCGACGGCGGCAATCGCGCCGACGCCGAGCGCCAAGCACGCCAGGAACACGCGAAAACCGGCCAGACCACCACGCAGTTCACGCCGCGCCAGACGCCATGCCAGGGACAGATTGGGCATCGGTTACTCCGCCGCCGCGACGATTGGCTCGTCCGACGCGATCCGGCCGTCGGCAATCGCCACGCGTCGGCCGCAATGTGCCGCCAGCCTATTTTCGTGGGTCACCAACAACAAAGTGGTGCCGTTCCGCTCGTGGATACCGAACATCAGATCGATGATCTTCTCGCCGGTCTCGCCGTCCAGGTTGCCGGTCGGCTCGTCGGCCAAAATCAAATTGGGGCGCGGCGCCAGCGCCCGGGCCAAAGCAACACGTTGTTGTTCGCCGCCGGAAAGCTGTCCCGGATAGTGCCCGACCCGATGATCGAGCCCGACTTCGGCTAGGGCTTCGGCGGCGCGTTCGAACGGGTTCTTCGCGTCGGCCAGTTCCAGCGGCAAGGCGACGTTTTCCAACGCCGTCATGTTGGGGACCAAATGAAAGTCCTGAAAGACGATGCCGATTTTCGACCCGCGCACCTTGGCCAGCCCGTCCTCGTCGAGGCCGGCGAAGTCCGTGCCCGCAACCTCCACCGAGCCGTGCGTCGCCCGCTCCAGCCCGGCAATGATCATCAGCAAGGACGTCTTGCCGGACCCGGACGGGCCGACGATGCCGACGGTCTCACCGTGCCCGACGGACAAATCGATGCCGCGTAGAATTTCGACCGGTCCGGCGTCGCTGCCGAGGGTCAATTCGACGTCGCGCAAACCGATCAACGGGGCTGCGGTCGCGTTTATTTCTTGTTGAACATCCATTTCGAGGCTTTCATGCGTATATAAGCGTTATGAGAAAATTCTTTCGTCAGCCTTTCGGCCTGGATATGTGGCGTTTCCGCGCATTTGCAACGGCCTTAATGATTATCGGGTTCGTGGTACCGCCGTCCCTCAGTACGGCGAACGATCCGGCGCCGATCACCGTCGTCGCTCTTGGCGACAGCTTAACAGCCGGCTATGGCCTGCCCAAGGACGATGCGTTTCCGGTCAAATTGGAAGCCGCACTTCGCGCCAATGGCCATGCCGTGACGGTCATCAATGCCGGGGTCTCGGGCGATACATCCGCCGGCGGGCGGGCACGTTTGGACTGGGCGCTCGGCGACAAACCCGATGCGGTGATCGTCTCGCTCGGTGCCAACGATGCCCTGCGCGGTCTGACGCCGCAGCAAATGTACGGCAATCTGTCTGCTATTCTGACGACGCTCCGCGATCGCGGCGTCCAAGTGCTTTTGGCGGGTATGCGCTCGCCGCCCAACCTGGGGCCCGAGTACGCCGAAGAGTTTGAAGGCGCCTACGCGCGCCTCGCCGAGGAATTCGACGTCGTGTTCTATTCGTTCTTTCTCGAAGGTGTTGCGGCAATTCCGTCGTTGAACCAGGACGACGGTATCCATCCCACGGCGGAAGGCGTCGACGTCATGGTTCGCAACATCATGCCCGACGTTGAAGACCTGCTGGCGCGGGTCGGCAAGGCGGGTGCCGGTGGATAGCGAACCGGCCGACCCCCATGTTTTCCCGCTGGCCTTTACCACCGCGACCGAGTGGGCGTTCGCGGCGAAAGAATTGAGCGACGGCCTTGGCCCCGTGAGCTCGCCAGGCGGCGGACTGGGTGTCCTTTACGTATCCGATCATCTCGCGGACGGGTTCCGGTCGATCGTCACATTCCTCAAGCAAACGACGGGGGTCGACACCTGGATCGGCACCCTCGGTCTCGGGATTGTCGCCGGCGATCAGGCGGCCTTCGACCGGCCGGCGGCGGCGGCGATGGTGCTCGACATTCCGGCCGATGCTTACCGGTTGATCCCGCATTCGCCGATCCCCGACCGTTGGCCCGATGACATGATCCAATGGGCCGAGACCGTGACCCCGACGTCCGCTTTGATCCATGCCGACGGTGCAGCGCCCTCTTTGGCGGCGTTGATCGAAACCTTGTCCGAACGGACCGGCGCTTATTTGGTCGGCGGCCTGACATGCTCACGCGGTGCGCAACTGCAGCTCGCCGGAGACATCGGCTCCAGCGGGGTATCGGGTGCGCTGTTCGCCCCTGACGTGCCGGTCACGGTGGGGCTCAGTCAAGGGTGCAGTCCGCTCGGCCCGCCGCGCACGGTGACCGCCGGCGAGGACACGGTGGTAATGACCATCGACGATCGGCCGGCGCTTGACGTGTTCATGGAGGACATTGGCGAGATGCTGGCCCGCGACCTGCAACGTGTCGCCGGGTACGTCCATGTCGCGTTTCCGGTCAGCGGCGCCGACACAGCCGACTATCTGGTCCGCAATCTGATGGGCATCGACCGGGAGCAAGGCTGGCTCGCCGTCGGCACCGAGGTTGCCCCCGGTGACCGGATCATGTTCGTCCGCCGCGACCCGGCCAGCGCCCGCAAGGACCTGGACCGGATGCTGGGCGACGTCAAAGGACGGATGCCCGGCCCGGCAAGGGGGGCGGTGTACGTGTCGTGCGTCGCACGCGGCCCCGGCATGTTTGGGGATGAAGCGACCGAAGCGGCGTTGGTGTCGGACGGCCTCGGTGGCGTGCCGGTCATCGGATTTTACGCCAACGGCGAGATTTCGCATGATCGATTGTACGGTTACACGGGCGTCCTGTTGGTCTTCGGTTGACACGCGGCGCACGTCGCGGCCACATAATCACTCATCTGCTTTCCCAACCTCCCCGGAGATATCTTCGTGAAATACAACGAGCTTGGCCGCACCGGCATTCAAGTGAGCCGCATGTGCATGGGCACCATGACTTTTGGCAGTCAGACCGATGAGGCCGAGGCGTTTCGTCTCATGGACATCTGTGCCGAGCGCGGCGTGAATTTTTATGACAGCGCCGAGATGTATTCGTTCCCTGCCAACGCGGCGACCCAGGGTCAGTCGGAAGTGATCCTCGGCAACTGGATCAAGGCGCGCGGCAACCGCGCCGATGTGGTGATCGCGACCAAGATCACGGGACCGGGCGCGCGGTTTGGACACATCCGGGGCGGTGATCTGAATTTCACCCGCGCTCAAGTTGCCGAGGCGGTTGATTTGTCGCTGAAACGGCTCGGTACCGATTATATCGATTTGTATCAGACCCACTGGCCGGAACGGCCGTCGAACTATTTCGGAAAGTTGGGGTACATCCTTGATGGCGGCGACACGGACTGGACGCCGATCGACGAAGTGGTCGACGCCATGCAGGCGCAGATCGACGCCGGGAAAATTCGCGCCTTTGGTTTGTCGAACGAAACGCCCTGGGGGTTGATGAAACACCTGGAGGCCGCCGGCGACCGGCCGAGCCGGGTGGTCGCGGTGCAAAACCCGTATAGCCTGCTGAACCGTACCTACGAGGTCGGCTTGTCGGAAATGAGTCTGCGCGAGGGTGTCGGTTTGTTCGCGTATTCGCCGCTCGGATTCGGGGCGCTGACGGGAAAATACCTGGATGGCCCGGCGCCGGAAGGCAGCCGCCTCGCCCTGTTCCCGGATTTTCAACGCAATTTCAAGCCGAACGGGATTGCCGCGACCCGCCGCTACGTCGACTTGGCGCGGGACCACGGTCTCGACCCCGCCGTGATGGCGTTGGCGTTTGTCAATTCGCGGCCGTTCCTGGTGTCGAACATCATCGGGGCGACCAGCGAACAACAACTGACTATCAATCTTTCCGCCGAAGATGTGGTACTCTCCGATTCGGTGCTTGGGGGGATCGAAGACATCCACGCGGACATTCCCAATCCGGCCCCGTAACGCGCGGTTGAGAGTAAGCCTATGCGGCTGTTTGTTGCGATTCCCGTGCCCGACGAACTTCGGGCGCACCTCCTGCCGATATCGTCGGGGCTTCGGGGCGCGCGCTGGGTGCGGCCCGAGGGCATGCACATCACCTTGTATTTCATCGGCGACACCGACCGCGAACAGGCCCGCGACCTGGATACCGAATTGGCCGATATCCGACTGCCGCCGTTCGAGTTGGATTGCCATCGACTGGGCTATTTCGAGCGCGGCACCCGCATTCATTCGGTGTGGGCCGGGATCGAGGCGCACGAGACCCTGAGCTATTTGCATGACAAGGTCGAGGCGGCGGCGGTCCGTGCCGGCTTTCCGCGCGAAACCCGCAAATACAAGCCGCACATTACCCTCGGCCGGCTGAAGAACGGACGCGACGACGACGTCGGCGCCTGGATCGAAGCGCACGACCCGCTCGATGCACCGCCGTTCAGGGTCGATCGATTTATCCTCTACCGCTCTCACTTGGCGCGCGAAGGCTCCATGTACGAGCCGCTGGTGGCGTACGAGTTGGGCTGAATACACGGAATCATTCCACTAAGATATGCCGGCTGTCGTCCGGAGTATTATTGATCGAGGACCATGCAATGCCATTCAATAAACTTCATGTGCCACATGACCTGCCCACGGCTACTTGCCACGCAATTAATGACTTGCTGCACGTTAGTTTGGTTGAGACGTGTGATGTGAATCCGGATGACTACTTTTGTATGGTATCGCGTTATCCGGCCGACGACATGATCTTCCATCCCACCTTTCTAGGGGATCGTGATCCGGCTGCGACCATTGTCATAGAGACTGCGCTTCTTTCGGGTCGCTCGGATGAACAAAAGGAAGCACTTTTCAAGGACGTGCGGAGGAGATTGGCCGAAATTGACTTTGAACCGGCCAACTCGATTATGTTCTTAATCGAAAATAATCCGATTGATTGGTCTTTCAGTCCTAGCGGATCAGTCAAAACGGCTCTCAACCTTTGAAAAATGAATGACGGCTGAAGTTCTGAGGTGATGTTCCAACGGTCTGCATCGCGGTGGGCTGTGTATCCTGTATCGTTCCCACTTGGCGCGTGAGGGCTCCATGTACGAGCCGTTGGTGGCGTACGAGCTGAACTAGACTTCGGTTTTCTTTGTATGCGTGGAACGCCGTCTGGCGTCCGCAACCTCATTCCGGTGTCGTTGTGTTTTGGTCCGGCAGTTGATCCAGCAGATCGGCGCGTTCCATGCCCATGTCGGGTTCGCCGGCGTGCGCCAGGATATAGGCCCGCGCGCCGTCGCGAAGCGACAGGGCGCGCTGCCACGCGTTCGCGGTTTCGTCCTCGCAGACGATGGGGTCTCCGATCGAGACCCCGATGCGGCCGCGGCGCGGAAACCAGCCGTCGCCGACCAGGATGGCCCGGGTGCCGCGGATGGCGACCGGCACGACCGGAACCTCTGCCTCGGCGGCGGCGTGAAAGGCGCCCATTTGGAACGGCAAGATGCCGGGACGATTGATGAAGGTGCCCTCAGGAAAGAAGGCCAATGCCGCGCCGTGTCGCGTGGCGTCGACCAGCCGCCTGGCATCGGCCATACCTTTCTCGCGCTCGAACCGCTCGACGAACAGCGTCTCCAATCTGCTCAGCAGAATCCTCGGCGCCCAATGTGACAGCAATTCGCGCTTGGCGACGAACGAGACCGGGCGGCGGATGGCCAGCGTCAGCGCGAAGCCATCGATGAAGCTGGCGTGATTGGCGACGTACACCACCGGCGTCTTCGGGTCTGGCAGACGCTCACGCCCGGTGACCTTGAGCGATATGCCGCTAAACCCGAGCATTAGGCGGCAGGCGCTGCGGGCCAGCGGCCAGCGCGCGGGTCTTGGCGCAACGGCGATGAGCGGCCAGAACGTCAGGCCGAGGACCGCGACGATGGCCCAAACGTAGGCGGCATAGACGGCGGCGAGCCCTGCGTTGAGGCCGCGACGAAGGGTCGGCGCCAGGGTCAGCAGCGACAATTGCAGGACCTGGACCCACGGTGCGGCATGGCGCTTGTCCAGCCAGCCCCGCTCGTAGGCTTCGCGGCAGGCGGCGCGACGGATTTTACCGCTCGACGTTTTCAGCACCGTATTTGGCCGGGCCAGCACCACCGCGTCGGGAGGATGGGCAGTAAGGTTCATCGACAGTGTCTCGATCTCCCGAGTGATCCGCGCTTTTGTGGTCTCGTCGAAACGGCGGGTCTCGGCCAGGACCACCAGACGTTCGGTTCCGCTGGCCGGATCGGGGCTGGCGAATACCGCGACATTGCCGTCCCGCACGCCTTCGATCTCGCCGACGGCGTCTTCCAGTTCCTGCGGATAGATGTTGCGACCGGCGATGATGATCAGGTCTTTGACGCGTCCGGTAAAGAAGACCTCGCCGTCAACCATATAGGCCCGATCGCCGCTGTTCAGCCACATGCCGTCCATCAGCGCCGCCGTTTGCGCCGGATTGCGCAGGTATCCCGAGGTCGCCGAAGGCCCCTGGAATTGAAGACGCCCTTCGTGGCGTTCCGGCAGCTCGTTGCCCATGGCGTCGACGATACGCACGTAGTGACCGGGCAGGGCTCGGCCGCAGCCGACGACCGCGAGCGCCGCTTCGTCGTCCTCGCCGACCTCGCGGGCCTCGGCTTTTTGGCTGAGCGCGTGGCGATCGATATGATCGATCCTCGGCCCACGGTCGAGGGGCGGGAAGGTCAGACCGACCGAGCATTCGGCCAACCCATAGACCGGCAACATCGCCGTTCGTTTGAAGCCGTGGGCGGCGAACCTCTCGATGAACCGATCGATGGTCACAGGGCTGATCGGTTCGGCGCCGTTGCAAACCGCACGGAGGCTCGACAGGTTCAGGCCCGCTAGCTTCTCGTCGCCGATCCGCTTCAGGCAGAGTTCGAAACCGAAATTCGGCGATGCGGTAATGGTGCCGCCGAAACGGTGGATGGCCGACAACCAGCGCTCCGGCCGGGCCAGGAACCTGAGCGGCGACATGATCACCAATTTGACGGCGTGATACAGGCTACCGAACCAGGCGCCGATGAGACCCATGTCGTGATAAAGCGGCAACCAGCTGACGAACACGTCGTCCGGAGTCGCCTGCAACGCCCGGCCCATGACGCGGACGTTGGCCAGGAGGTTGTCATGGCTCAACACCACCCCCTTGGGCTGACCGGTGCTGCCCGAGGTGAATTGGATGAAGGCGATGTCGCCCGGCGCGATCACCGGCAGCGGCGGGATGTCCGTTTTGCGGCCCAACTCGGCCACCGTCGCCACGGTGCGGATCGTTTCGACACCACCCTTCAGCAGGGTCGCGACGTTGCCGGCGTCTTCGCTGATGATCAAAGCCCGCGCCCGGCAGTTGTCGAGAATGCCGAAATGCCGACGAATGTGATCGCTGATCAGGCTGATCCGCGCCGGCGGATAGATTGGCACCGGCACCCCGCCGGCATAAAGGATGCCGAAAAAGGCGAGGAAATAGTCTTCGCCCGTCGGCAACATCAACGCCACGGCGTCGCCCGGGTTGACCCCGCTGTTCACCAGTCCGGCGGCAACGCGCCGGGCGCGGTCACGGAGCTGGCCGTAGGTGAGCGTCACCCCCGGCTCGCCTTTTTCGCAAGCCTCGTCGTAGAGCTGAATATGAAGGCGGTCCGGGGATTCGGCGGCGTGATGGTCGAGGATGTCGGTCAGCGTTCGTGCGTCCAGCGGCAGGGTGACACGGTTGGTTTCGGCACCGGCGGCCGTCGATGCCGGAACGGGAGAGGAAGGCAATGGGGCATGATCTCCGCGGCCTGCGGCGCTCGCGACGGCGGCGATCAAGTCGCGCGGCGTTTCCGCGTCGGCGATGCGGGCCTCGGTGAGAGTAACATGGAACGCGTCTTCAATCCGCCCGGCGAGTTCCAGACGCCCCAGGCTGTCGAGGGCAAAATCATGGTCGAGAAGGTGGTCCGGCCCGACATCCGGCGGCAACGGCCGTGACGGGTGCAGCTCCGCCGCGACGTCTCGCACCAGCGCCATGACAGTCTGTTCCGTGGAGTCTTTGTCCGCCATGCTGTCCCGATTTGTGTTCGTGCTTGCCAGATCATAGTGCTACCCGGCCAGCCGCACGATGTCACGTAACGCTCAGTACGATCATGCCGACAACCGTGAAGAGCCGCGCCAGGTCGGCCCAGCGACGTTCGCCCCTGTATTCGTTTGCCGACCGCCAGACGCCAACGCTAACCACGAAATTGTATGGCAAGGTCGGCAGATAGCCGGCGATCAGCGCGAGAATAAGATGGTCAATGCTGACCAAAAGAAGAAACAGCATGCTGGAGGTAATGTTGATGATGAAGCCACCGATAACCGCCCAGTTCCAGAATGCGTCCGCAAGGGGTAGCTCGCCATACCACAGGTCACATATTTTTTTCATTGAGCAGAACCTTAGGCCGTCGCGACAGGTTTTTCCATCGGGACGAAGTGGATCGTCGAAGCGTCGGTCCGGCTTTGGGCTCTGTCGTCGGTATTGCTTTTACCGGGATGACCGGAGATGTATTCACAACATCTCCGGCAACCGGGTCATGTCGTCGAAGATCTGATCCGCACCGGCAGCGCGCAGCATCCCGGCGTCGTCCGGCACCCGGTGCGACGCGCCGATAAACCCGAACACCCGCATCCCGGCGCGTTTCGCGCCCTCGACGCCCAACGGGGTATCTTCGATCACCGTACAGGTCGCCGGATCGGTATTCATACGGTTTGCGGCGTGAAAGAAAATATCCGGCGCCGGTTTCGGCTGCGCCACGTCACGGGCGGAAAACAGATGCGGGTCGAGATATCTTAACAACCCCGTGGTGGTCAGGCTGTTCCGGATCTTTTCCATGCGGCCCGATGACGCGACGCACATCGGTCGGCCGTGCAAACGCTGCAACGTTGCTTGTATGCCGGTCACGGGTTGCAGGTCCCGTGCGAATGCTTCTTTGTCACGCGCGATGACCTGATCTTCGAAATCGTCCGGCAAGTCGACGCCGCTGGCCCGAACCATGTCGACGACGCCGGGGATCGTTCGGCCGACGAACTGGCTGTTGCATTCGGCGGCGGTGACGGGATAGCCATGTTGGCTGAGCAGTGCCGCCAAGACGCGGTTGCCGATGACCTCGCTGTCGACCAGCACGCCGTCGCAATCGAAAATGATCAGCATCCAAAACGCTCCAACGTTCGTCTTACCGCGCCGACGTACGATCCACCGAACAGCCGCACGTGCACCAGTAACGGATAAAGATTGTAGAGATCCTTACGCTCCTCGAAGAACGCCGGATCGATGGGCCGGTGCTCGCCGTAGCGCGCGAAGAACCGGTCGCCGAAGGTATTGAATAGGGTGGTGAACGCAAGCTCGATTTCTGCATCGCCGACATACACGGCGGGATCGATGAACGCGGCGACCCGCCCGTCCTTGCACACCACGTTGCCGCCCCACAGATCGCCGTGCAGCAGTGCCGGTGTGACCTGATCCGGCACCCACTGGTCGAGACGCGCGGCCAGGGTCTCGATGCGGTGACGGTCCGACATCGGCAGCCGGCCCGCGGTGTAGGCGTCGTCGGCCATCTTTAACAATCGCCGGTCGCGGAAAAACGTTCGCCAATCGTCGGTCATCGCGTTTGGTTGTGGCAGGCCGCCGATGACGGTGTCGTAGGCGTACCCGAACTGTGGCGATGTATGGCCGTGAAGCGCGGCGACCAGATCGGCGGCATGCTCTTCGACACGGGGTTCGATTGTGCCGCCGCCGTCGATGAATTCCATGATCAGCAAGCGGGGTGTGTTGTGCACGACGGCGGGAACAGGCAGCCCGGCTGCGGCCAGGTCGCGCAGCATGTTGCCTTCTATATCCAGTCCGATATCGGCGCGCTTGACCGCGACCGTGCGCCCATCGGCAAGGTCGGCGCGGACCACGTCGGCGACACAGCCACCGCCGAGCGGTTGGATGTTGGCCACCGCGATGCCCAGCGCCTTGGCAATCCGGTCATTCAGATTTTGCCGGTCAGGCACGCAGGTCGTGGGCCGATCGGATGTGCGCCAGCAATCCCTGCGACGCGGCGTCGATCATGTCGAAGACGTCGCGGAATCCGTCCGGCCCGCCATAGTATGGGTCGGGGACTTCGGTCTCGCGGGCGCCCGTATCGAAGCTCAGGAACAAGCGCACCTTCGCTGCGTGGTCGGGCGGGCACTGGCTGTGCAGGCTGGCAAGGTTCCGGCGATCCATGCCAAGAACATAATCGAAGGTTTCGAAGTCGGTCGGGCGGAGTTGCCGGGCGCGAAGATCGTCCAGCGGAATGCCGCGCCGCGTTGCTTCGGCCACGGCGCGCGCGTCGGGCGGATCGCCGACATGCCAGTTCCCGGTGCCGCAGCTGTCGGTGCCGATGCGATCTTGCAGTCCTTCGCGGTGGACGAGGTCGCGAAACACGCCCTCGGCCGTCGGCGAGCGACAGATATTTCCCAGACAAACGAACAAAACGCGGATCATGGTCGGTTCCGGTTGACGGTTGGAAACGGCGACATGCTGATTATCATGGGGCGACGCATCGAGAGCAAGGAGTCCGAATGTCCGATGTCCCCGATATCGACCCCGCTTCCCCTATCGTAATCTTGACGGGTGCCGGGATTTCCAAGGAATCCGGTCTGGACACCTTTCGCGACGCCGACGGCATCTGGTCGAAGGTCCGGCTCGAAGACGTCGCGACGCCCGACGCCTACGCCCGCGACCCGGACCGGGTGCACGGGTTTTACAATGCCCGGCGCGCCGGGCTGGTGGCCAGCGATGTCGTGCCGAACGCCGCGCACGGGGCGCTGGTCCGGTTGGAGCGTGAGTGGCCCGGCGGCGTATTGATCGTCACGCAAAACATCGACGATCTGCACGAACGTGCGGGCAGCCGGAACCTGATCCACATGCACGGCGAACTGTTGAAGGCGCGCTGCGGCGCCTGCCATGACGTGGTGGCGTGGCGCGACGATTTGTCGGTCGACCTGGCCTGCGCCGCCTGTGGCACTTTGGGCCGGATGCGCCCGCATGTGGTGTGGTTCGGCGAGATGCCGCTGGACATGGACCGGATCGAGCGCGCCCTGCTGGGGGCCGGCTTGTTCCTGTCGATCGGCACCAGCGGCAATGTCTATCCGGCGGCGGGATATGTGGAGTTGGTCCGCTCCGTCGGCCGCGGTCACACCGCGGAACTGAATTTGGAACCGTCGGCGGGGGCGACGGCGTTTGCCGAAAAAATCTATGGTCCGGCGACCGAGATCGTCCCCGACTATGTCAATCGGTTGCTCAGCCCGCTCTAGCCGCTGACGGCGCGGGCCGCCAGTCGGACACCGTCGAACCGATCGAGATCGTTGGCGTCCATGATCGCGCGCAGCTTGCCGCCGTATTTTTTCGGCACCTCGGAATACGCCGTCAGATAATCGGTCAGTCCGCGGCCGTTGGGCAGGTCGCCTCCGTCCCGCATGGCCGCCCGGGCAGCCCGCAAATCGTCATAGGGATGAAAGGTGTTCAGGTTGTGCATGTAGGCGCGGACGCTGTGCGCGATGTCGTCGAAGACCATGACCTTGAAGCCTTCGGCCTCCTTCGGCGCGATGCCGGGGGCGTCTTCGTTGAAGGTTCGCATGCCGAAAAAATTGTTTCCCTTGCGCGCGAACCGCGATGTGCCCCAACCGCTTTCCAGCGCCGCTTGCGCCAGTACCAAAGACGCCGGAATGACATCGACCCGTCGCAGCAACGTGTCCGTGTCGCCCAATTCGACGTCGTAGTCCGCGTACACGGACGGCGATACGTCGTCCGGGGTTTCCAGGATTTTGGCCCGCAGATCGCGCAGCCGGTCGTTTTCGCGCGCCACCCAGGGCAGCAGGATACGGAAGAACGCGGCTTTTTTCGCGTCGACGTCCCGAATGCGGTCCAGATTGACGGTGATTTCCGGCACAAAGACCTGGGGGACCGTTTTTAACTCGGCCACTTGGGCCAGATCATAGTCGAGGGCGCCATCGATATCGCTCAGGGACAAGGGCGGCAGCGACGCTACCTCGACGCCCCCATCGCCACTGCCGGTAAGCGGCTCGTCGCCCATCAGGAACACGACGGCAACGCCGACGACGCCGATGACGCTGAGGACGGCGATGGTGCGCCGAAGCCGTTCTTGTGGATCGATGTCGCCGGTTCCTGCCATGATGTATCCTTGTAACGACGAATGGCGACAAGGTACATGCCGGTGAAAGACGAATCTCTCGACGATCTTCTGGTCCGCGTCCGCGCCTGCGACGTCTGCGCGGCGCATTTGCCGCTGGGGCCCCGGCCGGTGGTCCGGGCGCAGCCCAGCGCGCGCATCCTGATCATCGGGCAAGCACCCGGTACCAAAGTGCACGAAACCGGCATCCCGTGGAACGATCCGTCCGGGGAACGGTTGCGTGACTGGCTTCAGATCGATTCTGAAACGTTCTATGACGAGACAAAAATCGCTATTGTTCCCAGTGGGTTCTGCTATCCCGGGCGACTACCGAAGGGGGGCGATGCGCCGCCGCGCCCGGAATGCGCGCCGCAATGGCATGAGGGTATCTTCGCGCATCTTAAGGATATTGAGTTGACCTTGCTGGTCGGAATGTATGCTCAGGCGCTGTATTTGCCGCACCTCAAAAAACAATCCTTAACCGAAACGGTCGCCGGTTGGCGGGACCACTGGCCGTCCGTGGTGCCGACCCCGCATCCGAGCTGGCGGACCAATCATTGGCAAAAAAAACATCCGTGGTTCGAGGCCGAACTGTTGCCGGTTTTACGGGCCAGGGTTGCGGGTTTGGTGGCTGAATCATGATCCTTTCCGGTGGCCGTGTTCGCCGCTTGACAGGGGCCTCAATCCCAGAGATGCTGCGTTAAATTATAAGCGCAACTCATTGATCATGTTCTGTGCATGGCGTGGCGCGCGCATCGGGACCGGTCTACGGCCCCGTTTTCGGAGTGTCGCCGCGGGCGGGTTTGGGGACCCGGGAGACCATGCATACCATAACCGATAACGACCTGTTCCACCGGCTGGCGTTCGATAACCCTTGGTGGGATTTCACCGAGACGACGCGGGTGGCCTTCAAGAACCCGCCGAAGCGGGTGTTCTTTCCGGCGTTCTTCAACCGCATGATGCACGCCGGTCTGGGCAATGTCCTGGTCATGGCCGGACCGCTTCGGGCGGGAAAGACTGTTATGATGCGCCAACTGGTGGCGCAGTTGATCGAACGCGGTATCAAATCGACCAACGTTCTGTATTGCTCCCTGACCACGCCGAGCTATACCTCGGCCGATCTGGCGACGCTGTTCGAAATGTTCTGCCGCCGTTACCGCCACGGTCCCGAAGCCGAAATCTACGTTTTTTTCGACGAAGTGCAGTACGTCAAGGATTGGGAAGATCAGCTTTTGAAGCTGGCGAAGATGCGGCCCAAGGCGAAGATCGTCGGCGCGGTCTCGTCGGGCGCGCCGAGCATCGTCAGCGGCGACACGATCAAGGACGGCAAGATCGAGGTGTTTGTGCTGCCGCCGTTGACGTTCCTGGAGTTCATGCGGTTTCGCGGCACCGAGGAAAAACTCTTCGGCGCCGCCGACCCGGAGGCTGCCGACGGCAAAATGGCCCTGGTGCCGAACGGGCTGACGGCGCTCAACCAAGAGTTTCATCGCTACGTCAACTTCGGCGGGTTCCTGGAAGGTATTCTCGGCTCCAAGGATGGGGTGCCGGCCCCGGCGTTCGTCCGCGATGGGGTCGCCGACCGGGTGCTGCACAAAGACCTCGCCTCGCTGTCTGGGGTCAACGATCCGCAGGAACTGAACCGGTTGTTCGGTATTCTGGCGTTCAATACAGGGCGCGAGGTGTCGATGGACGACCTGGCCAAGGCCAGCAACATTGCCAAGAACACCCTGCGGAAGTATCTGGACTACCTGGAACAGGCGTTCCTGATCCGGCGCATCAACCGGGTCGACCGGGACGGCAAGCGCTTTCAGCGCCAAGTGTTCTTCAAGGTCTATTTGACCAGTCCGTGTCTATATGCCGCCCTGTTTGCGCCGGTCCCCCCGTCCGACCAGTACTTCCAGCGCTTGGCCGAGACAGCCTTGGTCTCACAGTGGCTGGGTTCGGCGGCGGTCGAGAATCTATATTACGCCAGCTGGCGGAACGGCGGCGTCGATTTATTGACCCTGCATCCGGAGACCGGCAAACCCGATCACGTCTACGACCTCGATTGGACGAACAGCTATGTGCGCACCGATGCTCGACCGGATCAGTTGGTGGGTTTCTTGAAAGAAAACAATCCCGCCGCCCGGGCCTACGTGTTGACCGGCAGCGTTGCGCGGACCGCATCGATGAAGGGGCTGGATATTACTCTGGCGCCGATTGCGCTGTATACATACTGGATCGAACGGGACCCGACGCTGCGGGCGTTTCACAAATCGGCGGCTTAAACCGCGCCAGCTTTCCGCTCGCGCCGATTTCGCTCGGCATTGATAAGGTCAAGAGCCCCGCCGTTTTGTGGGCGAATGACCTGCGGGCGCTTACCCGTAGACATAATCTGATCGAAGAAGAATCCGAACAGGCCGAAGGCCAGGCCGAAACATAGGAACATCACGGCCCCGCCGAGGGCATCGACCGATCCGAACATAAAGAACATGCCGATGCAGGCAGCCCCACCGACGAGGAACAGGCCGGCCAGAAAATAAACGGCAATTTTCAGATACGACATGGCGACGTCCCGCCTCCCTCTTATAGTTAACGAAAGGATGCCGATAATGAGTTCAGCGGTCAACCTATCCGGTAATCCGCTGATACTAGGCGATTTTTATGACGTGATCCTGACGTTATCCACAAAAACAGGTGCGATTCGCGGAATATGCCGATTCAGTCCGCCTGTCGTCCCAGCAGTCGCAGGCGCAACGCATTGAGGCGGATGAAGCCCTCGGCGTCGCGCTGGTCGTATACCGTATCCTCTTCGAAGGTGACGATATCCTCGTCATACAACGAGTTCGGCGACTTCCGGCCGGTAATGATGACGTTGCCTTTGTACAGCTTCATCCGCACCGTCCCGGTTACCCGCTCGGCGGCATGATCGATGGCGGCCTGCAGCATTTCCCGTTCCGGCGCGAACCAGAACCCGTTGTAGACCATCTCCGCGTATTGCGGCATCAGGGCGTCACGGGTGTGCATTGCGCCCCGCTCCATGGTGATGCTCTCCATCGCGCGATGGGCATGGTACAGCACGGTGCCGCCCGGGGTTTCGTAAACGCCGCGGGATTTCATGCCGATGAAGCGGTTCTCGACGATGTCGATACAGCCGACGCCGTTACGTCCGCCCAACGTATTCAGTTTTTCCAGCAAGCTCGCCGGTGACAGTTTCTCGCCGTTGACGGCGACTGCGTCGCCGCGTTCGAAATCGATGCTGATTTCTTCGGGCGTGTCGGGGGCATTCATCGGTGTAACCATGCGGGTCAGGATCAGATCATAATCCGGCTCCTCCCACGGATCCTCGAGGATTTTTCCCTCCGACGAGATATGCAGAAGATTGGCATCCTGGCTGAAAGGGGCTTCGCCGCGCTTGTCCTTGGGCACCGGAATTTGGTGTTTCTCGGCATAGTCGATCAGCTTGGTGCGGGAATTTAGATCCCATTCCCGCCAGGGCGCGATGATCTTGATGGACGGCTCGAGCGCATAGTAGCCGAGTTCGAACCGGACCTGATCGTTGCCCTTGCCGGTCGCCCCATGAGAGACGGCATCGGCGCCGGTCTCGCGGGCAATCTCGATCTGACGCTTGGCGATCAGCGGCCGCGCGATCGAAGTTCCCAATAGGTAGGTGCCTTCGTAGATCGCGCCGGCGCGGAACATCGGAAAGACGTAATCGCGGACGAATTCCTCGCGCAAATCCTCGATATAGATTTCCTTGATGCCCATCATCTCCGCCTTCGCGCGGGCGGGTTCCAGCTCTTCGCCCTGGCCGAGGTCGGCGGTGAAGGTCACCACCTCGCAATCGTAGGTGTCTTGAAGCCAACGAAGAATGACGGAGGTATCCAGGCCACCGGAATAGGCGAGGACGACTTTATTGATATCTTTGGACATGGCGCGCGCTTTCGGAAGATGAACTCAAGGCGCGCGCAGTATAGGCACCGACGCCCGCGCGTAAAGACGCGGCGACTGTCCTGTCATTCAAATCGATCAGGCGACTTGGCGGTTCCGCACCATCCGGGCGACGACATCTTCGACCAGCTCGCGTTGTTCATCACCCATGTAGTCAAGATCGTCTTCTGTCAGGCACAACTCCAATAGGATCTCGCTGCGACGTTTTTCCGTCACGGCGGGGGCTTCGTGCCTTCGGCGGTGCATCGACATCGGAGTCTCCCAGAAACAGTGATCTCGATCAGGAAAGCACCCCATGATTGAGAAACCGTTAATCCGCGAGAGCTTCCTCGCCCTTGGCGGCGCTCACGAGTCCGCGAAACAATCTTTGTTGGCCACGATCAAAAATCAACATTTCGGGATGCCATTGGACGCCGACCAAGAAGTTCTTTTCTGGGTTCTCAATTGCTTGAACAATGCCGTGTTCGTCGCGGGCTGAAATGGATAATCCGTTTCCCGGCGCATCGACGGCCTGATGATGCAAGCTGTTCACTCGGCACTTGTCGCAGCGAAGCAATGCATTGAGTTTAGAACCTCCCGTCGTCGTAATGTGTTTTCGCGCCAGCACCGTCCGCCGATTCGGCGCATTGTGCACTTCATAAGCCTCCTGGTGCATAGACCCTTTGAAAAAGACATTAAGCATTTGCGACCCCCGGCATATCCCCATCACCGGCAAGTCCCGCTTTGTCGCAAACTCGAGCGCCCGCAATTCCAGCCGATCGCGCGCTTCGTCGATCCGCACGTCCATTTGCACTTCGCCGTTATAGAGTGTGGGCGCAATGTCGTCGCCGCCACCCACCAGAATGCCGTCTAAACCATCGAAGGATCGGTCCTCACCGGGGGTCAAAACGACACTGCGTCCGCCTGCCCGCCATACGGCCAACCGGTTGAGCCACGTCATCGTATTACCACGCTTTGCCGAACGTGTTATGCCGATCAGAGGTCTCGAGACGTTCATGCTTCTATGAGCCTTTCAGCTGTTTCCGGCCACTGCATCAGTGTGCCAGTCATCGCGAGTGCACGATAAGCACTGGTGAGCCGACGCAGAGTCTCCTCGTCCTCGGCCAAGGCCTCGACGCACATCCAACGCCGCCATTCTTCGCCGATCGACCACTCGGCCTGATCCAGTCGGCAATCGGGAAGGCGATAATGAAATGTCGGGCGCGACTTAATCTTCGCATCCTCGACCACAGCCCGGACACGCCCTTCATCGATCTGGGCAAGCAAGGGCAATAAATCCAAGTCCCGGTTCCGGGTTGGGTTCAGTTCCAAATAATCGTCGATGAACGCCGCGACGGATGGCTCGTAGTCCGCATCGACGACTTTTTCGGCATAGGTCTTGGGGAATTTGCTGATAAACGGCATCAGCTTGCGCGACGTATCAATCCGCATCTCGTCCCAAAGTAATTCTTCCAACAGCAAGAACGCGCGCATCACTTTGACCAACCACGCCGGATCCAACGTTGCCACTTCCGGGTTGAGGTGAAGACCAAAGCCGAAAAGCGGTGATTGGTCCGTTCCGCTTGCTCCGGCCCGGCGCAATGCCGCGATCAAATCGTCCAGCCCCTCCAATTCGTCATGGGGTATGGGGGGCGCCACGATTTCGAGCGGCACGAGGTTGGCCGGTAGCCGACCGATGGCCTCGAGCGCGCGCGTACTCAAACCGCCCGGAGCGTCGGGGTCCGCGCTCTTTTCCGCAGT
This sequence comes from Rhodospirillales bacterium, assembly GCA_965222395.1. Taxonomy (GTDB): domain Bacteria; phylum Pseudomonadota; class Alphaproteobacteria; order Rhodospirillales; family Casp-alpha2; genus UBA4479. The sequence goes on from OZ244947.1 coordinate 3,101,709, forward strand.
GACGTCGCCCCCCTGTAAAAGCTTAGCGTCCAACTCGATGGTGAATGTCCCGAAATCCGTATCGGTTATATCCCAAACATTGGTCCGTCTCTCAATCGGTTCACCACCGAAATTCGATGTTATGATACCCACAGTGTCGTCCAAATTCAGGCCGCCGAATTCGACCTCGACACCGACGCGTCGGACACTCCCTTTCTCGGTCAGTGGGCTGGGCAGACGATCTATGTCGAGCCTCGAACCCAAAACAAAGTTTTGGACCTTGAGAGCATCACTAGACATCACTATGCGCTCGAAACAGCGACGAGCAACGCGGACGTCGCGAAGCTGATGATAACGGCCAAGGCGATCTTGCCGTCTCGCCACTCTTGCCGTTTTCTTAGTGTCGAAAGTCCTTCACTCGGCATGATCTGCGAGCCTTCAATATCAATCGGCTTATTCATGGAGCCTCCTTAAGGCGACATTATTCGTTTCAAGACACGCCTGATCATGACGACACGCTCGGGAACTGCACTAACCTATGTTAAGCCGGACTCAGGCAACAGACCCTACAGATTATCGAGGGTGTTCCGTGTCTCGGAAGACACCCGCTCATGCCGCAGATACCGACCGCCAAAGGCAGGAACTTGCCGCAAGGCGACATAATCGAGAATGCGGACGACCTGATCGGACAGGTCGATCAATCCGTCGCGTTGAAGTTTCTTGAGGGTGCGGTTGACGTGCACGGACGACAAACCGAGTGCATCGCCGATGTCGACTTGTGTCACAGGCAACTCGAACACATGACCCGATGCGAGGCCGACGGCCTGCAGGCGCTTCGAAAGCTCCAAAAACAGATGCGCCACGGATTCATAGGCCGATCGGCGCCCCAGACTGACGATCCTCTCGACCAGAATTGATTCTTCGCGTGCTGCCGCCCATGACACCGCGGCCCCGAGGCGCGGCGACCGGCGGGAAAGCGTCAGCAACCGCTGGGGCCTGAACGTCGCGACCGTGGCCTCTGTGAGGGAGGCGACGGTTTGTTGAGCGTGCGAGATAAAACTGCCGGCGCCGCCGATAATGTCGCCCGGCAACACAAACCCCAAGACTTGCCGGCGTCCGTCCTCCAGGACGACCGTTCGGATCGCCCAGCCGTCTTTGAGGACATAGGCGAAATCGATGGGCTGTCCCTGTTCGATCAATGTCGTCCCCGCCGCAACATATTTGTCGCGTCGTTGCAGGCGCTCCAACTGCGCGATTTCGGCGTCGCTCAGTGACATAAAGATCGAGAGCTTTTTCGCCAGAAAATTATCGGGGGCAATCGACATGGATCGATCATGGAAGACCATCGCCCGGCAAGGCAACGATGATCCGGTCAAGCGGCGGGAATATTTTTTGACGCCGGCAGCAGCGGAGCCGGTTTTCCGTACAAGAAACCTTGCAGGTAATGCGCGCCCATCTCGCGCAGCACCTCGGCCTCCGACGCTTTCTCGATCCCCTCGGCGATCAATTCGATCTCCAACTCGTCGGCAATGGCGATCAGATGGCGGACGATGCTTTGTTTTAAGGTGTCGCTGTGAATATTGCGGACAAGGTCCATGTCGATCTTCACAAAATCCGGTGTCAGCTCATGCAGCATATTCAGCCCGGACCAGCCCGCGCCGATATCGTCGAGCGCAACTTTAAAGCCGGCACGTCGGTAGAACGCCAGGATACCCTTCAAATGATCCTTGTCTTTGGCTTGATGCGTCTCGGTGATCTCGAACGTGATCTGATCTGGCTTGAAACCCAACTCGGAAATCGCCGCCGCCGTCGTCCGAAGACAGTAGGATGGATCGTAAATACTGCTGGGATTGAAGTTAATGAACAACCGCCCATCGTATCCGCCCGTCGCCGCGGTATTGACCGCACTGGCGCGAGCCGCGAGATCCAACGAAAACAACAGATCGGCGTCTTCCGCCAGCTTGAAGACATATCCGGGCGGAATAACCTTGTCGCCCGCATCGCGGACCCGGAACAACCCTTCCATAGCGAAGGTCTGACCCGCCCTGGGTCCGTTGGCATGGATGATAGGCTGAAAATGCGTGGTATACCGTTCTTCGCGCATCGCCTCGATCAGCCATTGGCTTTTGAACCGATTCACGAACACATCGCCGCTCATGATCTTGCCCATGTCAGCGACGCCCGGTTCCGCGCCATCGGTGCTGATCACGCGCGTTTCGATTAGTTCTTTCCCGTTCAACTCGCCGAACAGGGCCGTCAACAAGCCGTCCAATTTCGACTTAGCGACGGTAATGGAAATACCTTTGTCGCTGAACTGTCGGGCATCCAGGGTCATCCGACCCGCCAACGCCGCGACGCGCGCAAACACATCTTCTGTCGGAAGGTAAAACCACAAGGTGGTTATGTCGTAGATAACGTCGTCGACGTGTTCGCATTCAACGCACCGCATGGCGTAGCTCCAAATTCATTTGGTTGGAGTACGGCGGCGCGTTGATGGCGGATCAGTCCGGTCAGTTGACGATGACTTTGAGCGTCTCTTCGTAAAACGCGACCAAGCCGGCGATTTCGACGGCGTCGTCGATCGGCTCGGCGTATGTCCAGGCGATATCTTCCAGCGTCCCGATCGGGGTGTCGGCGTTGAAATACGCGGCCTCTCCCTTGAACGGGCAGCGCGACGTTTTGTCGGACGTATGCAGTACCGACATGTTGACGTCATTCGGCGGGAAGTAGTGCCGTGGCGGATAGCCGTCTTCGCTCAGCACCACGGCGTCGGCGCTTTCGGCGAAGACGGTGTCCCCTGATTTGATTGTGACGGTGCCGGCGGTCCGGCTGAACTTTATGCGCTCGGTATCTGGCATCTTTTTTTCCATCTTCTCTGTGTCATCGTCAGAAGATGGTTACGGCCATCGCGGAACGCAAAGCGGGCGGCGGAATTTTCCGCCACCCGGCAAATCTTACCGAGTTGTTAACGCCAATCGTCGATGCCGGCAGGCGCCGGTGCGGCGTCGAAAATGTCCAAAAAGACGTTCAATTCGCCAAGCCCGTTGAAGGCGTTGGTGAAGTGACGGGCCTTGCTGGCGGCCGACTCGCCGATGCCGCCATTGGCATCGAGCATGTTTTCGGCGGATAAACGTTCTTGTATTTCCACGGCGACGATCTCCTCGATCCGTTCGCGTTGTTCGGGGGACATATGGGCCAATTCATGCTCGGAAAGCCCCATGGAAGCCAAAATTTCGGCCCGCATTTCTTCGAGTTTCTTGGCATTCAGCTCTTCGGCGTAGGCGCGAAACCCCTTTTCGCGGACCTCGGCCAAGGTGTCGCGGAACGACTGTTTCCATTCCGGTTCCTGGTCCAGAATCGGTGCCGCCGTCTGCCCGGCCGTTGATTGGGCGGCGGGCTGTGCGGTCGGTTGGGCGATCGTCGGTCCGTCAAACATGCTGCGTCTCCTTGCCTGTTATGCAAGAGGCGCAGCAATTTGAATGCCAATTTTTAAGAAAGTGTTAAGGGGCTGGGGACAAGTTCCGAATGTCAGCCCACGTCGAAGCAGTGGCCCGCGCTAGGAAAGTAAAATCACCGCAAACCCAAGAGCGGTCACGACGACGGTCGCTAGGATCATGAGCCGACCTCGAACTGGAATGTTCCCCGGCTTTGCGCTGAGCATGTCGCCGACGAACTGCGATGGGTCGCCCGGCCGTTCCGTATCGATCAGACCTTCGACAATTTCCGCTGTTTCCTTGCGGACCTCGACCTCATAGTCCGTACGTTTAAGTGTCCGGGGCAGGCCTTGCCGATCGTCGATCATGGCCCGAACAGAGCCGAGCCGAGTGACCTCAGATTGAACGGTTTGAATATCCGTTCCGATGTGCTCGGCCAGCAGATCATGCCGCACGTCAAGGATATGAGAACGAGATTCGGCATCTGTAGCTTGCACGGTGATGTCGCATTCGCCGTCGACGCCCATTGAGCGATTAATCAAATTTGACGAGCCGATCCGCAGGTATTTATCGTCGACGATCATCAGCTTCGCGTGGACTTGGACGTCCTGCCCGTCGGCGGTGTCATTTGCGACCCGGGGATGTACGAGGCGCACGCGGTCGATGACTCCGGCGGCTAGCAAGTACGACATAAAGCGGGCGCGTCCCGAGTCCATACTGTGTCGTTCAAAGAAGCCCTCGGAACTAAGCGAAGAAACAAAAATGACCTCAAGATCCGGCGTCTCGGCCAATCGGTTTGCGATTGCCTTCGCGATTTTGTCAGCAGTCAAAAACTGGTTTTCAACGTAAATGCAGTCCTCGGCCACGGCGATCATATCGAGATAGAGTTGCTCGATCTCATGTATTCCCGCCCGATCACCGAGCGGAGGGACTGTCCGCGATATCGCCACCCGTTGCCCGCGAAATACAGGCTCAATGCGCTCGGGCCATGGATCGCCCTCCGTAGGGCCAAGTGTAGGCTCGCGCCTTGCGGCATCCAGCCAACGGCGGGTCACGATTTCCAGCAGATTTTCAGCCGCCTCGCCGTCGATTACGCATTGGATATCGTGAAACGGCTTGTACGGGGTGCCGTCCGGACACGTGCGCCGATGGTCGTCCGCGCGATGTTCACGGGTATCCCATCGCCCGACCGCCAAATCCAATCCGCCGCAATACGCGACTTTACCATCGATGATGACCACTTTTTGATGATGGCTGGCACCGAGGGGAACGATATCGTCCAAGCAGACCTCGATCTGAGGTGGCGTTGCCCAAGACAAACTCAACGCCGGAATGGGTTCGCGCTCCAACGCGTATAGAATCGAGAAATCCCAGAGTAAGACATAAATTTTAAGATCCGGCCGCCGTTCGACCAGATAACAGAGAAAATCCCGGAGCATCTCGGGCGCACCGTCATCCGGCGCGGTTTCCCCCGTCAGCGGAACGCGGCTATCGACATCCCATCCGACAATGAAAACCGATTTCTCAGCCTTGAGAAGAGAGCTGCGCAGGGCGCTGAAATAGTTCGCGCCATCAACCAGAATACCAAGCCGTTCCGCCGTCGGCGTTCGCCAGCAATTCGAGCCGGGTGTGAAGATATCGATATAATTCCCCTGTTCAGCCGACGCCGTGTTCAAACGACCGCTGCTTTATCAGAGTACTTACGCGCCCTTTCGGTGGCCGATTTCAGTTGCCCACAGGCGGCCATGATGTCGCGGCCGCGGGGCGTGCGCACCGGTGACGAGTACCCGGCATCGTTGACGATGTCGGCAAACTTTCGAATGCGGTTGTTGCTTGAACATTCATACGGCGCGCCCGGCCATGGATTGAACGGGATCAGATTGATCTTAGCCGGGATGCCTTTCAGCAGTCGGACCAGTTCCCGGGCTTCGGCGTCGCTGTCGTTGACGTCTTTCAACATCACGTATTCGAAGGTGATGCGCCGGGCGTTGGACGCGGTCGGGTACCGTCGGCAGGCATCCAACAATTCGGCAATCGGCCATTTCTTGTTGATCGGCACGATCACGTCGCGAAGCTCGTCCGTCACCGCGTGCAGGCTGATGGCCAGATTGACGCCCAAATCGTCGCCGCAGCGCTCGATCTCCGGCACGATGCCCGAGGTCGACAGGGTGATCCGTCGTTTCGACAGGGATATGCCGTCGCCGTCCATGATGATGGTCAGGGCCTTGGCGACGTTCTCGTAATTGAACAGCGGCTCGCCCATGCCCATCATGACGATGTTCGACAGCATCCGGCCGCCGTCCTGCGGCGTCGGCCATTCGCCGTAGCTGTCGCGCGCCGCCATGAACTGGCCGACGATCTCGGCGGCCGTTAGGTTGCGAACCATCGGCTGGGTGCCGGTGTGGCAGAACGTGCAGGCCAGCGTGCAGCCGACCTGGCTGGAGACACAGACCGCGCCGCGGTCTTCCTCGGGGATATAGACGGTTTCGACTTCCTTGCCGTCGGGAAACTTAAACAACCATTTCCGCGTGCCGTCGGTCGACGTCTGTTCGGTGGCAACCCCGGGACGGGTGACTTTATGTGTCTCGGCCAGCTTCGCCCGCGCATCCTTGGACAGCGTCGTCATCTCGGCGAAATCGGTTTTGCCCTGATGATAGATCCAGTGCCACAGCTGCTTGGCGCGGAACGGTTTCTCGCCGACGCGCACCAGCTCCGCCGTCAGCTCTTCTCGGCTGAGGCCCACCAACTCGGTCCGGGGGTCGAACATCGGGGTTTCCATGGCGCCGGGGTGTACACCGTTATCGCAAAAAGGCCAAGCGAAACGCCACGTTAATCATGTACACGTGGCGCCGCCGGGTGTAGGTGGCACTTATGGAAAGATCGACTTTCACAACGGCGACCAAGATCCGCAACGTCACATTGCTGGCCCTCGCACAGGTGTTCGCGCTGTCTGTGTGGTTTTCCGCCAGCGCCGTTGTCCCGAACCTGAAAGCGGCTTATGCCCTCAGCGATTGGCACGCGTCGTTATTCACGAGCGCCGTGTCGATCGGCTTTGTCGTCGGCACACTGACCAGCGCCGTATTGACCCTGGCCGACCGGATCGCCCCGTCGCGGCTGTTCGCCATCTGTGCGGTCATCGGCGCGGCAGCCAACGGCGCCATCCTCTTGTTCGAGCCGACGTCCATGTGGGTGATCGTCCTTCGGTTCATCACCGGCGCGACGCTCGCCGGGGTGTATCCGGTCGGCATGAAACTGGCGTCGTCCTGGGCGCGGGGCGATATGGGGATGCTGGTCGGTCTGTTGGTCGGCGCCCTGACATTCGGGTCGGCCATGCCGCATTTGTTCAACGTGTTGGGTGGGATCGATTGGCGTTTCACGATTGCCGCGGCCTCGGTTGCGGAAATCTTGGCCGCCGTGTTCGTTCTGTTTGTGAAGCCGGGACCGAATATCGGACCGGCCGCGCCCTTCGATCCGACCGCGGCCTTGCAGGCATGGCGGAACCGTCCGCTGCGTCTCGCCAACTATGGATACCTTGGCCACATGTGGGAATTGTACGCCATGTGGGCCTGGATCGGTGTTTTCCTGGCAGCCAGTTTTGCCGCTGCCGACGTGTCCGAACCCGGGCTGTGGGCGGGGCTGACGGCCTTTGTCGTGATCGCATCGGGCTCGGCCGGATCGTTGTTTGGCGGCATGGTCGCCGACAGATTGGGGCGCACGACGTTGACGATGTCGGCGATGGCCATCAGTGGACTGTGCGCATTGGCCAGTGTCTTGTACTTCGGCGCCGCGCCCTGGTTGGTGATTGCGGTCTGTATCGTTTGGGGCGTGACGTCGGTCGCCGACTCCGCGCAATTCTCGTCTTGTATTATCGAACTGGCCGATCCGCGTTACGTCGGCACGATGCTGACCATTCAAACGTCGACGGGCTTTCTGTTGACCCTGCTGACCATTCACATGGTGCCGGCCTTGGCGGACATCGCGGGTTGGCAGTGGGCGATGGTGCCGCTGGCCATCGGTCCGTTCCTCGGCGTCTGGGCCATGGCGCGGTTACGGGCGCATCCGGACAGCATTAAGTTGGCGGGTGGTAACCGTTAACCCGTCGCCAACAGGGCCACACCAACAACGATGACGACGGCCCAGGAAAGGCGCCGGATCAAATCGCCCTCGCCCAGCAGAATGCTCCCCATCAACACGGTGATGACGACACTGCTTTCGCGCAGCGGTGCGACGTAGACCACCGGCGTAAAGGCCATCGCATAAAGCACGAGGATGTAGGCCAAGGGACTGAAGATCGCGACCACCAAAACCGCGGTGCGGTGATCGCGCCAGTACCCGCGCACCGATTCCAAACGACGCAGACTGTATGGGGTCATGATGACCATGCGGCAGACGATCGTCGCGTAATCCAGCAGTAGCGGCGGGATCAACAGCGTCGCGACGGCGTGCGCGTCCCAGACGGTGTAGGCACCAATAAACACGCCGGTGCCGATCCCGAACAGTAACGACGTGGTCAGATTGCTCGATCGGCGCTTAAACCCGCCGGTCAGGTTGATGACGCCGACGATGATGATCACGGCACCCAATGCCAGTTGCACCGAAATCGCCTCGCCGAGAACCACGACGGCGAAGGTGACGGACAACAGCGGCCCGGTTGAGCGCGCCGTCGGGTATACCAACGACAGGTCGCCCTTGCGGTATCCGGCCTGGAGCAGCAAGAAATACCCGAGATGCAGCACCGAACTGCCGATGACAAAGCCGATCTCCAGCCATCCCCAATGGCTTTCGACCGTGACGAATATGTAGATCGCCGCCGGCAGATAGATAATGCAGGCGACGATGGAGAACAGCCAGACCAGCTCCGGACCGCCGTTGATACGTTTGACGTAGAAGTTCCAGGTGGCGTGGCAGAAAGCGGCGGCGAGAACGAGAAGAAATGCCAGAAGGGTCATAATGTTCCTTGGGTCAGATGTTGCAGGCGCGCGTCAGCACGCCCGTCCATCCCCTCTAGGTTTTTGCTCCTTCGGGTGTCTGCCGATGTCGGCTCATAACGGCGCTCGGTCCAGGCCCGGTCATTGAATGAATGATCGACGGAACCCTAGCCGCACATGGATAGGCACATGGATTGTAGGGGAATATCCCGGGCGGTAAAGCCCGCGCGCAGCAGCCTTAGATATCGGGTGCCGTAATGCCAGGAAGCGTCGATTGCGATGCAGGTGGGAAAGATCATCCGCTTGCCGTTGCCAGATGTCTTGATCACGAAACCGACCAATGATTGTCATACTATGAAGTTGCATTCTGTGTTAGAATGCGCGGAAACAGTAGTAAGAATCCAAGACACCATGCTCAGAGGGGGTAGTAAGCATGACGTTCTTTGCACTTGGCCTAGAAAAAGTATCACTCTATTCGAACAGTGAAGTCATTGGCTCCGCAGAGGTCAGGTTTCACAGTTTTGTCGCCGATAGCCAGTTATCGCTGCCCGGAGCGGAAGCTATACAAACGGCAAATACACGTGAGGAGCGCGTACAGGTCGTCGCCGACCTGATTCCCGCCGTTGTTGGCAAATGGGAGACGATCCCGATTCAGAATATTCCCGACAGGCATACATTTTCGTTTGGCGATACTGGCCGGATCATCTATCGCGCGACGGAGATTCCGCAGTCCCTGGACTGGATGATGCTGGTTATCGAGGACGATCGCGACATACGGAATTTCGGTACGGATTTGGATTCCTTTTTTACCGATGACAGGATGGATAGTGCGGCTAGCGCGATTGTGACGTTGGCAGGAGTTACGGCCAGCCCGGCGTCCGCCGCCGCGATCGTTTTGGGTAAAATGGTGGTGAAAGCTGTGACCTTCATTACGACGGGGAACGAGGACGATCAACTGGGTGTGGTCGAGCAATCCTTTATTCGCCCGCTACATTATCCTCAAGGAACGCGGCACGGCGTTGGCGTCGGGGATCTATCCGGCAATATGTGGTACGACTACTTTATCTATGGCACTGAGGACGTATGACCGCTCGGACTCACGGACGTATGATTGTCCGCGTCGTCCCCGGTCTGGCAATCGTCATTGCGCTTTCGGGGTGTTCTTTTCTCGAAGAGCTTTGCTGTCATGTCGACAAAAACGAGGTCGAAGCGTGTCAGCGGGCAATGATGGATGGGCCCCGACAACTCGAACGACGGGCGTCGCAGGTGCAGCAGTTAGACGATCTTTTCCGTTCCTATCGTAACGGACGTGTGGAGTGTACCCGATTGAGGTTTGCAATGTCCGTTCAACCGGAATGTGCGTTGAGATAGAATAAGTTTTGAAGCTGTAACGGTCAAATCTCTGGCGCATCAATTCCATGCTGGCGGCACGCCGCGACCAAGGTATTGCGCAGCAGGCAGGCGATGGTCATCGGCCCGACGCCGCCCGGCACCGGGGTGATGGCGCTGGCGACGGCCTTCGCGCCGTCAAAATCCACGTCGCCGACCAGGCGGGTTTTGCCCTCGCCCTTTTCCGGTGCGGCGATGCGATTGATGCCGACGTCGATCACCACGGCGCCCGGTTTGATCCAGTCGGCCTCGACCATCTCGGCGCGGCCGACGGCGGCGATCAGAATGTCCGCCTCGCGGCAGCGTTCCGGCAAATCCTGGGTCCTCGAATGGGCGATGGTCACGGTGCAGCTCTCGCCCAACAGCAATGCCGCCATGGGCTTGCCGACGATGTTCGAACGGCCGAGCACCAGGGCCCGCTTGCCCGACAGCCCGGCGTCACCGAAATGGTCTTTCAGCATTAGCAAGCAGCCATAGGGCGTGCACGGCACCAACGCGTCTTGACCGGTCCACAACCGGCCGACGTTAATGACATGAAAGCCGTCGACGTCCTTGGCCGGATCGATGGCCGCCAGGACCTTGCCCTCGTCGATGTGATCCGATAGTGGCAGCTGCACCAAAATGCCGTTGCAGGCCGGGTCTTCGTTGAGCTGCGCGATCAAGTCCAACAGAACGTCTTCGGGTGTCGAGGCGTCCAAGCGATGGGTGACGGACTCCATCCCCGCAGCGGTCGTCTGCGTGCCTTTGTTCTTGACGTAGACTTGGCTTGCCGGGTCTTCACCGACCAGCACCACCGTCAAGTTGGGCACGAGGCCGTGTTCGTCCTTGATGCGGGCAGCCTCGGCGGCGACGCGGGCGCGCAGGCCTTCGGCAAAGGCTTTTCCGTCGATGATGTCGGCTTGGCTCATAACCGGTCCCCCCGTCGCCGTCCCTGACTGCGGCGACTACGCGAATTTCATCGCCGTGCGGGCGACCACGTCCTTGGCGAACCACAGCAACAGGATCAGAAGCACCGGGGAAATATCGACGCCGCCCAGATCGGGCATGAGCCGACGGATCGGCGCCAGCAGTGGCTCGGTCAGGCGGACGACGACTTCGTAGATCATGCGAACGAATTGGTTGCCAAGGTTGATGACGTTGAAATGGATCAGCCAACTCATGATCACGCCGATGATCACGACCCAGGTGTACAAATCGATGATGTGATAAACCAGCACCAGGGCCGGGCCGACGACAACGTCCATAGGACCTCTCTCGAATGGGCGTGCACTCTTGGATGGGCGGCGCACGCGAATTGCGCCCTTAACGTAATTGTCCGGGTGCGGCGGCGCAAGGCGCGGGGCGCGCATTTTACGCCCGGATTCCGGCCCGTCCCGGCTTGACAGAAATTGCCCGCGCACGGCATAGTCCGCGCCCGTCGGCCGGGACTACCGGCGGCGATGCCTTTGGTGCGGGGCCGTAGCTCAGATGGGAGAGCGTCGCGTTCGCAATGCGAAGGTCAGGGGTTCGATTCCCCTCGGCTCCACCAAACTTTTCAATGACTTACAGCCGGTAATCGAATTGCCAGTCGGCAAAAGCCGTCTGTGTCCGCGTCGCCGGTATACCGCCGGAGCAAGCGTATGGCCCGGTGCGCCGATGGCATGTCCGAGTCATCGAATACAATGATGCGGCGCTAAGGGATGGTCGGGGGGCCTGTCAGGCGCGGCGGAAGAACTCATCCTTGGTAACAAGTTCGACGTCGTCGGGATATCGACGCGGATCGTAGATACTCTGATAGAAGCCGCACGCTTTGCACACCTCGTTGAACCGGCCGGACTCGTGCTCGTCGATGATGTGCGTCCAAACATCGTTGTCGGGCGAGATGATTCGATCCAGGGGTTGATCGTTGAGATTACCGATATTGAGGGTTCCTTTCGGATCCCGGCACGCGCAGGCGTTGACCTCGCCGGTTGCCGTCACTTGGATGCTGTCGAAGGGAAGCGCGCACGGCCCCCGTTTATACATACGTTTGCCATCGGTGAGGTCCATCTCGATATCCGCGACATCGTCCTTGGTAATCGCGCCGCCCCAGTTGTCCACGCGCGAACTGTGTCCGACCGAAACACCGAGCCGCTTCAACTCGTCGGCCAACACCAGCAATTCACTGTCTTTGGCCCGAAGCGGATCAACCGACCGATACGTCCGAAAACTCAGGACAATTTCAAGCAGGTCCGGTTTCGATGGATATACAGATTTCAGCGCACGCAGATTGGCGAGTAGTCTCTCGTACTGTATCTCGTCGCGACCGGTGATGGCGCGAAAACTCTCAAGATCGTGGCCATACACACTGATCTCCATAAATCGAAGTTTACGGAGTGCGAAGAGGTCGCGAATGATATCCGCATTGGCGCCGATGAAGTTGGTATAGAAAGCCGTCGACTTGATCGCCGACGCGTCGATGTACTGAAGACGCGAAACAAAATTCTTGTCCAAGAACACGTCGCCCGTAATGGGCGTCAACGGCACAGTTTCGAAACCCATGGACGCCGCTTGATCGATGCAACTCTTGAACAAAGTATCGTCCATGACCGTTCGTGCCCGGATGTTTTTCGGATAGCTGCAGAACTTGCATTCCAAGTTGCAGAAACTGACCGGTTCGACAAAGAGGCGCCACCGAGGATCCGGGACAAACGATCGTCCAAGCGCCCGATTGAAATTGATGCTGACAAAAGCGCCCAGCGACCGCCGAAGGTGACGGCCCCAGTCATCGATGCGCGGCGTCACCATTGACCGAGGGAAGTATCCAACGCGGGTACGTTGTGCGAATCCAACGTCGATTGTGCCGTTTGAATAGTTCTCACTGCTGTGGTCAAAGTAGAAATCCCAAACACGATCAACGGTTGTTACTATAGTCTACACGTGGTCGGTTCAAGGAACCATAAGCCTTCATGCCCACGACATTGCCAAACCGCTTCGACTCCCGGGCCCGCGCATGAGCAGCAACATCGTCATCTTAAAGAACTTCTCGGCGCTGTCGGCGGCGCAGGCGCTGTCCATGGCGGCTGGAATCGGCTCGACCGTCTGGCTGGCCCGGCACTTGGGCCCTGATCAATTCGGCTTGTTGGGATTTGGCGTGGCGCTGTTGACGTATTTTCTGGTCGCCTCGAACCTCGGCACAGACGCGTTGGCGGCGCGCGACATCGCCCGCGACCGCGCGGCTGCGGTCGGTGTGACCTCTAAAACCCTCGGCCTACGGCTGGTATTGGCGAGTGCCGCGTACATCGGATATGCGGGGTTGGTTTTTATCATCCGAGGGGCACCGGACGAGCGGATGGTTCTTCTGACGCAAGGCACGGTCCTGTTTGCCACCGCGCTCACCATCGAGTTCATGTACCAAGGGATCGAGCGCATGGGCGTCAACGCGCTGCGTCAGGTGGTTCAGGCGCTGTTGATTCTGTTCGGTGCGGTCTTGCTTGTCGAGACACCCGAAGATGTCGGATCCGCCGCGTTCCTGACCCCGGTCGCGGCATTCTTGACGGCCCTTGGGTTGTTGTATTTCGCGCGCCGGGAGCATCCTGGGCTGGGGGTGACGTTCGATCATGCGCAGTGGTCGGCGCGGCTCAAGGCAGCGTCGCCGTTTGCGCTGACGACGTTGATGCATTCCGTCCTTCTGTCGTTCGACGTGGTGATGATCGGGCTGCTACTGGACGATGCCGCCGTCGGTCTCTATGCGGCGGCGTTGAAGCTGATGTTGTTGGTGATGATCCCCGCCGGCATGCTGACCAGCGCGTGGTATCCGGTGCTCGCCCGCAGTTTCGGTAAGCCCGCCGATATGCAGCGCGAAGGGGATACATACGCGCGTTTTACGCTGGCTTTTGGGGTGCCCGCGGCGGTCATCGGAGCCATCTTCGCGCCATCGGCGGTGACCGGTCTATTCGGTCCGGCGTTCGCCGAAGCCGGCATCATCGCCTCGCTCTTGATGATTGTGTCCGGGTTGATGCATCTGCATATCGCATTTTGCACGGCCTTGCCGGCGTGGAACCGCGAGAGAGCCCACGCTGGAACGTATGTCTTGGGTGCGGGGATTAACATCGCTGCGAACTTCGTCCTGATCCCATTGTATGGTGGGATTGGCGCCGCAATTGCGTCCTTGATCAGCTACGCCGCGGTGGCTTTGGCCGCCGCCTACTACTACCGCCAAACCGCCGAGGCGCTGCCGTGGCGGGCCTTGGGGGCAGCCACCGCCGCCGCCTTTGCCATTCTGCCGGTGGCGGGGGTCATGGCCTGGGTCCTGCAGGACCGGTTGCCGGCATTGTGGATTGCCGGTATCGGTGCAGGGCTGTCGTTCGTCGTTTTTCTGGGCATCGCGCGTGTCTGTGGGCTATTGCCGGCGGCGGCGTGGACGTTCATTGAAACGAGAATTTTGCCAGGCCGAAAGAACGGCTGAGCCGACTCGCGCATTCGTGATGCGGAGTCATTCGTCATTTCCGTGATATCTCTTACCGTTAGATCATGGCCACGATCTATCTTGTCGAGGACGAGGACGATTTCCGCGACACGCTGTCCGGCATATTGGAGACGGCGGGTCATGTCGTGATTGCGGCTTCCGACGGCGGTGCCGCACCCGAGGTCGTAAAGAACCATCGGCTGAATCTCGTGATCAGTGACCTGGTGATGGAAGGTGTCGAGGGGATCGAGACCATTCTCAGCATTCGTCGACTGGCCCGCAGCCTGCCGATCCTGGCAATCTCCGGCAATGCGCTTTACTTGGAAAACAGTGCGAAGTTGGGTACCGACGCCGCCCTCTTGAAGCCGTTCACCGCTGATGTCTTTTTGGGAACCGTCGGCAATTTTCTGATGGCCCGCGAAGCGGTCTAATCCTCGTCCTCGATCCGGTCCATATCCTCGTCCGACAGTCCGAAATGGTGACCGATTTCATGGACCAAAACATGCCGAATCAAGTGTTCCAGGTCTTCGCCGCTGTCGCACCAATAATCCAAAAGTGGCCGTCGATAGAGGAAGATCATATCCACGTCCGTCGGCGAGAAGCCGCTGTCCTTCGAGCCGATATGAATACCCCGGTACAAACCCAACAGATCGAACGGACTGTCCAGGTTCATCTCGCGCACGGTGTCGTCGTCGGGAAACTCGTCGATACGGATCACGACGTCCGCCGTCAGGTTTCGGAAACCCGCCGGAATCGACGCAAACGCCGTCTCGGCGATGGCCGCCAGGTCGTCCAGGCTAGGCGGCGCGGACCAGGGGCGGGGCGCACTCATCGCCGCGGCCTTGATCTTGCCTCGGCGCATCCCAACCTCGGGAACAGGAACGAAGGAGACTCTCGATGGCTGAAAAACTGACCCCGGACGCCCGTGCAGCAGCGCTCGCCGATCTTAACGGATGGTCCGATGTCGAGGGGCGGGACGCGATCAGCAAATCGTTCGTCTTCGCCGACTTCAACGAGGCGTTTGGGTTTATGTCCCGGGCCGCGTTGATGGCCGAGAAAATGGACCACCATCCGGAATGGTTCAACGTCTACAAGACCGTCGACGTCACGCTGGCGACCCACGATGCCGGCGGCGTGACCGACTTGGACATCCGTTTGGCCCGTTTCATGGACGGTGCCGCGGGCTAACGCACCGGTCATCCGCCGAGCCGCGTTTGCAGCTTGGTAAGCGCCCCCATGAACGACGATGTCGGCACGGCGAAGCCCTTGCCGCCGATCCGATTGCCCGTGTGCGCCGAATGAACGGCGACCAGTCGAAAGTTCTGGCCGTCCTGAACCACGATGGGTGATCCGCTGTCGCCCGGCACCGCCTGACAGCCATGCTCGGCAATCGGCCGGCCCTTGGTGAACCCCCACATTTTGCAACCCGGGTGCGCGGTGATGATCTGCCCCCGGTCGCCGCTGTAGCCGGCTTGAATGAAAACCGTCTTGGCCGCGCGCAACTTCCGGAACACGTCCTCGTTGTACAGCAGCGGCGCGATGACGCCGGTGACCGGTACCGGATCACTCTCCAAGACCACCAGCGCCCAGTCTTTTGCGACCGTCGACAGCCTTGCGGGCTTTGCCGGATCGTAGCCGGGCGCGGGCAGGATCTCGGTCGCCGTCGAATGAAAGATATGTTCGCTGTCCTGGGTCCAGCCGGCGACGAAGTGCAGGTCTTCGGGCGCCATGTAACCGCCCAAATTTCGGTCGGCCAGACAATGCGCCGCCGTGACGATGATGCGCGGTGCGACCACCGTCGCGGTGCAGTGGCCGCGCCCGGCTTGATTGAATTTACCGACGGCGGTCCACGGGTAAACGCGGGAATCGGCGCGGACGCGGGCATCGCCTTCGCCGAAAACGCTTTTCGGGCGATACACGGGCTCTGCGTTTTGTGCCGCCGCCGGAGTGGCGAACAGCACGACCGCTGCCAATATAAAGATCATGAATCGCATCGTGTTCTCGCCTCAGCCGTCTGTCGTCGGTTGAGTTGTACCAACCCCTATCGGAGCCGACAACGTGAGCCGAACGCCCGAAGAAGATGAAAAGATCGTCGCCGACGGTTTCGTCGACAAAGCCCGCAAGACGGTCGGCAAGATTCCGTTCACGGACGAAGCGGTGGCGGCCTATTACTGCGCCACGGATCCGTCGACGCCGACGCGGGTTAAAGTTATCCTGATGGCGGCGTTGGCGTACTTTGTGATGCCGCTCGACACGTTGCCGGACTTCATCGCCTTACTCGGGTTTACCGACGATGCGGCGGTCTTTTGGGCCGCGTGGCGGTCGGTCAGCGGCTACATTAACGACGCGCACCGGGCCTCGGCACGCCGTTTTCTTGGCAAATCGGATGGCGCGGACGATAAATAGGGCGACGAGGGACGACAACAACGGGGGCAGCATGACGGCACCGCTTTGGCAACCGACCCAGGAACAGATCGACGGCGCGACGATTACCGAGTTTCGAGAGCGGGTTGCCGCCGATTGGGGCGTCGACTTGCCCGACACGTCGGCACTGTGGCGCTTTTCAGTGACCGAGCTCGAGAAGTTTTGGACCTCGGTGTGGGATTACGTTGGGGTGATCGCGGATACGCCGGGAGAGCGGGTCCTAATCGACGGCGACAAAATGCCGGGGGCAAGGTGGTTCCCCGACGCACGTCTGAACTTCGCCGAGAACCTGTTGCGTCGGCGGGACGACGCCGAGGCGTTGGTGTTTCGCGGCGAAGATAAAGTCGTTCGCCGCTATTCTTTTGCCGAGGTCTTCGATCGGGTGTCGGTCACCGTACAGATGTTGCAGGGGCTCGGGGTCGGCGAAGGCGACCGCGTCGCCGGATACTTGCCCAACATGCCCGAAACCGTGATCTGCATGCTGGCGACGAGCGCCATCGGTGCGGTGTGGTCGTCCTGCTCGCCCGACTTCGGCGAACAAGGCGTGCTCGACCGTTTCGGCCAGGTCGAGCCCAAGGTGCTGTTTTGCACCGACGGGTATTGGTACAACGGCAAACGTCACGACGTGCGCCCGAAGACGGCGGCAATCGCGGCGCAGATTCCCGGACTGTTAAAGATCGTTCTGATTCCCTACGGCGATGTCGCAACGGATGTCGGGCCGATCGACAATGCCGTTGTCTGGGACGACGCGGCCGTCGCGCTGACACCGCAAGAGATCGAATTCAACCGGCTGCCATTCGATCATCCGCTGTACATTATGTTTTCCAGCGGCACCACCGGCGCGCCGAAGTGCATCGTCCACGGCCAAGGCGGGACGTTACTGAAGCACGCGTCGGAACAGCCCATCCATTGCGATGTCCGGCCCGGCGACCGGGTGTTCTTTTTCACCACCTGCGGCTGGATGATGTGGAACTGGCTGGTCACCCATATCGCCTGGGGCGCGACGGTGTTGTTGTACGACGGCTCGCCGTTTTATCCGTCCGGAGAGGCGTTGTTCGATTTCGCCGACGCCGAAAACATGACCTTGTTCGGGACGTCGGCGAAATACATCGATGCGCTGAACAAGGCGGGTGTGCGCCCGGTCGACAGCCACGATCTGTCGACGGTGCGGATGCTGTGTTCGACCGGCTCGCCGTTGGTCCCGGAAAGTTTCGACTACGTCTACGACGCGGTGAAGCCCGACGTGCAGTTGGTGTCGTTTTCCGGTGGTACCGACATCATGGGCAGCTTTTGCGGCGGCGATATGACGCGCCCGGTGTGGCGCGGCGAACTGCAGGCACGTCTGCTGGGAATGTCGGTCGACGTGTTCGACGACGACGGCCGGTCGCTGACCGGCGAAAAGGGCGAACTGGTCTGCACGAGGCCGTTTCCGTCGGTCCCGCTCGGGTTCTTGAACGACCCCGATGGCAGCCGGTTTTTCGATGCCTACTTCGCGGCGTATCCGAACGTCTGGACGCATGGCGATTACATCGCGCTGACCGCGCACGACGGCATCGTCATTTACGGCCGATCCGACGCGACCCTGAACCCCGGAGGCGTGCGTATCGGCACCGCCGAGATTTACCGCCAGGTCGAGAAACTGGACGAGGTGATGGAGAGCATCGTCATCGGACAGGATTGGGACAACGATGTCCGCGTCGTCCTGTTCGTGGTTCTGGCAGACGGCATCACGCTGGACGAGGGCCTGACGGCGAGGATCAAAAAACAAATCCGCGACAACTGCACGCCGCGGCACGTGCCGGCCAAGGTCATCGCCGTCACCGACATACCACGTACCAAGTCGGGCAAGATTACCGAACTTGCGGTCCGCGACGTGGTGCACGGTCGGCCGATCAAGAACAAGGAAGCGCTGGCGAACCCGGAGGCCCTGGATCAATTCGCCGGTCTGGCGGACTTAGAAGGCTAAAACCTTTCCTTGCGAACGCCCCCGACGAAATAAATAATAGGACGTCAGGTCTTATAAATTTATCCCTCGAGGGTGTATGTCGGAACCACGTGAAACCAATACGGCGATCCAGAAGGCGCTATCGGTGTTGGAGATCATTACGGCTGAGATTCGCCCGTTAAGTGTGGTGGATATTTCCGAAGAACTGGGCCTTCCGCGACAAACGGTGCATCGCGTCGTTCGTCAGCTGGAAGAACTCGGCCTGGTGCGTAAGGATGCCAGCCGTGAACGATATATTGCGGGTGACCGATTGCGGTCATTGGCGCTGCGGACGATTTCGTCGACCCAAAGCACCCGCGGCACCCACGCCATCTTGCAGTCCCTTGTCGATACGGTGAACGAGACCTGCAATATCGGTATGCTTGATGGTCACGAAGTGATTTACATCGATCGCGTCGAATGTGATTGGCCGTTGCGCGTTCAGTTGAAGGCTGGAAGCCACGTTCCGGTGCATTGCACGGCGATCGGAAAGCTCTTGCTGGCGCACCTGGACCAGGACGGTCGCGGTCGGATTCTCGAGACGGCGGCGATGCGCAAATATACCAAATACACAATCACGGATCCCGTGCATCTCGAAGCTCAATTGGAACAGATCGCGGCTCAGGGATACTCGATCAACAACCAAGAAGACGCGGTCGGCTTAATCGCGATGGCGGTGCCGGTTCGCGACCCGCAAGGCGATGTCATCGCCGGGTTGGCGGTGCATGCGCCCGAACCCAGGTTCTCGATTGCGCGTGCGATCGAACACCTGCCAATGTTCCAGGCCGCCGCCGACAAGTTAGGTATCGCGATGATGGACTCATCAAAAATGTGACGTAGTGTCACATTTTTTATTGACAGCTTCCTGCCTCTTCGCAAACATCGTGACCATCATGAAGCATCCGGCAGCCCCTATGGCCGCACGGTAACGCCGTAAAACAGCACTCAGAACTGACGCGGTCCCCCACCACAAACTCGCAGGGAGTTAGTTATATGTTCCGTTTATCGTTCAAGAAGGCCGCAACCACAGCGGCACTCGCCGTTGCCATCGGACTTGGTGCGCAGGTGACCCCCGCCGCCGCCACCGATGTCATCAACTTCGGCACACAACCGGCAACCATGCCGATTTATATCGCGCGTGCGATGGGTGCGCTCGACGAGGTTGAGAAAAAGCACGACGTCAAAATCGAATTTAAGGTTTTCTCGTACGGTGCGCCGGAAAACCAGGCATTGGCTGCCGGTGAACTCCAGATCGCATCCGCAGGTATGGGCCCCGCGATCGTGGCGTCAGCCCGCCTTCCAGCCAAGTTGCTGGCCATCTCGATCCTCGAGCAAACAGCGATCATCGTTCCGTCCGACTCGACCGTCTCGTCGGTTGCCGATCTGAAAGGCAAGAAGATTGCCTTCCCCGGCAAAGGATCGCAGCAGTATCCGTTGTTGGTCAAAGCCCTGGCGGATGCCGGTTTGAAAGTCGGCGATGTGGACTTGTTTAAGACCAAGGGTTCCGATGTGCCGACGCTGTTGGCCAACAAAAGCGTGGACGCCGGTATCACGTGGGATCCGCACGTCTCAAATGCGCTTGCCGCGGGACATTCGAAAGTCCTCATCAAGGCAGAGAAGATCCTGCCGATCAAAGCCGGTCACTACATCGGCAACGGTGTCTATGCCCGCGACGACTTTATCGAAGCACGCCCCGAGTTGGTTCAGGATCTGATCACGTCGATCGTGAAAGCAGTCGATTTCATTCTTAAAAATGAAGACGAGGCGATCAAAATGTGGGCCGATCAAATCGGTTTCCCCGAAGACGTCATCCGCTTCGCGCTGAAAGAGAAAATCTCGGTCTACAACATGGACGTGGCGCCCGAAGCTGAGACCATCGAGGCGTACACCAAGTTTCTTAAGGACGCCGGTATCTTGAAAGCAGATGACAACCCCAGATTCGACCCAAGCTTTGCGCAAAAAGCGCTGACAATGGTCAAATAAGTCGCTTAGCACGGCAGGTTCCCTTGTAAGATACAAGGCGCCTGCCGTGTTCCTTCCGTGGCGCGGTGACGACCAAATTCTTCAAATACAATAGGGGTGTGCATGTCCTCCAAGACCCAGTCCGGGAACTCGGCTTTGCCGTATTTGTATGCCGGGCTTTTTATCGTGCTGATTTGGCAGGCGGTGGTCACGTTGACCGATGCGCATGTTGCGCTGTTGCCGCCGCCACTGTTAACGGCCCAGGCATTTTTTGAATTATTGATTTCCGGCGAATTGTTCATCCATGTTGGCGCCAGCCTCGGCCGCGTCGTATCGGCCTGGCTTCTTTCGGCGTTAGTTGCGATCCCGCTCGGCTTAGCCATGGGGCGCTGGCTCCGGTTCGAAAAACTCATCGATCCTGTCGTCGAGCTGTTTCGGCCAATCTCGCCGCTTGCCTGGATTCCCTTGGCCATCCTTTGGTTCGGTATCGGCGAGACGGGAAAGATTTTCATTATTTTCATCGCGACGTTTTTTCCGATCCTTTTGAATACGGTGTCCGGCGTGAAGGGTGTCGATCCGGTGCTTATACGGGCCGGGCAAGTGCTTGGCTGCGAGACGGACCGGGCGCTGTTTACAAAAGTCATTCTGCCGGCAGCGATGCCGACCATCGTCGTTGGGTTGCGGATTTCGTTCGGAACCGGGTGGGCGGCGATTATTGCCGCCGAACTGGTCGCGGCGCAGGTCGGCCTCGGGTACTTGATTGCCGACGGCATGGAGATCCTGCGGTCTGATTTGGTTCTCGTCGGGATGGTGACGATCGGCATCTTGGGTGTCTTGATCGACGCAACGTTCAGATTGCTCAACCGCGCGTTTGCGTGGTCGGCGTAGGGGCAGGGCAATGGAAAACGAACAATCGACGGCCTTCAATACCAAGGGCATCAGCATCCAACAGATCGGCGTCACGTTTAATATGGATGCGGCCGATCCAATTGAAGCCCTGAGCCCCGTGGATTTGAATATCGAACCCGGCGAATTTATCGCCTTGGTCGGTCCGTCGGGATGCGGAAAATCAACATTGCTGAATGTGCTGGCCGGCTTCATCACGCCGACCGTCGGCGCAGCCCGCGTCGGCGACGAACTGATCACCAAGCCGGACATCGATCATGGGATGGTCTTTCAGGATTATGCGCTGTTTCCGTGGTTGAATGTGATCGACAACGTGGCGTTCGGACTGGAACGCCAGGGCGTCGGCAAAGAAGAGCGTTATGCCAAGGCTCTCGAGAACCTTGAAATGGTCGGCTTGAAAGACTTCACCACGAAGCGGATCAACGAGTTGTCGGGTGGGATGAAACAACGTGTGGCGATCGCGCGCGTCTTCGCGACCGATCCGTCGATCATCTTGATGGACGAGCCATTCGGCGCGCTCGACGCCCTGACACGACGGTTCTTGCAGCATCAGTTGCTGGAAATTTGGCAACGCAATCGGAAAACCGTGGTGTTCGTCACCCATTCCGTTCAAGAAGCCGTCTATTTGGCGTCGCGGGTGATTGTCATGACGGCGCGTCCGGGGCGCATCAAGTTGGATCAGGAAATCGACATGGCGCATCCGCGTGATTTTTCCAGCGCCCAGTTCCGGCATTTTGAAAAAGTTGTCTACGACCAGCTCGATGAGGAACTGGCGAAAACCTTCCAACTCGAAGGCGGCGGGGGAACATTCCGTGATTGAGGCGCAACCACGTCGGCACCAGGCGTTCGATACATGTGCCGCGGCAGCCGACTCATTTCTCGATAATGCGGCGGTGCGCGACCAAAGCCTTCGTGCGTTCACCCGTATCGACCCGGTGCGACTGCGCGAGGATGCGGCGGTCCTGGATGCGATGCCGGCCGCCGAGCGTGGGCCGCTGCATGGTGTGCTAATGGCAGTGAAAGAAGTCTATGACGTTGCCGGCTACGAGTGCGCATGGGGAACACAGATTCATGCAGGCCGCGTACCGACGACGGACGCCGCAGCCGTTGCGAAACTGCGTGCCGCCGGTGCGCTGGTCGCCGGGATCACGGTATCGACGGAATATGCGCTGTCTCGGACTGGACCAACCGTCAACCCATGGGATGAAACGCGTACGCCCGGCGCGTCGTCACAGGGCTCAGCGGCGGCTGTCGGCGCTGGACTCGTCTCACTCGCTTTGGGCTCGCAGACGATTGGCTCGGTGATTCGGCCTGCGGCGTACTGTGGCTGTGTCGGTATGAAACCGACGTGGAATGCCATCGATGTGCACGGGTCCATGCCGTTGTCGGGACCGATCGATCACGTCGGATTGATGGCTGCCGATGTATCATTGGCCACGACGGCTTTGCAGGTACTGGCCCCGGACATGCGCCGTTCTGGCGGTCCAGCGCAGATCGTCTGCCTTCAACCGTGGTTTGACGAAGGCTGCGATCCATTGATTTGGGCCGCTGTCGAAAATGCATCGGTGCGGTTTCGCCAAGCCGGTTTTGGTGTTTCCGAGGGAACGGTTCCGGCATGGATCGCCGATCATGAGAAGGTCGCGTTGGATACGTTGCTCGCTATCGACATGGCGCGAAACCACGGAGCCGATTACGACCGGGCCAAAGACGACATGACGGATAGATTGCGCGACTACATCGAGCGAGGTCGCGCCATGAGCGATGACGATTATCAGCGGGCGATGTCGGCGCGCGCCGAGATGGCGACCGCATGGGATGCGCTACTGGGTGAGTCAGTGGCGATGATGCCGGCGACGACGGGAATTGCGCCATTGATCGAAGACGGTACGGGGTCTCGTGCTCCACAACGGGTTTGGTCGCTTCTCGGGTGTCCCGCTGTATCCGTACCGGTCGGGTTTGTGGATGGTTTGCCTGTCGGTGTGCAACTCGTCGGAGGGCGGGGCCGTGACCATGCTGTTTTGGCCGCCGCACGCCATCTTGAGACGCGCTAGTTCGATCTAGATCTCGACGTTGGCGATCGCCCGGTACATCGCCTGCAAGGCGCCGGGCGCGTCGCGGTCGCCGCCTTTGGCGCGTTTTTCTAGGGTCTCGACGCAGGCCTCGACCACGGCGCGCAGTTCCTTGGTTTCAAGCTCGCCCAGGAACTGGTCGGGATTGGTTTTTAGGGCCATGATAAACGGGTTGCTCATGAAACCTCCTCTGGCAACGCTTCTGCACCGTCCGACGTCCCGACCGATAGACGCGCCGCCGTTTCCGCCGCTTCGCCTTTCAGCCAGTCATGGAACAATCGCACCTTGGGCCGGTCGGTGCTGATCTCCGTGGACACCACGTAATAGCGGTACTGCGCGCTCAACGCGAGGTCAAAAGGTTTCACTAAAAGTCCGGCCTGCAAGGCGTCGGCGACCAGCAAGCCACGGCCGAGCGCCACGCCCTGGCCGTTGATCGCGGCCTGGATCACCAGGTTGGAATGGGTGTAGCCGGGCCCCCGGGTCGGATCGATATCGGCGACGCCGGCGGCTCTGAGCCACATGTTCCAATCTTCAATCATGTCGTCATGGATCAGGGTTTGGTGCCGCAAGTCTTGCGGCCGGCTGAGGCCGCCGTCGCGCGTCAACAGATCCGGCGCACAGACCGGGAATACGTCTTCGTGCATCAACTCATCGGCATGCATGCCCGGCCAATTCCCACGCCCATAGCGAATACCGACATCGATCCCGTCGCGCACGTAGTCTGCGACCATGTCGGACGTCGCAAGACGGATGTCGATGTCCGGATGCAAGGCGCGGAACCTAGGTAGCCGCGGCATCAGCCAAGTCGCCGCCAAGCTGTCCATGGTGGCCACGGTCAGCACCCCTTGTTGGTCGTTGCGCTTGATCCGCGCGACCGCCGTTTCGATCGCGTCCAAGGCATCGGTCATGGCCGGCAGCAGCGCTTGTCCGGCCTCGGTTAGGATCAGACTGCGGTTGCGGCGCTGAAACAACGGCATGCCCAGCTGATCTTCGAGCGTCTTGATCTGATGCGAGACCGCGGCCTGCGTGACGAACAGCTCTTCGGCGGCGCGCGTGAAGCTCAAGTGCCGGGCGGCGGCTTCGAAGGCGCGCAACGCGTTCAGAGAGGGAAGGCGGCGTGTCATTTCGGCGTCACATTCAATAAATTAACTCATTACTAACGATAATGGTTCCATTAAGAATGTACTAAATATTTGAAAATAAACAAAACCATAAATTGTTCCCATGACATTCAGATAAAATAATCTAATTGAAAAATAAGATAATGTCGTTTGTCCCGCTATGCAATCAGCCGTATTTACAGGGGGTCGGCGGGACATTGGGTCCCCCATCGAACGAGGAGACAGAAAATGAACAGCATGATGAAAGCCTTTCCCTTTGCCGCCGGTTTCGCGCGCGACATGGTCGTTGGCTTTGCGGTCTATCTCTTCGAGACACCGGGCCGCAGCCTCGAAGTGTTGAACGTATGGGAAGCACGCTTGCGTCAGCGCGATGCCTTGAAACACATGGACGCGCATCTGTTGGAGGACATGGGCCTCACCCCTGAAGACGCCGCTTTCGAGAGCGCCAAACCATTCTGGCGCGCTTGAGTTCTATTCCTCTCCGTTACAGCAGATGCTGATTGGGGGCCGGTAATGCCGGTCCCCTTTTCGGTTCCGGCGCATCGCACGATAAAGGGAGACACCCATGCACGAATTCTTCAAAACGCTGGTTCGATATAATGCCTGGGCGAATGTACGCCTGTCGGCGGCTGTCACGGACCTCGATGAAGATGCCTTCGATCTGGATCGCGGCGCCTTCTTCGGATCGATCCACGGCACGCTGGATCATATTCTGTTGGTCGATCGCATTTGGCGCGGCCGCATAATCGGATCGCTGTATCCGTTTGAGAGCTTATCCCAATCCATCACGGCTGACCTTGCGCACTACGTGGCAGCGCGTTCCGACGAGGATGCAAAGTTGATCGACTTTGTCGACGGCTTGACGGATGCCGATATGGACCGGGAGGTCAATTTTACCCTGAGTAATGGTGACCGCGGGACGGACAAGCTTTATATCCTGCTGCAGCACATGTTCAATCATGCGACCCATCATCGCGGGCAAGCGCATACGCTGCTATCGCAAGTGCCGGTCGATCCGCCGTCGCTCGATTTTCTGCCCTACCTTCGGACGCTCTGACCCGGCGTCATACAACCCTCGGTCGTCTACCATGTTCTTAAGGGCTCATCTAAGCTATCATTCCGTCATGGATGAATGGACGATGGATATGGACGCCATGTTGGCGCACCCGTCGATGGCGACGGCGGCGCGGCTGATTTCGACCGAAGAAATCGACTTGGCCGACATCGCTGAGATGGATATCCATGAACTTTGGCAGATTTGGCATGCCGCAAAGGGCACCCGGTTTGCGCCGGCCCGGCGCGACCTTCCGTTGGACGACATGCCGCCGGCCCTGCTGCCCCGGATGGCGGTGATCGATTTTGTCGGCCCGCCGTTGGATTTTTTCTATCGTTTTTTCGGCACGGCGATGGTCAAGGCTTCGGGCATCGAGTTGACCGGAAAGACCTATTACGCCGACGGCATCACTGGGTATGGATTCGCCAACGCCGCGTTGTTGCCCAAATTGATCGAACGCCGTGCGCCCTTGGCGCATCGGGTCACATGGAATTCGAAACGCGGTCTGACGTGGCGGACAACCGCCTTGCGTATACCGCTGTCCGAGGACGGCGAGGCCGTGACCGGGGCGATCACCGTCAACCATTACGACGCCGCGCAGAATTTTTAGGATTAGTCTTTTCGAATGACGACCAAAGACATGTCGTCGCGGGTCGGCGCATCGCCGCGAAACGCCGTGACGTCGTCCATGATCCGCGTCGCGATGGCGTCGCTGCCACGCCCCTTGGCGTCGCGGACAACATCCTGCAGTCGCGCCATCTCGTAACGTTCGCCCTTGCCGTTCGGGGCCTCGCGGATGCCGTCGGTAAACAGAATCAAGATCGTACCCGGTGTCATCTCGGTGGTGGTCCCCTCGAACACCCAATCCTGGTCGACCGCCAGCGGTATCCCGTCTCCGTTGAGTTCCTCGAACCTGTCGGTACCCGGATCGTAAACAAGCGCCGGTTCGTGCCCGGCCGAGATCCAGACGATGGCTGAGGACCCTGCCCGCAGTTCGGCGAAGAATAGTGTCATGAAGCGGCCGCCCGAGGCATCGACGGCCAGATCGCGGTTCAGCGCGCCGATCACCTCTCCGGCGTCGCCGACACGCCGCGAATGCGCCCGCAACGTTGCCCGCGCCGAGGCCATCAGCAGCGCAGCCCCGACCCCGTGCCCGGAAACATCGCCGAGGACGACGCCGACACGGTCATCCGCCATTTCAATATAATCGAGGTAATCGCCACCGGTTTCATCGCAGTACGCGGCGCGTCCGGCAATGTCGAAGCCGGCCAGGGCGGGCGCCGATGTGGGAAGCAAATTCTGTTGCACCTCGTGGGCGATCCCAAGATCTTTCGAAACCCGGACCTGTTCTTCCAGGGCCGGCACCAAATCGTTGAAGTCGCGCGAAAGGTCGGCGATCTCGTCGGCGCCTTTGGCGTCGACGCGGACCGAAAAATCACCCGCCGAAAGTTTCTTTGACGCGTCATGCAGTCGCCGGATCGGCCGCGTCAGCGTACGTGCGGCGCCCAGCCCCAGGAACGCCGCCAAGGCGCCGGCGACAATGGCAAACACCACGGCGATCTGCAGGTTGCCGCGAAACGCGGCATCGACAAGCGCCTGCGCCGTCTGGCGTCCATCGTCGACGATCAGCTTCGGCAATACCGTCGCCAGATGCAGGTCGCCGTCGACGAAAGGTCCTAAAGGCGTGAACGACCAGACTTCGGCGCGGTCGCCACGCACCGCGATCTCCAGGCCGGGCACGCCGGATCGCATATCGCTAACCACTTTCAGCCAGGTATCGTCGCCCTCGAAACTGAGCGGTTCGGGCCGGGCGTCAATCGACCAGTCGCCAGACGCCGGATCGAACTGGGCAAGCCGGTGCGGATAGAGGTTCGGATGCCCGCGCGGGACGACGATCAGCTGCGCCGTCGCGCCGTTTGGAATCTGTGCCGATCCGATGGCTTGGCGGAGCAAGCGGCCCAACGGCACGTCGAAACGCAAGGCACCCTCCAGTTGGCCGTTCTGGCGGATGATCGGGGCGACCGCCATCCAGCGGCTGTAATCGTCTTCGGCCGCGGCGGCCCATCCGGATGACAAGGTCTCCATGACCTGCGCATACCATGTCGTTTCGCGTAGGTCGCCGGACTCGATATAGCTGCCCACCGGGTAGCGGGCGGTCACACCGACTTCCAGGGCGACGGCGGTCCCTCGCAGTACATTGCGGTGCCGCAGATACATGGTCCGTCCGACATCCGCCAAACCGTAAAGCCGCGCCAGCGTGCTCGACACCGCGTCCAAGTTCGCGCCGTCTTCGAGCCGAATGTCGCCGACCGAAAGGTCGATCGGACCGTTCCCCGCATCCCCACCGGCAAAGGTCCGAACCCGTTCCGTCGGCGCATCGGGGGGCGGCCGGTCGAACTGGGCGGCGACTTCGGCGGCGGCGTTGACGGCATCGCGCAGCAAGTCGTCTCGGGCTGCATCGAAGGCGAGGGCATTCAAATCGGTGGCCCGTTGCAGATCGTCGGTCAGGCGGGCGGAAAACGCTTCTTGCGCCCGCGTGGTGATGTTGTTGCCCAATTCGGTCGACGCGCGAAGGAACACGAACAACGCCAACCCCACCGGCACCACGGCAAGAACGACAAAGCAAAGCGCGAGTTTGGGGCCGAGTTTCATGCCGGAATCCGGATTAGCCGTCCGCGTTCTGCGGCAACAGGACGACCTTGCCGGTCGATTTTCGGCCGGCCAGTGTTTCCAGCGCGGTACGCACATCGGAAAGGGCAAAGGTATGCGACACATGTGGCTTCAAGCGGCCGTCATCGTACCACTGCAGAAGCTCCGCGAAGGAGCGTTGAATCAAATCTGGGTCCAGGACCCGATGCGCCCCCCAGTAATACCCGATCACCGAGATATTCTTGACCAGCAAGATGTTGGCCGGGATTTGCGGCACCGTGCCGCTGGCGAAACCGACAACAAGAATCCGTCCGCCTTGTACCACCGCGCGAAGGCTGGCATCGAACGCCGATCCGCCGACCGGGTCGTAAACCGCGTCGGCGCCGCGGCCGTCGGTCAACGCCTTGACCCGCTCGCGAATGTCTTCGGTCCGGTAATTGATCACGTCATCGGCACCGTATCGTTTGGCAATGTCCAATTTATCCGCGCCGCCGGCCGTGGCGATCACCCGCGCCCCCAACGCCTTGCCGATTTCGACCGCGGTCAGGCCGACGCCGCCGGCGGCACCATGGACCAGCAACGTCTCGCCGGCTTGCAATTTGAGCTTGTCGACCAAGCCGACATGCGAGGTCCCGTAGACGATGGGGAACCCGGCGGCCTCGACGAACGTCATGCTGTCGGGGATGCGGTACGTGTCGGATGCCTTGGCGACGGCTTCCTCGGCGAAGCCGCCGTAGTCGACGCAAGCCATGATGCGGTCGCCGACCGACAGTCCTGTGACATCCGGCGCGATCTCGGTGATGAACCCGGCGATTTCCAAGCCCGGGGCGAACGGCACCGGCGGCTTGACCTGATACTCGCCCTTGACCATCAGGGTATCGGCGAAGTTGACACCGGCGGCGCGCACGGCGACGCGGACGTAGCCGCTTGGCAGTTCCGGGTTCGGCATTTCGCCGACGGTCATCCCGTCCATCCCGTCAAAGCCTTCGCACCTGACTGCCCGCATGTGGTCGTCTCCCTTGCTTGAAATCCGGTTCCGCGTCTGAAACTCTGGACCGGCGCAGCTTAAACGGCGGCGCGGCACAGTCCAAGGGAAAGGCGGCGGCATGTTCCGTCGGAGCGGGTATGCGTGGTTATTTCGGCATTGGCGTCGAAGGAATCTCCAAAGAGATGAATGTCGGCAATCTGTTTCGCACCGCGCACGCATTCGGTGCCGGTTTCGTGTTTACGGTGCGGGCCGCCTATACGCGGCGGGGCGGGGCGCGGTCCGACACTTCGGATTCGTTGGCGCATGTGCCGTTTTACGAGTTCCCCGACGCCGACAGCCTGATGCTGCCGCACGGCTGTAAACTGGTCGGTGTCGAATTGCTGGATCAGTCCGTCGATTTGCCGAGTTTTCGCCACCCGCCGCAGGCGGCGTATGTGATGGGCCCTGAGCGAGGCGAGTTGTCGCCGGAGATGCTCGCTCGTTGCGATCATGTGCTAAAGATTCCGACCAAGTTCTGCGTCAACGTCGGCATCGCCGGCGCGATCTTGATGTATGATCGGGTGCAGTCGCTCGGCCGGTTCGCACCGCGCCCGGTGCGGCCGGGCGGTCCGACGGAGCCCCTGGCCGCCGACCGGCACGGCGGGCCGAAGTTTCGCACCGAGGCCGAAGCGTATCGCGCGACTCCGCCCGAAGCCTATAACGAGTAACGAACCTCAGTCATCGCTCGGCTCGGCATCGCGGTTCGGAAACGACACGCTGACCGTGGTGCCGACGTTCAGTTCGCTATCGATGGTCACGCCGCCGCCGTTGGCTTCGGCGAGCGTCTTGACGATCGTCAGGCCCAGACCGACGCCTTCGTCCGCGGTGTACGGGTTCGATTTCGATTTTGAAAACGGTCGCAGGATGTTCTCGATGTCGTCGACGGAAATGCCGATCCCGGTATCTGCGATACGGAGCGTAAATCCGCCGTCGGGCCGCGGGTCGGTGCGAACCGTGATGCGGCCACCTGGCTCGGTGAATTTGATGGAATTCGTCAAAAGGTTCAGCAAAATTTGTTGGATGGAGGCAGCGTCGCCCCGCACGGTCTTGTCCGTAAGCGCCGAGAAAACGGCGATATCGATGCCTTTTTCGCTGGCCTTCAACTGAACGATTTCGACACTCTGCCGTACGGTCTCGTTCAGTCGGAACGGCTCATTCTCGAACGTTCGCGCCCCGCTTTGCAGCGCTGTCAGCGCCAAGATCTCCTCGACCAATTGCAACTGAATGCGGCCAGCTTCTTCAATCGTTTTGGCATGTTCGATGTATCGACGTTCCTCGACGCGGCCGTACAATTCGCTGGAGATGAACTGCGCGTAACCGATCACGGCATTCAGGGGAGTGCGAAGATCATGGCTCATCCGCGCGAGGAAGTTCGATTTCGCCTCGCTCTCGGCGTTGGCTTGGCTGACGGCCCTGGTTAATGCTTGATTGGCCTCGCGCAGGGCCTCGGTGCGTGTGTTCACCTTGCTTTCCAACATGGCACGATTGCGCAGCAATCGGTCCAGTGCAACGGTCAAGGCAATCACCAGAATGACGCCGATGGCGCCGAGAATGGTGATCCGATGCAGGCCCGACGAACTCGCCTCGTCTTCTTGAGGATAATAGCTGAAGGTCCAAACACGGTCGCCGAAGACGACATTGTCGATGACCGACGGATCGCCGGTCGCGGCACCGGTGAAGCTTTTCATAATGCGCACCGGATCGTTGTCAGTCGTATCGTCGAGGGCAAAGCGCAATGTCTCACGACGATCTTGCCGTTCGATCAAGTCCCTCAATGCCAGACTGGGCGTGAATCCCGCGGCAATGATCAATTTCCGCCCGGCCAGGGGATAACTGTTTTCATCGATGACGCCGTCGATGTCCGTATCGACGCTGGTCAGAAGCAAGACGCTGGCCAGACTGTCCGGGTCGTCCTGCGACAGGCGAACCGGTCGCGTCATTAACGCGTCGCCGAGTGCCATGGCTTTTTTTGCGGCGACCAAGCGCTCGGTGTTCGACGCCAGATCGTAGCCAAGAATGCCGTCGCGGCCATCGGCCGACTCAACCATTACCACCGGCGCGTATTGATCGCGATCGTCGGATCGGAGGACATTTATCTGCGGATATCCACTGGCAGCCCATTGCGGTCGATAACGGTCCATTTGCCGTTCGAACATTGGAATGTCCGCGCGGTCCAGAAATGGCATGACGGCGATGGCCCGTGGTCGTCCGGTCGCCGTCAGAACGTTTGTCCGCTCGATATATCGATTGAACTCGTCGGGTGTGACGTTTTCGCTGCCCTCGAACAGGGCGGCAACGCTGTTGAGGTTATCGAATATGCTGATAATGCGACGCTCAAGGCTGAGGGTCATGGCCTCGGCTTGGCTCTCAAGCCGCAATTGTTCACGTTCGGCGACGGATTGCCGAATTTCGTAAACGAACTCGACGACAATGGCCAGGGCCACAAACGCCGCGGCAAAAAGCCCAATTCGAAGTGTGACCGGCGACATGGTCTCCCTTCCGTTCAGGGCCGAGACAACTTGTGAAGAAAATGTCTACGCAATATCCGCATCAGCAGCTCACACTCCAACACGCAAAACGGGAACTTCGCAACCCCTATGCACTACTGACTCGTGCCGTTCCGGCCGGATCGCCCGCCGCATTGACGATGGTCGGTGCCAGATGCTCGCGGAGCGCGTCGCGCGCGGACCCGTCGATCAGGCCCAGCCGATCCAATATCCATCCCATGGCGACATCGCCGCCGCGGCGGTTGCCGTCCTCGGTCTTCAAGCCGATCCCGATGCCGCGTCCCGGAACGATCCCAAGATGCACGCCCTCGGCCCCGCCCTTGGTGGCGACTGTGCCGCCGAGGGCCGTCATGACATCGGTGTCGAAGCGCGCCCGCCCGGCGACATAATAGGAATGCGCCATGGCCGCCGCCAGAACCCGTTCGATGGCGTGCCCCCGTGCCTCGTCGACGTTGTGCGGTGCCGCCATGCGTTGTGCCGCGCGGGTCATCGCCCGGAGGCTCATGCCGTAAACCGGGATGCCGCATCCGTCGATCCCGCGGCCTGTCCCGTCCAGGGCTTCGCCGCCGAAATCGACCAGGATGTCGTACAGGCGCTTCTGCACCGGGTGGTCGGGGTCCAGGTATCCCTCGGTCGGCTCACCCAGGTGTTTGGCGGTGCTCAGGAAACCGCTGTGCTTGCCGCTGCAATTGTTATGCAGACGGGTCGGCGGTTCGCCGGCCCGCAGCATCGCGTGGGCGGCGTGTTCGTCGTACGGCAGATGCGCGCCGCATCGAAGGTCCTGTTCGCCCATCTCGATCCGGTCCAGCCAGGCCTTGACCGTCGCCACATGGTCCGGGGCGCTGGAATGCGAGGCGGCCGACAAGGCGGTCTCCGGCCCCGACAGAGCGTACGCATCGGCGGCGCCGCTCTCGATCAACGGCAGCGCCTGCAGAAACTTGATCGCCGACCGCGGATAGAACAACAGGTCCGGATCGCCCCAGCAATCGACGACGCCGGACGCGTCCATGACCATCGCGTGGACGCGGTGGACGCTTTCCACCATGGTGCCGCGGGTGACTTCGACGATCAGCGGGGCGGTCTTGGACATAATTGCTTCCTTAAACGTTTGTCAGGACGGTAATCCGGCCTTGCCCGCCGGATGGCGTCCGGTATATCACGAGTACATGGCACGGACGATTCATTCCACATGCGGGTTTCCCGTATTCCTCGCGGCCTTCCTGGCCCTCGCGGCCGGTCCCGCCCAGGCCGAATTCCTGGGCAAGTTCGGCGAGTGGGAAGCCCACGTCGGCGCCGACGGCGGCGCCAAGGTCTGTTACGCGGCGACCGTGCCGACCAAATCCGAGGGAAATTACACCCGGCGCGGCGATGTCTTTTTACTGGTCTCGCACCGTCCGTCGGATAATCAGATCGGCTACGTTAGCATGGAGGCCGGTTACCCGTACGCGCCGCAGGGCAAGATCAACGCCAAGATCGGCGGCGGCAACCATGCCCTGTTCCCAAGCGGCGAATTGGCCTTCGCGTTCGAGGACAAGCCCCTGGTCCAGGCGATGATCCGGGGCGCCGACATGGTCGTCACCGGCACGTCGCGGCGGGGCACCCTGACCACCGATACATTTTCGTTGACCGGTTTTACCGCCGCCTACCGGGCGGCGTCGGACGCCTGCGGCGTCAAACCATGAGCGGCGACGGCACGCCGATGGGCGATAACCTGACCTCGACCGATATCGTTCCGGTTACCTGCCCGCGTTGCGGCGAGGCGCAGAACACCAGCGACGGCGGCATCGATCCCTTGGCGCTGGATGCCACGGTCGGCTGCATGGTCTGCGGATATTCGTTCGATCCGGCGGAATACCGCCGCTTGTTGGGCGAACGGTTGCAGCAGTTGGCGGGGCTTCGCATCGGCGGCGCATAGACGATCTAGCTGGGCGTGGACGATGGGTCTTCGTCGCTAAGTTCGAGTGAAAACCAATTCAGCATTGGGCATTCTTCGGGCCCCTCGGCGCATGCCTCGACAAGTTGTTGCAAGGCACTTTCCATGCGCGTGAGTTCCGAAATCTTGCGCCGTACGGCGATTAGATTTCGTGTGCCAATCCGGGCAGCTTCCCGACAGTTGTTTCCGGCGGAAAATGCCAGATCTTGCAGATGTTTGATGTCATTGATGGGAAATCCCAGCGAGCGGCAGCGCTTCACAAAACGAAGCCGCGCAATGTCGTCTTCTGCGTAGAGCCGACGCCCGTTGCCCGCGCGCTCTGCGGCGGGAACCACGCCTTCGCGCTCGTAATAGCGAATGGTCTCGATACTGACGCCGCTCTCTCGGGATGCCATGCCAATCGGTTTCATGCGAAATTGTCCTTGTTCCTGTAGTTACTACAGGATGTATGAGCGTGTTATGAAAAACAAACTTCTCGCCACTGGAATATGTGGAACGGTTTTCGCCGTTCTGTGCTGCTTCACGCCGTTCCTGGCGATAGTCCTTCCTGCGATCGGGTTGGGTGCCGTCCTCGGGTACATCTACACCGACGCCGTTCTGCTGCCGATGCTTGCGTTTTTCTTGGCGATGACCGTTTTCGCCGTCTGGCGGCGGCGAAAAGCGCCATGATCGTTAAGTCTGAAATTACGTGTCCGCATTGCGGCCATACCGCGCGTGAAACCATGCCGACCAACGCCTGCCAGTGGTTCTATGACTGCAAGGGCTGCGGTTTGGTTCTGAAACCCAAACCTGGTGACTGCTGCGTCTACTGCTCATATGGGACGGTGCCGTGCCCGCCGATCCAACAGGGCGAACGCTGCTGCGATTGAGGAATGCCTAAAGGTATGGAAATGGCCGGGGTGCGGTGTTACATACCGCGCCATGAGCGACATTTCCCGCATCCGCAATTTCGCGATCATCGCGCACATCGACCATGGCAAGTCGACGCTGGCCGACCGCCTGATTCAGATCTGT
This sequence comes from Rhodospirillales bacterium, assembly GCA_965222395.1. GTDB lineage: Bacteria > Pseudomonadota > Alphaproteobacteria > Rhodospirillales > Casp-alpha2 > UBA4479. The sequence continues at coordinate 3,136,515 of OZ244947.1, forward strand.
GGCGGCCTGACCGACCGCGAGATGAGCGAACAGGTCCTCGACAACATGGAGCTGGAAAAAGAGCGCGGCATCACCATCAAGGCGCAGACCGTGCGCCTGGAATACAAAGCCGCCGACGGGGAAACCTATATCCTCAACTTGATCGACACGCCGGGGCACGTCGATTTCGCCTACGAAGTCAGCCGCTCGCTGGCGGCGTGCGAGGGCGCGTTGCTGGTCGTCGACGCGACCCAAGGGGTCGAGGCGCAGACACTGGCCAACGTGTATCTGGCGATCGAAAACGATCTGGAGATCGTCCCGGTCCTGAACAAGGCCGATCTGCCGGCGGCCGAGCCCGACCGAGTCAAGGAACAGATCGAAGAAGTGATCGGCCTGGACGCCTCCGAGGCGCTGCTGATTTCCGCCAAGACCGGCATGGGCGTGCCCGATGTGCTGGAGGCCGTGGTCACCAAAATGCCGCCGCCCGCCGGCGATCCGAACGCGGCGGCCAAGGCGCTGCTGGTCGATAGCTGGTACGACCCGTACCTCGGCGTGATGACGCTGGTCCGGGTCTACGACGGCTGGTTGAAGCGCGGCATGAAGGCCAAGATGATGCAGCAGGGCGCCGTGCACCAGATCGATCAGGTCGGCGTTTTCACACCGAAAGCGACCAAGGTCGATGCCCTCGGCCCCGGCGACGTCGGCTATATGACGGCGGCGATCAAGACCGTTGCCGATACCTCCGTCGGCGATACCATCACCGAAGACAAAAAAGAAACCGCCGAGCCTTTGAAAGGGTTCAAACCGTCGATCCCGGTGGTCTTCTGCGGCCTGTTCCCGGCCGATGCCTCGGCCTACGAGGAACTGCGCGATGCGTTGTCGAAACTGCATCTCAACGATGCCAGTTTCCATTTCGAGGCGGAAAGCTCCGCCGCGCTGGGCTTCGGCTTCCGCTGCGGCTTCCTCGGCCTGTTGCATCTGGAAATCGTCCAGGAACGGCTGGAACGGGAATTCGATCTCGATCTCGTCACCACCAGCCCGTCGGTGGTTTACAAGGTCTACAAGACCGACGGCACGATGGTCGAAATGCACAACCCGGTCGACATGCCCGACGTGGTGCATATCGATAAAATCGAAGAGCCGCTGATCAAGGCCTCGATCCTGGTGCCGGACGAATTTCTCGGCGCCGTCCTCAGCCTGTGCGAAGAACGCCGCGGCGTGCAGATGGAACTGACCTACGTCGGATCCCGCGCCATGGCGGTTTATCAACTGCCGCTCAACGAAGTGGTGTTTGATTTCTACGACCGGCTGAAATCCGTATCGCGCGGCTATGCCAGTTTCGATTACGAGCTGATCGGCTATCAGGAGAGCGATCTCGCGAAAATCTCGATCCTGGTGAACGGCGAGCCGGTCGACGCGTTGGCCTTTATCGCGCATCGCAGCCACGCCGAAGGCCGGGGCCGTCAGGTCTGCGAAAAACTGAAAGAGTTGATCCCGCGCCAGTTGTTCAAGATCGCCATCCAGGCGGCCATCGGCGGCAAGGTGATCGCCCGCGAAACCGTCAGCGCCATGCGCAAGGACGTTACCGCGAAATGCTACGGCGGCGACATCACCCGCAAGAAAAAGCTGCTGGAAAAGCAGAAAAAGGGCAAAAAACGCATGCGCCAGGTCGGCAACGTGGAAATCCCCCAATCTGCGTTCTTGGCGGCGCTCAAGACCGGCACGGATTAGGGTTCGACCCCCTCACCTGTCCTCTCCCCCATTTCATGAGGGAGAGGGACTCTCGGCAATAAATCTCTTTCACATCCCTCTCCCCCTGGCGGGGGGAGAGGTTAGGTGAGGGGGGCTTCTTAACGGAAAAAAGCCTCACTCGCCGCGTTTTTGGATGAACTCCGGCAGCGGATCGTGGACCAGATCGTTCGGGTCGTCGCCTTCAGGGGTGCGTTCGAACAAGTCGATGACTTCTTGGTCCGGCAGGCGGTCGTCGTCTTTCATATTGTCGCCTTCTTCGCGCGCCCAGGCCCGGGCCTCGCGGGCGAGATCATCGTATAGGAACAGCGACGCCTCGTGCTCCTGCATTTCTTCTTCTTCGGTCGGCGTCAACTCGCGGCCGGGCCGGCAGAGGATCGCCAGCACAAAGCCCGGAAAGCCCAGCAACGCCCAGGCCGGCAATGTCAGGAACGTGGTGATCGCCGGGTCCCACAACCACGGTGTCATCGCGCTCAGGCGGGTTTCCGAGATCATGTACGCCCCCGGCCACAGCGCGCGCCACAACTCCGACGCCGACATTACGATGCCGCCGCCGCCCGGCCCGGTGCGGGCGATGGTTTCCGCCGCCGCCGCCGCAAAGGCCAACAACAGCAACACCCATCCCATGAAAAACAGAGACCGCATCGACGCAGCATCATTCCGAATGGTTAACATCCCTTTACCATAGGGATGCCATGTGGCGATTCAAAGGCGGGATTGCGTTTAAATGACCCGTCTTAGCAGGGCCCTATACCATCCCGCGTAGCATGGCCTCACACCATCCCGCGTAGCATGGCCACGACTCCAACCCCCGCGACGATGGCGACAGCCAGATTGCCGCTGAGCTTCATGGCCACGGCGGCGGCGACGGCACCGATCCATTCCGCCGGACCGCCCACCACCAACGGCGGTGCGATCATCGCCACGAACACGGTTTTCGGCGTGGTTTCCAGGAACGCCCGGGCACGCGGGCCCAGGTGCATCCGCGTCACCACCCAATAGCCGCCGACCCGTGCCACGATGGTGACGGCGGCCATGGCGACGAATAAGGCCAATAATGCGGGATCGAGGCTCATCTCAGATCCTTCGCACCCGCAGCGCGGCGATGGCCGCCCCCAGGCATGCCGCGGCGATGATGTTCCAACTGCCGGGCAGGACCCATGCCAACAGCGGCGACGCGACGGCGGCGACGGCGAACGGTGCGATGTCGTTCTTGGTCGGGCCGATGATGATCAGCAGACCGACGAACACCGCGACGCCGAGAAAATCGAGGGCCAAGACCTCGGGGTCCGGCAGCAGGCCGCCGAAGACATTGCCGCCGACGGTCGCGGCCATCCAAAACAGCCACAACAATGTCCCCGCGCCGAGCAGGAATGCCGCCGCGGTCGGCTGCGTCCGCTGCCGGGCGATGGACAGGGCCCAAGTCTCGTCGACCATGACCAACAGCGACGTCCATTTCGCCAGCGGCCGGTCGTTCTTCAACTGCGGTGCAATGGCCGCGCCCATCAACAAGTGCCGGGCGTTGACGGCGAACACCGCGGCGACGATGGCGGCGAACGGCGCGCCGCTGTCGATCATGCCGACGGCGACCAGTTGGCTGGCCCCGGCGAAGACGATGGCGCTCATCGTTGCGATCTCGGCGGCGGTGATGCCGGCGTTGGCGGCGCTGAGACCCAGGGTCGCGCCGAACACCCCGGCGCCGACGGCAAACGGCCAACTGGCCCGCATGCCCGCCAGGTATTCGTCCCGGAACGTCGGTGTGTCGACTGTCATGGCGCCGACCATGCCAAATCGGCGCGGCCGGGTCTTGAACGAAATGGCGATGGCAGGGTTGCGGTTTTGCGCTAGCCGGCGCGGAACTGCGCCGGGGTCAGGGCGTTGGCCTGGCGGAATGCGCGGGTCAGGTGCGCCTGATCGGCAAAGCCGCAATCGGCGGCGACGTCGACGGGTTTGTCGCCGCGCCGCAGCCGGGTTTCCGCCTCGCGCACCCGGCGGTGGACCTGATATGCATGCGGCGGCATGCCGACGGCTTTTTTGAACGCCCGGCTGAGGCGATACGGTCCCAACCCGGTGACCCGCGCCAAATCGTCCAGGCTGACGGCGTCGGCGAAATGGGCATCGATATAGGCCCGCGCGGTGGCGACGGCCTGCGGTTCGACGTCGCGGGTTTCCGGTGCGCCCATCAGGCCCGTTTCCGCCGTCAGGTCGGCGACGAAGCACAGCCACTCGTCTTCGCGCCGCAGCGGATCGTCGGCGGATCGCAACGTCGCGTGCAGATCGGCGAAGCGGGCGAACAGACCCGGATGCGAGACGACGGGCTGCTTGAATTTGTCGTCGGCGCGTTTGCCGCGAACATCCGTCAGCGTGCGGGCGAAATCGCCTTCGTCCAGCAACAGGATGTTCTGCATCCACGGTGTCCCGTCGACGGTGCCGCCCCAGTGCACGATATCGGGGTTGAAGGTGATCACCGTGCCCGGCTCGGCGACGAAATGCCCGCGCCGGGTGTCGACCCGCATCGCGCCTTTGGGGACGACGCCGATGGCCAGGCGCTCGTGGGCGTGCTTGCGGAACGAAAAATCGCCGAATTTGGCGTGCAGCAACTCGGCCCCGCCGCATTCGGGGATGCGGCGGAAATCGGTTTCCGTGCGGGGTTGCGGCGTGCCGTATCGCATGCCCGGACTATAGCGTTATCGGATCATCCGGTCTTGAACGTTTTTGCGCCGCGATGGTGTCGCTTGACCCTTGCCCGAAACCGTCGGCTCGGGTAGGTTCCGGCGTCCTGCGGAGGGGTGGCCGAGTGGCTGAAGGCGCACGCTTGGAAAGCGTGTATACGGGAAACCGTATCGCGGGTTCGAATCCCGCTCCCTCCGCCATAAAACCCCGGATGCCCGATGGGCGTCCGGGGTTTTATGTTGAGAGGGCTCGGTGGACGGCGCCGTTCGTGCGCGAGGCCCATCGGGCCGATGCGGGCGGCAACGCCGCCAATCACGCTCCCTCCGCCAGTCTACTTTGCGACGATCGCTTTACGCGACGGAGCGTTCCTCAGCGGTCCCGGCCCTGCTCATCTGACGTCGGTGGTCATTCAACTTTCGATCATCTGTGGCTATGCGATTGATGCCGCATGATATCGAAGTGTGTTCTTGCTCGTTAGCCGGGCATCAGAAAAGAATTCACATTCTTAGCGATATTGAGCCAATATGCCGCATGGCTTGGCTTGATCACACGATATTGACGCTGGTGCTCAACCTTGGATTGTTGAGCTTGGCGGCTCTGTCCATGTTCATCCTGATCTCCTCTGCGAAGCTGCCGATGGACAGTCGTCTGCGTGCCATCGCCTCGGGGAGCGTCTACGGCCTTGTCACAGGGCTTGTTGTTATTATCTCCATCGACGGTCCGCCCGGGGCGACATTTAATGCGAGTGCTGCGCCGGTTCTCATTGTTGGATATTTCAGCGGCCCTATCGGTGGCGTGATCGTGGCAACCTGCGGCGCGATTGCCCGATACAGTCTCGGTGATCCGATGGCGATAGGCGGAGCAGTGAGCTTTTACCTGTATCTTCTGGCGGCTTTGGCGTTTCGACGATTCACCAATAAAGAGATTATGACCGCAGCGCGGCTTGCCGTGTTGTCGATTTTTGCCACGTTCTGCGTCTTCCCGTCATACGTCATCGGAATCCCCGCCGCGACAGGTATAACGATACTGGCGTCTACCTGGCACATCCTTCTGGTGGTCAATCTGGTTGGGACCGTTCTCCTCGGTCTGGCGGCCATTCACATACGCGCCTTCACCGCGAGGCAAGAGGAGTTCGACGCGATTCTAACCTGTTCGCCGGACGGGATTCTGACGGTCGATCACATGCGATGCATCCGATCGCTTAACCCCAGTGCCATATCCTTGTTCGACTGGTCTGAAGAGGAGATCATCGGCAAGGATATTTCTGTTCTCGTTCCGGACGCGTTACAGGAAAGTCACTGTGCCCTCGTCGATGGTTTCATCAAGGACGACGATCTTTTGTTCTCGGAAATGACGGGATTTCGGATCGTCGACGCATTGAAAAAAGACCGCACGACTTTTCCGGTGCTGATATCACTGGCGAAGATTCAAACCGGACCGGAACCGCTGATTGCGGTGACCGTCCACGATATGAGTGAAATAGCCGAGGCACGCAAAAACCTTGTGAAAATGACCAGCGCGCTGGCCATGCAACTTCAAGAATCAACCAACGCCAATGAAGCCAAAAACAGGTTTCTCGCTAACATGAGCCATGAACTGCGAACCCCCCTGAACGCGATCATAGGTTATGCGTCACTGATCCGGACTTTGGGCCCGGATCAGATGTCGGTCGAGAAATTGGATGAATACATCACGGATATTCAGCATGGCGGAGAGAGTTTGCTGACGTTGATCAACAACGTCATCGATATCTCCAAGATCGAGGAAGAAGCAAGCGGGCTCGACATTTCCCGGCATCATGTCAGTGAGATTCTCAACTCTGTCGTCACGTTTTTGAAGGTCTTGGCCGACCAGCGTGAGGTAAGGTTGAAACTAAATGTGGACCCTGATGTAACGGTATTGTGTGATCTGCAAACAACCATCCAGGCTTTTACCAATGTTCTTTCGAACGCCATCAAATACTCCCCGGTCGGCGGAGAAATAACGGTTGGTACCAACCGGTCCGAGGAGGGCGTGGTCATCGCCGTCGAGGACGACGGCCCCGGCGTCTCCGAACACGTGATGGAGCGGCTTGGCGAACCGTTTCTCCGCGGCGAAAGTCCGGAAGTACGAGAAACCGAGGGGTCCGGCCTCGGACTGGCGCTCTCGATGAAGTTTCTCGAAAGGCAGAACGGCCGCTTGGAAATCGCTCGAAAAAGCCCGAACGGGACAATTGCATCGCTCCATCTGCCGGCTGAAATCATGAACTGAGATGTCTGTGGCCAAGGCTCGGCCACGCGCGCCGAACGCATCGTGTGATGCGGTCATCGTTCCGGTGTTGTCGCCGTTTCTGAAGACAAACGTCGTTGCGTCCGTCCGTCTGATCGCATCGGATACACTGCTCAATCTGATCGAACATAATGTCGACGCTGCCAATCCCGCTCCCTCTGCCATTCTGCCTCTCGGGTATGGCAATCTCGTTGGCGATAATTTTGTAGCGCGAAACCCGCACCTGTGCGTTAAATCCAATAAAGCAGCGGAGCCTGCTAGGGGGAGTGGACAATGGTGCAGATCATGTTGCTGGACGGCGGAATGGGGCAAGAGCTGTTTCTACGCAGCGGCAAGCCGGCCTCGCCCCTATTTTCCGCCCAGGCGATGATCGACGATCCGGAAATGGTCATTCAGCTTCATGGCGATTTTATCGACGCCGGGGCGGAACTGATCAGTCTCAACGCCTATGCGGCGACGCCGGAACGTTTAACACGGGATGCGGACATGTCGCTGTTCGAGCCGATTCAAAAGGCCGCTGTGCAGGCGGCGCTGGCCGCGCGGGACAAAGCGGATAGATCTGTCCGCATCGCCGGATGCCTGCCGCCGCTTGTCGCCAGTTATCATGCCGAGTTGGTGCCGCCGAAGGACCAAGCGGTCGCAAGTTATGAACGCATTGTGGATTTGCAAGACCCGGCGGTTGATTTGTTTATCGCGGAAACAATGTCGTGCGTGGCCGAGGCGGGGTACGTCTGCAGCGTCGTCGCCGCGACCGGCAAGCCGATCTGGGTATCGTTCACGGTCAACGATCATGACGGCACGGTCCTGCGGTCGGGTGAAACGTTGATGGCCGGGATCGACGCCGCCATTGCCGCGAAGGCCGACGGCATTTTGGTGAATTGCTCCAGTCCCGAGGCCATCGGCCAGTCCATGGCGGTATTGGCAAAACAGGATCTTCCGTTCGGCGGGATGGCCAACGGTTTTGTCTCGGCGTCCGATTTACAGGCCGGGGGCGGCGTCGATGGCTTGGCGACGCGGGACGACCTGGGCCCGACCGAGTACGCGGATCATGCCATGAGCTGGGCTGCACAGGGCGCGACCCTAATTGGCGGATGCTGCGGTGTCGGCCCGACGCATATCGCCGAGATTCGCCGCCGGATCGATGCTGCCTAATCCCTGTTATGCGCTAAAAAGCCCGTACTGATCCGCCGCCCCTTGCAGGCCGATGTACAGCATTCTGAGACCGAGCACGACAAGGATGCCGGTCAGAACGGGTTTGAAGTATTTGTGCCCGGCCTTGACCAGCACGCGTTTGCCCAACGCCGTGCCGATCAAACCGACGGCGATCATGGCGGCGAGAAACGGAAGATACGGTCCGAAGGCAAAACCGAGGATGCCAAAGGCGATGATCTTCACGCCGTGTTGCAACGTCATCATGGTTGAATGCGTGGCGACGTGCGGCAACGGATCAAGGTTCATGGCTTTAACGATGGCGGCGATGAAATGCGCCGTTGAGCCGAAAAACATCGTCAGGAAACTGGCGAATACGCCGGTCGCGAAGGTGTGCTTGCCGGTGATCGGCGGCAGCTTGCCGACAGCGGTCCACAATATGAATGTGCCGACGCACAGCTGGATGATCCACGGCTGAATTTGAACGAACAGGGCGGCGCCCATGGACGCCCCGATGACGGTGCCGATCAGGAACAACGGGATCGATGCCCAGACGATGCCGTTCCACAGGATCAACGTCCGCCCGACGTTGGAGCCGAGTTGCACCGCGCCGTGAATGGGAATGAGCGCAATCGGCGGCAGCACCTGCGCCAGTGACGCGATCATCAACTGGCCGCCGCCCATCCCGAACGAAACCGTAATGAAGGACCCGACGAAACTGATGCCCAGTAGAATTGCCACCGTCAGCGTATCGAGGCCCGGAGGAACCAGGAGTGCGAAATCCATGGGTGCGCCAGTCGACTGCGAAAACAGGCGGAAACCTACTCTAGCCGACGGCGAATAACAATTCGCGCGGGCGCGAGTTTCGCTGCAACGACGATGCCGCCCCTACCGATCGTTGGCGCGGCGGCGCAGATCCCGTGGTTTGCCGTCCGGTGTGCGGTGTTCCGGGTACAGCTTGTCCAACGGGATGGAGCGGCCGTTCGATTGCACCATGCGGCAGTGATAACGGCGCAGTAGCCGGGGTTCGGGCACGCCGCACGAATGGGCGATGATGCCGATGTCGTGTTCCAGGTTCTCTTTGTAATGCGCGACGCGCTGCGCCTTGTCGGTCGGGTCCAGGCCGCGCTGCAACTTCTTGTCGTGCGTGGTGATGCCGGTGGGGCAGGTGTTCTTGTTGCATTGCAAGGCCTGAATGCAGCCCAGCGCGAACATGAAACCGCGCGCCGAAACGCAAAAATCGGCCCCCATGCACAGCGCCCAGGCGACGTCGGCGGACGTCACCAGCTTGCCGCTGGCGATCACCTTGACCCGGTCTTTCAGGCCGTACTTGTGCAGGATGCCGACGACCATCGGCAGGCTTTCCTTGAGCGGCAGGCCCATGTAGTCGATCAGCGCCAGCGGCGCCGCCCCGGTGCCGCCGTCGGCGGAATCGACGGTGATGAAATCGGGCGCGGAGGCGTGACCGCGCCGGTCGATTTCGGCGCACATGTCGTCGAACCATTCGTACGCGCCCAGCACGGCCTTAAACCCGGTCGGCTTGCCGGTGACGTCGCGGATGTGCGCGACGGTATCCAGAATGTCGTCGATCGAATGCATCTCCGGATGGCGGTTGGGGCTGATGGAGTCCTCGCCGATGCGGATGCCGCGAATCTTGGCGATTTCGGGGGTGACTTTACCGCCCGGCAAGATGCCGCCTTTGCCCGGCTTGGCGCCCTGGCTCAGCTTGATCTCGAACATCTTGACCTGGTCGTGGGCCGCCACCTCGCGGAGCTTCGCGTCCGACAGATTGCCGTCTTCGTCGCGCACCCCGTACTTTGCCGTGCCGATCTGAAAGACGATGTCGGCGCCGCCTTCCAAATGATACGGCGACAGGCCGCCCTCGCCGGTGTTCATCCAGGCCCCCGACATGCGGGCGCCGTTCGACAGCGCCAACACCGCGGGCTTCGAGATGGCGCCGTAACTCATGCCCGATACATTGAAAATCGAATTGGTGGTGTACGGATACCGGCAGTCCGGGCCCAGGGTCACGTCCCCGGTATGCGCGGCGTCGGCATCCAGGGTCGGGAATGCCGTGTTGACGAAAAAGATCGTCCCGGTCGGGTGCAGATCGCGGGTCGAGCCGAAGGCCACCGTGTTGTCGATATCTTTCGCGGCGCGATACACCCAGCTGCGCTGGGCGCGGTTGAAGGGCATTTCTTCGCGGTCCAGGGCGAAGAAATACTGGCGAAAGAACTCGCCCATGTGTTCGAAGAAATATCGAAACCGTCCGACGACCGGGAAGTTGCGCCGCACCGCGTGGGTCGTCTGCGTCACGTCGACGATGTACATAATCACAACGGCGACGATGCCGACCGCAACCAACAACACAATCGTCGAAATCAAAAGTCCGCTCGCCGTCTGCACGAACGACATGGCTTCGGTCATCATAACGCGTTCCCCGTCATCAACTCATGGTCCGGTGCGTCACCGGTGGCGAAGCATGATAAGAAACGAGGGTTAACAAAAACATGCACAAAAGCGTGCGGTCTTTGTGACCGCAGTTTAATTTCTCCTGCGCAAAAGGTCCTCATGTTTGCAGAGATGGTTTACCTAGTAATCGGTCGAGCGATTACCTTTCTGAGTAGTCGCGACAAATATCGGACGTCGCGCCATGAATAGGTGCGCAAGTTCCCTTGATTGAAATGTCGAAAGTTCTCCCAAGTTGATCTTTGCCAGAACCGGTGTACACACGATCCTCGACTTTTCTAAAACTCCCTTGGCCGCTCAGATCGGTTTCAAGACAGTTAAAGGAAATACTCCAATCAAGATCGCCTGACGGCAAAGCACTGCCTTCGCAGCTCCCCCAAAATCTTGAGGAAAACAGCTCGATCGGATGCCCTCCTTCGTCTGAAATCGACGCGAAATCAATTGAACCAGTTAATTTTGGTCCGCTTTCCCGATACGTCATAGATAGGCGTGGGAGCCGCTTGAAGGTTATCAGACCTTGTTTCCCAGGGTTCTCCCAAACGACGCGACCGGCGATAGCGTAAATTTTGCATGTGCGTCCTCGATTGTGTCTCTCACACATCGCCAATGCCCTTTCTGCCTGGGCGCGCACGCAACCTGATTTGTTTATGACGAGTCCGCGAGAACCGAAACCGTATCCTAATCCATCCCAAGTCACAGCAAAAAGGCCTATGCCGTCATGATATTGACGATACATTGCTTTAACTTTCGGAGACAAACGAATGGAGCCCTGGCCAATTAACTCCTTACAGCGTTCGAGATTTGGCATCATAGCCAAATTCGGATTCTTGATGTCAGTTGTATCATTTGTTGTCCCACAAGCCGTCAATAGTGCTAACAACGACAGGACACAGATTGCTCTCCCCATGATAGAACCATAGTAAAAATACAATCTCATTGCTCGACAAATCTACATGTTATCCAAGTGACGTAAAGAGGTGGAAATGTGCTCATCACGTTACTTGGGTAATCATTTATGGGGATAAACATCAATGACCTACCGCGTCGGCATTATCGGTTTCGGAATCATGGGGCAGCGCATGCACGGCAGCATGGCGGTGCACGACGCGTTCGATGTTGTCTCGGTCTACGATCCGGCCGCGATGAGTGCCGATGTGCCCGCCGCGGCGTCGGCCGAGGACGTCATCCGGTCGCCGGAGGTGGACTTGGTCTACATTGCCTGTCCGCCCGCCTATCATGCCGATTATGCGACGGCCGCGGCGACGGCGGGCAAGCCGGTGTTTTGCGAAAAGCCATTGGCGGTCGATATCGACCAATCACGGCATCTGGTCGAGACGATCCGGGAAGCCGGTGTGGCGAACGCAGTCAACTTTTCCTTCGCTTCCAGCCCCAGCCGTGCCTTTCTGCGGACCATGCGGGACACGGGTGACTTCGGACCCATCGATGGCATCGACATCCGCCTTCATTTCGCGACATGGCCGCGCGGCTGGCAAGAGGATGCGGCCTGGCTCGGCCAGCGCGCCCAGGGTGGATACGTCCGCGAAGTGCTGTCGCATTTTATCTATCTGACGGAAAGCGTGTTCGGGACGTTGTCGGTCGACGAGACCATTGTGCGTTACCCGGACGGCCCCAACGGATCGCGGGCCGAAACGCATGTTTTGGCGCATTTGAGCTGTGGCGATGTGCCCGTCTCGGTCGCGGGCGGCGTCGGCGGGACAGGGCCGGACCGGGTCGAATTTACGGTCTGGGGTCAGACGCAATCATGCCGGTTGGACGATTGGTATACGGTGTATGTGTCCGATGGCGATGCTTGGCTTCCGGCGATGACCGACATTGCCGATCCGCGTCAGGCCGGTCGCGTGGCGCAATTGGACAACCTGGCGCGATTCATGAACGGCGATCCGCATGAGCTGCCGGATTTCGCCGCCGCCCTGTCGGTGCAACGCGTCATCGAACGGATACTCAGCGACGGCTGAGGTCAAAAGACCTGTTCGGCCAGCAGGCTGTAGGACGTGCGCCGGGCGTCTTGGCCGTGCGTCCAGGTGAGGACGACGATCTCGTCGACCGCGTGTTCGGCAGCGATGGCGTGCAGTCTGTCGGCGACCTCGCCGGCGGTGCCGATGACGGCGGTGTCGCGCCATTTGTCGCGCTGGGCGCGTTCCTGTTCGGTGCAGGCCTCCCAATCGACGTCGCCGGGGGCGACCAGGGGTTCGATATGGCCGAGGGCGCGGCGCGCCTTGTTATAGGCCCGGGTGGCGAACTGGAATTCAGCTTCTTCACGGGTCTCGGCGGCCAGTGCCCAGACGCATAGCGCCACGTAAGGGGCCGGGAACCGCTCGCTCGGTTGATATAAATCACGATACAGCCCGAACGCCTCGCCGACGCCGAGGCCGTCGGTGATGAAGTGCGCGAAGCAATAGGGCGCGCCGTATTCGGCGGCGAGCCGGGCGCCGTAATCCGACGTCCCCAGCATCCAGACGTCCGGTGCGGTCGGCACTTCGGGATGGGCGACGACGGTGTTGAACGGATGGGTGTCGTCCAGCGGCGTGCCGGACACCCAGGCCATCAGATCGCGGACGTTGGCGGGAAAGTTTTCGGCGTCCATGTGGGCGTCGGGGTTCATCGCCATCGACGTCATCGGATCGCCGCCCGGCGCGCGCCCGAGCCCGAGATCGATCCGACCGGGGGCGAGCGCTTCGAGAACGCGGAACTGTTCTGCCACCTTCAGCGGTGCGTAATGGGGCAGCAACACGCCGGCGCTGCCCAGGCGGATACGCGACGTGCGTTGCGACAACGCCGCCATGACGATTTCCGGCGCCGTGCCGTTGATCACCGGATGGTTGTGATGTTCCGACACCCAGAACCGGTGATAGCCGAGCTCTTCGGCCAACACGCCCATGTCGACGGTATCGCGAATGGTTTGCGCCGGGTCGAGGCCGACGGCGGCGGTCGATTGGTCGAGGACGGAAAACTTCACGGTCACGGCGGACGGCACCCAAGCAATGAAAACGGTATTCCGCATTCATACCGGCGCCCCGACAGGGCCGCAAGGCGGGGGTCTTGGGCGGGGGCTATTAGGCCCCGGTATCCAACCGCGCGTGGGCGCGGACCGGGAACGTGCCCATGCCGCGAACCTTCGGCGGCGCGGCGAAGAAGGTAAAGCCGTCTTCGGGCAATGCCGACAGATTGGTCATGTGTTCGACGATGGGAATGCCGGCGGCCAACAACACCGAATGCACCGGCCGCTCGCCCCCCGTCGTATCGTCGATGTTCAGCGAATCGATCCCGACCAGCACCGCGCCCTGATCGCGCAAATACCCGGCGGCTTTTTCCGTCAAAAACGGATGTCCCTCGAAATATGCGTCGGTCGCCCAATGGTCGGACCAGCCGGTTTCCACCAACACCGCCTTACCCGTTACATCGACGGCGGCGAACAAGGTCCAATCGATGACGCGGCCCGCATGCCCCCGCAGTTTGATCGCGACGCCCGGCACACCCGAGACATGGTCGAGGGATAGTCCTTCCAGGTCGTAGCCGTCCTCATATCGATGATAGGGGGTGTCCAGATAGGTGCCCGTATTGGCCACCATCTCGATCTTGCCGATGTGAAACTCGGTCCCCTCGGCGTAGTGATCCCGCGATTGTTCGCGCGTCAGATGATCGCAGATCAGCGGCGCGGGCAGTCCCTTATACGTAATCATCCCGTCGATGATGCTATGGCTCAGATCGATCAGTGCCCCCGCGTCCGCGCCGTCGTCGCCGCCTGATCCGCTGCGTTTGTGCGGCTCGTCGATGATGTGTTTGTTCAGTATCCGCACTGCGCCGACCATCAACAGACGCAGATCTTTGATGATGTGCGCGGCCAGGGCATCGTCGCCGATGTCGTCGCCGTCGATGTCGAGGCGGAAGTCCTGGCCTTGAATGCCGCCGCCGTTGGAAAAGTCGATTTCGAAATCGAAACACACGCGTTTGTCGGTCATCGTCGCCTCGTCTCTGTTGCCGCCGCCTATTTATCGCGTGTCCTTGATCGATGCATCCGAAGGTTTTTCATAGAGCCATTAGGCAAATTAATGTGGGGCCGTTCGGGGCGGCCACGTTTGCGCTCGCGTTCAACGCTGCACCCATTTGTTATGCAAACCCAGATCGTTTCACGCTATTGTCGATTGATGCCGCAATGAGGCGGTATGACGGCCCTGGGGTGCGGGCTGTACGCCGCTTGCGGCACACGATTAATGCGGTTAGGAGCCGCAAAGGGGGGCCCAGCGGGGCACGCATGAAGCGTATGAAAAGCCTGAGCACCCGACGCAAAGTCCTTTTGGCGTCGTTGGCGACGCTGATCCTGCCGTTACTGTCGGCCGTGGTCGGGTCGTACTTGTTGCTCGAGATCGAACAACGGACCCGTTCGGCGGCGGCGTATCAGGCGGGGATCGTCCAACCCGTTTCCGAAATGACGGTCAAGCAACTGGAGCAGGCCGTCACCCTTGAGCGTGCCTTGGCGCTCGCCGCACGCCTTGCGGAAGACAATCGGCTGTTTCTCGAGTTCGAGAGAAACGTACGGGCCTTCAACGAGCATCGCGATGAGTTTCTCCTCAGCATCGCAGAACTGACGCGCGGCGTCGGCGATAACACCGGTACCTTGAACGACAAGGCGATACCGGATCTGATCGTCGATTTCCGCAACATGCACGATCAGTATGTGGCGCTGGCCGACAAGGTCTTTGCCGACGTTCGGAATAACGAGCGTTCGCCGTCCTTGACGACGATAACGTTGTTGTACGGGGTCGAAAGTCGCCTCGACGACGCGCTGATCAGCGCGTTGCGGGACGCCGAGGACTTCATCACCCAAGAACTCATCGCGGTCGAGGAGGCCGAAAGCCGGGTCAATCAGATGTTGGTGTTTCTTGTCCTTGCGTCGTTCTTGCTGGCGCCTGTGATCGGAAGCATCGTCGCACGGTGGATTTCCCGGCCGATCGAGACCGCGACCGCTGCGTTGACGGACATCTCGGAACGGAAACTCGATGACATCGATCTCGACGTCAAAGACGGCGCCGACGAAGTGTCGCGCCTAAATGCCGCGATTCTCCGCTATCGGGACTACGTCGCGGAGTGGATCGATCAGCAGAAAGACCTGCAAGAAAGCGAGCGGGCCCTCGGCATCGAGAAATCCAAGCTTGACGAGATCATCGCCGCGACCAGTGTCGGCACCTGGGTCTGGTATGTCGGTACCGATCGGATGGAGGTCAACGACCGTTGGGCCGAGATCGTCGGCTACACGTTGGAGGACCTGCAACCGTTCAGCCTCGCGACCTGGCAAGAACACATGCATCCCGATGACGTGGACGCGGCGGAGTCGGCGCTGCAGGATCACCTGTCCGGGGATGCCGACGCCTACGAGGCGGAATACCGCATGCGGCACAAATCGGGCGACTGGGTCTGGGTCCGGGCGCACGGCAAAGTCGTCGAATGGGACGATGACGGCAAACCGCTTCGCGCGACGGGAACGCATAGTGATATCGACGAGCAGAAACGTCGTGAAACCGATTTGTTGGCCGCTCAGCGTCAGCTGGAAATCAGTATTCAGGAAGTCTTCGAAGGCCGTGCCCGCGTCGAAGAGGAAGCCGCCAAGCACGTCGGGCTGATGGAAGACCTGGCGATTGCCAAGGCCGAGGCCGAAGCCGCCGACAAATCGAAATCCGAATTCTTGGCCTCGATGAGCCATGAAATCCGCACACCGATGACCGGCGTGATGGGGTTTGCCGACTTACTGCTGGAGAACGACCTCGACGACGACAGCCGCGAAAAGGTCTACAAGATCAAGGAGTCGACCCGCGCCCTGCTGCGCATCATCAACGACATCCTGGACATGTCCAAGTTGGATGCCGGTAAGGTCGAGTTGGAGTACTTGGACTTTCATCTTCCGTCCTTGATGGCCGACGTTGTCGCCCTGTTTTCCGAAAAACGGCGGGGCGCCCGGGCCGACGCGGTTCAAATGGTTACCGATCTCGCCGACGACTTTCCCGTCGGTGTCAACAGCGACCCGACACGGTTGCGCCAGGTTTTGATCAATCTGATCGGTAACGCCAAAAAATTTACCGAAGCCGGGTCGGTCACGGTTCGCGGGACGCTGAAAAGCGCGGCGGACGACCGCACGATGCTGCGTTTCGATATCATTGATACGGGCATCGGGATTAGACAAGACGTCCTGGGCGATCTGTTTTCCGAATTCACTCAGGCCGACGCGACGATCACCCGGCGCTACGAAGGCACCGGTCTCGGTCTGTCGATCTGCAAGAAATTGGTGCATCTGATGGATGGTGAAATCGGCGTCGAAAGCACCTACGGCGAGGGCAGCACGTTCTGGTTCGAGGTTCCCTACATCCCGGCGACGACCGACGTCGAGGCCGAGGCCGACAAGACCCGCGTGGTCTCGAGCTACCGCGCGGTGCGCCCGCTGCACATTCTTGCCGTCGACGACAACGGCCTGAACCAACAAATCATCGCCGCCATCCTGACGGGGTTCGGACATACCTTCGAGATCGCCGAGCACGGTATGCAGGCGGTCGAGATGCACGAAGTCGGGACCTTCGATCTGATCTTGATGGACATCCGTATGCCGGTGATGTCCGGTCCTGATGCGACGCGTCTGATTCGGAAAATGGCCGGCGATAAGAACGCCATCCCGATCATTGCGTTGACGGCGGACGCCATGGACGAACACCGTAAGGGGTATCTTGAGGCCGGTATGAACGGCGTCGCCACCAAGCCCATCGACCGCCCCGCGCTGGCGATCATCATCAACGAGATCATGGGCGAGGAGATCAACGTCCCGGCCACCGCCGCCACCGACGGCAATAAAGGCAATAAAGCGGGCGGCGTAACTGCCGACAACGACGATCAAGGTCCGACAGATGACAAGACAAAATCCGCCGTCAACGATTTCCTGAAACAGATCGGCGCCGGATCGGATTAGGCGGTTTTTACGCCTGCGGCGGGGCGGCTTGTTCGCGGGCCAGGGCGATCATGTAATTGGCGATATGCTTGCGCGCCCCGGCCTGGCCGGAGAAGCCCTGGGCGACGCCGTCCAGGAATTCGTAGGTGGTGCCGACAGGTAACAGCGGATTGTCGCCGCTTTCCAGAACCGCGAGGGAATTCACCATATGCGCCGCCAGCTGAAACGCGTTCGGCGGTTTGTTGTAGTTTTCGTCGGCGATCTTAAGCAGCAAGTGCTGTTTGCGGTCTTCGTCCAGGGCCGCGATCTGCTCGCGGATGTAGGCAGCGACCAAAAATGCCCCGGCGCGATAGGGGTTGTCGCCGTCGGCGATACTTTTCAGGGTCGCCGCGCGCTCGGTCTCCGAGGTGTTGAGGACTTTTTTCCGGAGTCCGGAATTGGCGGGCATGAAAATCCCCAACGCCGAATTCAACGCCTTTTCGGCGCGTTCCGTTTTTCCGAAGCCAAACATCTACCCCGGTAAAAACCGAATACGTCCATCGATCAACCTTTTTTTTGTGACACTATGTTAAGTTGTTTGTGTCGCATACTTCGCCACTGCCGATTTATCCCCCAAAATCCCCGGTCCCGGGCCCCTTGGCGTGACCATGCCGTCGACCGGCACCATCGGCCCGTGCCCTCGTCGGATCGACTTAACGGCCGGGTTTCTTGCCGCCCGTCGGCCAGTTGATCAACGCCATCCCCATCAACGCGGCGGCGATCCCGGCGGCGATGGAGATGGTCAGGACTTCGCCCAGGAATACGATCCCCAGGATCACGCCGACACCGGCGCGCAGATAGCTCTGGCTGGCGGTGCCGATGGAGCCAACCGTTCGCAGCAGTCGGAAATAGATCATCAGCGCCGCGCCGGTGCACACGATGGCAAGGACGGCGACGGCCAGCAACGCCTCCGCCGACGGTCGTAGAGTCCACGGCGCATCGACCACCGCAGCGGTCGGGACCAGGACCACGGTCGCCCAGATCATTGTGCCGGTTGCCGTGGCAAGCGGGCTGATATGGGCGAAGCGTTTGCCGTAGATGGCGGCATAGGCGTACATCATGGCACCGGCCAAGCAGGCGAGTTGCCCAAGAACCGACTCGCCCAGGCCCGCCAATGCATCGACGCCGACGATCAACACCACCCCGCCGAGGCCCAGGGCCGCGCCGAACAGTTTTCGCAGGTTGGTGTTTTCGTGGCGGAACCAAACGGCGGTCAGCAGGAACACGAAGATCGGCGCGGTGGAGTTGAGGACACTGGCCAATCCCGCATCGACGAACTGCTGCCCCCACGCCAGAACGACCCAGGCGCCGATGCTGTTCAGAAACGATTGCAGTAACAGCATGCGCCACGTTGCCGCATCGCGGGGCAGGCTGTCTTTGCGCCACGCCATGACGGCGGCCAGAAATACGGCGGCGATGCCGACCCGCGCGGCGATGAGGGTCAACGGTGGAATCTCGGCGACGGCGACTTTGATGAACAGATAGGACGACCCCCACAACAGCGCGAGGACGCCAAGCAACGCATATTCCGTTCGCGCGGATGGCAGTGGTGTCACGCCTTGTGAACGGCGCGGCTGTCGGCGGGCGCTTGATCGCGCTCGTTCAGGCCATAGTCGCGCAGCACGCTGGCCACCCGCAGCCGATAATCGGCGAACAGGCCGGCCCGGCCCGCGGCTTGGGCCTTGCGGTGTGTCGGCAGATCGCGCCACGCGGCGACCGCGTCTTCGTCGCGAAAGAACGACAGCGACAGGACTTTGCCCGGTGTCGTCAGGCTTTCGAACCGTTCGACGGAGATAAAGCCGTCGATGGATTCCAGGTCGGCGCGGATCTCGGCGGCGATATCCAGGTAGCTGTCCCGCCGTCCGTCGGCGGGGGTGACTTCGAAGATGACGGCGATCATGTCGGGGATCCTTTTCCATGCGGGGTCGAGACCAGTTTCAAGAATGTGCGGTCTTCGCGCAGTAAAAACTTTTCCCGTTGGGCGAATTCGTAATTTTCCCGGCCTAGCGGATCGTCGGCGAGGCGGGCGCGATAGGCCTCGTACTCGGCGAGGTTATTTATGTTGTAGATGCCATAGGCCAGGGTGCTCGACCCTTCGTGCGGCGCGAAATATCCAATCAGATCGGCGCCGCAGCGGGGGATCGCCTGTCCCCAGTTTTCGGCGTAGCGGACGAAGGCGTCTTTCTTAGTCGGATCGATGTGGTAACGGATAACGCAGGTCAGCATGGCAGGCTCCTCGGGTTGCGATGGCGTCACCATAGCCGATTGATTCGCGCTCATAGTTCGATTAACATCGAACTATGAAAGAAGGTCCCGACATCGCCCGCGTCGCCAGCCTGATCGGCGATCCGGCCCGCGCCAACATGCTGACCGCGTTGATGAGCGGCAAAGCGTTGACCGCGACCGAACTGGCCATGGAAGCTGGCATCACCAGCCAAACCGCCAGCACCCATCTGGCGAAGCTGCACGACGGCGGCCTCGTGCGGCCGCGCAAGCAAGGCCGGCACAAGTACTTTGCCCTGACCAGTGACGACGTCGCGCAGGTCTTGGAAGGGCTGATGGGACTGGCCGCGGGCGCCGGTCATCTTCGCACCCGGACCGGGCCGAAGGACCCTGCGCTGCGCCGTGCCCGGGTTTGTTACAATCATCTGGCCGGTGACATGGGCATTCAGATGTTCGACAGCCTGACGGCGCGGGGTTTTCTGAGCGGCGAGGCGGAGGACCTGTCGTTGACCGACGACGGCGTGGCGTTCGTCACCGATATGGGGATCGACATCGATGCCTTGTCCGGCGGCAAGACGCCGCTTTGCCGGGAGTGCCTGGATTGGAGCGAGCGCCGCTCGCACTTGGCCGGCAGTCTGGGACGTGGACTGCTCAGCCATTTCGAGAACCATGGCTGGGCCACGCGGGACCGGCAGACGCGGGTCGTCAGTTTCACGAAAAAGGGCGCCGCCCAATTTCAGGATTTATTCCCGCTTCCTGCCGCTTGATCGATCAACGAACCGCGCCGATGGCCAATCCTCGCAAGGCGGCGGTGACGCGGTCCGAGACCCCCAACTTGACGTAGATGCGCCGCAGGTACGTGTCCACGGTGTAGGACGAAATTTCCAACAGCTGGGCGATGACGGTGTTGCTTTTGCCGCGCGCGACCCACTCCAGAATCTCTCGCTCGCGCGGCGACAGCACCAACGGTTTCGATATGCGGGCGCTCAGCAGATCGCAGTATTGCAGATGCGCAAGCTGGCAGGCCCATTGCAGCATCGCAGCGTCACAGGAGTCGACCTTGGCCGCCCGGCGCGTGGTCCCGAACCCAAGGCCGCAATACCCGTTGCGCCCGGCCGGGCCGAACACCGGGATCGCTAAGCCATCGCCGAGGTGCGCGTCGACGAGATCGTGGAGATACGCGGTCTCGGTGTCCGTCAGATAGGGCAGGTCGCGGGCTTCGCTCCACCAGAATGGACGCGTCGTCCTCAGCGCATGTTTGGGGATCGGATCGATCTCGGCATAGCCTTTCGCAAGATACCGCGAGATCCATTTCTTCGGAAAACCATGCGTCGAGATGGTGGTGCTGGAGATCAGATCCCGCGCCCCCAACGGCGGCAGATGATGGTAGCTCATCATCTTCACGCCGCGCGCGTGCATGAACGAGACGCAGGTATGGCGGAGGTCGGCGAAATTGCCGGCGTCGCGCACCGCGACGCAAAAACCGCGCAAGTTGTTTTCCGAAATGGCGTCCTGCATATCGAATGTTTCCCGCAACGTTAGATTCGGGACACGGAATGTCGTGTCCGTGTCCATTCCCGTCATGGTCTTACGGATTATAGCGGCGTCTACGTATTTTCCGCATGAACATTCGGAAAGCTGCAGTTCTGAGTCGCAGAACAAGGCAAATAATCATTTAAAAACAATATATTAACGAACCTCAGATAATATGAACCGTGATTCGTTGTCCCATAATCACGGGACGATACAACGGCCTATGCGGTCCGTATTCTCCGGCGCGATTGATGGCGCCGCCGGTCGTTGATGCAGCGGATTCTGCTGCACCGGATCGCCTTTTCTACAACTTTCGGTTTATTAGGGGTGCGGTCATGGTATCGCCGACGACGACGTTGCTTGTCTACGATGACGACGATCAATTGAGCGGTCTAACGGAATCCGTTGCCGCAGATCTCGGCGCGCTCGCGCTTCATGCCGACTCCAAGGAAGGACTGCTGGAGTCCTTGGCGACGCCCGTCGCGTGTTTGCTGTTGAATATTTCAATGCCGGGGTTCGATGGCTTCGAAGTCATCAACTATCTTTATGACCAGCGCTTTACGGCACCGATCATCCTCCTCGGACGAAACGACGATCAAATGCTGCCGATGGCCAACAAGTTCGGCAACGGCAAGGGGTTGAATATCGCCGGCGTCGTGTTGAAACCGCTCAGCCGCGATGTCTTGCAGGTGATGCTGGATCACGCTTTGGCAACATCGGTTCGCCGCTAGGTCACGTCCGCGCGTCTTCGGCAATCATGTCGGCAGCTTTTTCGGCGATCATGATTGTCGGTGCGTTGGTGTTGCCCGACACGATGGCCGGCATGATCGACGCGTCGACCACGCGCAGTCCTTGGGTGCCGTAAACCCGCAACCGCTCGTCGACCACGGACGTCATGTCATTGCCCATTTTGCAGGTGCTGGTCGGGTGATAGATCGTCTGGGCGATGTTGCGCGCGCTGTCCAGGATATCCTCGTCGGAGACGATGTCCGCGCCCGGCAGATGCTCACGGACGATGAACGGGGCCATCGCCTTGGTGCCGACCAACCGGCGGGTAAACTTGATGGAGTCCACGGCGGTCTGTTGATCGGTCTGGGTCGCCAGGTAATTCGGGTGGATCGCCGGATAGACTTTCGGATCGGGGGACGTGATCTCGATCCGGCCTTTGCTTTCGGGACGCAGTTGGCAGACCGACAGCGTGATGCCGGAAAACGGATGCATGACGATGCCCGGTTTGTCCGCCGACAGCGGCTGGAAATGATATTGGATATCCGGGGTGTCCAGGTCGGGCCGTGATTTGGCGAAGATACAGACTTGGCTGGCGCCCATGCTCATCGCGCCGGTGCGGGCGAAGACGTACTGCATGCCGATCTTCATGCGCCCGATCCAGCTGTTGATCTCGTCGTTGAGGGTCGGGACGTTGACTTCGTAAACCGTGCGGATCTGCAAGTGGTCCTGCAGGTTGGCACCGACACCGGCCAAGTCCTTGACGACGTCGATCCCGTGCTGTTGCAGCAAAGCGCCGGGTCCGATGCCGGAAACCTGCAAAATCTGCGGCGAGCCGATGGCGCCGGCCGACAGAATCAGCTCGCCCCCGTCACGCAGCATAAAGTCGCGGCTTTGCCCTTTGACCGACATGCGAACGCCCGTCGTTTTGGTCCCGTCGAGCAGCACCCGCTCGGCCAGGGCGTGGGTGATGATTTCGAGGTTCGCGCGGCTCTTGACCGGATTGAGGAATCCGACCGCGGTCGAGCAGCGCCGACCGTTGCGCGCGGTTTGTTGGAAGTATCCAGCACCTTCCTGTTCGGCCCCGTTGAAGTCATCGTTACGCGGCACGCCGATTTCCGCTGCTGCATCGATCAACGCTTCGCAGATATCGCGTTTGGCCCGCATGTTCTGAACCGATAGGCCGCCGCCGCTACCGTGGTAGTCGTCGGCGCCGTTCTGTTGGTCCTCGGATTTCCGGAAATACGGCAACACATCGTCGTACGACCAGCCGGCATTGCCCAACTGGCGCCAGTGGTCGTAGTCCTCGCGCTGTCCTCTTATATATAAGAGTCCGTTGATCGAGCTGGACCCGCCCAGCGTCCGGCCGCGCGGCCAATCGATCGACCGGCCATTGAGGCCCGGATCGGCTTCGGTCTTGTAGCTCCAATCGGTCAGTGGATTGTGCAGGGTTTTAAAATACCCGACCGGTACGTGAATCCACGGATACCAGTCCTTGCCGCCGGCCTCCAGAAGCAACACCCGCTTCGACGGATCGGCGCTCAGTCGATTGGCGAGCACGCAGCCCGCTGATCCCGCACCGACGATAATGTAATCGAACCGTTCCGCATCCCCGGCGGCCATGGTGTTTGCTCCCCATATGCGCGCATTTCTACGCTAGTTTCTATAATAATGCTGCGACGCAATATTTCGCTATTGCAGTGCACAAATGACATATTGCATCGCAAGATCGCAGTATAAAGCAACTTTAATACAAGATCACTTGCATTGAGACATTAACGTAGCAATAATGAGACATCAAATATCATTTTGCGGAACGGTCGGGGGTCGGCCAAACCGCGTACACAGGGAGGAAGCGTAATGCTCCAAGACAAGCTGAAAAATGTATCTCGGCGCGATCTGATGCGCCTGTTCGGCCAGTACGGCAAAATGTCGGTGCTGCTGGCGGCCGGATCGATGACCGGTGCGGTTACGTTGCCGCGATTGGCCCAAGCGGCGAACTCGACGTACGAAAAACGGTTCAAGAACGAGCCCCAGGTCGAACTGAAATTCGGCGCCGCCGGATTTAACGAGCGCAACACCTTGATCGAACGCGCCGGCGTTCTGGAATTTACCCGCGACCTCGAAGAGCGTACCGAAGGTGCGATCCGGATCGAGTTCATCGGCAACAACCAGATCTGCAACCAGCTTGATTGCGTCAAAAAAGCGCAGCAGGGCATCGTCGATATCTATGCCGCCTCGACGCAGAACTCCGCCGGCGGCGCGCCGTACCTGAACGTGTTGGATTATGCCTACATGTTCCCCTCCCGCGCTTCGCAGTATCACTTCTTCTATCACCCGATGAGCCAGAAGATCTTCCGCGATCCGCTGCGCACCCGTCATGGGGTGCACTTCCTGTTCACCCACGCCGAACTCCGCGGTATCCCGATGGGGCTGAAGTGGAAAGGCAAGCCGTTGGTCAAAAGCGTCACCGAGCTGGCCGGCACCAAAAACCGGGTCACGGGCACGCAGCTTGGCCGGATTGCCATGAACCTGATGAACCTCAACCCGACGCCGATCGCCTGGGAAGAGTTCCTCGATGGTCTCAAGCAAGGTCTCATCGATGGTGGCGAAACCTGGGCCTCGGCCGTGGCATACGCCAACATGTCGCCGGTGGTGTCTCAGTTCGTGAACCTCGAGTTCTTCTGCGGTACCGAGCACACGGCGATGAACGCGTCGAAGTTCGACAGCCTGTCGCCGGAACTTCAAGACGCGGTGATGGAATCGTCGTACGCGACGCAAATGTTCGTCCAAGCCGCGAACGAAGTCGCGTTGATCAACACGGTCGGCTACTCCGATCCGCAGCACGAGGGCACGATCTTCGCCGAAAACAACGTCGGTGTCGCATTCTTGTGAGCAAAGAGGCCAAGAAAGAGGCCGAGGAAATGTGCTCGCCGGAGTTCCACGAGAGCGAGTGGGCGCAGTGGCGCGATCGTCTGGATAACTGGTCCGGTGGTAACGACACCTACAAGACCATCTACGACATCGCACATGAAATCCCCGAAGACACGTTGGCAGAAAACGTCGAAGCCCGCCGCTGGTGGCGCTCGTCGTAAAGACCGACGGTCATTCGAAAGCAGACGGGGACGGCCCAATCGGCCGTCCCCTGGCTTTCCTTTTGCACCGGATCACAACCGTGCCGCGTGACAGGTGAGGTATATTCGGTGTCAAATGGTGGAGACTCAAAAACACCAATAGATTGAGGACAGGGGCATGGGGGCTTTAGGCAAAGCAATACGTTGGCTGGACGAAAACGCCGAGAAAACGATCATCGTTTTCGCCTACGGCGCGATGACGGCGATCATTTTCATCGAGGTCATACGACGATACACAATCGCGCAACAAGCCCCGTGGTCGACCACGATCCCGGTCTACTTGTTTCTGTGGATTGCGTGGATCGGCTGCGCCTACAATGTGCGTCGGCGCTCGCATTTGCGGTTCGAGGAATTCCGCAGACGGCTCCCCCGCAACCTCCAGTTCGGCACTCTGATCTTGGATGCCATTCTTTGGCTGATCATGGCCTCGGTCGTGATGTGGTACGCCATCGAATACGTTCAGTTGCTGCATATGAACTTCGCCATCGTGCCGGGTACGGACGACATCCAGCAGTGGTGGTTCTACATGGCGACGCCGATCGGATGGGGCATCCTGATCATCCGCGTCATTCAAAATTTCATTGAAGATCTCGACGATTTTCGCAACGGACGAGAGTTGCGCATGACCGTCGCGATTACGTCAGATTGAGGCGGGGGAATATATCATGGAAGGACTAGGTATTGCAGTCGCCTCACTCATCGGCGTCGCGTTCTTTTTGTACGGCGTGCCGATCATGCTGGTTATCGGCTTGTGGAGTATCGCCGTCTCGCTGGTGATCGATCTTCGGATCGCCAATGTCAGTTTCACCCTGTTCGAGGGGCTTAACTTCTTCGGCTTGCTCGCCTTGCCGTTGTTCATCTTTACCGGTGACTTGATCAACGCCGCCGGGATCGCCAAACGTCTGACCGATTTCGCCTACTCCGTCCTGGGGTGGATGCGAGGCGGCCTGGCCATGGCGGCGCTCGGCGCGTGCGGTCTGTTCGCCGCGATCTCGGGATCGAACTCGGCGACCGCCGCGACGATCGGCTCGATCATGCATCCGGAAATGAAAAAGAACGGGTTCGACGAACGCTTCTCCGCGGCGACGATTGCCTCGGGCGGGACCGTCGGGATCATCATCCCGCCGTCGATCATCTTTACCGTTTACGGCTTCATCATGAGCCAATCGATCTCCGAGCTGTTCATCGCCGGTCTGTTACCCGGTCTGTTGATGGTCGGCACGATGATGGTTGCCGCCTGGTGGATGTCGCGCAAAAATAAGTGGGGGACGATCATCCCCTTCGAGCCGGTGCAGGTTCTCAAGCTCGGCGCCAGTGCTTGGCTCGGCTTCGTTGCGATCTTCATGATCCTTTGGGGTATTTACACCGGTGTCTTCTCACCGACCGAAGCGGCCGGTGTCGCGGCGGGCTTCTGTTTGATCGCCGGTCTGGTCATCACACGCGAGATCAAGATCAAGGAAATCCCGGGCATCATGATGAAATCCGGCCAGATCGCCGGCATCCTGGCGCCGCTGATCGCGGTCTCGGTGGTCATGCAACAGGTGCTCTCGGCACTGGGCGCGAACGAGATCATCGCCGATGCGATCACCTCGCTCGGCAGCTATTACGCGATCCTGTTTGCCTGCATGTTCGTGGTGTTCATCGTCGGCATGGTCCTGGAAAGTCTTCCGGTGACCTTGATCCTGGCGCCGATCCTCGGTCCCATCGCGGTCGAGGCGGGCGTGCATCCGATCCACTTCGGTGTCGTCTTCCTGGTCGGCGCGGCGATTGGCTTCATCACGCCACCGTACGGATTGAACCTCTATGTCGCGAGTAGTGTGACAGGGGTGCCGTACCTAAAAATTGTGCGGTTCGTCCTCGCCTACTTGTTGGCTTTGGCTATCGCATGGTTCTCGATCGCCCTCATTCCGGGACTGTCGCTGGAGTTGGTCAATCTGCAGCGGATTTCTCAAGGTCTGGCTCCCTACTAGGGGGCCGGACGGGGGAACTTCATGACGGAAGCCACCGGCACGCGCTCTTTGCGGGCGCTTGAAATCATCGAATACGTGGCGAGCGCGCCACATCCTGTCGCGGTGTCCGATATCGCCGCCGCGCTGGAGTTGCCGCGCCCGACCGCGCATCGATTGATTTCGGTGTTGCTGGACGAAAGCTTCCTTCAACGCGATCCGGTCTCCCGCCGTCTGATCGCGGGGGCGCGGGTGATGACTTTCGCGCTGACGGCCTTGACCCGGCCGGATGTGCGCGGCGCCCGGCGCGCGGTGTTGCAGGACGTCGCCGACCGGACCCACGAGACCGTCAACCTATCGATGCCCGACGGCGACCGCATGATCTACGTCGACCGGGTGGAGACGGATTGGCCGCTTCGATTGCAGTACGCCATCGGCAGCCGGGTGCCGCTGCATTGCACCGCCGGGGGCAAGCTGTATCTCAGCCAGATGCCGGACGAAACCCGCAATACCCTGATCCACAGCCTGCCGTTGAAACGCCATACGCCCAGCACGATTACCGACCCGGTGGCGCTGCGCGCGGCGGTCGCCAAGATCGGCCAAACCCGGCTTGGCACCGACTCCGAAGAACTGTTGCAGGGGATGGCGGCGATCGCCGCCCCCATCCGCGACAGCGAGGGTCACATGCTGGCAGCGGTCGCGGTGCAGGCGCCGGTCGCCCGCTTTACCCTGGCCGAACTGAAACAGTTCGAAGACCTGCTGCGCGAGGCGGCGGACAAACTGGGCACGATCATGGTCCCCGACACGGCGTCGGAATCTTCCCTTCAGGCGGGCTGATTACCCGATCGCCTGCGCCAGCATGGCCAACGCGGTAACCAGCAGCGCGCCGAGGGTCAGTACATCGAACACCCGCTGACTGATCCGTCCGGCCAACCAATGTCCGGTTGCGAAACCCGCCAGCACCGGCGCCAGCATCCAGGCCGCGACCGACGTCGTGGTCTCGGCCATGCCGAGCCCGGCGGTGCCCATCGCCGCGATCATCAGGAGCGAGCCCCATAGGAACGCCACCATGGCCGGGCGGGCCACGGCCTTGGCGGTCCGGCGTAAACCGAAATACACCAATAGCGGCGGCGCCGGCATGCCGAGCCCGCCGCCCATCAGCCCACCGCACAGCCCGGTGATCGCTTCGGCCAAAGGGTGCGGTGCGGTCTCGCCGCCGGATGATGCCTGCGGGTGTCGCCGCTGCCAAAGGATGTAGCCGAG
Source organism: Rhodospirillales bacterium (assembly GCA_965222395.1). Classification (GTDB taxonomy): domain Bacteria; phylum Pseudomonadota; class Alphaproteobacteria; order Rhodospirillales; family Casp-alpha2; genus UBA4479. Next base: position 3,164,615 of record OZ244947.1, read on the forward strand.
AAAGCCCAGCAAGATGATCGCCACCAATCCCTTGATCAGGGCCTCCGGCGCCCAGGATAAGAACCAGAGCCCCGCGGGCGCACCAATCAACGCCCCCAGTATCATCCGTCCGGTCATTCGCCACGGAATGGTCCGCCACAGGGTCAGGGCCATGACCGTCATCATCGTGCCACCGACCAGGACCGACGCCGGGATCGCGACGGTCGTCGGCAAGAACCACAGATAAGCTGGGATCACCAGCACGCCGAAACCGAACCCCGTGGCGCCCTGAAACACCGCGGCGGTAAACGTTGCCGCCGCCAGCCAGGCAAGGATATCCGGCGTGACGATCACGTGGCGCCGTCGGATGGCGGGCCCAAGGTATCGCGTATAACCAGATCCGCTACGAAGTGCCGCGTCGGCGGTGGATCGACGTCGGTCAGTTGGGCGATTAATGCCTCGGCGGCGGCACGGCCCATGTCTTCGGCCGGCACCCGGACGGTGGTCAGGGCCGGGCGGAACTCCGCCGCCCAGGCTAAATCGTCGAAGCCGACAATCGACACGTCGTCCGGCACGCGGATGTCACGGTCGCGGCACGCCATCAAGGCGCCGACGGCCAGCACGTCGTTGCCGCACATCACCACCGTTGGCCGCTCGCCGCGGTCCAACAGCGTGTTCATGGCGTCGCGCCCGTTCGCCAATCCATACGGCTTCTCGATGACATCGGCGTCGTTTAGGGTCAGGCCCCGCGCCGCCATCGCATCACGGACCCCTTGGACCCGCTCGCGGGCGCGGTCGTTTTCCTCCATCTGCCCGGCGATCACCGCAAAGCGGGTATGGCCGAGGTCGAGCGCCGCCGCGGCCGCCCGTTCCGACGCGGCGCGATTGTCGAACCCGACACACGGTAAATCCCCCGCCGTATCGAAGGTCCAACTCAGCACATAAGGAACATCGCGCGCCGCCAATCGGTCGAAGACGACGGGTCGATGAACCTGACCGACCAGCATCATGGCATCGACGCGTCGCGCAATCAGGGTGTCGACCAGTTTGATCTCCGTCTCCAGGTTGTAGTCGGAACTGGCCAGCACCAGGGTATAACCGGCCTCTTGCAGGCGCGCCTGAAACGCCGCCACGCCTTGGGCGAAGATCGCATTGTCCAGCGTCGGGATCACCGCGCCGACGGTCATCGAGCGTTTCGACGCCAGGGTTTGCGCCGCCCCGTGCGGCACGTACCCCAAGTCGTCGATGGCGGCCCGCACCCGGGCCAAGCGCTCGGGCCGGACCCGATCAGGCATGTTCAAGGCACGCGACACCGTGGCCGTCGACACGCCGGCCGCCCGGGCGATGTCGTCGACCGTTACCTGACCATTATTAACCGATTGTTTTATCGCATTTTTATTCATGAACGATGGGTCACTTGACAGGCCTTGGGGGCTATGGTTTCCTAGATAAATGTAAGCGCTTACATTTTCATTGTACAGCGCTATCGAAAAAAACACACCCCGCGTCGACGGTGTTGAGACCGTCGCCGCGATTCATGCGGAGGAACCCATCCATGGCCATCGAGTATGTGAAGAAAGCGACCAAAACGTCCGCCACCGGCGAAGACGAAACCCGGAAAATCGTCTCGGATATGCTGCAGGAAATCGAATCCGAAGGCGAGGCCGCGGCGCAGCGATACGGCGAAAAACTCGACGGTTGGAACGGCAACATCCTGGCGACCGAAGAAGACATCGAAAAAGCCGCCGCCCAAGTGCCGCAGATTCTCAAAGACGATATCCAGTTCGCCTATGACCGGGTCCGCCTGTTTGCCGAGAAGCAGCGCGAGAGCGTCGTCGATTTCGAAACCGAATTGTCGCCGGGCCTGTGGGCCGGACAAAAACTGATCCCGATGAACGGCGCCGGGTGCTACGTCCCGGGTGGCCGTTATGCCCACGTTGCGTCGGCGATCATGAGTATCACCACCGCCAAGGTGGCCGGCGTCGAAAACGTCGTCGCCTGTTCCGCCCCGTCGCAGGAACGCGGCGGCATTCATCCGGCGATTTTGTACACCATGAACCTGTGCGGCGCCGATCACATGTTGGCCATGGGCGGCGTCCAGGGCATCGCGGCGATGGCCTTCGGCCTGTTCACCGGCGTTAAAGCCGACATCCTGGTCGGTCCGGGTAACCGTTTCGTCGCTGAAGCCAAGCGCATGCTGTACGGCCGGGTCGGAATCGACCTTTTCGCCGGTCCGACGGAAATCGCCGTGATCGCCGATAAAGACGCAGACCCCGAAGTCGTCGCCTACGATTTGGTCGGCCAAGCCGAGCACGGCCCGGATTCTCCGGCCTGGTTGATCACCACCAGCCGCGACCTGGCCGACGCGGTCACCGCGCGGATGCCGAGCCTGATTGCCGACCTGCCGGAAACCCAGCGTCTGGCCGCCGAAGCGGCATGGCGCGATTACGGCGAAATCGTCTTGTGCGACACGGACGAAGAAGCGGCTGTCGTCAGCGACGAATACGCGCCCGAGCACCTGGAAGTGCAGACCACGAACCTCGATTGGTATGTCGATCGTTTGAAAAACTACGGCTCGCTGTTCGTCGGCGAAGAAACCACCGTTGCGTTCGGCGACAAGTGCTCCGGTACCAACCACATCCTGCCGACCAAGGGCGCCGGTCATTACACCGGTGGCTTGTCGGTGCACAAATTCGTCAAGGTCGTTACGACCCAACGCATGACCCAAGAAGCCAACCGCGAAGTGGCCGCCGTCACCGCCCGTATTTCGCGGATGGAAGGCATGGAAGGTCACGCGCGGACCGGCGACGTGCGGTTGGAAAAGTACTTCCCCGACGAGAAGTTCCAACTGTCGGCGTAAGTCCCGGAAGAGGACCCAGGCGATGACCGACACCGGCTCATTCGATCTGTCCGGACGCACGGCGCTGGTTACCGGCGCCTCGTCCGGCATCGGTGCGCGGATGGCCCATGCCTTGGCCGCCGCGGGTGCCGATGTGATTCTGGTCGCGCGGCGGGCCGATGCCCTGCAGGCAAAGGCAGATGATATCAACGCCGCCACCGGACGCCGGGTCGCCGCCGTGCCCTGCGACGTGATGGCCGAAGGCGCCGTCGACGCCTTGGCGGCCGATGCCAAGGCGGCGTTGGGCGATGCGGATATTCTGGTCAATGCGGCGGGGGTCAACCTGCGTCAGCCGTGGGAAGACATCACCGAGGAAAGTTGGCGGATGACCTTGGCGTTGAACCTCGACGTGCCGTTCTTCCTGGCCCGCGCCCTGGTGGGTCCGATGATCGACAAGGGCTATGGCCGGATCATCAACATCGCCTCGCTGCAGTCGGTCCGCGCGTTTCCCAACTCGATGCCCTACGGCGCGTCGAAAGGCGGCATCGCGCAGCTGACCCGGGCGATGGCCGAAGCCTGGTCGCGGCACGGCGTGACCGCCAACGCCATCGCGCCCGGCTTTTTCAAAACCGAACTGACCGCCCCGGTGTTCGACAACCCCGAACTGGCCGGCAAGCAGGCCGCCGCGACGGCGATTGGCCGCAACGGCGAACTCGAAGACCTGGACGGTCCCACAGTATTTTTTGCAAGCCCCGCCAGCGCCTATGTGACCGGTCAGGTCCTGGGCGTCGATGGCGGATACACGGCGAAGTAACGGAGATGAACATGCGTGCGCTCGTTTACACCGGCCCCAAGGCCATCGAACTTCAGGACGTTCCCGTGCCCGAGCCGAAGGACGGCGAAGTCCGTGTCACCGTCGAAGCCGTCGGCATTTGCGGCTCCGATATGCATGCCTATCTCGGCCATGACGACCGGCGCCCGGCGCCGTTGATCCTCGGTCACGAGGCCTGCGGGATCGCCGACGGCGGCATGTTCGACGGCTGCCGCGTGGCGATCAATCCGCTGGTCACGTGCGGCCGCTGCGACGCCTGTTTGGACGGCCGCGCCAATCTGTGCGCCGACCGGCAAATCATCTCGATGCCGCCGCGTCCCGGCGCGTTCGCCGAAGCGCTGACGATCCCGGAACGGAATTTGGTGTTGGTGCCGGAAGGCCTGGACCCGGCGCACGCGGCGCTGACCGAGCCGGTGGCCACCGCCTGGCACGCCGTTGTGTTGGCCGAACGTCATTCCAGCCGCGCGCCGGCCGAAGGCCCGGCGCTGGTGATCGGCGCCGGCGCCGTCGGCCTGGCGGCGGCCTTAATCCTGCGCGCCCGCGGCTGCCGCGACATCATGATTGCCGATACCAATCCCGGTCGCCGTGCCACCGCCGAGGCGGTCGGCGATCTGACCGTCATCGACCCGACGGCCGGTGCGCCGTTGGAGAACGCCGCGGCGATCGTCATCGACGCGGTCGGTGCGAAACCGACCCGCGAAACCGCCATTGCCGCGGCCCGTCCGGGCGGCGTAATCGTTCACGTCGGCTTGCTGGACGGGGCCGATGGCGTCGACGTTCGGCGGTTGACGTTGCAGGAAATCGCTTTGGTCGGCTGCTACACCTACACCATGGTCGATTTCCGCGCCTCGTTGACGGCGCTGGCCGAAGGCGCGCTTGGCGATCTGACGTGGATTGCCCGGCGTCCGCTGGACGCCGGACCGGCGGCGTTTGCCGATTTGCTGGCCGGACGCGAAGCGGCGGCGAAGGTCGTACTGACGCCCTAGTCGGATGCGCGGCCCGTGTGACCGGGTCGGCACGGTGTGACCGGCACGGTATTTGCCCCTCCACTCGGCGTTTCCATTTTTCGACGATATGGCTCGACGTCTCGCCAATCGCGCGGGGTCGATGCGTTGGTTTTGAGGGATGTACGTGTCGCCTCGAACAATGACTGTGCAATCAGGTTGAACATGGTGTGGACCCTTTCTTCTGACGAGGTCCAGCGACCCTAGGCCGTGGCATTAAATATTCGAAACGAATTAAATTGCTATACTTAATGAGATTTCTTAATCTTAGAAAATGCAACGAGATCTGGAGATAGACCTGCTCCGCTCGATGGTGGCGGTGGCGGCCCATAAGAACTTCACCCGGGCGGCGCAGTCCGTGGGGCGAACGCAATCGGCGATCAGTTTGCAGATCAAACGATTGGAGGACATCGTCGGCAAGCGGCTGTTTGAGCGCAGCCGACATTCCGTTTCCATCACCCAGACGGGCGAAGCGCTGCTCGTCTATGCCAGCCGGATCATTTCGGCGAACGATGCGGCTTTGTCGCATATCAAGCGACCCGCCGCGTCAGGGCTCGTCAGAATGGGTGCCCCTGATGACTATGCGACGGTGCTGTTGCCGCCGATCCTGGCTGCCCTATCGCGGGAGTATCCGCGCATCCGTTTTGAAGTGAATTGCGAGAATTCCTGCGACCTTCTGCCGATGCTCGAAAGCGACCAACTCGACCTTGTCGTGGCGGTCCACCCGCAGGAGGCAGTTGCCGGCCGCCTCGCCCGGCATGAATCGCTGCATTGGGTCGCTTCGCCGGAGTATGTCGATGACCCGGACGCGCCGTTATCCTTGGCGCTTTTTCCGAACGGTTGCGTTTGCCGGGATGTCGCCTTGTCGGCGTTGAAACACGTTGATCGTCAGTGGCAGATCACTTACTCGACGCGGAGCATCGAGCTCATCGAGCGGGCGATCCTGGCCGGTCCGACCGTCTCGGTGATGGAGGTGTCGGTGATCCCCGAGGGCTTGAAAATTCTGGATGGATCGCTGGGGTTCCCGAGACTTCCCGATGTCGTCATATCGGTTCACCAACGACCGAACGAGACCGAAGAACACGTCCAGCTTGCTGCCGACTTCGTGCTTCGCGCGTTGAGCAAACGCGACGCGTAATCGACACGTTTGACCGCAGCCCGTCGCGGGACGATAGTCGCGCGTCTCATCCACCATCGAGCAACCGTCCGTGTCTTTTACCCTTGCCAGTCCCGATCCGTGGTTTTTGATCCTCGCCTTTCTGGCGGTGCTGATGACCGGCATTTCGAAAAGCGGCCTCGGCGGCGGCCTCGGGCAGCTGTCGGTGCCGATCATGGCGGCATTTATTTCGCCGGTCGCGGCGGCGGCGATCATGCTGCCGATCTTGATGACCATCGATCTGTTCAACATCTGGGGTTACCGCAAGAACTGGCATAAACGGTTCGTGCTGTTGATGCTGCCGGGGGCGCTGGTCGGGATCGGGATCGGTGCGCTGACGTTCAAGGCGCTGGATGAAAACGTGGTGCGCTTGCTGTTGGGTGTGATCACCCTGTTCTTTGCCGTCAGTTATTTTATCCAGTCGCGGCCGATCAACGCCGATGGACGCGCCGGGCAGATTGTGGCGACGGCCTGTGGGGCGATGGCGGGGTTCACCAGCTTTGTCGCCCACGCCGGCGGCGGGCCGGTGAAGATGTTCTTGTTGCCGCAACGTCTCGATAAAAAGATTTTCGTCGGCACGCTGGTGTTCTTTTTCTTTGCCGTCAATCAGATCAAGTTTTGGCCGTACTTGTGGCTCGGACAGTTTTCTGCGGAAAATCTGGCAACCAGCTTTGTATTGCTGCCGATGGTGCCGGTCGGGGTCTGGCTTGGCTGGAAGTTCATCGACAAGATCGACGCCGAGCTGTTTTACAAAGTCACCTATGCCCTGCTGTTCATCGCCGGCGTGAAGCTGATCTATGATGGGCTGACCCGGGGCGGTTGGGTCTAGTCATGGGGTCGTTGCTGGTTCGCGCACTACGGCTTTGTTAGGGTCGCGACATGTTGGGTCTTCTGCTGTACTGGCTGGTCGCGTTCGGATGGGGCGGGTTGGCGCACCGGTTTCTGCTTCGTGACCGCGCCTTTCCGGGGGCCGCGTTTGCCGTCGGCGCGGCGATTCCGCTGACCGTTTATCCGGCACTGCATTTGTACCTCGGCGCCTCTCTGACAATTGCGGCCTATCTGGTGACGGCGGCGGCGATTGCCGGCCTTGTAATATGGGCGCGGGGCGTTAGCCGTGCGGAGGTTCGCGCCTTTGCGCTACACCCGGTTGTCGTTCTCCCGGTGTTGGCCGGACTGGTGGTCGCCGTCGGCGGCGGCGGGGACCTCGACTATCTGCCGTACACGACGGACGAGTTCGCCAACTGGATTGGTCAAGCCCAAGACATCTATATGGCCGGCGAGCTTCGCGACATGCGCAACACCATCAATCATCCGGGATACACGCCCGGATATCGGTTGATGATGGCCTTTCCGTGGTTCTTTTTCGACACCTTGGATTTCGGTTCGTCGGCGACGGCGCCATTGATCCTGCACGTCGCCGCCATCGGTATTCTGTACGATTTCACCTCGCGGGCGATCGACAAGGTCATCCCGAATGGCGATCCGTTTCACCAGCCGATCCTCTGGGTGTTCGTTCTATTGCTGACGGCGGCGGAGGGAATGGGACGGCTGTGGTCGTATACCCTGTTGATCGAACCGCCTCAGATCTATGTCGGGGTTATCCTCCTCGGGTTGTTTCTGATCCTGAACGACGCCCGCATGAAAGCGGCGCACGTCGGCTGGTGGCTGGCCATCGGGTTGGTCGCCGGGGCCGGCTATTTCGTGAAGTCGGCGGGGTTGTTGATGGTGATCGCCGCGGCGATGGCGGTCCTGCTGTTCGAGTGGCGCGCCGGACGCTTGATATCGACGCAGTCGCTGATCAAGGTTTTGCTGACGGTCGGACCGGGGGTGTTGCTCAAAGTGGCGTGGTCGCAGGGGATCGAGACGACGTCATGTCTGAGCGCGCCGTTGTCGGTTCTGACCGGGACGGGTGGGAATCGTGCGGGCCTTGAGATTTGGGATGTCCTCGCCGTGCGCTTCGTCGATCAGACCGGGATGTATATTCTGACCTACAAGTGGCCGGTCACGTTGGTCGCGGTCGCGGGATGGGCCTATGCCTTATGGCGGGGTCAGTGGTTGGCGCTCAGCGTGTGGACCTTATTCGCCGGGGCGTATCTGTTGGCCATCTACGTGTTTCACCTGGTGTGCTTCGGGCCGTATTATTTTGAAACGCTGAATTCCATACCGCGCTTCACCCGCGTGCCGTTGCAAATGCTGCAGTCCATCGGCTTGGCGTTCGCTTTTATCGGTGCGGCCAATCTGGTTCTGCCGGGGGTTCTTCGGCGCCTCGGCAATCGGCCGAACAAAGCCATCTTCGTTTGCCTGCTGGCAGTCCCGATCGTCGCCTTGGGCGCCTGGCAGACCTATGCCCTGAACTGGACACGCGAAGACGTGACGCACCGGTCGCTTCAACCCGTCGACCCCCGACTGGACGAGGTTCATGCCCTAAGCCTCGCCGTGCAGAACGAATTCCGGGATACCGCGCGCTGGCCGGTGCGTGTCGCATTCATCGACCAAGGCGGTGACCAGACGCCGATATTCTATGGCGGTTTTTTCAGCAAGCGTTGGGATGGCGATCGATTGTTCCGGGCGTTTCATATAGGTATGCCGGTCTCCTGGCCGACCGATATAGAGCGGTTCGCGGACGCCGCGCAGCAGGCCGACATCATCTGGGCGATCAAGATCGACCCCTGGCAAACCGACGCGTTGCAGCAGCTGTTCGGCCTGTCCTGCGATATGACGAACGGTTTTTATATGCGGCGCGATTGGCGCCAGCCGGACACACCGATGACATGCGTCGAAAAGCCTGTGCCGTCGGGAAAGTGGTCGGTTCGGATCCTGCCCACGACGCTCCCGTAGGGGTTAGGTATTGACCTGTTTGCGGCTCAGTGCGTCCTTGATCCGATGTTCAAGGACCGTCGCCGCCCCCGTGTCGTCGCCCTTGCCGAACAGGTTGCGGAACGTGCGGGCGATGCGCGACGGAAACAAGACGTATCCGACGAGGTAGTTCGACAGCATGAAGACCGATCGATACATCGCCAATTCGACGGGCGACAGGGATAGACTGTGGGTCTTGGGGTTCAAGGCATCGAATTTCGAATTCAGTGTCGTCAGCCCGAAGAAGTAATCGTCGTCCAATGTGACGCGCCCCTCGGCCAGGAGGTCCTTGAAGATTTTGCTGCCGGGGTAGGCGGAATAGATAAAGACCGGTACTTCGTCGACGCCGATGGCCGACAGCTTCAACCCATACAGCAACGTCTGATAAATCTGTTTTCGGGATTCATTGGGGAACCCGATGATCAGGTTGGCGCGCAGCACCAGCCCCAGTTTCTTTGCTGTGCGCATTGACGCCGTGATGCTTTCCAACTTGATGCGCTTTTGAATCGCTTCCAACGTATCGGGCGCGCCGCTTTCGGGCGCATAGACCAAATAGTTGCAGTTGGTGTCGCGCATCAGCGTCAGCGTTTCGTCGTCCAGCGCCTCGCTGCGGGTGCCCGACGGCAGCGACCATTTGAAATCGTTGCCCAACGCCTTCAGACGTTCCCCGAACTCCATGATCCATCGTTTCTTGGTAATCGCCGTCAGGTCATAGAATTGGATCGCCGTGATGTCGTAACGGCGGCGGTACTCTTCGATTTCGTCCATCAGATCGTCGATGTCGCGCAGCACGTAGCGCGTCGTCCACATCGATGGGCTGGAACAGAACGTACATTGATAGGGGCAGCCGCGCGAGGCCAGCATCGGCATGTCGCGGGTCGTTTGCACGCCGAACGATTTCCCATGTTCCCAGAACTTTTCCATGTAGCCCTCGGGCCAGTGCGGACGGGGAATCGTGTCGATCTCGCGAATGCGGGGCAGGGCGCCGTTGTCGTGAAACACATCGTCGTCGTCGATGTAACAGACACCGCCGACCTCACCCAGGTCGCCCCCGTTGCGGAATGTCTCCAACACGTCGCCGAACGTCGCTTCGCCTTCGCCTTTGACGACCACGTCCAGCGCCGGACAATCCCGCAGGGTGAATTCCGGCACGGCGGTCGAATGCTCGCCGCCGATCACCAGCAGCGCATCGGGGAACCGGGCGCGTACCGCGTTCATCATCGTTCGCACCACCGGCCATTCGCCCGAGAACATGCCGGAGACGCCGATGACCTGAGAATCGGCGGGGATGCGGGCGACGGTTTCTTCGACGGTCAGGCCGATGGTGACATACGTTTCGCGTTGGGGCAGCGGGCTGACGCGGTTGAGCCCATCGGCGATCGCATCGACGATCGATACCGGATAGCCCAGCGATTTGGCGAAGCCGGCGATATAGGCGAGACCGATGGCCGGTGTCGCTTCGTTGTTGAGCGCGCCTTCAACGCTGACGATCGGACCGCGCAGAAGCGTGACCGTCGGATAGCCATTTCCGGTGAAGTGTCTCAATTGCCGAACTGCCCCTGTGACTCAACGGGTCTGGTTGCAAGATTGCAGCATTTCCAGCCTCTCAGATATGCGGATTGGGGCCCGATATAACAAGCAAATGTTGATTTTCGATGTACGAGCGTCCCTCTCAAATCGCAGGAACGGCAACACCGATCAGATGATCACGGGTAATCAATGCAGCGAGTTGTTCCGTCGACATGCCCTCCGTCGATGCCGGCCGTTTCGGCAGGATCATGTACCGCATGTCGGCGTTGCTGTCGTGAACTCGGATTTGAACGTCGTCGGCCAATGACAGGCCGAATTCCGACAACACCTTGCGGGGCTCGCGGACCGTTCTGGCCCGGTACGCCTTCGAGATGTACCAGTCCGGTGGCTGTCCCAGCAGACTGCGCGGATAACAAGAACAGAGCGTGCAGACGATCACGTTGTGAATATCATCCGTGTTCTCGAGGACAATCAGCTGCGCTTCTTTGACCTCAAACCCTTCGGCGGCGGCGGCGGCATTCCCATCGCTGAGCAGGAGCTCTTTGTACTCCGGATCGGTCCAGGCGCGGGCCACCAGTTGCGCGCCGTTTTCGGGACCACGCTTTTCCATCGCCTCGCGCACTTTCCGGAGCTTCTCTTTGGTGACGTAGCCGTCCTCGATCAGTAACTGTTCCAGCGCATAGGTCAGCGCTTCGTGATACGACAATTTCGTATCGTCGACTTCACGGTACGGATGCGGGTCGTGATCGTGATGATCATGCGGCATCGGTGGTTCCTTTCACGTTATCTTCGCGCGGCGTGCGCAGCCAGTGCTCGTAAATTTCAACGAAAAGCGTATCGCCGGGGTTGCCGTCATAATCCGGCCAGACGTCGGTTTGTTTGAAGCGCACGCGATACAGATCAAGGTTCGGCGCGTTGCGATCACCGTAGGCAATGGCTTCGGGGTTCGGGTGGGCGCCGCAATACTGTTCGACAATGCCCGTAAGGCCGCGCACGAAAACCGGGATCCGATAGTGACATGGCAAGCCCAAATCGCGGACGACGACGCGATCGCCGGGTTGATAGTCGGCCATGTCAGCCCGCCTCGGGCGGATCGATCCCGTGATCCATCAACTGCTTGATCCGCGCATTCAGACGATCTCGGTCGACGATGCCTTTCTCGACCAGAATATTCGAGACGCTCTCGATCCGGCGCTCGAAGAAGGCCAAACGGCCGTACAGCGTCGGGTCCAGTTCTTCCATGCCGCGCCGCATTTCGTCGACGGTGCACACATCCTCGCCGACGGCGGTGCGCAGGACATCGGTGTAGCGCTCCCAATACTGGCGTTCGACGTCCGTCGGATCGATCGGCACCATGAAGGCCTCGTCCTTCGAGCCGCCGATGTCGTTAATGCGTTTTACGGTCATGTCCCCTCGCTGTCTGAGTTCCGGATTGTTTGGGTGTCGTTGGGCACTAAAACACAAAGCAATAATTTTGCCAGTTTATCGCGGCTCTTGGGACAATCGCCGACCGGGCGCCATCGATCGTCGGCTTGGCATATTTTCTGCTTGGTAAAAGCGGTGTTTCGATAGCTGGAGTATATCCGCATATGGCCAATAACCCCGCCGAGGCGTTCGACGGTGCCTTTCGCGATCATGTCGCAGAGGTCGCGACAGCCTGCGTGGGCTGCGGTGCCTGTTATGACGTTTGCCCCATCACGTCGGCCGCCGGCATTGGCGGATTGGATGGCGAGAAGGTCACCCAGGACGTTCGCCGTATCCTGCAAGGGGCCGCGCCGGAGGCGGCGGATGCAGAGGCGTGGGCGACGGCCTGTGTCTTGAGCGGAGACTGCATCGACGCCTGCGAGCACGGGGTGAATCCGCGATTGATGCTGACCATGGCGCGGATGGTCTCGGCAGAGACCGATGCGCCGAATGACGAACGAAAAACCGCCGGCATCAACGCGTTCAAAAACCTTGGTGTCGGGGTCAAGACGTTGTCGCAAATTCAGCTCAGCAAATCGGATCTCGCGCGTCTCGGCCAAGGCCCGGCGGAGACGGACGATCATGTGCCGGACTATGTCTTCTATACCGGCTGCAACGTCCTGAAGACGCCCCACATCGCCTTGCTGTGTCTCGACATCATGGACGTGTTGGGCATTCGTTATAAGGCGATGGGCGGTCCGGCGCATTGCTGCGGTATCCTGCAATACCGGGCCGGAGACATCGACACATCATTGAAGGTGGCCGCCAACAGCATCAATAAATTCGCGCAAACCGGCGCGTCGACGGTGCTGTCTTGGTGTCCGACGTGCCAAGTCCAATTCGACGAGATCGGCTTGCCGACGTACCGCGAGGCGACCACGTCCAACCCCGTTGAGATGACGCCGTTCGTGCTTTTTCTGGCGACTCAAATCGACGCCTTGCGGCCGCATCTGTCGCGCCCCGTCGATATGCGTGTGGCGCTTCATCTTCATCCCGGGATCCGTGGGCTGCCCGACGCCGCAAAGGCAATTCTCGCCGCCGTCCCGGGCGTCGAGGTCGTGGACCTGGGGCTTCCGGAAATCGGGTTGATGAGCAACGCGCTCGCGACCATTCCCGATCGCAAACGGGACCTGCAACAGCAGGAGTTGGATGCCGTCGAGGCGGCGGGCCTGGACGCGCTGGCGGCCGTCTATCACGCCGACCATCGCGAGCTCTGCGCCCATGAACGCGAGCGGCCGTTTGCCGTGATCAATTTCCTGGAAATCGTTGCGGCGTCCATGGGCATCGTTCGCACCGACGCGTTCAAAGCCCTCAAGATGAAACAGGATGCGGATGCGATCCTGGGCGACTGCGCGGATATCATGCGGGACAACGGGATCGATCCGGAAAAAGCACGTCCGGTGATCGAGAAAGCGCTGTTGGGCGAGCAGCCCCTTCCGCTCCGGAGCGCATAAATAATGTGCAATGAAATCTGACGTGGCGCAATTTTAAGCATCAAAGTTGAGATTCAGGCGGATTCCATCCCCATGCACCCGACTCCCGATGGCACGTTAATTGCTGCTTGAACCCGTGTGCAGCAACAAGACGTGTCGGCCTCTGCCGCATGTCGCGTATTCGTCGCGAAGGCGCAATACGTCCAACAGGAGATACATAATGCAGTTTAAAACAGGCATTGCCGCCGCCGCGATTGTGGCGGTGGCTTCATTCGGGTTCTCGGGAACCGCCGTCGCATATCCCGACAAGCCGGTCCAATTGACGGTCGGTTTCGGTCCCGGCGGCCCGTCGGGCATCGCCGCGCGGTTTATGCAAAAACGCTTTTCCGCCGTCACCGGACAGGACCTGAACATCGTCAACAAACCGGGTGCCGGCGGCGCCAAGGCGTGGTCGCAAATCACCAAGGATGCGACGGACGGTTACGAGCTGACGCTGTTGAACTTTCCGCATACCGTTCTGCAGCCCATCGCACGCGGCAAGAACGCCGGTTACACCTACGACGATATTCAGCCCGTCCTGTATTACACCTCGGTGCCGCAGGTTCTCGCGGTTCGTGCCGAAAGCCCGTACAAGACGTTTGCCGAGCTGCTCGCCGCCATCAAGGCGAACCCGGGCAAGATCACCATTGCCGGCACGGGGATCGGCGGATCGAACCACTCCGCGTTCTACAAGTTCAACAAGGCGGCCGGCGTCGAAGCGGCCTACGTGCCGTTCAAGGATACGTCCTCGACCGTTGGTGCGCTGAAAAGCGGTGCGACGGATGCGGCCTGGACATTCACCACGCAGGGCGTGAAAGACGGGGACGCAATCCGCATGCTGGCGATTGCCTCGGAAGAGCGGATGCCGCTGTTCCCGGATCTGCCGACGCTGAAGGAATTGGGCTATCCGGTCATCGATATGGCATGGTGGGCGGTCGGGGTTCCTCCAGGGACGTCTGACGACATCCGTCAGAGTGTCTCCGACACGTTCGCGAAAGTCGTGAACGACCCAACCGTCAAAGCGGATATGGAAAAAGGCGGCTACTTGCCTTTGATGATTCCATTCCCCGCCAGCAATGACTTCAAAAAGAAACTTGGTGAAGACTACGGCGCCGTCGGTGCCGCCTTGGTCAACTAAGGCCTTTTGATGCGCGAGGCCCCGGCATAATCGTGCCGGGTCCTCGGGCGTCGTTGCGATGGAATTTCTCGCTCACGCAGGTTCGGCTCTTAGCCCTCTCATCCTTGCGGTTGCCGTCGCGGGACTGGTGATCGGCATTGTTCTGGGTGCGCTACCGGGGTTGAGCTCGACCTTCTCGTTGGCCGTCATGCTGCCCGTCACCTTTTCGATGGACCCCGTGACCGGCCTGATATTCCTCGGCACCGTTTACATGGGGTCGACCTATGGCGGCTCTTTCGCGGCCATCCTGGTCAACACGCCGGGCACACCCCAATCGATCACGACGACATTCGACGGTTTTCCCATGGCCAAGAACGGCGAAGGAGGTAAAGCGCTGTCCATCGCCTGCTTGGCGTCCGTCTTCGGCGGCCTCTTCGGGATTGCCGTCTTCGTCTGGCTGGCACCGCCGCTTGCGAAGTTCGCCTTGTTGTTCGGACCCGCGGAGTTCTTCTGGCTGGCGCTGTTCGGCCTGACGATTATCGCATCGCTGAGCGAGGGGAACCTCATCAAAGGTCTGATGAGCGGGTTTTTGGGATTGGCCCTGTCGCAAATCGGCGTTTCCGTCGTCAGCGGCGATATGCGGTTCACCTATGAAAGCACCGCCCTGATCGGCGGTATCCCCATCATTCCGGCGACGATCGGGCTGTTGTGCATGCCTGTCGCCATCGATCTCATCGCCGATGCCGGGCACCATCTGAAAGCACCGCTGGATGCGCGGCGAAGCAAGTTCATGGTGGCCGTGCGCGAGGTTTCCGCCCGCAAATTCAATTTGCTCAGAAGTTCGGTCTTGGGAACGATCATTGGGATCGTCCCGGCCGCCGGGGGCGCCATCGCCAGTTTGGTCGCCTATGCCGAAGCCCGACGGGCGGCGACACCCGAAGATAAGTACGGCAAGGGCGATCCCGGCGGGATTGTTGCGTCGGAATCGGCAAACAACGCGACGGTTGGCAGTGGCCTTGTGCCGACGTTCGTATTGGGAATTCCGGGCACGCCCCCCGATGCGGTCATCCTCGGCGCGATGATGGTTCACGGCGTGCAGTTGGGGCCGAAGCTGTTCTCGGAGCACAGCGACATCGTCTATACCTTCGTCGCCGGGATGACGATCGGCACGATTCTGATGCTGCCGATCGGCCTGTTGATCGGGCGCTACATCTATTTGGCTGTCATCAAGATGCCCAAATCCTACCTTGTGCCGATGGTGGCGCTGATGCTGATCATCGGGGCCTTCGCCATTCAGAACAGTTACGGCGATATTTTGATTATGTTCGTCCTCGGTATCTTGGCTTGGACGCTGGGACGTTTCGGATTTCCGGCGGCACCGATTGTCTTGGGTCTTCTGTTGGGGCCGATTGCCGAACAGGGGTTCGCCCAGTCATTGATGATCGGCCGCGCGAAAGGCGACCTTGTCGGGATGTTCTTTGGCAGCGGTGTGTCACTGTTTTTGATCGCCTGCATCTTGGCCGCCGTCGTGCTGCCGCCTCTGCTGCGGAAGGTGTCGCCCTTTAACGTTAGGCGGGAAAGCAATGCCTGAGACCCCAACAAGCGCCATCGCACCCCGCACCACGAACGTCATCGCCGGTTTGGTGTTCGCCGCATTCGGCGTCTTTTTGCTGATCGCCTCGCAAGAGTTTGAGGACTCGGGCCGCTCGACACCGATGTTCATTGGTGCCGGGATCGTCTTGCTTGCCGCGATCTTGGTCGTCTCTGACTTCTTAAAACCGGCGGCGGCGGATCACGGCGCGGCCGACGGCGGGTCACAAAAACGCCGGTTGATATTCGTCGTCTTGATGGCCGCCTGGGTGCTGTTGCTGCCGTATCTTGGGTTCTTGGTTTCCGGCTTCATCATGTTCGCCATCGTCGCGGCTGCGGTCCCAAAACATTCCAGATGGACCGCCAAGGGGCTTGGCCTGCATGCCGCCGCGGGTGTTGTGACAACCGCCGCTTTTTGGGTGGTGCTGACGCAGCTTCTCAATGTGCCGCTTCCGGAACCGACGCTGTTTTACTGACGTGGGAAGTCCCGTTTCCGTTGGATTGCGGCAGACGTCACGCAATCCGCCGAGACATTTCTTTCGCACCACGATCACCGCACGATATTGTACTTCACGATACACCAGACCGCCCGGACGCCGTCGCGCCAGGTGATTTTTTTGCCTTCTTCGTAGGTTCGGCCGTTGTACGTAATGCCGACTTCATAGATTCGGACCCGGGGCCGCAGGCCGGCGATCTTGGCGGTGATTTCCGGCTCGAAACCGAACCGGTTTTCCACGATCTCGATGGGCGCGATGACATCCCGTTTGAAGACTTTGAAACAGGTTTCCATGTCGGTCAGCGTCAGGTTGGTCATCATGTTCGAAAAAAACGTCAGTCCCTGGTTGGCCAGTTTGTGCCAGAAATACAGCACGCGAATGCGGTCGGTCCCCAAAAACCGCGAGCCGTAGACGACGTCGGCATCGCCCAGAAGGATCGGATCCAACAATTTCGGATAGTCGTCGGGCGAGTATTCGAGATCGGCGTCTTGGATCAACACCACATCCCCGGTGGCATGGGCAAAGCCGGTACGAAGCGCAGCGCCTTTGCCTTGATTGCGTGGATGCGCGACGAACGTAATGTCGTCGCGGTTTTCGGCGAGACGTTCGACGATGGCCGTGGTCCCGTCGGACGAGCCGTCATCGACGATCACCAGTTGCTTTCTAAATGACGCAGTATCGCTTTCGAGCACCTTTTCGATCAATTGCTCGATTGTCGCGGATTCGTTATAGGCCGGAATGACAATAGAGATGGATTTCACGCGGACCCCGCTCGTTCCGATGCCGTGTTACGCGGCTGATACGATCCTGCCATCATAATGCGGCTTCGTGCCGTAAGAACAAGCCTCAACAAGCGATGCGGACATGTTCAGCTGGGTCGGCGTCGCATTGGGACGGGGTTGTGACCGAACGGATGCGCGGGGTAGGTTCTGCATAATCCAGGGGCCCGACAATCGGCGGCCCCATGTCGCGCTTGAACATGTAAATGATCGGGATGGACCCCATATTGCCAACATGAAGATTCTCGTTCTCGATCCGTATCCCGACCGGCCCTGGCGTATTTCCAAGGACACCAACGGTGGGTATGGGACCGCCAACCGTTTTGGTGACGGCGTCGTCAGCCGCCTGTTGACGTGGTTGATGTCGCGCGAGGTCGATTGGCCGCCGTTGCATGCTGTGCACACGATGGGTGTGCTGCGCGACCAGGGGCACGACGTGTCCTATGCCCGGCGTATCCCGGATGGGGCGACGCCGGACTTGTGCCTCGTTGCATCCTCCATCGTCTGTCACGAGACCGAGCTTGGCTGCATTTCCGAATTGGCCGGGCGCGGCGTGCCGGTGGGCGCCATCGGGCCTTTCGCAACGTCGATGCCGGCGCCGTATGTCGACGCGGGCGCGTTCGTTATCGCCGGAGAGCCCGAACTGTATTTTTTCGCCAATCCGGTCACGCCTGACACGGTCGCCGCCATGACCGGTGTGGTCCCGGCAAACGCGAATGTCGATCTGGATGCGCTGCCGCTGCCGGCGTGGGATTTGGTGTTCGCCGTCGCACCGCCGAAGTTCGGATTGCTGAACGGCAAACACGTGCCGCTCCCGGTGACGGCGACTCGCGGCTGTCCGTATTCGTGCTTCAACTACTGTGTGTATCCGCTGCAACAGGGGCGAAAGGTTCGAAAGCGTGCCCCGGAAAAGGTCGTCGCCGAGATGGAGTATTGGTCCGAGAAACTCGGTATCACCTATTTCATCTTTCGCGATCCGGTTTTCTCGCTCGACCGCAATCACACGCTGGCGCTCTGCGACGCGCTGGAACAAAGCGACAAACGGTTCAGCTTCGCCATCGAGACGCATTTGCGCAATGTCGACGAAGAATTGGCGCGGCGGCTGGTCGCCGTGGGCCTCGATATGGTCAAAGTCGGGATCGAGTCGACCAACGCCGACGCGGTGAAAGAATCCAAGCGTTATTCGATCGAGGAGCAGGATCAGATCGATCGCGTCCGGATGTTGGAAGGTCTCGGCGTCAAGGTGACGTGCTTTTACATTGTCGGCATGCCGGGCGACACACCGCAAAACTTCGCCAAGACCATGCGGTTCGCCCAAGACCTAAATACCGAGTTCGCGCAGATCAGCGTCTTCACCCCGTATCCCGGCACGCCGGCGTTCGGCGGCTTCGCCGATCAGATCGTCGTCGACGAGTACCAGAAATTCACCCAGTACGACCTCGTCTTCCAACACGACGTGCTGAGCGCCGGGCAAATCCGGAAGATGCTGAGCCAAGCGTATCACGATTACTATCTTCGCCCGCGCTGGTTGATGAAATACCTCTCCGCCCGGTTTTCATAGTGCGGATCGGCCTCACCGGTGCATCGGGGTTTGTCGGTCGCGCCACCATGGCCGAGGCAGCGGCCCTGAACATCGACGTCCAACCGATCACGCTGCCGCGGACCGCACAGGTCTTCGACCCGGCGGCCCTGGCCGAGTTGCTCGGCCCCTTGGCGCTCGACGGCATGATCCACGCGGCGGCGGTTCTGAACCCGCGGAATGACCACGACGACCGGGTTAACGCCGAAGTGCCGTGCCTGCTGCGCGATGCGGCGGCGTCGCTGTGGCCGTCGGCGCGGTTTATGCACATCAGCACGTTGAACGTCATCGATCCGGCGCGCACCGATCGCTACAGCCGCACGAAGAAGGAGGCCGAGCGTTTATTGACGACGTCGGCATCCGCGGCCATGCCGCTGCTGATCGTCCGCCCCGGATTGTTATGGTCCTGGACCGACGACGCCGGGGGCGATGCGGCACGACTGCGCCGATACCTCCGCCGTCCGTTGCCCGTGCACCCGGTGCCGCGCCCGGGACAAATTTTCTATCCCGTGCCCGTGCGGGCATTCGCCCGAAAGCTGTTATCGGTTCTGACCCAGGGCGAGGAGGTCGCGGTGGCAAATGCGTTTGGCGATACGGCGGTCTCGTTATTCGATTTGGCGGCCGGATTGGCGCGGCGGGAAGGCCGCGCCGTGATGCCGGTGCCGGTCTCGTGGCTGGCGCCGATCTTTCCGAAAAAGTCGCTGCCGGGCCTGGCCATGAACCTGGGCTTGGTCGCGTCGAAACTGCCGATTGACGACCCGGAACACGGTGCTGACGTTTGGCGTTTCGCGTGGCGCGAGGCCGATGAAAATTGATGCGGCCCCAGGTTGAATTATCGCCGACGAAAGGTTGATGTCAGGGTCATCGGCGATTACTAAATGAGACGCGCCGTACCAATAATCATTCCGCCATTACAAGAGCTTCGATCCGTCTATGAATATGATGTCACCGGCAGCCGGGGGGCGCCGGTTTCCCAATTACGATATCTCCGGTCTCAGTGTTTTGGTTCTCGAACGCCAAACCTTGATGCGCAACCTGATGAATCAGGTGTTCAAGGAGTTCAAGGTCGACAGGCTGCACATCACCGCCGACCAACACGAGGCGTTCGATCTGACCTGTCAGATTCCCGTCGACTTGATTTTGTCGGATTGGTCGCACGGCTTGGACGGTATCGAGTTTCTGCGCAAAGTGCGAAATGACAAAATGTCACGCGATCCGTTCGTGCCGGTCATCGTGGTCACCGCCAACACCGAGTTCGAGCATGTCTGCATCGCCCGCGATGCCGGGATGACCGAATACCTGGCCAAGCCCGTCTCGGCGCAGATGATCTATGCGCGGATCTGCGCGACCATCGACAACACCCGGCCGTTCGTCCGCAACCGCACGTTTTTCGGCCCCGATCGGCGGCGCAAACGCAAAAAGCCCTATACCGGGCCGGAACGTCGAATTCGGCCGGAATAGCGGACTTCCGGCTAGATAGGCCGTGGTTTGCAGATTGACGCCGCGGGTACCGTCGAAGTATCCATGATCCCAATGAAAACAGGCCGCCCCGTCGTGGCGGCATCATCTTGGGAGAACATCATGAAACGTGCCCTTTCGGCAATTGCCACCGCCGCCGTCCTCGTTACCGGATCGTATGCCTCGGCCGATACCCGCGTGACGTACAAGTCCGCGAAAAGCACATCGTCGTATTATCAAATGGCGGTGCAGATCGCCGAGGCGATGAAAGCCGGCTCGAACGGCGACATCATCGTCACGGTCGAGGAAAGCCAAGGGTCGGTTCAGAACGTGATGGAAGTCAAAGCCCGGGGCGCCGATTACGTATTCACGACGCCACCCGTGTTGGTCCGCTTGGCGCAGGGCGGCAAGGCGATGTTCAAGGACAAGGGACATCCAAAGTTCAACGAGATCCGGGCGTTGTTCCCGATCCCGTCGCTAACGATGCATTTCGTGATGTCGGCGGACAGCGGGGTGAAAACCTTTGCCGATCTAGAAGGCAAGACCATCTTGCTGGGCAAAGGATCTTTCGGTGCACGCGAGGGGGCGAAGTATCTGAAGCTGTTCGGGCTGGAAGGAAAGGTCAACATCGCCGACGTCGAACTGTCGAATGCCGTCGCGGCATTGAAGAACGGCAAGATCGACGGCTTTGTTACCGCCGGATCGTGGCCCGCGCCGAACGTGGTCGAGGCAGCGGCCAGCAAAGGCGTCACCGTTTTGTCGCTGAGCAGCGAGCAGATCGCCCAGACCAAGCGGACGGAATTGACCATTCCGGCGGGGACCTACGCCGGTCAGTCGTCCGACATCATCACCACGTCGCTGCCGGTGGTCGCGTACACGACGACGGCCATGGACGATGACACCGCCTACGCGTTGACGAAAACGTACTGGGAGAAAAAAGGCGAGATGGCGACCGCCGCCAAGTGGTGGGACGGCGTCGATAACGGCCTGATGGCCAACATCACCGGTAAAATCCATCCCGGCGCGATCAAGTACTACAAAGAAGCCGGCGTCGCCTTAACCGACTCGCAGATGTAACCCCGCGCCGCCGGTCGCGTGTCCGCCATGAGCCGGGTTTTTTGGGCCGTTCTCGGCGCGGCGGTGGTTGCCTATCATCTCGGGCTGATTTTTGCGGGGTTGGTGCCCAACCTCGTCAGCCGCCCGTTGCACATGGCATTGGCTTTGCCGTGGGTCTTGGTTTTCGCCGCTGCGCCGGGGTGGCAGCGTCAAAGCGGTATCGCCCTGACCGCCGTTGGCTTGGCGGGGTGTTTTTGGATTGCGCTGTCGCACGAGGCCCTGGGCGACCAGTACGGATTCCTCGACGGGACAATGCAGACCGTGATCGCCGCGGCGTTGTTGCTGATCGTTTTGGAAATGGCGCGGCGCTGTATCGGCTGGCCGCTGCCGTCGGTCGCGCTGCTGGCGCTTTTGTACGGACTGTTCGGACAATACATTCCCGGCGAATTCGGTCATTCCGGCCCGCCGCTGGCGAGTTTCCTCGGTACGTTGGTCATCGCCGAAGGCGGTATCTGGGGCAGCCTGACCGGCGTGTCGGTCGGCGTCGTCGCGATCTTCGTGATTTTCGGTGCGGTCTTGAATGCCGGTGAAGCGGGGCAGGGGTTCATGAACCTGGCGGCCGCCGCGGCCGGACGTCTGACCGGTGGGGCCGCCAAGGTATCGGTGGTGTCATCGGCGTTGTTCGGCTCGATCTCCGGGTCGGCGTCGGCCAATGTGGCGTCGACCGGCGCGGTGACGCTACCGGCGATGACCAAGCTCGGCTACCCCAAGCGCTTGGCCGCCGCGGTCGAGGCGGTCGCCTCGTCGGGTGGGCAGATCATGCCGCCGTTGATGGGCGCCGGGGCGTTCGTGATGGTCGAATTGACCGGGGTTCCCTATACCGAGATCATCGTCGCCGCTTTGTTGCCGGCGCTTCTTTATTTCTTTGCCGTTTGGATCGGGATCAACGGTTTTGCGACGCGCACCACGCTTCGCGGTATCGATCCCGCCGACCGCCCGCCGTTGCGCGATGTCGCCATGACGTCGTGCTTTTTCCTGCTGCCGTTCACGGTGCTGTTGGTGTTCATGTTCGGTCTGGGCTACACGCCGTCCTATGCGGCGGCGGCGGCGACGCTGTGTGCGGCGGTGTTGTTGTTGTTCGACGGGCGGCTGACGCTGGACGGCCGCCGCACGTTGGTCCGGGCGGAAAGTGCCTTGCTCGCGGCCGGATCGCAGGTGGCGATGATCGCCTCGATCATTCTATGCGCGTCGATCGTGATCGGCGTGCTGTCGATCACCGGTCTTGGGGTCAAAATCACCTCGTTGATTTTGACCGGCTCCGGCGGGTTGCTGTGGCCGTCTTTGCTGCTGACGGCATTGGCGTGCTTGATCCTGGGGATGGAAGTGCCGACGACCGCCGCGTACGTCATTTGCGTTTCGGTCGCGGGGCCTGCGTTGATGCAGCTCGGCCTCGACCCTTTGCAGGCGCATCTTTTCGTATTCTGGTATGCGCTGCTGTCGACCATTACGCCGCCGGTCTGCGGCGCGGTGTTTATCGCGTCGGGGATGATCGATGAAGATTGGCTCAAGGTCGCGATCACGGCGATGGCGTTGGGGCTCGGCCTTTATCTGATACCGTTGGCCATGGTCGCCCACCCGTCGTTGATCGGCCTTGGCGACAATCCGGGTTCCGCGCTGTTGGCCGCCCTGCAAATTGCCCTGGGTCTTTGGATGATATCGCGCGCCGTGATCGTCAATGCCCCGATCTGGCTACGCGTCGTTTTGCTGGCCGCCGGCGCGGCGGTTTTATTTACCTCGCTCGCCTAACAGGTCACCAGATCGAGCGGATGGCGGCTCAGCCGTTCGACGCCGTCCGCCGTCAACAGCACGGAATGGCCCCAGCACATCGCCAGGCCGCTGCCGGAATCCATCAAGATCATATGCAGGAAGAACACGTTGCCGGGCTGCATCGGTAACGGATTGCCGGCATAGAACATGGGAAAATCGACCCAGATCGGCGCATACACCGCGCCCATCCCGTAACCGCAGGCATTCAGCCGGGCGTGGCCCAAGCCGTGCGCGTCGAACACGTTGGCATGGGCGTCGAACACATCGCCCATGGGCGCGTCCGGGCGGATCGCGTCTTCGCAGGCCAACAGGGCCTCGACCGCCGCCGCGTGCATCCGTTTCTGCACGTCGCTTGCCGGGCCGATGACGATGGTCCGCATCATCGCCGCGTGATAGCGCGCCCAAGCGCCCGACCATTCAAGGGTTAGCTGGTCGCGTGCGTCCAAGGTCCGCCGTCCCGATTGCGACCGGCACAACAACGCTGCGTCGGCGGAGCCGATGATGAACTCGTTCCCGGCGTAATCGCCGCCGCCTTTGAACACGGCGCCCTGCATGGCCGCGAGGATGTCGCCTTCGAAGGCGCCCGCGCGCGTGATGTTGAGTGCCGCGTCGAGGGCATCGTCCGACAGCGCCGCGGCCTTGCGGGTGCAGGCGATCTCGGCCGGGCTTTTGTTGCGGCGAAGCGCCGGGATCAGGTCCGAGGCCTCGATCAAATTCGCGTCGGCCAGCGCCGCGCGCACCAGGTCGCCGTTGAACGCGGTCAGTCCGGCGGTCTTGGTCTCGATCCCCAGACGGCCCCCGGTCAGGCCCAGTTTCGCCAACAGGTCGCGCAGGTTCATCGCCGGATTGACGCCTTCGACGTCCGTCCAGATGTGAATATGGTCGTCGGCCAAGATCGACGTCTGCTGCGCCTGGCGCAGGTCGGGCGCGCGGGTCAACAGATGCAGCGCACCGTCGGCGGTCATCACCAGGCACTGAAACAACGCGAAACCGAAGGTATCGTACCCGCAGGTCCAATACTGACTTTCCGGCGCGAACATCAACAGACCGTCCAGGTCGCGGGCCGCCAAGGCCGCTTTGGCGCGGCCCACGCGGTCGGCGTATTCGTCGGCGGTGAAATGCAGCATGCGGCGACCTTACCCCGTGCGGGTATGGGGATGCACCCCCTCATACCCGCCTTCGCGGGCACAGGCCTGCCCTCTCCCCCACGCTGTAGGGGAGAGGGACTCTCGACGACAGACTCCGCTGTCATTCCTCGCCCCCTATTCTGGCCCGCGCCAAATGAATGGCGACTAGGGGGAGAGGTTAGGTGAGGGGACCCATGCGCGGTAAGAATTGTGTCGATCTTCGCCGAGCCATGGGGCAGGGTAGGGACCCATGACAGAACCGATCCCCCGTTTCGATCCGGATGCCGCACAGCCCCGCGCCTTGCTGGCGGCGTGTCCCGTGTATGCGCCGTCGCCGCTGGTCGACCTGCGCCTCGACGACGGCACGCCATTGATGGCCAAGGACGAGACGCATCGCATGAATCTGGGCTCGTTCAAGGCGCTGGGCGGCGTCTATGCGGTCGCCCGCCTGATCGAGGAACGCTGGCGCCAAGTCGGCGGCCCGGCCTTGCGGCCCGAGGACTACGTCTCCGATAACGTCAAATCCTTCGCCGCCGGGATGACGTTCGTCTGTGCCAGTGCCGGCAATCACGGGCTGTCGGTGGCGGCCGGTGCACGGGTGTTCGGGGCCAAGGCGCGCATTCACCTGTCCGACGAAGTGCCCGAGGGTTTCGCCGCCCGCCTGACCGAGATCGGTGCCGAGGTCGTGCGGTCCGGCGCGACATATGAAGACAGCATCACCGCCGCCATCGCCGATGCCGACGCCCACGGCGCCATCCATCTGGCCGACGGATCGTGGCCCGGCTACACCCATGCGCCGTCGTTGGTGATGGAAGGCTATACCGTGATGGCCGAGGAAATGCGCGACACCTTCACCGCCGGGCAGATGCCGTGGCCCAGCCACGTTTATCTGCAGGCCGGGGTCGGCGGTTTCGCCGCCGCCATTACGGCGATGATCCGCCGCAACTGGGATGTGCAGCCGGAGATTGTCATCGTTGAGCCGACTGCCGCCGCGTGTCTGATGCGCAGCGCCGAGGCCGGCCACCCCACCCGTGCCGACGGTCCGGTGTCGACCATGGGGCGGCTCGATTGCAAGGAACCATCGATCCTGGCGCACGGTCTGCTGTCGCGCAGCGACGTGTCGCATGCCGCCGTGACCGATGACGACGCGGCGCGCGCCGCCGCGTGGCTGGGGGAACGGGGATTGGGCACGACACCGTCGGGGGCCGCGGGATTGGCTGGGCTCTGGGCGGCGGCCGACGTCCCGGCCCGACCGCTGATTGTCGTCAGCGAAGGCGCGGTATAGGGGGCGCGGACGATCATGATATCCTACGATCCCAGCGCGCCGGTGACCCCGGCCTTCGTTCAACAGACCATGGATTTTCCGTCCGGCAACGATTCTCCACGCGCATTTTTGGAACGCTGCCTGAAGGTTATCGAGGCCCGCGAGCCCGACGTCCAGGCCTTCGCCGCACTGAACATCGACGGCGCGCGCAACGCCGCCGATCACAGCACCGCACGCTGGCAACACGGGGCGCCGTTGTCGCCCATCGACGGTATGCCGATCGGCATCAAGGACCTACTGGAAACGAAGGACATGCCGACGGAAATGAATTGCGCCGGTTTGGCCGGCAATTTCCCGAAACGCGACAACGCGACGGTCTGGGCGCTGCGCGAAGCGGGGGCGGTCATCGTCGGTAAAACGGTAACGGCGGAATTGGGCGGCACCGAACCAGGACCGACGCGCAATCCGTTCGACACGACGCGCACGCCGGGGGGCTCGTCCTCCGGTTCGGCGGCGGCGGTGGGGGCGGGAATGCTGCCCGCGGCCATCGGCACGCAGGTCGGCGGTTCGATTATTCGGCCCGCCAGTTATTGCGGTAACTATGCCTTGAAACCCAGCCAGGGCGCGATCCACCGTGGCGAACGTCAGGCGACCAGCCAAAGCACGTTCGGCCCGCACGCCGGCAATATCGAAGACATGTGGCGGGTCGCCATCGAAATCGTCCGCCGCGTCGGCGGCGACCCCGGCGAACACAGTCTGCAAGGCCCGGACGATCCACCGGACGCCGTCAAACCGGCGTCGCTGATCGTCCTGCAGACCAGCGGCTGGGAAGACCTGGACGATGCGACGTTGACGGCGTTGGACACGCTGTTCGGTCAGTTGCGCGACGCCGGTGTCACGTTGATCACCCGCCGCGACGCGCCCTTGGTTGCGGACCTGGAAGAGGCCATCGCCGACGCCGACCGGATCAGCAACACCATCACCGCATGGGAGAATCGCTGGTTTTACCGTGGCTTGATGGATGCCAATCGGAATGCCCTGTCGGCGCGGGCGCAAAAGACTCTGGCCCGGGCCGAAGCGATGAGCCCCGCCGATTATCAGGATGCCCTAGCACAGCGGGCCGAGGCGCAAGCCTGCCACGCCGCTATCCGTCCGTTAGCCGACGCGATCCTGACGGCGTCCAGCCCCGGCCCGGCACCGGTCTCGCCGCCGGAAGATCACCCGCATCCAAGCCTGGTACGCCCGACCGGCGATGCGGTGTTCAATTATCCAAGCTCGATGCTGTTCGCGCCCGCGGTCACGGTGCCGAAACTGTCGGTCGGCGGACTGCCCGTGGGCGTGCAGATCAACGGCCAGCCCGGCGAGGACGCCCACGTCACGGCTCTAGCCCGCTGGCTGTCGGAAAGCGTCGCGCCGGTGGTGGTGTAGGCGATACCCAAAGCCCCCTCATACCGGCCTGAGCGGTACCACGCTCATTCTTGTCATCCCGGGCAAGCAGCGCGCGACCCGGGACCCAGAGCGGTCCCGTCGAGGTCCCGGCCCTCCCCCTTAAAGGATTGGGGTCGGCCGGGATGACAGTGAAGGCGTGTTATACGTCCGCCGCCGCATCCGCCAGCCGGTCGCGGTATCGAAAAATAATCATATTGATTTCCGATCGACACGTCTTACGCTCGTACCGGTTGCATTGCGCAAGGAAGGGTTTCCAATGTCCCTGAAACAAATCGTCGCCGGGCTCTGCTTGCTGTTCGCGGGTGCCGCGCTGACCGGGTGCCAGACGACATCATCGCTATTGGCGGGGACGGGGGATATGGAACTTACCCCCCAGCGTGCCGATTTCGCGGACCGTTATTTTTCCAATCCGAATGGCGAAGCCTTTGCGATCTCCCAGGACGGGACGAACGTGGGCCAGATCACCTGTCCCGCGTTGAGATGCGCGTATCAGACCGGCAGCGCCGAGAAAGATGCGATCAAACTGTGTGAAAGCCAGGGTAAGGACTGCGCGATTTTTGCAGTCAGGAACAAGATCGTCTGGCAAGGCCAGATCACGATGCCGGATCTTCCGGATAACCTGCACATCATGTCGTTAAAGCGCCGGACCGGCAGTGGATTTCAGTCTTATTCGGGGGCGGCTGTGTTCAGCGGCGATCAGTCCGGAAAACTCGCCGTCAATTTGGCCTTCAGCAAATGTTCGGGCGACTTTAGCCGGAAGACGAAAAGATGGTCGCTTGCCTGCGATAACGAAGAGACGTTTTCCGGCAAGATCAGAGACAGCGAAGAAAATCTCTTGTGGGGTCTGTCGGATGATGGCGGCGTCGAATTCCGGGTTTCGCAACGGAACTGGACGGCGCTTACCGCCGCCCTTGCCGACCACGCGGAAACCGCAAACGCCACGCCGCAATCCACCCCTGCAACGCCGCCACAGCGTCGTTTGTCCACCACCGTGTCACCGAATGCCAAACGACTGGTGACTCTCGAATGGGAAAACAGGTTCGAAAGATTGGAGGGTGACATTGAGTTCGTGAACAGCACCAAAGGCGGTCGAATGGTCTTCGACCTTCCGGAAAACGGTGGTCGGTGTATCGGCGCGTTCGCCATTACGGCACAAACCGCCGATGGTGCGCGGACCGGCGAATGGCAAATGTCTTGCCCCAAGTTTGTAACCGCCGAAGGCGTTTTCGATATCGATCAAAACGGTGGTCGTGGCGTTGGCAAAGACAGCAACGGTAACGCGCTGACCTTTACACTCAGTGATATCCAGCGCGGTCTATAAGGCGGCGCTGACGGCCCCGGCTCTCACGTCACCCCTCAACTAACCTCTCCCCCTCAAAAGAGGGAAAGAATAGATGCGGGGGCTCAATCGTCCGCCGCCGCATCCGCCAGCCGGTCGCGGAGCCAGGCGACGCCGGGGTCGGCGTCGTAGCGCGGATGCCAGTACATCCGCCAGGTAAACCCCGCGCGCTTCGACGTCGGCGCGGTCATTGCCAGACCGCCCGCATCCAGGAACCGTTGCGCCAAACATTCCGGCACCTCGGCGACGCAATCGGTTTCGCGCAGAATATCCGGCACCGCCATCCATTGCCGCACGGTGACGGCGGCGCGCGACAGCTTGGCCTGTCGGCGGGCTTGTTCGGCGCTGGCGGCGGCATCCAGGGGATTGTGCGCGACCCGGACCCGGCGATGGCGATGCGCCGCCAATGGGGTGTCCATGTCGGCGGCGCCGGGATGGCCTTGGCGATACAACAGCACCATGCGGTCGTCGAACAGCGGCGCGCTTTGGATCGTTTTCGGCATTTCCGCCGTCATGCTGACGGCCAGGTCCAGGGTGTCGCGTTCCAGGCCGTCGACGATGCTGTCGGGGCCGACGGCGCGGATGTCCAGCGACACATTGGGGGCGATGTCTTCGAGGGTCCGCATCAAACGCGGCAGCAGCACCGCGCTCATCAGATCGGACAATCGAACCGCAAACGTGCGGCGGCTGGTCGCCGGATCGAACGGGGCGCCGGCGTCGGCGAACAGGCGGTCGACGTCGCGAAGGATCGGCGCCAGGTCTTCGGCGATGGCCAGGGCGCGGGCGGTTGGGCGCATCTCGCCGCCCTGTTTGACGAACAGCTCGTCCTGAAAGGTATCGCGCAACCGGGCCAGGGCCGCGCTCATCGCCGGCTGGCCGATCCCCATGCGGAGCCCGGCGCGGGTGATATGGCGGGTCTGCATCAAGGCATCGAAGGCCACCAATAGATTGAGATCGACGGAGCGGAGATTCATCGACACAGCATCCGCAGGGCCGGCGCTCAGGCGGTGGCCGCCGGGCCCAGCAAGGCGGTCCGAAAGCGGGTCTTGATGTCGACCCCGTCGCGCAGCGGCGTCGTCCGTGGCACGTCGCCGGGCTTGATCTTCAGGACCGCGACGTGGGTGCCGCTGCGGGCATGCAGGCGCGCGCGCAGCGTTGGCAAACTGTCCCCGTCGTCGATGACGACGCTGTCGGCGATGCCGCAGGCCCGCGCCACGGCGGCCAGGTCGGTGCCTTGACCGGTGGCGGTTTTCTGCATTCCGGTCTCGCCGTATTGCTCGTTGTCCATGACGACGACGGTCAGGTTGTCGGGCATGTGTTGGGCGATGGTGGCGAAGCTGCCGATCCCCATCAGCATCTCGCCGTCGCCGGTGAACGCGGCGACCGGACGGCCCGGTTGCGCCAGGGCCAAGCCCAAGCCGATCATCGCCGCCGATCCCATGGCCCCCCACAGGTAGAAATTATGATCGTGATCGCCGGCGGCAAACACGTCGTACACGGGCGATCCCAGTCCGGCGACGACCAACAGGTCTTGGCGATCGTCAAGCAGCGCGGCAACGGCGGGGCGGCGGTCCAGCATCTCCAACGTCTCCTCTACTTCGACCAGTTCTTGCGCCCGACGAGGCGCTGCGACAACAACACCGCGACCATGCGGCTGGCGAAATAGGCGTGCTCGATCGCACCCGAGACCAGATCGCCGACGTCTTCGCCGGGCTCGGCCCGATAGACATCGACGCCCATGGTTTTGAACAGGTCCGGGGTGCTTTTTCCCATCCGCACCTGCCACGGCACGAATTCGGCGAACTCGCCGCGCATGGTCACCAGCATCACCAGCGGCGTGCGGGTGTTTTCGCACAACGTCAGCATGTTGATGCAGTTGCCGACGCCGCTCGATTGCATCAACAGCGCCGATTTTCGACCGCCCAGCCACAGGCCCGTGACCAGGCCCATGCCTTCTTCCTCGGTGGTGAAGACCGTGGTGGCGATGTCCGGGTCGGCGTGACACAGCCCGATCAGGCCTTGATGCCCGCCGTCCGGCACATAGCCGACGTGCTGGATGTCGTTGCCTTGGAAGGCGGCGAAAATCTCGCGCTGCCAGGGATGGGTCAACTGATCTTGTTCGGTGCGTGTGTCCATGGGTTCAGTATATCGCGCGATGTGGGTCAAAAAAGGGCACGGTTGGGCGCGGCCTTATTCGGTCAACGACGCCGCCAGTTCGGCGAAGTCGGCGACGATGATGTCGGGCTGGTGCGGGGTTTCGCCGAACGGCCGTTTGCGCCGGTCGATGAACGCGGCGCGCATACCGTACGACTTGGCGCCGATACAATCGAACGCATGGTTGGCGACGAACAGGCAACTGGTCCGTTCTTCGCCGATGATGTCCTCGGCGGCGGCATAGGTCTGCCACGCCGGCTTGAAATATCCCGCTTCCTGGACCGAGATCACATGATCGAAATCGAAGCCGATGTGCGGACCGGCCGCTTTCAGCATGTCGCGGTCGCCGTTCGACAGGATCGCCAACGTGTATCCGGCGTCGCGCAGTGTCTGCAGTGCGTCGATCACATCGGGGAACGGTTTCAATTCCTCGATCAGGCCGATCAGCCAGCGGACCTCGTCTTGGGTGTACGATATGCCGCAGCGGTCCATGACGAACGACACGGCCCGGTGGCCGATCTCGCGGTACGGCGTATGGCCCCGGTCGCACAGCGCGTCGATCATCGAGTTTTCGAAATGCGTGCGCCGCCACCAGGTGACGAACCGGTGCGCCTCGCCGTCCCAACCCTTCGTCGTGAGAAAATCGCCGACCGCTTCGGTCAGTCCTTTTTGCATGTCGACGACGGTGCCGTATTGATCGAACACCAGCACTTTCGTCTCGCGTTGTAACAGATCTGTTATACTGTTCATGGTGTCCTCCGATGCGGCATCATGGCCGCGGCGGCGTTATCGATCCAATCGATAATGCGCATGTCGCCATCGATGAAATCGATAACGCAATCTCAGCCCGCGACTTCCAATTTGCCGGTGACGCCGTGCTTGTCGATCAGGCCTTGGACGGTGCCGTCGGCTTTCGCTGTCTCCACAAAGGATTGCAGGAACGCATGCAGATGGGTGTTTTCCGGCCGCGTGCCGATGGCCTGGGTGACGGTCGAGAACCGGCCCTCCAAAACCCGCATATTGCCCAACTGGGCGGCGTTTTCATTCAACGCCGGACGCAGGCCCGCCAAGGCTTCGAGCTTTTCGTCGACGAAAAGCTTGAGCGCCCCCGGGAGCCCTTTGCCGCGATGAATGTCGGCGTGTTTCAAGGTCCGCGATAGGTACAGGTCATAGGCGCTGCGGTCCGACACGGCGATCCGCACGCCTGGGGCATCGACGTCGCCGACCGTCATCAGCGGCCCGTCGGCGGGCACCATATAGGTGGCCTCGATCTCGACGTAGGCATCGACAAAGGCGATGGTCTCAGCGCGTTTCGGCTCGTACGCGATGTTGCCCAGGTCCAACTCCCCCCGGCCCAGGGCATCGCCGACGTCGCCCGGTGAAGGGTACGGGCAGAGCTTCAATTCGACGCCCAGCGCCGCCGCGACGCCCGCCGCCATGTCGGGCGACACGCCTTGCGGATCGCCGTTTTCCGCTTTGCCGGTGACGAGCAATACGTTGCCGAGATTGATTCCGGCCCGCAGCACGCCCGGTTCGATGAGTTCGTTCAAGATGTTATCCGACATGGAGATCCCTTTGGTTATGCAGTCTCGCCGCGCGCCCGCGCATCCAGGCATTCGCCCAGCGCCCGGTCCAGAATGTCGACGCCGCGATCGATCTCGCCTTCTGAGATCGTCAACGGCGGCGCAATCCGCCAGACCGAGCCCCGCTCCTTGCGGCGCTTGATGTTCATGCTGAGGCCATACTCGTAACACTTCAAGGTCGTCGCTTCGCCCAATGCGTGATCGGGCGTCCGGCTGGCCCGGTCGGTGACCAGTTCGATGCCGATCAGCATCCCCTCGCCGCGAATGTCGCCGATGGCCTCGTATTTCTGTGCCAAACCGTCCAACCGGCCGCGCAGGTATCCGCCCATGGTCCGCGCGCGGGCGACCAGGTCTTCGTCGTCGAGGGCATCCAACACCGCGAGCCCGACCGTTGCGGGCAGCGGATCGGACACGTGGCTGGTATAAAAATTATAGCCGCGCTCATACGCCGTCTGTTCGATGGCGCCGGTGGTGATCATGCCGGCCAACGGCAATCCGCCGCCAAGCGTCTTCGAGACGTTGAGGATATCCGGCGTGACGCCGAAGTATTCCGAGCCGGTCTTGTGGCCGATCCGACCAAACGCGGTTTGCGCCTCGTCGAAGATCAGCAGCATACCGCGGTCGTCGGCGGCTTTGCGGAGCGCCTCGAGGTACGACTTCGGCGGCACCAGAACGCCGCCGGCGCTGAGGATCGGTTCCATCAAAATCGCTGCCGGCTGACCGGCTGAGGTCATGTCGAACATCTTGAGGCCGAGCTCCAACCCCGCGAGTGCGGACTCTTCGGCCGTTGCCCCCGGAATGTGGGGGCGGTAGGCGTTTGGTTCCGGGATTGCAAAGACGCCCGGTACCGGTACGCCATAGCCCTTGCGGTCGCTGGCGAACGACGCCGACGCGGCGACCCCGGTCACCCCATGCCAGGAACCGCCGACGGCGATCACTTCGAATCCGCCGGTGACCATCTTGGCCATTCGCAAGGCGGCCTCGTTGCTCTCCGAGCCGGTATTGACCCAGAGAGAGCGGCTGAGACCATCGGGCATCCAATCCCTGGAAATGCGTAACGCCAACTCGGCGACGGCCTCGGGGATCATGCCGCTGAACAGGTGATAGGCGGTATGGCCGGCGCGCTCAACGGCGGCGACGATCTTTGGGTGATTGTGGCCGACCGTGGCGCACATCTGGCCCGAGGTGAAATCGATGAATTCCTTGCCGGTATCGTCGGTGACGACGGCGCCCTTGGCGTGGGTGAATAGGGTCGGAAACACGTCGCCACCATAGCGCACAAGATGGTCGCGGGCGGCGGCGCGCAAGTCAGCGCGCGGGGTGGCGGCGCGCAAGTCTGCGCGCGGGGTGGCAGTGTCAGACATGTTCCTCGGTCTCCCAGATTTGATCGAAATGATCGCGGACGGTCTGCAACGAATGGTCCAGATGGTCGGTGACGG
Source organism: Rhodospirillales bacterium (assembly GCA_965222395.1). GTDB lineage: Bacteria > Pseudomonadota > Alphaproteobacteria > Rhodospirillales > Casp-alpha2 > UBA4479. Next base: position 3,198,005 of record OZ244947.1, read on the forward strand.
CCTGGACGAAGCGGGTGCGGTCCTTGGTCTTCAGGGCCTGGACCATTTCGCGGTGCTCGCGCATGGATTGCTTCATCCGTCCGCCGATGTTCCAGATGAAGTAGCGGGGAAAGCTGTGCATCAAATGTTCGACCGCCGAGACCAGATACGGATTGCCGCAGGCGTTGCGGATGTGATCGTGAAAGGCCTCGTCGGCGTGGGCCAAGGCCTCGAAATCTTCCCGTGCCAGGGCTTGGGTCATATCGGCGCAGAGCCGATCAAGGGTCTTGATATCCGCCGGACCGATGTTGCGGAACGCCAGTTTGGCGGCTTCGCGCTCGATCAGGCGGCGGGCGGCGTAGACCTGTTCGACCCGGGCGATGTCCAGCGTTGTGACGCGGGCGCCGCGGTGTTCTTCGTAAACCACCAGTCCCGACACGGCGAGTTCGGCCAACGCCTCGCGCACCGGCGTGCTGCTGAGGCCCAGGTCGGTGGCGATGTCGTTTTGCCGCAACGGCTGGCCCAGCGCGTATCGACCACTGCGAATGGCGTGGCGCAGCCGTTCCGTGGCGATTTGTTTTTTGGTCTGGAAATTGCCCATCGCTCATGCCTCGCCCATCATCATACATGATATATTATATATAATATGTTATTTTGCAAGAAATCTGTGCGATCAGCGGGCACCATCCTCTGGGCATCCACGAAGACGGAGATCAAGTCGCCGACCGTTGATACCCGCTTTCGCGGGGGCGTCGGAACGGCGGTCCTGTGGTGCATCACCGATCCAAGGAGGGGGACTACAAGCGCTCCGACCACTGGCATAACTCGTCCAACTAGCAAATGGCGGGCTGAATGTGAGTGCTAACTTATAATATAGTTTAGATAAGCCCGTTGCGTGGATGAACAGTATCGCGACATGGAACTTGATGCCGAAGAACTCGAAAAGGAACAGGCTGAGAACGGTTAAAGCGTAGATCCTCCCTCAATTTTCCGAGCCTTGTCCGTCGAAGTGTACCCAGGCCCCGGAGCAAGGGGAGAGATATTTGCGTATAAACAAAGGCATGCACATCCTGCTGTTGAGTGACGGCGTGGATTTGCTACGGTGCCGACATGACGGGGACGACCGACCTTGCCGAGTTGCTGCCTGCCGAGACGGCAGACGATATCTGTGTCTTTTTGGATATCGACGGCACGTTGTTGGAGTTCGCCGACCGCCCCGACGAGGTTCATGTATCGGATCACCTGCTGGCTCTGATCGAAGGGGCCGAAGCGCGATTGTCGGGCGCCATGGCGATGGTCACCGGTCGGCCAGTCGCCGATGTCGACCGATTATTCGATCCGGTGCGTCTGCCGTGCGCCGGCTTGCACGGGCTTGAGGCCCGGCCGACGGAGAACAGCCCCGTCGTCCGCGAGGTCGTTCATGGCCTGCAGGCCGCCGGCGACGAACTGCGCTTTCGCTTCGCCAATGTCGATGGCCTGATCATCGAAGACAAAGGCCCGTGCATCGCCGTGCATTATCGCAATGCGCCGGATTATAAAGACCGCATCGAGGCCGCGGTCGGCGATCTTGCGGCGACGTTGGGGGCCGATTTTGCCATGTTGTCCGGCAAGATGGTGTACGAGTTGAAACCCCTGATCGCCAATAAAGGCCACGCCGTTGAACGTTTCATGGCGATCGCCCCGTTCGCCGGACGCCGCCCGGTATTTATCGGCGACGACGTCACCGACGAGGATGGCTTCGTCATCGCCAATGCCCAGGGCGGAATCAGCGTCATCGTCGGCGACCGCGCGCCCACCGTCGCCCAGCATCGCGTGCGCGACGTCGCCGCCGTGCATGCATGGCTCGCCACCTTCCAACCCGAATCCGCCGACCGGAGACTCCCTGCGTGACCGAATTCAATCTACCGCCGACCCTTAACTTATCGATGATCGGAAACGGGACCGTCGCGGCCCTGTTGGATGACCGCGCCCGCTACATGTGGGCCTGCATTCCGGACTTTGAGGGCGATCCGATCTTTTGCCGGTTGCTCCGTAACGGCGATGCCGAGGCGGCGGGATTTTTTAATGTCGAGTTGCAAGGCTTCGCGCGGTCTGAGCAATCGTACGTTGCGAATACCGCGTGTGTCATCACAACGCTGTACGACGAAGACGGCAATGCATTGGAGATCACGGATTTCGCGCCGCGCTTCAAACATTTCGGCCGTTCGTTCCGGCCGACCATGTTCGTGCGTATGATGCGCCCGGTGGCGGGGCGGCCGCGTATCCGCGTGCGCCTGCAACCGGCCAAGGATTGGGGCGCGTCGGCGGTCGAGACCACGCGCGGGACCAACCACATCCGTTATATGACCAACGACCAGATCATGCGCTGCACGACCGATGTCGCGGTCTCGCATATTCTGGGGGAAACGGCATTCCTGCTGGACCGGCCGATGAGCATGGTCCTCGGCCCGGACGAGTCGCTGTCGCATGGGGTCGCCGAGGTGACGCGGGAATTCTTCGAGAAGACTGTCGATTATTGGTTGGAATGGTGCCGGTATCTGTCGCTCCCCTTCGAATGGCAGGATCAGGTTATTCGCGCGGCGATCACGTTGAAGATGTGCAACTACGAGGAAACCGGCGCTATCGTCGCGGCGATGACGACGTCGATCCCGGAGTCGCATGGCTCGGAACGGAACTGGGATTACCGTTATTGCTGGCTGCGCGACGGATATTTCGTGGTCAGCGCCCTGAACCGGTTGGGGGCGACGCGGACCATGGAAGGGTATCTGAATTATCTGACCAACATCGTCGCGCATATGCACGATGGGCATCTGAAACCGGTGTACGGTCTGTCGTACGACCGCGATTTGTCGGAACACATCGTCGAGACCTTGACGGGGTATCGTGGCATGGGACCGGTGCGGCGCGGCAACCAAGCGCACGAGCATATTCAAAACGACGTCTTCGGTAGCGTCATCATGTCGGTCATTCAGGTGTTTTTCGACAAACGCCTGAAACGCCAGGGCGACGAGAACTTGTTCCGGTTTCTCGAGCCGCTCGGCGAGCGGTGCCGAGACTTGTATAATCAGCCCGACGCCGGTCTGTGGGAATTGCGCGGCGACGCCCACGTCCACACCCATTCCAGTTTGCTGTGCTGGGCAGGGTGCGACCGGCTGGCGCGGATCGCGGCGCACCTCGGCCTCGACGGACGAGCCGACTATTGGGCCGGAGAGGCGGCACGAATCCGCGACGAGACCGTGGAAAACGCCTATCATGCCGGGCGCAACACGTTCGTCGATAACTGGGGTGGCGACACGGTGGATGCCAGCTTGCTGCTGATGCTGGAAATGGGTTTTGTCGAGGCCGACGACCCGCGGTTCATCGGCACCGTCGCCGCCATCGAACAGGACCTGAAACGGGGCGACTTCGTTTTCCGCTACACCAAGGCCGACGATTTCGGCGAGCCGGAAAATGCCTTTGTGATCTGTACGTTCTGGTACATCGATGCGCTGGCGCGGATGGGGCGGCGCGACGAGGCGCGGGCGATTTTCGAGAACATGCTGTCGCATCTCAACCCGGCTGGGTTACTATCGGAACATATCGAAGTCGCCACCGGCGAGCATTGGGGCAATTTCCCACAGACCTATTCGATGGTCGGGCTGATCAATTCGGCGATGGAACTTAGCCGCCCGTGGAAAGGAGCGATCTAGCGCATGCCCTCAACCAAAAAGCGACTGGTCGTTGTTTCGAACCGCGTTCCCGATGTCAAAGGCGGGAAGGTTCAGGCCGGTGGCTTGGCGGTGGCGCTGGAAGAGGCCCTGCAACAGGACGGTGGCATCTGGTTCGGCTGGAGCGGCAAAGTCGCGACAGGCCCACAGCGCAAGGAACCGGAACGGACCGAGGTCGGCCCGGTGTCCTATGTGACGATGGATCTCAGCCGCAAAGATTATAACGAGTACTACAACGGCTTTGCCAATCGGACGCTTTGGCCGCTGTTTCACTATCGCATCGATTTGGCGGCATTCAATCGGGCGCATCAAAGCCGATATCAGCAGGTCAACGAGCTGTTCGCGGCGAACTTGGAACCGCATCTGCTGCCGGAAGACCTAATCTGGGTGCACGACTATCATCTGATCCCGCTGGGCGATTGTCTCCGTCGGCGGGGTCACACACAGACCATGGGGATTTTCCTGCATACGCCGTTTCCCGCGATGGAGGTGCTGACCGCGTTGCCGGCGCATCGGACCTTGGTCATGGCGCTCGCCGCCTATGACTTGATCGGCTTCCAGACCGAAAACGACATGCGCGCGTTCGCCGATTACATCGTCCACGAGAAAGAGGGCAAGGTCACGAAGGCGGGCCGGGTGGAGGCATTCGGCCGAACCTTTCGGATCGGTGTGTTTCCGATCGGAATCAGTCCGGAACACTTCGAAGGGCCGATCGCCAATCCCAAGCTGGTGAACTGGGCGCGCCAGATGAAAGAGCAACATGATCATGCGTCGTGGCTGATCGGCGTCGACAGGCTGGATTATTCGAAGGGCATTCGCCACCGGTTCCGGGCCTATGAACGCCTGCTCGAACGCTATCCCGGATATCAGCGCCAGGTCGCGTATTTCCAGATTACACCCCCGTCGCGCGGCGAGGTGGCGGAGTACAAAGACATCCGTCACGAGTTGGAAGCCATGGCTGGGCACATCAATGGCCGGTTCGCCGATATCGATTGGATGCCGATCAATTACATCAACAAAAGCTATAACCGCGAGCGGCTAACGTTGTTTTACCGGGCCTCGCAGATCGGCTTGGTGACGCCTCTTCGCGACGGCATGAATCTGGTGGCGAAGGAATATGTCGCCTCGCAGAACCCGTCCGATCCGGGCGTGTTGGTGTTGTCCCGGTTCGCCGGCGCGGCCCGCGAACTGGACGCGGCGCTGATCGTCAATCCGTATGATATCGACGGCATGGCCGATGCCATTGCACAGGGGCTGGAAATGTCGCTCGACGAACGGCGCGATCGCTGGGACGCGATGATGAAGATCATCCGCCGCAATAATCTTGAGACGTGGCGCGACGGCTTTTTGAAAAAGCTCGTGGCCTGCGCTCACGGACGCTGACGCAGAAATGTCGCCAAGGGGGCTCATTGCCGACGTTGGTGGCACCCATGTGCGCGTCGCCTGGGTCGACGACGACGGCGGTGTGCGGGACGAAACTCTCGGCCGTTGCGCCGACCACGATAGTCTGGGCGCCGCCTTGGCCGCTTACGTCGACGGACATGGCTGGGACGCGCCGCCGGCCACGGCCGCCGTTTGTGTTGCCGGGCCGGTGACCGACGGCGTGGCACAGATGACCAATCATCCGTGGGTTGTCTCAGGCACTGACCTGACGTCGGCGACCGGGATTGCCGATGTCTCTGTGATCAACGATTTCCAAGCCTTGGCGTTGGCGGTCCCGCATTTGGACGGCGGCGACGTAACGACGTTATGGAAGGGGCCTGACGGCGATGTCGCGGCGCCATGCCTCGTCCTTGGCCCGGGCACCGGCCTGGGTGTCGCCGTCTGGACGCCCGATGCGCAAGGTGGCGGGCGGGCTGTCGCGACCGAGGGCGGACACATGAGCCTGAGCCCACGGACCGACGACGAGATCGCCATCCTGTCGACGCTGATGGCGCGGTTTGGACATGTCTCGGTGGAGCGTGTGGTCTCCGGCCCGGGGCTGGAGACGCTGTACGAAATCACGTCCGGTGGGCATGACTTGGAGGCTGCCGAGGTCGCCGACCACGCCCGCGCCGGAGAGCCCGAAGCGGTGCAGGCGGTGCATCATTTCTTTGCCTTTCTTGGCACGGCGACGGCCGACTTGGCATTGGCGCATGGCGCACGCGGCGGCATTTATTTGGCCGGCGGTATGTTACCCAAAATGCAGGATCTGATTGCCGGTACGCCGCTTCGCTCGCGGATCGTCGATCAAGGCCGATTCTCGGATTACGTTGCGGCGATCCCGGTGCATCTGATCACTCATCCGTATCCGGCGTTCGTCGGATTGGCGGCGACGCTCGGCGCGCGCGGGGCGTCGCATGTATAACCCGGGCCCGCCGCCGCCGGGACACGGTAGTGTCGCCGTCACATCGATTGCAGCCGAGTTGGCCGACGTCCGCCAAAGTTTGTGCGGTGTGGTCTACGATTACTGGCAATCGTTGAGGGGCGAGGCGTTCGCGCCGAGCTGGGCGGCGTTCGATTTGCCCGAATTGCCCGGTGACTGTGTGCGGTTTACGCATGTCGTTGACGTTCATCGCGATCCGTTCGACATCAGGTTTCGGTTCTGGGGGACGGGCCTGACCGATGTATTATATTTCGATCGAACAGGACAATCCCTACTGACGACGGATATGGGGTATCTGAACGAGGAACGCCGAACCCAAGTCCTCGCCGACTATGGAACCGTCATCGAGAACCGCGCGCCGTATCCGTTTTTGTGGGATGCGGCCGCCAGCGGATCGCGCCCCCGCCAACTGATCGTGCCGACGCTGCGGTTGCCGCTATCGGATGACGGCGAGACGGTCAGCCACATCGTCACCCATTTCGACTTCACCGATACCCGGCCGATCTGGGAAGAGATGTTCCGCGTCGCCGAGCGGGATCAGCCGCTTGCCGTCCCGTCGGACAACGCCAACAATTCCTGATAAAAGATCGTCGCCAAGTCGGAACGCGGATTGTGCGCGCGCTCCATCAAAACCACTTTCCTGCGGACCGGGGGCGCGCCGAACGGGAATTGCGCGACCAATCCGGGATCGATCCCGCGCAAACGCCCAGCCGGCACGACGCCGACACCCAGCCCCTCGGCCACCATGTCGACGATGGAGTCCGAGTTATCCAGTTCCATGGCGTCGTCGACGCTGATGCCTGCCCGCCGCAACGTCTCGTCGATCAGGATACCGATACCCGACTGCCGGTTCAGGCGCAGGAACGGCGCCGACGTCAGCACCGCGCGCCAGTCGGCATCCGCCGCGACGGTATCGGGCGGCGCGACGACAATCATGGCTTCGGAGATCACCGGAAGGGTCTTCATATCCGACTCCGGGACCGACGGCGCGGTGATGATCGCGGCATCCAGATCGCGGCGGCGCAGGCGGGCGATGAGTGACGTCGTCAGGCCTTCTTCGATCCGCACTTGAAGCCTGGGATGACGGGCCCGCAATTGTGCCAGCGCCTTGGCGATCAAGGTGCTGGTGATCCCGGATGCGGAGCCCAGCGTCAGCGTCCCGGCGATGGCGCCTTCGGCCCGGGCCATCTCGATCAACGCGTCGTAACGGGCAAGAACGTCGCGGGCCTCGGCAACGACCCGTTCGCCGTGCGCGTTCAGGCGGGGCGGTCGCACCGAGCGGTCGAACAGTTCTGCCCCCAGCTGATCTTCGAGCAGCCGCATCTGCTGGCTGACCGCAGCCGGCGTCAACGCCAAGGTATCGGCGGCGTCCAGAAACCGAGCGTGATCGCGGACCGCGACCAAGGTACGGAAATGCTGAATGTTCATAATATAAATATAGCTATACTTAATATAATATCAAATTAATATCGCTCGACTAAATCAAAGGGCGGGCGTAGGGTCTCTTCAACGTTCACTTTTGCTTTGGAGACTTTCCATGTTTGACCGTGTTATCGACTCGCTTCTGATCGTTGCTTTCGTCGGCATCGCATTCATCGCCAACTACAGCTACTTGATGGCGATCTGACCATCCCAGTTCCAACGGCGAGGCGCGTGATACACGCGCCCCATCGCCGGCTTCCCCCTTCGGGGACGGATGGCGTAGACTGATGCCATGCATCCCGTCCGCCGTCTGATCTTATTGATCGTATTCTTCATCGCCTTTCCGGCCTCGGCGCAGAGTGTGCCGACATTGACCGTCGCCACCTGGAGCGGGACCTACGGTGCCGCCCAGGAACAGGCGATTTTCAAACCGTTTACCCGCGAGACCGGCATCAACGTCCGCATTGTGCGCCACGACGGCGACTTCGGCCCGTTGGCTGCAGACCCGCCGACGTGGAACGTCGTCGATATGGAGCGTGCCGATCTAACCCGTGCCTGCGCCGACGGACGCGTCGAACGGATCGAGCCGGAACAGATCCTGGGTGCTGCGGTGCTTGCCGATTTCCTTCCGGGGACACTGCATCCGTGCGGGATCGGCCACGCCATCTGGACCCAGGCCGTGGCCTACGATGCGATCGCGTTTCAAAAGACGCCGCCCAAGACGCTCAACGATTTCTTCGACCTTGCTGCCTATCCCGGTGGGCGCGGCCTGTTCGACGGGGCCGAAGGCACCTTGGAAATCGCATTACTTGCCGACGGCGTTCCCGTTGCCGAGGTCTATGATCTATTACGCAAGGGGGATGGGGTTGCCCGTGCGCTGGCCAAGTTGGAAACCATCCGCGATGCGCTGCATTTCTGGCGCGCCGGTGTGGAGGCGGAAGACCTTTTGAACGATGGGACGGTCGCCATGACGACCGCGTACACCGCGCGGTTTCTGCGCCCGCGACAGGGTGCTCGCAGGCCCGCTGGTATCATGTTTACCAATCAGTTGTGGCGGGCATCTTTCTGGGCGGTCGTCACGGGCGCGCGTGATCCTATCGATACCTATCGGTTTATCAGTTTTGCGACCGATCCGCCGCGTATGGCCGAGATGGCGTCGCGTTTGTGGGTTGGTCCGGCGCGGCGCATCGGTTTGGACGCGGTGCCGCCGGGCATCCGCGATGATATGCCGACTGCGCGCCGGCACTTTCATGATGCGCTTGAGGTCGATACCGGTTATTGGGCCGAATTCGGGCCCCAGGCCGAGGCCGCGTTCCGCGCTTGGCGGGGGCGTTAACCCGGACGCCCTTCGCAGACCAACCAGCGATTATGGGCCATCGGCCGATATTCGGCGAGCCAAGTCCGCGGGTGGACGACCGTCGGCGCATATCCGTGGCGCTTCAATATCGCGATGCACTGCTGTTCCAGCGCGGCGCCGTGGGTTTCTATGATCAAGTGCGGTTTGCGGTTGGCCAGCACATGCTCCGCGCCTGTCAGCGCATCGACTTCCGCCCCCTCGATGTCCATTTTGATGAAATCGGGGACGAACCGGTCCTGGGCCGCCTGATCGATGCTGATCATACCGTCCGCGACCTGGGCGCCGACCAGGACCTGCATCACCTCGCCGCTCAGGCCGTTACTGGCGAGTTCGTCACGAGTCTTTTCGACCCAAACGTTCGCCGGCTCGAACGCCAGCACGGGTTGGCCCGATAACTTCGCCAGCATGATCGCGTGATATCCCTCGGCGGCGCCTATGTCGAAGCACCGGGCGCCCGGATAGGCAAGGCGATGAAAATGCGGGTGGAGTTCAGCCTCCAACAACCCAAGCCAGAGCCGAACGTCCTGTTGCGGGTCGACCTCGATCGACAATCCGGCGGCCGGACCAAAGCGAATGCGGCGACGCTTCGTGCCCGACGGTAGCAACAGATGTTTTAACAATGCGCGCATCAGTGGTTTCCAAGTGCCGGGCGGCCGTCACAGATTCGCCGACCATAATCCCTTGCGGCGCTGGTTCAAACCCAATCGATGCAATGATTGCGTATCTCCGTGCTGACAAACTTGTGATGGGCGCGTCAGCACCGGACGACCTATATCTCGTTCAATGGTTTTGCGAACTGAACGAAAGGAACCTTCTGATGCGTAAGTTTCTCATGCTGATCCCGGCCTTGATGATGTTGGGCGTTGCCGGCATCGCCGACGCCGCGACCGTCTACCAAAGCCGGGGCGTGGCCATCGACGGCACCGATCCCGTCGCCTATTTCACCGAGGGTAAGCCGGTGAAAGGCAAAGCCGCCCACACGGTGCGGTGGAACGGCGTGAATTGGCGCTTCTCCAGCGCCGACAACAAAGCCGCATTCGAAGCCGATCCGGCTAAGTACGCGCCGCAATACGGCGGATATTGCGCCTGGGCGGTAAGCCAAGGATACACCGCGTCGACCGACCCCGATGCCTGGAAGATCGTCGATGGGAAGCTGTACCTGAATTACTCCAAAGGCGTTCAGCGCCGTTGGGAAGGGGATATCCCCGGCAACATCGTGTCCGCCAACGGCAACTGGCCAAACCTTGAAAAGGGCTTGGCGAAGTGATTTTCCCCCCCACCTGACCTCTCCCCCAATCTATGGGGGAGAGGGACTCTCTCCGCCCTAATTCCTCTCCCCTGACGCGGTTGGAGGAGAGGCTAGGTGAGGGGGCGTTAAGTCCGTACCTCGACGACGACCTTGCCGAAGTGCGCACCGCTTTCTTGGTATTTCAGTGCCGCGCTCGCGTCCTCGAAACCGAAGCGACGATCGATCACCGGGGTCATGGCATTTTGTGCGATGGCCTTGTTCATCGCCTGGAACATCGCGACCGACCCGACATAGGTCCCTTGGATTTTGATGTTCTTACTTAGGATCAGGCCGGTTGCGACGGGGTCGGCCATGCCGGTCAGGACGCCCATCAACGAAATCGATCCCCCTAGCCGCACGGCTTCCAACGTCTTGTTCAAGGTGCCGGGGCCACCGACCTCGACGGAATGATCGACGCCGATCCCAGCGGTCAGGGCCAGGACTTCGTCCTGCCATTCCGGCGTCGTCCGATAGTTGATGGTCTCGTCGGCACCGAGTGCGCGGGCCTTTTCCAGCTTGGCGTCGTCGGAACTGGTAATGATGACGCGGGCGCCCGCCATTTTGGCGAACTGCAGCGAAAAGATCGACACGCCACCGGTCCCCAATAATAGAACCGTATCACCCGGTTTGACCGCGCCGCCGACGAACATGGCGTACCACGCCGTGACACCGGCGCAAGGTAGTGTTGCCGCCTCGGCGTATGACAAATGATCGGGGATGTTGACCACACCGGTGGCGGGCAGGGCGATTTGCTCCGTCAGCATACCGGCGCCCGACCCACCAAGCGCGGTTGCCTGGACGCCCGCCGTCATCGGACCATCGATCCAATCCGGCATGAACGCTGCGGCGACCCGGTCGCCGACGGCCAACGACGTAACACCCGCACCGACCGCGCTGATGACGCCAGCCCCGTCCGACAATGGCGTCGCGCCGACAGCCCGGGGGGTGCCTTCGCGCCCCTTGATGTTGAGGATGTCTCGGTAGTTGACCGAACATGCGTGAACATCGATGACGACCTCTCCGGGGCCGGCGGTCGGTGCGGGCTGGTCGGTGATGGCGATGGCGTCCAAATCGTTGCCGTCGATAAGCTGATAGCTGCGCATGGGGAGCTCCTTGTGCCTCAATGTGCCCCCTACATGCGCGCTTATATATCTTTTGACAAGTACCCACATTTTTGTAAGTAAAGGGGATCACTGTAAGGAAAGGCATCATGGCGCGTGATTACGATTGGAAAACCGGCTGCGATGTCGAGGCAACGTTGTGCGTGATCGGTGGCCGATGGAAGCCGGTCTTGGTGTGTCATCTGCTGGACGGTAAGAAGCGGTTCGGCGAATTGTGCCGACTGACGCCGAATGCGACAGAGCGCATGATCACCTTGCAACTTCGCGAGTTGGAGGCCGATGGCGTGTTGGCTCGCCACGTCTATGCCGAGGTCCCGCCGCGCGTCGAATACGAACTGACGGACTTCGGCCTGTCGTTGAAGGATTTGTTGGAAAGTATGGGCGCTTGGGGGCGTTCGTTTAAGGAACGGCAAAAATCGAGTCAGGCGGTTGCCGACGCATCATAGGCACCGCTTCTCAGTACCTCGCAAACACGCGGCCTTGGGACTCGTTGAATAAAACCACATCGAACGGTTCACGCCGGTCGCCCTGTTCCATGCCGGGTGCGCCGATCGGCATGCCGCGCACCGCCAGCCCGATGGCGTCGGGCGATTTATCCAACAACCGCGTGACCTCCATCGCAGGGACATGTCCTTCGATCACGTATCCGCCGATGGTTGCGGTATGGCAAGATTGTAAATACGGATGTACGCCGTAACGTTTTTTGATCGGGTCCAGGTCGGTCACAAAGACCGTCCGCACGTCATAGCCGGCCGCAATCATATGCTCGACCCACAAGCTGCAACATCCACAATACGGTGACGCGTAGGCGACCATGTGCCGCGGGGCGGCGGCCAGCGGATGGGACATCATCATTGCCGCTCCGGTCAGACCCCCTGCGATAAAACCGCGTCTGGATAATCGGGTGCGCATGTCGGGTCTTACTCCGCCGGTGTCATGGCCATTGCGGTGCGGCGCTCGTCCAGGGCTTGGCGGACAATATGGAGGGCCGACCATAGAAACAGCCCCGCCATTAGCGCCGCGACGATCAGGTCCGGCCACGCCGTGCCGGTAACCGCGACCGCGCCCGCGGCGGCGATCACGGCGACGTTGCCGATGGCATCGTTGCGGCTGCACAGCCACACCGACCGAACATTGGCGTCGCCGTCCTTGAACCGCATCAGGATCAAGACGCTGGCGACGTTGGCGGCCAGTGCCAAGGTGCCGACCATGCCCATCACCGGGGCGTTGGGCACGCCGAGGATCAAGACCTGATAGGCTGTGGCCCCTAAAACCCATAATCCCATCGCCGCAAGGCTGAACCCCTTAAATAATGCCGCCGACGCCCGTACGCCGAGCGGCATGCCGATGACGATCAGGCTCAGACCATAGGTCAGTGTATCGCCGAGGAAGTCCAACGCGTCGGCCTGCAACGCTTGGCTGCCGGCGAAGGCGCCCGCGGCCATTTCGATCACGAACATCGAGGCATTGATGGCGATCACCGCCCACAATGCGCGCTTGTATGCGGACGACAGTCCGTCGAATTTCACATTATTGACGCAACACCCGGCCATGTGCCCTCCTTAGCCACGGTATCTTAATCCTTACCCCTACTGGAAGGGCAAGCCCCGGAATAAGACAGTGAATGAGCAAGAAAGGCTAAAATGCGGAAATCCCTTAGGATTTTAACCTTTCCTTTGCCCTTTTTTGGCCTTATTGCGGGTGTGTACTATCGCAGTGCACCATCAGTCACAGAATGTGAGCAGGAGAAACTTCATGAGCGACATCACCAATGATCAACCCGCCTACGCCGCCGCCGGTCCCTGGGATCGCCTCGGTACCGTGTTACGGGTCATCGTCGCGGGGTTGTTCTTGTTGATCACCGTGGTGTTCTTCGCGACCGCCCAAGACGGGCTGGTCAGCGTCGGTGATTACGGCACGGGCGCCAGCAAGCCCGCTGTCGCCTCTCCCCCGGCGGCCAACTGAATTCGGTCCCGCCTATAGATTAAGTCCGGCCGTCCCTGGTGGGGGCTCGGGTGTCTGATTGGCGGCCTCTTCGGGGCTCAACTTCGCCCATTTGTCCATAAACCCATCCAGCGCGTTCTTTGCCGGCAGCCCCAGGTCGTCGAGCATTTCGGCTTTGACGTAGACAATCGCCAAGGTGATGCCCGACCAGGAAATGTTGTCGCGCCGCGCCCGGGCGGCCTTGTTCAATTCCGTCAGCGCTTCGATGCCGCGATCGTAGAATTTCGGATCGTTCAGTCCGCGCCGATGCACCTCGGCGATTTGAATACGCGTCGTGTCGGCGATCTTCGACAGGGACTCGGCACCGTGCTGCCCGTGCACCATATCGATCAGGTTGCGCGCGTCGCGCTGTAGGATCTTGGCGTCATACTCGGGCCCGCCGAACCCCAATAAACCCATCACCGCTTTTAACATCTGCCGTTCCTCATCTTCCGGGGGCATCTTGCCGATGCCCGGGCCCTGGCTTACGCTCGCGCTCAATCACAAACCTACCCCCTACATGAGGAGACCACCATGGCCTTGCAACGTTACGACGTTACCTTCGATCATCTGCCCGACGATGTCATGGCCGAGTGGAAAAACATTCCCGCCGCCATTGTATCCGACATGATGAACCGGTCGCAGGTCATGGCCGGGCGGATCAAGCCGGTCGGGCACGGGATGAAGGTCGCGGGCCACGCGCGGACGGTGACGTGTATGACGGGGGACAATTCCGCCCCGCATTGGCTGATTTCCAACTGCCGGCCCGGCGAAGTGATCGTCATCGACGCGCGCGGCGCCGAAAACGTTGCGGTGTGGGGCGGCATCATGACCGAAGCCGCGATTCAGCGCGGCGTCGCCGGGGTCATTATCGATGGCGGCATCCGCGATACCGAGGAATTGCGGGAACGGAACTTCCCGTCGTGGTCGAGCGCCATTGTTCCTGCCGGCCCGCACAAGAATTTCGGTGGCATAATCGACGGGCCGATCTCGGTCGGCGACTGCCCGGTCAATCCCGGCGACATCATCATCGGCGATGACGATGGCGTCGCCGTGGTGCCGCTGGCGTGGCAGGAAAAGATGCTCAAAGCGTCGCACGAGAAATTGGCCCAGGAAGAAGCGACCATGGAAGGCTTGCGCAATGGCGAAAGCACCATTGTCCGCCTTGGTATTTCGGAACCCGAGGTGATCTCCTGAGTTTTATTTCGTCGTCCCAAACTTGATTTGGGACCCCGCGTTCACTGGGCTGATCTGTGTGCATTGAACGCTGGATGCTGAAACACGTTCAGCATGACGGAGTGGAGAAAAACCTTAACCTAGAACATCGATGACAAAGGGCTCGTCGCGTGCCGCGGCGACCCACGCCGCCATGTCGGACTGCGTCCAGACCGCATCCATATACGCCGCCGCAACGTCGCTGACAGGCACGCCGAACGTTTTCAATCGTCCGACGACCGGTGCGTACATCATGTCGGCGGCCGACCAGGCGCCAAACAGGAACGGCCCGTCGCCGCCAAAGCGCGCCCGGCAATCGGCCCAAAGGTCTTGAACCCTTTCGGCATCTTTCAGCGCGCCTTCGGTGTGCGGATGATCCGGGTGTGTGCTGCGAAGATCCATCGGCATATCCCGGCGCAGGCGATAAAACCCGGAGTGCATTTCCGCCGAGACGGATCGGGCAACGGCCCGCGCCGTGCGATCCTCGGGCCACAGCCCGGGTGCCGGAGACAGTTCGTGAAGCGCTTCGATGATGGCGATGCTGTCCCAGATGATGGTGCCGTCCATATCCAGCACGGGAACCAGATTGCTGGGACTATGTTGCGCCAGCTTTTCCTTGCTGTCGGGTTGGTCGAGCGGAATGAACACTTCCTCGAAATCGAGTCCGCTATGCGCGGCGGCCAGCCAGGCGCGCAGCGACCAGGACGAATAATTGCGATTGCCGATGACGAGTTTCAAGCGGGGCACGGGGGTCTCCTTCTAATGGGCCATCGAGTTTAGGGTTTTCGTCCCGGCCTCGCCAAGTATGATCCGAAGACCGTGACCGTTTCAGGAGCCTGCCCAATCATGACGCTTGCCGATTTGCTGACCTCGCCGACCTCGGATGCTATTCCGGTCCACGTCGTGACCACGGATACGCTTGCCGCCGCCTTGTCCGATCTTGGCGATGGCGCCGTCGCCTGGGCCGGAGCACACGATTTTGCCGCCAAGCCGGGCAGCCATTTGATTGTGCCGGGTGCCGACGGCGGCATTGCGGCGGTGCTGGCGGGCGTGTCGGCGCCGGTGTCCGTGTGGGATCTGGGCAAACTGGCGACGGCGCTGCCAAAGGGCGTTTATGCGTTGGCCGATGTAAACGACGGCGACGCCCAGACGTTGGCGTTGGGTTGGCTGCTCGGCGGTTACGCCTTCGACGGTTACAAGCAAAACGGCGGCGCGCGTGAGTTGGCGCAACTGGCGGCGAACGGAATAGACGCCGATGCCGTGGGCACCCTGGCAGATGCCACGGCTTTGGTCCGCGATCTGATCAATACGCCGGCCAACGATATGGGACCCACGGCCCTGGCCGCCGCGGCGAAGGGCTTGGCCGAACAGTTCGGCGCGGATTATGCCGAGGTCGTCGGCGACGATCTGTTGGACCGAAACTATCCCGCTGTCCATGCGGTCGGGCGGGCGGCGGCGGATGCGCCGCGCATCGTCGAACTGACCTGGGGCGATCCGTCACGGCCGACCGTGGCCCTGGTCGGCAAGGGCGTATGTTTCGACAGCGGCGGCCTCGACATCAAACCGGCGGCCGGCATGAAACTGATGAAAAAGGATATGGGTGGCGCCGCGCATGTGCTGGGTGCGGCACACGCGTTGATGGCGATGGGCTTGGACGCGCACCTCAAGGTTCTGGTGCCGGCGGTCGAAAACGCCATCGCCGGAAATGCCATGCGACCCCTCGATGTCGTGCAAACCCGGGCCGGCGTGACGGTCGAGATCGGCAACACCGACGCCGAGGGGCGGGTGATCTTGGCCGACGCGTTGACCCGCGCGGTCGAATGTGAGGCCGAAACGATCGTCGATTTCGCAACCCTGACCGGGGCGGCGCGTGTTGCCTTGGGGACCGAACTGCCGGCTTTGTTCTGCAATGACGACGGGTTCTGTCTGGATATCGTCGCCGATGCGACGCGGGTCGAAGATCCGCTATGGCGGATGCCGTTGTGGCAACCCTACAACAAGTTGATCGAAGGCAAGGTCGCCGATATTACCAACAGTCCCGACGGCGGTTATGGCGGGGCAATCACGGCGGCGTTGTTCCTGCACCGGTTCGTTCCGGATGCGGTCAAGTGGGCGCATATCGATGTTATGGCTTGGAATCTGGGCACCAAGCCCGGACGTCCAGAGGGCGGCGAGGCCATGGGGATGCGCGCCATCGCGACCGCATTGCTGGCCAAATATGGCCGGAAATAGCCGATTTTCGATTTTTTTGTTGCGGCAACGTGACGAAATCCGCTAGAAGTTTCGATACCGCAACAAAACCCTTGGACGTCGACATGGGTCACGATTTCAGCGAATTGGATGCCTTGGATATGTGGCGCCGGACCATTGTGTCCAGCGTCCGGCGCGACGCGCCCGATCTATCGGCGCGGCAGATGGCGCTGTTGCTGACCGTTTACCTGACCCCGCCGCCACATACCGTACGCGGGTTGGCGGACTTGTTGAAAGTCTCCAAGCCCGCCGTCACGCGCGCCGTCGATCGGCTCAGCGAACTCGGCATGATCCGTCGAAAGGTCGACGATGAAGACCGCCGCAGCGTGCTCCTGCAGCGGACGGTGAAGGGCTCGGTCTTTCTTCGCGAGTACGGAGAATTGATCGTCGCCGCCGCGACTGATGACGCCGTCAGCGATGCGCACGGCATTCCGCGCCAGTACTAGCGCGCTCGGCGCGCGCTCTCTATCCGAGTCTCCGGCGCGAGTCTTCACGTCTTCTTAGGAACCATGTGCTAGTCTTTTCACCTCGATCCGTAAAAATCGACGTGTGAGGATGGACGCATGAGTGAGCCCACGAGCGAGAATGATTCGAAAAAGGTCGTAACCGCGGCCTTTCTGTCGGCCCTTTTGGTTCTAGGTGTTGCGTTACCGGCGGGATACTTCGGTCTGACGTTGTTGCCGCAACAAAGCGGGTCCGTCAGCGAAGAAGAAATCCGCAGTGTCATCATCGACCTGCAGGCGGAAACCATCGCCGAGGTTGCGGTCTACGCCGACCAAACCCGCACCGAGATCAGCGAACTGCGTAGCGAGAATACGACGGCACTGCAGGGTCTGACGTCGGAGATCGAGGCGCTCCGCGCCGAGCAGGTCCGCCTCAACGAAAGCCTTGCCGCCATGGAAGAGGCCGCCCGTGCTGTCGCCGAGGCGCAGGCCCCGGTCGCCGCCGGCATTCCCGGACAACGTCAGGATACGTTCAATCGGACCGTTTTCTTCGAGTTGGGTGAGATCGCGGGCCAAGGAGTTGAACTGCAAATCAACGCCGCCGTCTCCGATATTCAGCGCCACGCCGACGGCCAATCCTGTACCTCTGACGTTCTCGGCTTCTCCGACACCTTCGGCGGCGATCGCAGCAATCTGGCCCTGTCGCAAAAACGCGCTGAACATGTCGCCGCGAAGCTCCGCGATGCCGGGCTTTCGGTCGCCACAGTCCAAGGCTGGGGCGAACGCTGGCTGCTGGAACATACCGTCGATGGCATCAAGAATCAGGTGAACAGGCGGGTTGTCATCGAAACGACGTGCGATGGCCATACATCGTCGGCATCGCCGGTGCCGGTCGCCGGCAGCTAACGCGCCGCCGTTACGGGGGAAACGACAGCCGAACCGTCGTGCCGACGCCTTCGGTACTGTCGAGCGACAACGTACCGTCGTGCAACTCCATCAATTGCTTGGAGAGCGCAAGGCCAAGCCCGGTACCGTCACGGGCGACTTGGCTGTTTTGCCGCGATTGACCGAACGGCTCCAAGACCCGCTCAACGTCGTCGGAGGGAATACCGACTCCGGTGTCCATGACCTCGATGTTGACGCCGCCGTCGTCGCGTCGCGCTGCCGTGACGACGATCGTTCCGTCGGTCGGGGTATATTTGTCGGCGTTCGAGATGAGGTTAATCATGATCTGACGGAAGCTCCGGATGTCAGCGCGCATCTCGCCAAGATCGTCGGGCATCCGAACCTCGATCCGGGTACGGTCGTCGGTCGTTTGAAATGGAACGATCCGAACCGCGTCGCGGACGGCCTCTTCGACGGAGAAGCGCCTCGGGGTCAGTTGCATTTCGCCGGCCTCGATCTTCGCAAGATCGAGAATATCGTTGATCAGGTTCAGCAAGTGGTCGCCGGACAGGCGAATATCGCGGGCGTATTCGATGTAGCGTGCGTCGCCGATCTTGCCGAAAGCTTCGCGCGAAATCATCTCGGAGAAACCGGTGATGGCATTCAACGGAGTGCGTAACTCGTGGCTCATCAACGCCAGGAATTCCGATTTCGCATTGTTTGCTTGCATCAATTGTCGGGTCATGATGCCGAGTTCCGTATTCTGGGCGCGCAATCGGCGTCGGCTCCGCCATAACAAGAAGGCGAATATCGCACCGGTCATAACCAGACCGCTGGTGGACGCGATCAGGTACACCGTCGATGTTGTGATGTTGTCACGTCGCGCTTGTCGGAAGTCGACGGTCAACTGAATGATTCGCCCGGCCAGCAGGTTGACGTCTTGGCGCAGGCGGCCGAGTTCTCCGGCAATACCGATTAGTGCCGCCGGATCGCCGCCCGCTGCGGTATCGAAACGCGGCGCATATTTGACGATTTCTTCCCGGAAGTGCGCGATCTCATCGCGGATGGGTTCGGTCAGGATTTGATCGTAGGGAGGGCGCGTCGTCAGGTTGTTCACGCGCTGATAGACGATATCGAATTGCAGGACGGCGTCGTCGTGCGACGACATGTGTCCGCCTTCGACATGGGTCAGTTCGGCGAGCAGCAATTCATAATGCATCCGCAGTTGCACCGCCGCCAGGCCGCTGCTGTCGTAACTGGGATCCCCCAACTGCCGTAACGCCGATAGCGCGGCCCACGCCGATGCAAGACTGAGAAACAGAAAAATCCCCGTCAGCAGTCCGGCGATGATCGGCACCGGCCGCGGCATGGAAATGCGATCTATCGTGGACTCCGCCGTCATCCGTGTGCTTTCAACGCACCACGAGGCGTTTCAGCTGCCAAATGGTCCGATTGCTGTAGCTTTCGGACCGCAGTTCTTTGTGGCGGTCGACGGGATAAATCACCCACAACGGGCCTTTTCGCCGAACTGTCATCGTCTCCCCATTCCACGTCATGGCCAGTAGCACATCGTATTTGGCCACATCCGCGACCGGGATTTCCACCGTATAGCCATCCAGCGCAAATGCCGCCAGCATATCCCCCGAAGCGCCGACACGCCGCAGCACGTCGCGGAGCAGTACGCCTTCGAAGACCTGGACGCCGGTTTCAAATGGGTTGGAGGTCGAGAGCTTATGGACGCCGAGCGCTTCAAGCATGACGCGATCGAAGCGGGCTTCCTCGCCGACGTTCGTGTGCTCGATGTTACCGGTGACGGTCAGAATGGTCGGACCGACCGGTTGCGGCAACGATGCTGCACGGGCCGGTGACATCAGGGCTATCACCAGCAACGCCAGCAAAAAGCCTGCGGCGCGAACAGCTCTCAAGACATGCATTGTCGTTGTTGACTCCCGACGTCGGAATATGGCCCAGAGCATACGCGAACACTGGAAAAATCCAACAACGGACTAAACCAATAATTATTTCAATCCAGTATGGTCGGGTTGATGGAGGCCGGGCGGTTCAGCCGCCGCCCAGCATGCCGGCTGACAACCCCCCATCGACACAGATTTCCGACCCTGTCATGTAGGCGCTATCGTCCGAGGCCAACATCACTGCGATTCTCGCGACCTCATCCGGTGTTCCGAACCGCCGAAGAGGCGTATCGGCCACGCACGCCGACATTCGTGACTCCCGATCTGCACCATCGCCGAGCATTGCGTCCCACATCGGCGTCAGAATTGCGCCTGGGTGGATCGAATTGCAACGGATGTTTAATCCGTGCTCGGCGGCATACAGGGCAACGGATTTGGTATGGTTTCGCACGGCGGCCTTGGATGCCGCATAGGCGGACGCGGCGGGCACACCGACCATCGCCGACCGGGAGGCGATATTAATTATCGATCCGCCGCCATTGCGTCGCATCGCGCCAATGGCATAGCGACAGCCCAGGAATGTCCCATCAAGATTGACCCGATGGACAGCCTGCCAATCGGCCAAGCTGGCATGTTCCGGGTCGTGGGCCGCGCCGTTTTCCAAACCGGTGATGCCGGCATTGTTGACGACCACGTCGACGGCGGGAAACTCCGCCGCCAATTTCGACCAATCCTGTTCCGACGCGACATCGAGCTGTCGGTGACATGCCCCAATGTCCTGGGCGACCGATGCGGCGTGCGCCGCATTGTGGTCGGTGACGATGACGTCTCCGCTTTCTTCCGCGAGAGCGCGGGCGGTGGCCGCGCCGATTCCGTCTCCCGCGCCGGTGACGACGCAACGTTTTCCTGCCAAGCGGTTCATGGGTACTCCTGACGAAGGGATAAACCGGCCGAATGGGCCGACGTGATCATGGTGTTAGTGGCTGGTACTCAGCCGTTCGTCTGATCCATGTCTATATCCTCCGTAGAAGGGTTATTCGTTCCCAAGCATCCCGCTTTGCGCCAACGGCGTGCGGAAACGGTGCAGGTAGATCGGCAGGATCGACTCGACCGGTGTCGGCGCAATACCGAGATCGTCGAGGGTCGGCAACTTGCCAGACGCAACATTGTCGGTCTGCATCAGTTTGACTTGGTCCGAGGTCAGCAACGGTTTCGGCAGCAGGCCGAACACGGCGCCTTGGATCTCGGCGACCCAGTAGGGGATCGGCAGCAGGGCGCGTTTGCGCGATGTGTGCTTTAACACCAGGTTCATGACGTCTTTGAAGCTCAGCACCTGCGGGCCGACCAGTTCATAGATCTTGCCATCGGTCGCAGGGTCGGTCAGGCACGTGGCCATGGCATCTGCGACATCGCCGACGTAGACCGGTTGAAACTTCGCGCCGCCGTCGCCGTACAAATCGATGTCGATCCCCAGTGCCCCGCCGAGCGACACTTTCGGAATCGCCGGGGCGCCCATCACGGGCAGGAACGGCGACAAACGGCACATTCCCGCGAACATATTGAAGAAGTTATCTTCCGGTCCGAAGACGACGCTGGGCCGGACGATGCTGGCTGTCGGCATCGCCGCCAGCACGGCGGCTTCGCCGGCAGCCTTGGTCCGGGCATACTCGGCGTCGGCATGTTCGTCTGCCCCCAATGCCGACATGTGAACGAAGCGGGTAATCCCGGCTGCCTTGGCGGCCTCGGCAACGATCTTCGCACCGTCATGATGGATTGCCTCGAACGTCGCTTTGCCGCTCTCGAACAGAATGCCGACCAAGTTTACCGCGGCCTCGGCCCCATCCAACGCGGTCGCGACCGCTTTCGGATCGGTGACATTGCCGGCCCACGGAACGATCTGGCCGACGTCGCCCATGGGGCGGAGAAAATGTGCTGCCTCGGGATCGCGGCAGACGGCGCGGACGACCCAGCCATCCTTGGCGAGGCGGCGGACCAGATGCCGGCCGATGAAGCCGGAAGCGCCGAATACGGTAACGATGCGACGGTGCGGTGCGTTGGCCATAACGGATGCCTTTATCCTCGAAACGATATAATTGCCGCCTGTTTATAGCGTATCCGAATGCCCCGCGACAGAACAATGCGCGGATCAACGCGATCCGTTGTCGGACGCGCCGGGGGTTGAGCGCAGACTGGCCAGAGACTCAGTTGACAAGGCGGGCCGGGAGGCTTAATCCCTGCCCTCCGGACGCACCCACGTGCGCCCGTCAGCCACACGACGCCCGGTTTCGCGTCGTCATTGCCCAGGTGGCGGAATTGGTAGACGCGCTGGCTTCAGGTGCCAGTGGCCTTATGGTCGTGGAAGTTCGAGTCTTCTCCTGGGCACCATTTCTCTAAATGATATCGATGCGCCTTTTGCGATGGTTGCGTGGGTAGCGATTTTACCGTCGCGTACTCCCCCATTGTTCTGGCTGGCGCGGTTTTGTAGTGTTTGCGGGCATCGGCGTGGCACCCGTCTTGACCGATGTCCCGCGCACGACAAGCCAAAAGGGCCGCATCCATGTTCACGACCCCGACCGACGTTCACTTACATAAGGGCGATTTGCCCGACGGTCTTGATTTCGGCGATGCGGTCGCGGTGGATACCGAAACCCAAGGCTTGAATTTGGGCCGCGACCGATTGTGCGTCGTGCAACTGTCGGCGGGCGACGGCGTTTGCCATTTGGTGCAGATGCCGGCGGATATGGGTCCGGCGACGAACCTGAAAGCATTGATGACCGACGCCGGCGTCACCAAGATTTTTCATTTCGCCCGGTTCGACGTGGCGATCATGAAACGCTGGTTGGGGATCACCATTAAGCCGGTGTATTGCACGAAAATCGCCTCGAAACTGGTGCGCACGTATACCGACCGGCACGGACTGAAGGACGTGACCAAGGAATTGGTCGGTGTCGATCTGTCGAAGGCGCAACAGTCGTCGGACTGGGCCGCCGAAACCTTGTCGCCGGAGCAAATCGCCTATGCCGCCAGCGACGTTTTGAACCTGCATGCGATCCGCGCACGGCTCGACGCGATGTTGGCCCGCGAGGGGCGCACCGACCTGGCTCAGTCGTGTTTCGATTTTCTGCCGACGCGCGCCGATCTCGACCTTGAAGGTTGGGCCGAAACGGATATCTTCTCGCACGCCTGACGCCCCTTTGCCGCAGTGCAACAGGTTGAACCGCGGCCTCGGCAGGCGCATAGTCTAAGTATCAGAGATTACGGCGGGCCCCGATTGCCGTTGCCCGCGCCTGGAGACATCATGACCGGACCTTCCGTGCGCCCCGCGGCGCCGATCAGCGCAGACAATCCCAAGGCCGCCGCCCAAGCCGACGCCGATGTCGCGTCGGCACGCCGCGTTATCGAGTTGGAGGCGGCCGGTCTGCAAGCCCTGGCCGCGTCGCTGGATCACAGCATTGCCCGGGCGATTGAGATTTTCGCCGCGATTCCGGGGCGCGTGATTGTCACCGGTATGGGCAAGAGCGGGCACATCGGCAACAAGATCGTTGCGACCCTGGCGTCCACCGGCACGCCGGCGTTCTTTGTGCATCCCGCCGAAGCGTCGCACGGTGACCTCGGCATGATCACCAAAAAGGACGCCGTCCTGGCGATGTCCAATTCCGGCGAAACGTCGGAACTGGCGGATGTCGTCGATTTCTGTAAACGGTTCGAGATTCCGTTGGTGGCCATGACCGCAAAATCGGCCAGCACCCTGGCAGGCGCGGCCGACGTCGCCTTGGTCGTGCCGCCCGCCGACGAGGCCTGCCCGATGGGACTGGCGCCGACCACATCGAGTACCGTGATGCTGGCGCTCGGCGACGCCATTGCGGTGGCGTTGCTGGAACGCAAGGGATTCTCGCCGGACGATTTTCACGCCCTGCATCCCGGCGGCAAGCTGGGACGGATTTTGATGAAGGTCCGCGACCTGATGCACGGTGGCCGCGATCTGCCGGTGATTGGCACCGACGCCAGCATGTCGGACGCGTTAATCGAGATGACCGCCAAGGGATTTGGCTGTGTCGGCGTTGTCGATGGCGGCGGCATGCTGGCCGGGGTGATCACCGATGGCGATTTGCGCCGCCGGATGAGCGCCGATCTGACGACCCGGCCGGCAACCGACATCATGACACGGGGCGCGAAATCCCTGACCCCGGAAACGCTGGCCAGCGAGGCGCTGCACTTCATGAATGAAAATGCCATCACGAATGTGTTTGTCGTCGCCGACGGCAAACCGGTCGGGGTGCTGCATATCCACGACTGTCTCCGCGCCGGGGTGGCGTAGGGATCGGCAGCGGCGAAGGGACGAGACGCCTTGGCCACAGTTCCGCCAGATGTGACGCCTATCGCCAATGACGGACCGCCGCGCCCGCAACGCGTCGGTTTTGATGATGCGCGCACCGCGCCGCGGCGGCTCAGCCAAGGCTATTCGAACTTTGTCCGGACCGCCAAGATCGGTCTATTGACCGTCGCCGTCCTGTTGATCGGGCTGGTGATCGCGTGGCCGTATATCGATGTGTCCGATACCCGGTTCCGGATCGGCTTTGCCGACCTGACCGTCCGAGAAGCCGGAGATCCGAGCATGGTCAACCCGCGCTATGTCGGCACCGACGACGACGATCAGCCGTATTCCGTGACGGCGGAGATCGCCCGGCGCCTGGCCGAGACCGGCGACGTCATCGAATTGGACCAGCCAAAAGCCGATTTGGCGATGAATGACGGGACGTGGTTGGTGCTCAGCGCCGAACGCGGCGTCTACGGGCGTGTGGCCGAGCAACTGGAACTGGTCGGCGGTGTCGTGCTGTATCATGACAGCGGTTACGAATTCTTAACCGAGAAGGCGAACATTAACCTACAGACGAGTGTGGCCGACGGCCAACTGCCGGTGCGCGGTCAGGGGCCGTTCGGCAATTTGGAAGCCGAGGGATTTCGACTGGACGACCGCGGGAAGACCATATACTTCACCGGCAAAAGCAAGCTGGTCCTGTATCCCGGCGCGAACCGGGATGCCCCATAAGCCGCCGCGCGTCGGCGGCTCGAACGGAAACAAGAATGCAGTCACACCACACCATGTTTGATCGATGCCGCCGCTGGATGGGCATTGCCGTGTGTTTGACCGCGATGACAGCGGCGAACCCGTTGCAGGCGCAAAGCCTGAGTCTGGGCGGCGCCGGCGGCGATCAGCCGATCGAGGTCTTCGCCGAGGACGGAATCGAGTGGCAGCAAAACGGATCGATCTTTGTCGCGCGTGGCGACGCCCGGGCATTGCGCGGCGAAGTCGAGGTTCTGGGTGATGAGTTGCGCGCGCACTATCGCGAGGATGCCGCTGGAAAGACCGAAGTCTGGCGCCTGGATGCGGTCGGCAATGTTCGTATCGTCTCGAACAGCGAGACGGCTTATGGCGACCGGGCGATTTACAACGCCGATCAGCAGGTTTTGGTGGTTGACGGTGAGCGCCCGCGTTTGGAATCTGGTAACGACATCCTGGCGGCGACCGGACAACTGGAATACTGGGAGTTGAAGCGGTTTGCCGTGGCGCGGGGCGATGCGACGGCAACGCGCGAAGACAAAACCGTGCACGCCGATGTCCTGGTGGCGCATCTGCAGGACGATGCCGAGGGTAAGACGACCGTCCATCGGGTCGATGCTTATGACAACGTCCGCATCCGTACGGCGACGGAAACGGCGACCGGGGATCGCGGCGTGTACAACGTCAACAGCGGCATCGCGACGCTGACCGGGCGGGTCGAATTGGTGCGCGACGACAATCGCTTGCGCGGCTGCCGCGCGGAGGTCAATCTAAACACGGGGGTCAGCCGGCTGTTCTCGTGCCCGGGTGACGGTAACGAAGGTCGCGTCCGCGGCAGCTTTATTCCCCAAGACAGAGGCAACAATTGACGGCGGGGCTTATCCCGCGGTGGTGAACGTTTAATGAGCGACGAATTCGAACAAATGGGCCGGGACATGGCCGCGCAGCCGCCGAGGCCGAAGAAGGGCCGCCGAAAGAAGCCGCGCGTCGTCGCCGAAAACCAACGCGGCCTTTATGCGTATGATCTGGGCAAGCGATTCAAAAAACGGCCTGTTGTCCGCAGCGTCAGCCTTGAGGTGCATCGCGGCGAGGTCGTCGGTCTGTTGGGCCCGAACGGAGCCGGAAAGACCACCTGCTTCTATATGATTACCGGATTGATCCAGCCCGATGTCGGCACCGTGGTGCTGGACGGGAGCGAAATCACCGATCTGCCGATGTATCGCCGGGCGCGGCTAGGCATTGGTTATCTACCTCAGGAGTCTTCTATTTTCCGGGGTCTGTCGGTGGAAAACAATATTCGCGCGGTCCTGGAAGTCGTTGAGACCAACCGTGACCGGCGCGAAGCGATCCTGGACGCCTTGCTTGCGGAATTCTCGATCAGTCATTTGCGCCAAGCCCCGGCACTGGCGCTGTCCGGCGGAGAACGGCGGCGCGTCGAGATCGCACGGGCATTGGCCTCCAACCCGCACTTCGTCTTGCTGGACGAACCCTTCGCCGGGATCGACCCGATCGCCGTCGGCGACATCCGTGAGTTGGTCGCGCATCTGAAGGATCGGGGCATCGGCGTGTTGATCACCGACCACAACGTGCGCGAGACCTTGGATGTCATCGATCGCGCGTACATCATTCATGACGGCATGATGCTGATGGAGGGGGCGCCGTCGGACATCGTCGGCAATGCCGATGTGCGGCGCGTCTATCTGGGTGACCGGTTCTCATTGTAATCCGACACGGGCGCTAAGCCGATGGTGATGGCCCCGCGCCTCGAACAGCGGCTTGGCCAGTCGCTGGTGATGACGCCGCAATTGCAGCAGGCCATCAAGCTGCTGCAGATGTCGAACCTGGAACTCAGCGAATTCATCGAAACCGAATTGGCCGAAAACCCGTTGTTGGAGCGCGACGAGAGCGACCGCGCCGATACGCCGGAACGCGCCACCGATCCTGACGCCGGCGAGGGCGACGCCGCGCCCGCCGATCTCGATCTCAACGATCCGACCGATCCTGCCATGACCACGTCGAGCGATCTCGACGCCGATATGAGCCAAGCGTTCGAGGACGGCGCCGTGCACGTCGGCCAGTCGGCGGCGCCCGGGAGCAGCGGACGCTTCGACGAGGACTTGCCCGGGTTGGAGGAAACCTTGGCCAGCGAGATCAGTCTGCGCGATCATTTGTCGGCGCAGCTTGCGATGGTGCAGTTGAGCGTCCCGGCCGCCATGATTGGCGCGTACTTGATCGACCTGGTCGACGATGCCGGTTATATCAGCGAGCCGCTCAACGTCTGCGCCGATGCCCTCGGCATCGATATCGCAGAGGTCGAGCGTGTTCTCGCCGTGTTGCAATCCTTCGAGCCGACCGGGGTCTGCGCAAGGGATCTTGCCGAATGCCTTGGCCTGCAATTGAAAGAACGCGACCGGTTCGATCCGGCGATGCGGACGTTCGTCGAGAACCTTGAAATGGTGGCGGCGAGGGAATTCACCAAACTGGCCGGACTGTGCGGGGTCGATGCCGACGAAATACCCGACATGTTGCAAGAGCTTCGTGAATTGGACCCGAAACCGGGGCTCGCATTCGTCGGCGGTGACGCCGATGCCGTCGTCCCCGACGTCATTATGACGCGGCACCCGAAAGGCGGCTGGGCGGTGGATTTGAATCCCGAGACATTGCCTCGCGTGCTGGTCAACACGTCATACCATGCGCAGGTTCGCAAACAACCGATGAGCAAGGAAGATCGCAAGTATCTGGCCGATCAGTTCCAGTCGGCGAATTGGCTGGTCCGCGCCCTGCATCAGCGGGCGACGACCATCCTCAAGGTGTCGTCGGAAATCGTCCGGCGGCAGCATGGGTTCTTCCAGCACGGGGTCTCGCATATGAAGCCATTGGTGCTGCGCGATGTCGCCGATGTCATTGAGATGCACGAAAGCACCGTCAGCCGCGTGACGTCGAACAAGTACATCCTGACGCCGCGCGGCACGTTCGAGTTAAAATACTTTTTCTCCGCCGCCATCGGCGCCACGGACGGCAGCGAGGCGCATTCCGCCGAAGCGGTTCGGTTCCGGCTCAAGGCTCTGATCGACGCCGAGGACCCGAAGAAAATCCTCTCCGACGACAAGCTGGTGACAATGTTGAAGGCCGAGGGGTACGACATTGCCCGCCGCACGGTGGCAAAATACCGCGAAGCGATGCGGATCGGTTCCTCGGTGGAACGCCGCCGGCAGAAGGCACCGCCGAAATAAACGATCAGCATCGGACCGCATGCTCGATCTACGTATAATTCCTGGTCATGGCGGGACGCTGTTAAGGTGACAATGAGCACCAAACCGCTTATGATGCGGGTATGGTTTCGCCGTTCTTATTGACTTCGCAACTTACCCTGAGTAGGGTCCGCGCAATCACCGCCAAGGCGTGCGGGGCGAGCCACCGGATA
The DNA here is from genome assembly GCA_965222395.1 of Rhodospirillales bacterium. Lineage (GTDB taxonomy): Bacteria > Pseudomonadota > Alphaproteobacteria > Rhodospirillales > Casp-alpha2 > UBA4479. The sequence continues at coordinate 3,226,419 of OZ244947.1, forward strand.
TCGCGAAACGATCCGGCAGAAACGTTTAAAATCAACAACATATAGGTTTGTCAGGGATGGAAATCTCGGTTTCCGGAAAGCATGTCGACGTTGGTGACGCATTTCGCGTTCACGCAGAATCCGAACTTGCCGCCGCCGTAAATAAGTATTTCGAGCACGCGATCGATGCCCATGTCACTTTGTCCAAGGAAGGGGCGGAGATGATTGTGGATATCTCGGTACATCCGGGGCCGCGCGGTTTGGTTGTGCAAGGCAGCGGTCATGCCGCCGAGGCCTATCCCGCGTTTGATACCGCGTTGGAGCATATCGCCAAGCAGCTGCGCCGCTACAAGCGCCGTCTGGTCGACGAGCAACGTCACCGGTCGGCGACCGACGATTTCATTGCCGCGCAACAGTATGTCCTTCAGTCCGACACCAGCGACGACGAACAGGACGTCGATATTCAGCCGGTTATCGTCGCCGAGATGCAAACCGATATCGCCACCTTGTCGGTGAGCGAGGCGGTCATGCGGATGGACCTGGCGGGCGTGCCGGTATTGATGTTCCGAAATGTGAAGACCAACGAGTTGAGCGTCGTCTACCACCGGGCGGACGGCAATATCGGTTGGATCGACCCGTCGCCCAGTTCGGCGACCTGACTGCATGGATCGTGTGCGTCCCGTGGGCGCACGCAGGCAAAAACCTCGACGGAGAGCGAGACACGCGATGGAATTGACGGAACTCCTGACGGCCGAAAACATCGACGCCAATCTTCACGTAACCAGTAAGAAGCAGGCGTTGCAGGAACTCGCACGCCGCGCGGCCACGGTCACCGGCCTCGATGAACGTCAATTGTTCGACGTGTTGATGGAACGCGAACGTCTTGGCAGTACCGGTGTCGGCAGCGGTATCGCCATCCCGCACGGCAAGCTTGCCGAGTTGACCCGTCTTCATGGCGTGTTCGCCCGCTTGGACAAGCCGATCGATTTTCAGGCCATTGACGATCAACCGGTCGATCTGATTTTCGTGCTGTTGGCGCCCGAGGAAGCCGGGGCCGATCACCTCAAGGCCTTGGCGCGGATTTCCCGACTGCTTCGCGACCGCGATACCTGCGAGAAACTGCGTGGCACCCTTGATGCCGAAGCGTTGTTCGCGATCTTGACGGAATCTCAGGAAACACAAGCGGCCTAGACAATCTCTCCATTGCTCGCTCCGGCGAAGGCCGGGGCCTCGGGCGAAAAAACCAAACAGTCCAATCAATCCACTACTGCTGGTCTTGGGGTCGGGCTCTCCTGCCTTAATTCCGCCGTGATCGCCGTATAACTGTAGACGCTCGCGAAAGTATTGGATTGTAATCATCTCCGCCGATAGTCGTCTCCCCGTGACTGCAATATCCCCCGACCGCGCCCGTCAATGGGCGCAGGTCGCCAGGCGGCATGCCCAGCCGCACGCGGGCCGCAGCATCGTTCAATTATTGATGACGGTGATACCGTTGGCTGGGTTTTGGGTGGCTATGATGGTCACGGTTCATGATGCCTACTGGCTGACCCTGATCTTGTCGGTTCCGGCGGCGGCGTTCTTGGTACGTTTGTTTATCATCCAACACGATTGCGGACACCGCTCGTTCTTCCGCTCGCGTCGCGGCAACGATCTGTTGGGGGCTCTTATCGGGGTCATTACACTGACGCCGCACGCCTACTGGCGGCAAGCCCACAACATCCATCATGCGACGTGTGGCAATCTGCAGAAACGCGGAATAGGCGACGTCAGTGTTATCACGGTTGAGGAATACCGGAACCTGCCCGCGTGGAAACGGCTTGCATACCGCATCTACCGCAATCCGATCACAATTATGGGGATTGGACCCATCTATCTGTTCGTCGTCAAATATCGACTTCCGTTAGACCTTATCCTCCGCCATCCGCGGCTTCTCCTCAGCGTCATGGGGACCAACGTGGCTATCGTAGGCGTCCTGTTCGGTCTCGGCTTCGCCTTCGGGTTCATTGAGTTGCTGATGGTTCAGGTGCCGATCGTACTCTTGTCTTCGGCGGCCGGCGTATGGCTGTTCTATGTTCAGCACCAGTTCGAACAAACATATTGGAAAAATGACGAGGACTGGGAATTTTACGAAGCTGCGGTGATGTCGAGCAGTTTTTACGATCTGCCGAAGCCGCTGGGTTGGCTGACCGGACATATCGGCCTACATCACATTCACCACCTGTCGTGCCGGATCCCCCATTATCGACTCACCGCTTGCTTGGACGATCTGCCGTTCCTGAAAACCATCAACCGGGTCAGTTTTCGCGACAGTCTTTCGTGTTTCCGTCTCACGCTATGGGACGAAACCGCACAACGTCTGATTCCTCTCAGCCGGTTGTCCCGCACCTTCCATCAGTCATCCTGACGAACGTCGGATTGCACATTTCGATGAGCGGTTGTTGGTGCAATGACTCTGGACCCCGACGTGGTTCAGGGGGACGGCAACGAGGTGTCGAGAGTAGCCGTCAGTGCAGGCTGACCGGCGCCCAATTCTGATCGACAATATAGCCGTACGCCGTCGCCGCATCCTCGGCGACAGCCAGTTGCGTGCCGTTTGCCGCGACCACGGCAAAGCCCGGGCCGTCGTCAGTCGTCACCGGTTTGACGTAGGCAACGATGCCCAAGCCGTCATTCAACAGCGTCTTGGTCTCAGGCAATAAGTCGATGTGCGGCGGGTATAAGTCGTAGGTCATTTTGACCTCCATAGCGCGCGTTTGCTGCCGCGCGTCAATTCGTCATTAGCTCCGATTGAGCGGTGTGCTTAGGTGTCGGCGTCCATATCGATGGTTTGCCGGGTTTTGCCGCCGCTGCGAATTTCGATGGTTTTCACCTCCGGCTCCGGCACGTGCCTGTGCAAATCGATATTCAGCAGGCCATTGTCAAGGGCGGCACCGACAACTTCGATTCCTTCGGCCATCACGAACGAGCGTTGGAACTGACGCGCTGCGATCCCGCGATGCAAAAACACCCGGTCTTGGCTGTCGTCGGTCTGCTTGCCCCGCACCACCAACTGGTTGTCTTCGACCGACACCGACAGATCGTCCATGCTGAACCCCGCAACGGCCAGGGTGATGCGCAGGTCATTGTCGCCGGTTTGTTCGATGTTGTAGGGCGGATAGCCCTCGCCCGAGGCTTTCGCCGCGCGGTCAAGCATACGTTCGAAATGATCGAAACCCAAAAGGTTGGGGTTGTTGAAAACGGTCATCGGCGTGTCTCCGGCTTCCCCAATACGCGGTTATGGGCAAAGCATCTGTGGGTTCCCGAAGCGTCGGCAAACCCGTGTCTTACCTGCTTAAAATTGGCACGAAACCGCCGTTCGTCAAGGTGTTGCCGAAATACGGTGGGCGCTCGTTGTCTGTCGCGGCGACGCGGCTTATGCTGCCGGCCTGTCCAAACAATGCCGAGGTTCCTCATGCAGCAGCCCCCTCCCGCCAAGATCGGTGACGATCTGGTCGATGTCGATACCCCGGCGTTGTTAGTCGATCTTGACGCGTTCGAGTCCAATGTCGCGGCGATGGCGGCGATGGTCGATCACTTCGGCGTCCGTCTTCGAGCCCATTCAAAGACCCATAAATGCCCCGAGATCGCCAACAGGCAAATTGCCGCCGGGGCGGTCGGGGTCTGCTGCCAGAAAGTCGGTGAGGCGGAGGCGATGGTCGCCGGCGGTGTCGGCGACGTCTTGGTGACCAACGAGATTTGGGGCGCGACGAAGCTCGCGCGTCTGGCGGCGCTGGCCGACCGGGCGACAATCGGCGTCTGCGTCGACGATGCCGCGAATGCCGCAGACGTGGCGCGGGCCGCCCGCGACGCCGGCGTGACGTTGGACGTCTATGTCGAAGTCGACGTCGGCGCCGGGCGCTGCGGAATCGCGCCGGGGGACGACGCGGTGGCCCTGGCCGAGACGGTGGCGGCCCTCGATGGGGTGCGGCTCAAGGGGCTGCAGGCGTATCAGGGTTCGGCCCAGCACATCCGCAATGTTAACGAACGGGGCGCGGCCATCGGCAGTTCCTGCGATTTGGTCAAACGGACCCTGGACGGATTGGCGGCGGCGGATCTGGCGCCCGAGATCGTCACCGGCGCCGGCACCGGGAGTTTCCGCTTTGAGGCGAGCAGCGGTCTGTATCACGAACTGCAATGCGGTTCTTACATTTTCATGGATGCCGACTACGCGCAGAACCAAGGGTCGGACGGACAGCCGTTCGACGAGTTCAAGCACAGCTTGCACGTTTTGGTGACGGTGATGAGCGCGACCAAGCCCGGCCGGGCCGTCGTCGATGCCGGGCATAAGGCGCTCGGCAACGACCAGGGCATGCCGTGGGTCGCCGATATTCCCGGCGCGCGCTACGAGAAGCCGTCCGACGATCACGGTACGATCGTCACCGTAGACGCCGCGCGCGATGCCCTGGTCGGAGAGAAGCTGCGCCTGATCCCGGGCCACTGCGATCCGACGGTGAACTTGTACGACTGGTATGTGGTGCACCAGGCGGGGCGGGTTGTCGATTTGTGGGAGATCACCGCACGCGGGGCGATCCGCTGATGGGGCCCGACGGACCATCGACATCTGCTGTCCCCGTGCTGATCCCGCCGCCGCTGAGGGCCGGTGATACGGTTCGCTTCGTTTCTCCGGCCAGCACACCGACGCGGGACATGGTGGAGCGGCGCGCGACGATTTTTGAAGAATGGGGCTTCAATGTTCAATTCGCCGCGCATGCCTTCGACCAACAGGCTTATATGGCCGGCACAGATGAACAACGGCTCGCCGATCTGAACGGGGCCTACCGGGATCCCGTCGTCCGCGCCGTCTTGGCCACGCGGGGCGGTAAGGGATCGTATCGAATTGCCCCGCACATCGATTTCGAGGCGGTCCGCCGCGATCCGAAATTCCTCATCGGGTTCAGCGACATCACGGCGCTGCATATGATGCTGTGGAAACAGTGCCGGATCGTCGGCGTCCACGGCAAGCTGATGGGCGATTTTGCCGACCGGCTTTATCCGGAAAATATCGCCGCGCATAAAACGGCGTTGATGGGAGACGGCCCCCTCGTCGTGGCCGCCGACCCGGCCGAGGTCACGTCGGAACTGACCACATCGGGCCGCGCCGAAGGTGTATTGTTGGGCGGGCATCTGGCGTTGATCGGTGCCGTCGCCGGGTGGGGCCTGCCCGATATGCGGGGCGCGGTATTGTTGTTGGAGGCGATCAACATGGAACTTGGGCATGTGGATCGGACACTGACCATGTTGATCAACGGCGGGCATTTGGACGGCGTTGCCGGTATCGCCATCGGTCAGTTCACCGGATTCAAGGCGCACGGCGCATTTACGGTAATGGACCTGTTACGTGAATATCTGGGACCCCTGGGCGTGCCGATCCTGGGTGGACTGCCGCTTGGCCATGGCGCGGCGCCACGAAGTGTCTACCTGGGGACGCGGGCGGTGCTCGACGCCGATGCGGGCGTTCTGACCTCGACCCGGGAGGCCATGGTATGAGCGATGACGAGCGGATCACCAACTTGGAAATGACCATCGCTCATCAGCAGCAGGAACTGCATGATCTGGGCGAGGTGATTCACCAACAGTGGGCCGAGATCGAGAAACTGAAATCCGATATCAAGCGGTTGGAAGCGACCAAGGCCGACAGCAAGTCCGACGGCGAGGAAGGCGACGTCCCGCCGCCGCATTACTAATTGAGCTAGGGACTCCTAAGCTCTCAGTGCTTCGTGCTAGGCTTGTCGCCTGGGACAACGGCTGCTTGGGGGCGGGGTGGCGATAGAGTTCTCATCGGCGACGGCGCTGACGCAGGCGGTCCGCAACTCGCAGGCGCTACAGAGTGTGCGCGCGTCGCAGCCATCGGTCATTGATGGCGTCAATTCGACCGCGTTGGGTGACGGGATTGCCGCGGGGCGGTTTGTCGAGCGGGTCGCGATCATTAATGTCGCCCAAGCGCAGGAAGGATTGCGCGGCTCGCTCACCTCGGGAAACGCAATCCGCGACGCGTTGTTCGAATTGATCGGTGTCGCCCGCGTGGCGATCAATGAAGGGCTGGTGTCCGAAAGCACGAATTTCCTGGTCGACGGTACCCGGGTCTCGCGCGGCAACATCCAAGCACAGTTCGACCGCGCGGTGGGATTGATCGACACGCTGGTGGCGGCCAACCAGGTCGGTGCCGCCAACTTCATCGACGGTAGCGGTCCGGCCATCCGGATACAGACGTCCTCGTACGGCGGATCGATCACGATCCTGCCGCAAGGCTTCGACAGCGCGTCATTGGGATTGCAGAACCTCGACGTATCCAGTCCGGCCAACGCACGCCTGACGGAGCAGCGGTTGATCGGCGCGGCGCAGACGGCGGAATCCCAAGTAATCCGGTTGGAGCAGTTGCAAACCGCCCTCGGTAATGGAACCGCCCTCGGTCAATCGTTCACCCGGTTCGTCACCGATATTTCCGGGGCGGTGCCGGTCGGCGCGTTCGTCGACCTATCGGCGTAGGTTAAAACGTCAGTCGGGAATGCCGAACGCCTTGAGGACAAAGGCGTAGCTGTAGGCCAGTTCGTCCAATCGGTCGAAACGTCCGGCGGCGCCCGCGTGCCCCGCCGACATATTTGTTTTTAACAATAGGGGGCGGTCGTCGGTTTTCAGGTCGCGGAGCTTGGCGACCCACTTCGCCGGTTCCCAATAGGTGACGCGGGGATCGGTCAGGCCCGCCGTCGCCAGCAACGCCGGATAGTCCTTGGCCGTCACGTTGTCATAGGGCGAGTAGGACTTGATATAGGCATACGCATCGGCGTCGTCGATCGGATTGCCCCATTCCGGCCATTCCATCGGCGTCAGCGGCAGCGACGTATCGCACATGGTGTTCAGCACGTCGACGAACGGCACGTCGGCGATCACGGCCTTCCACAAATCCGGGCGCATATTTGTACACACACCCATCAGCATGCCGCCGGCGCTGCCGCCGTGAATGGCGATGTTGCCGGGTTTGCCGATCCCTTCGGCGATCAGACCTTCGGCGGCGGCGATGAAGTCGGTGAAGGTGTTGCGTTTGGTCGTTGTTTTGCCGTCCGTGTACCAGCGATATCCCTTTTCCATGCCGCCCCGAATATGGGCAATGGCATAGACGAACCCCCGATCGACGAGGCTGAGCCGATTGGTCACGAACGATGCCGGCATCGACATCCCGTAACTGCCGTATCCATAAAGAAGGACAGGCGTGTCTGCGTTCAGGTCGATATCGGCGCGGTAAACCAATGTCACCGGCACGGTTTCGCCGTCCGCCGCCGGGGCTTGGATGCGTCGGGTGACGTAGTCGGCGGGATCGTGACCGGATGGGACCTCGACCTGTTTCAACAGCGTCCGTTCCCGGGTTCGCATATTGTAGTCAAAGACCTGGCCCGGCGTGGTCGGCGACGAATACGAGAACCGCACCACGTCGGTGGCGAACTCATAGCCGCCGACAAGGCCCAACGAATACGCTTCTTCGTCGAATGAAATGGTGTGTTCTTCGCCGCTGTCCCAATCGTGGATCACGATGCGGGGCAGGGCGTCGACACGCTCCAGACGAACCAGGAAGTCTTGGTACACGTCCATGCCCGTAATCAGCGTCCCCGCCTTGTGTGGGATCAACTCGGCCCAATGATCCCGGCTTGGCGTCGCGACCGATGCGGTGACGATCTTGAAGTCCTCGGCGCCGTCGGCGTTGGTCAGAATGATCAACTCACCGTTTCGCTCGGCGACGCTGTATTCGACGCCGGGGTCGCGTGGCGCGATCATCGTCCCAGTGTCGGTGGGGGTGTCGGCGGGTATCAGCACGGCTTCGGACGTCACATGATCGTGCCGGTCGATGATGACGTGGCTGCGGCTTTGCGTTTTGCCGAGACCGACAAAAAACCCGGGGTCGGTCTCTTCGTATATCATCACATCGTCGGTAACGGGCGTGCCGATGGTGTGGCGCATGACCGTGGACGGGCGGTGATTGTCATCGAGGACGGTGTAAAACAAGGTCTGGCCGTCTTCCGCCCATTCAAGGTCGCCGCTGGCGTCGGCAATGGTCTCGTCCGGCGTTCGGATGCCGCTCAGATCGCTGAACCGCACGGTGTAGATTTCCGAACCGTTTTTGTCTTCGGCGATGGCGGCAAGGCGATGATCGGGGCTATGTTCGAACGCGCCGATTTTATAGAAACTCTCGCCGGCGCCCTCGGCGTCGCCATCCAATAGGATCGCTTCGGATCCGCCGCCGGTCGGGACCCGGCAGAATTTCGGATGTTGCCCGCCTTCGACGTAGCGGACGTAATAGGCAAAGGCCCCGTCGGGGGACGGCACGGTGGAATCGTCTTCCTTGATCCGGCCGCGCATTTCCGCGACCAGCTTTTGTTGCAGGTCGACCGTATCGGCCATGAAGCCCAGCGCATGCGCGTTTTCGGCGTCCAGGTGGGCGCGGATCGCCGGATCCAGGACATCGGGCTCGTGCATGACTTGTTGCCAGTTTTCATCTTTCAGCCAGGCATAATCGTCGGTGCGGCTGTCGCCGTGCCGGGAATCGGTGACGGGGCGCTTCTCGGCGGTCGGCGGGGCATGGATGTCGGCGGTCATGAATGATCCTTTCAACGAAAACGGGGGCGTTACCGCCCCCGTCTAAAGTAGTGTCGGCAGGTCCCGACAGCCAGATGCCTCAAACCAATTTGGTGATTTTCTCGACCCTGGATTGTAGTTCCGTGACGACCGACGAGACCTCGGCGGTGGCCCGGGCGGTTTGACCCGATAGGCTTTTCACTTCGCCTGCAACGACGGCGAAACCTTTGCCGGCCTCACCAGCGCGGGCGGCTTCGATGGTCGCGTTGAGCGCCAATAGGTTGGTCTGCTTGGCAATCTTGTCGATCTCCTCGGCGACCTTGCCGATCCGCACGATATCTTCGCGCAGCAGATCGATCTCGGCGCTGATCGCCGATCCATCCGGCGTCTTGGCAGACTCCGGCGCGGGTGCTGCGGTGGCCCGGACGGGCGGGTCCATTTTGACGACTGCGCTGCGTTGCGGCGGCGGTGGTGGCGGGGGCGGCGACGCGGGTTCGGGGGGCGACGCCGGTTCAGGCACATTCCCGGAGGCTTTGGCCTCGGACGCTGCGTGCTTCATTTCGTTGGCGATCAGCCAGTACGCCAGGGTCCAGGCCTCTCTGGCTTCCTTGGTGAAGTCGGCGCCCAGTGCTTCGTCCAAGGTCGCCAATAATGCCTCGGCGACGACGTCATAGTGCTCGGGCTCGACCCCGTATCCGGCGTGTTTGACGCCGAGTTCCTGGATCGTTGGAATCAACTGCTCCAGCTTATCGAGGCTGGCGACGGCAAGGGCCAGCGTCTGCATCAGCATCTGACCCTGTTTTTTCATGTCGGCGTTGGCGAACATCGGCTTCACCTGGGGCGCCATCTTGAAGACTTTGTCATAGAAGACGCGGGCCGCCTCTTCCTTGACTTCGGCGACGGGCGCAAAGGTGCTGCGGACGGCTTCGATTTGGGCGGCGGTTAGCATACGCGTGGGTGCTCCGGACGGGTTAAGACGAGGGACCTTACCATCGCCCGGAAAGCCCCGCCACCGATTATGGGCATGTGGTTTTCCGAATCGATTTGATCAAACAATCGCCGCTTGGCGGATCAATGTTCGGACTTCGTCGCGGACCGGACCGGTATTCGGTGGGTCGGCCAGCGTCGTAAACCAGTGATCCGGTGCATCGCGGCCGCGCCGGTGCCGCCAATGGACGGCGCGCAATGCTGCCTCGGCCTGGGCGGGCAGGCGGTCCGGCGCATCGAAGCCCGCCAGCACACCCCACATGCCGGTCCAGGCACGGGCCAGGGCAAACGGGTTGTATCCGCCGCCGCCCGACAGAATGATCCGCGGCGCCATCGGCAACACCAAGGCCAATGCGCGCCATAACCCGCCGTTCGACAACAACAGTTTACTTTGCGGATCATCGGCCAGGGCGTCGACGCCGCCCTGCACGAAAACCGCATCCGGGTGAAAGGCATCGATGAGCGGCAGTACGGCACCTTCCATGATCGCTTCCAGTTCGGTGTCGTTGAGGCCTGGAGGTACCGGAATATTGCGCGCCGCGCCGCCGGCGCGGTCGCCGATGCCGCCGAACGTTCCGGGGTCGGCATCACCGCGCGCCATCGGCCAGCGTCCGGCCTCGTGGATGGACAGCGTAAAAACTCGGTCGTCGTCGTGGAAGGCGCGTTGCACCCCGTCTCCGTGATGTGCGTCCAGGTCCAGGTAGAACACCCGCGCGCAGCCGTCCTCCAGCAGTTTGCCGATGGTCAGGGCCGGTTCGTTGAAATAGCAAAATCCGTTGGCCTGGTCCGGCAGGCCGTGATGCTGCCCGCCGCCCAGATTGTAGACCCGCCCACCGTGTTGCACGGTCTCGGCGGCCAGCCGTCCGCCGCCGGCGGCGGTCGCCGGGCGGCGGAACATCTCGGGAAAGATCGGGTTGCCGTTGATGCCGAAATTGTGCCGGGCGCGTACGGCGGGGGCGGCGTCCTGATCGCGTTCGGCATTCATCAGGGCGCTGACGTACGCGGACGTGTGAAATCGGCCCAGATAGTCCGGGTCGGCGATCGGACTGTCCAGGTAACTGCCGTCCGGAAACCAGCCCAGTGCCCGCATCAGATCGATCGCCAAAGACACGCGGGGAATCGCCAATGGATGACCGCGGCCGTAGGTGCTGTCGCGATAAACCTCGGAGCCGATAAATTTCGCGTCGGTGGCAAGCTCGGGCATGAAGCGAAGATAAGCACGGCGATGCCCGCGGCCAAGGGTGTGGCGTTGTGTTCGTCAGACGCCGCCGACATACTGTGCGCCGACATGGGGGCGCCGGTCCGGCGGATTTGATATCTATGGAACTTTGGATTCCGATCACCATCGCCGCGGCGTTCTTTCAAAACCTGCGCTCGGCGTTGCAAAAGCATCTGAAAGGGAAGCTGTCGACCGGCGGTGCCGCGTATGTGCGGTTCTTCTATGCGTGGCCGTTCGCCTTACTGTATGTATGGTCGCTCAACACCCACGGCGGATTGGCGTATCCCAACGTCAACATGACGTTTTTGATCTATTGCGTGCTTGGCGGTTTGGTCCAGATCATCTTTACGGCGCTGTTAGTGTACCTGTTTTCGTTACGCAATTTTGCCGTTGGCACCACCTTTTCGAAGACCGAAACGGTGCAGGTCGCGTTGCTCGGTTTCATTTTGTTAGGCGATACGCTGTCATTGGGTGCGGCACTGGCCATCGTCGTCAGTGTCATCGGCGTGATGGCCATGTCGGCGGCGCAAAGCAAAGTGACGCTGGTCTCGCTGTTCACCAACCTGGCGGAAAAATCCACCGTTGTCGGGTTGATCACAGGCCTGTTCCTGGGCGCGTCGGTGGTGTTTTTTCGCGGTGCCGCGCTGGCGCTGGAACACGATAGCGTGCTCATGGCAGCGGCGTTTACCTTGGCTGTCGCCTTGGTCATTCAGACGGTGATCATGGGTGTATACTTGGTATTGCGTGAACCCGGGCAAATGCGCGCCGTGCTGGTCAATTGGAAGTGGTCGCTGGCGGTCGGGGTGGCCGGGGTGCTGGGATCGATTGCCTGGTTTACCGCGTTCACCATGGAAAACGCGGCGCTGGTCCGTGCCGTCGGCCAGATCGAGTTGGTGTTCACGTTCATCGCTTCGATCTTTTTCTTTCGCGAGAAAAGCACCCGTCTCGAAGTCATCGGCATCGCTTTGGTGATCCTCGGCATATTGCTGATCTTGCTAGTGCATTAAGTCAGTAGTTGCATTGCAGTGAATGCTGGGTCCCAAATCAAGTTTGGGACGACGCATGTGTTTTACAGTCACCCTGAACTGGAGTCAGGGTCCAGTATTCAGTGCTGAACAGTCGAAATGAGGGGCCACAAATCCCGCCATGCTGAATTCTCTTTTTCGATAAGCGCAATCTTCCACGAGCGCCGCCACGCTTTTAGGGATTTTCCCCTTGCGATCGCCTCTCTGACATCATCGAAGACCTCGACATAAACAACACGCTTGCAATTGTATTTTGAGGAAAATCCCTCTATTGCGCCATGACGATGTTCATACGCACGCCGAACGATGTCGGATGTCACGCCGATGTACAGGGTGCCATTGCGCGAGTTTGTCGCGATATACACATACCCGGTCTTTTTCATGACTGATGTTATGCAAGTGTTTCCAGACGTTTTTGGATAGGCGCAGTAAAAGCTGGGTCTCAAATCAAGTTTGGGACGACATGTTTTCCAGGTTTTTGTCCCGACACGGATCGGGTATCCGGATGTACGATTTTGACGCGGTTAACGCTGGTGCGCGGGGCTGCTACGACTATACTCCGCACATGACGATTTCCGACGCCGACCGACTGCGCCTCGACAACGTTCTGACCGATGCGACCTTCGACGAACTGCCGCGCCACACTGCGGGCAAGGTGCGCGAAAGCTACGACCTGCCCGACGGACGGCGGGTGATGATTGCCACCGACCGTCAGTCGGCGTTTGACCACATTCTCGCCGCCGTGCCCGACAAGGGCCACGTACTGACGGCGACCGCGGGCTTTTGGTTCGAGCAGACCGACGATATTTGCCCGAACCACGTCATCGCCCACCCGGACCCGAACGTCATCATCGCCAAGCGGCTGGAAATGCTGCCTGTCGAGATGGTGGTCCGCGATTACATCACGGGCACCACCGACACCAGTATCTGGACCATGTACGACGGCGGCGCGCGCACGGTCTACGGGCAGACCTTGCCGGACGGGCTTCGCAAGAACGACAAACTGCCGGAAACCATCATCACACCGACGACCAAGGGCGCGGTCGGCGCACACGATGTGCCGATTACGGCCACCGAAATCGTCGATCAAGGGTTGCTCAGCCGGGCGCAGTGGGACGAAGCCGCGACCAAGAGCCTCGACCTGTTCGCACGTGGCCGGGCGATTGCCGCCCAAAACGGCCTGATCTTGGTCGACACCAAGTACGAGTTCGGTCTGGACGAAAACGGTACCGTGGTGATCGCCGACGAGATCCATACGCCGGACTCCAGCCGTTATTGGGACGCGGCGAGTTATCCGGGTAGGCACGAGGCGGGCGACGAGCCGGAAAACCTGGATAAGGAATTTCTCCGGCTCTGGGTCCGGGCGCGGTGCAATCCGTATACCGATCCCTTGCCCGACATCCCCGACGAGACCTTGATTGCGTTTTCCGACAAATATGTCGATTTGTATCAGCGGGTGACGGGCCGGCCGTTCGTCCGCGCTGATCCGGCGGTTCCGGTCCGCGACCGTATCCGCGCCGCCTTGGCCGAGGCGCTGCCCGACTATTTCTGATCTCTGTCACCGTGTGTCTCCGGCGCGGAATCGGGAACCGGTCCTTTATGCCGCAAATCCGGCCATTTGATCCCTGGACCGTAAAAACGCCGCCAATTGGTACCATCGTTAAATCGGCAGATTTCCAAGGGTCGGCGCGCGGGATCGGTTCCGCCACGTCGCCCTGAGGAATTCGTTTAATTCATTAAAATCAATATGATAACGCGGGCGTTCCAGGCGATGGGGGCTGTCCCCGCCGAGGTAAGGCCGAGCTGGTTGCCATAATCCCAAAAAATGAGACAAAAAATCTCATTATTGAAATATGCGGTCCGATGTGCCATCTTCGGTCCATGCGCGGCGTCGGTTGACGGCTTGGCCGCGCCCCATACATAGACAGAGCAGGAGCCGCAGCCGGCAAAGACCGGTGTAAGCCCCATCAAAGCGCACGGAGAGGATACCGCCATGACCAAAATGACCACCGAAGAAGCTTTTGTAAAAGTGTTACAGATGCACGGCATCGAGCACGCATTCGGAATTATCGGCTCGGCGATGATGCCGATTTCGGATTTGTTTCCGGAAGCCGGTATCAAGTTTTGGGACTGTGCGCACGAAGTGAACGCCGGCATGATCGCCGACGGTTACACCCGCGCGACCGGCAAGATGTCCTTGGCCATCTCGCAAAACGGTCCCGGGATCACCAACATGGTGACGCCGATCATCACCGCGTACTGGAACCACACGCCTTTGCTGGTGGTGACGCCGCAGGCCGCCAACAAGACGCTGGGCCACGGCGGTTTCCAAGAGGTTAAGCAGATGGCGATGTACGAAGACTGCGTCTGCTATCAGGAAGAACTGCGCGACCCGACCCGGGTTGCCGAAGTCCTGAACCGTGTGATCGAGAAAGCATGGGAAGGTTCGGCGCCTGCGCAGATGAACGTGCCGCGCGACATGTGGACGCAGATCGTCGACATCGAGTTGCCGCAGATTCTCAAACTCCGTCATCCCGCCGGTGACCCGGAAGCCGTCCAAGAGGCTGCGGACCTGCTGTCGAATGCCAAGTTCCCGGTGATCGTCAACGGTGCCGGCGTCATTCTGTCGGACGGTGGCGTCGACGCCGTGAAGCGCCTCGCTGAAAAGTTGGATGCGCCGGTTTGCGTCAACTACCAACACAACGATGCCTTCCCGGGTTCGCACCCGCTGTACGCCGGACCGCTCGGCTACAATGGCTCGAAGGCCGGCATGAAACTGGTCAACCAGGCCGATGTCGTCTTGTGCGTCGGGAACCGTCTGAACCCGTATTCGACGATGCCGGGTTATCAGTACGATTACTGGCCCAAGGATGCCAAAATCATCCAGGTCGACATCAACCGTCACCGCATCGGTCTGGTGAAACAGATCGCTGTCGGCATCCAAGGCGACGCGGCGAAGGTTACCGATCAGCTGCTGGCGAGCCTGTCCGCCACAGCCGGCGACACCGATCGTGAAGCCCGTAAAGGCGTCATCGCACAGACCAAGTCGGCGTGGGCCCAAGAACTGACCTCGATGGAAATCGAGGACGACGACGAGGGTGTCACCTGGAACGAGCGTGCCCGCGACCGCGAGCCGGACCGCATGAGCCCACGTATCGCCTGGAAAGCCATCATGTCGGCACTGCCGGACGACTACATCATGTCGACGGATATCGGTAACAACTGCGCCATCGGCAATGCCTACCCGACGTTCGAGAAGAGCCGCCGTTACTTGGCGCCGGGCATGTTCGGCCCGTGCGGCTACGGTTTGCCGGCGATCCTCGGTGCGAAAATCGGCCAGCCCGACGTGCCGTGCATTGGCTTTGCCGGCGACGGCGCGTTCGGGATTTCGATGAACGAGCTGACGGCGTGCGGCCGTGGTGATTGGGGTGCCATCACCATGATCGTCTTCCGCAACTATCAGTGGGGTGCCGAAAAGCGCAACACCACGTTGTGGTTCGATGACAACTTCGTCGGTACGGAGCTCAATCTTGGCGTCAATTATGCCGAGGTTGCCGAAGGGTGCGGTCTTAAGGGCGTCCAGGTGACGGGTCCGGAAGAACTGACCGAAGCGCTGCGCACCGCGGTCAAAGAGCAAATGGACGGCAACGTCACGACCTTGATCGAGGTTGTTCTCAACCAAGAACTGGGCGAGCCGTTCCGCCGCGATGCGATGAAGCCGCCGGTCAAAGTCGCCGGTATCAGCAAGGACGACATGCGGCCGCAAAAAGGCGCTGCATAAGACGACGTATCGTCGTACAGATCTCCATCTCGACGATCAAAGGGCGGCCTCCGGGCCGCCCTTTTTCGGTTCGGCGTGGGATGGATCGGTCTGGACTAATCGGCGAGGGCCGCGGCAACGACGGCATCGACGTGGATGGCGGCGCAATCGACAATCGGAAACGGGCTGGTGTCCGCGTCGAACGCCAGCGCGAGGTCGGTCCCGCCGAGCATGATCGCCTCGGCGCCGCCGTCTTTGATCAACGCGTTGCCGGCGTCATAGAACACCGCGCGCTGTGCATCGGTGACCCGGCCGGCCTTTGCCATGTCGATATATGCCTGATGCACGGCATCGAGTTGCCCGTCCGCCGGGGGCAGGACGTCCGCCGAATGGATGCCGCCGTAAAACCGCGTTTCCATGACGGTACGGGTGCCGAGAATGCCGACGCGTTGAAACTTCTGTGCATCCATGGCCCGCGCGACCTCAACCAGCATGTCGATAACCGGCAGCGGTGAGACCTCTTTGAACGCGTCGATGCAGAAATGGCCGCCGATGGAGGTGACGACCACGCAGTCGGCGCCGGCGCGGACCAGCCGATCGGTCAGCCGTTGATAAATCGCGACCTGGGCCTGTTTGTCGTCTTTGCCAAGATTGTCGATGAGTGTCGGCGAGTCGGCATGCGCGATGGTCAATTCCAAGGTTGCGCCGCGCGCTGCGAACGTTGCGATGAGCCGCTGGTAATAGAAATCCGTCGCTGCCGGGCCGATGCCGCCGATCAAACCGATATGCATGGAAGATCCCCCCGATCATTGATGATGCGACCGGGTTTAACGTGGAATGGCATCGAAGAAGAAGCGAAATAATGTTACGGGCACAGGAATCCCAGAAACCGGAATTTCGGTCTAGTTCGCTGACGGAATTGACGGCGTATACCGGCGGGCGAGTAACAGCGGAAAATCGCTGAGGCCGGATTCGGCGTTCTCCGACCCGGCGGCGGTGTCACGCAGCGCCGGACCTTGACCGACATCGCGCGCCCAAACGCCAACGACGCCACCGTTACGATGCAACTGGATACCGACGGTCGGGTTCTCGCGGATACCGTTGACGAACGCCGTCATCTCGGCGGGGGAATAGTCGGCACCTTCGCTGCGGCAGTAATACCCGAACAGCACCCGCCGCGGCCGGTGATCGGGGTCGTTCGTTTCGCGTTGCCATCCACCGGTATAACCGAAACATGCGATGCCGCCGCGCCGATACGGTCGCACCCAAAAGCGGGCCATGTCGGTTTCAACCCGAAGCGAGTCCCCGGGGGGTATGTCGGCATCGCGGTTGAACCGCCACATGCGGATCGTGTCGGCAACGAGGCGATCAAACTCCAAAATGTGTCGGTCCCGCGTCGGGAGAACGGCTGCGAAAAAGGCTTCTCCCTGACCGGATGCGGACTCGATCGCGGCATATTCGTTGTATTCGGTGGAGTCGAAGTACCCGACGCGGCTTACACTGCCGTCGTTGGTGAAGGTAACGTGCGCGTCGTTTTCTGAAAGCGCGGCATAGTGTTGATACGAGGAACCTCCGCTTGCGCATCCTGCCAGTACGAGTACCCCAAGACACGGCAACAGCACGCGCCGACAGTGACGGCTGATCATTTTCATGGCGCTCCTAGTCATACCGCACAGGTTAAATGACGCCACGCCGCTGACAAATGAACTTTACGTTATTTAACGCGCGCCCAACGTTACGTCCGCAGGCTCACGTGCGCCGAGATGATCCGCCAGGTGTCGTCGCGTTTCTGCCAGACTTGGCTTTGCGCGCCGAGACGGCCGGACTTTTTGCGCTTGTATTCGGCATTGGCGACGGCGATATCGTTGGCGAGAATGTTGATTTCGACCCGCAGCAAATCGCGGTCGACGTCACTGGCGTCGCGGCCCTTGCGGAAGCCGGCGATCTCGTCATAGCCGTAGGCCCCACCGTCCGGGCCGAGGCGCACGGCAGTCGGGTCATCCCAGAAAAAATCGATCAGTGCACCAACATCGTTCCCGGTCAGCGCGGCCTCGTACGCGTCGAAGCGGGCGCGGACATCGGCTTCAATGGCGGTGCGGTCGGGTATACTCATAGGTTCATCGCCAGAAGCATATCATCGCGTCCGGTTCCACCGATCAGCGAGAGGCCAACCGGCGCACCGCCGACCGTCCCCGCCGGGATATTGATTTGCGGCAATCCCGCCAGGCCGGCGCTGCACAACAAATCCAGCGCGGCCAAGCGGAAATCGTTGAGGCCGCCTTCGTCGGCACTGCGCAACGGTGCGGGGCCGGGGCTGGTGGGCAGAGCGATGACGGTTTCGTCGCCGAGCAAATCGTATAGCCGGGCCGAAATGTCAGTGCGGGTATCGCTTGCCGCTGCCAATTCGTCCGACGTAATTTTGGCGGCCATCTCGAACCGTTGTTTGATGCCTGGGCCGAACGACGGTTGCGCCGCCGTGACCCAGTCGCCGTGCACCTGCCAGACCTCGGCGGCTTGGCAGACCATGAAGACTTTGCGCAAGGCCTCGAACCCGTCGGGGGCGAGGGCGATTGTTTCCACCGTGTCGAACGATTGGGATAACCGATCAAGGGTCGGCTGCAACGCGGCGCGGGTGTCGTCGTCTGCGCGGGCGAACGCGTCGTCGGCGATCAACAGGCGTTGCGGTCTGCCCGCCCTGGACGCATCCATGCCGTACGCCGCGCCCGCACGGGCGAAGGTTTCGGCGTCGCGGGCGAACCACCCGACGGTATCGAAACTGGGGGCCAGCGCCATGACGTTCGCAAGGTCGATCCGTCCGTGCGTGGTGCGGATACCGTAAACGCCGCAGAACGAGGCCGGCATCCTGACGGAGCCGCCGGTGTCGCTGCCGAGGCCGATATCGACAAGACCCGCCGCCACGGCGGCGACCGATCCGGACGACGAGCCGCCGGGCACACGGTCGGGCGCGGCGCTGTTAATGGGCGTGCCGTAATGCGCGTTAACCCCCATCAGGCTGTAGGCGATTTCGTCGGTGTGTGTTTTGCCGACCAGCGTCGCGCCGGCGTCCAGCAGCATTTGCACGGCCGGCGCCGAGACGTCGGCGACGTCATGGGTACGGATCCAGTCGGGACTGCCGCAGCCGGTCATATGTCCGGCGACGTCATAGAGGTCCTTGGCGGCGAAGGTCAGCCCGCTCAGCGGACCGTCCGGCGCGCCGGCAATTTCAAAGATTTCGACGAAGGCGTCGACGCTATCGTTGATGGTCATGGTGTTATGCCGGTCCATGCAGTTCGGGGAGGGCACGAGTCATCGTCGGATTGCCCGCCTTGAAACCGTACATCGGTTGCGACAGTTCGGCCACCGCCATGGCCGGGTCGGTGTTGTCGACGACGATCAGATCCGCCGTCTTGCCGACGGCGATGCCGTAATCGTCCAGGTTCATCAAATCGGCGGATCGGGTCGAGACCATGTTCAGGCACTCGGCCAGTGTATCCAGTTTGCCGATCTGTGCGATGTTGGCATACAGGTTTGCCATCCGGATCAACGAACAATCGCCGAACGGCGTAAATGGATTCAGCACGTTATTCGACGACAGCGAACAATTGACCCCATGATCCAGCATGGTGTGCAGCGGCGTGACCCCGCGCGGCACGTTGTGGTCATAGTCCCGATGCATCAGGAACAAGTCCGTCGACGGCAGGACGGTGACGGCGACACCGGCGTCGGCCAAACGTTCGGCCAGGGCAGCCAGCTTGGCGGGCGCCATCGCCGAAAACTTGGTGACGTGGCCGATGGTGACGCGGCCGCCCCAGCCGAATTCGTCGGCTTTCTTGGCAACGTATTCGGCGTCCAACTCCGACGCATCGGCACCGAAATCCAAATGCATGTCGATATCGACATCGAATTCACGCGCCATCTCGAACACCCTGTCGATCTGTCCATGCGGATCGCTATCGGTATAGGGTGCGGCGCCGACGCTGCCGGCACCGTCATTCAGGGCGGCGACCATCAATTCGTCGGTACCCGGGTTGTTCAGCAGACCTTCTTGCGGAAACACGCACATCTCGACATCGATGGCCCAGGCGAAATCGGCGATGGCGTGCTTCACGCCCTCGAACCCGCGCAGGCCGATCACCGGATCGACCTCGACGTGGGTGCGCATGCGCGTGGTGCCGTTGATGACGCATTTCCGCAGTGTCCGTTTGGCGCGCTCGGAAACGTCTTCTTCGGTAAATGCTTTTTTCAGCCGGGCGACTTCGCCGATCGCTTCGTCCAGGTCGCCTTTTTTCGACGAACACCGATGCAGAATGCAGGACTTATCCAGATGAATATGCGTCTCAACGAACCCCGGTAACAGCAATCGTCCTCCCAGGTCGATATCCCGGTCGCCGGGGGTGAGTGCGCTCTCGATCGCGGCAATCTTGCCGTCCTGTACGCCGACATCGACAGTGCGTTGCGCGTCATCGGACAGGCGCGCATGGCGCAGGGTTAGATCCATGGATGTGTCCTTCCGTCTTCTTTTCAGGCACCGTTATGCATGGCCGAGGTAGGCCTTTTCAATCGCTGGATCGTCTTTCAACGTCTCCGCGACCCCTTCGTGCACGACGCGGCCGCTTTCCATAACGTAGCCGCGATCGGCGACGGCGAGGGCCAGATTGGCCATTTGATCGACAATCAGAATGGTGACGCCTTCGTCGCGCAGATCGGCAAGGGTATCGAACAGTTCCGCGACCATGGCGGGGGCCAGGCCCAACGACGGTTCGTCCAACAACAGAATGCGCGGCTTGGCGATAAGTCCCCGGGCAATGGCGAGCATTTGCTGCTCGCCCCCCGACAGCACGCCCGCCTCGCTGTCGATACGGTCGCGGATGCGGGGAAAGCGGTTCATCAAGGCTTCGATCTCGGCATCGTTGACGGTGTCTTTTCGCGTCCAGGCGCCAAGGAGGATATTGTCGCGCAACGTCAGTTCCGGGAACACCTGACGTCCTTCCGGCACCAACGCCATCCCCAGCGCGGCGATGTGTTGGGCTTCGAGATGGATGGTCTCGGTCTCGTCGAGAATGATCGAGCCTTCAACCGGACGGTGCAGGCCGCTGATCGACCGCAGCAATGTTGATTTGCCGGCCCCGTTGGCGCCGAGCACGGCGACCAGCTCGCCTGGATAAACGTTCAGGCGGACGTCCTCCAGAACCGGCGCCGCGCCATAACCGGCTTCGACGTCCAGCGCGGTGAGCGTTGCAACCTTGGCGCCCGCCCAGGCGCTGGCGCGCGGCCGGGCTTCGAAATCGCCTTCGCCCAAATACGCCTCCAAAACGCGCGGATCTTCGCGAATCTCCGCCGGCGCGCCCTGTACCAACGGCTCGCCGGCATCCAAGACGACGATGTGATCGGAAATGCCCATGACCAAAGACATATCGTGTTCGACCAGAATCAGGGTGATCCCGGCGTCGGCGATCTCGCGCAGCAGCACGGCAAGCTGTTCCTTGTCTTCGCGCATCAAACCGGCGGCGGGCTCGTCCAACAACAGGACCTTGGGCCGCGTCGCCAGGGCGCGGGCAATCTCGACCAGGCGTTTGTCGACGTGCGGCAGGTTCCCGGCCAGCGTATCGGACGCGCCGCCGTAGCCGACAAAACCCAGCAGCGCTTCGACCTCGTCGGTGTCGGCGGTCGTGTCGCCGTCGCTTAGCATCGGGCCAAGCTGTCCAACGCGGAGCGCGATGCGAATATTCTCCCGCACGCTCATGTGTTCGAATAACTGGGTGGTTTGATAGGTTCGCGAAACACCGGCGCGGGCGATGGCAAACGCGGATTTTCCGGCCAACGGCTGGTCCAGGTCGATTTGGCCTGTCGCCGGTTTGTAGAACCCGCCGATCATATTCAGCACGGTCGTTTTGCCGGCCCCGTTCGGGCCGATGATGCTGGTGACGCGGCCGGGCTCGGCCGTGAAGCTGACATCCTTGGCGGCTTGAACGCCGCCGAACGAAATGCCGATGTTATCGACGTTCAGGCTTTGGCCTTGGTCGGCGTCGCGGCCCAGAAAGGCCTTCAAATCGCCCTTGATGCGGGATGTTTCGACCGACGGCGCGGCTTTCAGCCACCCCATGACGGTACCGACGATCCCGCGCGGTGCCAGCCACAGGACGCCCAACAACAGCCCGCCGAACACCAGCAGCCGGTATTCGGCGAAATCGGACAGCACCTCGGGCAGCAACACCACCACGAGGGCGCCGAGAACCGGCCCCCACAGGGTTCCGGACCCGCCGACGACAACGGCCAGGATGAACAGGATGGATTGGAAGAACGGGAACGAGCTGGGGGAGATAAACAAATTCAGCGGCGCGAAGATCGCCCCGGCAAGGCCGGTCAGCACGCCGGACAGGACAAACGACGCGGTCTTGATCACCAATGGGTTGAGGCCCACTGCCTGGGCCGCGACCTCGCTGTCGCGGACCGCCCGCATGGCCCGGCCCCAGGTGCTGTGCGCCAGGCGCTGATAAAAGGCCAGAGACCCGCCGGCCAGCAATGCCGCCAACAACGCCAGATCGGCCTCGGTCATAATGTGGCCGAAGAATTCCGGCGACGGAAATCCCATCAATCCGTTGGCGCCACCCGTCAGGGCGCGCCATTCGATCGCGCCGTGTTCGACGATAAAGGCGAAGGCGATGGTCATCATCGCCAAGTACGGTCCGGTTACCCGCAGGACCGGGATCGCCAACAACAAGCCGACGGCCGCCGACATGAAAACGGTCGCCAGCAATGCCCACCAGAACCCGACCCCTTGCAGCATCAGGATGGCCGTGGTGTAGGCACCGATGGCAAAGAAGCCGACGTGTCCGAACGACACTTGGCCGGACAGGCCCAGCAACATGTTCAGTCCGACCCCGACGATCACGTTCATGGCGACCATGGCGAGGATGAAGTTGTAATAACCTTCGACCGTCATCGCCAAGCCGACGCCGACAATGGTGGCGACGCCGATGCCGATGTAGCTGAGGCGCATATCGTCGAGAAGCTTTTGCATCAGACTTTCTTGATCTCCGCTTTGCCCAACAGCCCATTGGGCAGGAAGAACAGGGCCAGGATGATCATGCTGAACCCGATGATCTGCGTGTATGACGAGCCAAGGAATGCGGTCGTCAATGCTTCGACCAGGCCGTAAAGCAACCCGGCGATGACCACACCCCAGGCGCTGTTGATGCCGCCGAGGATCGCGGTGGCGAAAGCCTTGATGCCGAATACCAGGCCCATGCCGGACGACACGTTGAACAGCGGCGCGATCAATAATCCGGCGATGCCCGCGAACACGGTCGACAAGGCAAACGCGGCGGCGATCACGAACCGGGTGTCGATCCCCATCAGGCGCGCCGCTTCGGGGCGTTGGACGACCGCCGACATGGCTTTGCCGTGTTTCGTTTTTAACAACACGAAGCTAAGAATCGCCGCGGCGATCAGGCCGACGACCGGAATGACCAGTTGCAGCGGATAGGCGCCGATCCCGAACACGTCGACGGATTCAATCGCCCACGGGGACGGGAAGCTGCGTGGTTCTTTGCCGAATGTGAACAGCACCACGTTGTCGATGACGATGCCGCCGGCGACGGTGGCCATCAGCCAGCCGTTCGAGCCGCGGTCGGCGAAGGGCCGGACCAGGAACCGTTCGACGGCGAGGCCGTAGATGGCGCACCCCATCAACGCGGCGAGGATCGCGATGGGCATCGGCCATCCCAGCGTCACGCCGAAGGTGTACCCGAGCACCGCGCCCAACATCATCGAGCTGCCCTGCGCGAAGTTGACGGTGTTGGAGACCACATAGGTGATGTGAAAGCCGAGCGCGAGAAGACCGTACATGGCGCCGAGGCCAAGGCCGGTAATGATCGCGGAGGTCACCAACATGGGAAAATGCCTTAAGAAATGAATTTACGAGAACAGGAAAGAAACCGCAGCGGCGACATCAAATCGGATGCCGCCGCCACGGAAGGAGAGATCAGTTGATCGGAATGATCTTGCCGTCGATAAATTGCGTGAAGATCAAATCGTCCGGGCCGAGGGCATCGTGCTCTTCCGGCGTGAACGGGTTCGTGTACGTTTTGATCAGACCCGCGTATTCCTTGATGTCATAGAAGCCTTGACGGACGGCAGGGCCATCGGTGCTGCCGGCATTGGTGATCGCCAGCGCCGCCAAGTGCATGCCGTCATAGGCGTTGGCAATGCCCACCGCGGGGGTCACGTCGGCTTCGCCTTTGATTTCCGGGAAGGCAGCTTTCAGCTTGGTCATCATCTCGGATGCGGCCGGGCTGTCATTGCCGGAGAACGTGAAGGTTTGGATCATCTCCACGTCCTTGGCGCGCGGCCCACCCAGTTCGGAGAACCGGCCGCCGGCCGGGCCCCAATGCGAGACCACCGGCACGTCCCATTTCATGCGTTCCAGCGACTTCATCACCTGGGCCGACGGGCCGACGTTGGCGACCATGAAGATGGTATCGGCACCGGCGGCTTTCAGGCGCGTCAACTGCGGCACCACGTCAATGTCGGATTTTTCGACTTTCTCGATCCCGGCCAGCTCCAGGCCGTTGTCGGTCATAGCAGCGCGAAGCGCTTTCTCGTTCGACTCGCCCCATGGGTTGTTGATCAGCATCATGCCGGGCTTCTTGGCGCTATGGACTTTGATCGCCCGGTTGACGAGGGCGACGCCGACCATGCTGTCATAGGCCGACACGCGGAAGACGTAGTTTTCCTTGGCGCCGTTCTTGGTGATCGGCGTGCCGGCGGCCCATGGACCCATGAACGGGACTTTGATTTGATTGACGTACGGCACAATCGCCAGCGACACCGGCGTTTGCAGGCCGCCGAACAGAACAGCGACTTTTTCCTTTTGGATCAGTTCCCGAGCGGCGACGAGGCCCTTGCCGGGGTTGTTCTCGTCGTCGCGGCGGATCAACTCGACCTGTTTGCCGAGCAAGCCGCCTGCGGCGTTAATCTCGTTAATGGCGATGGTCATGCCGCGCGTAATGGCTTCGCCCGATTTGGCCGATGCGCCGGACAGGCTGGCGATCAGGCCGACTTTGATGGTGTCGGCAGCGGCCGCGAGCGGGCTCAAGCCGATGGTGGCAACGGCCGCGGCGGATGCCAGCAGCATCCCCCGACGGCAAAAACGGAATTTCGGTAAGCGGTTCATCTGGGCCTCCTGGTTTTAAAAAGCTGGTAAGAGGAGAGAGCAAGCCGCGTGCCAGACTCAAATGCCCGGATTCTGCGCTTAATTTGCAATCACATTTTAGAAATGACTAAAAAGTCGCCATTAGTAGAAGACTCATGCTCAATGAATCGGCATATTGCATGCGAAGTTGATAAAAACTGTATACGATTATTGGCCCGCAATTTGCTGCCGCTGCGGGACCTTGGTTCGAAACGGAGACGAAAATGAGCTCAGATACCCCGCAATCGGTGCGCGATATGATCGCCACGTTCCTCGATATCACGATGATCCCCGACCCTGACCGGGCGGCGGAGTTCCTCGCCCCAGGAGCGGAAATCTACTTCACCGGTAAAACCAAGATGACGCATCCGCGGGAAATGGCGGCCTATAACGCCGGGCGGTACAAATGGGTGAAAAAGAAACTCGGCCCGCTGGACGTTGCGCCGGGGGATAGCTGCACCGTCGTTTACAGCTTCGGCGAGTTGTATGGCGAGTGGCCGGACGGCACGCCGTTCGACGGCAATCGCTATATTGATCGGTTCGAAATTGTCGACGGTAAAATCACCCGCATCGATGTGCTGAACGACAGCGCCGAGCGGATACTGGGTCGGCAAGATGCAAACGATTAGGGGGCGGCGTAATCGCCCAGGATGTCTGCGATCGGCCGGTCGTCTTTTTTCGGCGGCGTGATCAAGGCCCGGTCGGCAACGTCGCCCAGATGCTGACGCATGGCCCGCATCGCCCCGTCCTCGTCGCCGCTGATCAGCAGCTCGACCAACTCTTTGTGTTCGGTGACCCCGCATTCCGACGAATGTGGCCGCGAAAACACCGCCAGGATCAGACAACAACGGGACGTCAGCTCGCGCATGTGTTTCATCAAAACGTCGCTGCCGGTGAACTCGGCCAGCATGATGTGGAATTCGCCGGCCAAGCGGATCGAATGGGTTTCGTCCTTGTTTGCGGCCTTTTCTTCTTCGGCAACGTGGGCGCGCAACGTGGCGATCTGATCGTCTGTGAGCGACCCGGCCAAACGGCGGACGACGATTTCCTCGACCGCGACGCGGATGTCGAAGGTGTCGCGGGCGTCGTTCCAACTCGGTTCGGCGACGACGGCGCTGCGGTTGCGGCGCAGCTCAACCAGTCCCTCGGCGGCGAGGTCGCTCAGCGCCGCGCGGACGATGGTGCGGCTGACGCCGAACCGTTCGCCGATGGTGTCTTCGGGCAGGCGTGTACCGGGCCCGACGGCTTGCTCGATGATGGCACTCCGAAGGGCGACGACGATTTCAGCGGTGCGGTCTTTTGCTCCTGGCACGTTGTCTTGTCGCCCCGTGGCGCTCCCTGATGGGTCCAATTCGTCAACCTGCATGATTGATCGCGACGACGTATCCATCAAGAGCGTATCTCGGCGCCGTGGATCGCGGCATGGACATGATGGCCGCGGCACGCCAGCCCGACGCAGTGGGTGGAAACGAACGGTGCCATAGCCTCCATCGTCGCTTGGGTTTCGGCGTTGGCCTCTCCCAAGCGGCCGGCGGCGGCGTTCACCGCGCGGCGAAGCTGTGCGAAATCGAAATCGACGAAACGCCGTCCGGACAGCACCATACGGCCATCGACCATGACGCTGTCGACGGCACTGGAATCTTCGCAGTTCACAATCTGATTGGCGGCGTCGTTGAGCGGCACGAAATTGACATTCCCCAAGTCGAGAAACACCAAGTCCGCCTTGTACCCCGGCGCGATCCGACCGATCAGGTCATCCATGCCCATGACCTTGGCGCCGCCCAACGTGGCGGCGTCGATAACGTCCCAAGTGCCGAGCCATCCGTCCGGGTCCGGCGTATGAAGTCGGGATGCTACTGCGCCGTCGCGCATGGCTTCGAACATGTTTTGATTGTCGGACGAGGCGGATCCATCGGTGCCGATCCCGAACGTTACACCGGCGTCCCGCATCGCGACGGCCCGGGCAACGCCGGAGCCCAATCGCATATTACTGCCGGGATTGTGCGCCACCGACGCACCCCGGTCGGCCATAAGCGCCAGATCCGCATCATCCAACCATACCCCATGCGCGGCGACGAAGTCGGGACCGATCAGCCCAAGGTCGTTCAGGTGCGCCGCCATCGATTTGCCGTACCGTTCCAGCCCGGCGACGGCTTGGGCTTTTGATTCCGCCACATGCATCTGAATGCCGGCGCCGTAATCGCGGGCCAGATCGCGGCAGCCGCGGATGAAGTCATCGGTGCAATGCGTCGGAATGGTCGGCCCCAGCGCCGGGCGCGCCCAGTCGCGGTCGTGGGTCCATCCGTCCAGCAGATCGGTGCACGCGGCAAGATGTTCGGTGTGCGTCGCCGCCGACATCTTGGCGGCACGCGCGCGGTGCGGTTCCGGCAGACTGTCGAGCAGCCCGGGGACCGCTCGGTAGAACGTTGTGTCCGCCATCATCGGGGCGAGGCGGACACGCACGCCGACGTCGCGATAGGCGTCAATCGCCAGTGTCATGCCTTCGGTGGTCGGGGTCGGAAATTCGAAGAACATGTCGTAGGCGGCGGTGCAGCCTTTGAGAATCATTTCAGCGGCGTTGAGCTGCGCGGCGAGTTTCTTGTCTTCCAGGCTCATACCGCCGCCGGCCCACGGCAGCGCATTGAGCAGTAGTTCCAACGACCATCTGTCGCCGAGCCCCTTGCCGAGGCTGCCGTGCCCATGCGTATGCGCATTGATCAGGCCGGGCATGATCAATCGGTCGGCGGCATCGATAATCTCGACGCCGTCGGGGGCATCCAAGCCGGGCGCCCCCACGGCGGTGACGCGGTCCCCGGCAATCAGAATATCGGCAGGCGCGGTCGTCCGATTGACGACATCCAATAGTAGGCCGCCGCGGACGACTTTATCGGGTCTGTCACCGGCCACGTTGTAATTCCCCCGTCAGTCGTGGCTCGCCATATGGCTGCCGATTTCATGCCGGTCCGCGCCGTCGCGTCCGGTCTCGTGGACAATACGCCCTTCCGACATCACAAGTATACGGTCCGATAGGGTCAAGACTTCGTCCAGGTCTTCGCTGATCAGCAAGACCGCGGCACCGTTGTTGCGCGCGTCCATAATGCGGTTGCGAATTTCCGCCGTCGCGTTGAGGTCGAGACCAAAGCAGGGGTTCTGGGCGATCAGCACATGAACGTCGCCGGACAGTTCCCGGGCGAGGACGCTGCGCTGAACGTTGCCGCCCGACAGGGTCTCTATCCGCGCATCCGGCCCCTGCGTTTTGACCTTGAACGCCGAGATCAAGCCAAGCGCCGCGTTCCGCATGGCGTCGCGGTCGATGAAAATGCGCCGTCCGCCGTCGGGCGTGCGATCGAAAGTGCGGATCGCCATGTTCTCCGCGACCGACATATTGCGCACGCAGGCATTGGCCAACGGTTCTTCCGGCAGCAAGTGCACGCCATGGCGCGCCATCTCGCCGCGGCTGCAACGATACGCCTCGCCGCGGACGATGATTTCGCCGCTGTGGGCGTGGCGTTGTCCGGCCAAGGCTTCGACCAGTTCCTTCTGGCCGTTGCCCGACACCCCGGCGACGCCGACGATTTCGCCGGCGGCGACGCGCAAACTGGTCCCATTGACCGCATCGACACCGCGATCGTTCGTCACTTTCAAGTCGTTGATCTGCAACGCGATGTCGAGGCCGGCGGGCGCGCCCCGGTCGGCCAGCGACGCCACATCTTCTTGGCCGATCATCATGCGGATCAGATCTTCGCGCCCCACGTCTGCGACCTCGGCGTGGCCGGCTTTGCGACCGTGGCGAAGCACGGTGACTTCGTCGGCGAAGGCATCCACCTCGCGCAATTTGTGGGTGATCAGAACGATCGACAGCGCGCCGCTGTGCGTCAATTCCCGCATATGGCCAAGGATTTCGTCGGCCTCGCTCGGCGTCAGGACGCTGGTCGGCTCGTCCAGTACCAGTACCCGCGCGCCGAGATACAGCTGTTTGAGGATTTCGAGCTTTTGTTTTTCGCCCGCGGCCAAACTGGTGACCGTACGGTCGAGATCGAGGTCGAACGGCGTGCTGTCGATCATCGCCTGCATCCGCGCGCGCCGATTGGGCCAATCGACGATCGCCGGCAGGTCGCTCTCGCCGAGTGCCAGGTTTTCGGCCACCGTCATGCTGGGGACCAAGGTAAAGTGCTGATAGACCATGCCGAGACCAAGATTGCGCGCCGCCTTCGGATCGCCGACGCGGACCGGTTGGCCGGCGACCATCACGTCGCCCCCGTCGGCGTGATAAAATCCCATCAGGCATTTCACCAGCGTGCTTTTCCCGGCGCCGTTCTCGCCCAGCAGGGCATGCAGCGACCCCGGCTTAATCACCATGTCGACGGTATCCAACGCGGTGAACGCGCCGAACCGTTTGGTCAGGCCGGTCATCACCACTTCGGGGGGCAAGGTCTGGTTCTGCAGGGGGGCGGTAGCACTCATCGGTTGATCGATACCTCGTTCGGTGCACCGGCAAGGGCGTGTTCCTTGCTGGACGCATAGATCAACAGGCCGAGCGTCAGCACATACGGCGCCGCGCCATATAGATAATAGTTGGTCGTCACGCCGACGGCCTGCAGCGCCGGGCCCAAGGCGGTGGCGCCGCCGAACAGTAACGACACATACAGGCAATAGATCGGATTCCAGCGGGCAAAAATCACCAAGGCCACGGCCATTAGGCCCTGGCCGCTGGACAGGCCTTCGTTCCAGGTGCCGGGGAAATACAACGACAGGAACGAGCCGCCGACGCCGGACAAAAACCCGCCGGCCACCGTGCCCAGCATGCGCACCTTGTTGATGTTGTACCCGAGCGCACGGGCCGCATCGCTGCTGTCACCGACGGTCCGCAGGATCATGCCCCATTTGGTATTCTTCAGCGCCCAAGCGAGAAAGAACGCCAAGACCGCGCCGATGATGAACAGCACGTTGACTTCCAACGCGGACTGTACTTGCGGATAATCCGACCAGTTTCCCAATTCGATGTGCGGCAGGCGCGGCGCCGACGGATTGATGAACGCCTTGCCGAAAAAGAACGCCAATCCGGTCCCGAAGATAAACAAGGAAATCCCGACGGCGATGTCGTTGACGCGGGGCAGGTTGCAGATCAACGCATGGATCAGGGCCAGACCGGCACCGGCGCATCCGGCGACGAACACACCCAACCAGGGACTGCCGGTGATGACGGCGGTGCCGTAGCCGCTCATCGCGCCCATCACCAGAATGCCTTCGAGCCCCAAATTCACGCGCCCGCTTTTCTCGGTCAGGGTCTCGCCGAGGGCGACAAACAAATACGGGGTGGAAACACGTATCGCACCGCCGATCACCGCAATCAGCACGCCCCACCAGCCGAGATCGCCACCTTCCATGGTTACGCTCCCTTCGGTTGGAGGAATTTGATCCGGCCGTAAAAGGCGTTACTGGCCAGCACCACCATGAACAGCATTCCTTGCAGGACCAGGGTCGTGGCGTCCGGCAGATCGAAACGGCGTTGCAGCAAACCGCCGCTGGCCGAGATGGCCCCCAGGAACACCGCGACGACGATAATCGCCAACGGATGTTGGCGGGCGAGAAAGGCCACCAGGATTCCGGCGTAACCGAACCCGACGACCAGCGAGTCGCTGGCGAACCCATGCACCGCGACGACTTCCATCGCCCCGGCGATGCCGGCCGCCGCGCCGCCCATGAAGCAACACAGGATGACCATGCGGTCAATCGGCAGCCCCGCCATCTGCGCCGCGCGTTGGTTGCCGCCCAGCACATCGACCGCGAACCCGAACACCGATCGGCGCATCAAAACGTACAGCAGCACACAACAGACGACGCCGACGGCAAGGCCCCAATGAACGTCCAAACCGGGCAGGGACCCGACCATCAGATGATCGGGGATCGGCCAACTGGACGGTTTCAGGACTTGGTCGAAATCGCGGATCGGTCCCGACACCAGATGCAGCAACACGGCGATGGCGATGTAGTTCATCAACAAGGTCGAGATCGTCTCGTTGACACCGCGGCGCTGGCGCAACATGCCGGCGGCGCCGATCCACATACCGCCGGCCAAGGCACCGGCGAGAACCATGATCGGCAGACCAAGCGCCAAAGGCACACCGCCAAGGTGAACCCCGACCAAAACCGTCGCCAGGCCGCCGACGACGAGCGCCCCTTCGCCACCGATCACCAGCAGACCGGCGCGCGCCGGAATGGCCGTGCACAGCGCCGTCAACATGATCGGCGCTGCTTGCGTCAGCGTGTTCTCGATTGAAATCTGTCGGGCAAAACCGCCCAGATACAAAACATAATAAACGTCGAGTGGATTGAGCCCGTTGAGCGCGACGAACACCCCGAACAGCAGCAACGTGAAGAGGATGGCGGCGGTACTGAGTACCACCGCCTCCAATCCATAGGCCGCCTGCGGGCTTTGAAAGTTGAACATCCGTCGACGCTGTCGGTGGCTTAGTTCAAGCCGGTCTCGCCGACGGCGCCGGCGACGAAGAACTTCATGCCGAGCTTGAACGCCGTATCGTCGTTGGAGATGGTTTCGCCGTCTTTAACGACGATGTTGCCTTTGTTGTCCTTCAACTCGCCGGCATACAGCGCCAACGACCCATCCATGATGCCTTGCTTGGCTTTCATAACGTCGGCTTTGACGTTGTCCGGCACGGCGGCGCCGAATGGGCTCAACGCGACCATATCCTTGTTGAAGCCGCCGCGGACGACGTTGTCATAAGCCGCCTCGGTCCGCCAGGCTTCGACGAAGTCCGCCGCGGACGCCCAGTTCCATTCGGCCCCGGTCAGGAACCCGTTGGGTGCCAGCGGGCTGCAATCGGAATGATAACCGCAGGTGTAAACGCCACGGCGTTCCGCCGTCTCAATGGCGACCTTGGCGCTGTCGACGTTGGCAATGATAACGTCGCAACCCTGATCGATTAGGCTGTTCGTGGTCTCGGCTTCCTTGACCGGGTTGTTCCACTCACCGGTGATGACGACGTTGCAGGTGATGGACGGGTCGACCGATTGCGCGCCCAGGATAAAGCCGTTGCAGTTGTTGAAGATGAAGTACAGCGGCTTCGATCCGATGAAGCCGAGCTTCTTGGTCTTCGACATGTGGCCGGCGGCGATTCCGCACAGATAATGCGGCTCGTCCATGTAACCGCGATAGCCGATAACGTTTTTCGGATCGCCGTCCTTCCAGATCGCGCCGATGTGCGTGAACAGCACGTTGGGGTATTTTTCCGCCATCTTGAGGATGCTTTTCCAGTAGCCGAACGACGTCGCCATGATGACCGACGCGCCGTCCAGTTCGATCATGGACTCCATGACTTTCTCGACTTCGGCGGTTTCCGGCACGTTTTCCTGTTCGACGACTTTGACGCCGTCCATCGCGGCGATCTTCTTCGCCGCGTCCCAGTGCGACTGGTTCCAGCCGAAATCCTGACGCGGACCGACATAGATGAAACCGACGGTGGTCGGCTTGGCGGCGGATGCGATGCTCGGCAGCATCGACATCACCGCGCCGACGCTGACGACGTTGGCGGTGGTGGACAGGAACGAGCGGCGGCTCATGTGGGTTTTGGGGGTATTGCCAGACATGGGGGGATCTCCTTGAGCTGAATTTGAGCCCCCGTATTGGCAAAGTCCGTGCCAACGCTTGAATCCCAGGAATCCGTGGTTATTTACAAAGCACGCTAAAATTTATGCCCATTAACTGCGCATATTTACAAATTGCGCACAAAATATCATCAAATCGTATACAGTTTGTGTGACGTGTTCGGTATCGGTCTTGTTGGCGCGGTCATGGCCAAAAGCCGCTGCGCGTCCAGAGCCGCGTAACCCTGCTCATCATTATCGAAATAGAAATACACATCGATGCCGTCTTCTTGCCACGACATGAGTTTGCGCGCCCAGCCGCGCAGGGTTCGTCCGTCGTACCGCCCGCGATACGGTCCGCCGGGCCCGTGCAGGCGGACGTAGGCAAAATTCGCGGTGAGTATGACCGGTGACCGGTGACCGTTCAGATCATAGGCACACAAGGCGACGTTGTGCTCCGCCAGCAGATCATAAATGTCGTCGCGAAACCATGTTTCGTCTCGGAACTCGAAGGCCACACGGTAACCACCCGGCAGCGCCTTTAGGAAAGCGGCGAGCCGCTGCGGATCGGCATGCCAACGCGGGGGCAACTGGAACAGTACCGGTCCCAGCTTATCCTCAAGGGCATCGATGGTACTAAAAAACGTGCTCGTGCTTGGCGACGGATCCTTGAGCTTTTTCATGTGGGTGATGTAGCGGCTGGCTTTGCAGGCAAAGACGAACCCGGGCGGTGTGCGCTCGCGCCACCCGATCAGCGTCTTTCGCGACGGCAACCGGTAGAAGGTGGCGTTGACCTCTGCCGTGCCGAAGTGCTGGCCATAGAAATCCAAGAAAGCGTTGGCCGGCATATCCTGGGGATAAACCGGCCCCACCCAATGCACATAGTGCCAACCCGATGTCCCGATGCGGATTGTTCCGCTTGCCATGGCGGTCTCGGTAACCTCGCTGACCCTTGCTGTGCCCGGCACCGTATGCCGGGCCGCTGACCATATTCGGCGGAGACGTGCGCCGCCGCAAGAGCCGGGCGCCAGCGATGTTCATTATGTCGGTAATCGCGTAGGATAGATGCCCCGCAACAAAACCGCCTCAGCCGACCTCGGCTAAGTCGTTGAAAAAAAGTGGAGCCGACGGGAATTACCTCCTGGGCTCTAGGGCGGGCGTCGCTCTGGCTTAACAGTTCTGTCGATCGTGTGCCGGCGGCCCAATCAGGGCCGGCAATGAAGGCGGCTGCATGGATGCCAATGATGGCACCCTTCATATACCCGAATGCAGATGGGATATGGGCCTCTTGACCATTTATTATGGCGTTCTGAAAATCACTCGTAGAAAATCAGAATAATGCGTCACGTTCCAATAAGGTCAGATTTAAATGAAACAGCCACAAAGGCACCGCGTAGCGGACAAAGGCCAAGTTTCTATCGATTTTCCGGAGAAGTTCTACGTGGGATCGTTTGGCGAAGGGGCGAAGTTCGAAGCTGAGGCAGAGAATGATGGCCTCATGATCAAGCTACATGCACACGGTGAAAAGAGAGAGGCACAAATTCATCTGCATCATCACCTTCTGGCGGATATTCTTGAAGAGTGGGCGAATTCTCTGAAGCACCAACCCAAGATGTCCAAGGATCACAAAGAAAGATTGGCTCACGCGCTAAAGCAAATTGAGAAAGCGCTGTAGAGAGCGGAAGCGGGCATGCCCGACGAACCGCCTCGATGACCGAGATGGGCCCTACATGGAAATCGAGAGATCTCGGCAAGCAATGGGCTATCTCTCAGCCCACAACGTCTCTAAGCAAAAACGCCTCAGCCGATATCAGCTAAGGCGTTGAAAAGAATGGTGGAGCCAGACGGAATCGAACCGACGACCTCTACAATGCCATTGTAAAGAAATTAGATTTCTGTGGGTTTCTTACGCTTTCCCGGGTTTCCATAACCAATTGATATCTTGACTTGAATCGCGTCTCGGAGTCGTATCGGGATTCCTGAGGGTTTCCTCGAATTCCCATTTGGTGCCTACCTGGTGCCTACCCGAACGGGGTACGTGAAGGAGAGAAGCGATGGCGCGGGCAAGGCTAACGAAGCGGACTGTAGAGGTGGCGAAGCCTCACAACGGCAAACGCTTATATATCTACGACACCGATCTGACGGGTTTCGGATTGATGGTGACGCCGAAGGGAGCGAAGTCGTACTTCGCCGAATACAGGTACGGTGTAGGGCGTGGCGCTCCGACGCGCCGTGTGACGCTTGGCAGTACGCACAAGTTGACGACGGACGAAGCGAGGGACTTGGCGCGTAAGACCATCGCGGACGCAACCAAAGGCGAAGACCCGGCAGCAAAGAAGCGTGAGCAGCGGGAAGCCATCACAATTAGCGACCTGTGCCGAGAGTACAAAGAACGCCACGTGCAGACGAAGCTCAAGCCGACGACGCGCGACCTCTACGAACACATCATCGACAACCACATAAAGCCGCGCCTCGGAACCAAGCGCGCTATAACGGTGAATAAACAGGACGTGGCGGCGGCGCACCTCGCCATGAAGGATACGCCGTCCATCGCCAATAGCACGCTCGCCGTCATTGGCTCCATGTACAGTTGGGCGGATAGGCATGGCTATGTACCGGAGGGCTTAAACCCGACAACGCGTATCCCGAGGTTCAAGGAGCGCAAACGCGAGCGCTTTCTGTCCGTTGAGGAACTTGAACGGGTAGGCGCAGCGTTACGCGAAGGGGAAACGACGGGCATTCCGTGGGAAGTTGACGAAACCAAGCCGACGGCAAAGCACGCACCCGCAACCGAGAAACGCATTATTAAGCTAAGTCCACACGTCACCGGGGCTATACGTCTGCTAATCCTGACCGGAGCACGCTTGCGCGAAATCCTGCATCTGGAATGGACGCACGTTGATTTACAGCGTGGCGTGTTGTTCCTGCCGGACAGCAAGACGGGACAGAAAACCATCGTGCTCAATACGCCTGCTATGGCGGTGCTCTCGGACCTGCCGCGTATCGGTAAGTATGTCATTGCGAGCGATAGCGCCGGGACCGAGGACGAGAAGCCGCGCGCTGATCTGAAACGGCCATGGGCGACGGTGACGCGACGTGCGGGGTTGGAGGGGGTGCGTCTTCACGATCTACGGCATACGCACGCGAGCTATGGTATTGGCGCGAGTTTCGGGCTTCCTATCGTCGGCAAGCTCCTAGGACATACGCAACTGCGCACGACGGAGCGTTACGCACACCTAGAGACGGACCCACTACGCCGCGCGTCCAACGCCATTGGCAGTACCCTTGCGGCAGCTATGGGAGAGAAGCCATTGCCAGAGAATGTTGTCACTTTGGCAGGGGTGCATGATGGATAAGAAAGAATGTGTAGAGGCATTTATTGAAGCCCGATTTGATCGGCACGAGGCCGGAGAGAACCTTAAGGCTCGTAAGGCTGCGTCACGTCGAATGTGGGAAGCAGCCCGCGATGCTCTATCCGCTTCAAGTAACGATGTTCGGTTTGTGCGTGTCGATGCGGAAATAGCTGATTGGTTGGCTTTCAATATTGAAGAACTTTTATCGAATATCACGCCATCGGAGCTTTCAGATATAAAACGCAAAGGCAAACCGAATGACCACAAGGTAGTGAAAGACGCCATTAAAACCGCCGTTACCTACTATCAATTCCTCGTTTCGCAGGGAGCTAAGGACCCGGTGAAAAGAGTTCGGAAGAAATTCAAGGTAAGTGACGATGCGGTTAGGAATTGGGTCAATGATGCGCCCGATAATTTATGGACGGAGTACGTGCCGAGCCGTGATCCTTCATATCGAGAACAAATGCTTTTGAGGTCGGTTGAGCGAGCGACGAAAATTCATCAAGGCTTTTCCCAAAGCCAACACGCGATAAGAAATCGTGCGCGTTCAATAGATTAGAAGCCGAACGAAACCCGCATTTCAGTCTAGCTTTTCACGTCATTCCAACTTGGATTTTCTCGTCTCATCGAAGATTTCTCGGAATCTTCTTCCTAAATCAGATGAGGTAGAGAATGTCAGTCAAATTCGATCAATGTCCCCCGGACAAACTGTTGCGGCGCGTAGAGGCTGCGAAGTACGTGCAAGAGATGTACGCGTTTCCTGTCAGTGTTCAATGGTTGGCAAAGTTAGTAACTACTGGTGGCGGACCGGTCTTCGTCAAGGCTGGTCGTTATCCGTTGTATCGCGTTAGTGATCTCGATGCTTGGGCACAATCACGACTGTCCAAGCCCATGCGGGCAACGGGAATACCGGCGGGAGAGAAGTCATGAGTAACGATGACGGAGCACCTGTGTCGGGGCCGCTTGGCAGGGAAGCATTTCTTCCAAGAGATGCCTTTGCGCGGAGCGAACTTCTGAGTTTGCAAAGTTGTCCCGACCTAACGATTACCGATGAGACGATAAATAAGAAATTGATTGCAAGGTTGTTCGACAATCAAGGATTTCTTGCGACTGATCCCTATTACGATTGTGTCTATATGGTCGAGGTTGGTTCTAGGACGATTGTTTTCAGGATCGACCATTTAAAATGGCAAATGGCATCGGATAAACGATGGTCGGACTTCCCGCGATTTTTGATGCGTCACTTCATTGCTCCCGGCCAGAAGCGAGATCGAGATTCTGCTGAGCGATTAGCGAGAGGCTTGTTGCGATTTGCGTATTTCGGAGATTGGAAAGCGTTAGATGCGCTGGTTAATGCAGCGAAGGGGATACCATGCACCCCCTGATGAGAATCGAGGGCATCCATATTCACCAACCGGGTATCCGACGTCACTCAGCCGCACAATTGATTGGTGATTTTATGCCGAGGGTTGGAACGGGGCTACTGATTGGCGACTCCGGTATCGGAAAGACGTTTACCGCGTTAGCGATGGCGACGGCCTTAGCAACGGGTAAGCGCTTCTTCGACAAATGGCCCATCGCAGAGAAGAATGGCAGTGCGAGACCGAACCGAAACGAGTGTGGTGCAACCCTATTCGTTCTTAGCGAAGGCCATGAGTTCTTTCCGAAACGGATTGACGCGTCTTATTACGCACTTGAACCGAACGAACGAGCCCGTCTAGTTGAACAAGGGTTTTCGGGGCTCCCCATATTCCAAATGGATGGTGGCAACTGGCATGACGAGGCCATTTACCAATCGAGCAAGGAGAGAATTATCGCGCTAGCAACAGCGCTCAGCGAAATGTATGAAAACGTCTGCCTTGAGCTCATAGTTATTGATACGGTTTCCGGGGTATTTCTTGCACCTGCGGAGAATGACGCAGCGATAACGCAGCGCACTATGGAAAACATGCGCAAGCTATCAAAAGAGACAGGCGCATTTGTCTTAGGAATTACGCATCCGGCTAAGGGCAAGGCAAAGAGTGAACCTCGGGGGTCAGTCGTCTTTGGTGCAACCGCTGACCTGACAATCACCGCCCAATACATTGCGCGGTCGCGAACGCGGGCTGGCATCTACATTTCGAAAAATCGCGATGGCCCTGGGCAGCGAGAGAAAACAGAATACAGTTTAGTTGCTATTCCGTTGCCCAATGGTGAGACCAGTATGGTTGCGACGGCGGTGCACAACGGCGCTCGGTTAGAGACGGAACTAGAACCATCGCAAAACCGAACATCCAAGTATGATCGGTTTGTGCTTGAGGCATGCGACATTGCCTTTGTGTCGGGACTGGCGACGTGCTTGGAACAGGGTAGAGATATAGTCG
Source organism: Rhodospirillales bacterium (assembly GCA_965222395.1). Classification (GTDB taxonomy): domain Bacteria; phylum Pseudomonadota; class Alphaproteobacteria; order Rhodospirillales; family Casp-alpha2; genus UBA4479. Next base: position 3,264,507 of record OZ244947.1, read on the forward strand.
AGGCTATCCCCAAAGACGCGGTTCAAAAACTTGCCATTGAGGCGGCTACTGAGGATGGCGCAACGCAAAGCACCGCTAGAAGTTCTGTGAACCGGGCAATACGGCAACTACTGGCGAACAGGAAATTGGCGAGTGCCACACTGGGTTCCGTCGATTTCGTTTTTCACCGAGACGTGGAATAGCAGCGACGCCATGGTTTGACGAAATTGGAATGACCGGAAAAAATGTCCCGGTTTCGTCTGCCCAGCTATCAGCGCCATATAGCACGTAATGTCATTAAGAACGGTACTAGCCAGATTTGTTGGCTTTTTGTCTTAATAAACTTCCCCGGCCTTTCCGGTCAGTAAGGGAGAGACGTGCGCTGTCATAAGCGCGCGCACGTCCCTGTCCCTGTCCTGATCAGGCTATGGGCGATTTGAGCGCACGGATGCTAACGAGCATTAGTGCTATTGGGCGTGCCTTAGCTCCTTCGTCACGTCCTCAACGCTTTCCCAATCCCAGACGTTATCCTGTAGTTGGAATCTTCCTGAGTTCGTCGCTGCCACGTATGCAGAGTTATCGAGCACGAGTTGATGAGGCACCAGCGCAGCCCGCATAACCGTGAAATCTTCGTTGAATAGCACTGCGGCTAAAGTATCGAAGTTGCGCTCATCTAGCCTACGAAGTGCTCCAAGTTGACGGGACTTGTTGCGATTGTGGATACGTCGGGATTTGATCTGATAGCGCGCACCATCTGACCCGATGGCGTCAACATCCTTATGTGAGTTACCCGCCGGTTCCCATTGAAAAGCTTTTCTAAACAGCCATTCGGCGTAGTCGCCGAGTGGGGCGTTAGAAGTTGTTACAACGTGCCTTCTGCGGAGCTCGTCAATCGCGTCGGCATTCAAACGGAGAAGGTCGATGATTTCAAAACGTGAAAAGTCCATACGATATTCAGCCACTTTCAAAACACTGTGAGCATGCCAACAATTAAGTCGTTTGATCAATGCTCGCTTGTTGAAGTGGGTAGCCCCGTCAATTCATTGCGCGTTCCAAGGTAACTTCGTCCATCGGTCGTGACGTCTTTCATCTGCTACCCAGCTTCGAGCAGCCCTTGCGGCGATAAGCCATGGCATCACCAGAATGAGAGATACGCCAACGGTCGCAACCGCTTGTCCTAGGTTTCCGTCCGATATGTCTTCAAACGTAAGGTAGATCGGTGCAGCAATAGCTACAACGGTCCAAGCAATCATTATTACCGATACGGATAAGATACGTAGCCAATAGAACCGACATACCACAACGATAAGACCGGCGAGCAACGCAAACCCAAGAAGCTGTTCACCAGCACTCATCTAGGTTTCCACTCAGAGGCAAGTGCTTTGGCTTGTGCCCTCTCGTTTTTGGTCATCTTGTTTATCGTACCTTCCATGATGCGTATGGCGGTGCCAGCAACGACTTCGTTGCTCGCTGGGAGCCGCTCCCATGCAATGATCAACCACTTGTGTGTTTGGACGTAATCCTTCGGAACGCCCTGACCATCTGCGTATCGGGCTGCCATGCCGATCTGGGCGACTGGATCACCTGACTCGGCAGCACGAAGGGTCCATTCGACGGCCTTTTCGTCGTCTTGGCGAATGCCATATCCACGGGCATACATGTTTCCCAACATCGTCTGCGCTTTTAAGTCGCCTTTCTCTGCCGCTATGCGTGTCCATTTGAACGCCTCTTTGAACGACCTTTGGACATATAGCGTGTGGCCTAGGACGGCCTGAGCCCTCGTATACCCAGCCTGGGCAGATGCTCTTAGGGCATTGAGCGCGTCGCTTTCGTCGCCGCGCTTCATGGCAGCGCGGCTTTCCTCGTAAAGCCGTTCCCCATCGACGGCCTGTGCAATTCCGATAGGTGTAGTTGCAAAAAATATCAGGAAGGCTAATGCGCTTGCGGCCATACGCATGAACCACCTCCAAGCCCCAACAAAAATATCTGATTTTTAGATAATCTGTTTTTCAGATTATTGGAAGTGTCCATTCCAACGGAGTGGATGCTTCATGTCCCGTACTCTCGCGTCGCCCCTGCATTCGGCCTTGGTCGAATTTTTGATAACCAAGCGCAAAGAAGCTGGCCTCACGCAAGCTGACGTTGCGGCACGCTTGGGCCGCTATCAGTCATTCGTTGCGACGGTGGAGAAAGGTCAGCGCAGGGTCGATGTAGTGGACTTGATGGGATTTGCAGACGCCATAGGCTTTGACCCGGTGGATGCGATCAAAGTGTTGAGAAGCGTAGAACTAAAATAAAAATCTAAATGGAGAGAACCGGCTCGCTATTCACCAGCCAACAATTCCCATACTTTCTTATACTCAGCACCGGACAGGTGAGTGTTAGACGGCCGTGCGCGGTCCCATTCTGTTGCATCCAGACTTGAGAGAAATTGTCTAGCAGTTAGGACGTTCTTAGCGCCGTCCGTACTGGCGTTGAATGCAAGTCCGAGACTCTCTGCAATGCTTCTGGGAGCGGAGTTCATCCGCATTAAGACTGCCTCTTCTGTGCGAACTCCGTGATAGATCATAGCTGGTAGCACATTGATCCGTCTCTGTTCAGCGGGATCCATATTTTCATAGTCGATCCCAGACAATTGGCTCAATGCTGATACGCCCCACGTTCCAGTGTTTACAACTGCCCGATAAATAGCTTTGCATGCATTGGTCAGCGCACTTGTTTGATCTAGATCGCTTTTAAAATATGATTTCGCAATATCTTCAACACTGCGCCCATTTACCCAGTCTTTTGTAATGTCTGCAATGTACCTGTGTTCATCTCCCGTGCCCCCTATATCTTTTAAATTCTCAGAAAGCTGGGGTACTCGCAGCATGACTCCGATCAAGTCGGACATGCCGGATGTTTGCCCAAATAAACTTTCTGGCATCCAATCATTGGTCGTTAAATTTCTTTCAAGATTGCCTAATCCGGTAAGAGCTTTGCGCACTCCCTCAGGTGAAAATCCAGTCATATCTGCAAGTGCGACATGCCCGGGGTTGTTAGAAAGCTCGCGTGCATAGCTTTTTGTAGCTTCTAATAGTCTTTCTGCCTTATTTCGTCCGTCCTCTGATCCGCGCAACACCCCGTAACCATACGTATTTCGCAGAAGCTGTTCTGTGTCCGCTAGTACGGCTTCAAGGTTCTTCTTCTCATTCCATAGATGGGCGATATAGCAGCGAAAATCTTCCCATTCGTCCGCATAGATTATTTTGTCTAAATCTTGAAGCCTGCCGACTTCTTCAAGCTGGTCTAGCATCTTGACTATGTTAGAGACGAGAGCGCCAGTCGCTTTCATGACATACTTAATGATATCATTGGGATTGGTGCCTTCAGCCAATCCCACGACGCCGAGTGAATCTTGGCCCATACGTCCAGCGCGCCCGGCAAGATTCCAGAAATCTCTGGGCGGCATTTCAACGCTTCGTCGGCCTGTAGGAACGAATCTAGACGCCAAAAAGACCGAAGAGACAGGGAAATTTATTCCTTGAGCGATTGTCGATGTAGCACAAAGAACTCTTAGGTGGCCGTCTTCTGCAAGCCACTCAACAAGTGTCCGAGCTTCATCCGAGAGCCCTGCATGATGGACACCAATTCCTTTCGACAACATGCCAACGAGTTCAAAATCAGCACCGATTTCCGTTCGTAAAAAGTTCTGAACTAACCTGATTGGTTCAGAAATTGTCTTCAACGTCGGCTGTACCGCGCAAATTTGCCGAGCCATTGACCATACAGTGTTGATGTTGTTTGCAACCGCTATACTAGTTCCACGACCGCTCATGACCTTAGCCATGGCCGCTGTCTCAAGGCCTAGATTCAAACTACTTTTCGGTAGGTTGAGAGGTTTGACGCCATCTACATCATGTGTGCCCTGTAGATGAATTGTCTTAGGTGTGGTTACGAGAGTCTGGAATTTAAGCCTCCATCCTCCGCGAACAGATTTGTCTGGATCGGTACGGTACATACCAACAATTCGTTCGTTTGGCTTCCAGGCAGTGGTCCCGAAGCTTATTGAGCGGCCAGCTTTCACATCCTGAGCAAGCCATCGCGCAAGGCTTTCTGCTTTCTCGACATATGGCATGAGCAGAAGAAAGTTTGCTGTGGTGCACTCGCGCTTTACCGTTGCGAGGAGAAGCTCCATCCGTAAGCCACGAGTGACGTTCTCGATATTGTGTGCTTCGTCCATGACGACCAAGGCGAGTGGTCGCTGTACTTTCTTGTTTCGAATAATGAGCTGCAGTTTTTCAGGTGTGGCGACCAAAACATCAAAAGCCGTCTCGCCGTCGGCGCCAGCCAATAGCTCTTCCTCAAAAGCATCAACTTCTACAGCCCCTGATAGCTGTTGGACGCGGACACCTATCGGGGCAAAGTCGCGGTGTAACCGTCGCGTAATCTGTGCTGTCAACGCGCGTGTTGGAGCCACATACGCGACCCAGCCATCGTCTGCATCAAATTGGTTAAGCGCTTGAAGCATACGGAATTGCGCCAACAAGGTTTTGCCGCCTGATGTCGGCATATCGATAACTACCGCTGTAGCCGCTTGGTCTAATAACCCGGCCTCTTGTATTGCCGCTCGTTGTGGCGGCAAAAGCTCAAATAGTGCGCGCTGTTTAGTCACCTCACGTACAAATTTGGTGACACGTGAATTGACTGCCCTTGAAACCCACCAAATTGAACCCGCAACCATTTGGCGCGATGTCGCATGTAGCCAGCGCATAAGTACTTCGTGATTTGAGTCGCCTGAAGCTGCTGCTGCTTCTATTGCGGCCTCAAAATGTTTGTCGAGCAGGGAGTTAATGCCATTAGGCTCGCCTTGGCCCATATATGTGGCCAAGATTTCGGTTGCTTTGGCCCAGTGGTAAAGCGAAATGAGGCGGAATGCTATTGCACGATCTCTAGGGTCCGAACCGTTTTGTAGAGAGTCTGCCTCAAACGTTTCTTGGTCTTCCCTCAATGAGGCAACTATCTCATTAACACGCGATAAATCTTCCCAGCGGCTCTTCCTAAACAAGCCGACCCAACATTCAAAAAGCTTGAATAAAATTCTATCTTGCCAACTCGCATCGGTGATAACTGGGGACTCGACAGAATCTTTATTTTCCATGAGCCAACGGCGGATGTCAGACCACCTGTCTCCGCAATACGCCAGTGCTGCGAGACGTAAAATTTCGAAAATGCGAGCCTTGTCATCTGTTGGTAAGCGGAATAGGCGTCGAATCTCAAACGCACGTGATGCACCAGCTATGCACTGCTCTCGTAAGGGGTCGGATGCGTTGACATCTACGAAGGTACGGAGGCCTTCAATAGCAGCCATTTCATAAGCCATAGAGACGCGCTGGAGTAAGTCTTCGTCAGATGAAGCTTCCTCAAAATCTATCTCAATTTGTTCGCCTACTGCTGCTTTGACTAAGCGTGCGTTAGATACGGCTAATGCGCGATCACGAGCTTCCGCCCCAACGGCAAGTACTGCCCAATGGTTATCAACGGCTTCTAATGATTCGCGGGTGACAATCATGGAGTGTCCCCGTCTTGAGAGCTAACCACTGCCTTGCCGAGTTTCGAGATGCTCGCCTTAGGGAGGTAGATGGCGATCAAATCGATGACCATCTTTTCCGGGCAAGAACCTGCCAATTTTTTCACCCGAGCTTTCAAGTCATCTTCATGAGGATGCACATCACGCACAAGAATTCCAAAAAGCGCTACGTCAGTGTCACATGCTAAGTAATGGCTTGCCGCATTCTTGAAACGCTGTGCCCATGGTTGTCCTGTGGCTCGATGGCCCAAATACATAAAAAGAGCGTCTCGTATTCCCTTCTTATCCTGTAAGTCTTCCATTTGCTGCTTCAAGCCGTGTGGGCCATACATCGTTCCCGGAGGGTGCTTCTCCTCGCTGGACGTTTTTACTTCGCCAAAGGCAAACCGATCAGATGCGTTTTCATTCTGAAACCCGACAAGATCGGCTCCTGGCAAACTGGACCCGTATTTGCGCTCATCGCGACCGTCTGGCCACGGAAATTCGCACTTATGATGCTCTGTGAGATAGGCTTCAGCGATGGCTTCTCCGACGCGCCACTCTTCAGGCTCATTCCCAGCGATAAAGATTTTTTCTAGTGCCGCTGATTTTTTGAAATCGGTCCCCGACACACTATTGAGCAGTTCCTCAACTTCGCTCTTGCCGGCAGTGTCGAAAACGATATCACTAACAGGCCCTTTTAGGGCTTCATCAAGTTCATCGACAGTCCATGTAATGCCGCACCCCTTAACTGGAGCGGCCCCAAGATTGTACACTTCACTCCCCTTGGCGATGGTCATGCAGGTTCGTTAAACGCTTTGGAATTTATGTCTTTGGATGTTTTATGCAATGCTTCACCCCTAAAAATTGCAAATATCATCCGTTTTATTGCTACAAGTTCTGCATGTTTAGGACCAAATGAGCAACATTGATATTGATCCGTGCCCAATTCGGTCATCCACAATGTGTAGCTCTAAGTGCAGGATGATGGAAACCGATAGAACCTAATGTGGATTCATGAAGATTGCATCCGATGCCGGATGTAGATGGTAGCGAGTATGTCTTCAACGCGTAGCAGAGGGTCAGGCGTGGAGAACGAAGTGCATGAAAACGCGGGCCGAATGTGGGAAATAACCCCAGCCGATTGGGCCTGCCCGGTTTGCAAACGATTAAAACCAGATATTTTGCGGAAAAGTAAATCAGGCGCGAAAACTGGAAGATTGGTCGAGCATCACGACCATCTTGACTTATTTGTAAAAGAAACCGCTAGAAAATTACTAAAGGAAGAAGTTACGGAACGCTCCAACAAGCTTGGTGAATGCATCAACAACAAAATAGCGCCTTTTATCAGGCGATTTGAAAGAATTCTGATTTGTGAAGATTGCAACAGTGCTGACTCATCAGCGAAAGCATTATCGATTTCTGATCGATATTTTTCATATTCACCAAGAGAAATTGCCCTCTTTATTAACCCCAAGCCTAACGCGACACATGAGATTGATATTGAGATTCTTCGTATTGTCGAGCAAGTCGCCAATGAGGAGTTTGAATATCTAAAGGAACTAGGAGTGATATTAATTCGGCGAGCCATTTCGGGGCGAATTTGGGGCGAGACTCCGTTAGGACCTGCTCGAAACCACTATCTTTTTATGGAGCGGCATCGTCTTTTCGACAAAGGCTCATTGAGTTTTGAAGAAATTTACGAGGCGTGGATCGAGCCGGTTGATCCAAACCTGAATAAATTTCGGAATTTCATGCAGAAGAAGAGAAGAAAAAATAGTGAAAAACTAAAACGGAAAGAATGATCGAATGTCTAATCTGACACTTTTTCCTGACACAAATCTCTTTATCCAATGCCGAGATTTATCTGAATTGGAGTGGAAGGATATTGGTGAATTTGATGAAATCACCCTTATCGTTTCCCGTCCAGTTCATAAAGAAATTGATTCTCAAAAAGGCAGAGGGAATGACCGCTTGGGTAGGCGCGCGCGCTCGACAGCTGCATTGTTCAAGAAAATAATAACAAACGGAGGGAAAGCGCATCTTGTAAGGGAAACTGCGCCAAAGGTAGTAGTCGCACTTGGCATCCAATCTCAACCATCTGCGAACCTTGATGGGATCGATCTGCGGGAAAACGATGATCGAATACTTGCTATAGCGCATGGATATAGCAAAGAACACGAAGGCGAGGATGTGAGGGTCATAACTCACGATTCTGGACCTCTCGCTTTAGCAGCGATGATCGGACTTCCGGCAATTGATATCCCTGATGGCTGGTTGCGTGAACCTGAGCCAAGTAGTGCTGAGCGGGAGAACGCAAAGTTAAAACGAGAAATCGAGCATTTGAAACGGCATGAGCCATCATTTGTTATTGAAGCCGTTGATGACTCTGGATCGATGATTAAAAGGCACGCATTTGAACAAGAGCGCTTCGAATCTCTCTCAGACTCCGAGGTGGATGACTTTTTGTCTCGTCTTAAGAAGAAGCATCCGTTGAGGCAAAACTTTGATGAGGCAGATCCTCCGCCAGTCGGTTGGCAAAATGCCAGAGGTATAATCACCGGATTAGGCGGAACTCTAGAATTCAATCCGCCTAGTGAAGACGAAATGCTCGACTATATTCAGAAGCGTTATCCTAAATGGGTTTCGGAATGTGAAACGTTTTTCCGTAGTTTAGGCCAAAGACTAAATTGCCGACGCCCAAATCTTTTAGCGTCCATATTGATTAGGAATGATGGTGTAAGACCGGCAAAGGATGCGCTAGTCACATTTGAGACTAGGGGAAACATCAAAATTCGGCCTCCAATGCGAGAGGGCGAAAAGAACACTGACGACGACCGAATGGAACTCCCTAGGTCGCCTGCTGTGCCTCGGGGAAAATGGGTTACCCCTATGACTAGGGCTACCTCTTCATTATTCGGGGCTGTTGCTGCTGCTCGGGCGATGAACACGTTTGAAATCTTGAATGAAGAAGTTAGCCCATTAGCAATTCATAGGAGTCTGCACCATTTGGGGAAACGGGACCCAAACTCATTTTACTATAAGTCCGAACGTCCTGAGATGCCGGTAGATTGCTACGCACTTGAATGCGAGCAGTGGCGTCATGCAGCAAGCTCTGAGGAATTCATAATCGAATTCCACCCAGATGGCTCGGGTGAAGTTTCAGAAGGTTCACTTATTTGTAAGGTAGAAGCAGAAAATCTATCTGACCCAGTTGTCATAGTTACGCCAGTTCGGATTTTAGAGACCACGGGTTCGACTATTTCTGTAGCAGAAAAGTTGATCGAGTTGTCGCACTGAGTATGCGCTCGATTTTTTTCTATATGTCACAGATTTTATCGGGGTCGGAGAAGATTAGCGCACTAGACGTATATCGCCCCCCACCTACCCCCACCCCCTCCCCCTCGAATTGCGGAAGATGGAAGATGCGTCGCCTTTTCGGCGTACGTGGCAGGCGTGTAGCGACGTTCGGGGCGTAACCGTACGGCCAAGGCATCACAAAAATTTTATCGAAATCGTTTCGCGTGCCTACCCGGTGCCTACCCGAGCAAATTTGGCCGAATCACCAAAATGCGGATAAACGAAAACCCCTTGATTTCTCAAGGGGTTGGAGTGGTGGAGCCAGACGGAATCGAACCGACGACCTCTACAATGCCATTGTAGCGCTCTCCCAACTGAGCTATGGCCCCTTAAGGGATGTTTCGCCGCCGTCCGGCGCGGATGCGCCCATTACGTCTGCGAACGGCGGGGAACATACGAACGACGTTCCCTCGTAGCAAGGGAAAAGTCGCGACCGCGACCAGGCCGCCGATCCGTCGTTATCGTCGCCCACGCGGCGTCAATCGTTATCGTCGCGGATGTCTTCGACCTCGATGTGCTCCTTGACCTCGGCGACATCGTCTTCGTCGTCGTCGTCCAAGTCCGAGGTATCTTCGATCAGGCTGTCATCGGCGTCGTCGTCGATCGCCAGATCCTCATCGTCCTCGTCATCGTCGACCAGCAGCACGTCCTCGGCGGCTTCGTCTTCTGTTTCTTCTTCTGCTTCAACGGCGGCGACGACCGGTGCCGGCTTCGGCTTGGCTTCGGCCGGGGTCGAGCGCTTCTGTTTCAGCAGCGGTTTGACGTCGACCTTGGTCTCGCACTTCGGGCACGTCGCAGGATTTTGATTGAGGTTGTAAAAGCGTGCACCGCATTCGGGGCAGCTCAGCTTTTTTCCCAAGTCAGGTTTCGCCACGTCTCGTCTCTCCCGGGCTTGAAATCGCGAACAATGGCGCGAAATGCCACGATCCAGCGCGCCTGTCAAAGTCTAAAATGGCTGTTGGGGAGGGGATTCGAAAAACCGGCCGATCCGGGATTTTCCTGGGCGCGTCCAATGTCGGTTTCGGTGCGCCCCCATTGACCGCGCTTGTGCTCGCGCGCTGGATGGTTTTCGCGCTCGCGCGCTGGCGGACGGCGTGATAGAAACCGGGCACACGATTTCGACCGACGACCAGGAGCCTCCATTGCCCGCGCTGACCGCCTTCCCCGCTGCCCCGTTGACCGGTACGGTCCGCGTGCCGGGCGATAAATCCGTTTCCCACCGTTCTTTGATGCTGGCGGCGCTGTGCGTCGGCGAAACCCGGATCGACGGCCTGTTGGAGGGGGAAGACGTCCTCGCCACCGCCGCCGCCATGCGGGCCATGGGGGCCGACGTCGAAAAGGGCGCCGACGGGGCCTGGACCGTCGCCGGACGCGGGGTCGGCGGCTTGGCCGAGCCGTCCGGGGTGATCGACATGGGCAACGCCGGGACCGGCGTGCGGCTGATGATGGGATTGGTGGCGACCCACCCGATCACGGTGACCTTCGCCGGGGATGCGTCGTTGTCGCGCCGGCCGATGGAACGGGTGATGGGGCCACTCCGCGCGTTCGGCACGACGTTTACCTGCCGCGACGGCGGGTTGCTGCCGATCACGGTCAGCGGCACCGACGATCCGGTGCCGGTGACGGCGGAAATGACCGTCGCCTCGGCGCAGGTCAAATCGGCGGTGCTGTTGGCGGGGCTGAATACGCCCGGGGTTACCACGGTGATCGAGCCGGTGGCGACCCGCGACCATACGGAGAACATGCTACGCCATTTCGGTGCCGAGATTACGGTCTCGCCGGTGGACGATGGCGGCGCCGAAATCAACCTGACGGGCCAGCCTGAGCTTGTCGCGCGGGACGTCTTGGTCCCGGCCGATATCTCGTCTGCCGCGTTCCCGATGGTGGCGGCCGCCGTGGTGCCGAATAGCGCGGTGACCATTTCCGCCGTCGGGCTGAACCCGCTGCGGACCGGGATCATCGCCTGCCTGCGGGACATGGGCGCGGACCTGACGGTCGAGAACGAGCGGACCGAGGGGGGCGAGCCGGTCGGCGACGTGGTCGTGCGGGGCGGGCCGCTGGTCGGTATCGATGTGCCGGCGGACCGGGCGCCGTCGATGATCGACGAGTATCCGGTGCTGTGCGTCGCCGCGGCCTGTGCTGCCGGCACCACGCGGATGCCCGGGATCGGCGAACTGCGGGTCAAGGAATCCGATCGACTGGCGGCGATGGAAACGGGGCTTCGCGCCTGTGGCGTGACGGTGCGGGCCGGGGACGACTGGATGGAAATCGACGGTTTGGCGGGCGCGGCGCCCCAGGGCGGTGCGGAGATCGCCGTCGACCTGGACCATCGGATCGCCATGGCGTTTTTGGTGTTGGGGTGCATTGCGGCAAATCCGGTCACCATTGACGACGCGTCGGCGATTGCGACTAGTTTTCCCGGTTTCGTCGAGTTGATGAACGGGCTCGGCGCCAAGATCACGGAGGAGGCGGCATGATCATTGCCATCGACGGGCCGGCCGCGGCCGGCAAGGGAACCTTGGCCAAGCGATTGGCGGCGCATTTTCATTATGCACACTTGGATACCGGCGGGATTTACCGGGCGACCGGCAAGAAAGCGCTGGATGCCGCCGTCAATCTGGACAATCACGCCGCCTGCGCGGCGATCGCCGCGTCTTTGGCGCCGAGTGATTTGGTCGCCGAAGGTCTGAGATCGGAAGAAGTCGGCCATGCGGCGTCGGTGGTATCAGCGATTCCGGGCGTGCGGGCGGCGCTGCTCGACTTTCAACGCGAATTCGCCGCCAATCCGCCGGGTCGTGCGGCGGGTGCGGTGCTAGACGGCCGCGACGTCGGCACGGTGGTCTGCCCGACGGCGGATGTAAAGTTGTACATCACCGCATCGGACGAGGTGCGGGCACACCGCCGTCATAAAGAGTTGCAGGAACGCGGGCATAACGCTATATACGCGCGCGTTTTAGAGGAACTGAGGGACCGGGACGCACGGGATAGTTCCCGCGCCGTTGCCCCCCTCAAGCCGGCCGAAGACGCGACGGTCATCGATACCAGCGACCTGAACGCCGATCAGGTGTTCGACAAGGCGCTGGCGGCGATAACCCGAGCAACGGCATAACGGCACGCCAAGCCAACAGAACCGCCCGAAAAAGGACGGCACCTTGAACCGCACGGCAGCACCGTACGCCGCCGCGCATTGTGTATTTGTTTCAAGACCGCCGGAAAAACCGGTCGGCCGGAAACGTCAATAAAAGGAAGTACCCCATGGCTAACACCGACGCCTCTGTTGAGGCTCCCCCGATGACAGAAGATTTTGCTGCCCTTTTGGACGAACAACTGGGCGCCGAGGACGATGGCTTTGAAGGCCGCGTTCTCAAAGGGACCGTAATCTCGATCGACAGCGACGTGGTCGTTGTCGATGTCGGCCTCAAATCCGAAGGTCGCGTCCCGACCAAAGAATTCGTGATGCCTGGTCAAGACCTAGACATCAAACCGGGCGACGACGTCGACGTTTTCGTTGAACGCTACGAAGATCGTGACGGCATGATCCGCCTTAGCCGCGAAAAAGCACGCCGCGAGGAAGCCTGGGCCGAACTGGAAAAAGCCTTCAATAAGCAAGAGCGCGTCAACGGCGTGATCTTCGGTCGCGTCAAAGGCGGCTTTATCGTCGACCTGTCCGGCGCCGTGGCCTTTTTGCCCGGCAGCCAAGTCGACATTCGCCCGGTTCGCGATATCACGCCGCTGATGGGCACGCCGCAGCCGTTCCAGATTCTGAAAATGGACCAGGCGCGCAACAACATCGTTGTGTCGCGTCGCGCGGTCCTCGAAGAAACCCGCTCCGAAGCCCGTTCGGAACTCATGCAAAATCTGCAAGAGGGTCAAATCCTCGACGGCGTGGTCAAGAACATCACCGATTACGGTGCGTTCGTCGACCTCGGCGGTGTCGACGGCTTGTTGCACGTCACCGACATTGCCTGGAAGCGTATCAACCATCCGTCCGAAGCCCTGCAAGTGGGTGAAACGGTCAAGGTGCAGGTGATCCGCTTTAATTCCGAAACGCAGCGCATCTCGCTCGGCATGAAACAGCTCGAAACCGATCCGTGGGACGGTATCGATGCGAAATACCCGGTTGGCGCCAAGCTCAAGGGCCGCGTCACCAACATCACCGATTACGGCGCGTTCGTCGAATTGGAGCCGGGCGTCGAAGGCCTCGTGCACGTGTCCGAAATGAGCTGGACCAAGAAAAACGCGCATCCGGGCAAAATCGTTTCCACCAGCCAGGAAGTCGAAGTCATGGTGCTCGACACCGACAACGACAAACGCCGTATCTCGCTGGGCCTCAAACAGTGCATGGAAAACCCATGGACCGACTTCCTCGCGAAGTACCCGGTCGGCGCCGAAGTCGAAGGCGAAGTCCGCAACATCACCGAATTCGGCCTGTTCATCGGGCTCGAAGGCGAAATCGACGGGATGGCCCACTTGTCCGACCTCAGCTGGGATCAGTCGGGCGAAGAAGCGCTCGCCGACTACAAGAAAGGCGATATGGTCAAAGCCAAAGTCCTGGATGTGGACATCGAGAAAGAGCGTATCTCGCTCGGCGTTAAACAACTGGGTGCTGACCCGGTCGGCGGCGCGCTCGAAGGCATCAAGAAGGGCGAGGTCGTCACCTGTACCGTTACGCAAGTGGTCGACAATGGCATCGAGGTCATGGTCAACGACGCGATCCCGGGCTTCATCCGCAAGGGTGACCTGTCGCGCGACCGTTCTGAACAGCGTCCGGACCGCTTCGCCGCAGGTGAAAAAGTCGACGCCAAAGTGACGCAGCTGGATAAGTCCGGCCGCCGCGTTACGCTCTCGATCAAGGCTCGCGAAGTCGAGGACGAGAAAAAGGCGATGGCCGAATACGGTTCCACCGACAGCGGTGCGACCTTGGGCGACATCTTGGGTGCGGCGTTGGCCGGCAACCAGGACGAAGCACCGGCTGACGAGAAAAAAGACGACGAAGACGCCAAGTCTTAATCGTCAATCCAACGTCTACGATTGCGGGCGGCCCCGGCGGGCCGCCCGTTTTCGTTTGGCTCCCGGCAATTGTTGAGTAAAGTGCGCGCATGAGTACCAGATTGGATAGCGACGCCTTGATGGCGGTCCGCCGATTACGGCGGCATTTGACGTGGTGGCGGCTGTTGACCGTTGCCGGTTTTGCCCTGGCCTTGATCGTTGCCGTGCGCGAAAGCGACGTCTTGGTTCCCGACGATCATATCGCCCGGGTTTATGTCGAGGGCGTGATCCTCAAAGACAGTGAATTCCTCGATATGTTGGACGAGATCGCCGACGACGAGAATGTCCGCGCCTTGGTGGTCGAAATCGAAAGCCCCGGCGGCACGTTTTCCGGTGGCGAGAGCCTGTTGGACGGGCTGCGTCGCGTCGCCGAGGATAAGCCGGTGGTCGCGGTGATGGGGGATATCGCCACCAGCGGCGGCTATATGGCGGCGATCGGCGCGGATCGGATCTATGCCAGCCGCGGCACCTTGACGGGCTCCATCGGTGTTATCATGCAGACCGCTAACCTAACGGGATTGCTGGATAAATTGGGCATCAAGCCGGAAACGATCAAAAGCGGCTCGGCCAAGGCGGCGCCGAACCCGTTCGAGGAGTTGGCCGACCGGGAACGGGCGCAGCTACAGGCGATAATCGACGAAATGCACCTGGAGTTTATGCAGATGGTGGCGGAACGGCGCGACCTGTCGATTTCCGAGGTCCGCGCGGTTGCGGGCGACGGCCGCGTAATGACCGGGTCCGGCGCCGTCGCCGCGGGACTGGTCGATGCATTGGGTGACGTCAACGATGCCCGGAACTGGCTGGAGGCCGAGCACGATGTGTCCACCGACTTGCCGTTGATCGAATGGTCGATCCAGGACCCGTTTGAGCGATGGCGCGACGGCGCGACGGCTGCCTTGTTCGGAAAATCGCTTTTGCCTGAACGTCTTACACTTGACGGCATCCAAGCGCTTTGGCACCCTTCAATTGACGCGGACCGCTGAACGGGACCGGCGTCCAGGGCGGGAAGGAATTACGGGGCATGACGAAGTCTGAGCTGATCGCGAAATTGGCGGCGGATAATCCGCGCCTATACCATCGCGAGGTCGAGCGCATCGTTTCAACTATCTTCGAAGAGATCACGTCGGCTCTGTCGCGCGGCGATCGGGTCGAACTGCGTGGTTTTGGTGCATTCTCGGTGAAAGCCCGTCCGTCCCGGGTTGGTCGCAACCCGCGTACCGGTGAAGCCGTCAAAGTCGACGAGAAGTACATTCCTTATTTCAAGACCGGCAAGCAGCTGCGTGAGCGGCTGAACGGCGGCGAGTAACCCCCATCCCACGGTCCGATGTGGACCGTGACGACAACGAGGACCTCTGCTGTGAAGCGCCTAGTCACCTGGATCGTGATGATTCCGTTCGCCTTGGTGGTGATCGTGTTTTCGGCATCGAACCGGGAATTGGTGGCGCTCAACCTTTGGCCGTTTCCCATCGAAATCACGGTACCGATTTTCACCTTGGTGCTGGCGGTATTTATCTTCGGCTTCTTGATGGGCGGTATCGTGATGTGGGCGTCGGCCGGCCGTACCCGACAAAAAGCCCGCGACGCATCGTGGCGCGCGGCAAATGCGGAACGGGATCTGCGCAGCGTGTCGCACAAGCTCGACACGGCCGAGCAAAAGCTCAAAGCCACCGATGTTGGCGATGGTGCGGCGAACCTCCCCGCAAAGACTTGAGCTTCTCTCGTGTAGCCCCCTCACCTAACGTCTCCCCCACATTCGTAGGGGAGAGGACAGGTGAGGGGGTGCGTCGCACTCCGACGTCCACTATCCTGGCGCGATGACCGCGACCGACATTCGTATCCTCGATGCCGACGCTGTGGCCGAGGCATTGACGTATCCCGATTTGATCGACGCCTTGGATACGGCGTTTCGGGGCGGATTTACCGTCCCCGTGCGGGCACATCACAATCTGCCCACCGCGTCCGGGCGCGACGCCACGCTGCTGGTGATGCCGGCGTGGTCCGACAGCGGCTATCTGGGGCTGAAGACCGTCATCGTCGCCCCGGACAATGCCGAACGCGGCCTGCCCGCGGTTCAGGCGACCTATCAATTGTTCGACCGGGCGACGGGCCGGTCGTTGGCGCTGTTGGACGGGCCGACGATCACGGCGCGCCGCACGGCATCGGCGTCGGCGCTGGCGGCGCGGTATCTGGCCGCGCCGGGGGCGACAAAACTGTTGATGGTCGGGACAGGCGTTCTGGCCCGGCACTTGCCCGCCGCCCATGCCGCCGTCCGGCCGATCACCGAGATCAAGGTCTGGGGCCGGACGATGGCCAAGGCCGAGGAGACGGCTGCGGACATCCGGGCCCAGGGGCTGAACGTCACGGCGACGGACGACCTGAAGGCTGCGGTCGACTGGGCCGATATCGTTTCGTCTGCGACGTTGTCAGAAACCCCGCTGATCGAAGGGGCGTGGTTGCACCCCGGCCAGCATGTCGACCTGGTCGGCGCGTTCCGGCCGGATATGCGCGAGGCCGACGATGTGGCGCTGACCCGGTCGCGCGTGTTCTGCGACACCCGCGCCGGCGCGATGGTCGAGGCCGGCGATCTGGCCGGCCCGCTGGCGCGCGGCGTCCTGCGGGAGGAAGATATCGAAGCCGACTTGTTCGATCTGGCGCAAGGTCATGTCCCCGTCGGCCGCGCGGACGGGGATATCACGCTATTTAAGTCCACCGGCACGGCGATTGAGGATTTGGCCGCCGCGATCCTTGCCTATACGCGCACCGTCGGGTAACAGACAGGTCTATGAGCTTATCTCCCATCGACCGTATCTTCGTTGCTCTCGATACCCCCGACAGCGAACGCGCCGTCAGCCTAGCCCGGCAATTGACCGGCCATGTCGGCGGCCTGAAACTGGGCAAAGAGTTTTTCGTTGCCAACGGTCCGGATGCGGTGCGCGCGCTTGGCGGCTTGGGATTGCCGATTTTTCTCGACCTCAAATTTCACGATATTCCGAACACGGTGGCCGGCGCGATCCGCTCGGCGATGGCGACGCAGCCGGCGATCCTGAATGTCCATGCCGTCGGCGGTTCGGCGATGATGCGTGCGGCCGATGCGGCGCGAAAGGAAACCCCGGACAACGATGCGTTGTTGATCGCGGTGACGGTACTGACGTCGCTCGGCGATGACGACTTGGCGGAATTGGGTGTTGCGTCCGGTGCCGAGGAACAGGTCGTCCGGCTGGCGAAATTGACCCAGGCCAGCGGCCTCGACGGCGTGGTTTGCAGCCCCAAGGAAATCGGCCCGATCCGCGCCGCCTGCGGCGACGATTTCAAACTGGTGGTGCCCGGCATTCGCCCGACGTGGGCGGCGACGGGCGATCAGAAACGGGTAACGACCCCGGCGGACGCCGTCCGTGCCGGGGCGGACTATCTGGTCATCGGCCGGCCGATCACCGGCGCCGACGACCCGGTCGCCGCCGCCCAGCGCATCGGCGAGGAATTGGCGGGGCTATAGGCGCTGCCGTCATTCCCGCGTAAGCGGGGATGACGAGTTAGTTCGCCGCCTTCATCCCCATGTCCCAGAACGCTTCTTCCAGGCGGGTCGCCTCGGTGAAGGTCTTTTGCAGGCTGGCCATCCGCCCGTTGCCGCCGCGTGTGGTCATCAACCGGTCGATCATCGCGCGCTCGTCCCGGGCGACGGCTTGATAGTCGTCGGACGCATACATTTCGATCCAGGCCAGGTAGGGATTGCCGGCGATCTTGGTTTTCGGATCGTGCGCCAGCGCATGGCCGATTTCTGCATACCCCAGCATGCAGGGCGCCAGCGCCACATGCAGGTCCAGCAGATCGCCTTGCAAACCTTTTTCCAGAACGTAGCGGGTATAGGCCATGGTCTCGGCGGCCTCGGGCAGGGCCGCCATGTCGGCTTCGGTCAGGTCCCAGTCCTTGCAGAACTCGACGTGTAACTGCATTTCGGTGTCGACGATGGCGGCCAGTCCCGCCGCCGCCTGGCGAATGTCGTCCAAGGTGTCCGCCTTGTAAGCGGCCAGCGCATAAGCCCGGGCGAAATGGATCAGGAATAGATAATCCTGTTCCAAATACCGCCGGAACGCCGCTTCGGGCAAGGTGCCGTCAGCCATTCCCCGAACGAACGGGTGGTTCACGTATCGTTGCCAATCGGCGGCGCAGCCGCCCCGCAGGCGGTCGAACAAGTCGGGTTTGGCGGTCATAGTTGGAATCCCTTGCAGCAGTGGCACACCTATTATATCGGGCCGGGGCTTGACGATGTCGACCCGTGCGGAGACATTCCGCCCCAGGAGAGTACCATGCCCGCACGCGTGAAAATCTGTGGCCTGTCGGAGGCCGAGCATGTCGACGCCGCCGTCGGGGCGGGCGCGGCGCTGACCGGCTACGTGTTTTTTCCGAAGTCGCCGCGTCACGTGTCGATTTCACAGGCTGCGGCCCTGATTGCGCGAGTCCCCGACGGCGTGGCGAAAGTTGCGCTGACAGTCGATGCAAGTGTCGAGGAACTCGGCGCCATTATCGACGGTGCCGGGATCGATACCCTGCAGTTGCACGGGCACGAAACCGTGGAACAGGTGCGCGAAATCAAGGAAACGTTCGGGCTTCCCGTCATCAAGGCGCTGCCGATTTCGACCGCCGCCGACGTCGCGGCGGCCCAAACCTATGACGGCATCGCCGACATGTTGCTGTTCGACGCCAAGCCGCCGAAGGATGCGACCCGGCCGGGCGGCAACGCGGTTTCGTTCGATTGGGATTTATTACGAGGAACCACCTGGACATCGCCGTGGTTGCTTGCCGGTGGATTGACGCCGGAGAACGTCGCCGATGCCATTCGCGCCAGCGGCGCGTCGCTGGTCGATGTTTCCAGCGGCGTCGAAGATGCGCCGGGGCAAAAAAACGCCGACAAAATACGCGCGTTCATTGCCGCCGCCGCACAGGTTTAAGTGCTGGCTAAGCGGCTCAACCGGCATAGAAATCCCTGTTAAACCGGGGCTGGGCGGGCTAAGTTGCGGCGCTTGATCGGAGGAGCTTTCCGCGCACCATGAACGAGTTGAATAAACGCAATACCCTGCGCTCCGGCGTCGACGAGAACGGCCATTTCGGCATCTTCGGCGGCCGGTTTGTCGCCGAGACCCTGATGCCGCTGATCCTGGACGTTGAAAAGGCCTATGAGGCCGCCCGCCAGGACGACGATTTCTGGGCCGAATTCCATCGCTTGATGAAGCATTACGTCGGCCGCCCGTCGCCGCTGTATTTCGCCGAACGGCTGACCGATCATTTCGGCGGGGCCAAGGTGTTTTTTAAACGCGACGAGCTGAACCACACCGGCGCGCACAAGATCAACAACACCATCGGACAAATCCTGTTGGCGCGCCGCATGGGCAAGCCGCGCATCATTGCCGAAACCGGCGCCGGGCAGCACGGCGTCGCCACGGCGACGGTCTGTGCGTTGTTCGGCATGCCGTGCGTCGTCTACATGGGTGCCGAAGACATCGAACGGCAAAAACCCAACGTCTTTCGGATGAAGTTGCTGGGCGCCGAGATCGTGCCCGTGACCGCCGGTACCGGCACCTTGAAAGACGCCATGAACGAAGCGCTGCGCGATTGGGTCGCCAACGTCGAGGATACCTATTACCTGATCGGCACGGCGGCCGGCCCGCACCCGTATCCGATGATGGTGCGCGATTTCCAATGTGTGATCGGCGACGAAACCCGCGAGCAGATGATGGAGATGGAAGGGCGCTTGCCCGATAGCCTGGTCGCCAGTATCGGCGGCGGCTCCAACGCCATCGGGCTGTTCCATCCGTTCCTGGACGACGACAGCGTCAAGATCATCGGCGTCGAAGCGGCCGGCAAAGGCATTATGACGGGTGAGCATTGCGCGTCGCTCAACGGTGGTAAGCCCGGGGTGCTGCACGGTAATCGCACGTATCTGTTGCAAGACGACGACGGCCAGATCAAAGACGGCTATTCGATCTCGGCGGGGTTGGATTATCCCGGTATCGGGCCGGAACACGCCTGGTTGCGCGATGTGGGGCGGGTTGAATACGTCTCCGTCACCGATGAAGAAGCCCTGGCGGCGTTCCAACTGTGCACCCGGATGGAAGGCATCATCCCGGCGTTGGAACCGTCGCATGCCTTGGCCTATGTCGAAAAAATAGCCCCCGACCTGCCGGCCGATCATCTCTTGGTCATGAACCTTTGCGGGCGCGGCGACAAGGACGTGTTCTCGGTTGCCGACCGTCTTGGGTTCGGGATGTGATGCGGTTATGAGTGCCGATTTCGAAACCCGTATCGATCGCCGTTTCGCCAAGCTCAAGGCCGAGGGGCGGTCCGGGCTGGTGACGTTCACCACGGCCGGCGACCCTGACTTGGAAACGTCGGCGAAGATCCTCGACGGCTTGGCAGACGCTGGCGCCGACTTGATCGAACTGGGCGTGCCCTTTTCCGATCCGATGGCTGACGGTCCGGCGGTGCAGGCAAGTTCGCTGCGCGCCATCAAGGCCGGGATGACGCTGCGCAAGACCCTGAAGCTCGTCGCCGACTATCGGCAAAAAGACGACGACACGCCGATCGTTCTCATGGGGTATTACAATCCGATCTATATCTACGGCGTCGACGCGTTCCTGGCCGATGCCAAGGCCGCCGGGGTCGACGGATTGATCGTCGTCGATCTTCCGCCGGAAGAAGAACATGAACTGGCCATCCCAGCCACTGACGCCGGGGTGAACTTTATCTATCTGACGGCGCCGACGACGACCGACACGCGCTTGCCGCGGGTACTGGAAAACGCCAGCGGCTTTGTCTATTTCGTCTCGATCACCGGGATCACGGGGACCCGCTCGGCCAATGCCGCGGACGTCTCCGGACATGTTGCGCGGATCCGTGCGCACACCGATTTGCCGGTCGCGGTCGGATTCGGCATTCGGACACCGGAACAGGCCGGCGGGATCGCCGCCGTGGCCGACGGCGCGGTTGTCGGTTCAGCGTTCTGCGACCGCATCAAGGACAGCCTGGATGACGACGGCCGGGCAGGGCCGGACACGGTAGAGGCCGTGTTGTCGCTGGTGCGCGACCTCGCCGCCGGCGTGCGCGGAACACCCGACAAGGAGATGGCGTCATGAACTGGATCACCAACTTCGTCCGCCCGAAATTGCGCGAATTGGTCGGCGGCGGCAAAGAGGTGCCCGAGAATCTGTGGCACAAATGCCCGGGTTGCGGCCAGATGATCTTTCATCGCGACCTGACCAAGAACCTGCAGGTCTGCCAGCACTGCAATCATCATATGCGGCTTGATCCCGATGCACGGTTGAAGCTGTTGTTCGATGGCGGGACCTACGAGACCGTGGCGTTGGAAAATCCCATTGCCGATCCGTTGAAATTCCGCGACATGAAGAAGTACACCGACCGCATC
The DNA here is from genome assembly GCA_965222395.1 of Rhodospirillales bacterium. GTDB lineage: Bacteria > Pseudomonadota > Alphaproteobacteria > Rhodospirillales > Casp-alpha2 > UBA4479. The sequence continues at coordinate 3,285,860 of OZ244947.1, forward strand.
AAGGAGGCCCGCTCCAAGACGGGCCGCGACGATGCGATGGTCGTCGCGCATGGCGACGTCGGTGGGGTGCCGACGGTGATGGCGGCGTTGGATTTCGGTTTCATGGGCGGGTCCATGGGGATCGCCGTCGGCGACGCGATCATCGCCGCTGCGCGCAAGGCCGTCGACCTGCGGGCACCCTTGGTGGTTTTGACATCGTCGGGCGGTGCGCGGATGCAAGAAGGCATTCATTCGCTGATGCAGATGGCGCGTACCACGGTCGCCGTCGAAGAAGTCCGCGAAGCGGGGCTGCCGTATATCGTGATCCTGTGCGACCCGACGACCGGCGGGGTGTCGGCGTCGTTCGCCATGTTGGGCGATATCCAGATCGCCGAACCGGGCGCCGTGATTGGCTTCGCCGGGCAGCGGGTGATCGAACAGACCATCCGCGAAACCCTTCCCGAGGGGTTCCAGCGCGCCGAATATCTGTTGGAGCACGGCATGGTCGACATGGTCGTGCCGCGCACGGAATTGGCGGCAACGTTGGGCCGGGTGATCAACTTGTTGATGCGCCCCGTCGCTGGGTCGGACGCGCCGCTGATCAAAGGTTTGATCGAAAGTGTCGAAGTGCTGCCGCCGGAAGACCCCAATGTCGACGATTCGGAACTGACCACGGTGCCGCCGATCGTTGCCGATGCTGTCGGACCGAAACCCGACGACGCGAACCCGGATGGATCCGGCGGTGACACCGCCAAAAAGTGACGCCATCCTAGCGCGGCTGCTGCGCCTGCATCCGAAACTGATCGATCTGTCGCTGGGCCGCATGCACCGGCTGCTGGCCGCGTTGCATCATCCGGAACGGACGTTGCCGCCTGTCGTTCATGTCACCGGCACCAACGGCAAGGGCTCGGTCCTGGCGTTCCTGCGCGCGATCCTGGAGGCGGCGGGCTACCGGGTGCATGTCTATACCTCGCCGCATTTGGTACGCTTTCATGAACGTGTCCGTCTGAACGGAGACTTGATCGACGAAGCGCATCTGGCCGATGCCTTGGAACGCTGCGAAACGGCGAACGGCGACGAGCCGATCACGTTTTTCGAAATCACCACGGCGGCGGCGTTTCTCGCGTTTAACGACGTTGCGGCCGATATCGTGCTGCTGGAAAACGGCCTCGGTGGCCGGTTGGACGCGACCAACGTCATCGACAAGCCAGCGGCGACGGGGATTACGCCGGTAGGCATGGATCACCAGCAGTTCCTTGGCGATACGCTGGAGGCCATTGCCTTTGAAAAGGCGGGCATCATCAAATCCGCCGTGCCGTGCGTGTTGGGCCCACAGGACGCAAGGGCGCACGACGTCATCAAGAAACGCGCCGCGACGCTGGGCGCGCCGCTGCTGTCGCATGGCGTGGATTGGTCGGTGGCGGAAACCCCGGACGGCATGGCGCTGACGTACGGTTCGTCGACCTTGCCGTTGCCGCTTCCGAACCTGCCGGGCGGGCATCAAATTGCCAACGCCGGACAGGCGGCGATGCTGGCGCTGACCTTGGCTGACTTTAAGATCACCGACGCCGATGTCGCGGCGGGGGTGAGCACCGCCGATTGGCCGGCCCGGTTGCAGCGCCTGACCCGGGGCCCGGTTATTGATACCTTGGGCGAGGGATGGGAGGTCTGGCTTGACGGGGGGCACAACCCGGCGGCTGGCGCGGCGCTGGCCGATTATATCGGTCGGCATTGGGCCGACCGGCCGCTGCATCTGATTTGCGGGATGATCGATACCAAAGACCCGGTCGGATATTTCCGTCCGCTGGCGGCTCTGGCCGAGGGTGTTCGGTGCGTCACCATTCCCGATGAAAAGGCGTCGATTTCCGGTGCGGATTTGGCCGCCATGGCGGACCAGGCCGGACTGACCGCGACGACATCCGACAACGCCGCCGCTGCCGCCGCCGAGATCGCCGCCCAGCATCCGAACGGCGGGCGGCTGTTGCTTTGCGGCTCGCTGTACTTTGCCGGGTACATCCTGTCACAGCACGGTTGAGCGACCGTGGGAGAGCGGAATACGACCCTCATCGTATCAGATCATTTTTTAGTTGCGAATGATTATCAATTGCAGATATGCTTCTCTCACCCTACACCAAGAACGAGAGAGCCCATGCTTCGCAAAGTCAGCCCCAATTGCCCGCCGCGCAAAGACGACGCCGTCTTTTGTCAGCCGGAGGTCCTGTTGCTCGAAAATCTGCGCCTTTGGTCGCAAAGCACCGGCACCTACCCGTATATCCGACGCCGGATGATCGAGGCGTTGGGCGAGCGGGACGGGGTCCGCGCCGCCAAGGCAATCAAGATGATGGCGCACATTCTGGGACTGAATGCGCGGCGCACGTTTTATCTGATGCTGCCGGGAACCCGGGGCGCGACCGCCGACGAGCGCGCGTTGCTGGCGCTTGTCGGGGCCGTCCTGTCGCAGCGCCGGTCCCAGGCCAATGCCGTCGCCACGTGGTTGTTGCCGTACAATTGTCACGGCACGTTCTTGGCCGTTGCCGGTGAATTGGGCCGGGCGATGAAGTCGGGCGGTTACGAAATTGCGCCGCCGCGCGACATCGCCGTACCGAAGATCGTCGAAACCTGCATGCGGGCGGTGGCCTAATCCTCAACCGAATTTCGTGATGCCGGGCTTGCCGCTGCCGTGACTGTCCGGCGGTCCGCCGCCGGGCGGATGGGCGGTCAGGTCCGTGCCGCACTCTGGGCATATGTTGTGACCGGGATGATGTTTCCGGTACCCGTCTTTAAGCAACTCGGCTGCCTCATGCGTCGTCAGGCCGAGTTTTTCCTGAACCTCCCGAAGGTGTTCAAGCTCCGTATCGTCGACCACGCCGTCGGCCAGGGCGGCGTTCACCTTGGCGCTGAATTCGCGGCGCCGCGCGTGCAGGGCCTCGTTAAAGCCGGACGCCAATATCCCTGCCGGCAATGCTACCATGCCGACGCTGATAATCCCGATGACGGCGGCGGCGATCCGTCCCATCGCCGTTTGCGGCACCACGTCGCCGTAGCCGATGGTGGTCATCGTAACCACGGCCCACCAAAGCGCATGGGGGATCGAGCCGAAGGCTTCGGGCTGGACCTTGTGCTCGGCAATGTAGGCGACGCTGGCGGCGACGATGATCATCATCAGCAGGACGAACAGCGCCGCCGAAATCACCGGCCCTTCCTGGCGCAGCACCTGCAGCAGTATCCGCATGGAGCTGGCGTAGCGGGTCAGCCGAAAGACCCGCAGCAACCGCAGGGCGCGTAACACGCGCAGGTCGGCACCGAGCAGAGGACCGAGCAGAAACGGCAGCAGAACGATCAGATCGATGACCGCCAACGGCGAGCACATGAACCGCAGGCGGCCCTTGAAGGGGCTTTTGTACCTTGGATCGTCGCTTTCGACGGCGGACCAGACTCTAAGCCCATATTCGATGGTGAAGATCGCGACTGAAAAGAGCTCGAACGCATCGAAGTACGGGCCGTACGCGGCGTAGTATTCCGGCACGGACTCGATCATCACCGCGAGCACATTCAGCGATATCAACGAGAAGATAAATATGTCCACCGCACGCGCCATCGGCGTTAGGTGATGGTGTCCCGCGTCGAGCAACAGATAAATGTGATTTCGCATGCGCCCCCCGGCGGCCCGTCCGTCGATAACTCAGGTTAGCGGGGATCGTCGGCGCCGCAAAGCCTTGGCCGCCTGCCGCGGATCAATCGCGTTTCAGCGCCGCCGCCGCAATCAGCAACCAGCCGATGATCATCATCACCCCGCCAAGCGGCGCCGCCCCCGTCACTGGAATGGTCGCACCTAGGACGAAATAGTACAGCGTGCCGGAAAACAGTACCGTCCCAGCCAGAAACATCCACCCGGCAGCGAGGCCCAGTCGCTGCCCTAGCCCGACGCGTCGCGAGGCGACCCAGGCCGCGGCGATCGCGCCCAGGGCATGCCACATGTGATATTGCACGCCGGTTTCCCATATTCTCAGAATCTCGGGCGCTTCGTCGATGCCGTGCGCACCATAAGCGCCAAGCCCGACCGCGACAGCGCCGCTCAGCGCAGCCACAGCGATCAAGACATCCGCACCCCTTGTGGTCGTTGTCATGTCAAAGGTTCCATGCGTTGGATCTCGGCGATCAGCGCCGCTTCGAAATCGCCCGGTCCGTCGGCGGCGTCGGCGAAACTTCTGACGTCTTTTTCGAGAATGCCGATCGTGTTCGCCGGATCGTAGCCCTCGCGGCCCCAATCGATTTTGTCCAGATTATCGCCGTACCAGGTGCTGCCGGAACTGCTGCGCATGATCTCCAGCAAGGTTTCCTCGCCCAGGCCATACGTTGCCGCCGTGCTCAGCGCCCGGCGGACGGCAACGACACCCGCAATACCGCACAGGTTGTTGCAGACCTTGGCCGCCGCCCCGGTGCCGACGCCGCCGACGTGATGGACCCCGTCGCCCATGGCCTCAAACAGCGGCATCAACGACGTCACGGTTCCGGCGCCGCCGCCGACCATGAACGTTAACGTCCCCGCCCGCGCCCGGTACGGCGCGCCGGACATCGGCGCGTCGATCACCGTTACATCGTCGGGCACCCGGCCGGCGACATCGACGATGTAGCGCGGCGACAAGGTCGATGACAGCACCAGCGTCGTCGGGTGGTCGTCCCGGCGGAGGATCGCTTGATCCTCGAACAACAAGGCTTCGGTCTCGGCGATGTCGCGGACGACCGAAATTAAAGTTTCGCAGCGTGCCGCCAGGTCGCCGGCATCCGTGACCATGTGGCCGGCGAACGCATCGAAGTCGGACAAAGGCCGAACGTCGAAGCCGATCACGTCATACCCGGCTTGGGCCAGATTTTCCGCCATCGGCCGTCCCATGGCGCCGCAACCGGCGACGCCGACGGTCATGGTTGGGCGGCCGCCTCGGCGACCAGGCGCGTAAACAGGGCGAAATTCGGATCGCCGTCGGTTTGAAAGAACTCCGGATGCCATTGCACGCCGACGGCAAAGGTCTTGTCCGGCAATTCGATGGCCTCGACGATGCCGTCGGGCGCGCGGGCGCTGACGGTCACGGTGTCGGGAATATCCTTCAGCGCCTCGTTGTGCGCCGTGTTGACATGGAACCCCGTGGTCCCGGCGATCTCGGCCAGTTTAGTGCCGGGCACGACATCGACGGGATGCGCGGTTTCTTCCGCCGGTCGTTCATTAAGGTGATCGACATCGCATTCCACCTCGGCGGCGATATCGCGGTACATTGTGGCACCGCGGCTGGCGGCCATCACCTGCATCCCGGCACAGATCCCCAATGTCGGGACGTCGTGATCCAGGGCATCGGCCATCAGGCCGCGTTCGAAGGCATATCGCGGATGAATTTTTTCTCCGTCCGGCGCATCACCATAGATTTCCGCCGGGAACGGATAAAAACCGCCGGGCACGATCAACCCGGCGCAGGCCGCCAAGTAGGCACCGCGCGCCGCCTCGATATACGGAATACCCATGGGCAGGCCGCCGGCGTGCCAGACGGCGTCGAAATACGCCGTGCGCAACGCGTAGTGCGGACGCGCGGAAAACGAGCCCGAGGCTTCGTAATCCAGCAAGATACCAATGGTTGGGCGGGCGGGCATGGGCGCGAGTCTAAGCCGCCGGATCGCGGTTTAAAAGGGCTAGGCGCACGTCACATCGTCATTCCGCAAAAGCAGGAACAAAGTCGACGCCGCTTGATCTCCGCTTTTGCGGAGATGTCGAGTTAATGCGTGATAGCTCTCGGCCCATTTTCAGATCGCGGCGCCAAGGCGTAGCCCATGGTATACACGAGCGCTGACACGCTTAGGGATGGAGACTGGAATGGCGATCAACCCACATTCGGAATATTCGATGCTTCGCGAGAGTATCCTAGAGCATTTCTTTCTAGGCGAACTGGGGAAAGAACTTTGGCAGCGCGGCTCTTACGAAATGGAAATACTTCAGGCCGAGATCGATGCTGCTGGCTACGATGTGGTATTGACGCTCGGCGAAGTTACGCGGCATGTCCAGTTGAAAACGAAAGTTCTCGGTGGTCGGGCGTCGTCCTGGTCGATCTCCTCACGTCTCTGCAAGAAACCGAGTGGATGCATTGTCGTTATGTATATTGATGGCGATGACTTAAGAATAAATTATTACGGATACTTCGGCGGGGTCCCCGGTGCGCCGATGCCGGATATTTCAACGGGACCGGTATCGAAGCATACAAAGGCGAACGCGCAGGGATATAAAGCGGCGCGCAAACAGCATTTCGATGTGAGAGAGTCGCGTTTTGACCGACCGTTGGGTTTGGTGGATTTAGTCGATCGGCTGGTTGGACGCTAAGTTTGTACGGTAAATAATCTCACGCTTTTTCATCCCGGTTGGCGCATGGCCATAGATTCTTGCCGGGAACGGATAAAAGCCGCCGGATCGCGGTTTAAAAGGGTAAGGTCCCCCTCACCTAACCTCTCCCCCCGGTGGGGGGAGAGGAATTACAGCGGACGCTATCGACGAGAGTCCCTCTCCTCCATGGAATGGGGGAGAGGAAAGGTGAGGGGGGAATATTCTATTCCCCCGCCGATTTCAGGCTCGCCGCTTCGTCGGCGGTCAGCGGATGCTCAAGCTTGCCGAGGACCTCTTTCGGCACGACCTGCCAGAATTTCGGCAACTCCCGCTCCCACGCGTTGAGGAGCTTCAAGCCGTGCCGCGAGTGGGTCCGTTTGACGTGTTGCTGAACCTGAACCTTGAGAACGTCGGCCCAGTATTCGGTCTCGACCCGCTGCCACATCACGGTTTCCGGATTGACCTGTAGGTCGAACGTTTCTTGGTCGTCGTAAATGAAGGCCATACCGCCTGTCATGCCAGCGCCGAAGTTGGCGCCGACCGAGCCGAGAATGGCCACCAGTCCGCCGGTCATGTATTCGCACCCGTTGGAACCGCAGCCCTCGATCACCGCGTTGGCGCCCGAGTTACGCACGGCGAAGCGTTCACCCGCTTGGCCGGCCGCGAACAATCGCCCGGCGGTCGCGCCGTACAGCACGGTGTTGCCGATGATCGTGTTGTCCTGGCTTTCCAATGGGCTAGAGACCGGAGGTCGCAACGTGATGGTGCCGCCCGAAAGACCTTTGCCGACGTAATCGTTGGCGTCGCCCAGAACTTCCAGGCAAAGACCCTTAACCGCGAATGCACCCAACGACTGACCGGCTGAACCGCGCAGGCGCACGGTTAGATGGTTGTGATCGAGCTTGTCCATGCCGAACCGCCGCGTGATCAACGACGATGTGCGCGCGCCGACGGCGCGGTGCGTGTTGCGGATCGCATAGGTCAGTTGCATTTTTTCGCCGTGATCGAACGTCGGCTGGGCGTCGGCAATGATCTGCGCGTCCAACGTATCCGGGACTTCGTTGCGGCCTTCGCCGGCGTAGTAGCGCGGATGGCCGCCATGGTCGGCCTGTTGCAAAAGCGGGTTCAGATCAAGATCGTCGAGGTGATCGGCCCCCCGGCTGACCTGCGCCAGCAAATCGGACCGGCCGGTGATATCGTGCAAACTGGTATAACCCAGGGAAGCGAGAATCTCTGCCACCTCCTCGGCGATGAAGCTGAACAGGTTGACGACTTTTTCCGGTGTGCCACCGAAGCGTTCCCGTAGGGCCTCGTCCTGGGTGCACACCCCGACTGGGCAGGTATTGGAATGGCATTGCCGCACCATGATGCAGCCCATGGCGACCAACGACGCCGTGCCGATGCCGAACTCGTCGGCGCCCAGCATGGCGGCCATGACGACATCGCGGCCGGTCTTGAAGCCGCCGTCGACACGGAGTTTCACCTTATGCCGCAGCCGGTTCAGGGTCAGCACCTGGTTGGCTTCGGATAGGCCCATTTCCCATGGGATGCCGGCATATTTGATGGAGCTTTGCGGGCTCGCCCCCGTCCCGCCGTCGTGGCCGGAAATCAAAATGACGTCGGCCTTGGCTTTGGCGACGCCGGCGGCGACCGTGCCGACACCGGACCGCGCCACCAGCTTCACGCAAACGCTGGCATCCGGGTTGATCTGTTTTAGATCGTAAATCAGCTGTGCCAAATCCTCGATCGAATAGATGTCGTGGTGCGGCGGTGGGCTGATAAGGCTGACACCCTCGGTGGCGTGCCGCAGTTTGGCGATCATCGCCGAGACCTTGAAGCCCGGAATCTGTCCGCCCTCGCCGGGCTTGGCGCCTTGGGCGATCTTGATCTCGATCTCGCGGCAGTTGTTCAGGTATTCCGCCGTGACGCCGAACCGTCCCGACGCGACCTGTTTGATCGCGCTGGAGGGGTTGTCGCCGTTCGGACGCGGATGGAAACGGGCCGGGTCCTCGCCGCCTTCGCCGGAATCGGACTTGGCGCCGATGCGGTTCATGGCAATCGATAGGGTCTCGTGCGCCTCGGGGCTGAGCGCGCCCAACGAGATGCCGGGCGCCACCAGCCGTTTACGAATCTCGGTGACGCTTTGAACCTGATCGACAGGCACCGACGGCCGGTCGCGTTTAAAGTCCAACAGATCGCGCAGGAAAATCGGCGGCCGTGTATGCACACCGTCGCTGTACCGCTTGTATAGCGAATAGGATTCCGCACCCACCGCCGATTGCAGCACGTGGATCAGTTTGCCGTCGTGGCCGTGGCGCTCGCCGCCGGCACGGTACTTGTAGAATCCGCCGACCGGTAACGGGACGGCGTTGGGTTGGAACGCCTTGGCGTGCATCTCGGCGACCTTGCGCTTGATGCCCGACAATCCGATGCCGGAAATCCGCGACGCCATTCCGGGGAAAAACTCGGCAACCAGGGCACGGGAAAGGCCGACGGCTTCGAAGCAGTAACCGCCCCGGTACGAGCTGAGAACCCCGATGCCCATCTTCGACATGATTTTCAACAATCCGTTGTCGATGGACGTTTTGAAGTTATGGACCGCATCGGTGACGTTCATGTCGTCCAAAAGGCCGCGACGGTGTTTTTCGTAGATGGCTTCTTCGGCCAGATATGCGTTGACTGTCGTCGCACCGACGCCGATCAGCACGGCGAAGTAATGCACGTCCAGGCATTCCGCCGACCGAATATTGAGCGACGTGAAGGTTCGTAGTTCCTCACGCACCAGATGCGTGTGCACCCCGCCGGCCGCCAAAATCATCGGCACCGGCGCGCGGTCCACGTCGACGTTGATATCGGACAGGATCAGGTGCGTCTTGCCGGCGCGAACGGCGGCTTCGGCATCTGCGCGGATCCGATCCAATGCAGCCGTCAAAGCACCCGGTCCGGTGGGGTCGAAGGTGCAGTCGATCTCAGTCGCGGTTTCGCCCATGTATTTGCGCATGGCGTCGAATGCGGCATTGGTCAGCACCGGGCTTTCCAATTGCAGCAGTTCGCACTGGGTTGGGTCCTCGTCGAGGATATTGCCGAGGTTGCCGAGCCGGGTCTTCAGCGACATCACGCGACGTTCGCGCAGGCTGTCGATCGGCGGATTGGTCACCTGGCTGAAAGCCTGGCGGAAGAAGTGGTGCATGCCTCGGTACTTGTCCGACAGCACCGCGACCGGCGCGTCGTCGCCCATCGAGCCGATGGCTTCCTTGCCGTCTTCGAGCATCGGCTGAAGGATCATTTCCATGTCTTCCATGGACAGGCCGAAGCAATGCTGGCGGCGGTGCAGTTCCTCGGCCGACAGATCGCTGCTTTTGACGTCGGCGGCGCCGACGATGTCGTCCAACACCTCGGTCCGCTTGATCCAGTCGGCGAACGGTTGGCGTTCGGCGCTCAGGTCTTTCAGTTCACTGTCGAGGTACAGTCGGCCTTCCTGGAAGTCGACGCCCAGCATCTGACCGGGGCCGATCCGGCCTTTGGCGGTGATATTTTCTTCGGCGATTTCGACCATGCCGATCTCGGAGCCGATGACCAGCGTGCCGTCGGACGTGGTGACGTAGCGCATCGGGCGCAGGCCGTTCCGGTCGAGGCCGGCGATAACCCATCGGCCGTCGGAGGCACAGATCGCCGCCGGACCGTCCCAAGGTTCCAACACCGCGTTGCAGTATTGGAACAATGCCTGATGGCTTGGCGGCATGGTCGCGTTTTGGGCGATGGATTCCGGGATCGTCATCGCCTTGACCATCGGGGCCGGTCGTCCGGCCCGACACAGCAGTTCGAATACGCTGTCCAGGGCCTCGGAATCCGACGATCCGGCGGGCACGATCGGCCGCAAGTCTTCAATCACGTCACCGAACAGCGGCGAGGCCATTTTCGGCTCGTGCGCTTTCATCAACTTGACGTTGCCGGTCAGGGTGTTGATCTCGCCATTGTGGGCCAGCATCCGGAACGGTTGCGCCAACCGCCAGGTCGGGAAGGTGTTGGTCGAATAACGCTGGTGATAGATCGCGAAGTTGGAAATGAACCGTTCGTCCAGCAGGTCGGGATAGAACACCGTCAGCTGTTCGGCCAGGAACATGCCTTTGTAGATGACCGACCGGCAGCTCAACGAACAGATATAGAAATCGTTGATATGCTCGCCCAGCACCCGTTTTTCGATACGGCGGCGGACGGCATACAGGTCGCGTTCGAAGACTTCGTAATCGATGTCCGGCGTCGTCGACAGCATGATCTGTTCGATTTCCGGACGTGTGGCGTTGGCTTTTTCGCCGATCACGTCGACGTTCACCGGCACCTGCCGCCAGCCGTAAATCCGATATCCGGCGCGAAGGACTTCCTGTTCGACGATGGTGCGGCAAACTTCCTGTGCGCCGAGGTCGGTTTTCGGCAGGAACACCATACCGACGGCGATCTTGTCGTCGCCGTGTTCGTGCCCGGTGTGGCGGATGTGCTCCTTAAAGAATTCCCACGGAATCTGCACGTGAATGCCGGCCCCGTCGCCGGTTTTGCCGTCGGCGTCGACGGCACCCCGGTGCCACAGTTTCTTCAGCGCATCGATGCCCATCTCGACGACGCGGCGGTTCGGCACACCGTCGATGGCGGCGATCATGCCGACGCCGCAGGATGCGTGTTCGTCCGCCGGATCGTAAAGGCCGTTGGCTTCCAGGTGCGCGGCGTTGTCCTGCCAGTTGCGCGCGAACTCGGTGCCGGTTTCAATGCGATCGTTGCTCATGGTCTTCATCCCTCGGCGTCTTTGTCGCCATCTTGGCCCGCGAACATCGCGAACACTTCCTCGCCGGTCATCGCCGGGATGTCACCGGCGAAGGCGTAATAGCCCGGCTTCTCGTCGATAAAAATCTGTTCTTTCAGGGTCAGCGCATCCTGGTCATCGAGCGCACCCGCATGGACGTAGTAGTCCGGTGTCTCGCCCTTGATGCGATAGAACAGACTGCTGCCGCAGGTCGCGCAGAAGCCGCGCTCGGCCCAGTCGGAACTGTCGTACCAGGTCATGTTTTCGCTGCCGGAAATTTCCGGCGCTTGGCTTAGATGGACCGCCATTCCCGGGCTGCCGGTCCACCGGCGGCACATACGGCAATGGCAGGCACCGATGTCGGTGGCGGCTTCGGCCAGGGTGAAGGTGATTGTGCCGCAGAGGCAGCGTCCGGTTGTCGACATGTCCGCGTCCTCAGGCCGCTTCGGCGTCGGGGCGTGCGGCCTGGCGCTGCATAAAGGCGTGCATGCCGTCGGCGGCGTCACGACCGTCCTTGATCGCCCAGACCACCAACGACGCGCCGCGATAGATATCGCCGGCGGCGAACACGCCGTCCAGATCGGTCATCCGCGTCGTCTCGTCGACGGTCACGGTGCCCCATTTGGAGACCGGCAATCCCGGCTCGTCGAATAGGGTCGGCAGGTCTTCTGGGTCGAAGCCCAATGCCTTGATCACCAGATCGGCGTCCATATGGAACGACGAGTCGGGGATCGGCTCCGGCGTCTGGCGGCCGGTGATGTCGGCAACGCCCAGGTGCATGCGGTGGGCTTGGACGCTGGTCACGACGTCGTCGCCGTGGAACGCTTCGGGGGCCGACAGCCAGACGAATTCGACGCCTTCCTCCTCGGCGTTGCTGACCTCGCGTTGCGAGCCCGGCATGTTGGCGCGGTCCCGGCGGTACAGGCATTTCACCGACTTGGCGCCTTGCCGAACGGCGGTGCGGACGCAGTCCATCGCGGTGTCGCCGCCGCCGATGACGACAATGTTCTTGCCGTCGGCGTTCAAGGTGCCGTCGTCGAAGGTCGGGACGTCGTCGCCCAGGCCTTTGCGGTTGCTGGCGGTCAGGAACTCCATCGCCGGAATGATATTGCCGAGCCCTGAGCCCGGGGCCTGCAATTCTCGCGGCTTGTAGACGCCGGTGGCGATCAAGATGCTGTCGTGCTTGTCGCGCAACTCCGCCAAGGTGGCGTCGCGGCCGACCTCAAAATCCGTGTGATAAACAATGCCGCCGTCTGCGAGCAGCTTGGTGCGGCGCTCGACCACGTCTTTTTCCAGCTTGAAGTTGGGGATGCCGTAGATCATCAAGCCGCCCATCCGGTCATAACGGTCGTAGACGTGCACGTCGTAGCCGAGGATCCGCAGCCGTTCGGCCGCTGCCAGGCCCGCCGGGCCGCCGCCGATGATCCCGACCGACATCCCCAGGTCGGCTTGTGCCTCGGGTGCCTCGACCCAGCCGTTCTCCCAGGCGGTGTCGGTGATGTGTTTCTCGATGGCGCCGATGGTCACCGTGCCGTGTCGCGATTGCTCCAGAACGCAGGACCCTTCGCAGAGCCGGTCTTGCGGACAAATCCGGCCGCAGACTTCGGGAAACGTGTTGGTTGCCTGGCTGACGCGATAGGCCTCTTCCATGCGGCCCTCGGTGGCCAGACGTAGCCAATCGGGAATGTTATTTTGTAGCGGGCAATGCACCTGGCAGAACGGAATACCGCACTGTTCACATCGCGACGCTTGGGCGACGGCCCCATCGGGTGAATATGCGTCATAGATTTCGTCGAAATCCGTGCGGCGCTCGGTTGCGGTGCGCTTGTCCGGCATGGCGCCATCGATCCGCACGAACTGCTGCATCTTATCCGGCATGGTCGTCTTCTCCCGTTAGGCGGCGGCGCTTATCGGGCCCGTCCGCAGATTGACAGGCCGCCCGGACTTGCGCAGTCCCAGGGCGGCCCAGCAATGAGGTCATTTAATTAGGTCAGCATGTTTTACCGAAATGAGACGATTTACGCAAGGAAAGAATGCATTGCGGGCTAATATTGTGTCGTTTTGTTCTTGCTGTCGCAATAATCGTCCGGAAACGGAACTAAATTGTCATTTGTCGGAGCGCGAGGGACGCGGTATGTCTCGCTATAGGTTGTGGGGAGCCTTCATGCCGCTGCTACATCTCGCGATTCTTGCCGTTGTTCAAGGCGTTACGGAATTTTTGCCGATCAGTTCATCGGGCCATCTGGTATTGGTCCCGGCGTTCCTGGGTTGGCCGGATCAAGGCTTGATGATGGATGTTGCCGTCCACGTCGGCACCTTGTTCGCCGTGTTGCTGTATCTATACCGAGACGTCGGGCGGATGTTCGCCGGATTGGGCCGGGCCATGCGCGGCCGGCGTGACCCGGGGGCCAAGCTGGCGGGGCTCTTGGTGTTGGGGACGCTTCCGGTGGTCGGGGCTGGCTATGCCTTGCATACCTATGCGCCGGGCATGTTCCGCAGCCTTGAGGTTATCGCCTGGGCGACCCTTGGGTTTGGGATTTTGCTGTATATCGCCGACAAGGTCGGGATGACGGTGCGGCGGATCGATCATTTGGGTGTTTTCGACGTGTTACTGATCGGCCTGGCGCAGTGTCTGGCGTTGATCCCCGGGACCAGCCGGTCCGGCATCACCATGACGGCGGCCCGGTTCATCGGTATGGAGCGGCCCGACGCGGCGCGGTTCTCGCTGCTGCTGTCGATCCCGACGATCATCGCGGCGGGAAGCCTCAGCGGTTGGGAGCTGTATCAAAGCGGCAATGTGCAGATGGCCTGGGATGCGGCGGTTGCCGCCGGGCTGGCGTTCATTTCGGCGCTGATCGCGATCGCCCTGATGATGGCGTGGCTGCGGCGCGCTTCGTTCACGCCGTTCGTGATCTATCGGGTATTCCTGGGCGGCGTTTTACTCGCCGTTGCCTACGGGATCGGCTGAGCAGCTCATATCTGAGTAAGTGGACTGGCCGGACCCGTGTTGGCCCGGCCAGCTTCCTTTCAATGATATCAAGTTCGCCCGGCCATCACGCCGCCATCGACATCGTGGATGGCGCCCGTGGTCCAGCCCGCTTGGTCGGACAGCAAGAAGGCGATGTGCGCGGCGACATCCTCGGGGCGGCCGACGCGGCCACTGGGATGGAAGTCGTCGAAGCCGCCGGTCAGCGTCTCTTCGATTTTATCCGGTTCGATAAAGGCGCCATAGATCGGCGTTACGACGACCGCCGGTGAAACCGCATTTACACGGATTCCGTGTTCGCCCAACTCCATCGCCAAATGCTGGGTCAAACTATGCAGACCGGCCTTGGCCATTGAATAAGCCGAAGATGGCGTCGCCTTGATCGCCTGTTTTGCCCACATCGAACCGATATTCACGATCGCGCCACCACCATGTTTAATCATGTTCCGGACGACGGCTTGGGTGACGAAGAAACTTCCCCGGTTAAGGTCCATGTAGGCATCGTAATCGTCCTCTTCATGGTCGACGAAAGGCTTCGGCGCAAACGTTCCGGCCGCGTTGACCAATTGGTCGATATGACGGCCTTCGGCTTCGATCAAGCCGATCACCGTCGAGACGTCGCGCCCGTCGCTGATGTCGGCCACCAGGGTCTCGACCGTTCCCGCGGTGCGGGCTTCGATTGAGGATTTGGCCTCAGCCAGCTTACCGGCGTTCCGGCCGACGAGGACGACGGTTCGGCCGTCCGCGGCCAATTGCGATGCTGTGGCTTTGCCCATGCCTGTTGAGCCGCCGACGATCAAAGATACGTTTTCCATTTCAAATCTCCTGTTCACGTAAATCGGGTCATCCAATCTATCTATCAGTTGATAGGTACATAGCACTGGCGTTTATCGATGTAAAGACCTATCTATCAGTTGATAGAAAACGTGCGGATAATCGATATGACGAAAGAACCCATGCGAGACCGAATTTTAGAGGTGGCGGAACATCGGGCGCGGGCCGGCGGGTATCACGGGTTCAGCTTCCGCGACATCGCCGACGATATTGGCATCAAGAGTGCCAGCGTCCACTATCATTTCCCGACCAAGCCGGATCTCATGGTTGCGGTGGCGGACCGGTATACGGAACGCGCCGCCGATCAGCTGACGCC
Source organism: Rhodospirillales bacterium (assembly GCA_965222395.1). Taxonomy (GTDB): domain Bacteria; phylum Pseudomonadota; class Alphaproteobacteria; order Rhodospirillales; family Casp-alpha2; genus UBA4479. The sequence continues at coordinate 3,301,131 of OZ244947.1, forward strand.
GCCTGAGGACGCGCGCGATGGATTGGCGCAGGTCTCTGCGTTGTTTCGCGCCGCTCTGGAGGTCGACGATCGGATGTGTCTTTGCGGTTTATTGGGTGCCGAGCGAGACACGATCCCGAACATTGTCTCGGAAAGCGCCGGTGCCTATTTCCGGCTGCTGATCGATTATCTGGAACCGGTGATGACCGAAAGTGGGGCTGCTGTCCGGCCGGAAATGATCGTGGCCGCCCTTGAGGGTGCGTTAATCATGGCACGTACGCTGAATGACCCCACGGTCTTAGACAACGCGCTCAGGGATCTGGAAAGACAACTCGGCTGATCGGGCGCCGGGACCCATGGTCCCGGCGCGGCCAGCATGCATCGGTCAGTTGAAGGCGTCTTCGAACAGGCTCATCGTTTGCGCCCAGGAATCGGCATCCGCCGCGGCATCGTACTTCAGCGGCAGATTCAGTTTCTCGCCCTTCGCCGTGGCGCCGGGGCTGGTGAAACTATGCAGCACGCCGGGGTAATCGATGTATTCGAAATCGGCCCCCGCGGTCTTCATGCCGTCTTTCAGCTTCGCCAGGTTCTCCGGTTTGATGAATGGATCGGCGGCGCCATTGAACACGCGGACCTTGCCTTTAACCGAACCGGGGGATGCCGGCACCGTTTCCGTCAGGCTGGCATGAAACGCGGCGACAGCGTCCAACTCGACACCGGCCCGTGCCATGTCCAGGATGACGTTGCCGCCGAAACAGTATCCGATGGCGCCCATCTTCGAGCTGTTCACGGTCGTATGGGCCATGAGGACGTCTTTCGCGGCCAGGAACCGGGCTTTCATCACGTCGGCATTACCGATGACCTCTTTCATCATGGCACCGGCATCCTTGGGATGGTCGGCGAGCCGGCCGCTTCCGTACATGTCCAAGGCGAACGCCGTGTAGCCCGCCGCCGCCAATTTGTCGGCACGTTCGCGGGCATAGTCGTCATGTCCCCACCATTCGTGTACGACGATCACCCCCGGCCGCGTGCCGGCGACGCTGTCGTCGTAGACCAGGTAGCCGGTCATGTCCTTGCCGTCGACAGTATAGGTGACGGCTTCCGATTTCAGGTCCGCGCGGGCGATGGCGCCGACGTTAAAAAGGGCAAATGCGAAAACGACAATCAATAACGATTTCAGTGTACCTCTGACCATCTTGGCCTCCTGTTTCGTGTCGGTTGAACGTTTATACCCTATCCTGAGCCAAAACGCGGCGCCTGTCGCGCCCAAGCAGTGTCGCGGCCTTACGCCGCGCCCTCGATAATGATGAAGTCGGCGTCCGCATTGGCATTGCGTATTTTCTTGGCCGCCTGATACTCGGGCGAGTGATAGCATTCATGGGCCGTATCACGGTCATTGAATTCGACGACCACATTACGCCCGCGCGCATCGCCTTCCATCGCTTCGAATGCGCCGCCACGGACCAAAAACCGGGCGCCATACTTTTCAAAGGCCGGTTTCGCGGCGGCCAAATAATCGGGATAGTTCTCTTCGTTGCGTACCGTGACACGCACGACCCAATAGGCTTTTGACATCTGTATTTCTCCTTTCCGCGGCGGCACCGTGCCCCCGACGGCGCGGAAACTAGCAATCAATAAACATTACGAAAAATGAATTATTATGATAATACCGTTCTCTTGGAGGAATAATGGAATTATCGGATTTACGCATTTTTCGCGCCGTCGTCGAGCAGGGAGGGATCACCCGGGCGGCCGAACATCTTGGCCGTGTGCAGTCGAATGTCACCAAACGCATTCGCCAGTTGGAGGCGGACTTGGGCCAACCCCTTTTCGTGCGCGAGGGCAGGCGGTTGATCCTGGCACCGGCCGGGACGCGGTTGCTCGACTACGCCGTGCGGCTTTTGGCGTTGGCGGAAGAGGCCCGGCTGGCGGTTGCCGCCGAGACGCCGCGCGGACCGTTCCGGATCGGTGCCATGGAAAGCACGGCGGCGGTGCGTTTGCCGCCATACTTAACGGCGTTTGCGGAGACCTACCCGGACGTGACACTTGAGTTGACGACCGGCAATCCCAGCCAATTGGCGACGGCCCTGACGTTAGGGGAGATCGAAGCGGCGTTCGTCGCCGAACCGGTCGCGGACCGCCGTTTCGAGTCTGCGGTCGCATTCCGCGAAGAGCCGGTAATCGTCACCGCCGGGAACGCGCCCGATGTCGACGCGCCCGGCGGAACGCCGGCGACGATGATCGTTTTCGAAGAGGGGTGTCCCCACCGTCGAAGGTTGGAAGACTGGTATCAACGGCGGGGTGAATTGCCGAACCGCACCGTCGAACTCCGTTCCTATCACGCGATGCTGGGATGTGTCGTCGCCGGGATGGGGGCGGCACTCCTCCCGAAAAGTGTGTTGTCGACGTTCCCCGATGCTCATCGGCTTCGCCAGCACGCGTTGCCGCCGGATCACGACGAGATCAAGACGTTGCTTGTCTGGCGGCGTGGCTTCGCGTCGTCGAATATCGACGCCCTTGTTGACCTGTTGTCATCTGGTACCCCCGATGCGCATTGAGGCGGTCGCGCGGCGGCTGCCCGGCCGCGGTTAGCTTGGTATGTTCCTCCATCCGATCGGCTCCTGTCGACGGCACGGTCAGACTGGCGATGTGGGGTGTCACCGTGATTGTCGGCTGGGTCCAATACGACGGGTGCAAGCTGACTAGATTGTCGCGCGAAGGGTGATGCCAGATCTCTAACCTCGTCGAGCAAGATCGGCTTGTGATATTGTCCGTTTGACTGTAAGTCGGGCTTAACCAGCAGGTCTCAGTAGATGAGTGCCATGCCTGCGGGGCGATTAACGACAGGGTTTCCGAAGTGCGCCTGCCACCTTCCAGGTCCTCGCAGAATTGAGTTCAGCAAATGTCCGTTAACACACGCGAATTGTATTTGAATCTCCTGAAGACAACTCTAACGGGCTATCTCTACATTGAGAACGAGTACGCCAATGGCATTCCAACCGGGAATTGGCGGCGGAAATCCTGGTGGAAGAACCGGCGCAATCGCTTCCTGGTGCAGCTTCTGGACCGGTTCGGTTTAATTGCCTTGCGGCGAGACAAGCGATCGATTGCGGAAAGACAAAAAGAGCGCACTGAGGGAACGGATTGGCCTCTTCTTGCCGAGACGATGGTGGGCCTTAAGCGTCTCGACAATCTGCAGGCGCTGATTGAAACCATCATCAAGGAAAAGACACCGGGCGATTTGATCGAGACCGGCGTTTGGCGGGGCGGCGCGTCGATTTTCATGCGCGCCGTGTTGAAGGCGAACGATGTCACCGACCGCACGGTCTGGCTGTGCGACTCCTTCGAGGGGCTTCCGCCGCCCGAGCCGGACAAGTACCCGGACGATGCGGGGGACGAGCATCATACATTCGATATTCTTGCCGTTAGCCAAGAGGAAGTGGCCCATAACTTCGAGCGTTACGGGCTATTGGATGATCAGGTGCGTTTCGTTAAGGGGTATTTTGAAGATACGCTTCCGACGCTAGACGTGCCGACTCTCTGCCTGCTCCGACTGGACGGCGACATGTACGGCTCGACGATGGTGACCTTAACGTCGTTGTACGACAAGGTCTCAATCGGTGGCTATGTCGTCGTCGATGACTTTGGTCTGGGGGCCTGCCGCAAAGCCATTGAAGACTTCCGCGACATGCGGGGCATTGATGACGAGATCGTTCGAATTGACGGCTCGTCGGTTTACTGGCGGAAAACCGGATGACGTCATTCATACGTTGCGCGTGCCCGATCGCGGTCTAATACCCCCGTTTCGGATCGATCCGGTTGAGCGGCGGCTGCCCGGCCTCGATAAGCTCGATGTTTTGCTCCATCCAATCGGCACCCGTCGACGGTACGGTCAGACTGGCCATGTGCGGCGTCACCGTGACCTGCGGATGGGTCCAATACGGGTGGTCCTCGGGCAGCGGCTCGGTGTGAAATACGTCCAAGGTCGCGGCGCGTAGATGCCCGCTGTCCAGCGCCGCCAACAGGTCGTCGTCGACCACGTGCGGTCCCCGCGCCGCGTTGATCAGGCACGCGTCGTCGGGCAGGGCCGCCAGCGTGTCTTTGTTGATGATGCCGCGCGTCGCCTCGGTCAGCGGCAATAGCACGACTAGAATTTCCGTCCGGTTCAGAAACGGGGTCAGACCGTCATCGCCGAAGAACGAGGTCACCCCGTCGATGTGTTTTTCCGATCGCGACCAGCCGGCGACGTCGAAGCCCAGCGCCGCGACCTTTCGGGCCGCATCGCCGCCCAACTCGCCCAGCCCCAAGAACCCGACCCGGCGTTCGCGGCTGTCGGTTTGACGCAGCTGTTTCCAGCGGTTCTCGGCCCGCCATTTCCCGTAGACATCCATCTTGCGGTGATAATGGATGGTCCAATACAGCACGTATTCGCTCATCCCCTCGGTCAAACACCGATCGACCAAGCGCACCACCGGAACGTCGTCTGGCAATTCGGTGTCGACCAGAATACCGTCGACCCCGGCTCCGAGTGACAGGATCGCCTTCAGGTTGGGAAAGGTCTTCAACTCGCCGACCGGCGGTCGCCAGACGATGGCGTAATCATAGATGGATTTGTCGGTCACCTCGTCGGGCCAGATATCGAAGCCGGCGTCGGGAAACCGTTTCAGGATTTCGTCGCGCCAGGCTTCGGCCTTGTCGGCGCCGGACAAAAACATAAATCGCATGGGAACCTCTTGGATGTGATGACGCCGCAGCATAATCGGCGCCGCGCCACAAATAAACGCCCCCTCATGTCATCCCGGCCGAGCGGCGCGAGGGCCGGGACCTAGATCATGCTTACTGGGTCCCGGGTCAAGCCCGGGATGACAACAGATATTACGTCCCGACCACGCCGGTTTCGTCGGCGGCCAGATCGAAGGCCGCCTTCAGCAGCGCCTGGGTATACGGTTGCTGCGGATCGTCGAAGACTTGGTCGGCGGGGCCGTGTTCGACGACGCGGCCTTCCTTCATCACGACAACGTCATGCGCCAGGGCGCGAACGACTTTCAAATCGTGGCTGATGAACATGTAGGCGAGGTCATATTTCCGCTGCAAGTCGCGCAGCAGTTCGACGATTTGTGCCTGCACCGACATGTCGAGCGCGCTGGTCGGCTCGTCCAAGACGATGAACTTTGGCTTCAGGACCAAGGCCCGGGCGATGGCGATACGCTGGCGCTGGCCGCCGGAAAACTCGTGCGGGTAGCGATGCCGCATATCGGGGTCCAAGCCGACCTCGATCAGCGCGTCGGCGATCATCTGTGCACGTTCGGCCTCGTTTCCGAGGTCATGAATGATCATGCCTTCTTCAATGATCTGGCCGATCGACATCCGTGGGCTGAGCGATCCGTAAGGGTCTTGGAACACGATCTGCATTTCCCGGCGCAGCGGCCGCAATTCTTGCCAGCCGAGGCCTTGCAGGGAGCGGCCATTGTATTCGATCCCGCCGGTGGATTTCTCCAACCGGATCAGCGCCCGGCCCAGGGTCGATTTGCCCGAGCCCGACTCGCCGACGATACCCAACGTATGCCCGGCACGGATCTCGACGGAAATCCCGTCGACCGCCTTGATGTGATCGACGGTCCGGCGCAGCAACCCGCGTTTGACCGGGAACCAAACCCGCACGTCGTCGCCTTTGAGTATTGTTTTGCCGTCGCGCGCCGGATCCGGGCGACCCTTGGGTTCGGCGGACAAAAGATGCTGGGTGTAGGAATGCTGCGGTGCCGTGAAGACGGTTTCGGCCTCGCCGGCCTCGACCACTTCGCCGTCGGTCATCACCGATACGGTGTCGGCCATGCGCCGGACGATCCCTAAGTCGTGGGTGATCAACAGCATTGCCATGCCGAGACGGTCCTGCAGGTCGTTCAACAATTTCAGGATTTGCGCCTGAACAGTGACGTCGAGCGCCGTCGTCGGCTCGTCGGCGATGAGGATTTCCGGTTCGTTGGCGAGGGCCATGGCGATCATGATGCGCTGCTGCTGGCCGCCGGAAAACTCGTGCGGCAGGCTGTGCAGCCGCGACGTTGCCTGGGCCAGTCCGACAAGTTCCAGCAACTCGACCACCCGGTCGCGGGCCTGGGTCTGAGTCATCCGTTTGTGCACGAACAGCACTTCGGCGATTTGTTTCTCGATCGAGTGCAAGGGGTTCAGGCTGCTTAACGATTCCTGAAAAATCATCGCGATCCGGTTACCGCGAATGCGCCGCATGTAGGCGTCGGGTTTCTCGATCAACTCTGTACCGTCGAAATCGATGCGTCCGCCCGGGTGCCAGGCCATGGGGTAGGGCAGCAATTTCAGGATCGACAGCGCCGAAACCGATTTGCCCGATCCCGACTCGCCGACCAGGGCGTGGGTTTTGCCGCCCTCGATGTCGAACGATACCCCCCGCACGGCCTTGACCTCGCGATCGCCGCGTCCGAACGAGACATGCAGGTCTTTGACGGACAGCAGCGGCGCGGTCATCGGAACGTCTTCCTCGGATCGAAGGCGTCGCGCACCGCTTCGCCGATAAACACCAGGAGCGTCAGCATGATGGCGATGGAGAAGAACCCGGTGAAACCGAGCCACGGCGCATGCAGGTTGTTCTTGCCCTGGTTCAACAGTTCGCCAAGCGACGGGGAACCTGCGGGCAGGCCGAAGCCCAAGAAATCGAGGGATGTCAGCGTGACGACGGAGCCGCTGAGGATGAATGGCAGAAATGTGATGGTCGCGACCATGGCGTTCGGCAGGATGTGCCGAAACATGATGGTGACGTTGTCGAGGCCCAAGGCGCGTGCCGCCTGCACGAACGTGAAATTACGGGCGCGCAGAAATTCGGCGCGCACCACGCCGACCAGCCCCATCCAGGAAAACAACAGCATCAGCCCCAGTAACCACCAAAAGCTGGGGACCACGACGCTCGCCAAAATGATCAGCAGGTACAGCACGGGGAGTCCGGCCCAAATCTCGATGAAACGTTGGAACAGCAGATCCAGCCAGCCGCCGAAATAGCCCTGTACGGCGCCGGCGGCAACGCCGACGATGGTCGAGAAAAAGGTCAACGTGAACCCGAATAGCACCGAGATGCGGAAGCCATAAATCGTCCGCGCCAAGACATCGCGGCCCTGATCGTCGGTGCCGAGCCAGTTTTCCGACGTCGGCGGATAGGGCGCCGGTCCCGGCAGCTCGAAATTGACGGTGTCATACGAAAAGCGAACGGCGGGCCAGAGCATCCAGCCCTTTTCCTCGATCAATTCCACCACGAATTCATCGCGGTAGTCGGCCTCGGTCTGGAATTCGCCGCCGAATTCGGTTTCGGCATAGGCCACGAACGCCGGGAAATGCGGTGCGCCATCGTACCAGATGAAATACGGCTTATCGTTGGCGATCAGCTCGGCGAACATGCTGAGGAAAAAGATGAAAGCAAAGATCCAAAGCGACCAGAAACCCCGGCGATTGGCGCGGAAGTTCGCTAGACGGCGCTGGTTGAGCGGCGAGAGGCGGGGCGCTGCGGCGGTCACGGCTGTCATGATCAGACCCCCCGCGCTTCAAAGTCGATCCGCGGATCGATGATGTGATACATCACGTCGCCCAAAATACCCATCAGCAGGCCGAGCAGCGTAAAGAAATAGAGCGTTGCGAACATGACCGGATAGTCACGGGTCAGCGCCGCTTCAAAACCCAACAGGCCGAGGCCGTCGAGGGAAAAGATAATCTCCGTCAGCAACGAACCCGTGAACAGGATGCCGATGAACGCGCTTGGAAATCCGGCGATGACGATCAGCATGGCGTTGCGAAACACATGGCCGTAAAGAACCTGGTTGCGCTCCAACCCTTTCGACCGCGCTGTCGTCACATATTGCTTGTTGATCTCTTCCATGAAGGAGTTCTTGGTCAGCATGGTCAATCCGGCGAATCCGCCGATGACCATGGAGAGGATCGGCAGTGTCATATGCCAGAGGTAATCTTTGATCTTTTCCCACGTGTTCAGTTCGTGGAAGTTATCCGACACGATATCGCGCAACGGGAACCAATCGAAGTACCGCCCCCCGGCGAACAGCACCACCAGCAGGATCGCAAACAAGAAACCCGGAATCGCATTCCCGACGATAACGATACCGGATGTCCAGATATCGAACTTTTCGCCGTCGCGAACCGCCTTAGCGACACCGAGCGGGATGGATATCAGATACACCAGGAGCGTGGTCCAGAGCCCCAGCGAGATCGACACCGGCATCTTCTCGATCACCAAGTCGACGACCGACTGGTCTTTGAAGTAACTGTTGCCGAAGTCGAAGACGAGGTAGTTCTTCAGCATCAGCCAGAATCGCTCGTGCGCCGGTTTGTCGAGGCCGAACTGCTGCTCCAGTTCGGCGATGAACTCCGGCGGCAGGCCCTGCGCGCCGCGGTATTTGGAACCGCCGCCGTCGCTGACAGGCTCGCTGCCGGCCCCGTCGTTGCCGCTTTCGATGGTCTCGCTGCCAACGTTTCCGGAGACGCGACCCGTGACGTCGACGGCTTCGCCCGAGATCTGCGAGATCATTTGTTCGACCGGTCCGCCCGGCAGGACCTGTACCACCGCGAAGTTGATCAGGATGATCGCGAACAGCGTCGGCGGGATCAGCAGCAGGCGGCGGAGGATATAGGAAAACATAGGCGCGGATTATAGGGGGTTCTGCACCGGTCCGAAAACGTTCAGTTGCCGCGCTTTACGGCGAGGTCGGCAGCCTTGTCCGGATCGACCCACCAGGCGAAAAACTGATTGCCGCGCGTCGGTGTCACGTCCGGCCGCCCGAACATGTTCCAATAGGCGACGCGGTCATAGGGAATATGCCATTGCGGGATCACGTAATGGCCCCACTGCAGGACACGGTCGAGGGCACGGGTCGCGGTGATCAGGCTTTGACGGTCCGGTGCGGCGATCAACGTTTCGATCAGTTCATCGATGGCCTTGTCCTTAATGCCTATGGTGTTGCGGCTGCCTTCCTGGTCTGCGGAGACCGATCCCCAGAACGACCGTTGCTCGTTCCCGGGCGAAAGGGATTGACCGGCGCCGCCGACGATCACGTCGTAGTCGTAGGTGTCGAGGCGACGGCGATACTGCGAGCTGTCGACGGTCCGAACCGAGGCGTTCACGCCCAACTTCTCCAAGTTCTTGGCAAATGGCAGGACGATACGTTCGAATAACGGGCTGACCAGCAGGATTTCAAAATCCAGCGCTTGTCCGGTTTTCTCGTTCACACGCTGCTTGCCCTTGATGACCCAGCCGGCATCGTTCAGCAATTTTGACGCCGTGCGGAGATTCGTGCGGAGGCCTCTTTGTCCCTCGGTGAACGGCGGATTGTATTCCGTCGTGAAGACTTCGTCGGGTATACGACCACGCAACGGTTCCAGGATTTTCAACTCGTCTTCGGACGGCAAACCGGTGGCCGCCAATTCCGAGTTGTCGAAATAACTGCGCGTGCGTGTGTACTGACCATAGAACAGCGCCTTATTCGACCATTCGAAGTCGAATGCATAGGCGAGCGCCTTGCGGACATTTTTGTCTTTGAACATGTCGCGTCGGGTGTTGAATACAAACGCCTGCATGCCGGTCGATCGATTGTGCGCGATCTCTTCCTTTTTGATACGACCGTCTTTTACCTGCGGTGACTCGTATGCGGTGGCCCAAAGTTTGGACGCGTTTTCCGCCCGATAGTCGAAACGGCCGGCCTTGAACGCTTCCAACGCCACCGTGGTGTCGCGGTAATAGTCGAATTGGATTTCGTCGAAGTTAAAAAGGCCTTTTTGGGTGGGGACGCTGGCCCCCCAATAATCCTCGACCCGTTCCAAGGTGATGGAACGGCCCGGGTCGACCTTGGCGATTCGATAAGGTCCGCTGCCGAGCGGGGGCTCCAATGTCGTCTTGTTGAATTCCTTGTCCGCCCAATAGTGTTTCGGCAGCACCGTCAACTGGCCCATGATCAATGGCAATTCTCGGTTGGTGCTTTCTTTGAAATCGAAACGGACGGTCCTCTCGCCGGTCTGATAGGCTTTGATCACGTTGCCGTAATAAAACCGGTAGAACGGCGACCCTTCGTTCAACAAGGTGTTGAACGTCCAAATCACATCGTCCGGCGTGACCGGTTTGCCGTCATGCCAGCGGGCTTCCGGGCGCAACCGGAACTCGACCCAGGAGCGGTCCTCGGGGGTGCGTACGGCCTCGGCCAATTGCCCGTACTCGCTGAAGGCCTCGTCGGCGGAATTGCTCATCAGGCTGTCGTATATGGCGCCGATACCGACCGCCGCGTTCCCTTTGACGATAAAGCCGTTCAAGCTGTCGAAAGTACCAATCGCCGCCAGCCGTACTTTGCCGCCCTTGGGTGCGTCCGGATTGACGTAATCGAAGTTTTCGAAATCCGATCCGTATTTCAGGTCGCCGTGCATGGCGAGGCCGTGACTCCATTCCGGCTCGTCGGCGGTGGCCATGGAGGCCAGAGACGTGAGCGCCAAACTGGCGATGACGGCGGTAAAAGCGAGAACACGGTATGCAGACATGGATCCTCCCAACGGACCTAATATAGGCTCAGTCTCTGCCGGATATGGGTTTTCAACCCCGCCCCGGTCAAGCAAAAGCGCGGACCTACAAGGTAAATACCGCGTGAGGGCGCCGGGCAACTAAATCATTTGTCAGGTTCCCCCCTCATTTGTCTTCTCCCCCAAAGGTGGGGGAGAAGGACTCTCGACGAAAGGTCCCGCTTAAATCCCTCTCCCCCTCATTAGGTGGAGAGGTCAGGTGAGGGGGTCAGTCGGATAGAATCTCCACCGCGGCGGCGTGAAGGGCCGCGTCCCCGGCGGCGATGACGCTATGTTTCTTGGCCGCGCCGTCGGTCGGAAAGTCCAGCGCCACGCCCTGCCAGTCGGTCATCACACCGCCCGCGCCTTCGATAATGGGTACCAGGGCGGCGTAGTCGTAGGGCGCCAAGGTATCCTCGCAGACCAAATCCAGCCAGCCGCAAGCCAGATACCCATACCCCTGGCAGTCCGATCCGTACGTGGTGTGCTGGGTTGCCGCCGACAGGGCTTCGAACCGAGCCAGATTATCGCCCTCAAACATGCCGTGTGCCGTCGCCGTCAGCCAGGCGCGGTCCAACGTTCGGCCTGTGCGGGTCTGGATCGATTGGCCGTTGAATGTCGACGCCCGGCCCGAAGCCCCGATCCAGCGGTCGCCGGTGGCGGGGGCCTCCAACACGCCGGCGATGGCGCGGCCGTCCCGGATCACGCCAATCAGCGTCCCGAATACGGGCTTGCCGGTGATGAACGGCTTGGTGCCGTCGATGGGGTCGAGGATCCAGATCGTCTCGGCGTCGGCGTTACTGACGCCGAATTCTTCGCCGAAAATGCCGTCGTTCGGACGAGCCGCCTCGATCAAATCGCGCATGGCGCGTTCGGCGGCGCGATCGGCAACGGTGACGGGACTGGCGTCGTCCTTGTCGTCGTGACCGATCCCGGTCCGAAAATGCGGGAGGATTTCTGTCCGGGCAGCGTCCGCAAGCCGCCCGGCAAGGATCAGGATGTCGTCAAGATCGGCGGGCGCGCCCGCCGCGTCCGTCATGGCAGCGGCGGCGGGTTGCTGTTGTATTCGCGGAGATACAGGATGATGTTGGCGCGGTCAGAGGCCTTGCGCAGACCGTTGAACGTCATCTTGTTCCCCGGCGCGTATTCGCGTGGATTCTTCAAGAAGGCATCCAAATTCTCGTACGACCAGGTGCCGCCGACACTCTTGAGGGCGTCGGAATACGCATACCCGGCATGTACGCCTTTTTCGGCGCCGACGACGCCCCACAGGTTCGGGCCGACTTTGTTGGCGCCGCCTTCTTCCAGGGTGTGACACGCGGCGCAGCGGCGAAACGCTTTCGATCCGGCATCTGCGGATGCGGACGCCAGCAGGACGGTCACGCTCTCCTCGACGACTTCCTCGACGGCGGCCGTTTCTTGTGCCGACCCTTCGACCTCGATCTTATAGGCGTGTTCTTCCAGTTCGACGGGTTTCACCAGGGCGTTACCCACCTGAATGCTGCCCCAAACGACCCACGCGGCGATTAATGCCGCAAAACCGGTTTTTTCCCAGAACGAGAAATGCATCAAAATGTCTCCCCTCGAAATATGCTCCATTTTGTACCCGGTTGCCGCCCGGTGTTCAACCATATGACTCTATTCGTTTAAAAGGCTGGGACGGACCCCTCGGACGCGATATACCGGGACAATAACGAGGGGGAATACAGCTATGAATCCCATCATCGTCGTGCCCGCGCGAATGGCCTCGGTCCGCCTGCCGGGCAAGCCGTTGGCCGACATTCACGGCCAGCCGATGATCGTCCATGTGCTGGCGCGCGCCGCCGCCGCCGGTGTCGGCCCGGTGCTGTGCGCCGCCGGCGATGCGGACCTTGTCGACGCGGTCGACGCAGCGGGTTTCGACGTGGTGCTGACCGATCCGGATCTGCCGTCCGGTTCCGACCGGGTCTGGGCCGCGGTTCAGGCCGTGGATCCCGATGGAAAACACGATGTCATCGTCAACCTGCAGGGCGATCTGCCGACGTTGGAGCCGGATTTGATCGAAGCCGTTATCGCGCCCTTGGAAAACGCCGACGTCGATATCGCCACGCTTGTTACTGAAATCACGGATGAAGCCGAAAAAACCGACCCTGACACACCACGCTGCATCGCCCCCATTACCGACAATGCGCCGTGCGCCCGTGCCTTGTACTTCACCCGCGGCGCGGCGCCATGGGGCGACGGGCCGGTGTGGCACCATATCGGCATTTACGCGTATCGGCGTGCCGCGCTGGAACGCTTCGTCGGCTTGCCGCCGGGGGTCTTGGAACAACGCGAGAAGCTAGAGCAATTGCGCGCCCTGGAAGCCGGCATGCGCATCGACGCCGCCCGCGTTGACACCGTTCCGCTGGGTGTCGATACTCCCGCCGATCTGGACCGCGCCCGCCGCATGTTGGACCCCGCACGACCATGACCGATCCCGCCAAAACCATCGCATTTCAGGGCGCCCTCGGCGCCAATTCCGACATCGCCTGCCGCGCCGTGCATCCGGAACTGACACCGTTGCCGTGCCGGACTTTCGTCGATGCCTTTCAGGCGGTGCAGTCGGGCGATGCGGCGCTGGCCATGATCCCGATCGACAACACCGTGGCGGGCCGGGTCGCCGATATTCACCATCTGCTGCCGGAAAGCGGGCTTTACATCATCGGTGAACACTTCGAGCGGATTAACCATCAGTTAGTGGCGCTGCCGGGGACCAAGGTCGAAGACATCAAGGAAATCCACAGCCACGTGCATGCGCTCAACCAATGCCGCGGGCTGATCGACAGCCTGGGCGTCAAGGCTGTGGTTCATGTCGATACCGCAGGCGCGGCGTCCGATATCGCCGAATGGGCGGACCCGGCGAAAGCGGCGATCTCGTCGCGTTTGGCGGCCGAGGTGTACGGCTTGGACATTCTTCGCACCGATATTGAGGACGCCGAACACAACACCACGCGGTTCATCATCCTGTCGCGCGAGCATGTCGTCGCCCCGCAGGACACACCTCACGTCATGACCAGTTTCGTCTTCCGGGTCCGAAATATTCCCGCCGCCCTCTACAAGGCAATGGGCGGGTTCGCCACCAACGGCGTCAACATGACGAAGCTGGAAAGTTACGTCAGCGAAGGTTTCATCGTTGCCCAGTTCTATGCCGAGGTCGAAGGACACCCGGACGACAAGGGGTTGAAGTTGGCGCTCGAGGAACTGCAGTTCTTTTCGGACGAGGTGAAAGTCCTGGGCGTTTTCCCGGCGCATCCTTTCCGCAAAACCTTCGACTGCTGATCGTAGGCGGGGGGCGGGACGTGTCGGATATATCGGTGGCGCGGCGGTTGGTCGCGGAATTCGGTGGTACGGCGATGTTGCTGGCTACCGTCGTCGGTTCCGGCATCATGGCCGAGCGACTGGCCGACGGGAACGTTGCCATCGCGTTGCTCGGCAATACCATACCGACCGGCGCGATCCTGGTGGTGCTGATCACCGCCCTCGGCCCGGTATCCGGGGCGCATTTCAATCCGGCGGTAACCTTGGCATTCGCGTTGCGGCGCGAGATCGGCGCATCCTTGGCCCTGATCTATGTCGCGGTGCAGGTCGCGGGCGGCATTTTCGGCACTCTGTTGGCGCACGCGATGTTCGAGGAAACCTTGTGGCAACTGTCGATGAATACCCGGACCGGCGGCGCGCAATGGCTGGCCGAGGTGGTCGCCACCTTCGGCCTGGTTGCGACGATTCTCGCGGCGTTGCGCTGGCGGCCCGACAGCGTCGCGTGGATGGTCGGCTTGTACATCACGGCGGCCTATTGGTTCACCGCGTCGACCAGTTTCGCCAACCCCGCCGTCACCGTCGCCCGGTCATTGACCGATACGTTCTCCGGCATCCGCCCGGTCGATGCACCGGGCTTCATTGCCGCGCAGTTTCTTGGCGCCGCGCTGGCGACGCTGATCCTGGGTTGGCTGCTGCGGAACCCGGACGAACCGCAAAGCCTGCGGGATTAAGTATTGGTTATGGGCGGGTCGGCCAAGACATAAATCGAAACTTCGACTTCGCCGTCGTCGGTGATCGCGGGGACCCTTGCGCGGCGATAACCCTCGCCTTCGAACGCGTCCAGGCGCGTCCAGTGGTCCGGTAAATCGGCAGAGGTAAAAATAAACACCTCGATCACGTCGCCGTCGTCATCGGGGATCATTCCCGGATACCCCAAATCTGCGCCCCAACCGGCTTGCAGCAATCGGCCGCGAACGGTGCCGTTGCTCCAGGTTCCGGTCAGGTCGGCCAACTGGCCTTCGTTGACGCGCCCGGGCGCCAACGTTCCGTAGGTTGCAAGACGGTTAGCGGCGTTCACTGACATCGCACGATCGCATTCACTTTAATTTACGGTCGCGGCGGCCAGTGGTCATCCTGCCCGGGACGACGCCGCGGCGGCGGACGGTGTCCCGGCGGGGGGCGCCCGCCCGGCCCCGGTCTGCCGCCACCCGGTGGGCCGATGCGGAAACTGCGGTCCGGCGTGCCGGCGAAATAACGCGGGATAACGGGCCAATCCTCGGTCAGGAAATAGGCGTAGGTGCCACCCGGGAAATCCGGCGTCACCGTTTCGCGCCCGTTCGCTTGGTCCAAATCGCCGATGCCGGGTTGCCATGCCCAGTCCTGGAAAAATCGCCCGTCGTGATCACCGCCGGGCCCGCCCTGGCGCGGCCCCTGTTTAACGCGAAATCCCGAAGTCATTTTCTTGATCGGGCTTTGGGGATCGTTGGGGTCGCTGTGTCCATAGGCGGCGTAGATCGGAAATCCGTCGGCGGCCCAACCGATGATCGGCGAATGGGTGTTCGGCGACCAACCGGTGATCAGGCCCGTCGGCCAGCCGTGATAATGGTATTTTCCGCCTGGCTGGACATGGGCGTTGTTGTCGTCGAGGCCAAGGTCGGTGAAGCCGGAAATCGCATCGTAGTTCCAGTTCCGATCCCGGTTCCAAAATTCCGCCGTGAACGGGTCGAATGGCACACCGTTGACGGCGACGCCGAAATTCCAACGCTGCGCGATGCTGAACGACCCGGCGCGCCTCGGCGCCAGCGGCATCCGGAATGTCAGGTCCTGGGCGCTGATGGCGTTCGGATTGCGGGAATTCGGAAATCGACCGGTTGGATGATCCGGGACGGAATTGGACTTCACGATCCGTTGGCCGCCGCTTTCGCTGATTGACACGCTGTTGCGAAGCGCCCAGGCCGCGCGCGGGCCGAGCAGCATCGCCGCCACCGGCAGCAGGCCGAGACCGGCAATCAATTGCCGACGACGCGGATCGACCAGCGGCGGGGTCTGGTCATCGGCAAGCGGTTTCGCATGGTGATGATGGTGACGCGGATCTTTCATGCAGCCCTCCAACTTCTAAACGGTGAAAGACTAACATGGAGCGGCGGTCGATCGCGAAGTGGATTCCGGCCGCAGCCTGTGCCCGCGAAGGCGGGTGCCGGAATGACGGTTTTAGGGGGAAACGTCATCCCGACAGACTGTCGGCATGACCGGAATTATCCTTCGTCGAGCCAGCTTTGGATCAGCCAGCGGGCGATGGAATCCTTGCGCGGCAAGCGGTTCTCCTCGCCCTCGGCCTCGGTCCATTCCTTCATCGACATCACCTCGTCGCGGCTGAACCAGCGGCAGTCCTGCAATTCATCCGGATCGAAGTCGACATCGAACGACAATGCCTTGGCGCGAAAGCCCAGCATCAACGATTGCGGAAACGGCCACGGTTGCGACGCCATGTAGGTGATGTCCGTGGTTTCGATGCCGGACTCTTCGAATATTTCCCGGTACACCGTTTGCTCCAGGGTTTCGCCCGGCTCGACGAAACCGGCCAGCGTCGAATACATCCCGAACGGCCAACGGGAATGCCGGCCCATCAAACATTGCCCGCCCGGTACGTCGTCGCGATCGACCAGGACGATCACTGCCGGATCGGTGCGCGGGAAGTGGCTGGTGCCGCAATCGGGATTGGTGCAATGGCGTTCGTGGCCGTTGTGACGGGACTCCGTCGGATGGCCGCAGACGCCGCAGAACCCGGTCCGCGCGTGCCAATGCACCATGCCCCGAGCGTGCGCCATCAAATGCGCGTCGGTCGCTGGTAACAATGGACCGACGGCGCGAATGTCCATGAAATCGGTGTCTGGGCCCAGCGCGCTGTCCAAGGTGTGGGCCGTTGCTTCGTCCAATCCGACGGCAAACACCGGGGTCTCGCCGTCGGTTCCCAGCAGCACCGTGATCCAACCGGCATTCATTAAATCCTGCGCCGGACCGCCTTCGAACACCACCGCCGTCGGCGCTGCAAGGCCGCTGGCATCCGTCTTGACCAGGTTCTTCGGCCCGCACACGGGCACGGCGCAAAAGCCTTTTTCCATCCGCGCCGCCAGCCAGTCGTCGGGCCGGCGGGACATGTTGAAACGGGTCAATGACAGGGTGGTATAGGTCAACGGAATGGTCATGCCGCAACTTGGCACAGGCCCTCCGGCGCGGCAACGCCGGGAATGCGCGCCCGCCGGTATTTCGCCGTTAACCATGAAATTCGCCGAATCGCCGAGAAAGTGCCTAGACACCCGAACCGATTGAGTCTTTCTTAACCATTGCGGCCCACACTGATTGTCGATGATGTTCCGCACCCCTGGGTGCCGATGCATTCACTGCAATCGGTAGGTGGAGAGAACGGTGGAGAATACGAAACCGAAAATGTGTCGGGGCTGGTCCCGGCATCTATCCAAAGTGGGCCTCGCTTTTGGCGCGGTCGCTTTATTGGCCGCATGTGCGCCGAACGAAGGCGTCAGCACGTTTGCCGCACACGAATGTAAACAAATCTCGTCCCGCGCCGAGGCCAAGATCAATTGGGCCCGCGTGCCCGAGGTCGAGCTTCGGGTCCGCAACGGCGAATACTCGCCGATGGTCATGCGCCTGAAACAAGGCCGGCCCTATATTCTGCGGATACGCAATCGGGACACCGAGCAGCGGGTCTTCCGGGCGCGCGACTTCTTCATACAAAACGCGGTCCTGGCGGTCGGTGTCGAAGGGAAGCGGGCCGAAGAAACCTGCATTCATTCGGTAACGATCCCGGCGCGGCAGACGGCGGAAATCCGCATGGTGGCGATTACCGACGGCACCTATGAATACGAAGACAATCAGATTCTCGTCCCTTGGGTCCTGTCGGGTGGTCCGTCCGGCGCGATCGTGATCGAGGAACGGCGCGAGACGGCGGCGCTCAACTGATCGCCGTCGCCGCCCGACCGACGATGACAGACGATGTCCGTCCTTACTGCTGAATATCTGATCGAGAAACTCGGTTTGGCCCCGCTTCCGTGGGAGGGGGGCTTTTACCGCGAAACCTGGCGCGCCGATGTGTCGGTGCCGCCGGATGCGTTATCCGACGCCTACGATGGGTCGCGCAACGCGGGGACGGCGATTTACTACATGCTGACGCCGGACACCGTGTCGCGGTTGCACCGGCTGCCGTCGGACGAAGTGTTTCATTTCTATTTGGGCGATCCGGTTGACGTGATCGCCCTCGACGGCGACGGCGCAGTGACGACGGTTATGGGTCCCGACATTGCGAACGGGCAGCGCGTGCAACATATCGTGCCCGGCAATACTTGGTTCGGTGCAAGATTGGCGGCGGGGTATCGGCATGGTTATGCGCTGATGGGCACGACCGTGGCACCGGGGTTTGACTTCGCCGATTTGGAAATGGGTGAGGCAGAGGCGCTGATCGCCGAGTTCCCCGATGCGGCGGAGGTTATTCGGGCGCTGACGTAAACCGCCGGACCACATTCTCCAAGATCTTTGAGACATTGTTGTCGAAACCGTTCCACGGCAGCGACCCGCAGAACGTGATCGAGCCGGTCGAGAATACCGCGCCGCCGCCGGGTGTTTCGGCATACAGCATGTCGGCGCGGATCAGGTCTTCCGGCGGATCCCCCGCCAGGGTTTTGACATGCGTCAGCCATTCTTCGGGCGGCAGCACGAAATGTGCCGGGTGGTCTTCGGACCGGGCAACGACGACGGCAGTTTCCGGCGTGCCCAGATTGTGGTCGGCACGATCCAGCTCGTAGCCCGCGGCCCCGCCGCCGCAAAACCCGAAATCGCCGATGATCTCGCCGTCGACCTCGTCGAAAATCCAGTCGACGGCGGGCGCGTAGGAGGCCTCGGTTCGGCGGTAATAGGTGCCCTCAAAATCGCCCTGACAGGTATACCCGACGCCGGTCAGCATGTTCGGCGGGCGGCCGTTGCGCCGCCACAGGCCGCCGTATTGACCATCGAAAGCGTGATAATACTCCCCGGGGTCGGCGGCCCACGCGCGCAGGCCGCCTTCGGCGCGGCGCACCTCGATCAGGCCGTCCTTGCCCGGGTGCAGGGCGATGCGCCAATAGAACCCGTTGCCGCCCAAATAAATCAGCTTGCCGCCGCCGTCGCGGTACCCCTGAAACGCATCGAGCGACCCGTGCGTGTGATATTCCGGATGGCTGCCGGTCAGCACGGTTTTGTAGGGGGCGAGCACGTCCGCCCCCTCGTGATGCAGTTCCCAGTCGGTGAGCACATCGTAGGCGATGTCTTTGGCATCGAGCCACGCCAGCAGATGCAGATCGGCGGGAAAATGCCGAAGGCCCGACACCGACGCGTCGTCGCCGAACACGTGATAGCCGGGCCGTAAATTCAGGATCGGCCGGTGCCATGTGGTATGTCCGATCCCCGACCCGTCGTGATGATCGTTATAGGTCGACAACCCGAACCCCGGATGGTCCGCCGGGTTATACGGATACGCGCCCCACGACTGCGCCCTGTCACGCCAATGCTGTCCGAAATCGGCGCGCGCTTGGTTGGCGTAAATCACATACGTAAACGTCGGGATGACGACGCAGACGTCGGCGGTTGGGGTGCCTTTCGGCGGGCAGACAAAGAATGGCAAAACGTCCTGGTCGTCGCCGGATGTCAGGCGAAAGGCATACGCGCCACTAACAAGGTCATCCGGCACGGTAAAGCTGAAATCGGTTTCCCAGCCGCAATCGTCGATGTCATCGTCGTGAAAATGTATCGCGCCGTACTGATCGGGCGCGTTCTGCCAATTCATTTCCGTGCCGTCCCAGGTCGATCCGGTCATGGCCCGAACCGGCCCGTTGACCAGGACCGCGTCGCCGCAACTGTCGCCCGCGGCCGGCAGGCGCAATGCCGCCATGTCGGCGATCAAATCCCAGCCGACCATGATATCGCCGCCACCGTCGCTGATCTGCGGCACCTCGATCTTGCCGTTGAAGTGGCTCAGCGCGTCGTCGCGCCGTCGCGCCGCGATCAAGATTTGTGACGGTGCCGCGGCGGCGATGTCGATGGGAATGGCCTCGGACCGGATCGAGGCGCCGGTATCCAGACGGATAACGCCAAGCTCGACCGTGCCGCTATCGCGGTCGACGGTGGCCCAGACGCTCTGCCAGCGCCGGGCGATGAGCGGCCGGTCCAACACGACGGCCTGATCGGCGAGGGTGAATTCCAGCGCGCCGTCCTCGCCGAGGCCCAGACCCAAAATCGGTTCGCCGTCCGCGTCGATCAGCGTGACGATCCCTTGGCGGCCCTTTTCCGGTGTCGTCGGCCAAATATTGGCGGACACCGTGAACGTATCGGGCAAGGTGCCGGTCAGATCGGCGGTCAAGTGCGATCCCAAATGCACACCCTGGAACCGTCCGGCATAGTCACCGTCGATCGCCGATGGCACGGGGTCCAGGACGACGCCCGGCCCATCCGGGTTCGGATCGCCGGAGCGGATGCGAACCAAATCGGCGCGATAGGGGGTGGCCGTGGCAGCGGAGACCTTGGCGTCGATGGTCTCGCCGGGGCGCAGGGACAGCTTGTCGGTGTAGCCAATGAGCGGAATCATCCGGTGACTATACAGGGGCAATATCGAAGTGCGATGAAAATCCCCCAAACTTGTCCGCGTCCGTTGGTAGAGGGAAAGGTTAGGTGCGGGAGATTGGCAAACTCCGCTCTTTAATGCGTGCAACGCGATTGATATAGTGCGCGCGGAAGGTCGGCCCGGACGGGCTCCTCGCCAACCCGGTCAGGTCCGGAAGGAAGCAGCCGTAACGAGTTTTCGGCCCGGGTCGGTGTCCGACCTTCCACTTTAATCGTCACTGCCGGTTTTTCACATGAACGACAGCCTGCCGCCTGAATCCGCCGAAGCGACCGCCGCCGGCGGCGATGGCGAGTATCAAGTGCTGGCGCGTAAATACCGCCCGACGACCTTTTCCGGATTGATCGGCCAAGAGGCCATGGTACGGACGCTGTCGAATGCGTTTTCGTCGAACCGGCTGCACCACGCTTTCGTCATGACCGGGGTGCGCGGGGTCGGCAAGACGTCGACGGCGCGAATCATCGCCCGGGCGCTGAATTGCATCGGGCCGGACGGCACCGGCGGCCCGACGACGGAACCCTGCGGGGTCTGCGAACATTGCGTCGCCATTGCCGGCGACCGGCATGTCGACGTGTTGGAAATGGACGCGGCGTCGAACACCGGCGTCGACAACATTCGCGAACTGATCGAGGGCGTGCGGTACCGCCCATCGTCGGCGCGCTACAAAGTCTATATCGTCGACGAAGTTCACATGTTGTCGAAAAGCGCGTTCAACGCGCTGCTGAAAACCCTGGAAGAGCCGCCGGAACACGTGGTGTTTATCTTTGCCACCACGGAAATCCGCAAGGTGCCGATCACGGTCTTGTCGCGCTGTCAGCGGTTCGACCTGCGCCGGGTGCCGGTCGATCTTTTGGTGCAGCACTTTGCCGACATCTGCCAAAAAGAAGGGGCGACCGTCACCGACGGGGCCTTGCATCTGATCGCGCGCGCGGCCGACGGGTCGGTCCGCGACGGGCTCAGCCTGTTGGATCAGGCCATCGCACACGCCGACGGTACCATCGACGATGCACGGGTCCGCGATATGCTGGGCCTTGCCGACCGGACCCGGACATTTGGACTGCTCGATTCCGTCATGAAGGGCGAGATCGCCTCGGCCCTCGACGAGCTGGCGGACCAGTACAAAGACGGCGCCGATCCAGTGTCGGTGATTGAAGATATGCTCGACCTCGTGCACTGGTTGACGCGCGTCAAAGTACTGCCATCGACTGCCGACGCACCGGACGTGCCCGAGCAAGAACGCGTGCACGGCAAGGAACTGTCCGAAGTGTTGCGCATGGCCGATCTGACCCGCGCATGGCAATTGCTGCTGAAAGGCCTGTCCGAGGTACGCACGGCGCCCGCGCCCTTGGCGGCGGCGGAAATGGTTCTGGTGCGGCTGGCCTATGCCGCCGATCTGCCGACCCCCGGTGATGCGGTCAAGGCGCTGCAGGACGGAACGGCGGTGCCCGCGCCCGCGCCATCTGCGGCCCCGCCGGCCCCATCCGGCGGCGCTGGGTCTCAGGCGTCGGCGAACGGCCCGGTAACCGCACCGCAGCCGCAACCGGCCGCGGTCACCGAACCGACGCCGCAACCGATACCGGCGGCGGCGCCGACCGCGCATTTCGCGACCCTGGCCGATATCGCCGCGCGGGCCACCGAACTGCGCGAAGGCAAGTTGGCCTGGTTCCTTGAAAGCCAAGTCCGGCCCGTTCATTTCGAGCCGGGTAAGATCGAATTCAACGCCGGCGACGCCGCCGACCGAACCCTGGTGCAGCGATTGAAATCGTTCCTGATCGAACAAACCGGGCAAGACTGGGCGGTCGCACTGTCGAACGCACCGGGCGGTCCGACCTTGGCCGATCTGAAAGCCCAGGACGCCGCCGACGCGCGAGCCCGCGCCGCCGATCATCCGCTGGTCAAAGCGGTGCTGGAGACGTTCCCCGGCGCCGTGGTCGACGACGTGCGGCATGTGCCGGTCGCCGACGATCCCACGGAGACACCGGGCCAAGACAGCGCCCCGCCGCCCGAGGAGCCCACCGAAGAGGACGACCGTTTTTGACGTCCCAATCGCTTCGCAAACTCAAGCATCCGGATTTTTTTCGCGTCGACGTCGAAGACATGCGTATCGCCGGTCTGACGGACGCGCTGGCGATTTGGCGGTCGAAGTGCCGGGATGACGGGTTGCCGGTCTGGGGCGACGAGTCCGGCAACCTTTTCTTCACCGACATATCCGCCGATCTGATCCCGTTCATGATGCTGGTCGACATCGACGATCAGCCGGGCTTTGGGGCCTATCGGTTCTGGGGCAGCCAAGTGGCGTCGGCAGATGGCCGCGATATGACGGGGCTTCGGATTTGCGATTTGGCGCCGTTGCGCCATGCTGGGTATTCCGAGGAACAGTATCGTTGGGTTGTGACGCGACAGAAACCCGCCCTGTTCGTCGCCTGCCTTGGGGAAAAAAGCTGGGACAGGAAATACGAGGCCGTATTGCGGATGCCGTGCCGGTCCGCCCCGGACAGTCCGGTCGATCGGGTTTTCTGTATCGGCTATTACGACGACGTTCGCCAAAAGATCGAAGACTTCATCGATGCCGACGTCGATCTGCACAACTACATCGACCCGGACGCCGACAAACAGCTGTGATCCCTCTCTTTCTCATAGGGGAAGAGGTTAGGTGAGGGGCATCAATCTCAATCCAGCAGGAACGTATCCCCGGACGCCTCGCCCCAGGCGGTCATAAAGTCCGATAAATAAGGGCGTTTTTCCTTTTCCGCGTCGATAAACGAGACCACGTCGGTGATTGCCGCGTTATAGCCCGCCTTGGACAGGGTCCCCGCGTGTAACTGCCATCGTAGATAGACTAAGTAAGTATTAACCACATCCGTTTCGCAATAGTGACGGACCGCGTCGATTTCGCCGGCGTCGATCAGATCGGCGACTTTCGATCCGTCGATTCCGAACTTGCCGGGAAAACCGAAGGCGGCGCAAACTTCGTTCAATTTGATCCGCGCTGAGGCGCCGAAGTCGGATAGAACGTCCAACAAATCGCAGTGCCAGTCCGTTGCGTATCGGTAACCGTAGCTGTTCCATTTATCGCCGGACTTGTGCAGCCACGGCGCGGAAATGCCATGGACCATGGCGCGGTATTTCAACACCGGCAGATCGAAGGTCCGCCCGTTGAAGCTGACGAGCCGCGGCCGTAAACGTTCCATATACGTAAAGAAGCCCAGTAGAAGCTGTTTTTCGTCGTATCCGGCCTCGCCGCCGGTGCGCAAATCCTTGAGGATATAGGCCTCTTGGCCGCCGTCGCGCTCGATCTCCGCCTCCAGAAACGAAATCGCCACAACCTTGTGAAACGGCTGGCGGGGGAAGTCGTTTTTGCCGTCGGTAATGTCCAGATGGTATTGCGCGATGGCCGCGCGCCGGGCCGCCGGATCGGGGTCGGTGATCCCGGTGAGGTTCGGCGCCGCATCGGTATCCGGAACCGTTTCGATATCGAAGACGAACAGGTTTTGGTGCTGCATCATCGGTGTTATAACCCGGTTTCCCCTCAATAACACCGACGGAGGCCGTCAAATTATGAAAAACCTCGCCCAGATGATGAAACAGGCGCAGGACATCCAACAAAAGATGGCCGACCTGCAAACCGAGATGCAGGCGATGGAGGTAATCGGCAAATCCGGCGGCGGCATGTGCCAGGTGACGCTGAATGGCAAGGGAGAGGCCAAAAACGTGCTGATCGACCCATCGCTGGTCCGCCCCGAAGACGCCGAAGTGCTGGAAGATTTGATCGTTGCGGCGATCAACGACGCGAAGGCGAAGTCCGAGGAACTGATGCGCGAAAAGATGCAGGAATTGACCGGCGGTCTGCCGCTGCCGCCCGGCATGCAACTGCCTTTCTAAGAGGTCCCCGTGGCCGAACAGGAAATCGAACATCTGGTCAAGCTGTTGGCCAAGGTGCCGGGGCTGGGTCCGCGCTCGGCCCGGCGCGCGGTCCTGCATCTGTTGAAGCGCAAGGAGAGTTTGCTGGATCCCTTGGCCCAGGCCATGGTCGACGCCCGCGTCCGCGTCCGCGCCTGCGCGACATGCGGTAATTTCGACACCGTCGATCCGTGCCACATCTGCACCGATGTCCGGCGCGATCCCGCCTTGCTCTGCGTGGTCGAAGACGTCGCCGATCTGTGGGCGTTGGAACGGACCGCCAGTTTCAAGGGCCGCTATCATGTGTTGGGCGGTACCCTGTCGGCGTTGGACGGAATCGGTCCGGACGATCTGAAAATCCCCGAGCTGATCGCACGGGTGACCGAACACGGCATCGGCGAGGTGATTTTGGCGACCAGCGCCACCGTCGACGGCCAGACCACAGCGCATTACGTCGCCGACCGCCTGCGCGAAAAAGACGTCAAAGTCTCCGGCCTGGCGCACGGCGTCCCCGTCGGCGGCGAACTGGATTACCTGGACGACGGCACGCTGTCGGCGGCGCTCCGCGACCGGCGACCGGTTTAACCCATCATGTCATCCCGGGCGACCCCGATTCTTTACGGGGGAGGCCCGGGACCTCGATCGAATGCAGACTGGGTCCCGGCCTTTCGCTCCGCTTCAGCCGGGATGACATTGTGTGCTCACTCCGCCGCTTTGTTGTCCGGGATCAGGGCCGGGGTCTCGTCGTCATCGTCGCCGAGTTGCAGGGCGTCGATCCGCGCCCCGCGCTTGGTCACCTTGTCGGTCGAAATCCGAATATCGCGGATGTCGCGCGTCGCCTGATCGAAATGGGTCTGCAGTTTGTCGACCCGCTGATCCAGCCGGCCCAGGTCTTCGAGCAGTTTGCCGATTTCCGCCTGGATGACGTCGGCTTGTTCGCGCATATGAACGTCGCGGAGGATCGCGCGCACCGTATTCAGCGTTGCCATCAGCGTGGTGGGCGAAACGATCCAGACCCGGCGTTTGAAGCCCTCTTCGACCACGTTGCGGAAATTGGCGTGCAGTTCGGCATAGACCGCCTCGGAAGGCAGGAACATCAACGCGCTTTCCGCCGTCTCGCCGGGCAGGATGTAGCGTTCGGCGATATCCTTGACGTGTTTAAGAACCGACGCGGAAAAGGCGCGCCCCGCCTGGACCTTGTCGGCGTCGGACTCGGCGTCGCGCAGTGCGGCATAGCTTTCCAGCGGAAACTTGCTGTCGATCACAATCGGCCCCGGCGGGTTCGGCAATTGCAACAGGCAATCCGCCCGCTTGCCGTTCGACAGCGTCACCTGAAAGTCATAGGCGTTGGCCGGCAGCGCCGCGGTGACCAGATCGTTCAGTTGGATTTCGCCGAAGGCGCCGCGCGCCTGTTTGTTCGACAGGATGTCCTGAAGCCCGACCATTTGTTCCGATAACTCGGTGATGTTCTTTTGCGCGTGATCGATGACGGCGAGGCGTTCGTGCAGCACCTTCAACGTTTGCCCCGTGCGTTCGGTCTGCGCGGTCAGACTGTCGCCCATGCGTTTCGACAGGCCGTCCAGGCGTTGATTGGTGTCCAATTGCGCTTGGTCCAGGCGCGCCTGCAAGGCGGTCTGCGAGGTCGACAGTGCTTGGGCGATATCGCCCAATTGCTGCATCCGCGCGTCCTGGGCGGCCCGGTCCTTCCCCGCGTTGATCATCGCGATCAACCCGATCAGCGCCACCGCGCCGACAGCCATCAGGATTAAAATGGTTTGCGGATCGAGCTGCATTTTGCCTTAACCTCGCCCAAATTTCGACACGGTGATCGCGTTCCCTAAGACCTCGAACCGTGTTAACCAGACTAGCCCGGTCCGGCGTCACCTATCAAACGCGCCGCCTTTAATATGAGGAAACACATGACCCTGAAACATCCCGTTGCCGCCCTTGTCCTGATGATAGGCCTTGCGGTACCCGCCATTCCGTCGGCGGAGAACGCGCATGAAGCCCCGGTCCGCTTGACGATTTACGCCAACGGCCTGGCCCTGGTCGACGAAGCGGTCACCCTTCCCGCGGGCGGCGACACCGTGCGGCTTGACGGCGTCGCCCCGCAGATGATCGCCGACAGCGTCCGATTGGATGTCGGGACCGCTGGTTTGGTCCGGGAAATCGCGCTCGATTCGGACCTTCTGACCGAACGGGCATTGCTCGAACGGTCGCTGGGAGAGACCATTAAGGTTGCCCGCATGAACCCGGCGACGGGGATCGAGGAAATCGAGATTGCCGAGGTGCTCAGCGTGCGCGGCGGGATTGTGCTGCGGATCGGCGATCGCATCGAAACCACGGTGCCGGGCCGATTGGTCTTCGATTCCGTGCCCGACGATTTGCGCCCCGAGCCGGGGTTGAGCGTCCGCCTGTCGGCCCCATTGACCGAACCCATGGGCGCGCGATTGGGTTACCTGACCAACGGCATGTCATGGGAAACGGTCTATACGGCAGTCCTCAACGATGCCCACGACCGGATCGATTTGGACGGCTGGGCCAAACTGTCGAACAATGCCGGGATCGACGTCGGCCCGGCGCAGATTTCCGTCGTTGCCGGCGACGTCGCCCGCGCCCAACAACCGCCCAACGGGCGCATCCTGATGCGGGCTCAGGCGATGGCCGCCGACGCCGCCGAAAGCGCCCCGCAGCCGCGGGCACTATCGGCATTTCATTTGTACACCCTGCCGGGCGAAATTGTGCTGCATGACAACGAGACCAAACAGGTGGCGCTGCTGGGTGCCGACAACGCCGCGGCGGCGCGGGTGTTGGAATACCGCGGCGGGGCACCGGTATTCGGACCCGTGCGTGCGGACGATGCGCCCGAACCAGTCCGCCAGCGGGTGGAGGTCGAGAACGCCGGGGCCAATGACCTGGGCATTCCGCTGCCCGCCGGCGTGGTCCGGGCCTATGTGCGCGGAACCGACGGCGCCCTGCGGTTCATCGGCGAAGACCGGGTCGCCAACACGGCGGCGGGCGATACCTTGCGGCTCGATCTTGGGCGTGCCTTCGACGTGACGGTGAAGCGGACGCAGACCGATTTCAGCCGTCTCGGCGATCGCACGACAGAAGCGGCGTTTACCTTGACCCTGAACAACGGCGGGACGGCGGATGCGCAAGTGCGCGTGGTTGAGGATATCCCCGGCGATTGGCAGATCCTCGAACAATCAGCCGATCATACCCGGGACGGGGTCTCGGCGGCATGGACCGTGACCGTGCCCGCGAATGGCAAAACCGAGCTGACGTATCGCGTCCGGGTTCGGCGCTAAGCAAAGAAACCGGCGACCGTGCCGGTCAGGCAGAGGGCCAGCACGCCGGCGATGACCGACCGCATCCCCAGTGCGACGATTTCGTCGCGCCGTTCGGGACACATGGTCGCCAGGCCGCCGATCATGATCCCGAGGCTGCCGAAATTGGCGAAGCCGCAAAGCGCATAGGTCATGATCAGTTTGCTTTTATCCGATAGGGCGTCGGCGGGCAGGGCGGCAAGTTGCAGATAAGCCAGAAACTCGTTCAAGACGATCTTGACCCCCAACAGGCCGCCGGCGGTGGCCGCCTCGGCCCACGGCACGCCCATCAAGAACGCCATCGGCGCCAGCAACCAGCCGAGCGTCCGTTCCAGCGTGATCGGTGCGCCGGCGATGTCCGGCAGGACGCCCAGCAGACCGTTCACCAAGGCGACCAGGGCGACCGCGACGATCAGCATGGCGACGACGTTGATCAATAATTTCACCCCGTCCATGGTGCCCCGCGTGATCGCCGCCATGGCATTGCCGTCGTCGGGAATCTCGATGTCGCCGGGGGTCGGGTCGGATAACGGCACCATCATCTGGGCGATGGTCACGGCGGCCGGCGCGCTGAGGACGGAGGCGATCAGGACATGGCCGAGCGCCCCCGGCACCACCGGCTCGACGATCGATGCGTACAGGATCATCATTGTCCCGGCGATGGTCGTCATCCCTGCGGTCATCATCACGAACAGTTCGCCGCGCGTCATTTTGGCCAGATACGGACGGATCAACAGCGGCGCTTCGAGCATGCCGACAAACACATTGGCGGCGACACTGACGCCCAAGGCACCGCCGATGCCCATGCTTTTCGACAGCAACCATGCGGCGCCCTGAACGATCCAGGGGAGAATACGCCAATGGTACAGCAAGGCCGATAGGGCGCTGACGATCAGGATCAGCGGCAGCGCCTGAAACGCCAGATTGAACGACGCGCCCGGCGCGGTTTCCGCGAACGGCAACGGTCCGCCGCCGATGTAGCCGAAAACGAATGACGTGCCGGCCCGCGTCGCGTCCATCAGTGCGATCACAACCGCATTCAAGTGCAGGAAGCCATGTTTAACCGCCGGCACACCAAGCAGCAGGGCGGCCAATAACAGTTGAATACCGAGGCCGACGGCGACGGCGCGGATCGATACGGCGCGCCGATTTTCACTTAGCCCCCAGGCGATCAGCGGAAACGCGATCAGCCCCAAAACCCCCTGCCAAATCATACATGCCCCGTTGTCGATTTTGCCTGCGGAAGTGTGGTTTCTTGACGTCGCGCTGCCAAGACCATATTTCCTCTGCAACCACTGCAACAAAACGGACCTGAACCATGGCGATCCTGCCCATCATTGTCGCGCCGGACCCGCGCTTAAAGATCAAGGCCAAGCCGGTCGAGACCGTCGACGACGACGTGCGCCAGTTCATGGACGATATGCTCGATACCATGTACGACGCCAACGGCATCGGCCTGGCGGCACCGCAGGTCGGCGACGACCGCCGGGTGATCGTGATCGACGTGGCACGGGTCGATGAAGACCCGCAGCCGATGGCCATGGCCAATCCGCAAATCGTCGATATCGCCGACGATGACCGAGTTCACGAAGAAGGCTGTCTGTCGCTGCCCGATCATTACGCCGAAGTGGTGCGACCCGATTGGATCAAGGTTCGTTATTTGGACCGCGACAACGAAATCCGGGAACTGACGGCCGAAGGCCTGATGGCGACGTGTATTCAGCACGAAATGGATCACTTGGACGGCATTTTGTTCGTCGATCATGTCTCGGCGTTGAAACGCAACATGATCCTGCGGAAACTGATGAAGGCCAAAAAACTGGCCGGGGCACCGGCGTAGATGACGGCGGAGCGCCTCCGCCTGGCCTTCATGGGCAGCCCCGACTTTTCCAATGCGACCTTGCGGGCCTTGTTGGATGCGGGCCACGATGTGGTACGCGTGTATGTGCAGCCGCCCCGCCCGGCGGGCCGTGGACAAAAACAACGCCCGTGCCCGGTTCATGCCGAGGCCGAGGCGCGGGGACTGCCGGTGGCGACGCCGGCGTCGCTGAAAGACCCGGCCGAACAAGAGGCATTTCGTGCCCTCGATCTGGATGCCGCCATCGTCGTTGCCTATGGCTTGATCCTGCCGCAGCCGATCTTGGATGCGCCCAGGCTCGGGTGTCTGAACGTGCACGCCTCGATCCTGCCGCGCTGGCGCGGTGCCGCGCCGATACAGCGCGCGATTATGGCCGGCGATGCGGAAACCGGTGTGTCGATCATGAAGATGGATGCCGGGCTCGATACCGGACCGGTATTGGCCGAGGCGCGGACACCGATTGCCGCCGACGAGACGGCGGCCAGTCTGCACGACCGCTTGGCCGACATGGGCGCCGCCCTGATGGTTGAAACCTTGCCCCGTTACGCTGTTGGCGAGGTGACGCCGGTGCCGCAGCCCGACAACGGCGAGACCTATGCCGCGAAAATCGACAAGGCCGAAGGGGCGCTCGACTTCACCCGTCCGGCGATCGAACTGGACCGGCAGATGCGGGCGTTGACCCCATGGCCCGGGGCGTTCTTTGAATGCAACGGCGATCGGGTGAAAGTGATGTCGGCCGAGATCAATGAGGCGGCGGTCGATGCGTTGCCGGGGACGGTATTGGACGAATGCCTGACGATTGCCACCGGGCAAGGCACGTTTCGCCCGACGCACATTCAACGGCCTGGCAAAGGGGCGATGGCGACCGACGATTGCCTGCGCGGTTTTCCCGTGACGCCGGGCACCGCGCTTTGCGATTGCGGCGACGCGGTTTAACACCCCCTCACCTAACCTCTCCCCCTTTTAGGGGGAGAGGAATTAGAGAGGAATTTATCGCCGAGAGTCCTTCTCCCCTATCGAAGATGGGGGAGAGGACAGGTGAGGGGGGCGCTTAAGCGTCTAGTCGGCCAAGGCCGCCGCCATCGGCGCACCGTCCGACATGTCGGGGATGCTTTCGACGCCGAGGCGCATTTCCGTCATGATGAATTCGGACCGTCGTTGTGGGCCGCCTTGGTCGCGTTTCGGGAACAGATGGTTCCACGCGTCCATTTTGACGCTGAGCGCGCACAACGTTCCGCCAAGGTCCTGGTGATAGCTGGTAATGACCCGTTGCAGTTTGCGGAACCGTTCGGCGGAAATGTTGTCCCACATGTTCTGCGTGCCGCGCTCAAAGCTCTCAAACCGGCCGGTGATCTGCACCATCAGTTCCGTGAACCGCTTTTCCAGCATGGTAATGGTCTGTTGGAGGCTCTGATCCATTTTCAGCGTGTAGTTGGTCCGCAGGTCGGGCAACCCCCAAAGGAAGTCCGAGATGACAGGCTCGATCGCGTCCAAGCAGCGCCGGTAATACGACAGCGACATGAAAATATCGCCGTAGTCTTCGATGAATTTCGGCAGTTCTTCGATCTGAATGCCAAGCTTTTCGGCCATGATCTTGAGCTTCTCCAACGCTTTCTTGACGTCGGGGTCGCGGAACAGTTTGACGACATCCTCGAAGGTTTCGATCTCGACGTCATCACCGCCGTAAATCTGCAGGATCAACGGGCGGGTGAAATCGCTCATATATCCGGCTAGCTCGCGGCTCATCTCCGGCGATAGTTTAAGCGCGGAAGTATCCTCGGGCACGAGGTCCAAGTCGCGTAAGGCGACGCGCAGCGAAAAGACGTCGTAGCTGCGCAACGATGCGACCTTCATCATAATGCGCATGTCCGGGTGTTTCTGCGGGTCTTCCCAGCCGAACTCCTGGGCCAGGTCGCGAACCTCCAACTGGCCGCTACCGGCTTCGTCGTCGCGGAACAATTCGACCACGCTTTTCAGGTGCGCGTTCTTGATCATCCGCGCACGCTTCAGGCCCGGAGTCTGCAACGGCAAAATCTCCAGCGGCAATAAATGCAACGCATCCCGTTCGTTTTCGATCAAGATCGGTTTTCTTTCTTCCACGCCGGCGCCCACTTCCCTCGATTGACTTTCGCGGCACTGTAACAGACAAACACCGGCGTTGGCATACGTACTGATACGGGTTCTACGACGGAGCGGCACCTTGCCTAAATTTCGCCTGATAGTCGAGTACGACGGCGGCCCGTTTGTCGGCTGGCAGCGTCAAAACAAT
This sequence comes from Rhodospirillales bacterium, assembly GCA_965222395.1. GTDB lineage: Bacteria > Pseudomonadota > Alphaproteobacteria > Rhodospirillales > Casp-alpha2 > UBA4479. The sequence continues at coordinate 3,332,978 of OZ244947.1, forward strand.
GGCCCCAGTGTCCAGGCCGCGCTGGAAGACGCGGTGCATGCCCTGTCGGGTGAAACCGTGACGGTGCAGGGCGCTGGTCGTACGGATGCCGGCGTGCATGCATTGGGACAAGCCGCCCACGTCGATATCACCAAGGACTTTACCGCCGACACCGTGCGCGACGCGCTGAACCATCACCTGCGGCCGCATCCGATTAGCGTGCTGGATGTGGCCAACGCCAGCGAAGATTTTCATGCCCGGTTTTCGGCGACGGGGCGGGCGTATCTGTTCCGTATTCTCAACCGCCGCCCGCCGCCGGCGCTGGACATCGGCAAGGTCTGGTGGGTGCCGGTGCCGCTCGACGCCGGGGCGATGCACGATGCGGCCCAGTATCTGATCGGCAACCATGACTTCACCACGTTCCGGGCCTCGGAATGCCAGGCGCAATCGCCGGTCAAGACGCTCGACCTGTTGAGCGTGTCGCGGGCCGGCGACGAGATCCATGTCGTCGCCGAGGCGCGCTCGTTCCTGCACCATCAGGTGCGCAATTTCGTCGGCACGCTGCGCTTGGTCGGCGAGGGGAAATGGCGCCCGTGCGACGTTGCCAAGGCGTTGGCGGTAAAAGACCGCCGTGCCGGCGGGCCGACGGCGCCCGCCGAAGGGTTGTATCTGACCCGGGTCGATTACGCGGACGATCTGGCATAACCGGCGTCGCGTGCTATCTTATGCCTATGGACAAAATTCCCCTGAATCTGGGCACCGACGACGAAACCGCCGCGAACCGCATCGCCGACGACCGATTGTCGCTTCGTGCCGCGCGCGAGACCACGCCGGTCGCCGGATGGTGCGCCATCGCTTTCGGTCTGTTGGGGGTTTTCGGCCCGGGCTTGATCTTCACGCCGATCGGATTTGTCTTTTCGGTCATCGCGTTGTTCCGCGGCCAAGGAATGTTCGGTTTTATCGGCCTGCTGTTGACCGTTGCGGGATTCTTATCGTCGCCGCTGCTGATGGGGTTGGTGGGCCTAAGCGCGTTCTTTGTGCTGTTCGACTGGCAGGACATCATGGCGCCGATCTATCAGATGCTGAACGACGGCATCGACGTTTAGGACGTAATGACGAAATGGGATTTGCTATGATACGACGTTTTAGCCTTTCGATGGCGCTTCTCGGCGCGGTGCTGCTGTGGCATTCCACCGCCGCGACCGCCGCCACGCCGGAACCGCAGGTCGGAATCAACGTCCTGCAATCGGGCGATGGCGATGCGGCGGTCCGTCATTCGCGGGTCTCGGTGCACTACACCGGCTGGTTGGAAGACGGCACAAAGTTCGATTCCAGCCACGACCGGGGCGAACCCATTCAGTTTACCCTCGGCATGGGGCAGGTGATCGCCGGATGGGACATGGGCCTTGAGGGCATGAAGACCGGCGGCAAGCGCGAACTGACGATCCCGCCGCAACTCGGCTATGGCGCGCAAGGAGCGGGCGGCGTCATTCCGCCTAATGCCACCCTGAAGTTCGAGGTCGAGCTCGTCGCCGCGGTGCCGCCGAAGTACGAAAACATCGACAACGCCCAACTGAAAGACATGCTGACCCGCGGCGTCAAGATCGTCGACGTGCGACGCGCCGACGAATGGAAGCAGACCGGCGTCGTCGCTGGAAGTCATAAACTCACCGCGTTCGACGGCCGCGGCCAGTTTCAACGCAGCTTTCCGCCGGCGTTCCAGGAATTCGTCGGGCCGGACGAGGAAATCATCATCATTTGCCGGGTCGGCAACCGATCGTCCGTGATCTCTCAGATGCTGACCGAACAGGCCGGTTATTCAAAAGTCTACAACCTCACCGACGGTATTACGAAATGGATCGCCGACGGCCACGCCGTCGATAAATAGACGCTTACGTCGCAACTCAATCGCCCGACGGCGTCGGCCAAAACGCGTGTAGGTTTTCGAAACGTCCCAGACGCGGGGCTTCCATGGTGCTGAGGCTGAGGATTTTCGTCACAAGGCGGCCGCCGTCGCAGACCGGTAGCCGCAGGTTGAGTTTGCGCGCGTGCGTGTCTTCGGCCACGGCGTAAATCGTCATGAACACGCGTGGCGTCTTGCTCGCGACGACCTCGTTGAATTGTTCGAACCGCAATTTTCCCGATTGCGACACGGCGTGGCTCGAGATGTATGTCCCGCTTTCGTCGCGGCCGAAAAGCGTGGTCAGGCCGGACCCCCAGTACCGGTAACAATAATCCCGACCGCCGTCGATCACATCGACCACGGTGGTCATCGGCAGCAGCGTCGCCGGCAATGCCGGCAGATCGACATCGGTCCAAGTCGGCGCGAGCCGCCCGCCTCGCCATTGTTGCCACAGCGCCAGCGCACCGTTCAGGTCGTCGGAATCGATGTCGTCAATGGATTGCGAATCGCAATCGATCCCCCGCGGAACGAAATCCTGCATGTCGGAATACCACGAGTTCTAGCGACGACACCACGGTGATCCTAGGAATTTCGCCGAGACCGTGCAACTAGAAATAGGTGCACGGCTGTACCAATAATCCTATATATTGTATTTGGGTTTAGCTTACCAGCCCGCTGGAGAATTGCTCCCACACCAGGGCGGTCATGAAATCCAACACCACGATCGTTACGGCCGTTCCGGCGGTCAGATCGAGGGCGCCGCGGATCGTAAACCAGGCGTAGATCAGGATATAGACCAGCAGTACCAGACCGAAGAAACTGCGCGCGCCGTCCGAGGCGCCAATCGCCGCCAGACCCAGGTCGAGACCAAAGAACAGTAGATTTTGGATCACCGCGACCCAGTTGTAGACGGTGACGAAATGGGCGTAGCGGTCACGACGGTCAAGTGCGCCGGTGACGTGCCACATGATGACGGGGAATAGCATCCAGCCGCCGGCATAGACCAGGAGTTCATAGCCTGCGACGAACGGCAGCGGTGTACCGTCGGGCATTCCCGTCCCGTGCATGCCGAGCCAGACGAAAAACATCGGCGCGACGAATACGGCGGCGAAAAACGAATGAATGGCGTGGGCGTTGGTGCTGCCGAAATCCTGGAACGCGGTGCCGTCGAAGCGGGCCAGACGGGCCGCCGCCTTCAGCGACGAGACACCGCCGCCCCGCGCCATCAGTTTGCGGCCTCGAAGTAGTCCTCTAGGACGCGGGTGTAGATATCGGCCAGGCGTTGAATGTCGGCGACGCGGCTGAATTCGTCGACCTTGTGCGCGGTCTGATTGATCAGGCCGAATTCGACCACCGGGCAGTGGTCTTTGATGAAGCGCGCATCCGACGTGCCGCCGGTGGTGCTGAGTTCGGGCGTCGCCCCGGTGATCGCCGTCACGGCGCCGCCGACAACGTCGCTGAGACGGCCCGGGGGCGTCAGGAAGCTCTCGCCCGAGACCTTGATCCGCATGTCGTAGCCACCGCCCGCCTGGTCCAGCCGATCGCGGAGGATTTTTTCGACGCTGGCCGACGTGTGCAGATCGTTGAAACGAATGTTGACCCGCGCCTCGGCCCGGGCCGGGATGACGTTGGTCGCGGCATTGCCGACATCGACCGTCGTGACCTGCAGGGTGGTCGCCGGAAAATGATCCGAGCCTTCGTCGAGCGGCACGTTGGTCAACGATGTCAGCAGGTTCAGCAGCTTGTGGATCGGGTTGTCGGCCAGATGCGGGTACGCCGAATGCCCCTGCACACCGTCGACCGTCAGCCAAACGTTCATCGACCCGCGCCGCCCGATCTTGATCATATCGGTCAGGTTTTCCGGGTTGGTCGGCTCGCCGACCAGGCAGGCGTCGAGGGTCTCGCAGCGTTCGGACAACCAGTCGAGGACCTTTTTCGTGCCGTTTGTGGCGTCGCCTTCTTCGTCGCCGGTGATCAGAAAACTGATCGAGCCGCCGAAATCGGTGCCGTTCGCGCCGACGAAGCGGGCGCTGGCCGCCATCATCGCGGCGACCGCGCATTTCATGTCGGCGGCACCCCGGCCGTACAGATTGCCGTCGCGGACTTCCGGCGTGAACGGATCCGACGTCCAATCGCCAAGGTCGCCCGGCGGCACGACATCGGTGTGCCCGGCCCAACAGAAATTCGGCCCTTCGGTCCCAAGCCGCGCATAGACGTTGCGCGTCGGCTCGCCCTCCGGATCGTCGAAGGTCAGATCATGGCACTCGAAGCCAAGCGGCGTCAGATAATCGATCAGCACGTCCAGCGCCCCGGCGTCGACCGGGGTGACGCTGGGGGCGGCGATCAGCGCTTCGGAAAGTTTGAGCGGATCAGTCCCGAAGGAGGTCATTGATCGACGTTTTCGAGCGCGTCTGCGCATCCACCCGCTTGACGATCACGGCGCAGGCGAGGTTCGGTCCCGGGCTGCCGTCGGGGAGCGGTTTGCCGGGCAGGGTGCCGGGCACAACCACGGAATACGCCGGGACCCGGCCCATGAACACCTCGCCGGTGTTGCGATCGATGATCTTGGTCGTCGACGTGATGAACACACCCATCGACAGGACCGAGCCTTCCTCGACAACCACGCCTTCAACCACTTCGGAGCGCGCGCCGATAAAGCAATCGTCCTCGATGATGACGGGGCCGGCTTGCAGCGGCTCCAACACGCCGCCGAGGCCGACACCGCCCGACAGGTGGACGTTCTTACCCACTTGGGCGCACGATCCGACGGTGGCCCAGGTGTCGACCATGGTGCCTTCGCCGACGTACGCGCCGAGGTTCACGAAGCTTGGCATCAACACAACGCCCGGCGCGATGAACGCCGAATGGCGGACCACCGCGCCCGGCACGGCGCGAAAGCCGGCGGCGCGGAACGCCGCTTCGTCCATGGCGGCGAATTTCGACGGTACCTTGTCCCACCAGTGGGCGCCGCCGGGCCCACCCGGGATCGGCGCCATGTCGTTCAGACGGAACGACAGCAGCACGGCCTTTTTCAGCCATTGATGGACTTTCCAATCGCCGTCGATCTTTTCGGCGACCCGGCCCGCGCCGCTGTCCAGCATATTCAGCGCTGTTTCGACGGCGTCGCGGATTTCGCCCTGGGTGTCCAAGCCGACGCTGTCGCGGTTGTCCCACGCGGCGTCGATGATCTGTTCGAGTTGGGCGGTATCCATCGGAAGTCTCCTGAAACTAAGGCGTCAATCGGTTGCGAATTTATCGGTGCGGACGGTGCCGCCGCGCGCCCGGAATGTGGCGGCTCGACCCCCGATAGTCAATGGTGAGAGGACAGGTGTTGGGGGATCGGCTTATCCGTCGATGATCGCCGTGAGCCAGCCGGCCAGATCGTCGGTGCGGTGGTGCACGTGTCCGGCGTCGGAAGATTCCCGCGACCAGCCCTCGCCGGTGTCGACCCACACCGTGGTCATGCCCAGCGCCGCCGCGGGCACCAGGTTTTTCGCCATGTCTTCGACCATCACCGCATGCGTCGGATCGATGTCGAAGCGGGCGCAGAAGGCCTCGTACGTTTCCTGCGCCGGTTTCGGCCGGAACGCGGCGTCGACGATGTCGAAACAGCCTTCGAAATGATGGTCGATCTCGAGGTGTTTGGTGATGTTGTCGGCGTGCGGGGTGGAGCCGTTGGTGAAGATCACCTTGCGCCCCGGCAGCCGGTCCAGCGCCCCGGTCAAGGCCGGGTCGGGGGCGATCGGCGACAGGTCGATATCGTGGACGTAGGCCATGAATTCGTGCGGGTCGACGTTGTGCACCGTCATCAGGCCCCGCATGGTCGTACCGAAAGAGCGGAAATAGTCCTTTTGCAGCCGCCGCGCCTCGACCTGATCGACGTCCAGCAGTTCCGCGACGTAACGCGTCATGTTCCAGTCGACCTGGTCGAACAGGTTGCTCGATGCCGGATACAGGGTGTTGTCGAGGTCGAAAATCCAGACCGGCGTGTCGCGCAGGTCGGCGGCGCTGTGACGAATGCCGGAGGCGGGGTTGGAAAGGTCGTTCATGCCCCTAATTAGGCCGCGGTCCGGCCCGATTGCAAGCGGCAAACCGGCTTTGCACCGCCGCGTCGGTTCTCTTAGTATGCCACATGCACGTGGGAGTGCGTGGTGGGGGCAGATGGCCGAAGACGCCGTTAACACCGTCGTGGGCGTGACCGACGACAACGACGCCAAACTGGTTGCCGGGTATCCGGGACCGGCGGTCCTGCTCGACAATCAGGGACAGCCATTACTGGCCAACGCCAAGGGCGCGGGGCTGGAACGCGCGTTGTCCGGCGGCGCGGTCGCCGATGTCGCTTCGCTGATCGATCAAGCCATCGCCACGGCGAGCATTACCGGGGCGACGGTCACGATCGCCACCAGCCGCGGCGATGTCATCCTGGACGTTACGACGGTGCCGATCCTGCATCCCGGTGGTGCGGTCCACCGGGTCCTGGTGTTGGCACGCGACATGACGATGGAGCGGAACCTCCGCACCACGTTGGTGGAATCGCGCCAGCGCTATAAGGACCTGGTTGAAATCTCCAACGATTTCTCCTGGGAAGTCGACGCCGACGGCAAGTTCATCTTTGTCTCGCCGCAAGGGGCGCTGGGATACGCGGCGGAAGAACTGATCGATCGCGCCGCCCGGGACTTCGTCATCGACCCGGACGAGATCAAACCGTTTCCGTTTTCCACCGAACGCAAGCTGGAGAACGTCGAAATCTGGATGACGGAAAAAGACGGCAGCACGGCGTGTATGATCATCTCGTCGCTGCCGCTGGTAAAGGACGCCGATGGCGACGAGGTCTGGACCGGGTGCCGGGGCGTTTGCCGCGACGTCACCGAGGAACGCGAGAGCGAAGCGGCCCTGGCCCGGGCGCGCCATCGCGAGCAGTTGTTGAATTACATCGTCAGCCAAATCCGCGACGAGATCGAACCCCAGGATATGTTGATGGCGGCGGCGACCGCGACGGCCCGGGCGCTGGGCGCGTCCGGCACACGTATTTACCGCGAGGACCCGCAATACGGGGCGTTCGCCGTGAACGCCGAGTACGGGGACGTCGAGGGCGTGGCGACGGTCGGCGACAAGGTGCATGACCTGAAGGCCGGCGAGGTCATTGCCGTCGAACTGGCGAATTGGTCGGCGATCATCACAGCGACGCAATACCGCGGCCACGTCAACGGTGCGCTGGCGATGTGGAAGAAACGACAGGACGATGCCTGGGACGACGACCACCGCCTGATGCTGAGCGACGTCGCCAATCAGCTCGGCATCGCCAACGAGCAGATATCCAATCACGAACGGATGGTCCGGCTGTCACGCACCGACGGCATGACCGGATTGTTGAACCGCCGTGCGTTCTACGAAGAAGAACTGCCGCGCCGCATCACCCGGTTGGAACGCAGTGGCCTGACGGCGTCGATGTTCTATGTCGACATGGACAATTTCAAACGGGTCAACGACGTGCACGGCCACCAGGCCGGCGACGACGCGATCCTGTATCTGCGCGACATGCTGCTGAACTTCTCGCGGCCCGGCGATTTGATTGCCCGGTTGGGCGGCGACGAGTTCGCCATGTGGCTGGACGGCATCGACGAGGCGACGACGATCAAACGTGCCGAGCAATTGATCGCGACCAGTAAGGAAATGGTCAGTATGTCGGGCGATGATGACCACCCCTTGGGAATCTCCGTCGGCGTGGCGTTTTTCGATCCGCGCAGTGGGGAGACCTTGGACGAATTGCTGGCGCGTTCGGACGCGGCGATGTATACGGTGAAAAAACAACATAAGGGTGGTTTCCATATGGCGCCCTCTTATGAACGCGCGAACGAGGCGTAGGGCGACAGGGATTAAACGATCTGCGGAAAATTATAGTCCGCGGGTCCATTCGGTAACGATGCGGGATATGTCAGACAACGACGATGTCGGATATGAACGGGCCAAGGAATTGGCACGCAGCGATGACGTATCCATCCGTATGGAGTTGGCGGGGCGTCAAGACTTGCCACCCGAGCTTTTGTACTTCCTGGCCGAGGACGACGCCCCGCAGGTGCGCCAAGTCGTCGCCGCGAATACCGCCGCGCCCCGGCAAACCGATTTGCTGTTGGCCAACGATTCCAGCGCCGAGGTGCGCGAGGGGCTAGCCGCCAAGATCGCGCATGTCGCCCCGGGGTTGAGCCCCGAAGAGTCCAACAAGATCCGCGCGCAAACCTACCAAGCGTTGGAGACGCTGGCCCAGGACCAGATGGTCAAGGTCCGCGCCGTTTTATCCGACGCGATCAAGGACGTCACCGACGCGCCGCCCGAGATCATCAATGCCCTGGCGCGCGATTTGGCACTCGAAGTGTCGGGTCCGGTGTTGGAGCATTCCCCGGTCCTCACCGACGACGACTTGATCGAGATTATCGCCGCCGGTCCGGCCCAGGGCGGCGTCGCCGCTATCGCGCGCCGCGACGGCGTATCGGAAAACTTGGCCGATGCGATTATCGGTACCGACGATCTGGATGGGATCGGCGATCTGTTGGATAACGGCTCTGCGCAGATCCGCGAAAGCGCGCTCGACGATTTGATCGACCGCTCGGCGGAAATCGAAATGTGGCAAGAGCCGCTGGTCAAGCGGGCCAAGTTGCCGGACGGCGCGGCGGAACGCATGGCCGGTTTCATTGCCGACAACTTCCTCGAGGCGCTGCGCCAGCGCGACGACCTGGGTGTGGATGCCATGTCGGCGGTCGGTGCCATCGTTCGCGAACGTCTCGCGGGTGGTGCGAAAAAGAAAAAGGCGCTGTCGGCAAGCTTCGATTTTCTCAAGGTCGCGACGCCGATCGATGCGGCGCAGCGATTGCATGACGCCGACAAGCTCAGCGACGAGATGATGAGCAAGGCGGTCCAGGCCGGCGATCACCCATTCTTTTTTGCCGGGCTGTTGGTCCGCGCCGGTATCCCCGAAACGGTCGGCCGCCGTATCTTCAACGAACGCAGCGCCTTTGGCATCGTCGCCCTGATGGGCAAGGCCGGGTTGCCGGCCAATTTGCTGCCGACCGTGCAGAAACAAATGGGCCGGATCGCGCCGTCCGACCTGGTCGAGGCGGATGACGAGGATGTCTTCCCGATGACCGACGAAGACATCGACTGGCATATCGAATTCTTTCGCAACATGACCGAACGCGGCTGAGCCCGCGGCCGGCCCGGATGTTCAAGAATTTCTTCAAACGATTGGGGCCGAAGCCCCCGGAGATGTCCTACGAGAAGGCCAAGGTCCTGGCCACCGATGCGGACGTCGCCGTGCGGGTCGATCTTGCCAAGCGCGACGACCTGCCGCCGGAAATCCTTTATTATCTGGCCGAAGACGCATCCGCCGACGTGCGTCGTGAAATCGCCGCGAACGACACCGCGCCCAGCCAGGCCGACATGCTGTTGGTGCGCGACGGCGACGACGAGGTGCGTGGCTCGGTGGCCATGAAAATCGCCCGACTGGCGCCCGGCTTGTCGGCTTCGGAGCAGGACAAACTGCGCCGCACCGCGTACGAGGCCCTGACCGTCCTGGCCAAGGACCAGGCCGTATTGGTGCGCCAGGTCCTGTCAGACGCGCTGAAGGAATTGCCCGATGCGCCGCACGACATCATCCACCGCCTCGCCTGGGATGTGGAAACCGCGGTCGCCGCCCCGGTTCTGCGGTTCTCGCCGGTCCTCACCGACGCCGACCTGATCGAGATTATCAAGGCCAAGCCGTCGCCGGGCGCCGTCGGCGCGATCTCGCAGCGGGCCGAAGTCTCGGAACTGGTCAGCGCCGAGATTGCCGCCACCGACGATGTCGAGGCGATCGGCTTTCTGCTGGGCAATCACAGTGCCCAAATCCGCGAGGAAACCTTGGACAGGATCATCGACCGGGCGGTCGATATCGATGCCTGGCATGCGCCGTTGGCGGCGCGTCCGAAATTGACCAGCAACGCGGCGGCAAAAATCGCCCGCTTCGTCGCCGACGAAATTCTCCGCGCCATGGCGGCGCGCGACGACCTGCCCGCCGACGCGATGGCGGAACTCAAGGCCGCCGTCGACGCCCGGTTGGACGATGCCGCACCTGCGCCGCGCGGCATGCACGTCGACGACGACACCGCGTTCGATACCGCGACCGCGATGTGGGCGAAGGGGACGCTGGATGAGGCGACGGTAAAAGCGTCGCTCGACAACGGCGACGACAAACTGGCGATGGCGATGATCGCGGTGATGGGCGATTTGCCGATGCGCGCCGTCGAACGCTGCTGCGCCACCAACAGCGCCAAGGGGTGCACGGCGCTGGCCTGGAAAGCGGGTCTGGGCGCGGATACGGCGGAACTGGTGCAAAAACGCCTCGGCCGCGTGCCGGGCGGCGAAATCATCCGCGCGCGGGGCAAATCCTATGCCCTCGACGAGGACCAACTGGCCTGGCAAATCGACTTCGTGAAGGGGTTGTAGACACCCCCTCACCTAACCTCTCCCCCTGATATGGGGAGAGGGATGAGAGCGGGGTCGTTCGTCGAGAGTTCCTCTCCCCTACAACGTGGGGGAGAGGACAGGTGAGGGGGCGTCGTCCCATCTTTATGGGTATCTCGTGGTGCACACCCGAACGTCGTCAGCCCGGCACCCGCTTTCGCGAGGATAACGAGGGGAGGACGCTCAGCCCCGCGTGATCAGCGTCCCGGCGCCGCCGGCGGTGAACAATTCCACCGGCACCGTATGGGCGACGCGACCGTCGATGATCGCCGCGCCGTCGACGCCGCTTTGGATGGCGTCGATGCAGGTTTCGATCTTCGGGATCATGCCGCCGGATATGACGCCGTCTTCGATGGCTTTTTTGGCCTCCGACACGCTGAGCTCGGAAATCAAGTTACCGTCGCCGTCCATCACCCCTTCGATATCGGTCAGCATGTACATCCGCGCCGCGCCGGTCGCCGCGGCAATCGCGCCCGCCGCCGTGTCGGCGTTGATGTTCAGGGTCTCGCCGTCGGGGCCGATGCCGATCGGCGCGATCACCGGGATCACGTCGCTGGTGGCGAACACCTCGAGGATATGCGGGGCGATGAACTGCGGCTCCCCCACCAATCCGAGGTCGATGACTTTTTCGATGTTGCTGTCGGGATCGCGGGTCGTGCGTTTCAGCCGCTGGGCGCGGATCAGGTTGCCGTCCTTGCCGGACATGCCGATGGCGGTGCCGCCGGCAGCGTTGATGGCGGCGACGATCTGTTTGTTGATCGAGCCCGACAGCACCATCTCGACGACGTCGATGGCGGCCTGGTCGGTGATCCGCAGGCCGTCGACGAATTCCGATTTGATTTCCAGTTTGTTCAGCATGGCGCCGATCTGCGGGCCGCCGCCGTGCACGACGATGGGGCGGATGCCGACCTGGCGCAGCAGCACCATATCGCGCGCGAACAGATCGAACAGGCGCGGATCGCCCATGGCGTTGCCGCCGAATTTCACCACCACCGTTTTGTCGGTGAAGCGGCGCATGTACGGCAGGGCTTCGGACAGGACCTCGGCCTTGGCCAGGTAATCGTCGCGGTTTGTGTCGTTGTTGTCTTTCATGGCCGGGACATTAACGGATGGATCGTTGAAACGCTAGGCCAAGTAGAGCCCTGGAATCGTTAAGGACTTCGTAAACCAAGCATCGCGTAGACTGGTCCGTGCAAGTTGGGAGACATGCCATGGTGAAACAACCCGAATCCCGTGACGACGAGGTCGATGCCGCGGCGGTCGACGGCCAAACCCATGCCGAGCTGCGGATGCTGTACGCGGAATCGACCGAAACCCTGCGCTTTGTCAAAAGTCACCAGTGGAATACCGTCGGTGCGACACTGCTGACGTTTTTGGGACTGATCTTTATCGCCGGTTTCGTCGAGGCCGATGCCGGCATGACCAACAAGCTGTTGGCGATCGGCTTGATCCTCACCTGCGCGGTGATTTTCACGTTGATCATCTATCAGTTTTGGATGCACAACGAAGCGCAGAAGATCGACAAGATCGAAAAGCACCTGTCGAGCATCTTCGCCGAGGTCCGCGCCGTAAAATCGCGCAAGGAAGGCAACCTGCACCGCTATACGCTGCTGGTGTTTATGGTCATGGTCGTCGTGTTGGGCGTCGTCGTGATGTCGCTGGCAATGGATCAGCTGGCGCGGACGCCGTTCTAAGCCTGCCTATTTCGGCCTATCTCGGCAGCGCCAGGGCGCCCAGTTCTTCGCGCAATTCCGCGATGCCGGTGTTCTTGGCGGCGCTGGTCCGCAGGATCACCGGATGCGAGGCGACGTGGGTTTTCAGCTCGTCGGTCATGTCGGCGACCAGTTTGTCGAGTGGCCCCGGTTTCACCTTGTCGCACTTGGTCAGTACGATCTGATAGTTCTGCGCCGCCTGATCGAGCATTTTCATCGCCTGGCGGTCGCTGTCCTTGAGGCCGTGCCGCGCGTCGATCAACAGGCAGATACGGCGCAGTTGCACCCGCCCGCGCAGGTAGTCCTCGATCAAATTCGTCCATCCGGCGATCTCGGTCTTCGGGGCCCGGGCATAACCGTAGCCCGGCAGGTCGGCCAGCATGATCCGTTCGCCGACGTTGAAGAAATTGACCTCGCGGGTGCGGCCGGGGGTGTTCGACGTCCGGGCCAGGTTCTTGCGCCCGGTCAGCGCGTTCATCAGGCTCGACTTGCCGACGTTGGAGCGCCCGGCGAAGGCGATCTCCGGCAGGTCGGTCTTCGGCAACTGGTCGAGGCTGCGCGCGCCGAGGACAAAATCGATGGCGCCGACGAACAGTTTGCGGCTGTCGTCCGGATCGCTCATCGTCGTCGCCTTATTTCAACGCGTCTTTGCCGCTGATCCCCATGCGCCGCATGATGACCCATTGTTGCAGGATCGACAGCACGTTGTTCCACGCCCAGTAGACCACCAATCCGGCCGGGAACTGGGCCAGCAGGAAGGTGAACATGATCGGCATGAACAGGAAGATCTTGGCCTGGATCGGGTCGGCCGGCTGCGGGTTCAGTTTCTGTTGCAGGAACATCGACGCCCCCATGATCAACGGCCAAATGCCGATGGTCATGAAATCCGGGGTATCCCACGGGATCAGTCCGAACAGGTTGAAGACGCTGGTCGGATCGGGTGCCGACAAATCCTGAATCCAGCCGAAGAACGGCGCGTGCCGCATTTCGATGGTCACGAACAGCACTTTGTAGAGGGCGAAGAACACGGGAATCTGCACCAGGATCGGCAGACAGCCCGACGCGGGATTGACCTTCTCGCGTTTGTACAGCGCCATCATTTCCTGGTTCATGCGGACTTTGTCTTCCGAGAACCGCTCGCGGATGCTGACCATGTCGGGCTGCAATTTTTTCATTTTGCTCATCGCGACATAGGATTTGTTGGCGAGCGGGAAGAACACCAATTTGATCGCGACAGTCAGGATCAGGATCGACACCCCGAGGTTGCCGACCAGGCCGTTGATCCAAAGCAGCGCCAGGAAGATCGGCTTGGTCAGGAAGTAGAACCAGCCGAAATCGATCGCCAGATCGAAATTGATGATGTTGTAGTCGGCGGCGTACTGATCCAGCAGGCTGACCTCTTTGGCGCCGGCGAACATCCGGCTGGTCGAGGCGGCGCTGTCGCCCGCGCCGACGGTTACAGCGGCGCCCAGGAAATCGGTCTGATAGACGTCGATGACACCTTCGGGGCGATACAGGAACCGGGTTTGCACGGCCTGCGCCTGATCCGGGATCAGGGTCGTCAGCCAGTATTTATCGGTAATGCCGATCCAGCCGCCGGTGGTTTCGCCGGAAATGCCGTTCGGCTCGTCCTTGATGTCGCTGTAGTCGATTTCCTCCAGTTGGCCGCCGATGACGCCCAGCAGGCCTTCGTGCAGGATGTAGAAATCGGTGATGTCCGGCGTGTTGTAGCGGGTGATCAAACCGTACGGATACAGGGTCTGCGCCTCGCCGGTGTTGTTTTCGACCGCTTGTTCGACGGTGAACATGTAATGTTCGTCGATGCCGATGGTGCGTTTGAACACCAGGCCGGTGCCGTTGTCCCACGTCAGCGTCACTGGATTGCCGACGCTGAGGGTCGTGCTGCTGGCGGTCCAGACCGTATCCAGGCCGGGCATTTCCTGGCCGGCGCCGCCGGTCCAGCCGTACCCCGCGAAATACGCGTCGACCGCGCCGCGCGGCGACAGCACGACGATTTCGGGGCTGTCGGGGTCGAGTTCTTCTTGGTAGTCGATCAGGGTCAGATCGTCGATGACGCCGCCCACCAACGAAATCGAACCGTGCACCCGCGGCGAATCGATCCGCACCCGTTGCGACGCGGCCAACGCCGCTTGTCGGCTTTGTTCCGCGGCATTGGCGGCGGCCTGCGCCGGCGACGTGCCGGGAATCGCGGCGGAGGTGCCGGGGCTCGGCGTGGCGGTGGCGCCCGGAACCGGTGCCGGGGCGACGCCCGGGGTGGCCGGGGTGCCGGGGGCCGCTTGGCCGGACGGGGCCGGGGCCTGCGTGCTTTCCGCGGTTTGCGGCGGCTGCGGCGGCGTGGCGTCGGTGTTAAAGAATGTCTCGAACAGCAGCAAAATGCCGATGGACAGCGCAATCGCCAGGAACAGGTTCTTGTTATCGATCATGAGCGGTGCAGGCTCCCCTCGGGGGTTTCTTTTTCGGTCTCGTTAACGGGCGGCACCGGATCGAACCCGGACCCGCCCCAGGGATGACAACGGCACATGCGGCGCGCGGTCAACAAGCCGCCGCGCCATGCGCCGTGAACGTGCAGGGCTTCGTTGGCATACGCCGAGCACGTCGGTTGGAACCGGCATGTGCCCGGCAGCACGGAGGAAATACCATATCGGTACACAAGCACAAGGGCGCGTAACGGCAACGCCAAAACGCGCGATATCGTCCAGCGATTAGACATGCGATTTCGCCGCGTCTTTGGGCATTGCGCCCAGTTTTTTCAGACACTTAACCAGGTCCGATTTCAGCTCATCGAACCCGCGAGATGCGGTCCCGGCGCGGCCGATCACCACGATATCCAGGCCGCCCGCGGTTTGCAGCGGCGCACCGGCGTGTCCGATGACGGCGTCGACGCAGGCGCGCAGGCGGCGTTTAACCCGGTTGCGGGTCACGGCATTGCCGACTTTTTTGCTGGCGGTGTAGCCGACGCGGATCAAACCCGATGGATGATCGGCGTCCTTGCGGTCGCGAACCTGAACGACCATGCCCGGCATGGCCCATTTGCGCTGAGTCTTGGCGACAGCCAAAAACTCGGCCCGGCGTTTCAGCCGTCCGAGTTCGGAATCACCAGATAGGGAAAGCATGCGGACGCGGGAACGACCGCCGCGCCTTAAGCGGACAGGCGCTTGCGGCCCTTGGTGCGGCGGTTGGCGAGCACGCGGCGGCCACCGACCGTCGCCATACGCGAACGAAAACCGTGGCGGCGCTTGCGAACAAGCTTACTGGGCTGGTAGGTGCGTTTCACGGCACGTCTCCTTGCGAAATCGAGGGCTGATATACGGGCTGCGCCGGACCAAGTCAACGGCTCTCGGCGGATTTAATCTTTATTATCGGATACCCCATCATACCGTTAACCTCGCGGCAGACGGAAGACGTCGCGTTCGATGCCGTCGGGGAACGTTTCGCGCGCGATCTTCTCGCCACCTAGCGCGTCGACCAGTTTGCGGGCCCCTAAGTTGTCGTCGTGCATGTGGGTTTCGACGATCGGCCAGCGTAAGTCGTCGTATCCATATCGGATCGCCGCACGGGACGCTTCGCTCGCGTATCCTTTTCGTCGCGCCGATGACGTGATCCACCACGTCAGTTCCGAACGCGGCCAGGCCTCCGGCCACCAAAGACCACAACCTCCGACCATTTCGCCCGACGCGCGGACGGTGACGGACCAGCGGCCAAAGCCGCGCAACACCCAATGTCCGATGTCGGCGGCCAGCGCACGCCACGCCCGGTCGGGCCGGAGCGGGCCGCCATAGAATGCGGATGCCTCGGCGTCGGCGTAGAAATCCCGATAAACCGGAAAATCGTCGGCAGTGGGTGCCCGCAGCACAAGTCGTTCTGTCTCAAGTGTGGGTATCATGCGACTCATAAAATCTCATTCGTGCCGCCGCCACAACGGCCGATAGCGCCAAAGTGACGACGGATTGCCTTTGTTCTAAGCTGCGACCCATTGCGGACCCTTTGCGGTCGGCGACAACCGACAGAGGATCCCGGCCATGCCCAATCAATCGCAAAAGTTTATGGCGTTCCAGGCGCTGCATGCGCGGGCGGGGGCGTTCATCATTCCAAACGCCTGGGATGCCGGGTCGGCCAAGGTCCTCGCGTCCATGGGGTTCGAGGCCTTGGCGACGACAAGCGCGGGGTACGCGTTCACGGTCGGCAAACGGGACTCGTTCTCGTCTCTCTCTCAGGCGGAAATACTCTCGAACGCGAGAGACATCGTCGACGCGACGGATCTTCCGGTTTCCGCCGACCTGGAAGACGGGTTCGGCACCGACCCCGCCGTCTGTGCCGACGCCATTGTGCGCGCCGTCGATACCGGACTTGTCGGCGGCTCCATCGAAGACGCCACCGGCAATCCGGACGATCCGATCTACGATTTCGATCTGGCCGTCGACCGGGTTCGCGCATCGGTCGAGGCGGCATCCGGGAAACCGTTCGTGTTGACGGCGCGGGCCGAAAACTGGTTATGGGGCAAACGCGACATGGACGACACGATCCGCCGTCTCCAGGCCTTCTGCGAGGCGGGCGCCGACGTGGTCTACGCGCCGGGGCTGAAGGACATCGAGGCGATCCGAACGGTTTGCCGCGAAGTGTCGAAACCCGTGAACGTCGTCATGGGGCTGTCGGGTCCGTCCTATTCGGTGCAGGAACTGGCCGACGCCGGCGTCAAACGGATCAGCGTCGGTGGATCGTTTGCCCGCGCCGCGTTCGGCGCGCTGCGCCGGGCTGCACAGGAAGTCATGGAAAACGGTACCTTCGACTATGCCGCGGACGCGATCCCCGACCGCGAGCTGGCAGAGTTGATGTCTCAGGACAAAGCCACCGGGCGGTCCTAAGCTCACCATCGCCCCCTCACCTAACCTCTCCCCCACGTTGTGGGGGAGAGGGACTGTCGGCGACAGATCATTTTCCAATCCCTCTCCCCCTTCTGGGGGGAGAGGTTAGGTGAGGGGGCATGCGCATCTCCCTTGTCGTTCCCGCGTAGGAGGATCAAAGGAGCGCTTATTTGATCTCCGCGTTCGCGGAGGTGACGGTTTTCAACACCGTCATTCCGGCGCAGGCCGGAATCCATGGCGCAGTAGGTCAACGATGGACCCCGGCCTCCGCCGGGGTGACGAATGGCGGCGTGGAATGGCTCAGATGGCGGCGATCCGATCTCGCTCTTTCCGCTTCGGCATCTTGTCCCAAAGATGTATCAATCGTGCCGCCTGCGACGCCGTTAATCGCGAGATATCGGCCTGATACCCGAGTTCCACTAAGGCTTGATGAGGCAATGCCACCCGACTGGCACGCAACTCTTGGAGCTTTTGAATTTGACGTAGGGACGCTTTAGTCATCGCGATTTCTCCCGGCATTCCGCTGACTATAGAATCTGCCGATCGCTCGGAAAAATTTCGGTTTTCCCTTAGATTATCTAAATACTCATTTGTTCTTTTTCCTTCTCGCCACTGTCTTGCCGCCCAAACCCCGCTCACGGCTTGTTGATCGCCGTATCAGCGTTTCGTTAATTGCGCCTCTTGTGAATACCCGGACAATGCCGACATGAAATATCGCGATGTCGCCGAAGCCGCGAAGACGGCGGAATGCAAAGGTGGCGCGTGTATTAAGGGGTGGGACGAGGTATAACGCGAGGTCAAAAGCGAACCATGAGTACTGAAGAAATGAGCGCACCGGGCACGGTCCCCGCGGGCAAGGGAAAGTCGACGCTGATGCGGTTGCTGCCGCTGGCCGTCATTGTCGCCGCCATGGGGGCGTTCTTTGCCTTCGATTTGGATCGGTTCCTGTCGTTCGAGGCCTTGCGCGATCACCGCGAGTTCCTGACCACCTGGACCAGTGAAAACCAAGCGTTGGCGGCGCTGATTTTCGTCGCCGGGTACTGCATCATGGTGGCGCTGTCGCTGCCGGGTGCGGTGTGGGCGACCTTGGCAGGCGGGTTCGTCTTCGGCACCTGGGTCGGCGGTTTGTATGTGGTGATCGGCGCGACGCTAGGGGCGACCGCGATTTTCTTGATCGCCCGTTACGCGTTGGCGGATTTTTTCCGCGCCAAGGCGGCGGCCGCCATCGACAAGATGGAATCCGGTTTCAACGAAAACGCCATGAGCTACATGTTCGTGCTGCGCCTTGTGCCGCTGTTTCCGTTCTGGCTGGTCAACTTGGTGCCGGCGTTTTTGGGCGTGAAACTGCGGACCTACGTGATCGGCACGTTTTTCGGCATCATGCCCGGCTCGCTGGTCTACGCCAGCGTCGGCAACGGTTTGGGTGCCGTGTTCGAGCAAGGTGGAACGCCCGATCTAGGGATAATTTTCAAACCGGAAATTCTTGGCCCTATATTGGGCCTGGCGGCACTATCGCTGATTCCGGTCATTTATAAGCGTATCAAAGCCAAAAAAGCGAACTCCTAGGAAGAACTTATGTCAGAGACGATAAAGACCGACATCTGCGTAATCGGTGGCGGGTCCGGCGGGCTGTCTGTCGCCGCCGGCGCGTCGCAAATGGGCGCCGACACCGTACTGTTCGAAAAGGGCAAGATGGGTGGTGACTGCCTCAACTATGGCTGTGTGCCGTCGAAGGCACTGATCGCCGCCGGTCACGCCGCGCAATCCGTCCGCCATGCCGCCGACTACGGCGTCGATGCCGAGATTTCCGGCATCGATGCGAAACGGGTATTCGGCCACGTGCACGGCGCCATTGCGACGATCGAACCGAATGACAGCGTCGAACGGTTCACCGGCTTGGGCGTCAAAGTCATCGAACAGGCTGCCAGGTTTGTGTCGAAAGATACCGTCGAAGCCCCCGACGGCACCCGCGTCACGGCACGGCGGTTCGTGATCGCCACCGGCTCGTCGGCGTTCGTGCCGCCGATCGACGGGCTTGCCGACGTGCCGTATTACACCAACGAAACCGTCTTTTACGCCGACCAACTGCCGAGCCATCTGATCGTCATCGGCGGCGGACCGATTGGGGTCGAGTTGGCCCAGGCGCACCGGCATCTGGGTGCCGAGGTGACGATTCTGGAAATGTTCACGATCATGCCGAAAGACGATCAGGAACTGGTCGCCGTGGTCCGGAAGCAGTTGGAAGCCGATGGCATCGGCATCCAAGAGGGGATCAAAATCGTCCGCATCGAAAAAGATGGCGACGGCATCGCCGTTGTCATCGACAAGGACGGCGTGGAGAGCAAAGTCGCCGGTTCGCATCTGTTGCTGGCCACCGGGCGGCGCGCCAATCTCGACGGGTTGAACTTGGAAGCGGCGGGCGTCGACTATTCGCCGAAGGGGATCGATGTGGATGCCCGGTTGCGGACGTCGAACAAGAAAATCTTTGCCATCGGCGATGTTGCGGGCGGCCTGCAATTCACCCACGTCGCGGGGTATCATGCCGGTGTGGTCATCAAGAACGCGTTGTTCCGGATGCCGGCAAAGGCCGATCATTCGACGGTGCCGTGGGTGACCTATACCGAGCCGGAGCTCGCCAACGTCGGCTTGACCGAAGATCAGGCGAAGGAACAGTACGGCAGCGATATTCGCGTCCTGCGTTGGCCGTTCCACGAGAACGACCGGGCCATCGCCGAAGGCCAGACCGAAGGGTTGGTGAAGGTCGTCACCACCAAAAAGGGCAAGATTCTGGGGGCTGGGATTGCCGGCCCCCATGCCGGTGAGCTGATCCAGACGTGGGTGTTGGCGATGTCGCAGAACCTTAAAATCGGGGCGGTCGCCACCATGATCGCGCCGTATCCGACACTGGCCGAGGTCAACAAGCGCGCCGCGGGCAGCTACTACACGCCGTCGCTGTTCAGTGAGCGGACGCGGAAAATCGTCAAGTTTCTGTCCAAATTCGGCTAGGCTGAACGCCGATGGCGAACAACGGCGATATCCCCAGCCGGAAAACCGGCGCGATGAACCTGTCGGCGCGGCTGCTGCTGCTGACGATTGCCTTCGTCATGCTGGCCGAAGTGCTGATCTGGACGCCGTCGATCGCGCGCTATCGCAAGGACTTTATCGAGGACTATATCGCCAAGGCCTACCTGTCGATGCTGGCGCTCGACAGCATGCCGACCTCGGCGCCGAGCCGACAACTGGAATCCGAACTGCTCGGTCAGGTCGAAGCCCGGGCGATCATCCTCAACCGGCCGACGTTCCGCACCTTGATGGTCGGCGGCGACATGCCCCCCGCCGTCGACTTGACCGTGGACATGCGCGAACAGAGTTTCATGGGTTATGTCTTCGATGCGTTCGAAACCCTGGCGATGACCGAAAACCGGGTGATCCGCGCTATCGGTATGCCGCCCGGGCACCCCAACATCACCATCGAAGTATTGTTCGACGAACAGATCATGCGGGATTCGATGCTCGGCTTTTCGACGCGGATCCTCAACCTGTCGATCATCATCTCGTTGTTCACGGCGACGCTGGTATATATCTCGCTGCAATGGATGATTGTCCGCCCGATCGGGCGGCTGACCGACGCCATGACCCGGTTCCGGCAAAATCCCGAAGACTCCACCCGGTTGATCGAAACCCGGCCGCGCAGCGACGAGATCGGCGTCGCGCAACAAGAACTCCGCGACATGCAACAACAGGTACAGGGCTCGCTGCGGCAGAAAAACCGCCTCGCCGCCCTCGGGACGGTGATGGCCAAGGTCAATCACGACCTCCGCAACACCTTGGCGACGGCGGTGTTGGTTTCGGACAAGCTGCAATATATCGAAGACCCCGAGGTCAAGCGCGTCACGCCGCGGCTGATGAAGGCCATCGACCGGGCCATCGATCTGTGCAGCCAGACGCTGAATTATGCCTCCGACGACGGCCTTGTGCTGCGGCCCCGGGCCTTCGGTCTGCGCGATCTGATCGAAGAGATCCAGGCGACCCTCGAATTGGACGACGAGGCGGCGATGATCGATTGGACCATCGCCGTGCCGGAAGATCTCGAAATCGTCGCCGACCGGCGGCATCTTCTGCGCGCGTTGCAAAATATTTGTAACAATGCGCTGCAGGCCGGTGCGACGTCGCTGCGCGTTATCAATCAAATCGATAACGGGCGCATCGTCATCGATGTGATCGATAACGGTCCGGGCCTTCCCGACAAGGCGCAGCAGCACCTGTTCGAGCCGTTCGCGGGCTCCGCGAAAAAGGGCGGCACCGGCTTAGGCCTTGTTATCGTTCGTGAAATCATCACCGCGCACGGCGGCGAGGCGTCTTTGCTGTTCACCGGCCCGGACGGCACCGGGTTCCGTCTCGATCTGCCCGACGATATCCGCCCGCATCAGGCCGACGCAGCCTGATTATTGCCCCAAAACGATACCTTCGCGGCGCGGGTCGGCGCCGCCTCTCATGGTCCCGTCGGCATGTAGGTGAATGCCGTGTAAGCCACTGGTAAGTGGGCGAATTTTCGCTTTATGGCCGAGCGCCTCCAGCGCCGTTTTCAGGTCTTTCGCAGCGTCGAAGGGTTCGATATCGACGGTGCCGCCACGGCTGGTGACGTTGGGCGCGGCGATGGCGTCGGCGACATGCATGTTCCAGTCCAGTACGTTGATGATCGTCTTCAACGTATAGCCCGCAATCCGCGAGCCACCGGGCGAGCCGATGGCCAAAACCAATCGATCCGCTGAATCGAACACCAAGGTCGGCGACATGGTGCTGCGCGGCCGTTTGCCGGCGGCGACGGCATTGGCGACCGGTCGGCCGTCGGCCGTCGGCCGGAACGAGAAATCGGTCAATTCGTTATTTAAAAGAATGCCTTGGCTCATGATTTTCGACCCGAATGCACGCTCGATTGTGGCCGTCATCGAGACCGTATGGCCGAACCGGTCGCGGATCGAGAAGTGCGTCGTCGACAGGCCTCTCTGTCCGTCCGTGTCCGGTCCGTGCTTCCACGCGGTGCGCCCCGGTTGGCCCGGTCCGGCGGTGGGCAGGCGAACACCGGGTTGAATTAAGCGGGCGCGATCCGCGAGATAACGTGGATCGACCAGCCCGGCAACCGGCACCGGGACAAAATCGCTGTCGCCGACGTAAAGTGCCCGGTCGGCAAAGGCGAGGCGGCTCGCCTCGACGATCAGATGCATGGCTTCGGGGCTGTAAGGGGGCATGGACGCAAGGTCGAAATGACTCAGCATGCCGAGGATTTGCGCCACCAGGATGCCGCCCGACGACGGCGGCCCCATGCCGCAGACGCGGTACGACCGGTATGGCGCGCAGACCGGTGGGCGGCGCTTGGCGACGTAGCCGGCCAAGTCGTCGGCCGTCATGACACCGGGGTTGCGGGGAGCGTTGGACACCGTGTCGGCGATGCCGGCGGCGATATCGCCGACGTAGAATGCTTCCGCCCCTTGTTCGGCGAGCGTCCGGAGCATGGCGGCGTAGCTAGGATTTTTCAGGGTATCACCGGCTTTCAGCGGGGCTCCGCCCGGATAGAAGTAATCCCGCGTGCCCGGAATGTCGGGCATTTCGCTGTCTTTCGCCAACAGGCCCGCGAGCCGCGGCGTGACGGTGAAACCGTTTTCGGCCAAGTCGATGGCGGGTTGGAACAGATCGTCCCACGGCAGCATGCCGTGATCGGCATGGGCCAGCGCCAGCATGCGCATCAACCCCGGCACCCCGACGGCCCGCCCGCCCAAGGCGGCGTCGCGCCATTTCATCGGTGTGCCGTCGGCGTTGAGAAACAGATTGGGCGTCGCCGACGCGGGCGCCGTTTCACGCCCGTCATAGGTTGCGACGGTCTGCGTGGTGACATCGTGATGGACCATGAATGCCCCGCCGCCGATACCGGACGATTGTGGCTCGACCAGGGTCAGAACCAGTTGAACCGCAACGGCGGCGTCGACGGCGCTGCCGCCGTCATCCAAGACGTCATATCCCGCCTGCGCCGCCAGCGGGTGTGCCACGGCGATCATAAAATCGTGTGCGTCCCCGCGTCGGTGATCTTCGATATCCAACGACGCGCTGCAACCGGCGAGCACCAAGACGGCGATCGCGCAGGCGAACATCTTCAACTTGTGAGGGCCAAACGTCGTCCGCATCTTCACATCTCCCTAGTCCGTCGCGAGGGTAGAATGCCCACCGCCCTTGTCAATTGAGAGCGAACGGCCCACTTCATGGAGGACAAAGGAAATGGATGGTGACCGACATGGAAACATTCGTAACGCAGTACGCGACGGTGATATTGCTGGTTCTGTTCGTCGGTATCCTCATTTGGGCCTTTCGACCGAAGAATCGTAAACGATTTGAACGACATGCGGACATTCCTTTACGTGATGATGAAGATAGACCGACCTAAATGACTCACAGGGTGCCAATTAAATATCCACAGAGGTATTTCCTATAACCCTTTGAGATTTATGGTTTATCTGTGTTATCCAGAAAAATCTCCTATTGTGCAGTGCAATAAATTGTGGATACTCTCCGACCGGGAGTGAGTGGAAGCTTGGGGAGTACCGTGACATGACTGCGTCCGCGCGCCTGTCCGCAGACGGTATCCGCGCCCGCAAGGGTGGCGCACCGCTGGTATGTCTGACGGCCTATGACACGCCGATGGCGCGTCGGGTCGACCCCCATTGCGATCTGGTCCTGGTCGGCGACAGCCTGGCCATGGTGGTTTATGGCCTCGAGACCACCCGCGGCGTGACCTTGGATATCATGATCGCCCATGGCCAAGCGGTGATGCGCGGCACCGAAACATCGTGTGTCGTCGTCGACTTGCCGCACGGTACGTACGAAGATTCGTCCGAACAGGCGATCGCCTCGTCGATGCGGGTGATGGAAGAAACCGGCTGCCAGGCGGTTAAGCTTGAGGGCGGCGAAGACATGGCGGATACCGTCGCCGCGATCGTTGACGCCGGAGTCCCGGTTTTGGGCCACATCGGCCTGTTGCCACAGAAAGCCGAGCACCGAGGCGGCTTTAAAATTCAAGGCAAGGGCGACGACGGCGCCCGGCAAGTGATGCGCGATGCTGTCGCCATCACCGAAGCCGGCGCCTTTGCCATCGTGATCGAAGGCACGGTCGAACCGGTTGCCCGCGAAGCCACGGAAACAATTGCCGTCCCGACCATCGGGATCGGCGCGTCGCCGGCGTGCGATGGTCAGATTCTGGTGACCCAGGACATGGTCGGTCTGTTTTCCGACTTTACGCCGAAATTCGTTAAACGCTATGTCGACGCGGGGGCCGTGTTGGATGAAGCGATTGCGGCCTATGCCGACGACGTGCGCCGCCGGACTTTCCCAGAACTGACGCACTGTTTCGGCGTCGTCAAAGAAACGACGGATGCGTGAACGCCATGCAGATCGCCCGTAGCGTCGATGAATTACGCGCCGCCATGGCGCCTTGGCGAAAAGACGACCTGCGCTCGGCCCTGGTGCCGACCATGGGTGCGCTGCACAACGGGCACATGTCGCTTGTCAAAGCTGCGGCGGCCCAGGCCGACAAGACCGTGGCGTCGATCTTCGTCAACCCGACCCAGTTTGCCCCGCACGAGGATTTCACCACCTATCCCCGCGACGAAGAACGCGACCTTGCGATGCTGCGCGCCGCGGGCGTCGACCTGGTGTTTTTGCCGGGCGTCACCGAGATGTACGGCGAGACCGACCGGACCAAGGTTGAGGTTCAAGGTCTCAGCCAAATCCTCGAAGGTCAGTTCCGGCCGCACTTCTTCATCGGCGTGGCGACCGTTTGCGCCAAGTTGCTGATCCAAACAATGCCCGATATCGCCGTATTCGGTGAAAAGGACTATCAGCAACTGTGTGTCATCCGAGCCATGGCCCGCGACCTGCATCTGCCGGTCGAGATCGTCGGCGGCGAGACGGTGCGCGAGCCCGACGGCCTGGCGATGTCGTCCCGGAACGCCTATCTCAGCAATACCGAGCGGACGCTGGCGCCGCGACTTCACCAAGAGATTCAAGGCGTCGCGGCGCGGATTGCCGCTGGCGGCCCGGTCGAGGACGCCTGCGCCCAGGCCAGCGGCCAGTTGGACCGCGCCGGGTTCAAATCCGTCGATTATGTCGTCGTGCGCGACGCGGAGACCTTGGACAGCCCGACGCCGGGCCGTGCCATGCGCGTTCTGGCCGCGGCCTGGCTGGGCAAGACCCGCCTGATCGACAACATCCCGGTTCCGTCTGTCCGCAAGGCCGCCTAGGACGCGTCCGATTTCGGTGCCACATCCAGGCGGACGGCGATTCCCTCCAACTCGGGCGTCGGCGCGGGATAATACTGCATCACCAATGGGTCATGTCCGGGCACAATCAAATCCTGATTGTCGCCGGCTAACCTGCGCAGGGTGGCGTGCCCTTCCATCATGTCGCCGATGTTGAACACCACCGGATACGGATTGCTGTCCCACATGTTGTGATAGAGATGCGACGCATCGGACGCCACCACGACCCGGCCGCGCGCGGTCTCCACCGTCACCGATTGCAGCCCCAATGTATGCCCGCCGATCAGGTGCAGCCCGATGCCCGGAAACGGCGTCGCGTCGCCGTCGTGAAACACCACCCGCTCCCGGTACACCTCGCGGACCATGCCGACGACGTGTTCGACATCGAAGGCGCCGCGCAGGTTCTTGTGCGTCATGTACCGGCCGGTGGCGAACTGCATCTCCCGGTCTTGCAGATGAAAGCGCGCATTCGGAAACAGGTCGAAATTGCCGACATGATCGTAGTGAAGGTGCGTGATGATGACGTCCTGGACGGCCGTCGCGTCGACGCCCAACAGCGATAGACTTTGTGCCGGACAGCGGAGGAATTCCCGGCCTCTGAGCGCCGCGACCTCGGCGTTGAAGCCGGTGTCGATGACCACGGCCCGGGTGTCGTTGACGGCCAGCCAGACGAAATAGTCGATCGGCATGTTGCCTTCGTGCGGGTCGTGCGGGTCGATGAAATTCTCCGACGCGTCGCGGTCGTGGCGAGCGTATTTCAGGGCATACAATTCATAAGTCTCGGACATGTGTTCCCTCGCGGTTATTGCGCAAAGTCTGCCACCGTGATTGAGATAGCGCAAAGACCCGATGCCGAGATCCGCCTATCCTACGATAACAACCCGGGAGAATTGCAAATGGCCGTTGACGATTTGGATGCCGAGATCGCCTACCTGATCGACGTGATGGAAGGCGAGCAGGGTGACCTGCGCGAGATCGAGTTCCGCCTGCAACAGACCATTTCGACCTTGCGCGCCGAGGGGCTGCCGGTGCCGGATGATCTGTTGCGCCTGGAAAAAGAACTCGACGCACAACTGGCGAAAATCGCCGACCGCGACAAGCGCCACCCGGACGCCTAGGCCGCCGGTTCGGTCGGGACGTCGGCGTCCGGCGGCGGCGACGGTTTCACCGGTCGGCCGCCGTCGGTCAGCTCGTCCAAATCGCCGTGCACCCGTCCGCCTTCCTCGATGGCCAGGCGGCCATAGCGGATTTTACCCCGCACATCGCCCGATGCGTGAACGGTGATCCGTTCCCGCGCGATTAATTCCCCTTCGAAGCGGCCGTGGATAATGGCATTGTCGATCTCGACCTTGCCTTTGTAGACGCCGGACTCGGCGATCTCGATCACGCGGCTGTTCATCGACGCTTCGACATAACCTTCAACAATCAACGTGTCGCAATCCTCGATCTCGACGCCCTTCAGCTTGATGTTGGGGCCGACGGTCAGGCGACTCTCGGATGGGGCGGGGACGGTTTCTTTATGCGGCGCGGCGTTCGCAGGGCCGGTGACCGGCCCGGATGCGGGGCGCGGCGGGGCTTTTGGAATGTCGGTGTCTTTTTGGAATAGGGCCATGGGGGTCTCTCCTCGGGTTGATGAGCACGACATTCGGCCGCGATTGCGGCAACCGTTTGGCAGACTCAAGGAAATGTGGTGGCGGCTCAGCTCTCGGAGAGCGGTCGGGCGTACTGCGGCTCGGTATCCCAGGGGAAAAAGATCCAGACGTCCTGCTCCACATCGTGGACATATGTGTCAACCAGATCGACGGCCTTGGGTTTGGCGTAGACGGTGCAAAAATGCGCTTCCGGCAGCAACTCGCGCGCGGCGCGCATCGTTGTGCCGGTATCGACCAGATCGTCGATCAGCAGCCATCCGGCCCCTTTGTCGGCAATTGCTGCCTCGGGCTGTTTAAGGACTTTGAGGCGCCCCTGCACTTGTTCGTCGTAACTGGTGATGCAAAGCGTATCAACGGTGTAGATCGACATTTCCCGGGCCACGATGGCGGCGGGAACCAATCCGCCCCGGGTCAGGGCGACGATGCCTTTCCACGGCCCTTTCGACATCAATCGACGGACCAGGACGCGGCTGTCACGATGGACTTCGGCCCAAGTGACGATGTGATGTTCGATATCGTCGCGGAGCTGCACCATTGTGCGGGCGCCGATCAGCGAACGTACAGGTGGACTTCGTTATTTGCGGTTTGCAGCGTCTGCGCCGACAGGGCAACCCGGTTCGGCGGCAAGCCCATCTCGATCAACGACCGCATCACGCCTTCGGCCTGCTGCCGGGCCTTTTGCGAGTTCAAGGCAATCCGTGCCGCGCCGCCCGCTTGCGGGGCCACAGCGACCAGATCGAACATGGCGTTCGGGCGGGCTTCGAGAGTTTTCGACACGGCGGTGTAGAGCGCCTGTTGATACGGCACGTCGGCGCGGTCGAAGCGAATAACCACCAACGGCGCGCGGCCGGCAGTGGCTTGCGGGGCGCCGGCGCTGAGCGGGCCGGTCGTCGACAGCACGGCCTTGTTGACCAACGAGCCGCCGAACAGTTCGCCGGATTTGATGCCGGCGGAAATCAGGTTGAGGTTCGACCGCTCGGTCGAGACATAGTTGGTTTGCCGACGCACATCGTCGGTCAGTTCCTTCAGCAACCGATCGATCAGAACCGCTGTTCGGTTCACCTCGTCCTCGAGGATGGCGAGCTGACGATGATCTTCGTCGACCGCGCCGGAGACCGAGAACGCCGCGCGGGCGGCTTCGGACATGTACGCCGACAGGGTCGAGTTGTTGGCGACCGCGGCCACCAGGCTGTTCATGTTATTCACATCGGTCGCGATACGGTCCAAGTCGGCCTGGGCGCTGGTGAATTGTTGAACCAGGATCGGGTTGCCCGGCGTCGTGCCGACTTGCAGGCGCGAGTTCACGGCGGCGATGGTGCCGTGGTACTGCTGCGAATTCTGAACCAGGGCGGTCCGCAGACGCTGCAACTCGTCATTCTGCTGGGCGATGGAATTTTGCAGGCGGTTCAATTCACCGCGCAGTTCGTTGACCTTTTGGCCAACAAAAGTGCCGGTGTCTTCGCCAGGCGTCACGCCCGACGGGACGAATTGCGTTGCACCGATGGGCGGTTGACCCGCGCCGATGACCTGAACGTTGCCGTCGCCTGTCGTGGCGGTTGCCGTCTCGGCTTGCGGCGCCGGATCAGACGGGCCTTCCGCCGGCCATAATTCATTGTCGCCAAATGAACATGCGCCTAGTGTCAGCGCTGCGCCGACGACAAGAAACCGCAAGGAGGATTTACTTGAAAACGTCATCCTTGAAGACCGCCCCTTCCTCGTTATTCGACAGGCTCGACCAAAATTCACCAGCCCCACGCATGGCCAACGGATCGATACCTCCCGTCTCGTTGCCGAGAGTTTAGTCAAAGCCGACTATGGCGACAAGGCGATTGTAAAATCAAGGAAATCCGGCATCCGATGTGTGTTTTTCGCGCCACTATGGTTAACGCGGTTTGACCGCCCGATCACGCCGCGACAGGCCAAAGGAATGGGTCTTGTCACGCCAGAACCGTTTGTGTAGGTTCCGCACCCTTGATCGACAGTGTCGATTGCGCGCCCGTAGCTCAGCTGGATAGAGTACTTGACTACGAATCAAGGGGTCGGGAGTTCGAATCTTCCCGGGCGCGCCATTTTCCCTTACGTCAAACGAGAACTTCCGTTACCGGGCGCCGCAAGGACTTCGGCATGGCGTCCGCATATCCGATATGGATGATGAGGTTTGGACGGGCGGTGCCTAAGTTCAGCAAAGCCTGCAAATCCCGACGCATGTCGGGAACTTCGACCGCTTGGTTGACGAACGCGTGCTTTATCCCGTCGGCGGTCATTTGCAACGCGGCCCGCTGATAAGCTCGCCCCGCATTGATCCATCCTTGTTTGTCGTCGCTTCTGGCGACAAAGACCACGATGCCCGCCGACGACCGGAGGCGGTCGGTATATTTTTGGTTCTCGACGTCGGCATCGAGGACATGGTCGAACACCCGGGATCCGATCCATGCGGGCAAAATCGGGTTGCCGGACGACGCCGTGTATAGCCCGTCGCCGGACGCGGCCGCGTCGGCCGGGTTAAATCGTATCCATTCCTTGAGTTCCCGCAGAAATGCCGGATCGTTCATTTGCCGGCTGTTCCCCGCGACAACCAGTTCCAGTACCGCCTCTATTCCGGATTGGTCGGAAACGTACAATGCGTCCACGTCGTATTTTGCGGCGGCCTGCACCATGCGGTCGACGGCATCGGGCGGGATTGATGTGCCGTCGTATACCCGGCGCGTACATTGACGGTGCGGGATGGCATCGAACAGCACGCTTTCCCGGATTGCAGACGGCGAGATATCTGTGACCAAGCGTTCTTCGTGACCACTCTCGAACGCAACGTCTCCGCGCATGCCGCGCGCCTGGGCGGCGATCGCGAGATTTTCCACCGCGCAGCCGAGGCTGGCATAGAGATGATGATCGTCCGGATCGACGATCGGTGTGCGTCGCGAGACATCGGGCAGAATGTGCAACGCCTTGCCCCTGATTTCGAAGAGCCACGGTTGCGTGTTGTGACCGTTGGCCGCCAAGGTCGCGAAACGAATTAAGTCGCGCGCGGTCGGATTCGTGCCGAGCGGGGCGGTCATGCGTTCTATCGCGTTCTGATACGCGGGATTTTCCTGCGCGCACCCGCCGAGGGCAAACAAGCCCAAGCCACCGGCACCGATGGCCGTAGCGCCCGCCGATGCCGCCAGAAAGTCACGTCTGCTTGGGGTGTCTGTCATCGAAATCCCCATGATCTGCTGTCACTCTATATAGCAACAAGCGGTCTGCGCGATGATGAGGTAGATCAAATCTCATTGGCACTGCGTACGGAGTCTTAGGTGATGTTCACCGTCGCCCGTTCGTGATCGAGCAAAAACCGTTTTCGCTTCAGCCCGCCGCCGAATTTGACCAACGATCCGTCCGCGCCGACCAATCGGTGGCACGGAACGATGATGGACAGCGGATTGGCCCCGTTCGCCGCCCCCACCGCACGGCTGGCTTTTGGCTTGCCGATCCGGGCGGCCATTGCGCCGTAGGTCATGGTCGTGCCGAACGGCAACGTCCTCAACGCCTGCCAGACCTGGTTCTGAAAGGCGGTGCCGGTCAACGCCAGGGGAAGGTCGAAAGTGGTCCGCGTGCGGGCGAAATACTCGGTGAGTTGCCGAGCGGCGTCGGCAAATGACGTATCATCGCGCCGCCAACCCGGTTCGGGGCTTGCGGCGCGCGGGCCGTCGGGAAAGCCGACGAGGGATAACCGTTTTCCGTCGCCCGCCAGTAATAAGTCCCCGATGGGGCTTTGGACATGGGTGTAAACGGTACCGGTCATGCGCCGCTTAAAATCGTCTGCGCCCCGTCCCATAGCGCGCGGGCCATGTCGCCCGCGTCGCCGTCGATGCCGAGCGCCGCCGACTGACCGGCCCAAGCCTGCATCGTTTCGATGTCGTTGTTCTTGGCCGCCGCCGCGCGCATCGGCCCGGTCAGCCCGCGCTGCACCGGATAGGGCGCCGGGGCCGGGGCATGCGCGCCGTTCGCGTTGCGCACATAATCGGTCGCCAGGGCCCGGCCGAGCCGTCCGGAAAACGCCCGGGTCGGTTGGGTGTCTTCGGGACGTGCCGTTGCCAACCGGTCGCGCCACGCAGACGCGATACCCGATTGCGGGCTGCGCAAGAATCCGGTGCCGATCTGCACGGCCGATGCCCCCAACAGTAACGCCGCCGCGACGCCCCGCGCATCGGCAATGCCGCCCGTTGCGATCACCGGCACATCCACGGCATCAACGATTGCGGGCAGTAATGCGAACAGGCCGACCAAAGATCTCTCCGCGTCCGCCGCGTCGAACGCGCCACGGTGGCCGCCGGCCTCCATCCCTTGGGCGACGACGGCATCGGCCCCCGCCGAAACGGCGGACTGGGCCTCTGCTACCGTCGTGACGGTGCAGAACCATTGAACGCCGCGATCCTTTAGCTTTGCGACGAAGGCGTCGGGGTAAACACCCATGATCGAGGAAACGACTGCCGGTCCCGCCTCCAACATTGCAATGCATTGTGCATCGAAGTCGGGGGGCGTCACGTCACCGGCGTCGGCTGAGACCTCCGGTCCCCAATCGGCAAGAAACGCACGGACCTCGGTCTCGTGATCGGCGTCACGGACCGGCTCGGGGTCCGGAATCCATAGGTTCATCTGAAACGCGCCATTGGTTGCGGCGCGCACGGCGCGGGCCCAGACGTTGATTTCCGACGGCGACATCAACAGGCATCCGCATGCCCCCATGCCACCCGCCTTGGCCACGGCAATCGACAGATCGGGCGGACAGGCACCGGCCATCGGCGCCAACAGGATCGGGATGTCTAGACCGTAGGCGGCGCAAAATGCATCGGCGCGTTCGAGGGGCTTCGTAAGCATATTTGAATGCCTTAGCCTATCTAAGGGCCGATAGAGTTGAACAGCTAAGTTCCATCGTCAACAAAAGTGGTCCGCGCTGTCATGAACTTGGTCAATGGTTTATTTGTCGTTGTCGTTGCTTCTCAGCTGATTTTTTAGGCTTCGCATGACTAGCCAATGCCCTAGCCAGCTTAATCCAAAAGCCATTATCGTTGAAAAAAACATTATGGCGGAACCCGCCTGAGCAAAGAACACGGGTTGGCCTCTGGCTATGGAGGCAACTCCAACTACCATGTAGAAGATTCCCATGCCGCCGTACAGATAGTACAAAGCGAATCCGAACCACCCCATGACAGTCATAGGCGATGGAAGTGCTAACATGCGTCGGATGACGGGTTGTTCGTAGAAGCGCTCCAAACGATCCGCCGCGATTCTTGCTGATTTGTCCGGTACAGAGCGAGCAATGAGGCTAAGTTCCGATAACAGGCTTTCGCGTGGAAAATCTTCCCCAGTGCCGTTCTTTTCGGACACTTCAAGCAATTTTTCGATCACTTCGATGCGTTTCAGTTTATGTTCTGCTTGCCGAACCCTTGCACTTTCGCTGAGCCGCGCACCGATTGCCGGAACAGCGGACGATAGAAGAGCCCCAACAAGTGTGACAACGAGAGTGGATTCGTCCGACGGCATCTTCAAATCCTTAAAATAGAAATATGCATGGATGGTCAACCGAGAGAAGCATACCGAGCAATCAATCGTGAAATCAATAGGCGCACAATCGACAAATTGTGTTTACGAGGCTGCACGGTGCCCCTCCGCAAGAAACGGAATGCATTGGCCGAGACAGGGTGATACGTCCACGGGATGAATACACCTGTCCCTAGCCCCGCCATGTCCGTTACCGCCTGGGGCATGTTGATTTTATTGTCGCTGGTGTGGGGCGGGTCGTTCTTTTTTGTCGGCGTCGCGGTGCAGGAGTTGCCGACATTGACGGTCGTCGTTTCGCGCGTCGGCTTGGCGGCGGTGCTGTTATGGGCGTTTATGCGCGCGCGCGGCCTAGCTATGCCGTCGGATCGCACTGTTTGGCTGGCATTTCTTGGGATGGGATTCTTGAATAACGTGATTCCCTTCACGTTGATCGTCTGGGGCCAAAGCCACATCGCGTCGGGCGTTGCCTCGATCCTTAACGCCACAACGCCGCTGTTCACCGTGATCCTCGCGCATCTTTTGACCACGGATGAACGGCTCAACCTGCAGAAGTTGTTGGGCGTGGTTTTGGGGCTCGTCGGCGTGGCGGCGATGATCGGCGGCGAGGCGGTATCGGCGCTGGGAACGGATGTCTTGGCGCAGGTGGCGATTTTGGGTGCGGCGACCAGCTATGGGTTCGCGGTGATTTTCGGCCGCCGGTTCAAACGCATGGGTGTGTCGCCGATCGCGACCGCGACCGGTCAGGTGACGGCATCCAGCATCATGCTGTTTCCCGTCATGATGATCGTCGATACGCCGTGGGTGCTGCCGATGCCGGGACCGGACACATGGTTGTCGCTGATCGCCCTGGCGGCGGTGTCGACGTCTTTCGCCTATATTTTGTACTTCAAAATTCTCGATGTGGCGGGGGCGACGAATTTGTCGCTGGTGACGCTTTTGGTGCCGGTCAGCGCCATCGCCCTCGGCATCTTGTTCTTGGGTGAAGTTTTATTGTCTCGCCACATCGTCGGTATGGCGTTGATCGGCGCGGGTCTGCTGGCGTTGGACGGGCGGGCATTTCGGGTTTTGCGGGCGCGAGGCTAAGCCGGCACCCAAACGCAGAAGTAATCGGCGATCATCGCCGGGCCGTCGTCGACCCCGTCTATCTCGAACGCATGACCGGTTTCCATGAACAGGCCTTTGTCGCGGGCTTCGACCCGGGCGAGGGTGATCCGGTCGCGGATGCGAAAGCCGCCGCCTATGGGCATAGGTTTCAAGAACCGCACCGTGTCGACCCCGTAGTTCAGCGCGTAACGGCTGTCGCTTGGCCGGATGGCGCAGAGATCGATCGCGTGGTTGATCAGGCTCAGGATCAGAAACCCGTGCGCCACCGTACCGCCGAACGGCGCGTCGGACGATGCGCGCGCCGGATCGGTGTGCAGCCAATGTGTATGACCGGTGGCGGCGGCAAAGGCATCGACGCGTGCCTGGTCAATGTCGATCCAATCGGAGACCGCGATCTCGCCGGGGGGTGTCGCCCGCCAATCGGCGATCGTCGGCACGCCGGTTAGGCTTCTTCGATGGCGGAGCGTTCGACCGTGTCGGTGTTGACGCCTTCAATCCGGATCAGCCGTGTCGGCCCGTCGCGGTACGGTGCATGCACATCGCCGATCTGATAGGCGTGGGCGTCACCCGGTGTCAGTTTATAAGTGCGGGTCTTTTTGACCTTGGCCGGTTTGCCGTCTTTGCCGGGTTCGACAATTTCCCAATCCGTCATCGCCGTCTCGCCCGCCGCCTGGCCATAGATCGCCCAGGTCGGACCGTGATCGTGCGGGTTGCCGCCTTTGGCTTCTTGGTAAACATGACCGCAGATACAGAATTTCAGTTCCGGGTCTTCGTATAGGACGCGGCGTTCTTCTGCGCAGTCGGGCGGCAGGTGGGTCGCCACCAACTCGTCGTCTTTCAACGCTTTTTCCACCAGTTGGCGGACCGCTTCGATCCCGCCCGGGCCATTGTCCTTGGCCAATGCGTCATGACAGTCTTTGGCGAACTCGTCGAGCGTGTAGCCCATTTTTTGACACCCCATGTTTGCATGTTTCCTGGTGACATTCTGGGAAATGCCGAAACAGGGAGCAAGGAGTCTTTGTCGTTCCCGGTCATAACGCTTGCATGACGTAGGCTCGAGCCGTGCTTTAAGTATTTGCAACCAAAAGCCGTTTGAAACTGCGACATGATACCTTACATACCTTCGACGGGGCGCGACCACAGCAGACCCCGAGGAGAGAATGCCGCGCGGCAAAAATCGCTCGGCCTAGGAGGAGACAACCATGAATATTCGTAAAGCCGCGATTGCCGCGGTTGCCGCATCCGCGTTGACTCTCGGCAGCTTCGCCGCCAGCGCCGAGACCATCCGTATCACGCTGCAACTTCCGGAAACCCATCCGCTCGGCGTCAATCTGAACGCCTTCAAGGACATCGTCGAAAAAGAATCCGGCGGTGAGTTGAAGGTGCAGTTATTCCCGTCGGCGCAGCTCTACAAGGACAATGAAGTCCCGCAGGCCGTCGGCACCGGTGCCGTCGAAATGGGCACGGCGTCGCTGACCCGGTTCGCCGGCTCGGTTCCGGCCGTCGACATGTACTATCTGCCGTTCCTGCTGGACACGCCGGAGAAGGTTGAGAAAGCCACCAACCCCGATAGCGAAGTCCGCAAGCTGCTGGACCAGGCGGTGGTCGAATCGACCGGCGCCAAAATCCTGTGGTGGCAGGCCTTCGGCCGCACGATCTATCTGTCGAAAGGCGATCCGATCCGCGTGCCCGCCGATGCCGAGGGCAAGAAAATCCGGACCTTCGGCAAGCTGCTGGGATGGACCGCCGAGTCGATCGGTGCGGCGCCGACGTTGATGTCCGGCTCGAAACAGTTCCTCGCCTATCAGCAAGGCGCGGTCGATGCCGGTATGACCGGCCTGACCGGGGCGAAATCGCGTCGCCTGTATGAAGTCATGGATCACATGACCTTGACCTTCGATGCCGATATCGAATTCGTCGCGGTGATGAACAACGACTTCTTCAACAGCCTGTCGCAGAAGCACCAGGACATCATCATGAAGGCGTCCCGTCAGGTCGAACGCGAATTGCGCGACAAGATCGCCGCCATCGAAGCCGACGCGTTGGAGTACCTGCGCGGCAAGATCAATGTTGTCGAGCTGACCGACGCAGAACGCGAGAAATGGCGTGCCGCGACGGCA
Organism: Rhodospirillales bacterium; assembly: GCA_965222395.1. Lineage (GTDB taxonomy): Bacteria > Pseudomonadota > Alphaproteobacteria > Rhodospirillales > Casp-alpha2 > UBA4479. The sequence goes on from OZ244947.1 coordinate 3,368,674, forward strand.
AGCGTCCGCCAACGTTTCGTCGAGAACGCCGGGCCCTTGGGTGCCGAAGTTCTGAAAATCGCCGAAACCTACTAAGCTAGCGCGAAGCCCGATGCCATAACGGTCTCGGGCTTCGCCGCTCTCGGCAAGGGGGACGCCGTGTTCATACGGACGGTCGACGCAGTTAGCGAATTCACCGGCAAGCTGGCCGCGTGGATGTTCTTCGCCGTCGGTCTTTTCGTCACGTTTGAAGTGGTGATGCGCTACGTGTTTACGGCGCCGACCATCTGGGTCGACGATGTGTCGCGCTATTTCCAGATTTGGGCGACGTACATCGCCGGTGCTTTCGTGTTGAAGCATCGCCAGATGGTGGTGATCGAAGTTTTCTTCAAAGATCATACAACGACCTGGCGCAAAATCTCCGAGACCTTCGCCATCGTCGTGATCTTGTTTTTCTGCGCCGTTGCCGTGTGGTTCGGTTACGACGTTTGGCACCAAAGCCTGATGTCGGGCAAGAAATCCTCGACCATGCTGGCGGCGCCTATGTGGGCGATCCAGTCGGCAATATGGGTTGGGTTCGGGTTGTTGTTCCTACAAGCCGTTGTCGAGGGAATCCGCGTCTGGACCGTTGGTGTGCCGCCCGATCAGAATCATGGGGCGCACTGACCGATGACCGCGTTTCTGATTCTGTTTGCGCTGGTTGCGCTATTGCTGGTCCGTGTGCCGGTGGCCTTCGCGTTGGGCTCGCTCGGCATCGCCTTGATGTGGATCGCCGACTTCCGCCTGATCGGCGTGCCGCAGCGGCTGTACGGCACCATGGACAGTTTCGAGCTGTTGGCAGTGCCGTTGTTCCTGTTGATGTCGAATGTATTGCTGAAAGGCGGCGTTGGACGGGACTTGTTCTCTGCGGTGCAAAGCTGGGTCGGTCATTGGCCCGGTGGACTTGGCGTCGCCACGATCATGAGCTGCGGTCTGTTTTCGGCGATTTCCGGGTCCAGCGTTGCGACCGCGGCGACCATCGGCACCGTCGCGATTCCGGAGATGACCAAGCGCGGCTACAACCGGTCGTTCGTGCTGGGCATGTTGGCGGCTGGTGGGACGCTCGGCATTCTGATCCCACCGTCGATCCCGCTCATCGTCTATGGGATTGTCACCGAAACGTCGATCCCGCGTCTGTTCTTGGCGGGCATCGGGCCGGGGCTTTTCCTGACCGCCGTGTTCATCGTTTACGGGATGCTGTATGCGAAGTTCCGCGGCGGCTACGAACCGATGCCGAAAGCGTCCTGGGGCGAACGCCGCAAATCGTCCTTGCTGGCACTGCCGACGGTGTTGTTGGCGGTTGCCATTATCGGGTCGATCTATACCGGCATCGCGACGCCGTCGGAAAGCGCCGGTGTCGGGTTCGTGTTGGCGTTGATCATTACCTTCGCCATGGGTCGAATGAATTGGGAACGGGTTAAGGAAGCCACCCACGACAGCATGAAAACGACGGTGATGATTTTCATGATCGTCGCCGGCGCCAAGGTGTTTTCCTACGCCATCACCCTGTACCGGGTGCCGCAGGACATATCGTCACTGATCACGGCGACGGTCAGTGATCCGACATATTTCATCCTGATCGTTGGCATCGTGTTGTTGTTTATCGGCTTTTTCCTCGAAGCCTTGTCGATGCTGCTGATCATGGTGCCGGTGCTGTTCCCATCGCTGGCGTTGATGGGCATCGACCCGGTGTGGTTCGGCATTTTCTTTGTCGTGCTGATCGAAACCGCATTGATCACGCCGCCGGTGGGCTTGAACCTATTTGTCATCCAGGCGGTCGCCCGGGCGCGGCTCGAAGAGGTCGTCAAAGGTGCGTGGCCCTTCGCCCTGATCATGTTGTCCACGGCTGTGTTGTTGTGGTTCTGGCAGGATCTGGCGCTGGGAATCCCGCGTCTGTTCATGGGCTATTAGCGGCGCTCACGCCGGGAATCCGTCCATCAGTTTCCAACAGATCCAGAAGCGGCGCGGGCGCGATAGAACGACAAGCTGAGGACAGTCGACGCCGCGATGACGCCTGCCGTCTGGACAAGGGGATCGGGATGCAGCACGACCGCGCCGCCACCCGCCAGGATCAGGCGTTCGGGGATGTTGACCTTGCTGACGAAATAACCGATATGCGCGGCGGTCACGGCAACGACGGCAATTACCAAAGCACCGATCTGAAGGGCGATGCCCGGCAGGGTCGCGAACGACAGATCCTGGAGGTTGATCTCCGGATGGTACACCCAGGCCATCGGCAAGACGAAGCCGACGAAGCACAGTCGGATCGCATTCAGGGCCAAGGGCACGGGCGGCGTCCGGGCAATGGCCGCCGCCGCAAACACGGCCAGCGCAACGGGCGGCGTAATGGCCGACAACACTGCGTAGTAAAACACGAACAAGTGGGTTTGCAGCAGCCCGACGCCGACTTCCATGATCGCCGGTCCGGCAACGAAGATCACCATGATGTAAGACGCCGCCGTCGGTAGTCCCATACCCAGGACGATGGAACACGCCGCCGCCAGGATCAGGGCGTACAGCAACTGTTCGTTCCCCAATGCGACGATGAGTTGGTTGATCTTGATGCCGAGGCCGGTGGTCGTCACCGCGCCGATGACAATGCCAATGGCGGCGCAGGACGCCAGCACGGCCAGCCCGTCGCGCCCGCCGTCGACAAAGAACTGAACGACTTTCGATGCGTCGAGGCGGGTCGCCGGAAACGCGTTGGCCAGAACCAAGACGATCCCCGTCGCCACAAGGCCACAGAACGTCGGCGCATACCCGGCGATCAACATCGCGATCAACGTGCCGAACCCGGCCAACAGCGTCAGCCCCTGGGCGACCCGTTCCGACGTCCAGTCGACGCGCCCGAAATCCATCGGCGCCAAGCCGATGCGACCGGCTTCGAACGCCACGGCGCAAGATAGCGACAAAATGAACAGAAAAGCCGGGACGACGGCGGCCAGCATGATGTTGGCGTACGGGATGCCGGTGATCTCTGACATGATGAACGCGCCGACGCCCATGATCGGCGGCATGATCTGTCCGACGCAGGACGATGTCGCCTCGACCGCGCCGGCGAACGGCGGTTTGTAGCCGGCCCGCTTCATCATCGGAATGGTCAAGACGCCGGTCGCCGAAACGTTGGCGGGGGCGGAGCCATTGACCGAACCGAACAGCGACGACGCGATAATCGCGCATTGCGCCGGGCCGGAGCGGCGGCCTTGGGTGAACTTCATGGCGATGTAGTTGAAGAAATCGCCGGCCCCGGATATCCGCAACGCGACGCCAAGGATGACGAAGACCAGCACCACATCGCTGACGGCGGCCAACGCGACGCCGTAGATGCCCTGGTAGCTGTAGGAAATCTCCAGCACCTGGGCTGGGGAAAACGGCCGGTGATTAAAAATCCCCGGCAGGTAATGGCCAAAAAACAAATACAGGACGGCGGCGATCACCACCGACAACAGCATCCATCCCTCGACCCGGCGGGCGGCTTCGAGGACGCACAGCGTGCCGAGGCTGTAACAGATAATGTCTTGGGTGTTGGGGATGCCTTCGCGCAGGTCGGCGATAGCGAAGTAGTTATTGAGAAAGTAAATCCCGCTCCACAACGTCATGCCGCAGAAGCCGAGGCTGAGCATCAGATCGGGAAGGGTGGCATCGCCGTCCTTCGCCAGTGGTCCCGGTTTCAATAGAAACACCGCCAACAAACCAAGGGTCAGGATGGTGCCATATTGCGCCTGCGCCGGATATTTGCCGAACGCCGTCGTGCCCAGCACAAATAGCGTCAGCCCGATGCAGAATGCGAGGCCCGCCAACATAAGCACGCGTCTCGGCGTCCCCACATCGTCGGGAACGCCGAGGTCGGCGATGATGCCGATGATCGTTCCGCGCGTCATGTCGGCAGGCCCTCGCCAGGGTGCCCGCTGGCCTTAGTTGATGACGCCTTTTTCCTTGAAGTACTTCATCGCACCGGGGTGCAACGGTGCGGAAAGCGAATCCGTTGCGCCGTCGATGGTGATCAATGATAGCGCCGCGCTGGTTTTGTTGACCTCGGCGATATTGTCCCAGATCGTCTTGGTGATGTCGTAGGCGACGTCTTCGGGCATGTCATTGCGTACCACCATCATGAAAGGGAAGGTCCAGAAATAGGCGTCCCGTTCGGCCTCGACCCGGCCGCCATAGGCGCTCTTGATCGTTGCGGCGGGAACTTTCTGGAATACGTAAAACTCTCCATTGGTGATGTTTTTGCGGAACGCGTCCAGGTTTGCCGGATCGGGCGAGACAAAGCGCAGCGACATTTGCCGCGACGCGTTTTCCACGGCAGCGTGCGGGATCCCGCCCCATACCAAAGTCGCGTCCATATTCCCGTTGGCCATTTGCTCCAGCGCCGGGCCGTACTTCAGGTACTGACCGTCCGCGTCGCCGGCTTCGAGATCAATTCCATGCGCCTTGAATAACGCGGTGGTCACGCGACCGGCATTACCGCCCGGACGCCCGATGGCGAGTTTCTTTCCTTTGAAGTCTGCGACGGAAACCACGCCGGATTCCGTGCGTGCGATGTACTGCGCGGCGCTGGTGCGGATCGCAAACAAGGCCGACATGTCCTGATATTTTTTCACCAGATCTTCCGGGTCTTCCTTGAATTTGCCGCCGCGCTGTTTGGCGTCGCGGTAATGCGGTGCGCCGATGGCGACGATATCCACTTGGCCCTGAGCCAGTTTTCGCAAACCTTTGACCGAGCCGTTGTCGACGACCGTCATCTTGTTGGCCGACCCGGTCTTGGCGAGCAAGTTCGACCAGACCACGGACATGGCGTAGTCCTGGGTGGTTGGACCAACGGCGCTCATCACGACCTCGGTGGCGGCGACGGGCTGCGATAGTCCCAGTGCGCCCGCGACAGCGAGGCCAAGAAACATTTTTCTATGATGCATCGTAATCTCCCATTTTTCGTGTTGACGTGGATGTTTTTGTATGTTCCACTCTATGGAACTTAGTTCTGTTAGATAGAATAATGCACAAATCGCGATGTGGCAACAAAGCCGTGCGCGATCCAATGGGAGGTTCTGTGTCCGCGACTAAAGTCGATGCCCTTGAACGTGCGCTGGATTTGCTGGAGGCCCTGGCTGATGGTGAAAAAGCGCATTCATTGAAAGACTTGGCGGACGCCACCGGTTTGTACAAAAGTCGGATACTGCGGTTCTCGTCGACACTGATTGCGCGGGGCTATATGCGGCGCGATGACGACGGTCGGTACCATCTCGGTCCGACGGTCTGGCGGCTTGGGGCGCATTTTCGTCGGAGTTTCGATCTTGGCGACCATATCCGTCCGCTGTTGGCGCGCATCGTTGAAGATGTGAATGAGAGCGCGGCATTCTATGTCCGAGACGGTGACGAGACTCGGGTCTGTCTGTTCCGCCGTGAGTCGACCCACGCCATCCGTCATCATGTCGAAGAGGGGCAGCGCCTGCCCTTGGCGTTGGGCGTCGCGGGGCGCGTGTTGCTGGCCTTCGAGGGGGAAGAGGGGGCGCTCTACGATCAGATTCGCGCGGATGGGTTCATGAACGCGTTGGGCGAACGGGACCGCGATACCGCGTCGATCGCGGTGCCGGTGTTTTCCGCACCGGGCCGGGTCGCCGGGTGCCTGTCGATCGCCGGATTGAATTCCCGATTTGACGAGCCCGCGCGGGCACATGCCGTCGACGTTTTGATTCGGGCGCGCGCGGAATTGGAAGCGCAATTGACGGGAGCGCAGCCATGACGACGCTGTCGCATGTCAGGGTCTTGGACATGACCAATGTGTTGGCCGGCCCCTTCTGCTGCCACCAACTGGCGCACATGGGCGCTGACGTTGTGAAGGTCGAGGTGCCCGGTTCCGGCGATCTTGCCCGGCAGTTGGGCGGCGACCCGGACTTGAACGCCAAGCATATGGGGGTGTCGTTCCTGGCCCAGAACGCGGGCAAGCGGTCGATCACCATCAATCTCAAATCCGAACGCGGCAAGCAGGTGTTTTTTGATTTGCTCAAGACCGCCGACGCACTCGTCGAGAACTTCCGGCCCGGCGTCATGGAACGACTGGGACTTGGGTTCGACGTCCTGAAAGATATCAATCCGAAGCTCATCTACTGCGCCATTTCCGGCTTTGGCCAGGACGGGCCGCTGCGCGCCATGCCCGCCTACGATCAAATCGTCCAAGGCATGTCCGGGGTCATGAGCATAACGGGCGCACCCGACACGGCACCGTACCGGGTCGGCTATCCGGTCGCCGATACGGTCGGCGGCATGACCGCGGCCTTTGCCGTTGCCGCGGCCTTGGCTGAAAAAGACCGCAAGGCGCATTTCATCGATGTCTCGATGTTGGAGGCCACCATGGCGACCATGGGCTGGGTCGTCTCGAACTATCTGGTCGCGGGCAAGACACCGACGCCGATGGGCAACGACAATTTCACCGCCAGTCCGTCCGGTACTTTCAAGACCGGCGACGGGTTGCTGAATATCGCCGCCAACAAGCAAGAACAGTTCGAAGCGGTGTGCGATGTGATTGGACGGCCGGCGCTGAAAACCGACGCACGGTTTGCACTGCGCCAATCGCGTTTGGACAACCGGGCAGAGTTGACGGCCGAACTGGAAGACGCGATGGCGGCGAAATCCGCGTCCGAATGGCGACAACTATTGAACGACGCCGGTGTCCCAGCGGGCCGCGTGATGTCTGTCGCCGACGCGGTCGCGCACCCGCAAATTGCGGATCGGGGCATGATCGCCGAATTCAAGGATGCCCCCGGCGTCGGCCGTGACATCAAGCTGGCCCGGACGGGTTATAAAATCGACGGCGCACCGGCACAGGTCGCTGAACCGCCGCCGACCTTGGGCCAACATAGCGACGACATTTTGCACGAGTTGGGATATGACGCCGCGGCCATTGCCGCGCTGAAAGAGGACAACGCGATATGACCGAGGACGTCGACAAAAAAGTCCGCGACTGGTGGCAGACCGAGATTACCGAAATGGCGCCGGGGATGCTGCGGTTCCATGGCTATGACATCGAAGACCTGATCGGCAACGTCGGGTTTCCCGGCATGCTGTGGCTGTTGCTGCGTGGCGAGCTTCCGTCCGACGGCCAGGAAAAGTTGTTCGGCTTTGCCCTCAGCGCCGGCGTCGATCATGGGCCGCAGGCCCCGTCCATCGCCATCGCCCGGATGGCGGCGACGTGTGGTGTCGGGCTCAACAATGCGATGGCCTCGGCGGTTAACGTGTTGGGCGATGTACACGGCGGCGCCGGTGAACAGGCGGCGGAAATCTATACCCGGTTACTGGCTGACCAAGACGAGACCGGCGATGCCGCCGAAGACGTGGTGTCGCGTGGGCTCGACCGGTTCTTTGCCGAGGGCGGCAAATACATGCCGGGCTTTGGTCATCGTTTTCACAAAGTCGACCCCCGGACCAACCGGCTGATGGACCTGACCAAGGCCGCGGCGGCGGAAGGGGTCGTGTCCGGCCGTGTGGTGGCCATCGCCCAGGAGATGGAAAAACAAATCTCGGCGCGCAAGGATCGCGAGATCAATATGAACATCGATGGCGCGACGGCGGTGGTCTATACCGAACTGGGATTCGAGCCGCCCTTGGCACGTGGTTTTTTCTGCCTATCTCGATCGGTCGGCATTCTCGCCGAAGCGTGGGAGCAAACCCAACAAGGTGGCCGTAACAAAGGCCCGATCCCGCGCGACATGATCTGGAGTTATACCGGCAAGCCGCACCGGCCGGTGGAACCTTAAAAACATTCGCTGACGTTCGGGGCGATTGCCAAGCCCGCTCGCCTCCCCGATACTTTGCCGATCAGGGAGAGAGCTTTATGGACACCCACTGGGAAGGCGTGTTTCCGGCGTTAATGACCGAGTTTTCCGAGGACGGTGCGCTCGACCTCGACGCCACGCAGAAACACATTCAATCGTGCCTGGATGCGGGCGTTACCGGTTTGGTGATGCTGGGCACCCTTGGTGAAAATCCGTCGCTGACGCCGGACGAGAAAGAACGGGTCCTGCGCGCCGCGGTCGAGGTCGCGGGCGGCAAGGTTCCGGTGTTGTCGGGCGTGGCCGAATACACCACCGCATTCGGGGTCGATTTCATCCGCCGCGCCGAGGCCGCAGGTGTCGACGGGCTGATGACTTTGCCGTGCATGGTCTATCAACAGGATAGCCGCGAAGCGGTTACCCATTTCAGGACCCTGGCGGGTGCCACCGACCTGCCCATCATGATCTACAATAATCCGGTCGCCTATAAGGTCGATATGTTGCCGGAGGATTTTGCCGCCTTGGCGGATGTCGAGAACATCGTTGCGGTCAAGGAGTCCTCGCACGACAGTCGCCGCATCACCGATATGATCAACGTCCTCGGCGACCGATATACGATCTTCTGCGGTGTCGACGATTTGGTGCTGGAAAATGTGCTGTTCGGTGCGCGGGGCTGGGTCTGCGGCTTGGTCAACACGTTCCCAAAAGAAGCCGTGAAGTTGTTCGACATGGCGCGGTCGGGGGAGGTCGAAGCCGCCTATACGCTGTATCGTTGGTTCATGCCGCTGTTGCATCTGGATGTCGATGTGAAGTTGGTACAGATGATCAAATTGGCCAACCAGATCACCGGCGAAGGGGCGGAATGGGTGCGGCCGCCCCGTCTGCCGTTGATCGGTGGCGAGCGGGTCCACGTCGAAGGTATCGTCCGCGACGCCCTGGATACCCGACCCGAGGTATAGACACGTTATGACGGACAAAACTGCGACCGTTCTTGGCAACGGGATCATCGGCCTGACCGCGGCGTATCATCTGGCACGCCGGGGCTATGCCGTCACCGTTATTGACCGTGACCCGGTCGACACCGGCACATCGACCGGCAACGCCGGGGCTATTGCGACGGCCAGTGTTCATCCCATCGCCGCCCCGGGACTTTGGAAAAAAGTGCCGGGGATGATGATGGATCCCCTCGGCCCGCTTCATTTCCGTTTGGCGCACCTGCCCAGCCTGATGCCGTGGATGTGGCGGTTTTTGCGGTCGTGCCGTCCGGACAATTTTAAAAAGGGTATCAACGCCATCGGCACGTTGATGCAAATGACGCTGCCCGATCACGATGCTTTGCTTGACGATATCGCGGCCAAACACATGCTGGCTGGCGAGGGGTCGTTGTTCGTATATCGGTCGACGGCGGCCCGGGATGCGGCGTTGCCGGGCTGGGAGACCAAGGAACGGTTCGGGATGGAGTATTTCCCGCTTGAGCGTGACGGCATCCTGCAGCACGAACCCGGTCTTGGCGCAGAAGCCCATGCTGGGTTCTATTCGCCGACCTGGGCGTTCTATCGTGATCCGAAAGAAATGCTGTTGGCCCTGGCCGACCATCTCCGGACGCGCGGTGTTGTCTTCGAGACGGCAGAGGTGACAAACCTCATCCGCCAAGCCGACAAGGTGACCGGTGTTCGAACCAAAGACGGACAAACCATTCCGGTCGAAAAACTCGTCATCGCCTGCGGCGCCTGGTCGGGACAGCTGAGTGAGCAGATAGGCGATAGGTTCCCGATAGAGGCGGATCGCGGTTACAACACGACGCTGCCGACGCCCGGTATCGAGTTGAAGAATTACGTAACGTTCTCCGAGGACAGCTTCGTCGCCACGCCGATGTCGATGGGCATTCGAATCGGCGGTGCGGTGGAGATGGGCGGCCTGACGGCGCCACCGAATTACAAACGCTCCGAAATGCTGATCAAGTTGGCGCAGCGCTACATGCCCGACCTCAATGTTGGCGGAGGCACGCAGTGGATGGGGTATCGGCCCAGCACGCCCGACTCGATCCCCGTGATTTCCGGCTCGGCGTCGGTCAAAAATGTGCACTATGCATTCGGTCACGGGCATTGGGGGCTGACGTTGTCGGTGACAACGGGACGGCTGATCGCGGCCATGGTCGATGGCGACGATCCCGGCATCGATATGGCTCCGTATCGGATCGACCGGTATAAGGGTTAGAGTATAGAGACGACCGGCCTCCGCCGGAACGTCGAGGTGAAGCGTATGACCAATCACACATTCTTCTGCGTCGATGGGCATACCTGCGGCAATCCGGTCCGGATGGTCGTCGGCGGCGCGCCGAACCTGGACGGCGACACCATGATCGAACGTCGCGCCCAGTTCATGGACCAATATGACTGGATCCGTACGGCCTTGATGTACGAACCGCGCGGGCACGAAGTCATGTCCGGCTCTATCCTGTATCCGCCGACCCGCGACGATTGCGATATCGCGATCATGTACATTGAAGTGTCCGGCTGCTTGCCGATGTGCGGGCACGGAACCATCGGTACCGTGACGATGATGATCGAACGCGGCATCGTCACGCCGAAGACGCCGGGCGTCGTCAAGCTGGATACCCCGGCCGGTCTGGTCGAAGCGACCTACGAGATGACCGGCGATCATGTCGACAGCGTGAAATTGGTCAACGTGCCCTGTTATCTGGCGGAAACCGACCTGGCGGTCGACGTCCCGGGCCTGGGCACGGTGCGGTTCGATGTCGCCTACGGTGGCAACTTCTATGCGATTATTGAGCCGCAGGACGCCATGCGCGACATGGCCGATCTGTCACCGGGCGATATTCAACGTCTTAGCCCCATCGTTCGCAATCTGGTCAACGAGAAGTACACCATCGTCCACCCGGAAGAGCCGGCGATCCATTCGGTCAGCCATGTCATGTGGACCGGTGCGCCGACGGTCGAGGGCGCCGACGGCCGAAATGCCGTTTTCTATGGTGACAAGGCCGTCGACCGGTCACCGTGCGGCACCGGCACCTCGGCGCGTTTGGCGCAGCGGCATGCCAAGGGACTGTTAAAGACCGGCGAAACATATGTTCACGAAAGCATCATCGGAACCTTGTTCACCGGCAAGGTGGAGACCGAGGCCAGTGTCGGCGGCCAACCGGCGATCGTCCCGTCGATTGCCGGGTGGGCGCGGATGACCGGGTTGAACACGATTTTTGTCGACGACCGCGACCCGTTGAAACACGGGTTTATTTTGACTTAGTCACCACGCCGATGCGGAGCCGCTTGATAATCCTGTCATGCTTGGGCGTCGCCGCATGTGCAACGCCGCCGCCCGTCGATTTTCCTTATCTGCGTCCGCATGACAGCGTTCGGCTGGTCACCGCCATTGACGAGGCTTTGGTGACAGGCGAAGCGGTGCCGTGGCGGGCCGAGGACGGCGCGGTATACGGCACGGCGGTTCCGACGACGACGTACGAGGATTGGCGGGGTCGGCCCTGTCGGGCGGTCGATTACAGCATCGATGGCGGCGACGGGATCTACACGCAAAGCGGAAAGTACTGTCGGGATGCCGATGGTGTGTGGCTGCCGGACGTGCCGCCGGGCGGTAGTTCGATAACAGTGCCGCTAACCGACAGGGCGCCAACTGCGCGGGTCGACCTGGATCTGCGCCGCGCGATGTTGGTCGATCTTCGCCGCTTACAGCGGCGGCATGACAGCCGCGCCGAGGCTCGGCGGCAGTTTCGAAAACTGTATTCCCTGGAGGAGCGCCGCCGCGCCGGATTTTAGACGGTTGTGTGGGCCGGCTTGCCGTCGACGCCTTTGTAAAGAACGCCCTGGCGCAGGGCCATGATCCGGTCGTGCTCGGCTTGCGCGGCAGCGTCCATGTCGGCCTCGGGCGGGGTTTCCAGAACAAAGTTCCCGTGCGTGTCCTCGCCCCGCACCAACCAGGCGCTGTCGCCGTCGGCATTGATCTGGTGGACGTGCGGTGCGATGTAACGCACTGCAATGCCGATCCGCCGTTCGTCGGATGTGTTCGGTGATGACGCGTGCACGGTACGGATGTTGTGCAGCGAAATCTCGCCGGGTTGCAGTTCAAGGTACACCGCGTCGTCTTCGTTGACGTCGACGGCGATTTCTTGGCCTCGCGTCAATAGGTTCTCTTTTGCCAGGGTATCCTTGTGCGCCAGCTGATCCCACTTGTGGGTGCCGGGCATCATCTTCATGCAGCCGGACTCCGTGGTCGCCGGCGACAATGCGATCCATGCCGTCACCACGTCCGGTTTCGATAGCCCCCAATAGGTGCTGTCTTGATGCCACGACACATAGGACGGCGAGTGGGCATCCTTGATGAATAGGCTCAGGCCCCAGACCATCAAGTTCGGTCCCATGACATCTTCGACCGCGTCGAGAATTTTCGGTTGCCGACCCAGGTCGCGCGCCCAGGTTTGCAACAGATACAGTTTCTGACCCTTCGACATTTCGTACCAGCCGTCGTGCGCGGCTTCGTAGGCTTCGAATTTCTTTCGGTAATCGGCCGCCGTCGCCGCGTCCATGACGCGGACGGGGGCGACGAAACCGTCGCGTTCGTAATCGGCGACTTGGGCGTCGCTGAGTGCTTTCGGCATGCTGGGCCCTCCCGTTTTCTGTATCTTATACCGGTCGTGTCGGCTGTACAGAAAAACGGCCATCCCCGCGAGAGGATGGCCGTCGATCGGTAAATATTCTTTTGGTGTGGAATAACACTGTTGGGTTTATGCCGCCTGCGCCTGCGCCTTACTTTTCAGGTACGCCAGCATGGTATCGGCGTCCGACACTTCGAACGGGTCGGTCGGGCAGTTGTCGCCGAAGTCCGGTTCGATAAACGTTTGTTCTATTGCGCCGTTGTCGACGACCATCGAGTAACGCCACGACCGCATGCCGAAGCCGAGGTTCGATTTGTCGACCAGCATGCCCATCTTGCGCGAAAATTCGCCGTTGCCGTCCGGCAGCAGGAAGACCTTGTCCGCGCCTTGGGATTTGCCCCATTGGTACATCACGAAGGCGTCGTTGACGGACAGGCAGACAATTTGATCGACGCCGAGCGCTTGAAACTCGTCGTGCAGTTCTTCGTAGCGCGGCAGGTGGCTGGTCGAACAGGTCGGCGTAAAAGCCCCTGGAAGCGCGAATACGACAACGCGCTTGCCGTTGAACAATTCAGCCGTCGTCAGGTCCTTCCACTCAAACGGGTTGTCGCCTTCGATGGCGTCGTTACGGACACGGGTTTTGAACGTCACGTTCGGAATGTGAGTGCGCATGTTTTTCCCTCTAATAATGCAGTGCGATAGTGCTCGGCCGCATGGTGGCCGGTGCGAACGAAAGATTTATGCCGCATCTGCGAAGATAAATGAAATCGTTTGTACCTATCTCACTGATAGGCATTGACGATGATTGATGAATCATCCGGCGGAGGACGTTCCACATTGTGTCATCGCCAACAACGGGCCCCGCGGACCCAAGTCGGCGAGGGATATTTCCTGTCCGGATTCCGCCGGGCGGGTGGCGCCGGGGCCGGCGATTCCGGCCCAGAGCCAGCCGAAATCACCCTCCGCGCCGCGGATCGTTTCCAGCCGCGTCGGTGTCGCGACTGCGGTGACGCCATCCAATCCGTATTCCGCGATCTTGAATCGGAACACGTAGTTGGGCGTCATCCCCATCCGCAGATCCGACATGACGATGCTTCGGTCCTGGGTTTCGAGGTTGTAGAACCCCTTGGAAAATGCGGCGAGTTCCTGGAATGTCGGATCATTACCCAGACACGCCATCAAATCGGTGCGGCGCGGATACTCGTAGACCGTCGGGTTATCGTTGCCGAAGGCGGAGAGGTACATATTGATGTAGCGCGTTTCGTCGACGACGATCGCCTTCCAATACAGAATATTGAAGGGAGTCGGAATTGCGATCAGGCGCTCCGGCGTGATGCCCTTGTCGGCGAGGATTGTGTGCGCCCGTGCTTCGACGGCGCTTTGAATGGGAATGCTGATCAGCATATACGCCGTCGTCACGGTCAAGGCGCCCCACACCCAGCGGCGGAACCGCGCCGTGTATTGGCTCAGGAACAGAGCCCATATCACGACGACGAGAAGTGGCAGCGTGTAAAGCGGATCAATGATGAACATCGATCCGACGCCGACGGGGTCGGGGTTCACAGGCCACAGTAGGCGCGTGCCGTAAACCGTGATCGCGTCGATCAGCGCATGTGTCGCAAAGATCAGATAGACCGCCAAGTACGTCAGGATCCGCTGATCGCGGAGGCTTTTGACCGCGCGGACAAGCGGTTCGGCGCAGACCACGGCCAAGGTGGTGTGCACGATGAGAGAATGCGTCGCGCCCCGGTGTGAGGTAAATGAGGACACAGGATTGTCGGATGGTAAGAATGTATCCAAGTCCGGAACGGTGCCCAGCAGCCCGCCCAGGATAATCGCTTTTCTCGGACCGATCTTCGGGCCGAGCAGGGCGGCGCTAACGGTGGCGCCCAAGGCAAACTGCGTGACGGAGTCCATTGAAAATCCTTTAACACATGCTCCCCGTGATTTGGCCCCGCTACGCTTGGGATGCAAGGGGAATGCGTATAAGCTGATAATCGTCAAAGTTTAGGAAGTACCATGCTGAAGCCGCGTGCGCATGATCGATCATCGGTTGCCCTTGCTGGATTCTTAATCTCTGACGACGATCCGGATACCGAAATTGGCTGCGAAATCGCCGATTTGTCCCCCGGCGGCGCCAAGATCAAAGCCCCGATCCAGTTCGAAGTGGGCGCCGCCATGCAGTTGATGATCGGTGCACTCGGCCCCTATCCCGTCAAAGTCGTTTGGCAGCGCCCCTCGGAAGCGGGCCTGTCGTTTCAGCAGCCCCCCGAAGTCATGGCCGAGGTGATCATGGCGGTCGCAACATACGGATAAACTTGGACGTCCATTGCACGATGAATATTTCTTCGGGCATAGTCCTTGAAGAATAACGTGTGATCGAAGTGCCGGTCGCAAATCCAGGGAGACGAATATGCAGACGCGCGCCGCCGTGGCCTTCGAGGCCGGAAAACCATTATCCATCGAAACCATCGAATTGGATGGGCCGCGCGACGGGGAAGTGTTGGTCGAAATTAAGGCCACGGGAATCTGCCACACCGACGAGTTCACCCGCTCTGGCGCGGACCCGGAGGGCATCTTTCCATCGGTGTTGGGCCATGAAGGCGCGGGCGTGGTCGTCGATGTGGGCGCCGGCGTCACCAGCCTGAAAAAAGGCGATCACGTTATTCCGCTGTACACACCCGAATGCCGTGAATGCGACTATTGCACATCGGGCCGGACCAACCTGTGTCAGGCTATCCGCACGACCCAAGGCCAGGGCGTTATGCCCGATGGCTCCTCTCGTTTTCGTCTCGGCAAAGACCCGATCTACCACTACATGGGGACGTCGACGTTCTCGAATTTTACCGTGCTGCCGGAAATCGCTGTCGCCAAAGTGCGCGAAGACGCACCCTTCGATAAAATTTGTTACATCGGCTGCGGGGTCACCACCGGTGTTGGGGCGGTGATCAACACCGCCCAGGTTCAACCCGGCGACAACGTGATTGTATTTGGGCTTGGCGGGATCGGGTTGAACGTCATTCAAGGCGCGCGCCTTGTTGGCGCCGATATGATCGTCGGCGTCGATATCAATCCGGCGCGTAAGGCGATCGCCGAAAAATTCGGTATGACGCATTTCGTCAATCCGCAAGAGGTCGAAGGCGACCTGGTCCCGTATCTTGTCGACATCACCAAAGGTGGAGCCGACCATTCGTTCGAGTGTATCGGCAATACGTCGACCATGCGCCAAGCCTTGGAGTGTTGCCACAAAGGTTGGGGCGAGAGCACCATCATCGGCGTCGCCGGCGCCGGTGAGGAAATTTCGACCCGGCCGTTTCAGTTGGTGACTGGACGTGTTTGGCGGGGCACTGCGTTCGGTGGCGCCAAGGGCCGGACCGACGTGCCGAAAATCGTCGACTGGTACATGGACGGAAAGATCAATATCGACGACCTGATTACCCATAAACTGAGCCTGGACGACATCAACGAGGGTTTCGATCTGATGCATCGCGGCGAGAGCATTCGCGCGGTCGTCGAATTCTGACAATGTCGAACATGGGATCGTGACGCATGGTGCAAGTGTCCCCGATTACCGGCGTCGAGCCCGAGCCCGTTGGCAAAGATACGCCGACGGCGGTCGCGCAGTTTCACGCCTACTGGGTTTCGCGTTGCGGTAACGGCTGGGCGCCGCGATGGGCTGACATCGACTTGCTGGACATCTCCCCCGAGATGATCCGCTACGTCGTCGTCAGCGATATCCTCGGCGATGGCGATCTGTATTTCCGGTATTGGGGCAGCGGACACGCCATGTATTACGACATGGACTATTCGCATCGGAAGCTTAGCGACATGCACTTTTCATGGTTGGAAGAGCTTTTGCGCTATCAATACGACCATGTGATCGCCACCCGGAAACCCTGGGTTTTTAAAGTACGCTACGTGAACTTGGACGGATCTTTTCCTTCGTATCGCGCGCCACTGTCGAATGACGGGGAAACGGTGACGGGCGTTATATCTTTCGTGCCGCGCCAAGACGTCGAGAGTGAACTGCGGGCGTGGCACTTCGATCCGCCTCAGTGACCCGAATCGTATGACCGAGGTGATTGTTGGCGCCGGCCTGTCAGGCTTATATGCGGCGTGGCGATTGGTCGAGGCTGGCCATGATGTCCGGGTATTGGAGGCACGTACGCGGACCGGCGGGCGTATTCTGTCGCACGACTTCGGCGCAGCGTTCGATCTTGGTCCGGCTTGGTTCTGGCCGGACCATCAACACCGATTGCCGGCGCTTCTCGATCAGCTAGGCCTATCGGCATTTCCCCAATGGTTGCATGGCAATATGGTTTTCGAGTCCGCAGGTGGCGAAGTCCAAGTTCTACCGCCGCAGGCGATGGGACCGCCGTCGTATCGTATCACCGGCGGCGCGGCGGCATTGACGGACGCGCTGGCTGAGGCGTTGCCACACGGAACCTTGGCGTTGGACACACCGGTCACTGATATTGCCCTGATCGGCGATGCGATCGCAGTCACCGCCAAGGGGGAGGCGATGACGGTAGACAGAGTCTGGCTGACGGTGCCGCCTCGCGTGGTGGCGGAACAGATCGCGTTTGCACCCGCCCTGCCCGATGATGTGACCCGGACGATGTGCGCGACGCCGACGTGGATGGCGGCGCATGCCAAAGTGGTCGTGGTCTATGAGAGCCCATTTTGGCGTGACGCCGGTCTGTCCGGCGCGGCCTTCAGCTATGCCGGACCGATGATGGAGATCCACGACGCGTCCCCCGTCGACGGCGGTCCGTTTGCCTTGTTCGGGTTTGTCGGCGTCCCGGCGGTGGCGCGCGCCGGACGCGAAGCCGCCATCAAGGCGGCGGCGGTCGAACAACTGACCCGGTTGTTCGGCCGCGCAGCGGAAAATTCTTTGGATGTGCTGTATAAGGATTGGTCGACGGACCCACATACCGCGACGGCGGCGGATTTGGACGGTCCGGCAGCCCACCCTGTGTATCGGCCGATGTCTCTGCCTGCCCCGTGGGATGGGAGGCTCTTGTTCGCCGGAACCGAGAGCGCGCCCGAACAAGGCGGCTACATGGAGGGGGGCTTGGCGGCAGTGGATCGCCTGCTGTCGGAGGTTTAAGACAGCGCCTGAATAGCTTAACGTAATTCATCGACGAACCGGGCGGAGGCACCCAGCGAAATGACCGATAACACCTATGACACCGGGCGGTTGAACCTGCCGTTCGTCGGCCATTGCACGTTCGCCAAGCAACCGGCGGTCTTGGATTGGGACGCGCTGGGCGACGCAGATGTTTGTGTGCTCGGCGCGCCGTTCGACATGGGAACGCAGTATCGCGCCGGGGCGCGGTTCGGTCCGCGCGCGATCCGCGAGGCCTCGACCCTGTTTTCGTTCGGCCATGGCGGCGCCTATGACTTCGAGGACGATGTCACCTATCTGCCGCAGGGCGGGGTGAAGATCGTCGACATTGGCGACGCCGATATGATCCATACCGATACCATCAAGTCGCACGACAACATCGAATTTGCGGTGCGCAAGATTTTGGCGGCTGGTGCCATGCCGGTGACGCTGGGCGGTGACCATTCGGTGCACATTCCGTGCATCCGCGCTTTCGACGACCAAGAGCCGGTGCACATCATCCACATCGATGCGCACTTGGATTTCGTCGACGAGCGGCACGGCGTCCGCTATGGGCACGGCAATCCGTTGCGCCGGGCGTCGGAACTGTCGCATGTGACCGGTTTTACCCAGTTGGGCATTCGATTCGTGTCGTCGTCGAACCGCGCCGATTACGACGCGGCGCGCGCGGCCGGGTCCGACATTCTGTCGGTGCGCGATGTGCGTCGCCTCGGCACACAAGGCGTCTTGGACCGGATCCCCGAAGGTGCGCGGTATTATTGCACCATCGACATCGACGGCTTCGATCCGTCGATCGCGCCCGGCACCGGCACGCCGAGCCACGGCGGGTTCCTGTATTACGAAGTTTTGGAAATCTTGCAGGGGCTGACGGGGCGAGGCGATGTTGTCGGCATCGACCTGGTCGAGGTGGCGCCCGATTACGACCGCGACGGCACGACGGCGTTTCTGGCGGCGCAGCTGTTATTGGGATTTCTGGGCTACATCTATCATGCCAAAGGGGTGAGCGCATGACTTACGAAACGGTTGAGACCCACGCCAGCTTCGGCGGTGTCCAAGGCACCTATTGGCATGCCTCGCAGCAGTTGGATTGCGACATGCGGTTTTCCGTGTTCGTTCCACCTGCGGCGGAGGACGAGCCGCGTCCGGTGGTCTGGTGGTTGTCCGGGCTGACCTGTACGGAGGAAAACTTCACCGTCAAGGCAGGCGCGCAGCGCGCCGCGGCGGAGTTGGGCCTGGTCGTCGTCGCCCCCGATACCAGCCCCCGTGGGGTGAACATCCCCGGCGAAGACGATGCCTACGATTTCGGGTCGGGCGCTGGGTTCTATGTCGATGCGACGCGCGACCCCTGGGCCGCGCATTACCAGATGTACAGTTATGTCACCGGCGAGTTGCCGGCCTTGATCTTCAAGCACTTTCCGGCCCGCGCCGACCGCCAGGGCATCATGGGACATTCGATGGGCGGGCATGGGGCGTTGACCATCGGGCTGAAGAACCCTGGGACTTATGCCACCGTATCGGCGTTTTCGCCGATCGTCGCGCCAGGCCAGGTGCCATGGGGCCAGAAGGCCTTGGCCGGTTACCTCGGCGACGACCCAGCGACGTGGGCCGATTACGATGCGACGGAACTGATCAAGGCCGGCCGCACGCATCCTAGTACGATTCTGATCGATCAGGGGACGGCGGATAATTTTCTCGAGGAACAGCTCCGCCCCGAATTGTTCGTGGATGCCTGTCAGGCCGTTGGTCAGCACGTCGATCTGCGGCTGCAGCCGCACTACGATCATTCGTACTTTTTCATCGCGTCGTTCATCGACGAACACCTGCGTCATCACGCGGCCGGATTGCTCTGAATCCGACGTTTCCAGGCGGTCCATCGCCGCCTTTGAGACACCCCAACGAATTCACTTGCGCGGCAAATAAAACGGGCGTAACGGGGAATTTCAAATTGTCCTCGTGCGTGGATATCCGCCATGTTTTCGACACTTCGACTTGTTTCATCTTTGTTATTGGGCGTCGCTCTGTTGATGGTCGGGGTCGGCGCGTTGTCGACCATTCTGGCGTTCCGCATGGGCGAGTCCGGGATGCCATCGTCGGTGGTCGGGGTCGTGACCTCGCTCTACTTCATCGGATTGGTTTTGGGAACCGGGTTCTGTCATCGGCTGATCAGCAATGTCGGACACATTCGCGCCTTCGCGTCCTTGGGGTCGTTGATGTCGGCGGCGACCTTGGCACATGCGTTGACGGCTGATCCGTGGGTATGGGGCGCGCTTCGCTTTGTCGTCGGTTTTTCCACGGTCGGCATGTTCATGTGCACGGAAAGCTGGCTGAACGAGAAATCATCCAACGAGGTCCGCGGTCAGGTTTTTTCCTTGTATCAGGTTGTCCTGTATCTGGGCCAAGGGGCGGGGCAGTTCATGATCAATGTGCCGGATCAATCCGGACTTGTGCTGTTTATCCTGGTCTCCGTTTTGATGTCGCTGGCAATCCTGCCCGTCGCAATGACCCGCGTAATCGCGCCGGAATTGCCCAAGCCGCAGCGGTTCCAATTGGGCCGATTGTGGGGGACGTCGCCAACCGGAATGACCGCATCGTTGGCGTCGGGGGCGATGATCGGGGCGTTTTACGGGCTGGGCGCGTTATTCGCCCAACAAGCCGGATTGAACCGGGCGGCAACCGCCGAATTCATGGGGGCGGTCATCATGGGCGGCCTGATCCTGCAATGGCCGATCGGCAAGGCGTCCGACAGGATCGACCGGCGCATCGTCATCGCCGTCGTTGCGATTGCGACCTGCGCCGTTTGCCTGGCAATGATCGGCAAGGATGTGACCCACGGGCGCGGGTTATTGGCCCTGGGCGCGTTGTTTGGTGGATTGTCGTTCACGCTATATCCGTTGGCTGTCGCCTACACCAACGACTATCTGGATCCTGAAGATTTGGTTCCGGCGTCGGGCGGTTTGATTGTCGCGTATGGGATCGGCGCGGCGGCCGGACCGATCATCGGCTCGGTTGCCATGGACGCAATGGGTCCGGGTGGTCTGTTCATCTACATCGCCGCGATCTCCGTATTGCTGACGGTCTTTATCGTTTATCGCATCACCCAACGGGGCACGATCGATGTCGCCGATCAGGGCGACTTCCAGGCCATGCAACGGACCAGTACCGTTGTCTATGAAATGCATCCCGATGCCGAGGTCGAGGAAGAGGAAATCGACCCCGACGACGCCCCGACCCCGCTGGCCCCGTCGCCCTGAGTTTGTGAGCGACATTCGAATGTGAAAAAATGGTCACGGTGAAAGTGTCGCAGTTTTGTGGGAAGAGATAAGGGTGACAAGGAATCGTCACGATGTCTGACAATGACCTCAGGATCGTCGTCCATTTGATGCCATCCGCGGACCATGAGGCTGATCTTGTCGGCGATCTTGAGCAGGTCGTGTCGCGAGGTGTCTCGGTCGTCTATCCCCCCAGCGTCATTCCCGCTCTCGTCGACGAGATCGAGACGTTGCCGAGTCTGCAAGTATCCCTGAACCAGAATATCGCCGACGTTCGGACGGAGTTCGAGGCGCTCAAGGGATTCGACGACCTAGGATTGCTGCCGCGTACGTCGGCCGACTCCGCGGTGCGCTACATCGATTCAACGGCACTGTTGAACCTTCGGAGTGCGAGCATTCAAAAGGCGTACGAGAACATGTTCCGCTGCGCATTGAAGCTGATTGCGATCAGCGAGGTGTTTCGGAAACGGACAGGCGAGGCGCTGCCCATCGCCGTCACGGAATCGCCTGACCGGTAACAGCTATTTCTTTAACTCGGAAATCATCCGCTTAATCTCCGCGACCTCTGCGCTTAGATTCTCAAGTCGCGCTTCAACGCCGACGTAATCCGCATGCATGGTCTTGGTCTGCGCGTCGATGTGCGCATCGATTTCCTGCTGCTCTTCGCGATGTTGGGTTTGCATCGCATCGACAATGATCCCAATGAATAAGTTGAGGACGGTAAAACTGGTGATCAGAATGAAGGGGATGAAGAAAACCCACGCCAGGGGGAAGACTTCGAGAACCGGGCGGACGATCCCCATCGACCAGCTTTCCAACGTCATGATTTGAAAAAGGGTATACATCGACCCGCCGATGGTGCCGAACCAATCGGGGAAGGTCTCGCCGAACGTTTTTGTCGAGATCACGGCGCCGACATAGAACACCAGCAGGATCAGAACCCCGACCGAGCCGATGCCCGGTATCGCTGCCAGCAACGCCTGCACGACCCGTCGCATCGACGGTACGACGGAAATGATCCGCAACGCCCTGAGGATTCGAAGCGAGCGAAGGACCGCAAACGGGCCCGATGCCGGGATCAGGGCGATGCCGACGATGACGAAATCAAAAACGTTCCAACCGTCGAGGAAAAACCGCCATCCGCGATACATCAGCTTGCCGAGGATTTCGATGACGAAGATCGTCAAAACGGCGCGATCAAACATGACAAGCCAAGTGCCGTACGCGTCGACGATGCTGGGGACGGTTTCCAGCCCGAGTGTGACCGCATTAATGATGATCAGCGCCATGACGAATCGCTGAACCCTGGGGCCCTCGACAAAAACGCCTATCTTTTCTCGCAAGCTGCTCATGCTGATCCGTTGCCCATGCAGATTTCTAACGCGACCGTCGATGTAGTGTCAGAGCGCGGTCGTGGCAAGCGGGATCGTACGCGGACTTTTGCCGGATATTATCGGTGTGATCTCTGTCCCCCGGTCTTTGCCGAGGTGGCGACCCGGGACAATGATGGAGCGGGTGAAGGGAATCGAACCCTCGTCTAAAGCTTGGGAAGCTTTCGTTCTACCATTGAACTACACCCGCCTAACTGCGTTGGTACGGCACGGGGCACAGGCCGTCAATATGTCTGCATCTGACCGTGTTATGGATGGCGCACCGTCGCGTGGCGCGCCTTAAAATCCCATATGGGCGCGAAGCTTGGTGAAGGCGCGCATCATCTTCTTTCGTTGTTCGGGTGATATATCCGGCTGCCCCGCCTTGATTGCGGCGGCAAAGGCGTGTTGAGCGACGTCGATATGGAGCCGCTGCAAACCATAGCCTTTGTGGGTTTCCCCCAATCCGGCCAGGTAGCGTTCCAACGCCGGATCGTCGGGATTTGCATGATAGATTGTGCGCAGGGCGGCAACGAACATGACACTTTGGCGATGCTTGTCGTCGAACAATGTCTCTAGGCGCGGGAAGGCCGCGAACAACTCGTCGTAAAAGGCCTTTGCCGCCGCGTCGAAATTGAAATTGCCCAAAGTGTTGGTTCTTCCGCATATGGCCCGAACGAAGGCCTAGCGGCCCGATGCCCCAAGGTTATCGCATGGGCATCCAAAAAACTAATCGGTTCTCGTGTCCGTGAGATTCCGCCATCTTGTCACCGGGGATGAGGAGAATCAGATATCCGGTCTAGAGCGCCTCGAAGAGTTCCTGCAACGATTGTGTGACGACGTTTATCCCGAACCGCCGGGCGAGCCGCACCTGTCGATCACCGCGCAGACCATCGATTTCAATTCTCCCGCCGGGCCGGATCAATACTGGGCCTTCTTCCTAGAGAAAACGGCGGCCTAACCCCGGTCGGCGTCCCGGCGTCCGTGACAAGATCGGGACCGCTTCGTATCCTCCGGCCAACAAGAGTTGGAGGAGCCCAATGGATTTCACCCTGAGCGCCGAACAGGCCGCCCTGCAAGAGACGGTTCGGAAATTCGCCGAGGCCGAATTGCCGGCCCCCGCCGCCGAGATCGAGGCGAGCGGCCATCCGCCGGGCAAAGATCTGGTGAAACGGTATGCCGAGATGGGCTTGTTGGGTGTGAACCTCCCGGAAGAACTGGGTGGCGTCGGGTTGTCGCATTTCGAGGCCGTGTTGGTACTGGAAGAAGTCGCGAAAATCTCGCCCGCCGTGGCATTTCCGATTTTTGAAAGTTGCTTCGGCCCGGTTTTGGCGCTGGCGCATTTCGCGCCCGACGAATTGAAACGCCGCATCGTCCCCAGGGTCTGCGCCGGAGAGATGATCGTCGCCGTGACGATGTCGGAGCCGAATGCGGGTACGGCGCTCACCGACCTCACGACCAAGGCGGCCGTGGACGAGGATAGGGTGACGATCCAAGGGACCAAGCGTTGGTGTTCCGGCGCCGGGCATGCCGACGCCTATATCGTCTATTGCCGGATGTCTGATGCACCGGGTGCCAAGGGCATCGGCGCGGTGCTGGTGCCGGGTGAAGCAGATGGGCTGACATTCGGCAAACCGGAAAGACACATGGGCTTTCGCGGCATCCCGAGTGCGGACATGTATTTCGACAACGTTCAGGTGCCTGCCGCCAATATCGTTATCGAGGCGGGCGGGTTTCCGAAACTGATGGAAGCCTTCGATCTGGAGCGCTGCGGCAACACCACCATGTCTCTGGCCATCGCCCAGTCGGCTTTGGATTACGTCCTCGACTATGTCCAAGAACGCCAGCAGTTCGGAAAACCCATCGTCGACTTTCAGGCTGTGCAGCTTCAGATTGCCGAGATGAAAATGAAGGTCGACGCGGCGCGTTTGTTGTTGTACCGCGCCGTCGTTGGCGCGTCGCAGGGATTGCCGTCGATCGCCGACAGTTCCATCGCCAAATGCTTCGCCAACGAAATGGTCCGCGAGGTGACCGGCAAGGCCATGCAGTTGATGGGTGGCTACGGCTATTCAACCGAATACCCGATTGAACAGAAGCTCCGCGATGGCTGGGGGTGGGGGATCGCCGGTGGTACCATCGATATCCAAAAGGTGAATATCGCCGCGGCTCTGGTCGGCCGGCGTTTCAACCAGCGGAGCTAGGTGCTCGGCGCCCGTTTTGTCGGCGACAGCGGCCGGGCACGCCGCTCAACGGGAATGCAGTTTCGCGATATCCCGGATTCGCGACAGCGAGCTATCCCGGGCATTTCGTATTTTCGTTTCGGTTACTTCCACCAGGCTTTGAAGCTCATTCACGGCGGAATCCACCATTTCGTTGGTTGTCTCTATGGCACGGGACACTTCACCTTTAAGGCGCTCCAGCGCGGCTGCTGAATGCTCGTGGACCTTCTCGGCCAGTTTCTCCGCATCCCGGATCGTGCTTTCCGGCGTGCGGTCGCCCTGACGCGCTTGATCGAGTTTTTCCTTCGCGACGACTGACCTTTTTTCGACTTCGCCCGAGACGACCTGTGCGAGTTCCCTAATCTCGGCGATCGATTTTTCGGAATGTTCGTTAATTTGAGCGATGGCGTCGTTTGCCTGTTCATTGATTTTGGCAATGGCACCTGACGCGCTCTTCGAGATTGATTCTTCGGCTTGACGCGCCACCATTGTGATCATCGCACCCGTTTGCTCTTCGTCGACGGGACCGTTGGCTTTCTTCTTCTGGATTTCGTTGATCGCGATCTCAGCGGCGACGGTCAGCTCGGTCGAACAGATTTCTGCGCTAGAGGCGATCTTCGCGGTATTGACGTTGCATTCGGCCTGAATACGTGCGCCGGCAATCAGATTGATTTCGCTGATATTGTGGATCGCCAACGTAATCGCTTGGCTGAATGTAACCCCCGCGAGGTCGACCGCGGCACGTCGGTCTTCCTCAATGAGCTTGTCCAGCTCTTCCAACGATCGCGTGTGTTTCAGATAATCGTTCATTAAATGGACTTCCCCGGGTTCGGACCGAATCCGGGTGGATACGGTCGTGTCGAGAATGTCACTTTACCCGCTTTGCGCGAGCGCATGCACCGAGAAATTTGTGAAAAGAGTTCAGCGCCTGCCTTAGATCGGCCGTTCGCCGATGCATGTCGTGCGCTCCATGTACCGCGGTGTGTCGCCGTAATCGGCGATGGCGTAATGCATCAGAGACCGGTTATCCCAGACGACCACGTCGTGGGGTCGCCAATGATGGCGATAGATAAACTCCGGCTGGGTCGAATGTGTATAGAGCGGCTCCAAGATCCAGCGGCTTTCGTCCATATTCATGCCGTCGATATGCGACGTGAAACCGGGATTGATGAACAGGCTTTCGCGTCCGGTTTCGCCATGTTTGCGGACCAGTGGATGGACGGCGCGGTTGGCGCCAGTCAAATCATCCTCGACAATAATCGGCTTAGCGTACTGCTGATACGCCGCGACCTCGAAATCGTGGACGGCGTTCAACGGTCGAAGCATGTCTTTCATCCCATCCGACAGCGCGTCGAAGGCGCCCGTCATGTCGGCGAACAAGGTGTCGCCGCCAACCGGCGGGATTTCAACGGCATGTAGAATGGACGCCGCTGCCGGTCGGTCGCGAAAGCTGACATCGGAATGCCAGTAAGTGCCCGCCCCTTTGCGCCCCAGCGGTTTCCCCATTTCGTCGAGCTTATTGGATACGCGGTAAATCTCCGGATGATCGGGATGGATGTAGCGGCTGACGGTGTCTTGCAGCGGCGACTGATCGGGCGCACCGAACAACGGACCCATGGCCGCACCGAAGGCGATGTGTGCTTCGGCACTGAGATTTTTTTGGTTGCGGATGACCAAGACGCCACCGTGATCCAGCCACGTCTGGCGCAGGCTGGCGATCAAATTGTCTCCAAGCCCGGCGGCCAAATCGATTCCGGTAACCTCGGCTCCGAGATGCAACGACAGCGGCTTGATGGTCATATCCACGACTTGTTATCCTCCCCCTAGCGGCTTGTAATTACGGCTATCTTAAACTGATCGCGTTGCATCTCGCCACCTCACGAGAGGTTTATTTGCGTTGTGATCGCAATTTTCTTAAGCCATGCTTCGCAATTGCAACATAGTGATGTGGAGACCGATGCCGGACAGCAACACACTTCTCGACCCGCGGAAATTCAAAGACCCGCACACCACCGCCAAGGGTGAAGAGCGCGCCGTGGTGGCGCTCACACACTTGCGGACGTTGTGGTTCAACACCGGCAGCCTATGCAATATCACCTGCGTCAACTGCTATATGGACAGCAGCCCGACGAACGATGCCTTGGTGTATATTACCTTGGCCGAGGTCGTTGAGTATTTGGACGAGATTCACCGAGAGGGCATGGACGTCGAGGAAATCGCCTTTACCGGTGGTGAGCCGTTCATGAACCCGGACATGATCCCGATCCTGGCCGAAGTGTTGGCTCGCGGGTTCAAGACTCTGGTTTTGACAAATGCGATGAAGCCGCTGTGGAATAAGCGCGAAAAGCTGTTGGCGCTGAAATCCACGTATGGCGATGCCATTTCGATCCGGGTCTCGATCGATCATTTTACCCGCGAGGGTCACGAGAAAATTCGCGGCGAAAAATCCTGGCAACCGATGATCGACGGCATGCGTTGGCTGGCGGAGAATGAGTTTCAAATGGCGGTTGCCGGGCGTACCTGCTGGGACGAATCGGAAGAGACCGCCCGCGACGGCTATCGAGCGCTTTTCGCGGCGGAAGGAATTCCCGTCGACGCCGAAGATCCGGCGAACTTGGTCCTGTTCCCTGAAATGGATGCCGACGTCGACGTGCCGGAAATTACCGTGCATTGCTGGGACATCCTTGGGGTGAAGCCGGAAACCATGATGTGCGCGTCGTCGCGCATGGTCGTTAAGCGGAAGAATGCGGAACGCCCGGTCGTGATGCCGTGCACCCTATTGCCGTACGACGATCAGTTCGAATTGGGCCACGACCTGGTGCAATCGGACAAAGCAGTGAAGCTCAACCACCCGCATTGCGCGAAGTTTTGCGTCTTGGGCGGCGCATCGTGCAGCCCGGATTGACGGGGGCAGTTCTGTGACGGTCCGGGACCTCGGCGTGATTGACGGTCCGCTGCTCGTGTTTGGTGGCCCGTATTCCAACCTCCAAGCAACGCAGGCCATGATAGCCGAGGCCGACCGCCTTGGCATCGCCCCGGACCGCGTGATTTGTACCGGCGACGTCGTGGCTTATGCCGCCGATGCCGCGGCAACGACGGACGCGATCATGGACTGGGGCATTCCCGTCTTGATGGGCAACTGCGAGGAGAGTTTTGGCAACGAAACCGACGATTGCGGATGTGGGTTCGAGGACGGCACCGCCTGCGATGTGCTGTCGCGGCAGTGGTACGCCTATGCCAATGCACAATTACGGCCCGAGCAACGGGCCTGGATGCGCGGACTGCCGGAACGCATAACGTTCACCCTAAGCGGTCGGCGTTTTGCGGTGGTTCACGGCAGTGCCGGGTCGATAAACGAGTTCGTCTTCGAGGCGACCGACGACGCGGTAAAGCGTGCCGGATTTGCAGCGCTGGATGTCGATGCGATTATCGGCGGCCATGCCGGTGTGCCGTTTACGCAGATTTTCGACGCCAAGATGTGGCACAACGCCGGTGTCATTGGCATGCCGGCGAATGACGGTACTGCGCGGGTTTGGTATTCGGTGATTGATGTCGACGGTGCCGATGTGACCGTGACCTCGCACGCCTTAGCGTATGATCATGAAACAGCGGCGGCGGCGATGCGCGCCAACGGTTTGCCCGAAGGATACGCCGTGTGCCTCGAAACCGGACTTTGGCCCAATATGGATGTTATGCCAGATGGCGAACGCGCCAACGTCGGTATCGCGATACAACCGGATACTGTGCGTTGGCCGCTTGCGGCCAGCCAAGCCGCGGAGTAACGGTCCGACGTCTGGACAGCGCCGGCGAAGCGACGAAGAATACGGCAGAACAACGGAAAGAAGTTATGACCGCGCCCCATACTTTTGAGGAAACCACCCGAGATATTCGTGTCCTGGTGACGCCGATGTATCTGGAAGAGCAGTCAGATGCGTCGGAAAACCGGCATGTGTGGGCGTATCATGTGCGGCTGGAGAACCACGGTCAGGGCACGGTCCAGTTATTGACCCGACGCTGGCGTATCATCGACGGGAACGGTATCGCCCACGAAGTGATCGGCGATGGCGTTGTCGGGCAAAAGCCGGTCCTCAACCCCGGTGACGATTTCGAATACTCCAGCGGCACGCCATTGGCGACGCCCACCGGTTTTATGACCGGAATTTTTCAGATGCTCGATGCTGCCGGCCAACGTTTTGCGGTCCAAGTTCCGGCGTTCTCCCTGGATGGGCCGCAAGGCCAGGGCGTTGTCCACTAGATACCGTATCTGCGGGTTTGCTTGGATGATGGTGATCCGCACGTCCTGATTGTGCGTAACCTTCTCATTGACCAAACGCAGGCACCATTCAGCTTGCGCCGAAACGATAAAGTCCCATGTTTATGGATAGATATTAGACAATTGATTGGAAAACAGTGTGGCGGACAAAAAGACATTAAGCGTCATTGAGGGTACAGCCCATAAGCATTCCAGCCCCTCGTTAGATCACCAAACTTCGGACGGTCGGCCAAGTCGCGAAGCCGCGGAAGCTGCCGTCCGAACCCTTATTCAGTGGGCCGGGGACGATCCCGACCGCGAAGGGTTGTTGGAGACGCCGTCGCGCGTCGTCCGCGCCTACGAAGAGTTCTTCAAGGGCTATGACATCAATCCGCGCGAGTACCTCGCCAAGACCTTCGAAGAAACCGATGGCTATGACGAAATCGTGCTGTTGAAGGATATTCGGCTCGAAAGTCACTGCGAACATCACATGGTGCCGTTTATCGGGCGCGCCCATGTTGCCTACCTGCCGCGCCGCCGCGTTGTCGGCATCTCCAAGCTGGCGCGCGTTGTCGAGGCTTTCGGCAAACGGATGCAGATCCAAGAAAAATTGACATCGCAGATCGCCAACACCATCGATGAAGTCCTTGAGCCGCGCGGCGTCGCCGTCGTGGTTGAGGCGGCGCACCAGTGCATGACCATGCGCGGTGTCCATAAGCCGGGAGTCAGTCTGGTGACCAGCCGGATGCTGGGCGCATTCCGAGACGATCCGGCGACGCGGCGTGAATTCTTGTCGATGGTCGACCACAGCAGCGGCAATTTTGTCTAACTCGCTCTGCCTACGACACATTCCCGTTATATCTCGGCCTTGACCCGCCGCGCCCTGCGCGCTTCATTGATGCCATGAACGCCGAAGGGGCGGCGCAGATCGGGGCATAGATGGACGTTCGACCGGCCATTTTCATCGTCGGCTTATTGCTGGCGACCCTTGCGGTCGTCATGTGTATTCCGGCCATCGTCGATTTCGTACTCGGCCATCCTGACTGGCAGGTTTTTGCCGTCTCGGCGTCGACGACGTTCTTCGTTGGCGTCACGATGGCGCTGACGACCCGGGCGCGCGGGATGAAGTTGACCATCCGACATGCCTTTATGGTCACCACCGCCAGCTGGCTTTTTCTGACACTTTTTGCGTCTTTGCCCTTCGCCTTTTCCGAACTGGAAATGAGCTTCACCGACGCCTTCTTCGAGGCCATGTCCGGCATTACCACCACCGGATCGACGGTGATCGTCGGTCTCGAATCGGTACCGCCGGGGATATTGATCTGGCGGGCCTTGCTGCAATGGCTCGGCGGGATCGGGATTATCGTCATGGCCATCGCTGTCTTGCCGATGTTGCAGGTCGGCGGGATGCAGTTGTTCAGAATGGAAAGCTCCGACCAATCCGAGAAGGCAATGCCGCGGGCGGCGCAGATCGCCTCCGCCATCGGCGTGATTTATCTGGGTCTGACGCTGATCTGGGCCATCCTGTATTGGCTTGCCGGTATGAATGGTTTCGATGCCGCGGCCCACGCCATGACGACCATCGCCACAGGCGGATTTTCGACACACGACGAATCGATCGCGTATTTCCAGTCTTCTGCCATCGATTACATTGCTGCCGCCGGCATGGTGGTCGGCTCGTTGCCGTTTATTTTGTATCTCCGCACCCTACAGGGCAGCTTTACGGCGCTTTTCAACGACAGTCAGGTTCAGTGGTTCGTGATGTTCGTATCTGCGGTCATCATCGTCACATGCGGCTGGCTGATCCTGGAGATCGGTAAAGAACCGTTGAATGCGCTACGGCTTGCCACCTTCAATATCGTGTCGATCATTACCGGAACCGGCTACGCCACCGACGATTACGGCGTTTGGGGAAGTTTTTCGCCGGTTATTTTCTTTTTCATCATGTTCATCGGCGGCTGTGCCGGATCGACGACCTGCGGGATCAAGGTATTCCGGTTCCAGGTTCTGTATGCCGCGGCGCGCACGCAATTGCAGCATTTGATGCAGCCGCACGGTGTGTTCATTCCATACTTCAACAAGCGCCCGGTATCCGAGGAGATCATCATCTCGGTGCTGTCGTTCTTTTTCATGTGGTTCTTTACGTTTGCCATTCTGGCATTGGGCCTTGGTCTGATGGGTCTCGATTTCCTGACCGCCTTTTCAAGTGCGGCGACATCGATTGCCAACGTCGGCCCAGCGCTGGGGCCGGTTGCCGGACCGACCGGGACGTTTGCCGAGTTCCCGGACGGTGCCAAATGGTTGATGTCGTTGGGGATGCTGCTGGGCCGCTTGGAATTGTTCACCGTGATCGTGCTATTTACGCGTAACTTCTGGAGGCCGTAATCGTGATTGGTGGATTGCTGAGGCGCTGGGCCGCCAGTCGCTACCGGGGCGAGGTTGAGGCCCATGTTGCGCATCTACGCGGATTGCCTGACGAAGATGTCGGGATCATGGTGGCGATCGCGGCGCATCATCGAAATGCGCTCAAAGAAGTGGGTGTCGACCTGTCAGATCTCAATGCGGTGGCGTCGGAAATGCCGATGTATCATTACGAAATGGCCAAGGCGGCGAATGTGTTGACCCGCGAGAATCGGCCGCACGATAGCCTGGGATTGCAGGTTTGGATGCACTCTCTGCGCGCCATTGCCGACCCGACCTTAGTGACGCCGGTTCGTGGGATGTGGCGCGAATTAGAACGCGGTTATCCGCATGTCGCCGAGGCCCGCGCGCTGGTCCGCAAAGAGGCCGATATCGATTTGGACATCGCCCATGCGACGGAGACGCCGGGGATGTTTCACGACGCCCGGGATTAGCGGACGAACGCGCCGAGGTGCTGTTGAATGGAAGAGGCCATCGCCGGATCGAAATCCCGCAATGCCGATTCTGTCAGATCGAAGAAAATCTGATTGCGGTCGTTAAGGGACACGTCCTCGCGCACGGTCTGCGACCGGGTGACGACGGATTCCGCGAACGCCTGTGTGACGCGCGGAACCCCTTCAAGCTGCAAGGTCGCCCGAATGCGAACGTCATAGCGCTGCGCTTGATCCTTGGTGAAGGCCCCAGTGAGCCCTTTGGTTCGGGGCAGCGGTACTTCGATCACGGAGGCATCGTCGATGGTGAAGATCGCGGTGCCCGAAACGCCGTTTGCTTGTAACCGGTCCCGCGCCCAGGCGCTCAGGGCGGTCGATGGCGAGACCGGCATTCTGTTCTCGACGTGTGCCCGCGATGCATCGGGGGCGAAGTTATTGATGACGCGGACCTCGGCAACGCCCAGAACGATTGGCGGAAGATGTGTATACGTTAGTTCAGGAAACTTCGGTGCCGGTTCGGTGGCGCAGGCGGAAAGCCCGACAATAGCGACAAGTGATAGGACCCAAGAGCGAAGGGTTCGAAAAGACGTCACGATGGCTCTCCTTCTTGCGCGAACAACGCGTCCAATTCCGCGATGCCATATACGTAGTCGGTTCGGCAGAACTCGCAAGTGACAGTTATCATACCCTCGTCCGCCATATCGGCGATCTCGTCGCGCGGAAACGAGAGAAGCGTCCGCCGCACGCGATCGCCCGAGCAGCGACATTCGTGGTGCAGGTCGCGATGTTCCAACAGACGGATGCCGTCTTCGTGATACAGCCGCAATAGAATCTGCGTGGCGTCCAACGACGCATCCAGAAGTTCCGCTGAGGTAATCGAACTCATCAGAATGACGGCGCGGCGCCAGTCTTCCTCTTCGACGATACCGTCGCCGTCCGTGGGAAGCCGCTGGATCATTAACGCCGCCGCGCGGGCATCGCCCGGCGTTGCCGTGTCGGATACGATGGCGATGGCCGTTTCCAGTTGTTCCGACGTGCGGAAGTAGTTCTGGGCGCAATCGGCCATGGTCGCGCCGGCAAGCTCGGTAATGCCTTGATATCGATCCATGTCGGCACCCTGATCGACCGTAAATGCCAAGTGTCCGGCGCCCATAAGTTGTGGAACGGAGACACCCTCCATCCCATCGACGGACGCCCCCTCGCGCAGCCGTGCATAAGCCCGCATGGCGCCGTCGCTGGTGATGTCCGCCATGCACAACGGAACCGGACCGTTGCCTTGCGCTTGCAGGGTAAACACGCCGTCGTATTTCAGCGCACTCGCCAAGGTCGCCGTCAATGCCATCGTCTCGCCGACCAGACCAGCGAGCGCCGGTGGATAATCGTGTCCGTCGATCGCCGATGACAGGCTCGTGTTCAGACGTAGTAACCGCCCGCGAATGTCCAGGTTACCGATCTGAAAAGACTGAATGAAATCACCGAAGGAGGCGTCGGTCATGACCACAGCGTCCGGTAGTAGTATCCATACGCGGGGCGAAATCCGAGACGCGAATACAGCCGCCGCGCGCCCGTGTTGTGATTCTCGACTTGCAGGTAAAGCCCGATTGTACCGCGATCGACGGCGGTTGCGGCGAGACCCCGCAGGATTGCACTGCCTAGACCGCCTCCGCGCATCGCAGGCTGTGTCCACATGCCGAAGATCCCTAGCCATCCACCCGCCATAACGCCTAGGCCGATTGCAACGGTCTCGCCCTTCGGGCCGGTTGCGGCTGCGAAAAGGGCTCGATCGCGGGCGTTCGCGACAATAGACGACGCGTCACGGTCGAAACCGTCGATATATGCATCCCACCAGCCGTCAGGCGCCGCATCATGCACCGTGACCCGTGTATGGGTCGCGCCGTCGGCGGCGATCTTGGCGGCATCGGCGATATGCATGGTCACCGGCGCTTCGATTTCATACCCGTTGGCGGAGAGGATTTCGTCCAATGCATCGGGTGCGGCGGCGGGGCTGACCTGAAACCGGGGCGGCAGGCCATGTTCTTCGTAAAACGTTTGTGCGGTGAAAAGCATCGCTTCCATCGGGCGGGCGTTGTCGCTGAGCGGCCACGGGGCGACGGAATTCGCGCGGCGGCTGACGCCGTCGGAATACCGGAGCGCCCAACCGTCTAGGTTTTCCTGGACCCTTGGCGGCCACGCGGCAGCGGCCAACCGGTCGA
Organism: Rhodospirillales bacterium; assembly: GCA_965222395.1. Classification (GTDB taxonomy): domain Bacteria; phylum Pseudomonadota; class Alphaproteobacteria; order Rhodospirillales; family Casp-alpha2; genus UBA4479. The sequence continues at coordinate 3,402,391 of OZ244947.1, forward strand.
GGGCCAGCATGTCGTCGCGGGATAGCGCGTTCCCGTCCAAGATTGCAGGGCTCGGGCCGATTAGCTCAGACACCACGCCAGGATCGCTTTTTGCACATGGAGACGGTTCTCGGCTTCGTCCCAAACCACGGATTGTGGTCCATCGATGACGCTTTCGGTGACTTCCTCGCCCCGGTGCGCCGGCAGACAATGCATAAACAGGGCATCATCCTTGGCGTGCGCCATCAGCGCATCGTCGACGCGATACGGCGTCAGCATGTTGTGTCGGGTACCGGCGTCCTTATCGCCCATCGACACCCACGTATCCGTGACGACCAGATCTGCGCCATGGGTGGCTTCGGCGGGATCTTCGGTCAGGACGACTTTCGCGCCTTGATCCATGGCCCAATCGAGCAGTCCGTTTTTCGGCTGAAGTTCCTTTGGCGTCGCGACGCGCATTTCGAAGCCCAATTTCGTCGCCGCGTGAACCCAACTGGTCACCATGTTGTTGCCGTCGCCGGTCCATGCCACGGCGCGTCCTTCGATCGACCCGCGATGTTCTTCGTAGGTCATGACGTCCGCCATGATTTGGCAGGGATGGGAATCGTCGGTCAGGCCATTGATCACAGGAACCGTTGCGTGCGCCTCCAACTCCGATAGCTTGGCCGGGTCGTCTGTCCGGATCATGATGGCGTCGGCGTATCGCGACAGCACACGGGCGGTATCGGCAACGGTTTCACCGCGACCCATCTGGGATTCTTTATCGGTCAGCAACACCGTGTAGCCGCCCAACTCTTGCATGCCGACCTGAAACGAAACCCGCGTGCGCGTCGATGGCTTTTCAAAGATCATGACCAGGGTGCGGCCGGCCAGAGGCTTTGGTGCCTCCGGGCCGCGCGCTTTTTTCAGCGCCGTACCGCGTTCGAGAATCTCTCTTAAAACCGCCCGGTCGAACCGGTCGATGTCCAAAAAGTGTTTTACGCTCATATCAGGCTGCCTGTGCCTTGAGGGCCTGGCTCGCGGCGTCGAGCTTATCCAACGCCTCTGTGATCTCGCTCTCGCCGATGATTAGCGGCGGGATGAGACGCACCACGTTGTCGCCGGCGGGCACGCTCAGCAATCCGTGGTTCATCGCCGCCTTGACGACGTCGCCGTTGGGAACCCGGCATTTCAGGCCGATCATCAAACCGCGCCCGCGGGCGGTTTCGTAAAGGTCAGGATACTTGGCGACCAAACCGTGAAGACCGTTAAGCATCTGTTCGCCGCGTGCCGCAACACCATCGAGGAAGCCGTCGGCCAGCAACACGTCGAGGACTGCATTGCCTGCCGCCATCGCCAGCGGATTGCCACCATAGGTCGACCCGTGCGAGCCCGCATGCATGGCCGACGCGACCTTTTCGTTCGCCAAGGTGGCGGCCATCGGAAATCCGCCGCCGAGACCTTTGGCGGACGCCAAGACGTCGGGTGCAATGCCCGACCATTCGTGCGCATACAGCTTGCCTGTTCGCCCGGCGCCACATTGCACCTCGTCGAACAACAAAAGGATGCCGAATTCGTCGGCGATGGCGCGGAGGTTTTGAAGGTATTCGTCCGACATCGGCTTGATGCCGCTTTCGCCCTGTACCGGCTCGACCATGATCCCGGCCGTTTGCGGTCCGATGGCGGCGCGCATCTCGTTCAGATTATCAAACGCCACCTGATCGAATCCGTCGACCTCGGGGCCAAAGCCCTTCTGATACTTTTCCTGCTTGGCCGCCGCGATACAGGCGAGGGAGCGGCCGTGGAACGCGCCTTCGACGGTGATGATCCGGTACTTTTCCGGGTGGCCGTTTTCGGCGTGGAATTTCCGCAGCATCTTGATGCCCATCTCAACCGCTTCGCCGCCGGAATTGTTGAAGAACACGGCGTCGGCAAAGGTGTGTTCAACCAACCGCTCGGCCAGGCGCGTCTGTCCCGGAACGTGATACAGGTTTGATGTATGCATCAATTTGCCGGCTTGGTCGCGGATCGCTTCGACCAGATGCGGGTGCGCGTGGCCCAAACAGGCGACAGCGATCCCCGAGCCGAAATCGAGATAACGTCGGTTCTCGGTATCCCACAGATAAGCGCCTTCGCCGTGATCGAAGGCAACGTCGTAACGGGCGTATGTTGGCATAACTGCCGGAATCATAACCGTTGCTCCTTCTGCAGGGGTTGAACCAAAAAAGCTTTCCGCAAGGGAAAGCCGGGGAGTATCTGATTCGGCCCCGGCCCTGTCAACCGGGGCGGCGGCGGTACACTGGAAATGCCAAGGCGTGGCTTAGGATCGGATGAAGTGCAATCGATCGAAGCGTCCGCGCATCTTTGTAACATCCGTGGCGACGGCATCGGGGTCGTTACCGGTTAATCCCCGATGGATCAACGACGCCAGTTCGGGCATGTCCTCCACTGTCATGCCGATCCGGGCAAGTTCCGGTGTCCCAAGCCGCAGGCCGTTGACGTCGTCCGGGACGGGGTCGAGGGGCAGGCCGATCCCACACGTCAGGATATTGGCCAGTCGCAAGCGCTTAGCCGCCGTTTGTCCGCCGCCAAAGGACGCTGCCTGTATGGCCAGTTGATGGGATTGCGTGGGGCCTAGAGATGTCTCAAACACCGGCACGCCGAGCGTTATCAACTCGTCCGCCAGGCGGGCGGCCAAATCCCGCATCTGTGCGGCATAGGCCGCACCGTATTCACGCCAATCCAATAGGGCGATGGCAAGCGATGCGGTTTTGCCGGCATCGAAGTTCGCCGTCAGGCCGGGAAAAGCGATCTTGTCCAACCGTTCAGCAAGGCCTGCATCGTTGGTGACGATCAAGCCGCCCGGCGGTCCGCCCAGACTCTTGTATGTGCTCAGCGTCATCACATGGGCGCCCTGCGAAAGTGGGTTATCCCAGATACCGCCGGCGATGACGCCGCACAGATGTGCGGCATCGAACATCAGCGTTGCTTCGACCTCGTCGGCGATAGCGCGAACGTCGGCCACCGGATGCGGCGTCAGGTTCAGGCTGCCGCCAAGCGTTATAAGTTTGGGCCGAACGTCGCGTGCCAGCGACGCCAGGGCATCGACATCGACGGTATAGCGTGTCGGATCGATCGGCGCCTCGTGAATGGTGACGCCATAGAGACCGGCCGCGCCGGTCGCGTGGTGCGTCACATGGCCGCCGATGGTCGCGGGTGGGACGATGATATGGTCACCCGGTTTGGTCGTCGCCATGAACGCATAAAGGTTCGCCAGCGCGCCAGAGCCGACGCGGACTTCGGCATAGGGGGAATCGAAGATTTCTGCAGCCAGCTCGGCACAGATTACCTCGATCCGTTCGATCGCTTCCAACCCCATTTCGTACTTGTCGCCGGGATAGCCCAACGATGGGCGCGAACCCAGACCTGCCGATAGGGCCGCCTCGGCGCGAGGATTCATGATGTTGGTTGCAGGGTTCAAATTGATGCACGCGTGCTCATGAATGTGCCTGTTCTCGGCGATCAGATCGTCGAGGGTTTGCTGTAACGAATCGGTCGATGCAGCGTCGGTTTCCGCCGCGATGTGTTGGATCAAGTTTTCCGAGGCGGCGGGCGGCCAGGGGCGTCGGGCGAGATGGGGCACTGGGTATCTCCGAAGAATGAACGGCGTCAAAGTCTAACCATTCGGGGGCCTTGACGTACAGTCCGGATAACTTGCCTAAAATGTTACGTATTCGAAACAGTCCCCGGATTCATTGGCATGTGTGATGCACGTCATTGGTGCAGCGCCGGAAAAACTACATTATTCGCGAAGAGTGCATAAAGAGGGAAGCACCACATTGGACGTATTTTTTCAGTTTATCGCCGCCATCTCCCTATTCATCGGAATAGGCTCGGTGGTGTTTGCGAGCGAGATCTCCCGGCGTTGCCAGGAGATCATTACCACCCGTTTGACGGAACTCGATGCGGGGCTGGAAATGCGGGTTTCGCGCCAGGACAAAGTCATCGCCAAGGCGATCCGCGAGATGCGCGATAACGTCGAAACTTTGGAAGAGCGGAACAAAATCCAGACCCAGGAAATCGATCAACTTCGAAAGCTGATCGAACCGTTGGTTAAGGATTTCGAGAAGCGTGCCGAGCAGGAAAAAAAGATCGAGGCCTACATGAAAACCCGCGCAGCGCAGCGGCTATGATTTCAGTTTGTAGCCCGACCGAAACATCCAGGTGCAGACGGTCCACAAAGCCGTATTGATACCGACCATCACGGCGATGCCGATCCAGATCGGCATATCGGCGTGGCCGATGAACCCGGCGCGGAAACCGTCGATCATGTAAAAGAACGGATTGAAGTGGGCGACCGTCTGCCAAACCTCTGGCAGGCGCTCGACGGAATAAAAGGTGCCGGAAAGAAACGCCAACGGCGTGACGATAAAGTTCGTTACAGCGGCCATGTGGTCGAACTTGTTAGCCCAGATACCGCCCATGATCCCTATCAGCGACAACATGGTCGAGGCCGCGATGGCATGAAATATGACCAAGGCGAGGTTGCGGATTTGCATGTCGACGAAGAACGTCATGGCCAAGGCGACGACAACGCCGACGCAAAGGCCGCGGACGATTCCGCCGCTGGCGTGTCCTAAGACCAGCTCCCACGGTTGGAACGGCGGCATCAGCGTGTCGACAATATTGCCTTGAACTTTGGATACCAGAATGCTGCTGGACGTGTTGGCAAAGGCGTTTTGGGCAATCGCCATCATCACCAGACCCGGTGCGAGAAACACCGAAAAAGGCACGCCGTGCACGTCCGGCCTGAACTGTCCCAGTGCCAGGGTAAAAACCGCCAAGAACAAAAGGGTTGTGACCACAGGCGCCAGTAAGGTCTGCGTATAGACCTTGAGGAACCGGCGTATTTCCCGACCGCACAGGGTTTGAAGGCCGATCCAATTGGACGTGCTGGGTTGTCGCATGATGGTATTTGTTCCGCCCGCAATCCGCCCGGCATCACCGGGTCTCGTTCCGTCCGTATATAGACGCTACACTCTGGCGACACCAGTCCGGACCGAAACTCATGACCGACGACATCTCATCCGACCGCCCATCGCGCAAACGGCGTGGCCCGCGTAAAGTAACGGCGACGTATCTGGAAAACTCGGCGGCGCACTACCTTGGGCGTTTCGCGACGTCATCGGCGCATCTGAAAAAAGTTATGATGCAAAAAGTCCATCGTTCCGCCGCGCATCACGGCACGTCGATCGAAGAGGGCGAAGCGCACGTCGACGCGGTTATCGCCAAATTCAATCGGCTCGGTTTTTTGAACGATACCGAATATGCGTCGATGCGGGCGCGGGGCCTGCATGCCAAAGGCACACCGATCCGGGGTATCCGTTTTCAGTTAAAGCAAAAGGGTCTAGGCGACGACGAAATCGATGCGGCGCTCGCCGCGCTTGTCGCCGACGAAGAGATCCGCGATTTGGATTTTGCCGCCGCCATCAAGTTGGCGCGTCGACGAAGGCTTGGGCCGTTTCGCACGGACGATCCAGACGCACGCGCGGCGCGGCGGGAAAAGGACATGGCGGCATTGGCCCGGGCCGGGTTCGGATACGATGTCGCGCAACGTATCGTCGATGCCGACACCGTCGAGGATCTGGAAGATGTATGATTTTCGGCGCCCGACGGCGACCTGCGTGCACACTACGTCTTCGAGTTTTCCTTGTCCGATGCGACGTCGGCCTGAGGGTCTAACTCCATCACCATCGGTGTGGTTGCCGGGGCCGGTGTAAAATCCGCCTGTTCTTCCAACGGGACAGCGGCGCGTCTCGTCATCCGCCAAAGGGCATAAAGGCCGATAAAGGCAAAAATCCCACCGATGTAATAAAACAGCCCGATGTCGCCTAATTGACGCATCAGCTGACCGGCGAGGAATGGTCCCAAGATCGCACCGGTGCCGTACACCAGCAATAGCGTACCGCTGACCAGAACGCGTTCGTCCGACCCGACATAATCGTTGGCGTGCGAGACCGACAAAGCCTGCACCGGAAATGCGGCCGCGCCAAAGAACACGGCCGCATATAAGATATCTTGCGGTCGGAACTGACCCGTGTAGACGATGGCGGCGCAGGCGCCGGCGGCAAGAAACGCCGTGACGGTCAATACCGTGCGTCGGTCAAAACGATCGGACAACCAACCCACAGGCCATTGCATCAATCCGCCACCAAGAATGGACAACGCCATGAATATGGCGACGCCGCTGGTGTCTGTGCTGGTGTGTTCGGCGAACACGGGGGCAAGACCCCAGAACGCGCCCATGGCGAGGCCGAAACCAAGACATCCCATGAATCCCAGGGGTGATATTCGAAAGATGCGACGGATCGGCAACGGCCGCGGCTTCTCGGGTATCGGGGCTTGCGTCCGGGTAATTGCGACCGGGATGATCGCTAACGATACGATCACCGAAATGAGGCAGAAAAGAATGTAACCGCTTGGGTCGCCCATCGTCAGCAGCCCCTGGCCCGCCGTCAGCGATAGCAGATTCACCGCCATGTAGGCCGCCAAGACCTGGCCGCGGGTTTCGTTCGAGGCCCGCTCGTTCAACCAGCTTTCGATGGTCATGTAAATGCCGGCAAAGCAAAACCCGGATATGGCGCGGAAACCAAGCCAGGCGATGGGGTCGATCCAGATAATGTGTCCGAGTGCCGCTGCCGATGCCAACGAAGCCAGCGCCGTGAAGCCGCGAATATGACCGGCGCGTTCGATCAAGTAAGCGGTGGTTAGAGTTCCGATGACGAACCCGAGGAAGTATCCCGAGGCGATAATGCCGATCGTGCTTGTCGAGAAAGTCTCGTTGACGGCACGGACGGCGACCAACGTGCCTTGCAGGCTGCTCCCGATTTGCAGCATCGACATGCCGAGCAGTAAGGACGAGATCGAGACGATCTGCGTGCGCGCAGAAGACAATAAAAATTCCCCCGGGTTGAAATGCGTCAAGCAGTCTATCGTGTGTTGCTGCGCCCGCCACGAATTTTAGAGGACCGCATCTGACGCGTCATGTTTGATTCAGCGGCCCGCAATCGTTACCTCTCTGTGCATGGATGACGAAGTAGGCGGTTGAGCATGCAGAACGTGCAAGACTTTTGGAGTCTCGTTCTCCAGGTATGGAATCAGGGCGTTGCCGGTGTCGACGTGGGTCGCATCATTATCGCCCTTGGCATCCTGACGGGATTCCTGATCCTTCGTGGGCTCATCGCAAAGTTTATCCTCGGTGGCCTACGGACGCTCACGAAACGGACAAAATGGACGTTTGACGATGTTGCTGTTGAGGCGATGGGGCCACCGATCCGCGCCGTGCCCCTCGTTTTTGGGATATTTGCCGCATTCACGTACTTGGAATTTGAAGGTGTCTTCAAAAATATTTCCGAGAATATTACCCGGTCTCTGATTTCCATCGTGATTTTCTGGGCCATGCACCGGGCGATCCGCCCGGCGTCCGGTCTCTTGGAGGGGCTGCAGCGCGTTATCAGCGCCGAGTTTGTCGAGTGGATCGTCAAAGCACTGCATATTGCCGTGGTTCTCGTGGCGCTCGCGACAATTCTTCAGATCTGGGGCATCCAAATCGCGCCGATCCTGGCCGGTGCCGGGCTGTTCGGGGTCGCCGTGGCCCTCGGCGCGCAGGACTTGTTCAAAAACCTGATCGCAGGGATTCTGATTCTCGGTGAAAAACGGTTCCGGCACGGCGACTGGGTGCGTGTCGAAGGCTTGGTCGAGGGGATCGTCGAGAGTATCGGGTTTCGGTCCACCGTGATCCGCCGTTTCGACAAGGCGCCGGTGATGGTGCCGAACGCGCAGCTGTCTGACACTGCCGTGATCAATTTCTCGCAGATGACCTATCGCCGCATTTATTGGAAGATCGGCCTGGAATACCGCACCAGCATCGATCAATTGCGGCAGGTCCGCGACGGGATAGAGACGTACATCACCGACAACAATGACTTCGTGCCTGCGGTCAACGCGTCGACATTTGTTCGGATCGATACGTTCAGCGATTCATCCATCGATATTTTGATTTACTGCTTTACGAAATCGACCAAGTGGGGCGAGTGGCTGAAGATCAAAGAAGAGCTGGCCTTCCAAATTATGGAGATCGTGCATGAGGCCGGTGCCGGCTTCGCCTTTCCATCGACATCGCTTTATATAGAAAGCCTGCCCGACGACGCGCCGGAAACGTTCGTGCCGCCAGCCGCCACCGCTGACAAAGTACCCGGAGAAAAGACATGAGCCTGACAATTTATCACAACCCGCGATGCTCCAAATCGCGCCAAACCCTTGGTATTTTGACCGATAATGGCGTCGAGGCGACAGTTGTCGAATACCTGACCAGCCCGCCGAACCAGGCGGAGTTGAAGCGGATTTTGGCGAAATTGGGTCTGTCGGCGAAGGATATCGTCCGCAAAAAAGAGGCGAAAGAGGCCGGCATCGATCCGTCGTCTCTCAGCGAAGCGGCATTGATCAAGGCGATGGTCGACAATCCCATCGTCATCGAACGGCCGATCGTGGTTTCCGAGGACGCCGCCGTTCTTGGCCGCCCGCCGGAGAACGTCCTGAAACTTTTATGATAATTTTAAGCGCAGCCGCTTGCGCATGAACGAACGCAGCGCTTGCGGTCGGCATCAACCCTTTGCAATATGCGCGAACGGGTAAACACGGCGGGGGAAGACATGGCGAAGCAAGCCACCACGGCGAGCGCACCGCGCAGGCGTCGGGCGAAGGCTGTCCTAAAATCACCCAGCGCGGACAACAAGCCGAAGACACCGACGGTTTCCGAGCCGCATACCGTCGATCCTGAAAAATTGGAGATTTGGCGTTCTCTGCCGGAGGAACAGCGTGCCGCCCTTCGCGAACGTGAAGCGGTGCGTTTGTTCAGGTTGGCGGCGCAACTGCACCGGGATGGCGATTTAGCATCGGCAGTCGAGACCTACGGCAAATCCTTGCTGCTCAACCCCAAACAACCCGATGTTTACAACAACATGGGCGTCGCGCTGCGTGCGCAAGGCAAACTCGAAGCCGCGGTCGCGTGCTATCGCCGGTCTTTGGTGCTGAAACCGAACAATTCCGGTGTGTATTCCAACATGGGTAACGCGCTACGGGAACTCGGCCGGTTGGAAGTGGCACAGGCAAGCCATCAGCAAGCCGTTCGGCTGTCGCCCCGCTCGACCGAGGCGTACTACAATCTGGGATTGGTTCTCCGCGATCTGGGACAGACCGATGCGGCGCTTAGTTGTTTGGACAAAGCATTGGCGTTGGACGAAACCCATGTGGATTGCCAATGGGACCGGGCTTTGACATTGCTGGAGATGGGACGGCTGAAAGAGGGTTTCGCCGCCTACGAAGCGCGATGGCAGTTGGATCGAAGCCCCCCCCGCGATCTTGGCAAATCCCGTTGGGACGGAGCGGAATTGGGCGGAAAAACTGTCCTGGTTCATCACGAACAGGGCTTTGGCGACATGATCCAATTTGCCCGGTATTTGAAGATGATCAAGGCACGCGGCGGTAACGTCGTGGTTGAGGTGCAGCCGGAATTGGCGCGCTTGATGGGCAGCGTCGAGGGTGTCGATAAAGTCATCAACCGTGGGCAGGCGCTGCCGAAGTTCGATTTCTACATACCGATGATGTCCTTGCCCACCGTGTTCGAGACGGATTTAGACACCGTCCCCACCGACGTCCCGTATGTGTCGGCGGTTGATCCGGGGGCGGTTCAACTTCCGCCGGTCATGGGCAAGATCAAACGTGTCGGGATTGCTTGGGCCGGCCGTGCGACGCATCGCAACGACAAAAATCGGTCCGCCGGTTTTCGGCATTTCATCGAGATCCTGGGCCTGCCGGGCATGTCCGTTTTCTCGTTGCAGAAAGGCCCTGCGGCCAAGGATATCGCCGAATTTGGATGCGAGTCGCTGGTCAGCGATGTCGGCACCCGGGTTCGTGACTTCGCCGACAGTGCGGCGGTCCTGGATCAACTGGATTTGGTCATTACCGTCGACACCGCGCTGGCGCATTTGGCCGGTGCAATGAATGTCCCGGTCTGGGTCGTGGTACCGTTTGCCCCCGATTGGCGTTGGATGCGTGGCACCGACACGTCGCCATGGTATCCATCCATGCGTCTATTCCGGCAAAAACGACCGGGTGTGTGGGACGGCGTGTTCAGCGACGTCCGCCGTGCCTTGCGAGATGAAATCGCCGAAGGCTGATCTTATCCGTCACCGTTAACGGCATGTTCATGGTCTCCGTCCACGATAGGGCCTCCTGGGCTTCTGTCGAATGTGTAGGAGACACGGGTGGCGACACAGGATTTCAAGGCCGGAGATATCCTCCTTGCCGAGGGCGAGGTGCCGACGCGCGCCTATCGCATTGTCGAGGGCTCGGTCGAATTGGCGCGTGCCGAAGACGGTTTGTCGGCGCCGATCGCCATACTCGATCGGGGGGCGCTTGTCGGTGCCGAGGAACTGATTGATTCCCAACCCATGACCCAGACGGCGCAAGCCCTGGGGATGCTCAAGGTCGAACCGATCGAAAAAGAGCAGGCAGAGCGCCTGCTGGGCCGCCGAGCGAAGAAATCGAAGCCACCGAAGCCCGATACGCGGAAACAACCGGCAAAGCCGGAACATCGGGCATTGGTCGCCTTGTCGGCACAGGCCGACACGCCGTATGCGGCTGCGGACAATGCCGCATCTGTTCTGAAACCTGGCTTGTTGGCGCGAATTCTGAAGCCTGACTTCGTTGATTTGCATGATCGGATTGATGTCCGCGTTTCGCCATTGCTGGGTGAAACGGCCGATCATCCGGTGTCACAACACTTCGTGTCCGAACTCAACCAGCGACGAGGTTTGCGTGCCAAGGCCATGCCGACGCGCGTCATGCTGGATGCAGGCGGCGATCCCGTGGCCGGCATGGATGAGCTACGCCGCGCGGTGTCCCGTTGGTTGGTCGACAATGGTGGTGATGCGGTCGTTTGGGGCGCGCTGGCGCCCGGCGGGAACACTGTGCATGTCCGCCTGTTTATTCGCGACGACCGCGCGATCGACAAGTTTCGTCTTGGCGACGGATGGAGCATGCTGGCGCTGCCGTATCCGCTGGATGATGCCGGCACGCACCGTCTGCATGCGGCGATCTTGGCGGCGGTCCGGACCAAGGCGGCCGGCAAGGAACTGACCATTCGTCGTGATCTCGAAGTGTTAATGGCCGATGCCCGTGAACAACTGTTCAGTGAAGTGCCCGGTCTCGGGTCGTTCGAGCGCGCCGAAGACCGTGCCGCGCAGGCACGGGTAATCGCCAATGTGCTGCGTTTCATGCGTCGTGCCGAAGACGCCAAAACCGCAATCGCGCTGCTCGATATGTCGCTGGCGATTTTCACGCCCGAAGAGACGCCTATCGAATGGGCGCTGGCGCATCGTGATCGTGCGTACTTGGGACAGTTCCTAGCCGAACGTACAAACGATACCGATGCATTGAGAACATCGATGCACGATGTAAAACAGGCACTGCGGGTTCTACGCGCGACCTTGTTCCCGAACGATTGGGCGATGCTCAACGACCGGCTGGGGTTGGCGCTGTATCGGTTGGATTCCAACGGCGACGATATCGCGATCCTTGATCGCGCCATGAAAGCGTTCGAGAACGCCCTCAGTGTCTACGACAAAAAGAAGACCCCGGCCGAGTGGGCCAATGCGATGGGTCACTTCGGTCAGGTGGCATTGGTGATCGGCCGGGAACGCCGAAGCGCCAAGGTCCTGCTTCGCGCGGTCGAAGCCTGCAATGCGGTTCTCTCGGTCCGCGATCGAAAGCACTCTCCGCTGCATTGGGCGTCAGCACAGAACAACCTGGGCTCTGCATTGTTCCTGTATGGACGGGTTGCCGACGATGCGGATGCGCTTCGCGGCGCGGCGGACGCGTTTCGAACGGCCCATGCGATTTATCTTGAAAAGGGCTCGGACCGATTGGCTGCCGTGGCGGCGAAGAACCAGCGGCACGTCGATTCGGCCCTTGCGCGTGCCGCCGGTGGCACGAACGTGCCCGATACGGCCTTGCGCGCAAATAGTGACGAGCCGCCGCCGCTTCCGTGGGAGTTCGAGGAACGGGCTGAGGGCTTTGGCGGGGCAACGCCGCCCAGACGCCTGCGCGGACGACCGATCGACGATGCGTGGCCCGATGACCAACTGCGTTGAGATGCTTGAAACCGCATCCCCCGCTGGCTATCTCCTTCTCATGGACACCGAGACAAAATCCTTCGACATCGACTCCGTCATTTGGCGTCAGCCGGACGGCGATGTGGTGTCGTGCGAGGAAAAACTCGTGGTGCTGCGCGAGAACTTGGACGATATCCGCCAAGAATGTCAGGACGCTTTGGAAGATGCGGTCTTGATGGGTTGTGACGAGGCGCAGATCCGTCAGGTCCTCGCAGATTTGGTGGCGTCGCTCATCAATCCTTATCCACCGAAGTAAGGGCGGGTGTTTACATTCTCGGCGCGAAGAACCGCACCAGGTCGGTGGCGCTGACCATCCCGGACAAATAGCCGTCATCGACGATCGGTGCATGTCGGAACTTTCGTTCCGCCATCACGGCGGCCACGTCGCGGGCGAAATCGTTACTGGTGCAGGTGTAAACGTCGCGCGCCATATAGGCATCGACCGCGACATCCAGTGCGTCGCCCCCGTGTTCGTAAATCGCGCGAACAATATCGCGTTCCGAAATCACACCTTCCAATGCGCCGTCCGTACCGACAACGATCACGAGGCCGATCTTGCGTTCGGCGAGATAGTCGATGACCTGACGCAGCGGCCAGCCGGTCCCGATGTGGTAGACCTCGGCAGAGGCATCGGCTCTGATGTCGCCGATTTTGGTGGCGTCGTAAGCGCGGCGTCGACGTTCGTCGGCCATGGGCTGGTCCTTTGTGATGTGTCCGATCATCTAAGGGGTTCGGTGTATCGTGGTCAACGCCCGTGCATCGGATGCGTTCGTCACGGCCGCGTAACAGTTCTTTCGTCTTTGCGGTTGCGATGTATAGTGCGCGGCATGGATTTGCGTCATCTCAAGACCTTGATCGCGATTGCGGAGCATGGATCGTTCGCCGCCGCCGGCGACGCCATCGGCTTGACCCAGTCTGCGGTCAGCTTGCACGTAAAGGCCTTGGAAGAAGATCTAGAGACTAAGTTGTTTGACCGGACGACAAGGCCGCCGCGACTGAATACACGGGGTCGTAATTTGGTCGATCGCGCCCGCGATATCGTCGAACAATGCGAAGGCCTGAGCGATTTGGTTGCCGGGGAGGCCTTGGCCGGTAGTTTGGATATCGGCTCTGTGCCGACATTGTTGTCGGGAATATTGCCGCCAGCATTGAGTGCGCTGCGCGGTCAGCACCCGGATCTGCGTATTCGCGTGTCCGGCGACTTATCGGCCGATTTGGTCGGACGCGTGCATAATGGTGAACTGGATGCCGCGGTGGTGACCGAGCCGTCGAAGCTCCAGGCCGGCCTGACCTTCCATATGGTCGACGAGGAACCGTTGATGGTGATCGCGCCGCAAGGAACCCAGGGGGCAACCGACCGAGAGTTGCTGTTGGCCGGAACGTTCATTCGGTTTCAGCGGTTTGCGTGGGCCGGACGATTGATTGACACGCACCTCAAGGATCGCGGCATTAAGGTGAATTCAGGCATGGAGTGCGACAGCCTCGAAGCCATCTCGGCGATGGTAAAGCATGGTCTGGGCGTGTCCGTCGTCCCCGACCGGGTCGGCACCACGTTGCCCGACGACGTCGAGGTGATGCCGTTCGGCGATCCGCCATTGGCTCGGGTGATCGGGGTGATCGAGCGCCGCGATAACCCAAAGACCCACCTAACGCGGGCCTTGGTCGAGATTTTGACTGACCTCGCAAAGGCCGAGCGTGAGCCGGAATACCAAACCTCGAAAGCTGTATCGTAAAATTTACTAAAGAAAAACGATAGTATTATTCGTTTTTCTCATGCAAATGGATCGGGTAAAACAACTCTCATAACGCGATACACATGCGTTGGAGAGGACATCCATGACCGACGGTGACGAAACCACCGCAAAAGGTCCGCTCGACGGGATCCGCATTCTTGATCTGACCCGTATTCTGGCGGGGCCGACCTGCACGCAACTCTTGGGCGATCTTGGCGCCGACGTGATCAAGGTCGAACGCCCGGTTTCGGGTGACGACACCCGCGGATGGGGTCCGCCGTATCTGCAAGATGAAGAGGGCAACGACACCCGCGAGAGCGCCTATTACATGGCGTCGAACCGAAACAAGCGATCACTCACCATCGATATCGCCAATCCCGACGGCGTCAAGCTGATTAAGGGTATGCTCAGTCGCTGCGACGCCATTTGTCATAATTTCAAAGTCGGCGGATTGGACAAGTACGGCCTGGGGTACGATGAAATCCACGCCGAGTTTCCGCATTTGGTGTACTTGCACATTACCGGCTTCGGACGCACGGGCCCGTATGCCAGCCGCGCCGGGTACGACATGCTGGCGCAGGGTATGGGCGGCATCATGAGCCTGACCGGACCGACAGACGGTGATCCACACAAGGTGGGTGTCGGAATATCCGACGTCATGTGCGGAATGTATGCGACCGCCGCCTTGCTGTCGGCACTCCGCCATCGGGACAAAACCGGACAAGGGCAGTTGATCGATCTTGCCCTGCTGGACACGCAAGTGGCCTGGTTGATCAACGAAGGCGTCAATTATCTCACCTGGCGGAAAGAACCTGTTCGCCGCGCCAACGCCCATTCGAATATTGTGCCTTATGACGTATTTCCCACCGCTGACGGTTACGTCATTCTGGCGGTCGGCAATGACAGCCAGTTCCGGAAGTTTTGCGAGTTTGCCGGGAAGCCCGAATTGGCCGACGACGAGCGGTTTGTGACCAACGACCTTCGCGTTCGCAACCGCGACGAAATTACGCCGACGTTGCGCCAAATGACGGTGATGAAAACCACCGACGAATGGGTCGACGGTTTGGCACCGTTAGGCGTGCCGTCGGCGCCGGTGAATACGGTGCCGCAGGCTTTTGAAGATCCGCAAATTCAGCATCGCGAAATGGCCATTTCGCTGGACCATCCGGCCGCCGGTGACGGCAAGTGCCATCTGATCGGTAACCCGATCAAGTTGTCGGAAACGCCGGTGACCTATCGCCGTCCGCCGCCGATGGTCGGACAGCATACCGACGAAATACTCGAAGAGATGCTCAATCTCGACGCCGAGGAAATCGCAAGATTGCGCGATGACGAGGTCATCTAGGCGTTTAGACTTTAGGAGAAAGATCATGTTCGCACTGACCGATGAATATCTGGAAATCCAAGCCGCCGCCCGACAGTTGGCGACGGACGTGATCGCCGAGCGCGCCGCCGAGGTCGACCGGACCGAGGCCTATCCGTGGCACAACGTTGAGGATCTGACCAAGGCGGGGTTCATGGGTATGACGATCCCAACCGAATACGGTGGCCGCGGATTGACGTTCCTGCATGCGGTTCTGGTAATCGAGGAAATGGCCAAGGTCTGCGGCGTGTCCGGGCGGATCGTCGTCGAAGCCAACATGGGTGCCGTCAGCGCGATTATGCGTTACGGCAGCGAGGAACAGAAGAAACTTGCCGCCGAGTTGGTGCTGGCGGGCGACAAGCCGGCGATTTGCATCACCGAGCCCGATGCCGGCAGCGCCGCCACAGACATGACGACGACGGCCGTCAAAAAAGGCGACACATATGTCATCAACGGCAAGAAACACTGGATCACCGGTGGTGGGGTGTCGAAACTTCATTTGATCTTTGCGCGCGTGATTGAGGGCGGCGAGGACAAGGGCATCGGTGGGTTTATCGCTGTGCGCGACGAAGCCGAAGGTTTGGTGATCGCCAATCGCGAACCGTCCATGGGGCTGCGCGGTATCCCCGAATGCGAAGTGCTGTTCAACGATCTGGAAGTGCCGGCATCGATGGCGGTGATCCCGCCGGAAGGGATCAAACGCGGCTTCGCCGGATTGATGAATGCCTATAACTCGCAGCGGGTCGGTGCCGCGACAGTGGCCATGGGAATCGCCGAAGGCGCCTACGAACAGGCACTGGGATATTCGCAGCGCCGCGAACAGTTCGGCCGTCCGATCTGCGAATTCCAGGGGCTGCAATGGATGCTGGCGGACATGTCGGTCGGTCTCGCCGCGTCGCAGGCTTTGGTCTACAAGGCCGCTGCGTCGGCCGAGACATCCGGCAGCGGCTTCCCGGATATGATGATGGCGGCGCATGCCAAAATCATGGCATCCGACACGGCGATCAAAGTCACCAGCGATGCCCTTCAAATCTGGGGTGCGGCCGGGTATTCGCGCAACAATCCGATGGAACGGATGTACCGCGATGCGCGGATGTTCACCATCGGTGGCGGGACGGCGCAGGTGCTGCGTAATTTGGTGGCGGGTAAAATCCTCGATCGCAAACTGCCGCAAACCCGTGACGGCTATTTGAAACTGGCGGAACGGGCGCAAGCGGCCGAATAAGTCCGCGCTCGAAGGGGGAGACGCTATGCCGACGACGTCGGATATCATCGGACAGCGCCTGTATCAGGCGGGTTGTCGCCATGCGTTCGGAATTCCGGGCGGCGAAGTCTTATCGCTGATGGAAGGGCTTGAGAACGCCGGGATCGCATTCCACTTGGTGAAGCATGAAAACCCAGGCGGCTTCATGGCCGAAGGCACCTATCATGCCACTGGCGCGCCGGCGATCCTGTTGGCGACGGTCGGGCCGGGCGTGGTCAATGCCATCAACGTCGTTGCCAATGCCTGGCAAGATCAAGTGCCGATGGTTTTTCTGACCGGTTGCGTCGATGCCGCCGAGGCCGAGACCTACACCCATCAGGTCTTCGATCATACCGCCGTCATCGCCCCGATTTCCAAGGCTTCTATGGTTGTTGCAGACGGTGCGGTCGACGTGATGATCGACAAGGCCATTGCCTTGGCGCAAGCTGATCCGCCAGGCCCGGTGCATTTGGACGTTCCCATCGGGATCGCCGGTCAAGAAGCTGGCATGACGGGCTTTCCAGTTCACGTACCGTCATCAAATACGGCGCCGGCCCCCGGTGCGGCGTTGGATCGCGCGCGCGCTGCATTGGCCACGTCGGAGCGTCCCTTGATGATTGCTGGAATGGGCGTGTTGCACCACGGTGCAGCGGCGGTCGTCGACGATGTGGTGCATCGCCTGAACGTTCCTCTGATCACCAGTTACAAGGCCAAAGGCATCATTGCCGAGGACGAACCGCTGGCTTTGGGCGGGCATGGCCTATCGCCGAAATCGTTCAAGACGTTGAAGCCGATGATCGATGCCGCCGATTTAATCTTGCTGGCTGGTTATGATCCGATGGAGATGCGGATCGATTGGCGGCATGCTTGGCCGACCGGACAACGCGACAAGACGGTGATTGAAATCTCCGGAACGGCGAACACGCATTTCGTCCATCAATCGGATATCAGTTTTGTCTGCGACGTGTCGGCGGGTTTGACGGCACTGGCGGACGGCTTGAACGGACATCCGACCTGGACCGATGGTGGGCTGGATAAGATGCAAGCGGCGTTGGCATCAGGCTTTCCGCGTGACGAAGTATGGGGTCCTGCGGCGGTAATCGATGCCGCGCGGGCTGTGTTTCCGCGTGACGGCTTCGCAGCCGTCGATACCGGTGCGCACCGCATTTTGCTCAGTCAGCAATGGGATTGTTACGCGCCCCGTACGTTGGCGCAGTCGTCGGGTCTGTGCACCATGGGGTGCGCGGTGCCTTTGGCCGCCGGTCACAAGATAGCCGACCCGGACTGTCCGGTGATCGCCTTTACCGGTGACGGCGGTATGGAAATGATCATGGGCGAGCTTGCTACCTTGCGGGATATGAAGCTTGCAGTCCCGATCGTCGTCTTCGTCGATGAAAGCCTGGCGCTGATCGAATTGAAACAGCGCGGCAACGAACAAGAAAACTTGGGTGTCGATTTCGGAGGTACCGATTTTGCCGCCGTCGCCCAAGCGATGGGCGGCAAGGGCGTTACGGTGACGGACCGGAATGCGTTGCAGTCAGCCATTGCTGATGGCCTCAATGCCGACACTTTCACGTTGATCGCCTGCCCGATCGGGCGCAAATCCTATGACGGGCGGTTCTAGGAACGCGTCTGCCGTCGATCAGCCGAACGTCAACGGCCGCGTTTTCTTTTTCCGGGCTTTGGCTTTCTCGGCGATTTGAATCACGCTGACTTCGTCAAATAGGGCGTCTATTTCGCGTTGGCTAAGACCCCCGCCCTTGGCGCATGGTCCACTGAGTTCCAGATCGCCGTCTTGCATATTGATGCCCGAGATGGCGGTCTCGACATCGGTGACGGAATTCTTGCCAACGGTCACGACCAAGGAATTGAGCGTCCCCTCGACCAAATTGATGGTGCGAATGACCCGCGAGAGACGTTGCTCGATAATGTCGTGGGTTTGGCAGGCTTCCAATATGGATTGGCTTCGGTCCAGGATGTCCTGAAAAATATGACTGGCACCGGTATACTTGATTTCACGTTGCAGCTGTGCGGCGATCTCGCTTATTTCCTCGGTAGCATCCATCACGGTATTTGTCGCGGCTTCTGATTCCTCGGTGATCGCTTGAATCTGATCGGCGGCGGTCTCAAGAATAGGTGTTTCTCCGCTCGGCACTTGGACACTCGCCAAGTCGGTGCGCAGCTTTTGCACGAGGCCAAAAAGTTTAACCACTTCGGTCTCTAACGAGACCGCGCGTTGTTTGGACATGATCCGTTCTCCCGCGTTCACAACGAACGCTCACCACTCGACAATACATACGCGTTTTAGTGGTGAATTCTAAGGGGTGGATTCGACTTTTAGGTTCACCTATGTCCTTATCGATACAGGTGTTAGGAGTGACCAATGGCCGAGAAATTGACCAAGTCCGAAGACGAGTGGATGGAAGAATTGAGCATGGAGGCATACAAAGTCCTCCGCCAGCATGGGACGGAGCGCGCCGGGACCAGCGCGCTTAACCACGAAAAACGCAAGGGAACATTTGTTTGCGCGGGATGCGGTCAGCCTTTATTCGCGTCCGACAGTAAGTTCGAATCCGGCACCGGCTGGCCCAGTTTCTATCAACCGATCGACGATGCCGCGATAGAGGAACAAGTCGACAAGAGCTTCTTTATGACCCGAACCGAAGTGCACTGCGCGCGCTGCGACGGCCATCAGGGGCACGTGTTCCCGGACGGGCCCGCGCCGACGGGTCTGCGCTACTGTATTAACGGCGTGTCTCTGAAATTCGAGCCGGAAGAGTAATGACGGAGTGAAAAAGGGCGCCGCCGCATCGACCGAATTCGTGACGATGCGGCGGCAAGAGGGGCCTAGTCTTTGGTCTCGACGTAAATGTGCTCGTGCCTGAGCCCTAGATACAGGCAAAGGCACATGGCGATCAGCACCACCGTAAACGGCAGGCCGACGGTGATGGCCGCAGCTTGAAGCGCGGTAAGGGCATCGTCTCCGCCGCCGAACAAAAGAACCGCGGCGACCACGCCTTCAATGACGACCCAGAATATCCTTTGGACATCGGGGGCATCGACCTTGCCACCGGCAGTGATCGCATCGATCACCAGCGACCCGCTGTCCGACGAGGTTATGAAGAACACCAGCACGAGAATGATCCCGATACTCGACGTCAATGTCGCCAAAGGCAGATTCTCGAGCATCTGGAACATGGCCAGTTCGACCTTGTCGAGGCCGCCCGCCAACGCGCCGACGCCGGTCTGGATTTGATCCAGTGCGGAGCCACCGAAGACGCTCATCCAAACCAGCGTGACCAACGTCGGGATCAACAGCACGGCGATGATGAATTCCCGTACGGTCCGGCCATACGATACCCGGGCGATGAACATGCCGACGAACGGCGACCAAGAAATCCACCATGCCCAATAAAACACGGTCCAGCCCTGCATCCAGGCCTCGTCTTCGCGGCCGGTCCAGTTGCTGTAGGAGAATATGTCGCCGACGTAGCCGACCAGTGTATCGCCCATAGTCGCAAAAATGACCGCCGTCGGACCGACGAAGAGAACAAATAACAACAAGACGGCGGCGATGCTCATATTCAGGTTGCTGAGGATTTTGACCCCGCCATCGAGGCCGCGCAGCACCGATACCAGAGCGATGGACGTCACCAATATGATAATCGCGATCTGGGTCGTGATCCCGGCGTCGAGACCGAACAGATACGACAAGCCCGCGGATGCCTGTTTTGCGCCGAAACCCAACGATGTAGCGAGACCGAACAACGTCGCCAAGACCGCGACGGTATCGATCAGATGTCCGAATGGTCCCCACGAATGGTCCTTGATCAAGGGGTAAAACGCCGAGCGGATCGTCAGGGGTAGCCCTTTGTTGTAGGAGAAAAACGCCAACGATAGCGCGACAACCGCGTAGATTGCCCACGGATGCAGGCCCCAATGGAACATCGTTGCGGACATGGCTTTTTGCGCCGCTTCCGGCGTGCTGGCGGCGACGTCTAGTGGCGTTTTGTACCAGCCGGTGTAGTACGCGGTCGGTTCCGCGACGCTCCAGAACATCAAACCGATCCCCATGCCGGCGGCAAACAACATCGCGAACCATGACATGGTGGTAAACTGCGGCTTGGCGCCTTGACCGCCGAGCCGAATCCTACCGACCGGAAGAAAGATGAGGACGAGGCAGAATACGACGAAGATATTGCCGCCGACCATGAACAACCAGTCGAAGGCGCCGATTGACCACCACTTGGCGCCGTCGAACATCCCTTTCGCGGCCTCGGGCGCAATAAGCACCCCTAAAACAAACAGCAGGACCAAGCCTGCTGAAATCCAAAAGACCGGATGGTGAACGTCCATCCCCCATCGGGTTAGGTTGTCCTGCCCTACTTCGTACTCTGTTTCGTAAAGTGTTTCCGCGTCCGCCATGGCAAAGCCCTCCCTTTTGCATGACTGCCGCAGGCCAGCCCCCTCGCCGCCACGGCATGAATAGCCTGCCATTCATCAAAAAGCGGGAGTATCGGTTTGGCGACGCGGAGTGTTGAAAACACGCCGGATTTGGTCTTTAGCCTGGGAGGTCGTCGATCGTCACGTAGCCGGTAAGGGCTGCAAATCGCGATAGCCAGGCTTGGACGTCCGGGTAGTTGTCTAAATCATAGCCGCCTTCGTCCGCGACATGGGTGTAGGCGTACAGCGCGATGTCGGCGATGGTGGGGCCGTCGCCGACCAGCCAGTCGGTATGGCTCAGTTGCATATTCATCAAGGCCAAGGCGGCGCGACCGTTTTCTTCCTTGGCCGGAATCTGAGCTTTCTGCGCGGCGTTCAATTCGGGAAGGTGCCGCCAAAAGCGGAGCGTGGCGACATTCGGCTCATGCGAATACTGCTCCCAAAACAGCCAGCTCATGAGCTGCGCTTTTTGGAACGGTTCATGTGGGATCCAATCGGTTCCGTCCGCCAAATAACAAATGATGGCATTCGACTCGGGCAAACATCGGCCGTCGTCGAGTTGTAACACGGGAATTCGACCGTTCGGATTGACGGTGGTCAGAAATGCCTCGGTTCGGGTTTCGCCCTTGACGATGTCATAGGCACGATAGTCGTAGGACATATTTAGAAATGACATCAGCAATCGGACCTTGTAGCCGTTGCCGGAAATTGGGTCGTCGTGAAGGACGGGCATGGGGGACTCCTTGTCGCTCCGATATTTTGGTGCTACCTCCGAACGCGCGGATCCGCAAAGCAATTAATCTAATGCCACGCCGGAGGAATCCTAATGACAGCCACGACAAAGCCCGGAATCGCCATCGTCACCGGCGCTGGAACCGGCATCGGCCGGTCAAGCGCCGTTGCTTTGAACGCCGCGGGCTGGACGGTCGTCCTGGTCGGTCGGCATGCCGAGACCTTGGAGGAAACCTCATCATTGTGCGAAGACTCGGCGCGGACCGCGGTTGCGCCGACGGATATTTCCGATCCCGATGCCGTCGCCGCCTTGTTTGCACTGGTCCGCGACCGGTTCGCGCGGCTCGATCTTCTGTTCAACAACGCAGGCCAGAACGCCCCCGGCATCCTGTTGGAAGACCTGACCTACGCGCAGTGGAAAGCCGTGGTTGACGTAAACCTGACTGGCTCGTTTCTCTGCTTGCAGGCGGCATTTCGCCAAATGAAGGATCAAGACCCGATGGGTGGTCGGATCATCAACAATGGCTCTATCTCGGCGCATACACCGCGACCGGATTCCATTCCGTATACCGCGACGAAACATGCGGTGACCGGCATGACCAAGACCGCCGGTTTGGACGGTCGGAAATACAATATTGCCGTCGGACAGATCGATATCGGCAACGCGGCGACGCCGATGACCAAGCGCATGCAGAAAGGGGTCAAGCAGGCGGACGGTTCCGTATCCGTCGAACCGACGATGGATGTCGACGAGGTGGCGCGTGCCCTTGTCCACATGGCGGCCCTACCGCTGGATACGAACATTCAAACCATGACGATCATGGCGACCCAGATGCCGTTCGTCGGCCGCGGTTAAGGGCAGTCCGACAGGCTGCATTCACTGAGGAATGCAAAGTAGTCGGGATACGTTGCCGGGGTCGGCGTTTCCGGCCGGAACGCGGCAATGTGACAGCCATAGAGCTCGCCGTTCTTGCGTCTGTTCCGTAGCCTCAGTTCGGCCTCGCCGAGCGACATCAGCTCGCGCATAAACTTTTGGGCGGCTCTGTCATTACATTGATCGTCCTGAAGGATTCTTGGATTTTGGCCAACCAGTTCGCTCGGCCAGTAGCCGGTGAGCGGATAGGCATACTGAGACACATGCGCAAAGACGGGCGCACCGATCTCCGACTCGAAATGCGTTACCGCAAACATCACATCCAGACCATCGGCGATGGCGGATATCGACTGCCACGTTCGGCCCGGCGTACGGGCCAAATCACGGGCGATTGTTAAGCGGTCCCGCACTTCGCGTTGCAGGTACTCACTGATCATCCTCGTCCCTCAGAGCTAATCGAGTGTCCTGCAATCGGCTGTAGAGTCTAGGGGAAATGGGTTCAAGACGACACCTCACGGTGGTGCGCATCGAACCTTTCCGGCACCAGATCGGTCGCCCCGCGCTACCGGTTAAACAAACCGGACCTCTTGCAGATTTCGACGATGACGATCATTCCGATGGCGGCGGCAAAGACACCGGCGATCGCCGGCGGACCCAACGGTGCCGTTGCGAAGACGGTGTTCATAAATGGGACGTAGGTAAACAATATCTGCAGCACCGTTACGCTGAGAATACCGATGACGGCGATCCGTGTGCCGATCATCGCGGTGGGTGCTGCCGGTATTCCTTGGGGGTGACGAACCGAGATCAAGTACAACACCTCCATGACGACGAACGTGTTGACGACGGCGGTGCGCGCCGTCTCCAGCGATTGTCCGTCGGCGAGCATGGCGAAATAAACCCCGAACGCGCTGATCACGAAGAGGACGGAAACAAAGAATGTCTGCGTTATCAGCCCGCTCGGCATGATACCTCCGTCAGCGGCACGAGGCGGGCGACGCATGGTGTCCGGTTCGGTCGGATCGAATCCCAAGACCAAACCCAATGTCACCGTGGTAACCATATTGACCCACAGAATCTGAACCGGCGTGATCGGTAATGTCAGGCCAAATCCCAAGGCGGCCAAAATCGTCAAGGCTTCACCACAGCTGGTCGGCAACGTCCAGGCGATCACCTTCATCAGATTGTCGTAGACCGTGCGGCCTTCTCGGACCGCATGGACGATCGATGCGAAATTGTCGTCGGCGAGTACCATCTCGGCGGCCTCCTTCGCCGCCTCGGTTCCCTTTCGTCCCATTGCCACGCCGACGTCGGCGCGTTTTAAGGCCGGGGCGTCGTTGACGCCGTCACCGGTCATCGCGACAATCCGCCCGGCGCTCTGCAGTGCGCGGACAAGGATCAACTTATGCTCCGGCGTCGTCCGCGCGAACACATCTGTGCGCAAAGCGACTGCCACCAGCTGATCGTTTTCGAGGCCGTCCAAATCGTGACCCGTCAGCACAACTGGATCGTCGGCGAGGTTGAGTTGACGACCGATTTCGCGCGCGGTGACGGCATGATCTCCGGTAATCATCACGACGCGAACACCCGACGCGTGGCAGGCGGCGATGGCGTTCAAGGCTTCCGTTCGCGGTGGATCGATGAATCCGATCAATCCGATGATGGTGGCGTCCGGGAATTTAGCGTCACCGTCGAATTCGCATCGTCCGTCGGCACAATCCTCGACTGCGAAGGCCAGGACCCGCTGCCCCTGTTCCGCCAGACGCGCGGCCCGGTCGGCCCAGCAGTCTGCATCGATCGGGCGATCGCCGCCGCCGTCACGTTCCATTCGGCACATGGCAATGACCTCTTCCGGCGCACCCTTGATCAACGCCGTCGTTCGACCCGCCGACCCGTCATGGAGGGTCGCCATAAATCGCTGCCCGGCGTCAAAGGGTATGTCATCCAAGCGGTGTTGCTTGGCCCGTTCGGCCGCCACATCGAGCCCGGCCTTCATCGCAAGGCACACCAGCGCGCCTTCCATGGGGTCGCCATCCACACGCCACTGGTTTCCGACACCCTGCAACTCGGCATCGTTGCAGAGCAGCCCGGTCCGTATCAGATCGACAATCGCCGGATCGGATACGGGGTCGACCGTGGAGTCGCACTGTTGAAAGTCGCCGTCCGGGATGTACCCTTCGCCACTGACCTCAACGGCGCCGTCGGGGGTTACTAGGGTCGCGGCCATCATCTCGTTGCGGGTCAGTGTTCCCGTCTTGTCGGTGCAGATGACCGAGACGGATCCAAGCGTCTCGACGGCGGGGAGCCGGCGAATGATAGCGTTGCGACGGGCCATGCGTTGGACGCCGATGGCAAGTGTGATGCTCATGATGGCCGGTAAGCCCTCGGGGATTGCCGCAACTGCGAGGCCGACCACGGCCATGAAGGCTTCGGCCGCCGGGTAATCTTGAACGAAATGCGCGAACAGGAACGCCGCGACCGACACCGCCAAGATAATCACCGTAAACCGACGGGCAAAGCGGTCCATTTGCCGTATCAGCGGTGTTTTCAGCGTCTCGACATGGGCAATGAGGTTGCTGATGCGGCCGAGTTCCGTTCGCGCGCCGGTCGCGACCGCGATCCCTATGCCCCGTCCGGCGGCGACGAAGGTGCCCGAAAACGCCATGTTCACCCGATCCCCCAGATCCGACTCGATAGCGATAGTTTCGGTTTCCTTGTCAACGGTGACGGATTCACCCGTCAGGACCGCTTCGTCGATTTTCAGGCTGCGCGTCTCGATCAACCGAAGGTCGGCCCCGACCCGGTCGCCGGCCTCCAAAATCACCAAGTCGCCGGGCACGATTTGCGTCGCCGGGATGGCGAGGCGGCGTCCGGCACGCATTACCGTGGCGTTCGGGTCGACGAGCGCGCGGATCGCCGCCAAAGCGCGTTCGGCGCGGCCTTCTTGAACAAAGCCGATGAGTGCGTTGATGATGACAACGCCAAAAATGACTGCCGCGTCGATCGGTTGTTGTAATGCCAGTGACATGATGGCAGCGGCGAGGAGAACGTAAATCAAGACGTTGTTGAATTGTTCGACGAACCGGCGAAAGGCGCTGATACGGCGCGCGGACGGCAATCGATTTTCCCCATGCGTAACAAGGCGCGCCGCCGCGTCCCCGGGCGACAATCCGTTTTCAGGAACGTCGAACTCGCGACGCGTCGCATTAGGATCTAGGCCGTGCCAAGCGTTGGCGGCAGTTTCCGACGCGTCTATTGTGCGCAAGGGCACGTGCGGTCACTCCGGTTTCGGGTTGATCTCAACTAGATCATGTCGATGCGCCTGACGGTTCGCGATGATCTGGATCAGACCCGCGTAATAGTCTCGTGAAACGTCGCCATGCACGCAGACGCTTACTCCGCCGCGTGAACCTCGACAACCCGATCGGCGTCTTTCCCTGTGAGCTCCTGCAAATGGTCGAACCGCGTATCGAACGTCCCTGCGCCCTGCGTGACCGATCGCAATTCAACGATCAAGTCCAGCATTTCGGCGGCTGGCAGTTGGCAACTCACCTCGTCCCAGCCGTCCCAGCCAACCTTCGCATCGAAGCCGAGGATCTGGCCGCGACGACCCGAAATGATCCGCTGAACCCGTGCCGTATAGGTATTGGGGACGGAAATGGTCACAGCGTTAATCGGTTCCAGCAAAACCGGTCCGGCAGCCGACAGCGCCTCGCGAATGGCTTTGGCACCGGCCTTGCGAAATGCCATTTCAGACGAATCAACAGCGTGGAATTGGCCGTCCGTCAGCGTTACCTTGACGTCGACAACGTTGAAGCCGAGGGGGCCATGCGCCAGCGTTTCGCGGACCCCGGCCTCAACCGCCGGAATATACTGTTTCGGAACGGCGCCGCCGTGGATCGTGTCGGTAAAGGCAAATCCTTCGCCGCGTGCCAACGGTGCGACATCGATATGCACGTCGGCGAACTCGCCGTGACCGCCCGATTGTTTTTTGTGCCGAGCATGGGTCGAAACCGATTTTCGAATGGTCTCGCGGTAGGCAACTTTTGGCGTCGACAGCGTAACTTTCAGACCGGCACGGTTATTTAGTTTCTCGACCGCCAGTCGGAGATGCATCTCCCCCTGACCGCGCAGCACGTATTCACCTGTGGTGTCGTCGTGTCCGGCGGATAAAGACGGGTCCTCGTCGATGACTTTCTGCAAATTCGCCGGCAACTTGACGTCATCGGACCGGCTTGCCGCCTGGATGGTCATGGCAAACAAGGGCGTCAAAGATAACGGCCAGCCGTCGTTCGCGGCTTGCCCCAACGCCGAGAGCATATCGCCAGTTTGCGCCTCTTCGAGCTTGCCGAATGCCACAACGTCACCGGTTTCAGCGACGCCGACACGTTTGAGTTTTTGCCCGAATAGCTGGCTCAGGCCGGACGGCCGTACCCCGCCTAGGGTGCTGCCTTCATCGACCGTTCCGCGCATGACCCGGCCGATCGACAACTTTCCAGCATGCCCCGCGTGCAGAGTCTTGAAGATACGCACACGGGCATCTTTCGTTTCTTCGATGCCTAACCTTGTTGTCGTCTCGGCGACGGACGGCGCCTCATGGCGCAGCGCCTTGAGCAATCGGCGCACCCCGTTGCCATGTGTCGCGGCGCCAAAAAATACCGGAACGATCAGGTTTTCCGCGAGGTCGCGGGTCAAGTTGCCGTACACCTCGTCGGTGGACGGCACGACATCTTCCAAGAGTTTCTCCAGCAAGGTGTCGTCGAAGTCGGCGAGACTTTCGAGCATGTCTGTTCGCGCTGCGGCCTCGCGGTCTTGAACCTCCTCCGGAAGTTCGATGAGGCTCGACGCCTGACCGGGCTCCCATCGGAAAGCACGCTCGGACACCAAGTCGACATGCCCCGTAACCGCGTCGCCGTCTCGAATCGGAATTTCGCGCAAGACCAACGGGTGCTTTGAGACGCCTTGCAGCGCATCCATCGTCTCACGGACGCTGGCATTGGTGTGGTCCATCTTGTTGATGAAGATCATATGCGGGAGCCCGGCGTCGTCGATGGCACGCAGGGTCGGTGCCAATGCCAGCGCTTTATCCGGCTCCGGCTCGCAGACGACGACAGCGATATCCGCCACCGCCATCGCGCCGCGGAAGTCTTGGCTGAGTTCGACCGATCCCGGGCAGTCCAATAAGGACCAACGTTCGCCAAGATAGTCGGTGGTGGCGATGTTGATTTCTGTCGACATCGTGTGACTGCGTGCCTCCGTTGCGGCGTCGCCGACACTGCTACCGTCATCGACAGTGCCGCGCCTGTTCAACGCGCCGGTTTCGACGAGTATCGCCTCTAGCAGTGATGTCTTGCCGGATAGGTATGGGCCGCAAATCAGCGCCGCGCGCGGCGGCATCGGGTGCGCTTGGGTCATAAACCGTTCCTCCCCTGAACGTATGTTCGGGCCATCGGGGGGACGTTATCCCGCGAAGCGGCTTGTGCCATTCTGTTGCGCGGCCCCTCCCGTGGGCCGACTTGTTTTTGCTCCGCCGTAAGCGTAGCGCCGAATCGGCCCGGACTCCAAGAAGGAATCGATTATCGGCCTTTGACATCAATCAATGCGGAACGGAACGCCATTGCGTATCCATCCGGACGATCAATGTATTTCGGAGTAGGTGCTTTGGAGATCGCCGTCGAGTTGCTGGTATTGCTGGTCGGCGCCCGTGTGTGTGGCGAAATCGCGGTTCGCTATGGTCAACCCGCCGCCGTCGGCGAAATTCTCGCAGGCATCTTAATACTCTTCATCTGGTCGTTGATATCGGCCCAGGTGTCCGGATTGCCGCCCCTTGGCGGCACCGATCTGATCCAGACCTTAGGCACGATCGGTATGTTCTTTTTGATCCTTCAAGCCGGAATGGAGATGTCTCCATCGGAGATCAGAGAGGCCTCTGGCTCAGCATTTGCGATCGCAATGGGTGGCATGTTGGTGCCGCTTGTGGCCGGTTTCGCGCTTGGTCTCGCTGTGCTTCCCGATGGCCCGCAACTCGCGGCCCAAGCTTTGGTCTTGGGCGTCGCAATGGCGATCACGGCAATTCCGGCGACGGTCCGAATTCTCGAAGAATTGGACATGCTCCACAGCCGCATCGGCAAAGCGATTGTGGCCGCGGCATTGTTCGACGACATTTTTGGAATCGTTTTGCTGGCGGTCTTGACGGCAGTCATCCAATACGGCGCGGCGCCGACTGTTTCTGATGTTACCTGGCTTTTGGTCAAAGTGGCTGCATTCTTCGTCTTTACCGCCCTGATCGGCGCACATCTTTATGCCGGAATCGGCCGGCGCATGCGCGAAATGCAGGCCGTGGCGACGGAATTCTCGGCCCTCGTCGTGATGGCGCTCATCTATGGCGTGATGGCCGAATGGCTCGGTATTCATTGGATTCTTGGCGCATTTATGGCGGGCCTATACTTCGAGAAAGAACGGGTAGGCGTGCCGGTTTACGTCGAGTTATCGCGTGTTTTTGAAATCGTCGTTCGAGGCCTGTTGGCACCATTGTTTTTCGTCGGGATCGGTTTGCAGATTGATCTCGGGGTTCTCGAACGCGCGCCGGGCTGGGTACTCTCCCTGACCGCATTGGCATTTGTTGCGAAATTCATGGGCGCCGGATTACCGGCTCTGGCGTGTGGTTTTGGTTGGCGTGGCGCGGCGATTATCGGCAGCGGCATGTCGGCGCGCGGCGCGGTGGAATTGGTGATCCTTGGGATTGTCGCAGACGCCGGCCTGTTCAATGGGAACGGCATGGCGCAGGCGGGCGGCGATTTATTCTCTGCATTGGTGGTCATGGCGACCCTGAACACCATCCTCGCGCCGTTGGCCGTTCGGGCATTTGTCCGAGGTAGAGTCCCGTAATCGCTTCGTTATTGGATGCTTGTCGCGATTCCCTCGAAAAGTAGAAGACCGCGATGGAGTTCCTGTCCCGTGTCCGACAGACTGTAAGTCACGGCTGGCGGCACGGACTTTTCTTCGTCACGGTGAACGAGGCCTTTATCTTCGAGCATCCGCAACCGGTCCGTTAGTACTTTCGAAGAAATGCCGTCGACCCGCCGGCGCAGTTCGCCGAAGCGGCTCGGGCCCTCCTGCCCCAACGTCCAGATAATGTGAACGGTCCATTCGCCGGAGATAAGCTTAACCACCGGGTCGAGCGGGCATCCTCTTTGATTATTCATAAACGATATGGGTCCGATTGTGATGTCTTCGTAACCATATAGCACCATGCTCTTGGTAACCAAACGGTGCCTACTTGTATCAATTTATCAAACGTCCATATCCGGCTTGTCGCTCCGTCGCGGCCTTTATCAACACGGTATTTACTGAGTGAGATCGCATCATGTCCGAGAAACTAGAACTATTGAGCCCGCAAAATAGCCAACTGATTTTCATCGACCATCAGCCGCAAATGGCGTTCGGTGTTCAATCGATCGATCGCCAGTTGTTGAAGAACAATACGGTCGCGCTCGCCAAAGCAGCGAAGATTTTTGATATCCCGACGATCATCACAACCGTCGAAACGGAGAGTTTCTCGGGTCACACGTACCCCGAACTCCTGGCGGTGCACCCGGAAGCACCGCTGTTGGAACGGACATCGATGAACTCTTGGGACGACCAGAAGGTTCGCGACGCGCTGGCCGTCAATGGTCGCAACAAGGTCGTCGTGTCTGGCCTTTGGACCGAGGTATGCAACAATTCGTTCGCATTGTCGGCGATGCAAGATGCCGGCTACGAAATTTACATGGTCGCCGACGCATCCGGGGGTACGTCGTTAGAAGCGCACGACTATGCGATGCAACGGATGATCCAGGTTGGCGTGGTGCCGGTGACATGTCAGCAGGTTCTGCTGGAGTGGCAACGCGACTGGGCACGTCGTGACACCTATGATGCTGTCATTGGATTGGTGCAGGAACACTCCGGTGCATATGGAATGGGCGTCGATTACGCTTATACGATGGTTCACAAGGCTGACGAGCGTGTGCAGCACGGTCCACGCCTCGATCCCGTCGCAGCGGAATAGGATCGAGCGACTTACGACGCCGATTTTAGGTGGAATGATTTTGGTCGAGTGACGCTGCGAAAACCCAATTCGGAGAGGGATGCGCCGCGCCCGGTATCCTTGCAACCGGTCCAGCACAACGCCGGATCGAGATAGTCACAGCGGTTCATGAAAACCGTGCCGGTTTGCAATCGATTGCCGATGGCTGCGGCCGCCTCGACGTCACGGGTCCACAGTGATGCTGTAAGGCCATAGGGGCTGTCGTTCATCAACGCGACCGCCTCGTCATCGCCGGACACTGGCATGATGCCGACAACGGGGCCGAAATTCTCTTCGCGCATCACCGCCATGGTGTGGTCGACATCGACCAGTATCTGCGGCGCCAGATATGCCGACGTGCCGTCATCGGCGGGATAACGTGTCGGATCGACCAGTGCTTTGGCGCCGTCGTTGCACGCCGCATCGATCTGCGCGCGAACCTGATCGGCAAGCCTCGTCGACGACATGGGGCCCAATGTGGTTTCCGGAATGAGCGGATCGCCGAGAACATAACCGTCGACAATCGATGACGCTTTTTCAACGAAAGTGTCGAACAGCGTTTCGTGCACATATATCCGCTCGATTCCGCAACAGCACTGTCCAGAGTTGAACATCGCGCCGTCAATCAGGGTGTCGGCGGCGGCATCGACATCAGCGTCGGCGCGGACGTAGCCGGGGTCTTTGCCACCCAGTTCCAGCCCCATGCCAACAAACGTGCCGGCGGCCGCGGTCTCCAACCGCCGTCCGGCATCGACGGAACCGGTGAAGTTGACGAAGTCAAAGGCGCGTTCGGATATCAACGTCGCCGTCGTGTCGTGGGTCAGGTACAGGTTTTGAAACACCCCGTCCGGCAGGCCGGCCTCGGCGAATGCCTGGGCCAGGCGCTCGCCGGCCAGAATCGTTTGCGTTGCATGTTTCAGGATCACCGCGTTGCCCGCCAGCAAGGCTGGGGCGATGGCATTGATTGCTGTCAGAAACGGATAGTTCCAAGGAGCGATGACGAAGACAACGCCGACAGGCTCGAACGCGATATAACGGCTGAAGGCATCGGATGTCTCGGCGACGATCGGGGCTAAGGCCCGTTCGGCAATGTCGGCCATGTAAAACGCGCGTTCTTTGACGCCGCCGATTTCGCCGCCATAACGCACCGGTCGGCCCATTTGCCGGGCCAGTTCCACGACGATATCGTCGTTGTTCCGTTCCAGGACTGCGACCGCGTCGCGGACAATCCGAATACGCTCTGACAATGGTATATGTTGCCAAGAGTCCTGCGCGTTCCGGGCCCTCGCGACGGCCGATTTGGCGTCGTCATGCGATACCGCCGGGCGTTTCGCGACGACGCTACCGTCGATCGGCGAAATGCAAGTCAGTTCGACCATGTCGATCCCTTTCCCAGTTGATTGCAGTTGCCGAGACCATGCAAACTGTCGCTTCGGACTGCAAGCATGGGATTAATAGAATGCCGGGCGTGGTTGGGCAATTATTGAGGGTCGCATTCACGGTGATCGGCGTGACGGTTGTGTTGCCTGCGTTCTCTGAGGAGTCGCCCGATCATTTGATCCGTTTCGACGATTATCAGTCTGGGTCGGTTGAGGACTGGCTAATCACCAAGGGATTTGCCTTTGAACAAGATGCCAAGCGCCGTGATCGTGTCGAGTTGGACGTCGGTGAACGTGGTTTAGAGATATCGGCCCGCCGCAAGGCTTTTGGCGTTCTTGCGAACGAGAGCGTGAACTTGTCCGAGTTTACCTTCGTCGAAATTGACTGGGGGGTCGACAAGTTTCCGTCGGGTGCATCTTATGAACAGGGCGTGCGGAACGAGGCGCTGATGTTGATGGTATTTCTTGGCGACGAGCGGATGCCAAGTGGGTCGATGTTCATTCCGGACGCACCGCATTTCATCGCGCTTTTTCTATGTTCAGGGGATGATCGCGTTGGCCATCCGTATGTCGGGGCATATTTTAAGAAAAGCGGACGCTACGTTTGCGCCGCTCGACCCGCACCCGGCGATTTGGTCACGTCCCGATATGATTTGTTGGCCGGCTATCGCCGATTTTTCGATAAGGAGAAAGACGACGATCCGGGTGTCTCGGGCATCGCCCTTGCGCTGGATACCAAGAAGGCAAGCGACGCCGGGACGGCTGCGGCTTTTATCCGGGAGATACGGTTCTACCGCTGATAGGGCCATAGGGGCGGGTTTCTGTTTGACACGAGGGTGCCGAACGCAACATTAAGTCGAGCGGGATGCACAGGGCTCATATTCTTCGCAACACACTGAGGCAGCGCAACCTAC
The DNA here is from genome assembly GCA_965222395.1 of Rhodospirillales bacterium. Lineage (GTDB taxonomy): Bacteria > Pseudomonadota > Alphaproteobacteria > Rhodospirillales > Casp-alpha2 > UBA4479. The sequence goes on from OZ244947.1 coordinate 3,435,328, forward strand.
GATGCCGTTTTCCGGGACACCGACCGATCGTTTTGCCGATGTATTGGCGCCATTTGGCGATCGCCCTGCGCTTCATGGCGCGAATGGTGAGATTGCGACTTATGCGGACGTTACAACGGCGCTTTGCACAATCGCCGAATTTGTGGACGATAACGGTCTGACCGGCACGCGTGTGGCGACGATTCTGCCGAACGCGCCGTCGACTTTGATCGCAGTCGCCGGAGTATCCGAATTGGCGGCGGCCGTGCCGATGAACCCTGAAATGACAGATGTGGAGCGCCGATCATACCTTCAGGACTCGAAGGTTTCGGCGATTCTGGTAGACCATGTGTCGGACGATGTCGTGGACCTTGCCGAGGCACTCGATCTCGGCGTTATACAGATGCGGTCCGACGGCGCCGGTATAGCGACCGTCGACTTGAATGTTGTCCGCGAAGTGGTCCAACAACATAGCGCCGCGACCGAAATAGGATTGGTCTTGATGACGTCGGGCTCGACAGGGGCACCGAAGCGCGTGCCGCTGTCGCGCACCGCGATCAGGATGTCGGCGAACACCATTGCGACGTCCCTGGATCTCGGGCCGGACGATGTCGCAGTTCATATGTTGCCGATGTTTCATATCGGCGCCGTCGTAGATTTATTTTTTGCACCATTGTCTGTCGGCGGTCAGGTGCGTATCGCCGGTGACATCGCAACAGAGTCGCTTATCCGGGCGATCACAGATGGCGAGGCGACGTGGTTCCAAGCCGTGCCGACAGTGTTGAAATCACTCTTGGCTACGGCAAGCGCCGCAGATTGGGATGCGATGTCATCGCGATTGCGGTTTGTGCGGTCAGTATCGGCGGGACTAGGTCCCGCCCTCCAAAAGGACATCGAGGCGAAACTGGGCAGTGTTCCGGTTATTCAAATGTATGGAATGACGGAAACGACGGGCCAGATTGCCAGCAATCCCTTGCCGCCCGCGGCACGAAAACCCGGTTCCGTCGGGCTTTGCAACGGTGCCGATACAATTGTGCTGGACCGGGTGGGTAATCCCGTCGCCGACGGTGCCGAGGGAGAAGTTTGCGTCAGCGGCCCGACGGTAACCGATGGATATGAAGACGTGCCCCGGGCATCGCTTTTTTTCGGCAAATGGCTGCGCACCGGCGATTTGGGATATATCGATCCTGACGGTTACCTTTTTCTGACCGGCCGCATCAAAGATATCGTCAACCGCGGCGGCGAGAAAATTTCGTGCGCCGAGGTCGAACAAACACTTCAGGCGTTTCCGGATGTGCTGGGCGCGGCCGCATTTCCGGTCCCGCACGATAGCCTCGGCGAGGAAGTCGGTGCGGCGGTAACATGGGCGCCTGATGCAGAGGTTGATAAAAAGGCCCTGTTGGATTTCGCGGCAAAGGCGCTTTCGGCGCATAAGCGACCGCGCCGGATCGACGTCTTGGACGCCTTGCCGACATTGGGGAGTGGCAAGGTCGACAAACTGGCGCTTCGGCGAATGGCGGCAAGGTCCGGTGATGCCGGCAATACAAGGGATGACCTCTCCCCGTTGGCGCGGCGGATTTCAGCGATCTGGGCGGGGACGCTGTCGGTGCCATTGCCGGGGCCGGATGATGATTTCTTCGATGCCGGGGGCGACTCGCTAACGGTGCAAACGTTTTTACTGCAGCTTGAATCCGTACTGGATGTACGCATTCCGGCGAACATGTTGTATGAGGCGCCGACATTGGCGGCGTTCGCCGACGCCTTGGAAAAGCTGGAGCACGGCGAGGGGACGATTGACTTGCCGATCGAGGTTTACGATGCCGTTCGGTCCGTCACTGCGGCGTGGCAAGGGGCGCGGGCGTCGGAGCATGCTCTCACCGTTGGCCTTCATGGCGCTGGACAGAAAACGCCGTTTTTCTTTTGTGTGGCCGCGCAGGCGCAGTTTACCGATCTCGCCGCCGAACTCGGTAGTGACCGTCCGTTCTATGCCATGCGCACATTGTCCGGTTTGAAACTTAAGAACGAGACCAACGAAAAAGCCCTCGCCCGATACTACGCCGACGAAATCCATGCTTTGTTGCCGGAGGGGCCGGTGCTGCTAGGTGGGCATTGTCACGGCGCCTTAATGGCTCGAGAAATCGGACGCCTGCTAATGGCGGAGGGCCGTCACGTCGGCCTGACGGTGATTGTCGATCGCGTCATGAGCCAAGCCTATGCCAGTCCTGTGGCGGCCGTCTGGTCGTCGACATCCAAATATTCGGCGCCGTCACATTATCTGGAACCGGAGCGCGGTTTAGTTCACTTGTATCCAAATGGATCTTGGTCGCGTCGCGTAACCGCACGACACGAGGATGTTGTCCACGCCGGTTCCGCAGCCGAGGTAGCCGCCTTTCTAGATCCATTGTTGGACGGCACAGCAGATACCAATCCAATTCTGGCAGCACCATATTCAACCCGTGATGTGGAACACGCGTTGGCCGAACGCCGCGCCATGCATGCGGCCGATATCGTGACAGATATGCCGCGATTTGCATCGCCTGGCGAACGGTTGTCTGTCCGAGTTGAGGTGACCAATCGCAGCAGCGTCGCGTGGCCGCCAACGGCCACAAGCGGCCTTCGTTTGTTGGCCAAATGGCAGCGATTGAATGGCCGGATCATCGACGAAATTGTCGGGCATGCTGATCTGGCGGAATCGGTGGCCCCGGGGGCAACGGTGATGTTGTCGTTCGATGTACAATACCCCGACCGCCGCTCGCCGTTGATGCTGTATGTCGACATGGTCGACGAAGGTGTCGATTGGTTCCACGCTCAAGGTCGCGGTCTGGCTCGACGTTTGGTCGTGCGCCGCTACTGGTAGCGGCTATTCGTTGATCCGAATGTCGACACGTGCCGGCCAGCGGTGACCAAAGCGCGGTTCGTAGGTTACGTCCGACGGAGCGGTTACGACTTGAAACCCGCGTGTACTGAGGGCAGTCATGAATGCCGTGATCAGCGTTTCTGCCAATCGCCCGCCGATGCAAGCGTGTCGACCGGCGCCGAATGTGATGGCTTTTGACAAGTCCCTTGAGGGATCAAAGGTGTCCGGGTTTTCGAATACGGCAGGATCGCGATTGGCGCTGCCGAGGGCCAGGAATATCGGCGTTCCCGTTTGAACCGTCATCCCGCCGAGGCGGGTCTCGGTGATGACGACTCTGGGGATCGTCTGGGCCGGGGTATTCAACCGAAGAGCCTCGGCGGTGACGGTGCGCGCGGCAGTTACGTCAGTGAGGTCGCCTATGTCGCGTCCGTACGATGTCAACGAGAGCAGGACGGTGCCGACGCCGTAGCGGACGTTCTCGACACCATCGGCGAACATCAATAGGGCGTTATCCGCGATTTCGCGGACGGATAATGCTGGATCCCCATCCACCGCGGCGCGAAGGGCGCCGATCAGGCCATGGCCGACGCCGTCGATAGGCGCGGTTACGCGGTCGAGAAAATAGGCCCGCATATTGCCGACATCGTCGTTTACGCGTGCGAACAATTCGGGATTTCGGATCGGCGCGAATAGGTAAAAGAAACGTTCCGACCATTGTCTGAGAAACTCTGCATCGTTGGCCGGCAAACCTACGAACGCACACATCGCCTTTACCGAAAAAGGTGTGGCAAGATCGTCGATGGCATCGAGGCGGTCTCCGGCAGGCGCCTGTTGGAGCAGGTCAGCAGCGATCTCGACAATGTCGCTTTCAAAGGTCTTTGCCAGCGCGCCGAAGACCTTGCCGATACGTCGTCGGACATCCGTATGTCGCGGTGGGTCCATGAAAGGGAGGATATGAAATGCCAAGTCGGCCGCCGGATAGGTAGCGCGCTTGCTTGTATGAAGGGCCGAGAACCGGGACGGTGCGTTGCCCAATGCCGGATTGCGCAATGCGTCAGAAATGTCGGCGTGCCTGGTTAGGATATAGCCGCCACCGATAACGGGTGCGACCGGTCGCTCTGCGCGCAAGGCGGCATAGCACGGGTACGGATCCTTAAAGAAGTCGTCAGACGCAAGATCGACGTCGCCGTCGCCCGGCGCGATTGGAGTATTTCGCCCTCGAATGTGTTTCAGAAACTGGCCGAGCATGACGCCATGATGCCACGTGGCGCTGATCGATCAACACCCTGGCGCGAGGCCGTTGATCAACGGGCAACGGTTCTGCGGTCGCTGATGCGTTCTCGGTCGTCGATGTCCTCATGGGGCAACTCGATCCAAAACGTACTTCCCTCACCGGGGGCGCTCTTGAACCCGATTTCGCCGTCGACGCTCTCGATCAGGCGCCGGCTAATGGCGAGGCCGATACCCGTCCCCTCGACCGTTCCATGCTCGCGCCCCAGACGCTCGAACGGCAAAAACACCTTGTCCTGGCTCTCGATCGGGATTCCCATGCCGGTATCATTGACGGAAATACGCATACGCCCGTTCGATATCGTGTGTTTGATGACGACGTGACCGTTTTCCTCGTTGTATTTGATCGCATTGGTCAAAAGGTTCAACAGTGACTGCAAAACTCTCGTCCGGTCCGATCGAATGATCAAGGTCGGGTCTGTGCTGTCGAAGACGCTTACGGATTTTCGCCGCGCCTCGTTGCCTGTGATCAACAAGCATTCTTCGACCACATCGCTGAGCGCGAATTCCTCTTGGACCACGGGGAGGTCGGCGCTTTCGATCCTGTTCAACTCCAACAGTTGGTTGACCAGTTGCATGAGATGCTGCGCGCTATCCAGTATTTGGCGCACGCTTCTTTGCTGCCGAGCCGGTGTCTCGTCGGAAAGATCGCTTTCCAAGATTTGCGCGAACCCCAAAATGGCATTCAAAGGCGTCCGCAACTCATGGCTCATGGAGCTCAGAAACTCGGATTTCGCATTGCTGGCACTCTCTGCCAGTTCCTTGGCTTCGCGCAGGGCGTCAGTCGCCGTCTTCTCGTCGTCCATGTCGTAGTGCCAGGCAATGATAGCGTCGGGTCCGAATGGATCCAAACGTTCCCACGCGACGAGTCCCCAGAATTCACTGCCGTCTAGCCGCCGCAATCGGACTTGTCGCGGGGCAACACGCCGGGTGCGTTGGAATTCGGTAATCACATCGGCGCGGTCTTCTTCGCTTGCCCACAGATGTAAGCCCCGCTTGCCGACCATGTCCGATCGTTCGCTGCGAAACAGCCGATGGGCAGCGTCATTTGTGAAAATCACTTCACGCGTCACATAGTTGGACACAATGGCCGAGAAGGGGCAGGCTTCTAGCATCGCGCGAAGCCGCTTCGCCCGGCGGGTTTCTTCCTCCTTAGCCTCGACGATGTGGGTTACGTCGCTCGACACACCGCGATAACCGATGAACGTACCGGCGCTATCGAACAATGGCTTGCCCGATGTGCTGGTAATTTTGCGGCGACCGTCTGTTGTGATGGACTCATACTCGAAATTCTGAAACGGCAGATGCTCTTCGAGCATACGTTGATGTAATTGCCAACGTTCCGTCGACGTATCCTCGACGGCGGCGTCTTGCCGCGTTTTGCCGATTAGTTCACTGACATCTATGGTCCCTTTGTTCGCGGCACTATGAGAAATAAACGTCAATCTAAGGTTATGGTCCATTTCCCAGAAGCGGTCATAGGCCGTGCTCGCAAAATCGTTGAACCTTGCTTCGCTTGCGGCGCGTTCCGTTTTGAGCGTTCTGTAACGGCACCAGGAGAACGCGCCCAAGACGGCAAGGATCGCACATGCCAGCGACAATCCGGCCAATATGTAACTGCCCGTGTCCAACTATAAGCTTCCCACATTTGGCGAGCATGCCGAAATCGTTAAGGTTGTTTGCCCGCGCAATCTTACGACTTTTAGTAATATCCAATATATATGGTTGAGAATACCTCGTTATATACACTTTAATGAGTAGGGGATTCTACGTAAAAGACGCAATATGTGCGTAAAATGTCGTGATGAGCGCAGATTCGTTATACGGAGTCGTGTTGCAAAGTATATCTATCGATGGTTGTTCGGTTGCGTCAGTTTGTTTTCGGCATCCGCGCTGCCGCCGCTTCGCCGACGACAACGCCTAAATCGAGGCGCCAGTTACCGTCCGGCACGGTCATTTCCAGGTATGAGATCGGCGTATCGTTGAAGGTCCGACCGACAATCTCCAAGACCAGCGAGGTTGTGCCGGAGGGGGTTCCAAGCACCTTAGCAGTTGCCGCATCGAGCGGACGGGTTCGCGCGATTTTGGTCGCGCTAAGGGTCGGGGTGTTGAAGCGACCGGCAAGAAGCGGGCGGATTCCGAAGGTTTCGATCTGGGATGCCGTGGCATCCATGATATCACCAAAGGTATCCGCATTCAGATAGAAATCGCTTATGGATAAGATCTTCTCGTCGATGCTTCCGTATCTTTGAATGTGAACGTAGCCGGTACTACTCTCGCCGAGGGCCGTCCGCCAAGGTCCGCTTTTCGTTACGATCCGTTTCTTTGTGACCACATGCTGCAACGGCAATAAATTGCCGTCGGGGCCGATGAACCGCGCGTACATGAACTCGTTCGCGGTTTGCGCCCGGCGCAGGATAAACGTTCCCCGGCCATGTTCGCGCGATACCACGCCGTAGCTCGCCAATTTGGTCAGTGCTCGTCGAACGGTGCCCAAGCTGATCTTGGTCACATCGGCCATCACCGGTTCTGGTGGCAGCTTGTCGCCCGGTCGCAGGTCGCCGTCGGTGATCGCGTCGACGATTGCTTCGACCAAACGTTCATGCTTGGAATTTCCGGCAACGGTCGTAAGCCGGGCCGTCAAAATCGTCTCGGCATCGGCGGCATCGAGGACTCGTGTCGATTCCGGTGCCAGGCGAGGCGTGTTTGCCGACGCATGTTGGTCGATGGGCATGATAAATCTCCAGGCGGAAAAGGATACGCCGACGGCCGAATTGTCAATATGACACCATCATACGCGATGGCCGTTTGCCGCCCCGTAGCCACAGCGCTAGTCTGATCGCGCCTTCAACAGCCCCGAGAAATTTCATGCCAGAAAACACCTATCGTCCCGACCTGATGGGAAAGTCGACTTTGGTTCCCAACGATCCCGTGGAAGCAGGATCTTGGACCAGTCATGTATTGACCTATACCGCGGGGAAGTTTGGCATCGACGATCAAGGCGGTGTGCGGCTGCAGATGCGGACCCATTGCGATCAATCCAAACTTCAGGTCACGGACCCGACGGCCCCAGGCTATTTAACGGTTGAGGCCACGAACGGGGCAAAGCTGGAAGTCGCGATTTCGCAGCGGCGCAACATTCGGCCATGGGGCATTTGTGTTACGGTCGTCTGTTTGCGGTATCTGGCCCCCGGCGATCAGCTGATCTTTCGGATCGGCGACACCCGCGAAGGTGGCCCCGGTATCCGCGCGCAAACGTTCTGCGAAAGTGGACTGATGTATAAAATCTCGGTCGATGCCTTTGCGACATTCGATCATATTCCATTGCCCGACGAGGCACAGGCGACGGTTCCGATCGTTCCCGGTCCTCCGGCGCTTTATAAGGTATTGGCGCCGACTTTGCGTCGCCCTGACGAGCCGTTTCGGGTGATCTTGAAGGCCGAGGACCGCTGGGGTAACGCGACCCAATTGCCGGCGGGCAATTACACGATGGCGACGGAAGGAACGGTTGCCGGAGCACAAGATACTTACAAAGCCGACGGTGCGCAGTTTGCTATTTTCGCCACAGATCTCAACTGCGACGAGGACGGCGACCGCTGGTTCTCGTTCCTGCGCGACGGGGAAGTTTTGGCGCGATCCAATCCGCTTCGCATCATGGGCGACAAGCCGTTCGCGCATTATTGGTCGGACCTCCATGGTCAAAGCGGCGAAACCATCGGTACCGGCACAGCGCGGGAGTACTTCACCTATGCGCGCGATCGCGCCTATGTCGATATCATCGGTCATCAAGGAAACGATTTTCAGATTACCGACGCTTTTTGGGCGCATCTGAACGATCTGACCGCCGAGTTCAATGTCGAAGGCGAGTTCCTGGCAATCCCGGGGTACGAGTGGTCGGGTAATACCGGAATGGGTGGCGATCACAACGTCTGGTACCGCACCGAAGGGCGGCCGATCTATCGCTCGTCGCGTGCCTTGGTGTCTGATCGGACGGCACCGGAAACGGATTGCCACGACGTCACCGATTTGTTCGAAAAGCTGCAAGACGAAGACGTGCTGGTGACCGCTCATGTCGGGGGGCGTTACGCCGATGTGACGCATGCCCACGACGCCAAGGTAGAGCCATCCGTCGAAGTGCATTCAGCTTGGGGTTCGTTTGATTGGATCGTTCGCGATGCATTTTCGATGAACTACCGTGTCGGGATCGTCGCCGCCAGCGACGGTCACAAGGGTCGACCGGGTGCCAGTTATCCCGGCGACGCAAAATTCGGGTCTTATGGCGGTATGACGTGCCACATGATGACGGAATTGACCCGTGACGCCCTGTTTGATGCGTTCCGTAAACGTCATCACTATGCCACCACCGGGGCGCGGATTTATGCGTCGACGAAGCTTCGAACGTCGATGCCGGGCAAGGTTTTTGATGCCGATCCGGCGGTGATCGAGGGGGGGCATACCCTGACCGATACGTCGATCATGGGTGACATCGTCGCGACCGCCGATCCGACGCCGACATTCAGCTATCACGTCATCGGCAGCAGCCCTGTCGTGAAAATTATCGTCATGGACGGCCTCGACGAGTTGCAGACGGTTTACGGGTTCGATCATGACGATGCACTCGGCCGAATCCGTGTGGTGATCGCCGGGCAGGAGTATCGCGGCCGCGGTCGCATGGTTCATTGGACCGGGACTATCCGCGTTTCGGGACGCACGGTGGATCGCATCGCCGCATACAATTTCTGGAACCCGGATCATCAACCGTCGATCAATGAGGACGGCTCCGTCGCGTTTTCGGGCGTGACCACGGGCGGTTTTTGCGTCGTCGATGTCTGGTTGCAGGACGGTGACCCCAAACCCGGCGACTCAATCAAGGTCGACACCAACCATGGAACGTTGACGGCGGATTTAGGCGGCGTAGGGGCAGACAGCGTGACCGCGGAATGCGGCGGTATGGACAAACGGATCGAAGTGTCGCGTCTGCCGGACATTCTTGATCAGGCCGAAGTGAAGGGACGCCTTCCGGTTACGTTGCCGGAAAGCGGGGATGGCCGGTACTTCATCAAAGTTATTCAAGAGGACGGTCATGCCGCCTGGACGAGTCCGATCTACGCCTTCCGGGACGACGGCTGATCCCACCAAGCGACCCAAAGGCCCCTCTGATTCGTGACCGAGCAGTATCTTTTCATTGCGTTGGCGTCGTTCTGCGCGGCCTTTGTCAGTGGCCTTGGTGGTTTCGGCGGCGGGTTTATCATTATTTTGGCCCTCTCACCGATTGTCGGCGCCAAGGCGGTCATTCCGCTCATCGCGGTCTACGCAGTTTGTGCAAATCTCAGCAGGGTCGTTGTTTATCGTAAGACCATCGATTGGCCGCTGACATTTCAGTTCACCGTTTCGTCGTTGCCCGGGGTTTATGTGGGCGCGTTGTTTTTTGCTTGGATTCCGGAACGCGCATTGACTGCGTTGTTGGGGGCGACCTTGTTGGCGGCCATTCCACTTCGGCGACTCCTAAGGAAACATGGTTTCGAGCCGGGGCTCAAAACGATCTTGGTCCTCGGATTGGTGTTCGGCGTGCTCAGCGGCACCACGGCGGGGTCCGGCATGTTCGTGATCGCCGGGCTCAATAGCGTCGGCGTGCATGGTCCGCTACTTCTGGGGACCGACGCTGCGATTGGGATCATCAATGCCGTTGCCCGGTCTGCTGCCTATTGGTCGATGGGATTGTTACCCACTGATTTAATCGTTGCGGGGGTATTGATGGGGCTGGTGACGTTTCCGGGAACATGGCTGGCAAGTCGGTTTGTCGCCGCATTGGGAGACGCCAGGCATACATATTTAATTGAGGTCCTTATCGTGGCAGGCGGGATTTGGCTGCTATGGAAAGCGGCGAATTAGGTCGGACTGCTTCCCAACAGGGTTTCGCGCAATCGCAACCGAAATGAGCGGTCTCGTTTCAAATGCCATTCCCGCGACATGGCCTCGGACCGGGACGAATATTTCTCTGCGTATAGAAGCGCCCAGGCTCGACCGCGCGTGGACTTCGCCCCCGTGCCATCATTGTGCCGATGAAGTCGGGCCGCCAAATCATTTGTCCAGCCAACGTAGGTTTTGACGCCGGTCCCCGTGCGCGTTCCCAAAACGTAGACATAACAAGCGTACAAGTCTGATTTTGGAGCCAATGTCATCCCCTGGCGTCATGCGTATCGGTATGGCTTGTTCCATGTTCTGCCGGAAAAGAGTTAACACCACGTTCCTTTGCTGATCGGATGCCAGATTTGCGCCTGGGTTGCGGTGTCAGCTAGACTTCATCGACCGGAGGCTATCGATGGTCAGATGTTTCCTTAGCTGCTTGCTGCTTTTCGGTGTCACCTTGGGCGCCGTGCCTTCTATTGCGCAAGAAACCGACAAAATCGCAAAGATCGGGGTTTTGGCTTACCGCGGCGAACAGCAGCTAGCGGAAAAATGGTCGAACTTGAAGATGTATTTGGACGCATCGGTGGCGGGGTGGACGTTCGAACTTGTCCCCATCACCCTGACGTCCGCGCGAGAGCGGATCGATAATGGCGATCTGCACTTTGTGCTGACCAACCCGGGCCATTTCTTTGATCTGGACCGTGAGTTTCGAATGAGTGTCATCGCCTCGCGGCAGCGTCGTGCGTCAAACGACAGCTACGTTAGTGAATTCGGCAGTGTGATCTTTACGCGCAAGGGGACCGGCATCAATGTTTTGCAGGATGCAGTCGGCAAATCAGTGGTTGCTGTGGATCGCCAAGCATTCGGCGGATTCCAATTGGCTTGGCGCGAGTTTGAAGACGTGGGAGTCGACTTGTTTAACGATCCGGAGCAGCTGACTTATGTCGGCTTTCCGATGGACGAGATGTTCTCGCATGTTCTGTCTGGCGCGGCCGATATCGGCATCGTGCGAAGCGGTCTGATTGAGGCCATGAGCAAATCGGGTGCGTTGGATCCCAGTCAGATCGTTGTCTTGAACAAGAATGCGACGTATGGCCACCCGGAACTTCTGAGCACGCGGCTGTATCCCGAATGGCCGTTTGCCGCGCTCGCTGGGACGCCGCGGGATTTGCGCGACGATGTCACGCTGGCGCTGCTCACGGCCAGCGGTTCACCCGTTGCTGCGCGATTGGACCTCGCCGACGTATGGTCGTCACCCATGCCTTACCATGCCGTTCGTGACTTAATGGTGGCGTTCCGGCACCGGCTGACATCGATGGATCATCAAGCGTCATGGTACGAGAAACCTTGGTTTCTGGTCGCTGGCTTGGTGATGGTCATCTTCTCGTTGGTCACGGTCATTTATCGTCGCCGTCGTCGGGTTGCAGAGCCATTCGATCCATCAATTCTCGATCCCGTTGACGATTCCGCCGATGAACACCACGTCACGCCACGGGAACGGGAAGTGTTGGAATTGATCTCAAAAGGGCACTCGACAAAAGAGATCGCCCGAACCCTCGGAATCAGTCCAAAAACGGTCGAGTTCCATCGGTCGAACCTGTTGCGAAAATACGGCGCCCGTACCTCTAGTCAACTGATCGCACTGTCGTCCTAGGGAATACCCTAGGATATCGCATTCGGGCGCTAGGAACCCACCCAGTAGCATCGCTTTGTCATCCGGCGGACAATTAATGACGCCTGGGCCTCCAGGCGATAATCAAAACGTGGGAGACAACAATGAAACATCTAATCGCTTTTTTGTCTGTGGTGGCGCTATCCGTGTCGTCATTCTTGATTTCGGCGCCGGACGCCGATGCCAATGAGAAGTACGGCAAACAAAAGGTCGTCTATCACATCAACTATGTCGGCGGTGACGCGGACAAGAAGTACCGTGGCGCAATGCGCAACATCCAAAACCATATCAATGCGGTGGGTGCCGAAAACCTTGAGGTGAAGGTGGTTCTGCACGGAAATGGCGTCGGCTTGCTGGCGAGCGCCAAGGACAACATCAAGCTGCAAAGCGACGTGACGAACCTGAAAACGCAGCAGGTGTCTTTCCACGTCTGCAACAACACGCTTAATGGCCGTAAAATCAGCTACGAGAACGATTTGTTCGAAGTCTTCGAAGACGACATCGTGCCGTCGGGAGTTGCCGAACTCAGCTATCTGCAGCAACAAGGTTATACCTACATCAAGCCTTAATGCCGCGGGCCTAACGGATCGGCGCCCGCCGCCAGACCGTTGGGCGCGCGCAAACATCGAACGGCGTCCCGGCACCTGCGGGACGCCGTTTCGTTTTCCCAAGTCATTGCGTCATTTGCTTAGAGTGCTTTTCGAATATGACCTAGTTGGCAAGTGGAATGCTCTCGCGAAGCGCCAAGAACGTCCAAATCCTTCGGGTTAGTGGATTGGTATGGTCCTTTGTCCGGTGCAACCGTATCTCTAACGCAATGGCCCAGTTTTCTTGGCCGGCAACGGCAAGTGCGCCGGAATCAATATCCGGTTGAACAAGCGATTCCGGCAACCACGCAATTCCTTGGCCGTCGCGGACGCGAATGCGGAGGGCGCCAACCATCGAGTTCTCGTAGACGACCGACAAGCGATCTTCGATGCCGCGCGCACGAAGCAAAGGCTCGACATGGCGTCCGATGGGGGCCGTCGGTCCGAACCGTAGATAGGGCATGGCCGGCACCGAGGTGTCGCCGATGTCGTAAACCGGACGGCCTTGTCCGTCGCATTTGCAGACCGGGATCAATTTGTCGTGCCCGATCACAAGAGATTCGAGCAATGGAAACTTGGCGATACTCGGGGAGAAATCGCTCTGGTAGGCAATGACGAAATCGACTTCGTGCTTTTTCAGATCGTCGACGCAGTTGGGCAGATTGTCGGCGCGAAGACGAGAGATGATAGGCCCAAACGCATTTTCGAAGGCTTCCAGCCACGCCGGGTAAAATCGCCAGCCGATCGAATGCTGGGTCGAGAATGTGACCAAATATCTATCCGGCCGCGACAGGGCGTTTCGGACGTGTTCGCGTTCCGTCTCCAGTCGGGAGAGCGCCTGTTGGCCGGCCTCCAGCATTTGCCGACCGGCGTCGGTTAGCGAGACCGGTTGTGACGAGCGATCGACGAGGGGCGTCCCCACCCATTGTTCCAACGCTTTGATCCGGCGGCTGAACGCGGGTTGGCTCACATTTCCCAAGACCGCAGCCTGAGAAAAATTGCCGGTCTTGGCCAGAAGACCGAGATCTTTGAACCAGACGATATCCATACACCTAAATTATGCATTTTTTGCATAATGCTAGGCAAACATAATATTGGCCTCTTTTTCAGAATTATTTCACCGTTAAGAAAATAAGGGGGATGGGACAAAAATATGGAAGTCGCAGAGTTGGAGCCGTCGATACCGATCGATCTGGGACGCTTTCCGCGCGTTTCAATCTGTCATCAGCCGACTCCGATTGAGCCGATGCTGCGTTTAAGCGAGCATTTGGCCGGTCCAAATCTTTTCATCAAGCGCGACGACTGTACCGGTCTGGCCTCGGGTGGAAACAAGACTCGAAAGTTGGAGTTTCTGGTCGGCGACGCGCTGAAGCAGAATGCCGACATGTTGGTGACGCAAGGTGCCGTCCAGTCCAACCATGTACGCCAGACGGCGGCTGCGGCCTGCCGATTTGGTTTGAAATGCCACGGTCTCCTTGAACGGCGGGTGCCGAACCAGGCGAGCGACTACGAGGAAACAGGCAATGTCCTGCTGGACAAGTTATTCGGTGCCACGTTGGAGTTCCGGCCGTCCGGCTTGGACATGAATGCGGAAGCCCAGGCCGTGACCGAGCGTCTGCGCGGAGAAGGCCATCGTCCGTATTTTATCCCGGGCGGCGGTTCCAACGAGATCGGCGCCTTGGGGTATGTGTCATGCGCCCAAGAAATCATGGCGCAATCCAAGGCGTCCGGCGTTTCTTTCGATTGGATCGTCATGGCAACCGGTAGCACGGGTACGCAAGCCGGTTTGGTCGCAGGGCTCTACGCCCATGGCGCCGGGTTGCCGGTGATGGGCGTCAGCGTCCGCCAGAAACATGACGTCCAGGTCGCCGCCGTTCACGCACTGACGGATCGAACGTTGTCATTCCTCGGCGCCTCATCGATTGGCGCCGAGAAAATTATCGTCGACGACAACTATGTGGGCGATGGCTACGGCCTGCCGGCAGAATCGACGTTAGAAGCGATTTCCGTCGCGGCTCAGTTCGAAGGTTTGCTTCTCGATCCCGTTTATTCCGCAAAAGGCTTTGCGGGGCTGTTGGGAATGGTGAAGGCGGGCTTTTTTAAGCCGACGGACAATGTGCTTTTCCTACACACGGGCGGGTCCGTCGCCTTGTTCGCGTACGAAGCCCTATTGGCGGACTCGAAAACGGCATAACGGAGCATCCGGAAATCGATCAACAAGCAGGAAGGAATAACTTCCGATCAAGGACTATCAAATCAAGGAGGTAAGGATGAAGAAAACTATTTTAGGTATCGCGTGCGCAACGGCCATTGGCATTGCGTCCGCACCGGCAGTTAGTGCGGAGTCGGTCAACATCGGCACACCGTCGTGGACGGGCGCCCAAGCCATCGCGCACCTGTTGCAGGCGGTCGTCGTCGAACGGATCGGCGGCGAAGCCAATCTGGTTCCGGGCAACAACGCGACGATCTTCCAGGCGATGGACCAGGGCAAGGGCGACATCGATGTACATCCGGACGTGTGGCTGCCGAACCAGGAGAGCTTCACCAAGAAATACGTCGATGGCGCAGGCACCGTCGAGCTCAGTAAGAATCCATACCAAGGCAACCAAGGGTTCTGCGTTTCCCAGGATTTTGGCAAAGCCAACAACATCACGGATATTGCTGATTTGGGTCGCCCAGACGTTGCCATGAAAATGGACAGCGACGGCAACGGTAAAGGAGAGCTTTGGATCGGTGCGCCCGGTTGGGCGTCCGCCAATGTGAACGAGGTTAAAGTCCGCGACTACGACCTGTTGCCGTTCATCGATCCAATCCGCGCGGAAGAAAGCGTCAAAACGGCGCGGATCAAGGACTCGATTGCCAAGGGCGAAGGTTACGCGTTCTATTGCTACAAGCCGCACGCGGTCTGGTACATGTTCGATGTGCAGATGCTGTCGGAACCAAAATTTGATCCGGCGAAATACAAAATGTACCAGCCGTCAGATAACCCCGACTGGTACGAAAAATCCATGGTTGCAACCAAGGACGCCCTGAAAGACGTGCAGATCGCATGGTCGAAATCATTACGCGACCGCTCGCCTGCCATCGTCGAGTTCTTCGAACGTTTCAATCTCACGGCTGACGACGTGTCGAGCTTTGCCTATGAAATCTCCGGCAAAGGCCGGGATCCGAAGGAAGTTGCCAGCGAGTGGGTAAAGAACAACCCGAAACGCGTCGACGCGTGGCTTGGCCTCTAATCTCTGAATAACGACCCTGCAGCCGATGCGTGAAGACCACGCATCGGCTGTAGAAAGTTTTGTGGATTGAAACAGGGGGGCGTTATGACAGCCACGGGTACTGGCGCAGCAGATGATATCATCATCGAAGTTGAAAATGTCTGGAAGATTTTCGGCGAAAATTCCGCCGAAGCAATGGACGCTGTAAACAAAGAAGGTTTGAGTAAAGCCGAAGTATTAGAGCGGTATAATGCCGTGGTTGGTGTCGCCGATGTCAGCTTTAACGTCAAACGCGGTGAAATATTCTGTGTTATGGGATTGTCGGGAAGCGGCAAGTCTACGCTTGTTCGACATTTCAACAGACTATTGGACCCGTCCGACGGACACATTCGCATCGAAGGCGTTGATGTCACCCAATTACAAGACGCCGCTCTCAGGGAGTTCCGCAACAACAAAATCGGTATGTGCTTTCAGAACTTCGCTCTTCTGCCGCATCGCTCGGTACTCGACAATGTTGCGATGCCGCTGGAAATCCGAAACGTCAGCAAGAATGAGCGTTTGGCCAAAGCGGCTGAAATTCTCAAGATTGTTGAACTGGATGCCTGGGGCAATAAGTTCGCACACGAACTTTCAGGCGGTATGCAGCAGCGCGTAGGCTTGGCCCGCGCGCTCGCGGCGAATCCCGACGTGCTGCTTATGGATGAACCGTTCAGCGCTTTGGATCCTCTGATCCGCAATCAGTTGCAAGACGAGTTCATGCAGCTTTCGGCGATCTTGAAGAAAACAACGATCTTCATCACCCACGATTTGGACGAAGCGGTAAAGGTCGGTGATCGGATCGCCATCATGCGTGACGGCCGGATTGTGCAAATTGGCACGGCGGAAGAAATTGTCATGAATCCGGCGGATGACTATGTCGCCGATTTTGTTGCTGGTATTTCCAGATTGAAAGTGGTGCGGGCCCACGGCGTGATGCATCCGATGGATGAGTATGTTGCCGAGTATGGCGACTTACCGGACGACGCGCCGCGCGTCGAAGAAGATGAAACCCTCAGCGTATTGATTCAAATGGCCATCGATGCCGATGCACCCATTGTGGTGCGCGACAACGGCACCGAGGTCGGTGTCATCACCCGTCGCGACATTCTGCGGACCGTAATCGAAGGGACGGAAGTATCATGAGCACCCAACAAGTATCGATGACCGGGACTTCCGTGGAAGAAGCGGTCGAACGCGAAACAGCGGAGCGCATGAAGCGCGTTGAGGAGTTTGTTCGCACGAACCCCGAGTATTACGCAAAAAACTTTAGGGAGATTGGTGCGGAGGCCGGTTTCGTCAAAACCTTCAACCTTTGGGCCGGTATATTGGGGCCTATATGGTTTGGCGCGCGGGGGCTTTGGAATTGGGGCCTGACGTTCCTCATCATCGAAACATTCGGGTTCGTTCAAATCATTCGCGGTCTCTTCGGTGACTTAGCCTCTGGCGCGTGGGAGCGTATCGCGCAGATCGAAGGGACGCTCGATCTCAGACGCCAACAATTGGAGGCCGCCATCAAGAGCGGATCCGACAAGGTCGACGTTTATAGGCGCACCGTCGAGTCATTGGAGGGTGCCATCGGCGGCATCCGGTTGGAAGCACAACAATTGGAGGACTCCGGTCTTGCCATAGCGGCGTCCGGTGTCGCGGTGCTGATCGTCATCAAGTGCGTTCAAGCGGTATACGCCAACACGGCGTTGGAAACCCGGTTTTCCGAATGGCTTTCCGATCCGTCGGTGTCGTCCGGCATGCCCATGAAGCACATGGCTTTAAGTGCGGTGTTTACCTTCGTTATCGTGGCGACAACGGTTGTTCACTATAGCTTCCCGAACACCTATCTGATTTTAACGAACTTTCCAACGGAGCCGGAAATTCGACTGACCTCCATTGATTGGGTCGAAGCGTTCTTCGCATTCTGTGTGACCAACGGCGAGTTGCTCTTTGACTTCATCACGCTGGCCATTCGCTCTTTGCTGGATGGGCTTGAACTGGCTTTCGTACAAACGCCTTGGATGGTGATTGCGGCCTTTATCATCTTGCTCACCGGTTTGTCCGCGGGCCCGCGCATGGCCATTTATTCCGGTGCATTCTTGGCATACATGGGGCTGTTGGGGTTCTGGGAAAAAGCGATGACAACACTGGCGTTGCTCGGAACGGCGGCGTGTCTCTCGATCGTCATCGGGATTCCGCTCGGCATGTTCTGCGCTCGCAGACCGAGGCTTTATTCATTCATTCAGCCGATCATGGACTTCATGCAGACCATGCCGGCATTCGTGTTTATGATCCCGGTGATCGCCTTTTTCGGCACGGGCAAGCCGGCGGCCGTTGTGACGACGATGATCTTCGGTGGGACACCGGTTGTGCGCCTGACTGTTTTGGGGCTGCGGGGCGTGCCGGAAGCGGTCCGCGAGGCGGCAGTTTCGTTCGGCGCCAGCAAATGGTATCTGCTGACCCGCGTCGATCTGCCGTTGGCAAGCCCCTCGATACGGGCGGGCATCAATCAAACCATCATGTTGAGTCTGGCAATGGTTGTGGTCGCGTCGCTGATCGGGGCTAAGGGCCTCGGTGAGGATGTGCTGGAGGCATTGCAGTACGCCAATGTTGGGCAAGGAATTCTTGCCGGGTTCTCGATTCTTTTCTGCGCGATGATCCTCGATCGCATTGTTCAAGGTGGCCGCAAGTAACCGCCCATGAACGGCGGGTCCGATAGGTCAGGTACACGCGACCACCTCGTCTTCGTTCATGGTTTTATGGGCGGTGCCGCGCAATGGCGCGATCAAGTCGAGTGTTTCGAAAACCGGTTTGACGTGACCGCAGTCGATTTGCCCGGGTTTGGCGATCTTCACGATCGCGACGCGCCGGACAGCATCGTCGGCTTTGCAACGTACGTCCTGGATGCTCTTGAACATGAAGGCATAAGTCGTTTCCACCTTGTCGGACACTCAATGGGGGGCATGGTGGTCCAGGAAATGGTCCGACAGGCACCGGACCGGATTTCGCGTCTTGTCCTGTACGGAACAGGGGCGATTGGGGAATTGCCTGGACGGTTCGAAACAATTGCCGAGTCGAAACGTCGCGCCTCAGAAGACGGCCCAATGGTGACGGGACAACGCATTTCGGCGACATGGTTTTTAGAGGAAGCCGAGGCGGCCAATTACGGCGTGTGCGAAGCACTGGCGAAGAAGACAAGACTTCAGGCCGTTCTGGCAGGGCTGACGGCGATGGAGACATGGTCCGGCGAGGACAACTTAAAGAACATCGATTGTCCGGCACTGGTGCTTTGGGGGGATAGCGATCGGACCTATCCCTGGTCGCAAGTAGAACGGCTATGGCGCGACGTCCCGAACGCCCAGTTGGCGGTGATTCCGGGCTGCGCCCACGCTGTTCACCTCGAAAAGCCGGACATTTTCAATGCGGTTCTGGGTGATTTTCTGATTGCCGGAGGTGTTGTCGATTAGTCGTATGGATCAGTTCGGAAAACGTTCCGAACTCGATGATTGGATTTTCAAACACAGTGTTAGGTTTACTCAACTCTGTCCGAATAGGCAGTGATCTGGCCGATTTCGTAGCAATTTAGCGTGTCAAAATACCCTTTAAGAATGGCGCAAATATAATCCCAAAGTCATTTAATCAGAATGGCTTAAGGGGGGGCGGCTCCAGGTGCACTTGGAGCAATGGGTCGAAGGATTGCGTGGGTGGCAGTTCCGTTCGGTCTGGAATCCGGCCGCGTTGCTGGGATGCTCAACCGACCTTCATCGGCCCATGTTTCGGGCATAACGGTGGTCCGACGTCGTTGATCCATTCCCGTGAAACGCGGGCTAGGTAGCCACACTTCGGACAGGTAACCTTTATCATCCGTGTCGTCTGTTCGCGCGGTTGCGTGCCTTTGGTTCGTGTTGCGTCCGTGCGGGGCATCTTCCCCGCAGAGTCCAGAATAGGCTGGATCATCTCTTTGAACAGAGTCCCGGCCGGCGCTTCGCTTGCACGCCCTTTCAGCCCGATTGAAATCGCAAGATGCCGAAACAGATGACCGTGCTCGTCTTTTCCGTCGACGGATATCCGGCAAAGCTGAAAGGCAATAGCCGCTGCCACAGCAACCTCATCTTCACTATCGGGTCGAACGTAAATGACGAAACTGTCAGAGTCGTCGCCGCTCCAGCTTTCGGATATTTGTCGCGATCGCCGACCGCCACTCGGATAACCGGTACTTATGTCAATTGCTTCAGGTAGCGGGAATCCAAGGTCTTCGAACCACGGGCGAAGCCCATTCATCACAGTGCGAAGCCAATCGTCGCGGCGAGAATTTGTAGATGTGACGGGTTCCTTGGTGTTGCGATTTCAGGCGGCGCGAGAGTCGGCAATTTCGACATGCTCGGCATGGCAATTCGGTAGAGTTCTCGAGGCGTCAATGCGTTGGCTGCAGCCGTTCGTCTGAACCAACTCAAGAAGCTCTCGTCAGCAATCGGTTTTGGCGTGCCGAACCATCTTCCCCCAGGAAATACCATAACCCCCTCCTAAGCTGGGGCGACGGTATCTGCGAGAAGTGTAAACAAAAGGTGTATCGTTAGAAAAAGAACATTAAAAACAATCTTCTAATGATCTTATGATTAAACGATTAAATCGTTGAACTATTTGGCGCGAACAGTTTCGGCTCATATAAAGATCGCATATATCAAAACACCTCGTCGCGTTCCTGCGGAGGCGATTGCTCTCGATCTTCCATGAAATCGGATGAAACGGGGCTATCAAACACCGGTAGAGGAGAAATCAAGAGACCCTCGTCCTTATGCATGACAGCGACTTCCTTAACGTCGTCTGGAAAACGAAACGGCACCGGCAGTTCAAGCATTTGTTTGCCGCCGATGTTCACAATCCGAACGAAAGACTTGGTCATGGTGGCTCGCCTCCCCTGGTTAGCCCATGATCTGACCGGATAGTCTAAACTGTCTTGTCGAAAAGCGGTTACAACGCATTTGGCGAGCCAGGGGCAATGACGTCTCTACGCAAGGGGCCTGTTATATTCTAATCGTAAGAGACGCAGTCCTTGCATACGGTGTTCGAGACGTCGCCACCGAGGTGCGCACGGCGAAGGTCTTGAAAGTCGTGGCAAGTCCATGCGTCCATGAACGCTTGGTCCTTCAGATCGCCCATGCGGAACCGCCCGTCGTGATCGAAACAACAGGCCGACAGATAACCGTCATGAGTGACCCGTGCCTCGGTAAACAATGACCAGCAAGGAACGGCAGGCCGCATGTTACCTGCACGCCCCGGATTGCCGCCCCGGACGGTCCATCCTCGTCCTTTCTCGTCGACCGTTACAAGGTCGGCCTGCGAGTAGAGTGGCAGTGCATAAATCTCGTCCAGAAACGGCTCCAAGGACGTCACCAGTTCCCCCATCCGTTCCCCTTGGTCTCCGTCATACTGGATGTATGAGCCGTAGAGTCCGCACTCGTAATCGCCTTCATCGCGAACCCCACGCGCAGCTCTGACATTATCAAGCATTACATGGAAATTGCGTCCTTTGACTTGCGCGACGTCTATAAATTGCGCTTCGTCGGCGTAGTTCAGCGAGAACTTCAGGCTGTCGAGGCCCGCCGCCATGCACGCTCGTACCCGATCGGGCGTCGCCAACGAGCCGTTTGTGGTGAGGAACACGTAGGGAAACCCCTCGTCCTTCGCCGCGTCGATGGCCTCGGGAAGCCATGGGAGCAGAAAACTTTCCCCGAGATAGAACATGCCGAGTTCTTCGACGCCCGCTTGCCGCAGTTCTTTTATGAGCGACAAATAGAAGCTCCAATCCATATCTCGCTTATCGCGAAGCTTGTAACCCGTCGCGCAGAAGGAACACCGGAAATTGCATCGAGCCGTCAGTTCGATCTTTACGCTGCGTGGGCACGGCGGTGCCGGCACCCGGTACCGGTCGTTGAGCGTTGTGATCGCATCGACCCGTTCGGTGATTTTTCCAATGGGCATGAGTCCGGTGTCCCTGAAGAAACTGCGGGACATGATGCATGTCAGACTCGCACATTCTTGTCCTTGATATATATCAATTCGGACGTTCAGTCCGATTTGTGCCTCCGGCCGATGAGCATCGGCCCGTACAGGATCAAAAATCCGAAAAACGCGTACACCCAAGCAGCCGATGCGAGGATCAGAAACGGCAGCATCCCGTCCGGCCAGAGGGTTGCCAGAAACCTCGCCGCTGTCGCCAAAACGATCGCGACATAAAGCGTCACGGTCGACATTGGGGCGGTCAGCGTGCGCCCGGTGTGGCCGCGCGATGCGCGGGTCATGATCGCAAGCGACATCGTCGCGACGGCGCCGATCGCCCATACATGAACCGTGGCATCGTCTGTGATCGACCCCATGTTCAATGCCGCGAGCCCCGCTACCAGAAATCCAGCCGGCACAAAGGCGTAGCCAATATGCAGAATGAGAACCAGTGGCTCGGCACCTATTCGATGCGGTCGCCACTGACTTTGACGCACTAGGTGCATAACGGCGGCGGCCATAAACAAAATGCCAATCCACTGTGAAGTCTCGCATTCGAACACGGGCAGCAGAACCCAACCAATAAGTGCGAGGCCGCTGATTAGGATGCTCATTTTGTCGATAGTACCGAACGGCGCGATGGTGATTGCCGTGCCGCGTTTACGTAACCAATTGCCGGTGAAGCTCGGCGTGACACGTCCCCCGACGACGGTAATCAGCGCCACGAGGGCGGCCAATCCGATGCGCCATCCCAGCATTGGGTCACCATCTGTTTGCAGAGAAATGACGCTTGCAACCTGACCTACGGTATAAAACCCGAAGAGAGTTGCAACGACGAGATTTCTGTAATTCCCGCTCGCTATTATTTCTCTAAGTATAAGAAATAAAACAGATAAAAGAAAAGAGGACGAAAGTATCGCACCAAAGAGAAACCCGAGCGGTTCTATGGCGAACAAACCCAGACGGCTCGCAAGCCATAACAAGACAAGGCCTAGAAGGGGAAGACCGGAAATGGGTAAGCGACCGGTCCAATTCGGTGTCGCGGTTAGGAGAAAACCTGCGACGATTGCCGCGGTTATACCGAAGAGCATTTCATGCGCGTGCCAGACATCCGGCGAAATGCCTTCCGGAAAAGACACATATCCGATATACGCCGCGACCCAAAGCGGGACGGCGACGCTGGCATAAACTGCGGCCAATAGGAAGAACGGACGGAAACCGACCGTCAGTAGCGGCCAATTTTTGCTGGATGGAGCTCGCACGGGGCTATTGTCGGAAGATGTTACTTTTGCGGCGCGGACAAGATGTCTTCGATCCAAGACAACGCAGCGACCGCTTGCGGAAACCCGAGTGTCGGGATCGCCAACAATGCGACTTGCCGAATCGCATCCGGGTTCAATCCTTCCGACACCGCCCAGCGCGTATGTGAATGAACGGCGCCTTCAGATCCCGCGCCGATGGCGAGGGCAAGTTTAACCAGTCTCAACGATGTTGGCTCGATCGGCCCGGCTTTTGCGCATGCATCGCCTAAGTCCGCGTATGCAGCCCATAAATCCGGCCATGTCGTCGCGATTTCTCCCGCTTTCGCGGGAAGGGGGGGCGTCAAGGTCGAGGTTGAATTCATCGCTTATGCTCCTTTTGCTGATCGGTTTGCACATCGGAACGGACGCCGAGCACATCCGGAAAATTGATAAAAATCAAGCAAAAGGTTTTGCGAATGGATTCTTCGCTCACCTGCGATGCAGTTATTTAGGACCGCTACGTTGAAAGTTAGGACCGCTACGTTGAAAAATCGTCGATCAGAGGCGACGGATTTGCGAATTGTTCAAGCGCCGGCACATCGTCGAGTTTGATGGTCGCGCCCGAGACTCTGATGCCGAACGGTTGTAGCGTATTGAACGCCCGTGAGAGGTTTTCCGGCGTCATGCCGAGGCGGGATGCCAAGGCGCGTTTCTCGATGTAGATGGTAACTTCGTCAGAGTGCCCCTGGCTTGCGTGAGTTCTCAATATCCAATTCGCCAGCCGCTCGGCGCCGCTACGAAGCTTCTGATTCTTGAGTTCCTTAACGGCATTTCGGTAGCCTAAGGCGAGTTCGCCAACGATCGCCGCCATGAATTCGACATCGGAGCGCATGGCCAGCCGGACGCTCACGGCGGGGATCATGAGTACTTGTGATCGGGCCAAGGTGCGTGCCGACTGAAGATAGACTTGATCCCGAAGTACCGCTGCCAGAATGAACGTCGACACCGGTCGGACGAAGCTGATGGTTGTGCTCTTGTCCTGGGCTGTTGCGTACATCTCCACCAGCCCATCGACCAAAATATACAGAAAGTCGGCCGGCTCGCCTTCCTGAATCAACTCAACGCCATTCGGAAACCGCTGAAGAAACCCGGCTTCCATCAATTTCTCGAATGTTTCCTCGGCGCAGCCCGAAAACAGGCCGAGGTTACGAATGGCTGCCAAGTCTTCTTGTCGCACAGCTTGCCCCCGAGACAGAAAACGCGCATTGCGGGATATTGAGAGAGCTCTTGATGATTATCAAGGGCCATCTTCAGAATTGTTCTTTTGTAACAAGAAATAAGTAAAAAGATAATAAGAAATATGTATAAATATATGAATAGTTATACGTCAACTTCGTTATTTTGATCTATATCAATAAAGAAATAGCCCCGCATGAAATAAATGAACTCAAGCGGTCAGCAGAAATGGCCATGCTTGGGATTTTGCAAGGGGTGAAGACATGCATACGCTCGAAGGGGTGACGAGAGGCGATCAATACCGGGCGCTTGGGCTCAGTACGTTCGCTTTCACCGTGTGTTTCGCGGTTTGGACGATATTTTCCATTATCGGCGTAAAGATCAAAGGCGAGTTGGGCCTGACAGATACGCAGTTCGGTCTGCTTGTCGCGACGCCTGTGCTGACCGGGTCGATCAGCCGTATTTTTCTTGGCGTATGGACCGAGCAATTTGGTGGCCGCATCATGTTTCCGTTGCAGATGTTGACGACTGCCGTTGCGGTCTGGCTTCTAACGTCTGTCCAGTCATATGAGATATTTCTGCTCGCTGCTTTGGGGCTCGGTTTGGCGGGCGGCTCCTTCATCATCGGCATCGCGTACACCTCGCAGTGGTTCGAAAAGGAACGGCAAGGTACGGCGCTGGGTATTTTCGGTGCCGGTAATGTCGGTGCAGCGGTGACAAATTTCGGTGCGCCGTTTCTGGTCGTCGCGATGGGTTGGGAAGATACCGCTCGTATTTATGCCGTGGTTCTGGCGATTACGGCGGTGTTGTTCTTTGTTTTCGCGAAGACGGACCCAGCGCAGGCAGATCGCAAGAAGTCCGGTCGTGCGCCGGTATCAACCGCGGAACAATTGGCGCCGCTGAAGAACATGCAGGTCTGGCGGTTCTCAACTTATTACTTCTTCGTCTTCGGGGCGTTCGTCGCCTTGGCATCGTTTCTGCCTCGGTACTACGTCGGGGCATACGGCTTGGAACTGACCACGGCAGGCGTCTTCGCGGGATTGTATTCCCTCCCGGGCTCGGTCTTCCGGGCACTCGGCGGATGGATGTCCGATAAGTGGGGCGCACGGTTTGTGATGTATCTGACCTTCGTCGTTTCACTCGCCTGCCTGTTCATCATGAGTTATCCGGAAACGAGCTACACGGTCGACGGGATTAATGGTCCGATCACCTTCAACTTCGGCGTCAGTGTCTATTTCTTTGTCTTCCTGACGTTCATCTTGGGTTTCGTCATGAGCTTGGGTAAGGCGGCCGTCTACAAACATATCCCAGTCTATTACCCACATCATGTTGGATCCGTCGGCGGCTTGGTCGGCATGATCGGGGGGCTTGGCGGGTTCGTTTTACCAATTTCCTTCGGCATTCTTCTGGATGCTACGGGCATTTGGACCGTTCCGTTCATGTTGATGTTCGCGATCGTCGCCGTCTCCACGATTTGGATGCATGTCGCGATCCGCCGCATGGAACGCCGCCGTCATCCAGCACTCGGCGAGGAGCTTTTCCTCTCCGATGTGCCCGATGCGCCGCATCCGAAGTCGACATCGGATCAACCGCCATCCCCGACGCCCGGGTCTTTGAATCCGGCGCAATAAGGCCATGCGATCGGAGCGGCGCCGCCGATCCGGTCGATACGCCAACGTTTTCGACGATAGGAGAGTAAAGTGGCAAAAGATCTTTCAAATTGGAATCCGGAAGACGAGACCTTCTGGGCGCAATCGGGGAAAGCGATCGCAAATCGCAATCTTTGGATTTCCATCCCATGCTTGTTGTGCGGTTTCGCCGTCTGGCTTTACTGGGGCATCATCACCGTTCAAATGATCAATCTTGGGTTCGCCTTCACGACCCAGGAATTGTTCACCCTGGCCGCGATTGCGGGCCTGACGGGCGCCACTTTACGCATCCCGTCTACGTTCTTCATCCGGCTCGCCGGTGGGCGTAACACGATCTTCTTTACTACCGCGTTGCTGATCCTACCGGCGGCGATGACCGGTTATCTCCTGACCGACCCGCAAACACCGCTCTGGAAGTTCCAAGTAGCGGCACTGCTGTCGGGTTTCGGCGGCGGTAACTTTGCCTCCTCGATGTCAAACATCAGCTTCTTCTTTCCAAAGAAGGTGCAGGGGTACTCGCTCGGCATGAACGCTGGCCTCGGGAACTTTGGCGTCACGACCATGCAGATCCTCATTCCGCTGGTCATGACCGTCGGTGTTTTCGGCGGCGCGCCAATGATTCTAGAGAACACGTCGGGGACGTTGATCGGCAAAATTCCCGCCGGGACTGAGACCTTTATTCAGAACGCCGGATTGATCTGGGTTGCGATTTTGGTGCCTTTGGTTATCGCGGCGTGGTTCGGCATGAACAACATCGTGGATGACCACGTGTCGCCCAACGTCGGATCGCCGCTCGGCGCTTTCGCTAAGATTTTCGGCATGTTGCTTATCGGTCTGGTAATCGCGGCATTGGGGCTATGGACAATGCTGCCGGCATCCGCCGGTGGCGCCGGATGGGGTTTGTCCAAATGGATTGTGCTGCCTGCCGTTATTGCCCTGACGGTTTTGGCGCTCCGAGCGATCCCCGGCAAAATTCATGAAAGCCTGGTTCGCCAATATAAAATCTTCAACAACAAGCATACCTGGGCGATGACGATCATCTACACGATGACGTTCGGATCGTTCATCGGTTACGCGGCAGCGTTCGGTCTGTCGATCAAGGTGATCTTCGGTTTCCAACACATCATGGTCGACGGTGTCATGACCCACGATACGGTCAACCCGAACGGGCCGAGTGCGCTCATGTTTGCGTGGACCGGGCCTTTCATCGGCGCGTTGATCCGGCCCATCGGCGGCATGATTTCCGATCGTATGGGCGGGGCCAAGGTGACGCAGATCATCTCGGTGGTTATGGTCGCCAGTGCGCTTGGTGTCGCTTACTTCATGAAGCAAGCCTATGCATCGGCGACCCCCGAAGACTACTTCGTTCCGTTCTTGATCCTATTCCTCGTTCTTTTTGCTGCAACCGGCATCGGCAACGGATCGACGTTCCGCACGATCGCCGTTGTCTTCGACCGTGAGCAAGCGGGCCCAGTCCTTGGCTGGACCTCGGCGGTCGCCGCGTACGGCGCTTTCATCATTCCAAAAGTGTTCGGCGAGCAGATCAACGCGACAACACCCGAATACGCGCTGTTCGGATTTGCTGCGTTCTACACCGTCTGTATCGCTTTGAATTGGTGGTTCTATCTGCGGCCCAACGCCTACGTGAAGAACCCTTAAACGACGCCTCCAACACGCGGCGCGCGGGGTGCCGTGCGCCGCCCAAGAAGGAAGATAAAATGAGCCATTTACTTGATCGCCTTACGTTCATTTCAAAGAAAGTCGACACGTTCTCGGACGGTCACGGCATCACGACGGACGAAGACCGGTCGTGGGAAGAAGGCTATCGGAAGCGTTGGCAGCACGACAAAATCGTTCGTTCGACGCATGGTGTGAACTGCACCGGCTCTTGTTCGTGGAAGATTTACGTCAAAGGCGGGATCGTTACATGGGAGACGCAACAGACGGATTACCCGCGAACACGCCCCGACCTACCTAATCATGAGCCACGGGGGTGTGCGCGGGGCGCCAGTTATTCTTGGTACCTCTATTCTGGAGCGCGGCTGAAATATCCGTTGATCAGGTCCCGGTTGCTTAAGCACTGGCGCGCGGCGCGCCAATCACTGTCGCCGGTTGCCGCGTGGGCGTCGATCGTCGAAGACCCGGACAAGCGCAACGATTACATCAAGGTGCGTGGCCACGGTGGTTTCGTTCGCGCCACTTGGGATGAGGTCAACGAACTTGTCGCTTGCGCGAACGCGTACACGGCTAAAAAACATGGACCCGACCGCATTTTCGGCTTCTCGCCGATTCCGGCGATGTCGATGATCTCCTATGCGGCGGGGGCGCGATATTTGTCCTTGTTGGGGGGCGTGTGCGGGTCGTTCTACGATTGGTACTGCGATCTGCCGCCGGCGAGCCCGCAGACGTGGGGCGAGCAGACAGATGTTCCGGAATCGGCGGACTGGTACAACTCCGGCTTCTTGATGGTTTGGGGCTCCAATGTGCCGCAGACCCGGACGCCTGATGCACATTTCTATACGGAAGTGCGATACAAGGGGACGAAGTCGGTCGTTGTCTCACCCGATTATGCCGAGGCAACCAAGTTCGCCGACATGTGGCTAAACCCCAAGCAAGGGACCGATGCCGCGCTGGCCTTGGCGATGGGACACGTCATTCTTCGCGAGTATCACGTCGATCGGAAAGCCAAGTATTTTGAAGATTATGTCCGGCAGTACTCGGACATGCCGATGCTGGTACGGTTGGAGAAGAAGAACGGCCAGTATGTTTTGGGCCGGTTGCTCCGCGCCGCCGAGTGTCCGGACGGGTTGGGCGAGGAAAACAACCCGGATTGGAAATCGGTCGCGATCGACGATGAGACCGGCAACCTCGTCGCACCGAACGGCTCTGTCGGTTTTCGCTGGGGCGAAAAAGGGAAGTGGAACCTCGAAGAGAAATCCGGCGACGCCGAGACAAAGTTCCGCCTGACGCTTGCCGACGCGTATGACGAAATGGCGTCTGTTGGCTTCCCGTACTTTGGCGGGCGCGCGACGGAGAACTTCGTCGCCACGGATCACGGCGAAATACTTGAACGGAACGTTCCGGCGAAACGCGTCCAGCTCAATGATGGCGAGGCGCTGGTCGTCACGGTTTATGACCTGTTCTGTGCAAATTACGGCTTGGATCGCGGGTTCGGTGGCGGCAACGTCGCCAAGAGTTTCGATGACGATGTGCCGTACACCCCGGCATGGGCTGAGCGCATCACGGGTTTGTCGCGTGACAAGATCATCGCCGTTGCACGGGAGTTTGCGACCAACGCCGAAAAGACCAATGGGCGGTCGATGGTCATTCTCGGCGCCGGATTGAACCACTGGTACCACATGGACATGAACTATCGGGGGATCATGAATCTTCTGATCATGTGCGGGTGCGTCGGGCAGTCGGGCGGTGGTTGGTCACACTATGTCGGTCAAGAGAAATTACGCCCGCAAACGGGGTGGTTGCCGTTGGCGTTCGGCCTCGATTGGTCGCGCCCGCCGAGGCAACAGAACTCCACCAGTTTTTGGTATGCGCACACCGATCAATGGCGTTACGAGACGTTGACGGTCGATGAGATTCTTTCGCCCACTGCGCCGGACGGTGATTGGTCCGGTACCATGATCGATTACAACATCCGTGCGGAGCGGATGGGTTGGCTGCCGTCAGCCCCGCAACTGAAACAGAACCCGCTGACGATTGCGGCGGATGCGGCGAAGGCTGGTCTGGAGCCGAAGGATTACGTTGCCAAAGCATTGCAGGACGGCAGCCTCAAGATGTCGTGTGAGGATCCGGACGATCCGGACAACTGGCCACGCAACCTGTTCGTCTGGCGATCCAATTTGCTTGGCTCGTCCGGCAAGGGGCACGAGTATTTCCTGAAGCATCTCCTCGGTACGACGCACGGTGTGCTGGGCAAAGACCTGGGACCCGAGGGTGGGCAAAACTCAAAAGAAGTCGTGTGGCACGAGGATGCACCGGAAGGGAAACTCGATCTTCTGGTTACCTTGGATTTCCGGATGTCCACGACGTGTGTGTATTCTGACATCGTGTTGCCGGTCGCGACTTGGTACGAGAAGAACGATCTCAATACCTCGGACATGCATCCTTTCATTCATCCGCTGACGGCGGCCACCGACCCCGTTTGGGAATGCAAGAGCGACTGGGACATCTACAAGGGTTTAGCGAAGTCGTTCTCGGAAGTAGCGCCCGAAGTTCTGGGCGTCGAGAAAGATGTGGTGCTGACACCGATCTTGCACGATACACCGGGAGAAATCGCGCAACCTTATGATGTCGACGATTGGAAGGAGACCGGTGAGTTGCCGCAACCCGGCAAGACGATGCCGAACGTCGCTGTTGTCGAACGGGATTATCCGAATATCTACAAACGGTTCACGGCGCTCGGCCCGCTGATGGAGAAAGTCGGCAACGGCGGCAAGGGCATTGCTTGGAACACCGAGCACGAAGTTGAGCATTTGCGAGAACTCAACGGCGTTGTGACGGAGGATGGTCCGACCAAAGGCATGGCGCGGATCGAGAGCGATATCGACGCGACCGAAGTTGTCCTGATGCTGGCGCCCGAGACCAATGGCGAGGTGGCGGTCAAAGCCTGGGACGCATTGTCGCAAGCCACCGGCCGCGAACATGCGCATCTCGCGAAAACCAAGGAGGACGAGAAAATCCGCTTCCGTGATATCGCGGCACAGCCCCGGAAGATCATCTCGTCACCGACATGGTCGGGTATCGAGTCGGAGAAGGTTTGTTACAACGCCGGCTACACCAACGTCCATGAACTCATTCCGTGGCGGACGCTGACCGGGCGACAACAGCTTTACCAAGATCACAAGTGGATGCGGGCGTTCGGTGAAGAACTGTGCACCTGGAAACCACCGGTTGACCTGAAAACGGTCGAACGGATCAAGGGGACGGTTGAAAACGGTAACGCGGAAGTGGTGCTCAACTTCATCACACCGCACCAGAAGTGGGGCATTCACTCCACCTACTCCGACAACTTGTTGATGTTGACCCTGAACCGGGGCGGCCCGGTGGTTTGGTTGTCCGAAACGGACGCCAAAGCGGCGGGGATCGTCGATAACGATTGGGTCGAGGTTTACAACACCAACGGGGCACTTACGGCGCGCGCCGTCGTATCGCAGCGGGTCAATCAAGGCATGATCATGATGTATCACGCGCAAGAGAAGATCGTGAATACGCCGGGATCCGAAATTACGGGTAACCGGGGCGGTATCCACAATTCGGTGACCCGGGCGACGTTGAAACCGACCCACATGGTCGGCGGGTACGCGCAACAATCATACGGCTTCAACTATTACGGCACCGTTGGGTCGAACCGCGATGAATTCGTGATCGTCCGCAAGATGAACAATGTCGATTGGCTGGAAGGCCCGTTGAAATCCGCGCCGAAGGAGGCAGCAGAATGAAAATCCGTGCACAAATCGCAATGGTGTTGAACTTGGATAAATGCATCGGGTGTCACACCTGCTCCGTGACTTGCAAGAACGTTTGGACGAACCGCGAAGGCATGGAATACGCCTGGTTCAACAACGTCGAAACCAAGCCGGGGATCGGGTATCCCAAGGAATGGGAGAACCAAGAGAAATGGAATGGCGGTTGGGTTCGGACACCAGGCGGGAAAATTCGCCCCAAGCAGGGCGCCAAATGGCGGATACTGGCCAATATTTTCGCGAACCCGGATTTGCCTGAGATCGACGACTACTACGAGCCGTTTACGTTCGATTACGAACATCTGCAAACCGCGCCGGAGACAGAAGCGTTCCCAACGGCGCGCCCACGCTCGTTAATTACTGGGGAGCGGATGGAGAAGATCGAGTGGGGACCGAATTGGGAAGAAATCCTGGGCGGTGAATTCGAGAAGCGCTCAAAAGACGTGAACTTCGATGGCGTGCAAAGTGAAATCTACGGCGCCTATGAAAACACGTTCATGATGTACTTGCCGCGTTTGTGTGAACACTGTTTGAACCCGACATGCGCAGCCTCGTGCCCGTCCGGTGCCATCTATAAGCGTGAAGAAGACGGCATTGTTCTTATCGATCAGGAAAAATGCCGCGGTTGGCGGATGTGTGTCTCCGGTTGCCCGTACAAGAAAATTTATTACAACTGGGCATCCGGTAAATCCGAAAAATGCGTGTTCTGTTTCCCACGGATCGAGGCAGGTCAGCCCACGGTTTGCTCGGAAACATGTGTCGGTCGTATCCGGTATCTTGGGGTCATGCTTTATGATGCGGAGGGTATCGAAGCGGCGGCGTCCGCGGCGGTAGACACCGACCTCTATGAAGAGCAGCTCAAGCTGTTTCTTGATCCCAACGATCCTGACGTCATCGCGCAAGCGCGCCGTGACGGTGTGCCGGAAGCATGGTTGGAGGCCGCGAAGGTGTCCCCAATCTGGAAAATGGCAATGGATTGGAAGGTCGCGTTTCCGCTTCACCCGGAATATAGAACGCTGCCGATGGTGTGGTACGTGCCACCATTGTCGCCGATCCAATCCGCCGCTGAAGCCGGGAAAATGGGCCTCGACGGGGCTATGCCTGACGTACGAAGCCTCCGGATACCGCTCAAATATCTCGCGAATTTGCTGACCGCCGGCGACGAAGAGCCGGTAGCCCAAGGGTTGGAGCGTATGTTGGCGATGCGTGCGTATATGCGGTCGAAAACGGTCGACGGCGTTACCGACGCGAAGATTGCCGAGAACGTAGGGCTGTCTGGTCAGGATATCGAGGACATGTATCAGCTCATGGCGATCGCCAACTACGAGGACCGTTTCGTGATACCGACAACGCACCGCGAGGTCGGACAGGATGCCTATGAGCTGCGTGGTTCGTGCGGGTTCTCGTTCGGCAATAACTGCTCTTCCGGCGCTAGCGATGCGACACTGTTTTTCGGCGGACCGAAGAAGAAGTCTCCCAAAACCCCGATGGAGGTATCGTGATGAAACCGACCACACGCGCAAAGACGTTCAAAGCTCTTTCCATTCTGTTGACCTATCCGACAGAGGATACCCAATCGTCGGTGTCTGCCATACGCGACGTCCTACGTAATGAAGGCATTGTCGCCGGGCATGAACTGGCGGACGTCGAATTGTTCCTCGAGGAGTTGGAACACGGCGATCTCTACGACTTGCAGGAGCGCTATACGCTACTATTCGATCGGTCGCGGTCGCTATCTCTTCATATGTTCGAACATATTCACGGTGAGAGTCGTGACCGCGGACAGGCGATGGTTGACCTAGCCTCGCATTACGAGAGTCATGGGTTCGCCGTGACGGCGCGGGAGCTTCCGGACTTTCTGCCGATGTTCCTCGAATTTCTCTCGGTGATTCCGGTGCACGACGCAATCGCGAGTTTGGACGATCCGCTGGCGATCATCAAAGTACTGGAGGACCGTCTTCGGAAACGGAAGTCTTCCTATCGGTCGATCTTCTCGGCGATCCGAAAAGCGTCGCGTGGAAAAATCGATCCAGCCCGCCTTGAAGCGATTGAGAGCATTCCGGATACCGACCCGGAGGATCTCGAAAAACTTGATCGCGAATGGGAAGAGGCCTCGGTGGGGTTTGGTCCCGGTGCGGCGATGAACGATTGCGGCTCGTCAAATCTCATGGCGCGTCTGCAAGCCATGACTCCCGATGCCAAGTCCCCTGGCGCTGAGTAACGACGGGCGCAATGGAGAAATGAAATGTCTAGTTATCTGAACACCTTCTTTTTCGGCGTTTACCCTTATATCGCCATCGCGGTGATGATCGTTGGGTCGATTATTCGCTATGACCGGGAGCCGTATTCCTGGCGCGCGGGATCGAGCCAATTACTGCGACGCAAGCAGTTGATGTGGGGATCGAACCTCTTTCACATTGGGATACTGTTTCTGTTCTTCGGCCATTTTGTTGGTTTGCTGACCCCGCATGCGGTTTACGAAATCGTCATTTCAGCCGAGGCAAAACAGTTGTTGGCGATCATTGCAGGGTCGATTGCCGGTATTATTTGCTTTGTCGGTCTGACACTCCTTGTCCACCGGCGCTTATTCGATCCGCGGATCAGGGTCACATCGACCGGAATGGACGTCGCCATTTTACTCATCCTTTGGGTGCAGTTGGTCTTGGGACTTCTGACTGTACCCTTTTCCCTGCAACATGCGGATGGTCAGGTCATGCTCGCCCTTTCCGAATGGGCACAACGGATTATCACATTTCGAATTGATGGGACAGCTGATCTAGTGGCTGGCCTCGCCTTCCCTTATAAGGCGCACCTCGTGCTCGGGTTGACGATCTTCCTTCTGTTTCCGTTCTCGCGGCTGGTCCACATCTGGAGCGTGCCGGTCAAATATCTCGCCCGCTCCGGCTACCAGGTCGTGCGAACGGTGAACCCAGCGCACCCGGGTGGCCAGGCGTCTCATCAACGCGATGCTTTGCCGCGTCGTGAAGTCAACGAACCGGCGGAGTAAACCGATGCGACTTTTTGATGAAACCGATGTGAACGTGGTCAGGTCGACTCAAGCCGTAAGTATTAACGGCCTCGAGATACCGGAAGCGACGATCCTGGAAGAGGCGCAGCACCATTCTGCGCCGACACCGGATGCGGCTAGAAATGCCGCTGCGCAGGCGCTCGTCGTGCGGGAGCTGTTGCTCACGCGGGCACGGGAAATTGGGCTGCAGGCCACCCAGAACGTTGACGAAGATGGGCGGGCCGAAACGCTGGAAGAATCACTCATTCGTGCGACGATCGAGGCGGAAGTTATTGTTCCTTCACCGACGCGGGCGGAGTGCAAAAGATACTACAGAACGCACAATGTCCGATTCCGCTCGCCGGATATCTATGAGGCGGCGCATATTCTCATCGCCGCCGATAGATCCGACGCACCGGCGTTCGACGCAGCATTTGAAATGTGCGCCCAGTTGTTGCTGGCACTCAAGGATGACCCCAGCAAATTCGCCGAACTTGCGCAGGCGCATTCAGACTGCCCGTCCGCAGAAGCCGGTGGCAATCTTGGCCAACTCGGTCCTGGGCAGACGGTGCCGGCATTCGAGGCAGCGTTGAGAAAGATGACGCCTGGGACGATATCGACCGAACCGGTTCGGAGCCCGTATGGCGTTCACATCATTCATATGGTGCGTCGCATTGCCGGCAAAACACTGCCGTTTGAGACTGTCGAGGCGCAAATCTCGGATTATCTGGCCGACGCTGTTTTCCACCGCGCGGTCCACCAATACATCTCGTTGCTCGCTGGTCGTGCGGAAATCTCCGGCGTCGAAATTATCGCCGCGAACAGCCCGCTCGTGCAGTAAGACCTAGGAGAGAGCCGATGCTGACGGAGCTTGTCACAGAGATCAGAGAGCAAGGTGGTGTTGAACGCGCCATTATGGAGGCTGGGAACCTTGCCTTGTTGGCGGATACGGCGCGCTCTGCGGATACACTCGGTCGGTCGATAGCCTCGTTCGCTATCATGTCGTTGAAGCGTTTTATCGAGCGAGCTGACGACGAGGATTGGACATCATTGATGTCGACGATCAACGGTGGCGATCATCCCGCGGAGGCGGCCATTGTTCACGTCTTGCGACAGGCGAACAGTGATGTGGCGGAAATCTGTTGATGAGTGATGTCTGCTACAACAAGCAGAATATCGAGCCGCTGCCGGTTACCCTTTTGCGGCGCCCCCTTGAATACATCCTCGCCGATCATCTGCGCCAGCGCGTGCTCTGTCATCTTTGCGACCGCATAGCCGCTGCGGAAACCCTGGACATTGATCTCGCCGTCGAGGTTGTTGGATTTCTGGAGCGCGACATGGCGGTCCATGTCATTGATGAAGAACAGGACTTTTTTCCATTGCTGCGGCGCCGCGCGGAGCCTGAGGATGAGATTGAACCGGCGCTGGGCATGCTCTCCGGTGAGCATGCCGCGGATCAGGTCCTGGCGGACAGAATACTCGCAGGCCTGAAGATCGGGCTGAGTCATCCGGCAGAGGGGCTTGCGGAGACGGTGCGGGATGCGTTGACGATCTTCTCGGAAAATCAGCGTCAGCATCTGTCGCTGGAAAACGCGACGGTGATGCCTCTTGCGAAACTGCGGTTGACCGAAACCGATTTGGCCAGTCTCTCCGCTCGCATGGCTGCGCGCCGTGGAGTGCTGCTTGAGGACATCGAGGACCGGGATCAATGATTAAGGACTTGATCCGGAATAATCAGGCATGGGCCGTTCATAAACTCGCAGACGACCCTGCGTATTTCCAGCGGCTGTCGCGGCAGCAAACCCCGGACTATCTTTGGGTTGGATGTTCGGACAGTCGCGTGCCCGCGAACGAGATCGTCGGTCTCGATCCCGGCGAACTGTTCGTTCACCGCAATGTCGCCAATCTGGCGTTGGCAACCGACATCAATTTCCTCTCGGTTCTGGCGTTCGCCGTGAACGTGTTGCACGTC
Organism: Rhodospirillales bacterium; assembly: GCA_965222395.1. Taxonomy (GTDB): domain Bacteria; phylum Pseudomonadota; class Alphaproteobacteria; order Rhodospirillales; family Casp-alpha2; genus UBA4479. The sequence goes on from OZ244947.1 coordinate 3,471,450, forward strand.
AAGCACATTATCGTCTGCGGGCATTACGGATGTGGTGGCGTTAAGGCAGCGTTCGAAGATACCCGCAATGGCGTTATCGATCATTGGCTTGAACCGGTGCGCAAAACGTACCGTCAAGTCGCGCCGCGGATCGATGCTATCGTCGACCCGTCTGACCGGGCCAATGCGCTCTGCGAATGCAACGTTGAGGCACAGGTTGCGAACATCGCCGACACGACAATCGTTCGTGACGCGTGGGCCGCGGGTCAAAACGTTGCCGTGCACGGTTGGATATACGGTCTGGCAGACGGGCTACTGAGAGACCTGGACGTCAGCGTGCAGCGTCTCGAATAGAGTGATTAACAGGGAGAGCAATTAAGAAACACTGTCACGGGCACTTGAATCCACAGTCTCCCGATCGGTACCGTTCGCCCATTCTGTTTTTGAGGGCCCGACACAAGTTAGTCTTCCGACAAAGTCCAGAAACTGTTCAAAAAACGTTGCTCAGCGAACTTTTTATATTTCAATGGTTTACGAGCAGCGTGTCTAATTGTTAGCTGTTAATGTCTAGCGTTAAGCTGTTATGTCCAGCTAGCAAATGTTTTTCACACTAAAAAAGGCCTCCCGAGGGAGGCCTTTTTGCTGGCTGGGGTGCTAGGATTCGAACCTAGGAATGCCGATACCAAAAACCGGTGCGTTAGACCACTTCGCCACACCCCATCCGTGTTGCGCGCCCAGAAAATAGGGTAAGCCGTCCGTCGGAGCAAGTCCAAGATTACGGTTTTCGGACGCTTGTCACGACCCGCCGGATTGGAACGCAGAGACCCACCAATCCGCTCGTACGCCGGCCAAGGCCGTGGCCGCTGCCGTTGTCGCCCGAATGTCCGCAAACAGACCGAAACACGTGGCCCCGCTACCCGACATACGAACCGCTTGGACGCCTTGCTGTTCGCCGAACGCCGCCAGCACGTCGGCAATGGCCGGGCTGATGGAAACCGCCGCCGCCTGCAAATCGTTCCGGCGATCTTTTAGTGCCGTGTGAAAGTCGGCCGCCGTGCGCGCGACATCGATCCAATCCCGTGATCGGCTAAATTCGCCGTCTCGCGCCTTGAACACGGCGGGCGTTGGTGTTTCTTGGCCCGGATTGACGAGGACACCGAATAGTCGCGGGACATGCGCCAAGAAGCGCAACTCGTCGCCGATACCCCGCATGATGGCGGACCGGCCGGCGAGACACACCGGCACATCCGCGCCGAGCGACAGGGCGAGGGCGCGGACGCCGGGCGTGTCGAGGTCGATGTTCCACAACCGGGCGCAGGCGCGGAGCGTCGCCGCCGCGTCGGCGGAGCCGCCGCCGATCCCCGACGCCACGGGCAGGGATTTGGTCAGTTTTAATGCCGCACCTTGGTCGATATCGAACATAGCCCGAAGGGCCGTGGCGGCGCGAAACGCAAGGTTCTCATCTGGCGGCGGCAAGCCATCAGCGAACGGGCCGTCGTAAATCAGATCCAAGGTATCGCTTGGGTGCGCGGCAACGGTATCGCCGATGTCGGTGAAAACGACGAGGCTGTCCAAGAGATGGTAGCCGTCGTCGCGACGGCCGGTTACCTCGAGGAACAGGTTCAGCTTGGCCGGTGCCAGTTCGACAATTGCCGCGTCAGCCACCATTCGTGTTGGTCTTGGTGACGGTGCCGGCTTCTTCGACCAGGCCCTCTTTCAGTTTTCGCTCGATTGCTTCCTTGTCTTTCTGTTCCGGGTTCAGCGACAGGGCCCTGTTCCATTGGAACGTCGCTTCAAGCCTGCGGCCGACTTTGTAATAGGCATCGCCCAGATGATCGTTGATCACGGGGTCTTCGGGGCGCAGTTCGACGGCGCGCTCCAACTCTGGCACCGCCTCCTCGTAGCGGCCAAGGCGGTAATACACCCAGCCCAGGCTGTCGGTGATGTAACCGTCGTGTGGCCGTTTGGCGACCGCGGTTTTAATCATCTCCAGCGCTTGATCAAGGTTTCGGCCCTGCTCGACCCATGAATAGCCGAGATAATTCAGCACCAGCGGCTGATCCGGCTCAAATTCCAGCGCTTTCAGGAAATCGGCTTCGGCGCGGTCCCACTGTTTACCCCGCTCCAGCACAATTCCGCGCGTGTACAGTAACTGCCAGTGACGGGCATCGGGTGTGCCGATGCGCTCAACTGCCCGGTCGTAGGCCTCGATTGCGGCGTCCCAATTTTCATGCCGCCGAAGAATATCGCCGAGCGCGATGTCCGGGCCTTCGTCGGTCGGGTTTGCCGCGCTCAGGTCTTCGAGAAGGGCGATGGCTTCGTCTTTGCGCTCCAGCCGGTTCAAGGCGTGCGCGGTGCTGACGATCGCCGCTGCCGTAAATGGCGTATCGGCGGCAATGCTGCGATAGACGGCGATGGCGTCTTCGTCCCGTTCCAGCCGCTCCAGAATGCCGCCGACGGTGAATTGCATGATTGGGAAGTCGGGCCGGATATGGAGCGCCAACCGGCCCAGCACCAGTGCCGTTTCGCGACCGCCCTGCTGATTCAAGGATGATGAGATGCCGAACAAGGCCTCGGCGACGCCCTGTTTTGCATCGCGTACCAACTGCGGCGCATCGCCACCGGCGTCCAACCGGTTGAGGTCGAGGTCCAAGAACCCGGTATTGGGCTGATCTTGCTTGTACAGATCGTAAGCAGCGCGGGCTTCGTCAGTTTTGTCCTGGCGCTCATACAGGGTGCCGAGGATACGGGCGCTGCGCAGCGACGCGCCACCGCCTTCTTCGGCGACATTCAAGTAGTAGGTGATGGCCGCAGCCTCCTCGCCTGACAACTCGTGCATCAATCCGACATGCAGGTCGTGCAGGGTCCGGGTGCCGCGTGTTTCGCGCAGCGGCGCGAGGGCGGCGATGCCGGCGTCCTTGCCCGACTGGGCGAACGCGGCCCAGGCGCGGATGGCGGGCACCGTAAATGCGCTGAGGCCAGCGTCGCCCAATTCAGCCATGCGGGTGTCGGCGGCGGCCCAATCGCCGTTTTCGACGTCACGGACCGCGAGCGCCAGGCTGGCGATGGCACCGCGTTGCTCGGTCTCGATGAATTTTTCGGCCAGCTCGAAGCCGTCTTCGAGCCGTCCGTCCATCACCGAAAAGAGGAACCCGCGGCGCACCAGATCCGGCTGCGAGGAATCCTGTTCCAGCGCCTGGGTGATGTATTTGACGGCGGCAGAAAGGTCTCGGCGTTTCTGGGCCACGTGGCCGGCCAGGAAACTGCCGGACAGGGATGTCGCGGCGTCGTTCGCGGCCGCGGGCGCGACGGACGGCAGGTTCAGCATTCCTCCCAGGACTAGGGCGAAAACGGACACGCATCCGGAGCGACGAGCGGGCATACAGGACTCCTAATCGTTTTGCGCAGTCTAGTTTCCCGCACGCGCCCTGGCCAGCGCCGTGGCGCGTATAACGGAACTTTAATGCCGCCGTCAGCCGGGCTGTAGATTGGGCCCCCGCGCCGGTCGTCCTCCGATCAGCAGCCATGCCGCAATCGACATGTTCAACAGGTTCCAGGCGATGCCGTTCCAGAACGCCGCCCGGTAAGATCCCGTCAGGTCGTAGATTTCGCCGGACATCCATCCACCCAGGGCCATGCCGAGGACGGTGGTCATCAACACGACGCTGACACGGGTGCCGGCTTCGCGCGCCGGAAAGTACTTTCGCACGATCAGGGCGTAACTCGGTACGATGCCGCCTTGGGATAGGCCGAATAATGCCGAGACCACGTATAACGACACCAATCCGTCGAACGGAATAAAAAAGAACAATGCGATGCATTGTAGCGTGGACCCCAGTAGCAGGGTCGCGACGCCGCCGATCTTGTCGGCGATGAAACCCGATGCGAGCCTACTGACGACGCCCAGCGCCAGCATGATCGACAGCATTTCGGCGCCGCGCGCCATTCCGTATCCGAGGTCGCTGCAGTAGGCGACAATGTGAACCTGCGGCATCGACATCGCCACGCAGCAGGCCAACCCGGCGACGATCAACAAGATCTGCACCACCCGGGGCGAGGCACCGAACGGCATCGGTGCCGTCGCCTGGGGCTGCACCTCGTCACCGTGGCCGGGCGGACGCTCTCGCAGCATGAAAGCCAAGGGAAGCATGATGCAGACGCAGATGATGCCGATCCATACATGGGTTTCGCGCCAGCCGACACTCTCGATCCCCCAACTGATGATCGGCGGCCAGATCGTGCCCGACAGGTAATTGCCGCTGGCGACAATGGCAACCGCGATACCGCGCCGCTTGTCAAACCAGTGCGAAATATCGGCAACCAGGGGCGCAAACGTCGCGGCGCTGCCGAGCATGCCGATTATCAACCCCTGAATGAGGCTGAAAACCCAGACATTGGGGGCAAACGATATCGCGATGTATCCGACCGCCAGCATGGCGGCGCCCAGAACCACGGGCGGGAAAATACCGAACCGGTCCAGTAGGCGGCCCATCAAGATACCGCCAGTCGCGAAACCGATCATCGTCACCATATAGGGCATCGACGCGTCGCCGCGGGTCAGGCCGAAATCCGCCTCGATCGCGGGCAGCGTGACCACCACGGACCACAAACCTATGCCGCCCACGGTGCTGATCGCGAGTGCAACGGCAAGCCGCGACCACGCGCGGGCACTGTCAATATCCGATAGTGAGGCAGTCATACGGCGAAATGTCCGTGTTCAAAGATCATTTCGGGTACGCCTGCATGACCACACTGTCAACCACGGGTCAACGGCATTGACACACGCGCCGAACCCCGAGGCCGGTTGACGCATACGTACTCGCGAAAGATGAGGAAAGTTTAACGATGCCAGTGGCGAAATCCCGGTTACTGTAATTTCACGTCTGGACGTCGAATTCGTCAGTCGTAGGGGTGCAGTGACGGCTTAAAACCCGCGTGTTCTGGCAGCCGATACGCCGGAACGCATTGCGGACACATCAATATAGCTGGCTTTAGACGCCGATATTGAAAACACGGTTTACCAGTCCGTTCGCGGACGAGATCCAATGTTGCTGAGCGGTTTCCGCTTGTCTCCCCGGTCCGAAAAACCGGCCGCGCATAGTGCGTGCGGCGATGGTCGATGCAGTTGTTCGAACGAACGAGGAAGAACGAGAAAGAATGAACGCGACTGGTAACCACGGCATGACGGCGGACCGGAAACCGAAAGAGACTTGGCACAACCGCGCGGTCGTCGAAACTTTCCGCGCTTTTGCCGTCGATCACAGCGGATTAACGGCTGCCGAAGTGGCGCGAAAACGGGCGAAGTATGGCCCCAATCGTTTGACCCAACACCGCCGCAGTGGACCGTTTGCACGGTTCCTACGCCAGTTTCACAACCTGTTGATTTTTGTTCTCATCGCTGCGGCTGTCGTAACGGGCGCATTGGGTCATTGGGTTGATACGGGCATTATCTCCGCCGTCATCCTCATCAATGCCTTCATCGGGTATGTGCAAGAAGGTAAGGCCGAAAAATCATTGGACGCGATCCGCGATATGTTGGCGCCGAAAGCGACCGTTTTCCGGGAGGGAAAGCGCAATGGTATCCCGGCCGAGGATATTGTTCCTGGTGACATCGTCGTCTTGGAGCCAGGGGATCGTGTTCCGGCCGACATTCGCCTGACCGAGTGCCGCGGGCTTAGGATTCAAGAAGCCGTTCTGACCGGTGAATCGGTAGCGGTCGACAAGTCGATCGATGCGGTGGCCGAGGATGCCCCGCTCGGCGATCACCGGTCGATGGCTTATACGGGCACGATGGTCGCCGGCGGCCAGGGCCGGGGCATTTCCGTCGCGACGGGCGAACGAACCGAGATCGGCCGGATCAGCGAACTCATCGCCGACGTAAAGGCCGTGGAAACACCCCTGATCCGGCAAATGGGTGTTTTCGCAAAATGGCTGACAGGGTTCATTCTTGTCTTCAGCGCGTTCGTCCTCGTGTTCGGACTGACCATCGGCGGATATCCTTTCGGCGAACTCTTTATGGCTCTGGTCGGGTTGTCCGTCGCGGCAATCCCCGAGGGATTGCCTGCCATCTTGACCGTTACCTTGGCGATAGGCGTGCAAGCGATGGCACGGCGAAACGCGATCGTGCGACGCCTTCCGGCGATCGAAGCGCTAGGCGCGGTTTCCGTTATATGTTCCGACAAGACCGGGACCCTGACCCGTAACGAGATGGTCGTCACGTCGGTTTCAACGTCCTCGAGGCATTTCACTCTGGCGGGTGAGGGCTATGCGCCTCACGGCGGGTTTTCCATCGGTGACGCGGAATTCGCACCCGGTACGGACCCTACATTGATGTCAATCGCTCGTGGCGCGCTGCTTTGTAACGAGGCCGAACTCCGTCAAGACGGTGACGAGTGGTCCGTCGACGGCGACCCAATGGAGGGCGCGCTTCTCGTATTTGCATGCAAGGCAGGGTTGGACCTCGATTTTGAGAGACGGGCATGGACAAGAAGCGACGTCATTCCCTTCGATTCAGAACATCGTTTTATGGCGACGCTCCAGCACGATCACGAGGGTCACTCGACGATCTACGTAAAAGGTGCACCCGAGCGGATACTGGAAATGAGTGCGTGGCAGCGTTCGACCGATGGCAACAATGTCCGGATCGATAATGTGTATTGGCATCGATTGATCGACGAGATGAGTTCGAAGGGGCAGCGCGTTCTGGCGATCGGGGCGAAGCTTCCTACATCCACGAACAACGAACTCCTTTTCGCGGATGTTGAGTCGGATCTAACAATCCTCGGCCTTGTCGGACTGATCGATCCGCCGCGCGTTGAAGCCATCAAAGCCGTCGCGGAATGCCGGTCTGCGGGTATTCGCGTCAAGATGATTACCGGCGATCACGCCGGGACGGCGCTTGCGATTGCCCGTCAACTCGGACTGGAGAACACTGCCGAGACAATGGATGGGCGGGAAATAGACGCCCTCGGCTTCGATGCATTACGTAGTCGCGCAACGACGGTCGACGTGTTTGCGCGAACCAGTCCGGAGCACAAACTGCGGCTGGTCGAAGCCCTGCAAGCATCGGGAGATGTTGTCGCGATGACCGGCGACGGCGTCAACGATGCGCCGGCGCTAAAAAAAGCCGATATCGGTATCGCTATGGGCGACAAAGGGACCGAGGCCGCGAAAGAAGCTGCGGAAATCGTCCTTGCCGACGATAATTTCGCGACCATCGCCCGCGCCGTCAAAGCCGGCCGAACGGTTTATGACAACCTCAAAAAGGCGATTGTCTTCCTGCTGCCGGTGAATGGGGGGGAGTCTCTTAACCTCGTCGCCGCCATCTTGCTTGGGTTAACGCTGCCGATCACGCCGTTGCAGATTCTCTGGGTGAATATGGTCAGTTCGGTTCTGCTGGCGATGACTCTCGCATTCGAATCCGCGGAGACCGACGTGATGAAGCGGTCGCCGCGGCCCAAGGACGAAGCGATCTTGTCGCGGTTTGTTCTCTGGCGGGTCGGCTTCGTCTCGATCCTGTTTTCGGCGGGGATCTTCGGAAAGTTCACACTCGCGCAGATGCAGGGCGCCAGCGTCGAGGAAGCACGGACCATCGCCGTCAACACGCTCGTCGTGATGGAGATATTCTATCTGTTTTCCGTACGCTATCTCCACGCACCGTCATTGACTTGGCGTGGGATCCTCGGGACCCGACCGGTGTTGATCGCGATCGCGGCGGTAATCGCGCTGCAACTGCTGTTTACCTACGCACCGTTTATGGAGGCCTTTTTCGATACCCGGCCACTCTCCGTTTTGCAGGGGTTGCAGATCGTTGGTGTCGGCCTCGGGGTGCTGTTGATCCTAGAACTTGAAAAATGGGCCTTCGCGGCGATCAAACACCGGCGTTCAAACGGTGCGCCCTTGGGGCCCGAAACCCGGAGAGTTCCGCAATGACCGAGTCCATCGTTGGTTACGTTTTCTATGAGGTTGCGGCGCTCCTGGTTCTTGCAGCCGTCGTCGGTTTCATCGGACTGCTGCTGCGTCAGCCGCTGATCGTCAGCTTCATCGCCGTCGGTATTCTTGCTGGACCATCGGCACTCGACATCGCGCGGTCCGATCAGCACATAGAGCTGTTGGCCAAGCTTGGGATCGCCCTGCTGCTTTTCCTCGTCGGATTGAAACTGGATTTGAAGCTGGTGCGCACTCTGGGTCCCGTCGCGCTGATGACCGGGTTGGGCCAAGTCGCGTTTACCACCGTATTCGGATTTGCCATCGGACTGGCGCTCGGGTTCGACACAACAACCAGTCTGTATATTGCCATCGCGCTGACTTTTTCGTCGACGATCATCATCGTCAAATTGTTGTCGGACAAGCGCGAGATCGATGCGCTGCACGGTCGGATCGCTCTCGGCTTTCTTATTGTTCAAGATCTGGTCGTGGTGATGGCGATGATCGTGCTGTCGGCGATCGGCGTCGGAGCCGCATCGGAGTCCGGTATGGCCGAGGTTTTGAAGGTGTTTGCGTACGGCGCCATAACCCTGGTGGCGGTCGGCCTGTTTATTCGTTTTCTCGCAAATCCACTGGTCGAACGGTTGTCGCGGGCGCCGGAACTATTGATGTCATTCGCCATCGGCTGGGCAGCGTGTCTCGCGGCGCTGGGACACTATCTCGGTTTCGGTAAGGAGCTTGGCGGATTGCTCGCCGGTGTTTCGCTGGCGTCGACACCGTTTCGCGAGGCCATCGCTGCGCGTCTGGCGCCCTTGCGGGACTTTTTACTGCTGTTCTTCTTTATCGCCCTCGGCGCGTCCTTGGACCTGAGCGTGCTGGGTGCAAGTGTCGTCGCTGCTGTCATTTTCTCAGTGTTCGTTCTCATCGGTAACCCTCTCATCGTCTTGGCCATCATGGGGGCGATGGGGTACCGCAAGCGGACCGGTTTTCTTGCTGGGCTCACGGTGGCGCAAATCAGCGAGTTTTCGCTGATCTTCATGGCGATGGGCGTTACGTTGGGCCACGTGGCGGACGAGGCGCTCGGCCTGGTGACCCTTGTCGGTCTGATCACCATCGCGGCGTCGACGTACATGATTACCTATTCGCACCCATTGTACGAGAGGTTGGAGCGTTACCTGTCCGTATTCGAACGGGGGCGAACCGGTGGTGCGGAAGAAGCATGGCGGCCCAGTGCAGGGGCATACGATGCGATCGTCTTCGGGTTGGGGCGCTATGGCTTGGCGATTTCCGAAGAGCTTCGCGCTGACGGAATGACGGTCCTTGGCGTCGATTTCAATCCCGTGGCCATCCGGCATGCGCGGTCAAAGGGGTTCGACGTCCTTTACGGCGACGCCACCGATCCGGAGTTTCTCGCACATATCCCGTTTGCCAAGGCCCAGTGGGCAATCTCAGCTGTTCCGGAACACGATACCGGGGTCACCCACGACGACCCCCGGCGATCGCTGATCCGTGCGCTCGCCGATTTGGGCTTTGACGGCCGTATCGCGGTCGCCGCGCACAACGAAGAGACCGCCAGAGGATTGGGTGACGCAGGCGCAAGCCTTGTCCTATTGCCGTTTCGCGATGCGGCGGCGCAGGCGGCCGCATTGATCGTCGGCGGGCGAGAGCGCCCCCCGCAAGGTACATCCGACCCGGACGGGCAAAAGGAGTTGCCGGTATGAACGTTAAACAGTCACTTATTGCCCGCCCGTTCGATGCGGCGCCGTTTCAGCGGGTACTGGTGGTCAGCAACTTGGCCAACGGGGACGAGAAGGTTCTGCGCCTTGGGAGGCGACTAGCGCATGATGCCGGGGCTGAATTGACGGTCCTTGCGGCCATCGATAAACGCGATGAGATCAAGCATATCGCGCGATTTCAAAATTTGCCGCTCGACGATGTCCGGCGGGAGGTGACCAACGGGTTGCGGCAGCAGCTCGAGGCTCAAGTCACTGATCTCGGAATGCAGGATGCGGCAACCCTCGACGTTAGCGTAGGCAAGCCTTTCCTCGATATCGTTCATCGTGTTCTCGAAGGCGACTATGACTTGGTTATCAAGCCCGCGGAAACCATCGGCGACGGCCCGTTATCCATTTTCGCGAGTACGGATCAGCACCTGTTGCGCAAATGCCCATGTCCCGTCTGGCTGACCCACGCTGAGCGCCCAAAGCCGATCCGATCCGTATTGGCCGCCGTCGATATCGACGAGTTCGCGGCGAGCGAGCCGGACACTATGAACGCGCTGAACAATACGATTTTGGAAACCGCTGCAAAGATTGCTCTGTTTGAAGGAGTCTCGCTCCATGTCTTGCATGTTTGGGATGCGCCGGCCGAAGGAATGGCACGTTTGTTTTCCGGACGGCACGACAATGTGGGAGCATACGTGCGAAGCGTCAAAGCGCGGCACCAGAACGCGTTGGACTCGCTGATTGCAGAGGCGCGCCGCAAGATCGGGGCTGTCGGGTTCGATACCCTCCAAGTTGCGCAACATCTGTCACAAGGTGTGGCGCGCGAGATCATCCCATCGCGGGTCGCTCAACTCGGCATTGATGTTTTGGTTTTAGGAACGATCGCGCGAACCGGAGTTCCAGGTCTGATCATCGGCAACACGGCCGAGGACATCTTGAACAGCGTGACGTGTGAGGTCGTGACGGTAAAGCCACCCGGCTACATTAGTCCGGTTCTTGCTGCCAAAGATTCGTCCACAAAAGGGTCATTCGAATAGCCAGCTATTGACACAAATCAATGCAAGGGTGTGATCTCCGAGGCCAAAATGGGTGCGGTAGAACAATCAAGAAAAAAGGAAACACGCTCATGGCCACGCAAGTCGAAAAAACACCAACCACGCCGAAGAAGCCGTCGACCGCCAAATCAAAGACGCCATCGACGGTTGTTCCCCCGACATTCCCCATGCAAGACGTCGAACGCTATATGGATGGCATGTTCGACACGTGGCGTGGGATGATGCACTCGTTCCTGCATGCCGCTGACGGAAATGGCGGCACGACCCCCACGTCGCCGATCGATATGGAAAACTGGCAGCGTCAAGCGGATAACTATTTTGCCGATGTGCAACGCCGTTGGTCGGAAATCGCCAAACTGACGCCGTTATCGATGTTCAATCCGCTCTCGCGGATGTTGGCGCCGCAGTTCGACCTGGCGGAGGAAGATGATCGCTACATCGTGTCCGGCGCGGTGCCGGGCATGGACGCTGACGACCTGTCCGTCGAGGTTGACGGACACATGCTGCGGATCGCCGGAAAGATATCCGACACGTCCGATACGACCGGAAACGGCAGCGCGTTGCACGTCGCGCAAAGCACGGGGTTCTCGCAGACCGTCTGCCTTCCGCACGACGCAGATACAAACAGTATCGAAGCGTCGGTCACGAAGGGCGTCTTAAGCATCGCCCTGAAAAAAGATACCACCGTCGAAAGCGCGCCAAAAACGATCCCCGTAAAGGGATAGTTCCGCGAACCGGTGGTTTGGATCCCGTTCCGTCTGGGAGGTCGGGGCGGGATCCACGTTCTTTCGGCGGCGAATCCGCTTGCACGGAGGGGCAAAGGCCCCACATGATTTCCGGGTAGCCGCAGTTGGGCGGCGCCGGGGATCGGCAACGCATGCAGAACAGGTCAAAGACGCTACGATTCGGCGCCATTCTCGCTTTGGCGGGGGTGATCCTGTGGGGCACCCATGATCATTGGGGCGGCTGGTTCGCCAATGCCAATGCGCCGACGCAGTCGGCCGGTAAACAAGGCGGCGAGGGCAAAAAACCGAGCCGCAGGGGGGTTCCTGTTATCGTCGATGCCGCCGGCGAAGCGTCGGATGCGGTCTCCCTTGATGCCATCGGGACCGCGCGGGCGGCGCGCTCCGTGGTGATGTTTCCCGAAACCGAAGGCGAGATCGTCGAATTCCCAGTGGCCAGTGGTGCCCGCGTCGCGCGCGGTGATGTCATCCTTCGCCTCGACAGCCGCAATGCGGCGCTGGCGGTTCGGGTCGCACAAACCCGTGTGAAGGAAGCCGAAAGCGCCCTGGCACGAGCCCGGCAATTGCGGGCCAACAATGTACGTTCCGCCGCCAATGTCGAAGATGCGGAATTCGTCCTGGAGCGGGCGCAACTGGAGTTGGAGCAAGCGCGCGAAGCACTGGCCGACCGGACCTTGCGCGCACCGTTCGACGGCATCCTGGGTATCCCCAAGGTCGAGACCGGCGACCGGGTCACGGACGATACGGAAATCATCACCATCGACGACCGCACCCACCTTTTGGTCGAGGTCGAAGTGGCGGAACGCTATCTTTCGCGGTTGGTCCTAGGAATGGCGGTGACCGCGCGCACGACGTCGTTCCCCGACACACCCGTCGACGGCAAAATCGTCAAGATCGACAGCCGGGTCGATCCTGTGTCCCGGACCGTGTTGGTGCGGGCAGAATTCGACAACCCGAATGACAGCTTGCGGCCGGGAATGTCGTTCTTCGTCAACCTGAACCTGTCCGGCGAGACGTTTCCGAGTGTCCCGGAACTGGCCCTGCAATGGCGTGACGGCAAAAGTTACATCTGGAAGATCGTCGACGGTGCCGCGCAACGGACGGCGGTCACGGCAAAGCGGCGGCTAAACGATCAGGTTCTGGTCGAAGGGGCTGTAAGGGCCGGGGATTTGGTTGTCGTCGAGGGCGTGCAGCGGTTGCGAGATGGTCGCGCCGTTACGCTGGTCGGCGACGGAGGGGGTTCGTAATGGCGACGCCGACCGACGTATCCGGGAACGCCAACGATCTGCCGTGCCTCAGTGTGCGGCGGCCATGGCTTGCCGTTGTTCTCAACTTGCTGATCATGGTCGCCGGCTTTGGCGCGTTGCTGGGTGTCGAAGTTCGTGAGTTGCCTGACGTAGATCGACCCATCGTGACCGTCCGCGCCGAGTATCCGGGCGCATCGCCGGAAACCATGGACGCCGAGGTGACCAGCATCGTCGAAGCGGCCGTGGCACGGGTGAACGGGGTCAAGGAAGTCCGCTCATCCAGCGAGGAAAACAATTTCCGCATGCGGGCGATTTTCAGCCCCGATATCGATCTGATTGACGCCGCCAACGATGTCCGCGAAGCCGTCAGCCGGGTCGAACGCCAGCTTCCCGCCGCGGTCGAGAACCTAACCGTCATCAAGGCCGACGCCGATGCCAGTTCCGTCGTCCGGCTCGCGGTCTGGAGTGACGCGCTCCGCATCGACGAGTTGACCAAACTCGCCCGCGATCAGGTCATCCCGGAATTGATCTCGGTCGATGGGGTCGCCGACGTCACCGTCTTCGGGGATCAGGAGCGGGTATTGCGTGTGAAGCTCGACCCACTGCGCTTGGCTTCGTACGGCCTGTCCGTCGCCGATGTCGCCACCGTCATGCGGAACGCCCGCTACGACGTCCCGGCCGGCAGTTTTAAATCGAGTGAGCAAGAAGTCCTGGTCCGCGCAAACGCCTCGGTTATTTCGCCGGAACGGATCGAAAATCTGATGGTCCGCGATCCGGTCCGTGTTGGTGACGTGGCTTCCGTGTTTTATGCGCCCGCCGAAGCCGAAAGCTGGGTCCGCCTGGACGGGCGCCAGGTCCTGAGCCTCGGCGTCATTCGCCAAGCGGGGTCGAATACCATCGAAATCGCCGACGGCGTGGCGCGGGCGGTCAAAAACCTGAAACTTCAGGTGCCGCATCTACGGCTCGAGACCATCTCCGACGACAGCCGGTTTATCAAAAGCGCCATCGCCGAATTGCTGACGACGCTGGGGTTGGCGATCATGATCGTAGTCGCGGTAATCGCCATATTCACAGGGCAGTTTCGAGCTGCCGCGATCCCCGTGGTCGCGATTCCGGTTGCTTTGATCGGCGCGCTCGCGGCGATTTGGATGCTCGGCTTCTCCGTCAATCTCATCACCCTTTTGGCGATGGTCCTTGCCACTGGCGTTGTGGTCGACGATGCCATCGTGGTGTTGGAAAATATTCAGCGTCAACGGGCACAAGGGATCAAGGCGCGTGCCGCCGCCGTGATCGGGACCCGGCAGGTATTCTTTGCCGTGATCGCGACGACGGCGACGCTGATCTCGGTGTTTATTCCGATTTCATTCCTGCCGTCGCAAGCCGGTAAACTGTTCCAAGAATTTGGCTACGTGCTTGCGGTTACGGTGGCGATCTCCTCGTTCGTCGCCTTGACGCTGGTGCCGATGATGGCCTCCAAGCTCCCGGATCGGACCGGTGGCTCTGTGGCGGAAAGCGGTGCCGGGCGTTGGGCCAAGCGGGTGGGCAACGGGTTCAAGCGGGCCTACGCCGTACCGCTTGATGTGATGTTGAGAATGCCCATTTTGGTGCTGCTTGCCAGCGGCGCCGTTATTGGCGGCGCTTATACGACCTATCAGACCTTGGACCAGGAATTGGTGCCGCCCGAGGACCGCGGCAAAATCACCGTGCGAATGACCGGGCCCGATGGTGTCGGGTTGCCGTTCACCGATCGCCAAGTCGAGCGGGTCGAAGCGATCATGCGCCCCTATGTCGAAAGTGGCGTGGTCGAGCGCCTGTTCACAATTACCGGACGGTGGGACCTCAACCGGGGCAGTGTCGATGCGCCGCTGATCGATTGGGACGAACGCGACATCGGCGAAGGCGACATTGCCCGGGCCGTGAACCGCGAATTGCGCAATTTACCCGGCGCGCGGGCCCGGGTCCGGCGCGGTAACAGCCTGAATTTGCGGAATGCCGACGGCGGCTTGGAGTTTGCACTGATCGGCGCCAATTACGAAACGATCTTCGATGCGACCGGCGGCTTCGTCCGCGAATTGGAAGAGGCCGTGCCGTGGCTGTCGAATATGCGGGTTGAGTTCCGCGCCACCCAGCCGGAGCTATCGATCGATATCGACCGTCGCCGCGCCACAGACCTGGGTGTCGACATCGCCGATCTGGCGACCACGATCCAGGTCTTGGTCGACGAGTTCGAGGTGGCGGAATTAACCCTCGACGACGAAGCTGTGCCGATTATGTTGCAGGCGACCGAGGGTGCAATCCGACAGCCCGACGACATCGCCAATCTTTACGTCACGGCATCCAAGGGACGGCTTGTGCCGCTGTCGCAATTGGTGACGTTCTCGGAAACGTCGGTGGCCGCCGAACTCGACCGTCATGCGCAGCGCCGGGCCATTGAAGTCGACGCCGACGTCGCCGAGGAGCGCACGCTTCGCGATGCTATCGATGCCGTCCGGGCCGTTGCTGTCGAGACGTTGCCGCCCGACGTCAATTTAATCTTTCTCGGCGAAGCCAAGGCGCTGGAGGAAACCTCGCATCACCTGGCGATCACGTTCTTAATCGCATTCCTGGTGGTTTTTTTAGTGCTGATCGCCCAATTCGAAAGCCTGACGAGCGCCGCCGTAGTGATGGTCACAGTTCCACTTGGAATTTGCGCCGCGGTGTTCGCCCTGGCGCTGACCGGCACGTCGTTGAATATCTATTCGCAGATCGGCGTGCTGATGTTGATCGGGATCATGGCGAAGAATGCCATTCTGATGGTTGAATTCGCGGATCAACTTCGAGGCGACGGTATGGATGCGACGGCGGCCGCCCGCGAGGCGTCGTTGGTCCGGTTTCGGCCCATCATGATGACCATGGTTTCGACCGTTTTGGCCGGTTTGCCATTGATTCTCGGCAGTGGCGCAGGGGCTGAATCGCGGACCGCCATCGGTTGGGTCGTGTTCGGCGGGTTGGGACTGGCGGCTGCGATCACGTTGTTCGTGACGCCGGTCGTGTATTCCAGGATTGCGCCGATGATGAAGCCGCGCACCGCCGGAACCACACGCCTGCAACAGGAACTCGCCGATGCTGCGGCGTCGAAATCCGCGGCGGAGTGAGATAACGCGTCCCTTCACCCAACTTCTCCCCAAAGGAGAGAGTGAGTGTAACGGAATGTATCGTCGAGCGATCCTCTCCCGTTTGAAATGGGAAGCCCCAGTCGTCGGCCTAGAATGTTTCGACGAACGGGCGGAGTTCCATCTCCCATGTCCAGGCTGAGCGGTCCTGGTGATGCATGTGGAAATACGCTGCGGCGATCTCGTCCGGGTGCAGTTTGTTGGGATTGGCGGGATCGTCGCTTTCGCCGATCTGCCCATCGATCACGAAATGGCCGACGTGAATGCCAATCGGCGCCAATTCCCGCGCCATGCTTTGGGCCAGACCACGCAAGGCAAATTTGCCCATCGCGAAGACGGCGGAGTTTTTGTAACCTTTGACGCTGGCGGAGGCACCTGTGAACAAGATAGTGCCCGAACCCCGTGGCTGCATCGCCGCCGCCGCGCGGCGACCGACCAAAAAACCGCCATAAGCGCTGATCCGGATCGCTTCCAGGGCCGCGCCGGGATCGATCTCGGCAATCGGCCCCGGTGCGCGTTTTGACGGGTTGAATACGACAAGCTCCGGCACACCATGCTCGGCCAGGGCCCAATCGAATAACGCATCGACGGCGTCTTGATCGGACACATCGCAGACCATGGCGTGGCCACCGACATCGTCCAACAGGGGGGCTAATTTGTCGATGTTTCGCGCCGCCAAGAGCGGCGTAATGCCGTCCGCGGCAGCACGGCGCGCCAAAGAGGCGCTCAATCCAGCGCCGGCTCCAATGACTAGCGCGACTCTATTTTTGCTCATCTTCGCTTATGCCTCCGTATTGGCCGCACTTGTCGCGGGATTTGGTATGCCCCACTATGTATCCGTAAGGGGATTTTTGCCACGGTTCCCGTTTTGGTGTGGCACCGACAATATATACAAGGCTAACGCGTGCTCGACCAAGTTCCCCCGTATCTTCTTGCTCTGACTGCCGGTTTCTTGTTTGCCTGCGGCAGCCAGATTCAGAGTATGGGCGTCCAGTCGCTGGAATCCCGGGCCGGGACAATGATGTCGATCGGCACGAACGCGCTTATTTTTTGGATGGCGGCGCCGTTTTTCATCGACTTTTCCAACTTCCTGCATCCGGCGATGTTGATCTTTGCGGCGTTGGGGTTAATCCGGCCAGCGGTGTCTGCGAACTTGGCGGTTATGGGAATCCAACACTTGGGCCCGACCTTGACGACGACGCTCAGTGCCACGTCGCCGTTGTTCGGTGCGGCATTTGGGATCATCATTCTGGGCGAGATGCTGACTTGGCAGATCGCCCTCGGTACGCTTGGGATTGTGCTTGCGGTTCTCGGCTTGTCGTGGCGTGGCGGCAAGGTGCCGGCGACCTGGCCGTTGTGGGCATTGGCGTTGCCGGTCGGCGCGGCGATTATTCGCGCGTTCGGTCACGGTATCACCAAGATCGGGATGGAGTACATTCCGGATGCATTGTTTGCCGGTCTCGTCGGGGCAACGGTGTCGTTCATCGTGACCTTCGCGCTTTGGTTCACGAGCAAAGATCGGACGCGCATTAATCTCAAACTGCCGGGGCCACGATTGTTTCTGTTCGCGGGCCTATTTTTTGGTGTCGCGATCTTGTGCCTCAACACGGCGCTGCTCAACGGCGAGCTGATCGAGGTCGTACCGCTGGTCGCCGCATCGCCCGTGTTCTCGATGCTGCTCAGCGTCTTCATATTCCGGCGCGAGGTGTTGACGTTCCGGATTGTTGCGGCAGTGTTTATCGTGATGCCGTCGGTGGTGCTGATCGCGCTTCACTAAGATCCGAACGGCGGCTCATTTGAATCGCTTCGCCAACAGACCGTCGACCGAGATCGGTCCTGCGCCCTTCAGCGCCAAATAGACCAGTGGGAAGATCCAGAGCAATCGTTGATCGGCGATGATGCCGTTCGGGAAGCGGTCGAAGAGGGCGCCGACGCTTTCCGCTTCGAGGCCGTGGAATTGCACGTCGACAAAGCTCAACACCACGATGAAGCCAATCATCGCGACGCTGGCGGCGCGGGTGAACAGCCCGATCAACAGAATCACCGGAAGGATGAATTCGGTATAGGTGCCCAGGAAAACGATGATCTTCCAGGGAAAGAA
Source organism: Rhodospirillales bacterium (assembly GCA_965222395.1). Taxonomy (GTDB): domain Bacteria; phylum Pseudomonadota; class Alphaproteobacteria; order Rhodospirillales; family Casp-alpha2; genus UBA4479. Next base: position 3,489,377 of record OZ244947.1, read on the forward strand.
CGCAATCTGCGCCGGGTCGAAACCGGCATTTTCCATGATCGGTGGGATGATTTGCGCATAAGCCCCGACGGAGATCGAAAACAATCCGCCGTCCAGTTTGGTCATCGCCGAGCTTAAAAACCAGAACATGGTCGCGGACGCGAAAATCAGTCGCGCGGCCAGGCCGAGGAACCAATCGCCGGCCAGTTGATTGAGCAATCCGAACACTCGATCGTGGAGTTCGGTCAACAATTTTACGATGGACATTACAACACCCCAAAATCACGCCGAGGCGTGCTCCAGATTATATCTCCAGGCCGGTTACACATCCCGCGGCAAAGAGATTGGTTAAGTGAAAAGATGGATCTGCGTCGGCGTGGGCGCTCAAGGCCTCGAACGCATTGGCCAAGGACTGACCGGTTTGCAGCGCAGATATGAATTCGGCGGCGGCGGCGTCGATGGTCATGACGACCACATCCATCGCCGGTCGAACGATCAAGGCCAGTTCCGGTGCCGCGGCGATTTGGCTGAGGTCGGGATCGCAGGCGTCTTGGTGGGCCTGCCAGATGCTGACGACGGGGTGATCGGCGCGAACGAGGCGGAGGCTCGGATGAACGACAAGTGTCGCCCTTTCCAATTCGTCTTCGCCAAGCGTCGCCAGGATGCCGATGCCGATGGGCGTCGCGTCGGCGGCGTGATAGGCATCGAGCCAAGCGCGCTCCAACCGGGCGACGTCGGCTAGGAATGGTACGGCCTCGGCCGGTTCGAACCCGGCAATGAAATCGGCGAAACCATCGCCGTATTGCATCAGCATGGGGGCTGCGGGCAGGTCCCGGCGGACATAGATACCCGCCATCGCGGCAAAGAACTCCTCGCCGACGAGTGCTGCGGTCACCGGATACGTATCGGCCAAGGCGTCGGTCAGGCTGACGATCACGTTGTTACGATAGACATCAAAGCGGCCGTCGGCGCCGGCAATCCCGGCGGGCACCGGTAAACCGGGGTCGGTTACGGCGGCCGCGTAACGGGCTTGAAGATCAGGCCACATCGCGCGCACCCTCAGGCCGGTGGGTATCGAGAATCGCCTCGATGCGGCGCACCTCGTCATACAAGGTCAACCAGTCGGGGATGTCGTTGTCCCATTCGATAAGGCTGGGCTGCGGGCCGATTGCGGTCAGAACCTGTTCGTACAAAGCAATGACCGGGTCGATGGCGACGCCGTTATGGGCGTCGATCAACAACCGCGCGCCTGTGTCGTCGACGGTCTCCGTGTGACCTGCCAAGTGAATTTCGTGAACGCGGTGAAGTGGAAAACGGGCGATGTAGTCGGCCGGGTTCCAGCCGTGATTGACCGCCGAAACATACACGTTGTTGACGTCGAGCAACAGGCAGCATCCGCTCCGTTTGGCGATTTCCTCGATGAAGTCGACTTCGTCCCACGTGCTGTCTTCGAAGCGGATATATGTCGATGGGTTTTCCAGCATCACTTGGCGGTGCAAATGCGTCTGCAATTGGTCGATGTGTTCGACGACTGTCGCCAACGTCGCATCGGTGTACGGCACGGCGAGAAGGTCGTTGTAATACCCGGACGTATGCGTCGACCATGCGAGATGCTCGGAGAAAAACTCGGGCTCGTAGCGATCACAAACGGCCTTCAAGCGATTCAAATGGTCGATGTCCAAATCGCCGGCGCCGCCGATCGACAGTCCGACCCCATGCACCGACAGCGCATAGTCTTGACGAATTTTTGTAAGTTGAGCGTGGGGCGGGCCGCCCGCGCCCATGTAGTTCTCGGCGTGGACTTCGAAAAAGCCGATGTCCGGTGCCGTGTCGAGAATGGCAGGGAAGTGGCCGGCTTTGAACCCGGCCCCGGCGCGTTTCGGCATATGACCTGTGTGCGCCATCTTCCCTCCCATGATCTCGTGGTCGTGCGCGTGCTTAGCTCGGCAGATCGCGCTTAAGTTCGGTCAACGAACCCATGCGGTCGCCATCCACTTTCATCGTCGTGCACGTGCCTTTCGGAACCATTTTCCATGCGTTGCCTTGGTAGTCGACGGTCGAGCTGCCGGCGCAGGTCGTGCCCGGGCCTGCTTTGCAGTCGTTCTGGCCGGCTTTGGCGATGCCGTAGCATTTTTCGTTGGCGGCGTGAGCCGGGGTCGGCTGCAGCAAAGCGGTGCCAGCAACGGCGAGGGCGCCAGCAACAACGGCGGCGGTGGTGAAAGTGCGTTTCATGGGTGTGTCTCCTGATTGAAGCTTTAATTCCCGCGACCCCCCTGGGCCGCTGAAAAGACATAACCACGATCCTCCGACGGATAGAAATCACACCCTGTCACGTGAATGTGAGCGTTCCGTTAGGACCGACCGCCGGACTCGGCATTCGCTTCGTTGCCCTTCGATGGATCGAACGTCTCGCCGCGCCGCCATGCGATCGGGGCGACGACCTCGCCGTCCCATACGTCCAACGTCACGCCGCACTCGGCAAACATCTCGCGCGTCTTCGGGTGGTTGTCGCGGGCGTCGGCGTCCCACGGGGCATGGATGACAACGGTCGAAATGCCGGCTTGAACGATGGCGCGCGCGCAAGCCTCGCAGGGTGTGCGAAGCGTATACATGGTGCACCCTCTGAGCGATACGCCAATGCGAACGGCGTTGAATATGGCGTTCCGTTCGGCATGTTCGAACCAGAAGTCCTTTTCCGGTTTTTCTTGCCGGGCGGGATTGAAATCGTCGAGGCCGCGCGGAAAACCATTGTACCCGGTGGAGCGAATCTCGTTGTCCGGACCGACCACGACGGCACCGATCTTGGTCCGGTCGTCCTTCGACGCCCGGGCGACGACGTAGGCCATGGTCATGAAAATCGCGGTATGCGCGGCGGCCTTCACGGGGAATCCTCGGCAAGCTTCTTTTTGATCATCAACAGGTCCTGCCAGGCCTCGCGTTTCTTGATCGGCGTGCGCAGCAAATACGCCGGATGAAACAAGGCCGTTGCATTGATAGGGGCCGCCAGCCGCGGCGTTTGGAACGTATACCATTTGCCCCGCAGGCGGCTGATACCTTGGGTTTCGCCCAACAGCGTATGTGCCGATGGCGCGCCGACGCAGACCAAAACCTCCGGATCGACGATTTCTATCAGGCGTTCGATGAACGGTTTGCAGACGGCGGCCTCGACCGTCGTCGGCGTGCGGTTGCCGGGCGGCCGCCAAAACACGGTATTGGATATCAACGCGTCGGCGCGGTCGACGCCGATGCTGGCCAGCATGGCGTTCAATAATTGGCCGCTGGGCCCGACGAAGGGCATGCCCTGGCGGTCTTCCTCCGCGCCGGGGGCTTCACCGACCATCATCAGTCTGGCGTCCGCCGGCCCGTCGGCAAACACCAGGTTGGTCGCGGTTTTCTTCAGGACACATCCGTCAAATGCCTCCAACTGCTCACGAAGTGCCTCCAACGTCGTGGCACTCCGGGCCATTTCGACGGCGGTCTTTAACTGCAACTCGCTATCGACGTCGCGCGGCGCGACTTTGGCGCCCCGGCTCGGCGGTGGGGCGACGTCGGTATCGACGGGGACGCGCGCCTTGTCGGCGGATGCCGTTGGGGCGGCGGGAACATCGGCGGGTTCAGGTTTCGGCTGCAAGCGGTTTACGGGCGCATCGGCGATGCACTCGTCGGCGCCCATATCGATGTGCCATTGCAGGGCTGCGCCAATGTCTTGCGGTATCGTCATGGCGTAAAACTAACACAGTCGATGTTGCGCGAAAACGACAGGGATAAGCCGCCGCAATGGTCCCATAAATTAGTGGTTTATGGCCGTTGGGCTCAATATAACCGACACACGAGGGCAGATGAGTAGATTGACGTATATCGACCGCATGGACCGAAAGTCGACGGGAATGGCCGACGACTGCCGATCATCGGTCAATCGGCAGTTGGTCGACTATCTTCGGCGACTTGAAAACCGTCTGGGTCGCAAACCAGGTTGGCCGGATGTCGAATTGATGGACGTGTACAAGATCGCGCCATCCATTGTGGTTCGCGATGTCCTCGACGGCGGGCGGGAATTTCGCATTCGTTTTTGGGGGACCGAAATGGCCGTGGCGCTCGAATTCGATGCGACCGGAATGTTGCTGAGCGACATCGACCCACCGGAGATGATTGATATTGTCCGCAGTCGCTATGATGAAATCGTCGCAACCGGTCGCTCATGGGCCGTTTCCGGGACGCTTACCTATGTCCCGAATAAGGACTACAAGACTTTCGAGCTGGTGCACCTTCCACTCTGGGGTGATGCAGGCGCCGTGTCGCACATCATTTCTTCATATGATTGGAACTTTCAAATTCCGGATCAGCGGGCCCGCTGACGGCTTATCGATCTGAATGATCTTGGCTTTTGACAAGCTTTGTGTGCTGCCAGATAAAGATAGTCAGTAAGACATTAAGGTGAGTGGGTATGAGCGATCAGGAAACCGTCGAACGCGAGAGTATGGAAGTCGACGTGGTTATCGTCGGTGCCGGACCGTCGGGCCTCGCGGCGGCGATCAGGCTGATGCAACTGGCCGAGGAAAAAAGCCAGGAGCTAACGGTCTGCGTGGTCGAAAAAGGCTCGGAAGTTGGGGCGCACATTCTGTCGGGCGCCGTGGTCGATCCGATTGCGCTCAACGAATTGATTCCGGAATGGAAAGACAAAGGCGCACCGATGGGCGTGCCGGTGACCGATAACCAGCACTGGGTGCTTTCTGAGGGCGGAAAGACCGCCATGCCGCACGTCTTTATGCCGCCGTTGATGAGCAACAACGGCTGCCACACGCTGTCGCTCGGCAACCTAGTGCGTTGGTTGGGCGAACAGGCCGAGGCGATGGGCGTCGAGGTATACCCCGGCTTCGCCGCCGCCGAGGTGCTGTTCAACGATGACGGCTCGGTCAAAGGGATCGCCACCGGCGATATGGGGCGGCTTCGCGACGGCAGCCAAGGCCCGAACTTCGAACCGGGCATGGAACTGCATGCCAAGTACACGTTTTTTGCCGAGGGATGCCGCGGCCATCTGTCGAAGACGTTGGAAGACACGTTTGATCTGCGCGACGGCCGGGACCCGCAAACGTATGGGATCGGCATCAAGGAACTTTGGGATGTGCCCGCCGAACAACACAAGGAAGGCACCGTCATCCACACCCAAGGTTGGCCTTTGGCGGACTGCGCCGGCGGCGGCTTTATCTATCACCAGGAAAACAATCAGATCGCCATCGGCTTTGTCGTGACGTTGGATTACGACAATCCGCATCTGTCGCCGTACGACGAAATGCAGCGGTTCAAAACCCATCCGGCGATCAAGCCGATGTTGGAAGGCGGCCGCCGCGTCGCCTATGGCGCACGGGCAATTAACGAAGGGGGCCTGCAGTCAGTGCCGAAACTGGCGTTTCCCGGCGGCGCGCTGATTGGCTGTGCGGCGGGCTTCGTCAACGTGCCGCGCATCAAGGGATCGCACAATGCCATGAAGACGGGAATGTTGGCCGCCGAAAGCGCGTTCGCGGCAATCACGGACGGCCGATCCAATGACGAGCTGGCCGACTACGAACCGGCATTCCGAGAGTCTTGGGTCTACAAGGACCTGCACAAGGTTCGAAATGCCCGCCCATCGCTGTCGAAATTCGGCCTGACACTCGGCACGATTTACGCCGGTCTCGATATGTGGCTGAACAATCTCGGTCTGGGCTTTCTGGTGCCGTGGACGTTTAACAATCACGCGGACCACGATCGCCTGAAACCGGCGGCGGAAATGCCGAAAATCGACTATCCGAAACCAGACGGCGTTATCACCTTCGACAAACTGACCAACGTGTCGTTTTCTGCTACCAACCACGAAGAAGATCAGCCGGTGCACTTGACGTTGAAAGACGACGGCGTGCCGGTGGCGACCAACTTGGCGCTGTATGACGGGCCGGAAAACCGCTTTTGTCCCGCCGGGGTTTACGAATATGTCGCCGACGAGGAAAAGAAAGACGGTGCCATGCGGCTGCAGATTAATGCCCAAAACTGCGTCCACTGTAAAACCTGCGACATCAAGGACCCGACCCAGAATATTCATTGGGTTGTCCCGGAGGGCGGCGGCGGTCCGAACTACCCGAACATGTGACCATCAACGAGGTCCTTCCGGCGCAATCCAAAATTCTATCACCAGAGTGTTTGCACACCGGCCTTTGCCGAGGCGACGAGAAGACGCGCTACACCACATCTCGGTCATCCACAGGCAATAACCCCATCGATCTTGCGGCGATTCGGCGGGTCAGGTATATTGACCTAATTATAGACGAGGGTGTCGTCATTTGACGCAAAGAACGAACAGGGGATGGCTGGCGTGCCTATGCGCGGCGGCGATGGTCGGGATTCTGGCTTTTGTACCGGTGCGCGGTGTGCATGCGGATGCGGCTGGCGCGGGCCTTGACGCCGACGTCGCGTTGGTGACGCCGGCGGTGCTGAATGCCGATGTGCCGACAGTCCTCGAAGATGCCGATATCGATCGCTATCAGCGCATATTTGCCGTGCAGGAAAGCGGTCAATGGAAGGTCGCTGACGGTCTGATCGCGCAGCTCGAAAACGACGTTCTGATGGGGCACGTGTTGTTTCAACGCTATATGCACCCGCGAAAGTACCGTTCCAAATACAAAGAGCTGAAAGACTGGATGGCGGCCTATGCCGATCACCCGTCTGCGACGCGGGTTTACAAATTGGCGCTCAAACGGCGTCCGGGGAATTGGAAGTATCCGGCCAAGCCGCAACGATTGGCCCCATCCGGCGAGTTGCAATATCAGCCCACTTTCAAGCGTATCCACATTCCGTCGAAAAAAGCGTCGAGCGCGCAGCGCCGCGAAGCGCGGAGTCTGCGCAACAAGATTCGCCGCGCGCTGCGACGCGGCCATACCCTCGTCGCAAAACGCCATTTGCAGCAAAAACGGACACAAAAAATACTGTCCGCCGCCGAGTATGACGAGGCGCGCGCCCGATTGGCGAAAGGGTATTTCATCGACGGTCGCGACGAATGGGCGCTGGACTGGCTGCTGCCGGCGCTGAAACGATCCGGCAAGTATCTCCCGGAAGGTCACTGGACGGCGGGATTGCTGCTTTGGCGGGCGGAACGCTATGCCGAGGCTGCGGCGCATTTCGAAGCCGCCGCGACCAACCCGAAGATCAGCGGTTGGATGCATTCGGCCAGCTCGTTCTGGGCCGGGCGTGCGTATACGGTGGCCGGTCGTCCGGACAAGGTCATCGGCTTCTTCGAACATGCGGCCGAACATCCCCGTACATTTTATGGCTTATTGGCGACCCGGATGCTTGGGAGGCCTTTACCGTTCAACTGGACGCCGCCTGAATTCCAAGGCGATACGTTGGGTCAATTGATCAATAGCTCGCGCGGTCGACGTGCTGTCGCGTTGATGCAGGTCGGCGATTACATCCGCGCCGAGGCGGAACTTAAAGAACTGGTCCGCGGCGCCGACCGTCCCCTATTGGAAGGTGTGCACGCGCTGGCGGCGCGCGGCAATATGGCGTCGCTTGCGGTTCGGCTCGATACGTTATTGTTTCCGCGCGGCGGCGGGTATGACGGGGCGGCGTATCCGATCCCCGATTATCGCCCGGTCGATGGGTTTAACGTCGACCGTGCCTTGGTCTATGCGCTAATCCGCCAGGAAAGCCGTTTCAATCCCAAGGCCAAAAGCTGGGCCGGGGCGCGCGGCTTGATGCAATTGATGCCTAGGACGGCGCGCTTCGTCGCCCGGTCCACAGGGATGCGCTTGGCCAGTCGGGACAAGCTCTATACGCCGGAAACTAATTTGGAATTGGGGCAGCGCTACATCGACATGTTGCTCGACGAACGGGACGTATCGATGAACCTGTTCAAGCTGGCCGTGGCGTGGAACGGCGGGCCGGGCAACCTTCGGAAATGGAAACGCCGGACCAAGTACTTGGACGATCCCGTATTCTTCATCGAGAGTATTCCGTCCTTCGAAACCCGGACCTTCGTCGAGAAAGTTCTGACGAATTATTGGATCTATCGCGACCGCTTCGGTCAGGACACGCCGTCCTTGGATGCCGTTGCACGGGGCGAGTGGCCATTGTATACCGCGCAGGACGCACGCGGATCGGAGGTCGCAACCAATGCCCTTATCGGACAAGAGGGACTTCAAACCCGTTAACATTGCGGTGCTGACCGTTTCGGACACCCGCACACTGGATGATGATCGTTCCGGCGACACGCTGGCGGCGCGTTTGACGGATACCGGCCATGTCTTGGCCGATCGCAAGATCATCAAGGACGATGCCGATCTGATCGCCGGCCAGTTCCGCGCCTGGGTGGCCGATCCGAATATAGATGTCGTTATTTCCACCGGCGGAACCGGTGTCACCGGACGCGACGTCACACCCGAAGCCTTGGCCCAAGTGACGGACAAGGAAATCCCGGGTTTCGGCGAATTGTTCCGCTGGATCAGCTATCAGAAAATCGCCACTTCGACCGTCCAGTCCCGGGCCACGGCGGCGGTGGCCGACGGCACCTATATCTTTGTGTTGCCGGGCTCGACCGGCGCCTGCAAAGACGCCTGGGACGATATCTTGGTGCATCAGCTCGATTACCGGCACATGCCGTGCAACTTTGTCGAACTGATGCCGCGTCTCAATGAACACAAGGCGCCGAAGTGACGGACATCCGCTCCGTTCTCTTTGACATGGACGGCGTGCTGTACGCCTATGACTTCGAAAATCGGCTGAACCTTTTGGAATCCGCACTCGACGTGCCGAAAGAGAAAATTCGTGCCGAAGTGTTCGAGTCGGGGTTCGAGAACAGCGCCGATGACGGCGGAATGGACGCCGATGCCTACATCGGCGGCATCTCGGAACGGTTGGGCGTCGCGGTGCGGCCAGGTCAGTGGATCGCGGCGCGAAAGTGGTCGATGGCCCCAGAGCCCGAGATGATCGACCTCGTGAGGACGTTAAAACAAAGCACCGACGTCGCGCTGCTGACCAACAACAATGTCCTGACGGCCGAACATATCGAGGAATTGGCGCCGGAACTTCCCGACCTGTTTGGCGATCAATTGTTCTTTTCGGCCACTATCGGCGGCGGCAAGGATCACGCGGAAACGTTTACGCGACTGTGCGACCGATTGCGCTGGTCGCCGGCGACGACGTTATTCGTCGATGACAATACCGGTTATGTGGCGATGGCCGAAAAGGCGGGCCTGCGCACTCACCTGTTTGCCGAAATCGGCCCTTTTCGTGACACACTTAAGGGTCATGGTCTGATTTAATCTGCCGTCCGGCCTTCCAACAAATCGATGTCGGCAGTCAGCGCGTCGGCCATGAAATCCATAAACGCGCGGACCCGGGCGGTGCGCCTCAGATCTTCGTGGGTCAATAGCCAGAGCGCACTACCGGCTTCGCCGATCGGTGCCGTGATGCGGTGAAATGCGGGATCCGGGTCGGCCATGAAACACGGCAATACCCCGGCCCCGATCCCGGCCTTGGCGGCGATGAAGACGCCGTCCAGGCTGTTGGCGCGAAGGGCCACGCGCGCCTTCTCTTGGGTCCGCTGAAACCATTGCGCGGCGGCCAGATGGGCTAGGCTCTCGTCGACGGTGACCCAGGTCAGCCGGTCGGTTCCGTCGCCGTGCCGCGCGGCATAGGCATCGGTCAGATACGGCGCAAAGGCGAGATCGCAGATCTTCCGCCCCACCAGGGCCTCCGGCGGGTCCAGCGTCGGCCGAACGGCAATGTCGGCCTGGCGTTTCGACATATTGACGTTCTGATTGTCCAAGACCAGATCCAACGAGATTCCCGGGTAGGCAGCGTTGAAATCGGCCAAGTGCGGACCCAGGATTCCGCGTCCCACCGTGTCGGTCGTGGTTACCACCAAAGCGCCGCTGAGGCTTAAATCCTGACCGGCGATGCGGCGGTCGAGACGCTCGATCTCATGCTCCACACGCTCGGCGGAAGCGCGCATTTCCTCGCCTGCCAACGTCAGCGCATAGCCGTCGGCCAAGCGGTCGAACAGCCGCACGCCGAGGCTGTCCTCGAACCCATTGAGGCGCCGGAACACGGTGGAATGATTGACGCCGAGGGCCCGCGCCGCACCGGCGAGGGTGCCGGTACGGGCGATCGCCAGCACCAATTTCAGATCGTCCCACGGTATCGACATATCGGCCGTCCTCCTGCGTTTTTCTGCGTTGGCTTGCAGATTTTCCCGGCGCTATTCGTCGTTTGCAAAAATGCAAACAGATATTGCGAAATTTGCGGATGTATTTGCAAGAATGAAAATCATAGGTTCTTACCAACACCGGGGGCGCGGTGCTCTCGGCCCGGATTTAAGCGTTACGACAGAGATAAAGGACCAGACCCATGAACACGATTAACACCCAGCCTTACGGCATCTTCGCCCTTCGCGTTTCGCTCGGCCTCATCATGGTCGCACACGGCCTACTGCTGAAGTACTTCACCTTTACCCTCGGCGGCACGGCGCAGTTCTTCGAGAGCATCGGCTACCCCGGCTTTTTGGCTTACGTCGTTTTCGCCGCGGAAACTCTTGGCGGGATCGCCCTGATCCTTGGGGTTCAGACCCGTCTGGTGGCATTTGCCCTGGTCCCGATCATGATCGGCGCGACGATGGTCCACGTACCGAACGGATGGTTGTTCAGCGCCGAAGGCGGCGGATGGGAATTCCCGGCCTTCCTGACGGTGGCGATGTTCGCCCAAGGCCTGCTCGGCGCCGGTGCCTTCGCGCTGACCAAGAAAGAGTTCCCGCTGCCGATCATCGCGGCCGGCGACCCGCAAACCCAAAGCTGAGCCTCTCCCCTCAGCACGTCCCCGGGGACAGGTACCGAAAAAAGGTACCTGTCCCTTTTTGTAGGAGGTCCGATATGACCCAACCCGCCTTATTCGTTTCGCACGGCGCACCCAGCATCGTCCTCGATCCCAGTCCCGCCCGGGGCTTTCTGGAAAAACTGTCGCAGACCGGCCCGCGCCCGGATGCCATTCTGGTCGTTTCCGCCCATTGGGAGACCGCAACCCCGACGGTCAGTTCCGCGACAACGCCTGAGACCATTTACGATTTCGGCGGATTTCCGGACGCGCTGCGGCGGATCGTGTATGCCGCGCCGGGCGCGCCGGAACTGGCTGAACGGGTCTCGGCCTTGCTGACCGATGCCGGGTTCGGCCCGGTCGCGATGGCGAACCGCGGTCTCGATCACGGGGCCTGGGTGCCGCTGTATCTTGGATTTCCTGCCGCCGATATCCCGGTCACGCAGCTGTCGATCCAACCTCACCGCGATCCGGCGTATCATTTTCGTCTGGGTGAAGCGTTGCAAAGTTTGCGGGCCGATAATGTGTTGATCCTGGCGTCCGGCAGTTTGACCCACGACCTGGCATCGTTCCAGGGTCAGGCCGTCGACGATCCGGCGCCCGATTGGGTCAGCGCCTTTGCCGACTGGATCGCCTGGGCAGTGGCGGAGGGGCGGGCCGACGACGTGCTCGACTACCGCGCCCGAGCGCCGCATGCGGTTCGCAATCACCCGACCGACGAGCATCTGCTGCCGCTTTTCGTGGCGTTGGGGGCGGGCGCCACCGCGTGCCCCGGGCGGCACCTGCACAAAAGCACGACGCACGGGGTTTTGGCGATGGACGCCTTCGCGTTCGGGTGATGGGACTTATGTCAGTTCCGCGAAAGCGGAGATCAGCGGTCTGACACTTGGCCCCCGTCTTCACGGGGAAGATGCCATGAGGAGAACCACCGATATCAGTCCGCTGGTACGTGCTTTTTCAATAGGGACGCGGCGACGCTCAAGGGTGTAAACGGTGACGGCGGCCCGGTATCTAGATCGGCGCAAAAATGATAACGCGCTCGCTCAGTCCCCGGATTCGGATGTCGCCGATTTCTGCAAGCCCGCCGTCGTCCAAAATCGCCGCTGTCGATTGGGCGACGAGCAGAGAGGTGCCGTGTTCCTTGTTCAAACTCTCGAGCCGCGCCGCAAGGTTCACCGCATCGCCGTGGACCGTATAGCTTTGCCGGCCACCGCCGCCGACATTTCCCGCGATGACGTGTCCCGTATTGATACCGATGCGGATGGCCAGTTTTTCGCCGGCAAACGTCTCGCCGTCGACCGCTGCCAAGAGATCCTTGGCCGCCTCGTAGGCGTGCCGCGCGTGATCGGGGTCGTCGAGGGGGACATTGAAGATAGCCAAGATCGCGTCACCTTGGAACTGAGTGACGACGCCATTGTGCGCACCAATAATCTCCGTGGCCCGGTCGAAGTATGCATTGAGAATGTTTACAATGGTCCTCGGTCCCTTGGCCTCGGTAAGATTGGTGAAGCCAGCAAGATCCGCAAAAAGAATGGTCGCGTGCCGCTCGACCGGGTCGAGGGTGCCCTTTTCTTTGATCATGGTATCAGCCACTGACTTTGGGACAAATCGGCCGAACATCTGTGACACCGATGCCATTTCTCGCTCCGCTTCCAATTGTCGATGCACGGTTTGGCGAGCCCGATGCATGACGATGGCGATCAAGATGGCAACGACCAGAAAGATCGTCGCTTCTTGATATCGGCTTCCCGTTGCAACGAAATTTGGATCGAGGAATATCTGCATGAACTGGTCGGAATTCGCGTCCGGGGGAATGTCGCTCCATTCCAGTGGATTGAGCAGTTGCGACCGGGCCCAAACGAAAGCACCCATCCAGCCTGCGGCCCCGAGGCATCCGGCCCAAAGTACGAGACCCGGGGAGAAGCTGAAGGCGGCGACACCTAAGATAATGTAGTAGTAGGGGTAGACGTCGAACTTGAACATGAATATCTGGGGCAACGGCGCTCGTGCTTCGGGGGACACCAAGGCAATCGCCAGCGACAGCAAAAGGATGTCGATGGAGAGGAAGGCGTACTTCGTCCAACGCCTGTCCCAGGCCGAGCCGATGACATAGAAGTGGCAAATGCCTAGGGCGGCAAATCCGGCAACCGCGAGACCGAATTTGATCGCCTGATCAGGGCTCCGCGTCGAGATGAGTATAGCCCCGAGCACAAGAAGGGTGACGACCCGCCCCTTGATGGCAAGTTTCAAGCCGGCCTGTTCGGCATTATAGAACGTCTTTTGAATGGTCGTTTCATGCTTTCCGTCGACCATATGTTCGTATTGCCCGCATTCGGATGAGAACGAAGAAAGGTAAACGAGAGCCAGTATGTTTCAACTTCCTCCCAGAACGGGCGTCAATTGACCATCGACGACACTCGATAGTGACGGCCTAAATAGTATGAAATAGGAATGTGATGAGTTTCAACAATGCTGGGGCAAACGCCTGGGCGCCGTCTTAATCACGTCGGTTGTCGCCGATAACATTCGTGACTGTCACGACCCATGGCGTGCTGGTGCTATCAGTCGGCGGGCCAGTGCTTTTGCAGTAAGGCGATGCCCGCCCGCCCGGCCGCCAGCGCGTCGTCGGCGTCGTTTTTCGATTGCGCCAAGCGCGCGAGTTGCAAGGTGCCCATCATCAACGCCATCAAAGCCAAGCCGTGCGCTTTATTCGAGGCGTCCGTCTCCGGTTCCGCTTGCGGCAACAGACCGGCCATGCGGTCGGCAGCGGCTCCGCCTTCCCGCAGCATTGTGCCGCCCATCCGCGCAAGCTCCACGCCCATGGACGCGAGCGGGCAGCCGGAACTCCAGGCATCGACATGGGGGCGCGACAGATACTGGGCGATATACGTGTCTATTCGTGCCGACCGGTCGGCGGGCGTATCCGCATTTTCGATCTCGGAGACGACATCGTCGACCGCATGACGGAAGGCCGCCGCTACCAGTTCTTCCTTCGACGCGAAGTGGCGGTAGAAGCCGCCATGGGTCATCCCGGCGGCCTTCATCACGTCGGCAACGCTCGTCGATTCGATTCCGCGTTCCCGGAACATCCGCGCCGCAGCATCGACAATTCTCCCGTGACTACGCTGTTTTTCGGCTTCCGACATCCGTGGCATGGGGGCTCCTAAAAAAGTGCATTGACATATTAGATTACATATATCATCTATAAATAAGATTACAATTATCATCTAAAAGGTCGAACGATCCGATCCTTCTTGTCGATCCATCTGTTGCCAGTTTCTAAAGGACAAAATCCCATGAGTGTTCAATCTGATCTCATCTCCCGCAACCGGCAGTTTGCGGACACTTTCGATTCGCCCGACATGCCGATTCTCCCTGCGCTTCGAACAGTTCTTTTGACCTGCGCCGATGCCCGGGTGGACCCCGCGCATGTCCTGGGCCTCGACCTCGGCGACGCCGTCGTCATTCGCAACAACGGTGGCCGCGTCACGCGCGCGGTGATCGATGAGATCGCGACGCTTGCCGTCCTGGTCCAGCGTGTGACCGAAGGCCGCGAAACAGGGTTCAACGTCGTTTTGATGCAGCACACGAACTGCGGCGCCCAGCGTCTTTCCGATCCGGATCTACAGGCCTTGTTGAAAGAACGACTGGGTATCGACGTATCCGAATATGCGATCACCGACCCGGCGAAGGATCTTATGGCCGACATCGTCCGCCTGTGCGACGCAGCGCAGATCCCGGACACGATTTCCGTCTCGGCGATGTTGTATGACGTCGCAACGGGTACGGCCCGGGAAATCGCGCCGCCAAGGACACTGAACGAATGGCGGTCTTCGCCGTATGCGGACTAAGCGGCCGTCGCGGGCGAATGCAGGCCATTCGTCCGTTGCCGCCGCCTCCGTGACCAGATTTGACCGGAAGGGAGACTTCCCATGACCCCGACAGCGATTTTTCTTCTTCAGTTCGGAATGAGCGTGTTCGTCGTTGCGCTGCTGGCCAATTGGTATGTCGCGCCGTGGTTGGCCCGTTTAGCCGCCCCGGCGGCACTGTCGATCCTCATCGCGCCGCATGCGTTTCGACACGTCGGCCTTAGCTTCCTCGTCCCCAACCTGAATGCGGGCGGACTGTCCGAGGCATTCGCGACCACCGCCGGTTACGGCGATCTTGCGTCCGCCTTCCTGGCGATCGCCGCGCTGATTACGTTGCACCGACGAGCCGCCATCGCTCTGCCTCTGGTCTGGGTGTTCAATACGGTTGGCACGGTCGATCTGTTGAACGCCCTGCGCCAGGCGGACGCCATCGGCTATTTCGGGCCCACGTGGTTCATTCCAACGTTCTTCGTGCCGCTGCTTCTGGTGACGCATGTGATGATCTTTGCCCGTCTTCTGCGGCGGGACCGAACTTCCACGGCGGTACCGTGAGGAGGAACGCCGTTGCCTTGGGGTAAGGGTACCGCCCCCTCATGCCCGCGGTCCCGGGAGTGGGCCGTGTCCTCTCCCACGTCTTCGGCGAGGGAGAGGCAGCCGGTTCGAAAACACTAGCCGTTACGAAGCCCACCGGCACACGCCGTCGCAAGGACGTCGGCAACCTTGCGGACGCGGGATGAGTGCTGAACCTCCGCATGCAAGATCAAGTACAAGTCGCGCTCCAGGCACTCCGCCGCCGGCACCAAGCACCGCAAATCGTCCGCCGGCTTAACGCAGAAGCAGGGAAGGATGGCCGCGCCGATCCCCGCTTTGACGGCGGCCACGTGGGTCGTCAGATCGTTGGCGACGAGCGCCGGCGTTGCGCCGCGAAACCGCGTATGCAGCCATTTGGACATCGGCAGGTCGCGGAAACTTTCATCCCAAATGACAAAAGGACAGGCGGCGATCTGTTGTTTGGTCATCTCCGGACAATGCGCGGCGACAAACGCCTGCGTCGCATAGACCGCATGGGGCACGGCGGCGATGCGGCGCACGACCAGCGGCCCACTCGGCGGATGTGTCAGGCGAAGCGCCAGATCGGCCTCGCGCCGTGTCAGGTTGATGTTCTGGATGCCGCTTGTGATCTCCAGGTTTATGCCCGGGCTTTCGGACCGCAGACGCGGCAAGGCCGGAACTACCAAATCGTTGGCAATCGTCACGGAGGTCGCAAGGCGGACCGTGCCGGATAGTTCTTGATCGCGTCCGCCCAGTCGCATGCGCATCGAATGAATTCCGGATTCGACGTCTTCCAGGCCGTCCAGAATCAATTTGCCCTCGTCCGTGAGCAGATATCCGGTGGAATGACGGGTAAACAGTGTGGTTCCGAGCGCGGTCTCCAGTGCACTGATCCGCCGGGCGACCGTGGATGGGCTCGCTCCCAGCGCGGCCGACGCGTGACTCAACCCGCCCGTCCGAGCAACACAGAGAAAATACCTTAGATCGTCCCAGTTCATGGCCTCGTACATAAACAATTTTTCAAAAATAGAAAACAATTATGCAAAATAGTCTATTCGTTTTCCATAAAAAGACAGTTAAGACCCCTGCATCAGATACGGCGGCAAGCGTTGCTGCCACTGCAGATTCTAAACAGGAGCAAAAATGATAAAACGACGACTGGGCCGAACCGGTCTTGAGGTCTCTGCGCTTGGACTTGGGTGCATGGGCATGTCCGAATTTTATGGCCCCGCGCCAGACGAGACGGACTCGATCGCAACGATCCACTACGCCATCGACCACGGCATCACGTTCCTCGATACGGCCGATATGTATGGGTTTGGGCACAATGAAGAATTGGTCGGCCGGGCCGTTCGCGGACGCCGCGACCAGGCGGTCATCGCGACCAAGTTCGGCATCATCCGAAACGACGCCGGTCGCTCATATGACGGCCGCCCGGCCTATGTGAAGGCGTCGTGCGAGGCCAGCCTGAGGCGGCTCGGCGTTGACGCCATTGATCTTTATTATCTACATCGCAAAGACCCCGATGTGCCGATCGAGGAGACGGTCGGCGCGATGGCCGATTTGGTCACGGACGGGAAGGTCAAGCATCTTGGACTATCCGAGGTGCAGGTGGACGATCTGCGGCGCGCGCACGATACCTTTCCGATCGCCGCGCTTCAGACCGAATACTCCCTGTTTACCCGCGACGTGGAGGTGGATGTGCTTCCCGCTTGTCGCGAACTCGGTATCGGATTTGTCCCCTACAGTCCACTCGGGCGCGGAATGTTGACGGGTGCGATCGGATCACCAGAGGAACTTGCCGCCGACGATTGGCGTCGCAATGCGCCGCGCTTCCAGGGGCAGAATTTCAAGCGAAACCTGGAACTCGCACAGGGTGTTTTCCGCGCCGCCGGAGAAACGGGTTTCAGCCGCGCGCAGCTGGCGTTGGCGTGGGTGCTTGCGCAAGGCGAGGACATCGTGCCCATACCCGGGACCCGTCGAATTGCGCGGCTCAAAGAGAACATCAACGCCGTACAGGTTTCTCTAACCGCGCACGAGTTGAAGTACCTGAGCGCGGCGATGCCGGTCGGGAGCGCCAGCGGCGCCCGATACCCAGCGTCGACGAGCCCCAATTCAAACCACTCAAGCCAAACTGGAGAGCAATGATGTCTGTGGACTTTCAAGGGAAACGCGTTGTCGTCATCGGCGGAAGCGCCGGAATCGGCTTGGCGGCGTCATCGCTGATTGCAGAAAACGGAGGCGAGGTAGTCATCGCGGGGCGCGACCGTGTGCGTCTCGACCGGGCGCTCGATCTGATTGGGCATGGTGCCGTGGGGCACCAGCTCGACGTTCGTAATCCGGATGACATCGTGGGCTTCTACGACCGGATCGGCACGTTTGATCATCTGGCAACGCCGGCAGCCGGGGGAACGCTGGGCCTGTTCATGGAGAATGACCCGAACGAGGTGCGCGATTTGATCGAGTCAAAGCTTTGGGGCCAGTATTGGTCGGTCCGCCATGCCGTACCTCACCTGCGCGCCGACGGTTCCATAACGTTGTTCTCGGGAATCGTGTCAAGAAAGCCTCTGCCGGGCGGCAGCGCCTACGCGATGGTGGCAGGCGCCGTTGAGTCGCTCACACGGTGCTTGGCGTTGGAACTCCAGCCGCTGCGCGTTAACTGTGTGACCCCGGGCGTGGTCGAGACGGATATTTGGACCGAATTGCTGGACGCGGAGGCGGCGGCAGAGCACCTGCGGACGACGGGTACGATGCTTCCCGTCGGCCGCGCCGGTAAGCCCGAAGAGGTCGCGCTGGCGGTCGCCTACTGTATGGTCAACGAATTTGCCAACGGCAGCATTATTGATGTCGATGGCGGCCATCGCGCGATTTGATGGGGCTGTCGCCGCTTTCCGTCATCTCCCGGTCGGCGAAGGCTACGTCGCCGACCACGTCTATCACCGCACCGGTGTCGTCGACCGTGTAATACGGCGGCCGCGGCTTGACCATCAGGTCGAGCGGCTCGGCATGCGCCGGTACCCCGAGGCCGGCAAAGACGAGGGCGGCGCACATCATTCGGCGGAGAGCCGGCGGTCTTGTGGACAGAGACCGATGCATAGTCACCTCTTAGGTGCCGAAGGGCAGCGTGATCGAAACGGACGTTCCATGATCGAGTTCGCTCTCGATCTCCAGCGTGCCGCCATGCAGTTCGACCAGCGATTGCGAGATCGACAAACCCAGACCCCATCCTTTCTCCGCCAGGTGCGGGTCTCGTTTCCCCCGTGTAAAGGGGGACGTGATATCGGCCAGTTGGTCGGTGGCGATCCCCGGACCGTTATCCGTCACGACAATGCGGACGCCGTGATCGCATCGATCCGTGGCGATCGTAATCGACCCGCCGTCACCGGTGAATTTTGCGGCGTTGGACAGGACGTTTAGAAGCACCTGTTTGACCGCGCGCTTGTCGACGCGGGCGGGGGGAAGGTCCTCCGCTGGGGTGAACGACAAGGCGATTCCCTTGGCGTCGAGCTTTTCGGCGACGGTGCGAATGCAATCATCGACGATCTCGTCGATCTGGGTCGTCTCCTTATTCAGTTTTGTTTTCCCGGCCTCGATCGTCGAGAGATCGAGGAGTTCGCCCACCAATTCCAGCAGGAAGTGCCCGCTGTTATAGATATCATGGGCGTACTCGCGATATTTCTCGGCCCCCAGCGGGCCCAAATACTGTTCCTTGAGCACTTCGGAAAAACCCAAGATCGCATTCAGTGGCGTGCGCAACTCGTGACTCATGGAGGCGAGAAATTCGGACTTCGCGTTGCTGGCATGCTCCGCCGCGGCCTTGGCCAGTTGAAGCTCTTCGTCGGCCTGTTTGCGGTCAGTAATGTCCATCGCGGTTCCAACCAAATGGGGTGTCTCGGAGGTCTCGCCGATGAAACTGACGATGGCTTGGACTTCGATATGAAGGACCGAGCCGTCCGACGCATTGACACGGAAATCCGCATGAAGCGGCTGCCGGTTGGAGACGGCTTCGTTCATCAGATCGACAAAAGTGGCTTTGTCCTCGTCGTGAATGAAGCGCTGGATATCGCTGAATGAATGGCCAAAACCGTCGCCGGCCTGGCCGAAGATGCTTGGCAAATGGTCGTCGAATTCCAGGCGATCGTCGCCGGGATGCCAAACCCACGTAGCGATCCGTCCGGCGCTGAGCGCCAGGCGCATCCGGTTTTCCAATTGGTCCTTGGCTTCATAGAGTTTTTCGGCGGAGAGATTAAAGGCGTTCTCGAGCAGTTTGAGTTCGTTTTGGCTCTTGGCATGAACATCGACCTTGAAGTCCTTTAAATCCTCCGCGGATAGGCGCTCCGCCGCGGCGGTCAGAATAGCCAATGGTTTCCCCAGCATCTTGTGGCTGACCCACAGAAAAATCATCCAGATCGCGACGATCTTGATGACCTCACTGAGGATAACAATCAGGACGCTGTATTTTATCCGTTCGACGACCACGTCGGAATGGGAATAGACCGTGGCCCGGCCGACCAATTCGCTGCGCCCATCGATATCGAAGTAAATATCGAACGTCTGGCGGATAAGATCTTCGGAGTCCGGATGATCCATCGAACTCTGTCGGCTCGCGCCAGGGGGGGGCGCGCCTGGATCGGTCTTGCCGTCGTTGGCGTCACCGCCGGTTTTGTGAATTTCACCGGTGTTGATGTCCAGCACGGTGACTCCCAAGACGCCGGGAATTTCCTGCAACCCTTGGATCGACGACTTCAAACTCTCTTCGTCGAATTCCCAAAGGGCCTTGGCGAGGCTGCCTCTGAACGAACGGCCCAATATCTGCAGTTCGCGAGACAGGTCGTTCGTCGCCCGTGTGTAGATTTCGACGATCTGCGCCGAGGTGACGGTCAGCGACACCGCCAGATAGATCAATAAAACGACGAGGAATAACTGGCTGGCGATCGAGTTCTTGAAGGGACCGGTCCGGGTAAATGACCGAATGGATCTTGATGGGTCGGCCATCGGTTACTTTTCCGCCGCCCTGACGTTGTTCAGGGCCGCCTGCAGTTTTCTGACAAGCTGATCACTGGTGTCTTTCTGAATGGCGAAGTACAAGAAGGACTCTTCCAGGACCCTCAAAACCTCGTAGTCTTCCGGGTTTTCACCCTGTTCGCGAAGATTGAAAAATGCGACCCGGCTCTCATAGGCCCAAAGGTCGATCCGCCCGGCGATAAGCATCCTCGCCGTTGTCTTGGAGGAATTGGTTCGATAGATGTGTTCGCGGCCGATCCCGTTGCTCAACAGCAACAATTCGCCGATGTCGTCGCGCACTGCACCTATGCGGTAATTGTTCAGGTCGGTATCCGAATTGATCTCGATGCCGCGATTCTTCTTGCCGATGATCGCTATTTTTGTCGGCGATATGGGGCCGACCCACTTGAACAAGTTCTCGCGGCTTTTGGTGCGCGTCGTTGAGAACAACACCGTATTTTTAGTCGTTTGCGCCAGTTGATACCCCCTGGCCCAGTTCATGACCTCGATATCCGCCAACCCGCGCTGGGTGCCCGCCTGCTTGAACATTTTCAGTAACAGGTCGACGGACGTGCCACGAATTTCGCCATCTTTCTGGTAGTTGAACGGGGCATAGTTCTCGGTGATGAAGGTAAGTTCGCCCAAGGCATCCGCCTTGGTGAAGAAAGAAAAACACACAAGTACTGGGCAAAGAAATAAAACTGCAAGGACGTGCAGATATGTCTTCATAGGCCCCCAAGTTCGGCTTTTACCAGACAATGGTAAAGGTCCCCGTGTTCCGCCCCAACTAATTAGGTCATAAAAGAAAGTAGTTCATTGCTTGGCCTTAGTCCATTGGCTCGGCCCTTGTGCGGTCGTGTCCGACGAACCACCGGTTGGGCTTGCGGTCGCGACCGCGCATCCATCGATACCTGGCGACGTGCTGGGCACGGATGCCGCATGCCGATAATTGATATCCCTTGGAACATTACAAATTTGCCGCGGCCAAAACTGATCTTGATCAGAGTGCGCCGAGTTCATACATCTATTTCAGAAATTTCTGAAATAACGGAATTGATCGATGCACCTCTCAGATCTCGAACGGGAATTCGTCCTCCACTTCGGCGAAATGGGCTCTCGCTGGGGCATCAACCGCACGGTGGGGCAGATTTACGCCGTCTTGTTTATCAACGAAGCCCCGCTGAACGCCGAGGACTTGGTCGTCAAGGTCGGGGTATCGCGGTCCAACGTGTCGATGAGCATCAAGGAACTTCAGGCTTGGAACCTGGTTCGGTTGAAGCATATGCCGGATGACCGCCGGGATTACTTCACGACCCCCGAAGACATCTGGACCATCGTCCGCACCCTGGTCGAGGAACGCAAAAAACGCGAAGTCGATCCGACACTCAGCAAGCTCCGCGAATTGCAGATGACGTCGGCGTTCGAAGAAGCCGGTGACTACCAACGTACCCGCATCGCCGAGTTAAGCGGCATGATCGAACTGATGACGTCCTGGTACGACGACGTCAAACGCCTCGAGACCGAGCAGATGATCAAGCTGCTTGAGATGGGCGGCAAAATTCAAAAGGTCATCACCGGAACCCGCAAGCTATGGCCCGGTGGCGCCGGCGGATCGTCAACCGAGCGACACGACAATCAAAACCAAGAAAAGGCCTAAGACATGGACGCCCTCATTTTGTCGCGTATTCAATTCGGCGCGAACATCTCGTTTCACATTCTTTTTCCGACGATCACCATCGCACTGGGCTGGATATTGTTGTTCTTCAAAGTGCGCTTCAACATGACCAAAGACGACAAATGGATGGCCGCGTACCAATTCTGGGTCAAGGTCTTCGCCTTGTCGTTCGCCCTGGGGGTGGTGTCCGGCATTACCATGAGCTTCCAATTCGGCACCAACTGGCCGGGTTTCATGGAAACCGTCGGCAACGTTGCCGGGCCGCTGTTGGCGTACGAAATCATGACGGCGTTTTTCCTCGAAGCCGTCTTCTTGGGCATCATGCTGTTCGGCATGAGCAAAGTGCCGAACTGGCTGCACACCACGGCGACGTTCCTTGTTGCGTTCGGAACGACCATGAGCGCCTTTTGGATTTTGGTCCTGAATTCATGGATGCACACCCCGCAAGGTTATGAGGTGATCGACGGCGTCGTGCATGCGACCGACTGGTTTGCAATCATCTTTACGCCGTCGATGCCGTATCGGCTGGTGCACGTGTTGCTGGCCAGCGGACTGACTTGTGCGTTTTTGATCGCCGGTTTGTCGGCCCTACGTTGGATTTGGCAGGACCGCCGGCCGGAGGTCGCGGCCGCATTGCGAACCGGGGTGACATTGGCGGCGATCCTGATTCCGGTGCAAATTTTCGCCGGCGATATGCACGGCTTGAACACGTTGGAGCATCAACCGCAAAAGGTCGCGGCCATGGAGGGGAACTGGGACACCCGTGGCCATGTGCCTTTGCTGCTGTTTGCGATGCCCAATGCGGAGACGCGGAGCAACGATTTCGAGATCGGCATCCCCTCCGGCGCGAGCGTGATATTGAAACACGATCCGGCGGGCGTCGTGCCAGGGTTGAATGATTTTATTGCTGAGGATGGCACAGTGCTGCATCCGCCTGTGGCGCCGGTCTTTTGGGCGTTCCGGATCATGGTCGGTGTCGGGGTTTTGATGCTGTTGGTGTCATGGACATCCTGGTTCTTGATCCGGCGGCAGGGGACCGCACAGTTGACGCCGTGGGTGCCGCGCGCCCTGGTGGCGATGACGTTGTCCGGCTGGGTCGCGACCTTGGCCGGCTGGTACACCACCGAAATCGGCCGCCAACCATGGCTGGTCGACGGGGTGTTGCTGACCGCCGATGCCGTCGGGCCAATTGCGGCGGGCATGGTCTTGTCGACGTTGATCGCGTACCTGTTGGTCTACGCGGGGTTAATCGCGGCCTACGTCGGGACGCTGATTTACCTGACCAAGAAAGCGGTCGGACACGTTACAGAGCCGGGGGTCGCCGGGCCTCTGGCGCAACCGGCGGAGTAATAGCGATGGCCGAATTGTTTGCCGACCCGGCGGAGTGGCTGCCGCTCGCTTTCGCCGCCCTAATGGGCCTGTCGATTTTGATCTACGTGATCCTGGACGGGTTCGATCTTGGCATCGGCTTGCTGCTGCCGCTGGCGGCCGAGGCGGATAAGGACAAAATGATCGCGTCCATCGGACCGTTCTGGGACGCCAACGAAACCTGGTTGGTGCTGGCCGTCGGCTTGCTGCTGGTCGCCTTCCCCGTGGCCCATGGTGTCGTGTTGACGGCCCTGTATCTGCCGGTCGCGGTGATGTTGGTCGGGTTGATCCTGCGTGGCGTCGCGTTCGAGTTCCGCGTCAAGGCGCCGGGACAGTATAAGAAAACTTGGAACAATCTGTTTTTCGTCGGATCGGCGATGACCGCATTGTCGCAGGGGTTCATGCTTGGCCTGTACATCGTCGGCTTGGACTACACGCTGGCGTCGCTGGCCTTTGCGACGCTGACGGCGGGCTGTGTCGCCGTCAGCTATTCGTTCATCGGCGCGACGTGGATGATCTACAAGAACGATGGCGACTTGCAGCGTCAAGCCGTCACCCACGCCCGGCGCGGATTGTACGGCGTGATCGCGGGCTTGACGCTGGTGTCGGTCGCCAGCCCGTGGGTCAGCCCGCGGATATTCGACAAGTGGTTTACGATGCCCGAATTCCTGTTTCTGCTGCCACTCCCGCTCATGTCGGGGCTGTTGATTGTTTTGCTTTGGGTGATGCTGCGGAACATGCCGTTCCCAGCCGATCGGTTTTCCTGGGCCCCGTTCGCAGGCGCGGCAGCGTTGTTCTGCCTGGCCTTCGCCGGGCTTGCATATTCGTTCTATCCGTATGTGGTGCCGGAAAAAATGACCATCTATGCATCGGCCAGCGCGCCGGAAAGCTTGATGATCATCCTGGTCGGGGCGTTGTTCGTGCTGCCGGCGATTGGCGGTTACACAATTCTTTCTTACGTGATTTTCCGCGGCAAAGCGCGGGCGCTGCGCTACGATTGACGGGTGTCTGCGTAGGGCCGCCCTATTCGCACCTGAAACAGGTTGCGGGCGGGGGTTTCATCCGCGCTACGATGACGTAATCTGGGGGTGCAAACCCCGGAGGAGTTTATGCCCGAACTGCACCTCGATCTCGATGCGCCCGGCGGCGTTATGCCGACGTTCACCGTCTGGCCGGACGGAGACGGCCCGTTCCCGGCCATCGTGTTTTACATGGACGCGCCCGGCATCCGCGAAGAACTGTACGACATGGCGCGCAGGATGTCGGAAGGTGGCTATTACGTCATCCTGCCGGATCTGTTTTACCGATGCGGCGTCCTCCGGTTTCCGCATCGCAGCGAATACACCAGCACGATCTGGCGGACGGCGATGTCGATGATGACCAACGCCGACGTGATGCAGGACACCCGCGCCATGCTCGACTACATGGACGGCTTGCCGCAGGTCGACAAAGGCGCCAAGGCGACCATCGGCTATTGCATGAGCGGGCGTCTGGTCACCGCAGCCGCCGGGACGTTCCCGGACGTGTTCGCCGCCAACGCCTCGCTGTACGGCGTCGGGATTGTGAACGATAAGGACGATTCTTCGCATTTTCTGGTCAAGAACATCAAAGGCGAGATGTATTACGGTTTCGCCGAAACCGACAGCACCGTGCCGTCGTTCGTGATTCCGACGTTGACGGCGGAACTGGACAAACATGGGATCGAATACGTGCTGGACGTGCATCCTGGGACCGGGCACGGGTTCTGTTTCCCGTCCCGCGACATCTATGACCACGACGCCGCGGAAAAGGTCCACGCGCACTTCATGGACATGTGCAAACGGCGGTTGGGGTAGGTCCCCCTCACCTAACCTCTCCCCCCAAGGGTGGAGAGGAATTAGAGCGAGGTCTGTCGTCGAGAGTTCCTCTCTCCCGTCGGAGACGGGGGTCAGGACAGCTGAGGGGGCTTTCAGGCCTCAGCCTGCGATGGGTCGAGCAGCGTCAGCCGCCACATTTCCCGCTGGTATTTCTCGGCATCGAAGCCGGTGCCGGAATGGATCGTGCAGCGATTGTCCCACACCACGATGTCGCCCGGACGCCATTGCCATTTGACCGTAAAGTCGGGGCCGGTAACCCGCGGCAACAGATCGCGCCAGATCATCACGCTGTCGTCTTCTTTGCCTTCCAGATCCCAAACGTCCAGATCGTCGGGGTCGATTTCGGTGCCGACGGGGACAACGGCGCAGGTCGAACTGTTGAGGCCATAAAGCGCCGGCGTGCCGGTGTCCGGATGCTCCAACACGACCGGCACCCGGTTCGGCGGGTTGGCGGCACGCTCCTCCGGCGTCAGCACCGGATACTCCGGCGAGTAGCTGTTGATCTTTTTGTCGTGATGGGCGAGCGAGCAGACCGCCTCCAGGTTATCAAGCTTCTGGCGCTCGTCGTCGGGCAACGTCGCGTAGGCGCGGCGCATATCGGCGAACAGGGTTTCCGCACCCCGGGCGGGCGCGGTGCGGCAATGGAACACGGAGCCGATGGGCGGGATTTCGCGAAACGTCGAATCCGTATGCCAGACGGGCCGCCGGGTTTCCGGATTGTATTGGATATCGCCGTCGTCTTTGAGTTCGGACAGCACCGAATGCTGGGCGATGGGCTCGCCCTTGTCGTTGCGGATATTGCCGATCCGCAAAATCGGATAGCCCGCGACGGTCTTGCCGTCGCGGGCGGCCTGCATCCGCTGTTCGATGGCGCCGAAGACTTCGGACCAGCGGACAAGGTCGTCCGGTGATATGGTTGCCAGATCATCGCCCCGTACCGCCAAAAGGCCGCCGTGGCGCGCCCATAAGTCCCGCGCCCAGGCTTGAAATGCCGGGTCCGCGAGGTCGCCGGGCACCACGTTTTCGATGGTGATGCCGAAGTCGCCGTTCATCGGTGTTGTCGGATGGGTCATCGGTACCGGTTCCCTCGCTGGCCGCTCAAGATTTGCCTGGAAGTATACCCGTTTCAGCGTGCTTGGGGAGAGAGACTCTCGGCGATAGCCTCCGCTCCAATCCCTCTCCCCCTTTGGAGGGGGAGAGCCTAGGTGAGGGGGATCGTCTCGACGAACTTCAATTATGTTCTTGTTTTGTTCTATTGTCGAGTCTATCTTCCCGCATGGTCGACGCGGTGCACAATCAACCCCGCAAGGGGCGCGGGGCGGTCTCCAACCGCGACGGCCGTTATGAGCCCACCGTCCATGTGCAAATCGACGATGGTTGGGACACGGCGGCGGCGGTGGCGGCGGAAAAACTCCGCACCACCGTCACCGACGAACATCCGAAAACCATCATCGCCCGCAACACCTCGCCGGATCTGCCGTTCGACCGGTCGATCAATCCGTACCGGGGGTGCGAGCACGGCTGCGTATATTGTTTTGCCCGGCCGACGCATGCCTATCACGGGCTGTCGCCGGGTCTCGATTTCGAAACCAAGCTGTTCGCCAAACCCGATGCGGCGCTTTTGCTGGAGCGGGAGCTGTCGAAACGCAGCTACCGGGCCGCCACGGTTCAGCTGGGCGCCAATACCGACCCGTACCAGCCGATCGAGCGCGACCGGCGCATCACCCGCGATGTGTTGTCGGTGTTGTCGCGGTTTAAGCATCCGGTCGGCATCACCACCAAGTCCGATCTGGTGACCCGCGATATCGATATCCTGGCGCCGATGGCGGCCGACGACCTAGCGGCGGTGGCCCTGTCGGTCACGACCCAAGACCGGGTCCTCGCCCGGACCATGGAGCCGCGCTGCCCAACCCCGCAAAAACGCTTGGATGCGGTGAAGGCCCTTTCGGATGCCGGCATTCCGACCGGCGTCATGGTGGCGCCGTTGATCCCCGGCCTGAACGATCACGAGATCGAGGATATCTTGGGCGCGGCCAAGCACGCCGGTGCCATCGCCGCCGATTACGTCCTGTTGCGGTTGCCGCTGGAAATCCATGAATTGTTCGAAGAATGGCTGGCGGCGCACGTACCCGATCGGGCCGCAAAAGTGATGAACTTGGTGCGTGAAACCCGTGGCGGCAAAGCCTATGACAGCGATTTTTCGCAGCGTATGTCGGGCACCGGCGAATACGCCAAGATGCTGCGGACCCGGTTCCGGCTGGCGTTGAAGAACGCTGGTTTCAAACACAATGCCGCCAGCGGCTTCAAGCAACGCCGCGATCTGTTCGTCCGCCCGATGAGCACCTTCGACCAGCCGAGCTTGTTTGACTGACGAAGGAGGGATGCGAACCCCCGTGCGAGATTTGGGGGAGGTTCGGGGCAGGCGACGTTTGATGTATCCTCTAGCGATGATTCGATTCGCCGCCCTGTGTGTGATGATGTTCGGCCCCGCCGCCGCGTGGGCCCAATCGACGTCGCTGGACACAGCGCCAATTGCTTGGGGCGAGACCGATACGCGCCACACCACGGTCTGCGCCAAACGTTGGCACGCGATCAAGATTCGCGACGTACGGACCGCCGCGGTCGACGCCGGGCTCGGTGCCGATGCGCAGATCGAACGGGAAAGTCAGGCGATGTTTTCCGGGGCCGCCGATTGCTTTACCGGCCAGGTTTCCTATCGCCCCGTCGTCCATGCCGACGCGATCCTGGGCGCGCGCACCTGGGTCCAAGTGATTGAACGCGACGGCCCGATCCCGTGTTTCGACGGCAAGCGATGCCGCTGGGACATCCAGGTGCAGAACTTCGTCGAAGCCGAGGTTGAGGTTAATGGCCGGAGTTTAAGTGGTGTGGTCTACGTGGCGACGCCGCGCCCGGTGCAGCCGGCGCGGGTCGGCGGGCCGAAACCAGTTACCCCGAACTGACGGGGCGCTCGGTTTTGCGGTTGGGAATCCGCATGGCATTGGCCAACGCAAAGACCGAGGCGACACAGGCCATCTGCACGGAAATCCGGTAATCGACGGTCAGTTCGGCGAACAGCCCGCCGATCAATGGGCCGAGCAAACCGGCGACGCCGAAGGTAATCAGCACATTGCCGCGTTGTCCCATCGCCGGCAATCCGCGCTTGCCGAGCCCGAAGCCGACAAGATAGGTGCCGACCGTCAGGCCGATACCAACGCCGGACACGGCAAGGCCAAGGGTCGCCCCCGCCGCATCCGGATTGGCGAGAATCCACACCGTGCCGACCGCGACCAAGATGTGCGCGATCCCAGCGAAGCTGCGCACAGTCAGCGCGGATCGCAGCATCAGCGGCGCCATGCCGCCCGCCGCCAGTCCCACGGCCATCATCGATACGGCGCTGACTGCAAGGCCCATCCCGGCGCCGAAATAAGCGGCAATGGAATACGCATGTCCGATCAGCAGCGCGCCGGCCAGGCCGCCGAGGAACGCGCCGACCATGAATTTCCGCGTCAGGTAGCGGTCCTCGGGTTCGTGCGGTCGGCGGATGACGGGCTCAAGAATGGTTCGGCTTTTGAAGAAGACTGCCGCCGACAGCAAGCCGGCCACACTCACCACGGCCGCCAGCATCCAATACAACGGCACAAGGCCGACACGTGGCGCGTTCGCCGCCAGTGCGCCGGTCGTCAACGCCAATCCCGCCGCCAGGGCGACGGCGACATAGGCAATGCCGGCTTCCGGATTTTGCGGCAACGACAACTCGCCGGCGCGAAAGGCGGTGACCACGGCCACCCCGGCACCCGCGCCGAATAAAGCGCCCCAGCCGATCAGCGCCGAGGTGAAATCGTTGCCCAAGGCCATGATGGTCAACCCGCCGGCCGCCAGCGCCGCGGCGCTGAGCGGAAACAGCGTCGCGCCGATCACATCGAAGCGGCGTTGCGCGGTCTGAATGCCGATCACGCCCGCCACCATGGCGATCCCAAAGGCCACGCTGATCGACATACGACGCATGTCGAACTGAGCCTCCAATCCGGGGATCAGGACGCTCCAGGCCAGTACTGGGCTGAAACCGGCGGCCAGCAACATGGCGGCGATCAATTGTGCCGGGCGGTTGGGTAGTGGATTAAGCATATGGATTTTTTGTAATCCGCCCGTCGCCGATTGTCTCGTCAATAATCGCCTGGGTTCCTCACGATTGTGATAGCGTCGCGGCATGACGGAGCTGTTCCCGAACGACGATATGGTGGCCGAACTGCGCCGGCGCGGGCGTGCCCGCGTATGCGGCGTCGACGAGGCCGGCCGCGGCCCGCTGGCGGGTCCGGTGGTGGCGGCGGCGGTGATCCTTTCGCCGGGCGATATAGGTGCCCAGGCTTTCGCGGGGCTTACGGATTCGAAAAAGATGTCGGCGACAGCCCGGGCACGGCTGTTCGATGTCATCTCGGCCCGGGCATCGGTCGGCGTCGGGATCGCCGATATTGCCGACATCGATCTGTTGAACATTCTCGGCGCGACGATGAAGGCCATGGCCGACGCCGTGCGCGCCGTCCCCGGCGGGGTCGATTATGCATTGGTCGACGGCAACCGGTTACCGGTGCTGCCGTGCGATGGGGCAACGGTGGTTAAGGGTGATGCGAAATGCCTGTCGATCGCCGCCGCTTCGGTGATCGCCAAGGTTACCCGGGACCGGATCATGGCCGAACTTGATGCCGCCTATCCGGGGTATGGCTGGGCGCGTAATGCCGGGTACGGCACGGCGGAGCATCTGGCGGCCTTGAAAGCACTGGGGCCGACGCCGCACCACCGGCAAAGTTTCGCGCCCGTGCGGGCGGCGATGGCCACTTCCAAGCCGGTGGACTAGAGATGTTGTCACCCCGGCGACGGCCGGGGTCCATCTTACGACAGAGTGTCGATATGGTTTCCGGTCTGCGCCGGAATGACGTGTGTACGAAACATGCCCCCACATGTTGTCCCGTTAACCATTATTAATTTCAATATATTGGGTCAGGACTCTCACATAAGTTATTGATTCTATTTACTTCTTGACGCCGAATCCCGTCTGACTCAGGATGCGCCGATAGACGGGGCAGAGACATATGACATCCTGGGTCAATAAGATTCACATCGGTGATTGCATCGCGTTGATGAACGCCATGCCGGAGGGCAGCGTCGACATGGTCTTCGCCGATCCGCCGTATAACCTGCAACTCAGCGGCGATCTGACGCGGCCGGAAACGCAAAAGCGGGTCGACGCCGTCGACGACGATTGGGACAAATTCGACAGCTTTGGCGCCTACGACCAATTCAGTAAAGACTGGCTGGCGGCGGCACGCCGGGTCTTGAAGCCCGACGGCACCCTGTGGGTGATCGGCAGCTATCACAACATCTTCCGCGTCGGTGCGACGTTGCAGGACTTGGGATACTGGATTCTCAACGATGTGGTTTGGCGGAAATCCAACCCGATGCCGAATTTCCGCGGCCGCCGCTTCACCAATGCGCACGAGACCATTATCTGGTGCGCTAAATCGGAAACCAGCAAATACCGCTTCAACTACGACAGCATGAAGGCGTTGAACGACGATCTTCAAATGCGCTCTGACTGGTTGCTGCCGATCTGTTCGGGCGGCGAGCGATTGAAGGGCGACGACGGCAAGAAGGCGCATCCGACGCAAAAGCCCGAAAGCCTTTTACATCGGGTGATCATGGCCTCGACAGAGGTCGGCGATGTGGTCCTCGACCCGTTTTTCGGGACCGGCACGACGGGCGCCGTCGCCAAGCGGCTGGGCCGCAAATATATCGGTTTGGAACGAGAGGATACCTACGTGGCATACGCAGAACAGCGCATCAAAGAGGTCAAGAAACTGGCCGCAGACAATCTATTGGATTCCCCTTCGAAACGCGATCAGCCGCGGATTCCGTTCGGCTGGTTGGTCGAGCGCGGGATGCTTCGGCCGGGCACCGTCCTGACCGATCAGAAACGCCGCCACAGCGCCAAGGTCCGCGCCGACGGCACCTTGGTCTCGGCCGATTTTAAAGGCTCGATCCACAAGGTCGGCGCGCATGTGCAGAACCTGCCGGCCTGCAACGGTTGGACGTTCTGGTGCATCGATGTCGAAGGCGGCACGGTGCCGATCGATGTGCTGCGTCAGCAACTCCGTGCCGAGTTGCACTGATGACGGTTCACACCGGGACGGTGCCTTTCAGCAGCAATCGGTGAAACTCGCGTAGCTCTTCGGTATGCAACGCGGCCTCGGCCCGGTGCATGGTGCAGCGATTGTCCCAAATGACGAAATCGCCGACCTGCCAGGGATGATGGTGCTGAAATCGTTCGTCAAAGGCGAATTCGTACAGCTCGTCCAATAGCGCATCGCTGTCCTCCAGCGACATCCCTTCGATATGATCGATTCGGTTTGGATTGATATAAAGCGCCTTGTCGCCGGTGTCCGGATGGGTACGGACCAGCGGATGGCGGACGTCGGGCGTTTCGGCTTCTTCTTCCGGGGTTCGTTTGGCGACCGGCGCACCGGCCCGCCGCGACTGGTATTTATGGACGGCGATCTTGCCGTCGATCCGGCGGCGAAGATCGTCGGGCATTGCATCCAGGACCGCCTTGGTGTTGATGAACCCGGTGCCGGTACCGCCGGGTGGGATGGCCCGGGCCAGCAGCACCGTCGCCTTGGCCGGCACCGCCAGATAGCTGTCGTCGGTGTGCCAATGGCGGGCGCGGACGTGCGGTTTGGCACCGCCGATCTGGTTGTAGTTGGAAATCACCGTGACGTCGGGCTGATCGTCGAGCCGGTTCTCGGCCAGGAACTGCACCTGCGTCTCGCCGAACAGCCGCCCGGCATCGGCGTATTGGCCCGGCGTCAATGACGACTGGCCGCGAACGCACAGCATCCGGTGATCGAGCAATAAGGCATTCAATTCGCCCGCCGTCGCGTCGTCGACGGGTTCGGACAGATCGACAGCGCCGACCACCACGCCCATGACATCGCCTGTTTCGAGAACTTCCATAACATGCCTCAGTTTTCGTGGGTCGCGATTTTGTAGGCGGCGAACGTGAAAAACGCGCCGAGGGCGGCTTCGATCCAGCGCCGCAGCCGCCGATACACCGCGACCACAACGCCGGTGGAAAACGTCAGCGCATACGCTGCGTGCCCGATTAGCGATATCGCCGTCGCGCTGACGACCAACGCCACGGCCAGCCACAACGGCGCATCGGCACCCAGGCCGATCCCGACGATGGCGATCCATTGCAGGGCCGCCTTCGGGTTGGTCATCTGGATGGCCAATCCGCGAACATACAGATTGCCGGCGGGGGCGGCTTGAACACGCATTTGGTCGTCGGCCGTCGTGGCGGAGCGGAAGGCTTTGTACGCCATCCAAAGCAAATACGCGGCGCCGAAAATCTTGAGAATCGTGACGGCCCCCGCATATGCGGAAATGACGGCGGCCAGGCCCGTTACCGTCAACGTCGCCCATATTCCGGTGCCGGTCCCGACGCCGAGTGCCATCGTCATGCCGTGCCGGCGGCCGCGCTCCATCGAGGTTGCAATGATCGCCAGGATGTTGGGACCGATCACGAGGAATCCGGTGGAAAAAATACCGAGCGCCAAAAACAGCCGTGCGAGATGTTCGTCCATGATTTCCTCCGCCTCGTTGAGCCAAGCATCCGCATGTCTTCATCCGGCGTCAATGGCTGGCATTAACAGGGGGCGATCGCCTTACAAACGCGCCGGGGCGCCCATCAGGTCGGTGATGACCGAGCACTGTTCCAGCGCCCATTTCAATTCCTGATTTTCGTGCGCCGCCAGATCGGCGAGCGCGACCTTGTTCGACAGCGGCACGCCGGTTTCCAAATCGCGGAGTTGTTGGCGCAGGATCGCGTTCAGCAGAATTCGGTGCGCATCGAGAACCCGGTCGATGAACTTGGCACCGGGAATGTCCTTTTCCTTCACCGCTTCGAGGCGCGCCGGGGTCGAGCGCGGCGCGACGCCATGGCGCAGCGCCAGGACCCGGGCGGCGGAAAAGATCGGCATAATGCCGTGCAGCTTCAGGTCTACCCGGCCGTCGTCCGACTTGATGCGGCCGAACATGCCGATCGGCGACGAGAATTCCGACGCCTTGGCGGTCATCACTTTGATGAAGTCGGCGGCGTCCTTGGCGGCCGCCATCGCCGCGGTCCGAAGGTTTTCGCCCATGTCGTAATCGCCGAATACCGGCATCGCATCGAAGAAAATATCGCTGTTCAGCAAATCTTCGGGTCGGGCATGGCCAATCCAATGGGCGACGGTGTCGCGCCATTTCGATTCACTCATCCGCCACGCATCGTTTTTGGCCATGATACCGCCCGGGCAATATATGACCCCGGCGTCGTTAAGGGTATCGGCGACGATCTCGCCGAGCCGTTTGAACCAGTCGTCGGCGCCGTCCGGTGCATCGTCGGCGTAGATAACGGCATTGTCCTGATCCATCGCCAACAGACTTTCGCCCCGGCCGCCGGAGCCCAGCACCAGCATCGCATACGGCACCGGCGCGGGTCCGCGCCCTTCCTCGGCGAGCTGTAGTTCAGCCAGGCGGCAGGCGCTTCGGGTCAGGGCGCGCAGTTCCCGCGAAATAATCGCGGCGATGTCACGGCTGTCGACCTCTTCATAGACCAGACCGCGCACGACCATGGTCAGGTCGGCCCAGACCCGTCCGAGTTCAGCCGGCGTCGTCGCGGCGTCGATGGTTTCGCCCAGTGACATGGCGTCGCCGGCCCGCTGTTTCAGCAAATCTCGGGCGCTGAGGGCACCGGCTAGCTGCCCCTCGTCGTCGACCACGCCGAGGTGGCGGAAATTGCGCCGCGACATCAACGTGATGGCGCGATAGACAAATTCGCTGCCCGGAATAGTGACCAACGGGCCCACGGAAAAATTCGTTACCGGCGCGTCCAGGGCGACGGCACCACGGTCGTCGACGGCGCGCAGGACGTCGCGCTCGGTCAGGATTCCGATATCGCCGCCGCCGGCGGGCGGCATCACGAAGACGGAACTGATCTTCAAACTAGCCATCTTGTGCAGCGCGTCTTTCAAGCTGACATCGGCGGGAACCGTCTGCGGCGGACTGTGCATGACGTCGCTGACAAGATGCCGGTAGGCGTAACTGTCGATTCGCGCGTATTCATGCACGCTGCGCGGTCCCTCGCGGCCGCGCGCGGCGACGTCGTGCCACCCGGCTTGGGTTTCCTCGGTCAACCGCGAGGCCAGCCGGCTGCAGGCCCGCTCCGCCTGTGCCAACGTATTAATGCCGTTTTTCCTAAGTTTTGGAATCAGCGCCAAAAAGATGTCCGCGGTTGCCTGGGCGTCGCCCAGCGCGCGGTGTCGGCCGGTAATGTGCACCCCCAGCCATTCGGCCGCGACTTCCAGCGAGTCCTGCGGCAGATTCGGCGCGCAAATCTTGATCAGATGGCGGACGTCGATGGTCCGGGGCGGCGTCCAGTGGATTTCGCCGCGCTGGTGTTCGGCACTCATAATGGCGAGATCGAAACCGATCGAATAGCCGATCACCACGTCGTGCTCGGCCCAGTTGGCGAAATCCGCCATCACCGATCCGAACTCGGCGGCGTCGGCGACGTCGGCGTCGGTGATGCTGTGTATTTCGGTCGAGCGGGGCGGAATCGGGATGTCCGGTTTAACGAACTTTTCGAATACATCGTCAGTGATCTGGCCGTCTGCAATCCGCACCGCCGCCAATTCGATCATCCGGTCGCTGGTGGTGTCGAGCCCGGTGGTTTCGCTGTCCAGCACGACCGCCGAAATGGCGTGCAGCGGCAGCGCCGAAATTCCAAGTTGCGCGACTTTAAAACTCATCGATTACCCCCCCAACGGTCGTCTGCGCGTCAGGGGGCTGCGGCGGCATCCCGGGACGCGGTCTGATTCGACATGGTATCGGCAATTCGCCCGTTTTCCAGACGCTTTATCACCTCGGCGCGAATGTTGTTCCAAGCAAAGCGCACGGAATTCATCGCCGATTCGCGGTCCAGCTTCTTTAACTCGTCGGCGATCGGCGCCCAGCGCATCAAGGCCTCGGGGCTCTCGGTGAACTGATCGCGGGTGAGCGCCCGGCCCAGCCAGTCGACACCGATCAATCGCGTTTCGAACGCGGCAACGGCCTCGTCGCCGGAAAATTTCTCGACGCTGTCGTCGGGGTTGTCAGCGATGGCTTTTTTATAGAATCGCATCGCTACGGCGCGGCGTGCCGCATCGTCGACACTGGCCGACTTCAGGGCCTGGGCCGTGGCAAAAATGGCCAAATCCGACAGACACGCGGCGAACATGTGCATCTTGCCCAAGTTGACGCCGACCATGATGTCGTCGTTTCGGAACATTTCCGGATACTTGGTGCCCATCCGGGTTTTCACATATCCGAACATGCTTTTCTGCGCCATATAGGCGGAGCGCGTCGAAACATAGGTCTCCAAGGCGTCGAGAGTCTCGATCGGCCCGCTGTCCCGGCGGAACTGGAACCGCTCCGCGACCATGCCCCAGAAATCTTTTACTTTGTCGAGTTTTGTCGTCACTTCAGCCTCTCTCCCAAACCCGAAGTCGTTGGATTCGCATCATAATTGTCAAGTTAAAAAATCAAATTCCACGTCTCCCTGTTGCGTAGAATGCGTAAAAATGCAGAATAGCTTGAGCCCCATTGCTGTAATGTGGGCTATGGGGATGAAATGTCTGAGGGGAAATTCTTACAATGGCAGAAATATCTCAAGAAGTACGGGAGCGGCATTGGTCGCGAACGAGGTCGCTGACCTTTTTGGTCTTGGCGATCTGGTTCGTCCTGGCGTTTGTCCTTCCGTGGAACGCGAAAGCCTTGAACGAGTTCTCGTTCTTGGGCTTCCCGCTGGGATACTACTTCCCGGTTCAAGGTTCATTGATCGGTTTCGTTCTTTTGATCTTCTTCCAAAACTGGAAACAGGATCAGATCGACGACGAAGCCGGCGTCGAAGAATAATCGGGGGGTAAATTGTAATGTTCCGAATGCAAGGAAAGTTTACCGACAACCTCGCCAAAGTTTACGGCACGTACACCGGGGGATTCCTGGTCTTCGTGATCCTGATGGCGATTCTCGAGCAGATGGGTGTCCACGCCGACACCATCGGCATTTTGTTTGTGGCCTTCACGATCGGCATCTATGCGTTGATCGGGTGGCTGTCGCGGACCATGGAAGTCTCGGCGTACTACGTCGCAGGCCGAGAGGTTCCCGCGGTCTACAACGGTATGGCAACGGCGGCGGACTGGATGTCCGGTGCGTCGTTCGTGGCATTGGCCGGCGGCATCTACTTCGGCGGCTACGGCTACCTCGGGTTTATCATCGGGTGGACCGGCGGTTACGTGCTGGTGAACTCGCTGATGGCACCGTACCTGCGGAAATTCGGCTGCTACACCGTGCCGGACTTCATCGGGACCCGTTATGGCGGCAACCTCGCGCGTTTCTGCGCGATTGTTGTTTTGGTCGTGACGTCGTTCACCTACGTGACGGCGCAGATCAACGCGACGGGCACGATCGCCGCACGGGCGCTGCACATTCCGTTCGAACTCGGCGTTTGGTTCGGTCTTCTGGGTATTCTGCTGTGCTCCATGCTCGGCGGGATGCGCGCGGTGACCTGGACCCAGGTGGCGCAGTACATCGTGCTGATCATCGCCTACTTGGTGCCGGTTATCTGGATGTCGAACGTTCAAGGGTTCGGGATTATCCCGCACTTTAACTACGGCGAAGCCGTGCAGCGGATCCAAGAGTTGGAGCCGTTGATCGGTCTAGGAACAGCCGCGGTCGACAAACCACCGTTCGGTGGGGTGAAGATCCTGAGCGTGCCGCACTTCGATCCACAAGGTGGTGCAGACAGCTGGAAATTCGCATCTTTGGCCATTTGTATGATGGCCGGTACGGCATCCCTGCCGCACATCCTGATGCGTTACTTCACGACCCCGACCGTGCGTGCTGCGCGGAAATCGGTCGGCTTCTCGCTGTTCTTCATCTTCCTGCTGTACTTCACGGCGCCGGCTCTGGCCACGCTGACCAAACTGCAGCTCATCGATCCGAACCTGGCGACCAGCATCATCGGCAAGTCGTTCGCCGATGTTCAAGCCCTGTCATGGGTCCAGAACTGGAGTTCGGTGAATATGCTGTACTTAGTGGATAGCAACGCGGACGGCATCTTGCAGTTGAACGAGTTCTTCATGCGCACCGGTATCGTCGTCTTGGCGACGCCTGAAATTGCCGGCCTGCCGTATGTGATCTCGGGCTTGGTTGCTGCTGGTGGTATGGCTGCGGCCATGTCGACGGCGGACGGCCTGCTGCTCGCTATCGCCAACGCCCTTAGCCACGATCTGTACTACAAGATCATCGACCCGCAAGCTGAAACGAGAAAACGTCTTCTCGTGGCACGCTTCTTGTTAGTGGTTATCGGTGCAGCCGCGGCGTTTATCGCCAGCCTCAAGCTGACGAGTATCCTCGGGGCGGTGGCCTGGGCATTCGACTTCGCGATGTCCGGTCTGTTCTTCCCGCTGGTCCTCGGTGTCTGGTGGAAACGGGCTAACCGACAAGGGGCAATCGCCGGTATGGCGATCGGCTTCATCGTCGGCACGATCTATCTGTATCAAGTCCGTTGGGGCGGTATGGAGCCATGGATGGGCATCGACCATCTGCGGTTCGGTATCATCGGCGCCAGCGCCAGCTTGATCGCGATGATCGTGGTGTCGTTGATGACACCGCCACCGGATGAAGAAATCCAAAAAATGGTCGACGAGACCCGCTTGCCGACGGCAGGTACGATCATCGATCAGAAGAAGTAATTTCTTCAATCGACTAAAAAACTCCTTGGGGGGCGGATCATTCCGCCCCCCTTTGTTTTGTCCGCCGTGTCGGTATTTTTCCGCTTTGCATTCCGCGTCCATGGTGTAGAAACACCCCATGCAAGCCGATCTTACCACCCTGCCGCTTTGGATCATTGCCCTCGACTACACCATGGGGATGATCATGTGGACGCTTGTCGGTCGGGCGGCGATGAATATCTTTTTGCCTATCGACAGCGATTTTTTCTTCATGAAAGTCTTCGTGAAGATGACCAACCCGTTCATCCGGGCGTTCCGGATCGTCACGCCGAGTTTCCTGGCAGAACCATTGGTCCCGCTGTTCGTCGCCTGGTTCTTTTTTATGTTCCGGTTCTACGCCATGCCGTATTTCCTCGGCTATTCCGTGTTCGGCATGCTGTCGTTCCCGCTCGAAGGGGAAATCGCCGCGGCCCTGTATCAGATGTTCGGCGGACAGCAGTAATCACGTCGGTCTGCGCCGGCATTCTTCTTTTCAGCGGCCTCTAGGAGGGGATTTTGATGAAACTCTATTACGGGTCGACGTCGCCCTACGTCCGTAAAGTCGTCGTTGCCGCGCATGAACTGGGATTGGACGACCGTATCGAGCGGATTGAGACATTCCCGTGGGAAACCGGCACCGATTACGGCACCGTCAATCCCGTCGGCAAGGTTCCGGCGTTGGTTACCGATGGCGGTCAAGTTCTCTATGATAGCCCTGTGATCGTCGATTATCTGGATACTCTGCATGATGGGCCAAAGTTGATCCCAATCGACGGCCCCGAGCGGCATGAGGTGCTGCGGATCGCGGCTTTGGCTGACGGCATGATGGACGCGGTGATTCTTTTGTTCAGCGAATTGACCCGTCGTCCGGCGGAATTGCATTGGGATTTCTGGGATGACCGCATGCGTGGCACCGTGGCGCGGTCATTGGACGCGCTTGAGGCCGACGCGGCGGCATTCGATACCGACCAGCCCGACCTGGGGCAAATCACCGCGGCAGTCGGCTGTGGCTGGATCGAATTTCGCTTCGAAACCCTCGGTCTCGATTTTCGCGACGGCCATCCGACACTATCCGCATGGTTCGATGCCTTCTCCGAACGGCCCTCGATGCGCGGCTCGATGCCGAAAGCCCACTAATCTGCTGTTGGAATCGCGTCCGTCAGGTGCTGGGCGAAGCCGCTCGCGCCGCCGCATAAATCGCATCAAGGACCGGTAACGTCGCCTCGATCCGTGCCAACGGGTCAGGGTGCAGTGCCGCCATGCCGTCGAACACCTGGCTGATTGCTTTGCCCGCATTGTCACTGTCTAACGTCAGCACCGAATCAAGGGCCGGGATCGCCAATGCCAGCCGTCGGGCCAAGTCTGCGGCCGGGTGTGCGACCTCTGGATCGCACAGCGACAAGGCGGCGAAGCGGTCGGCGACGTTGCCGATTTGATCCGCCTCGACGCACAGCACCTGCGCGCGGGGATCGACGAACCGGCGGACCAGCCAGACACAGGCCAGTATGGCGCGCCCCATGCCTTCGTCCGCGACCCAGACCGTGCATCCTTGTTCGTTCCGCGCGGGCACGGCATCGACGGGGACCAATGGAAGTCCAGCGTCGCGCCAGGCGACGTTGCCGCCGTCCAGGTGCCGCGCCGAGACGCCGTGTGACCGCAGTTTGGCGGCGGCGCCTTGGCTGAGCTTCAATCCTTTCTGACAAATCACGACCACGTTCCGGCCCAATAAACTTGCGGCGAGGGCGTCGATGTCGGTGAATGGGTGGCGATAGGCACCGGGGATCAGACGGGCATCTGCGGCGAAATCCTCGTCGATGCAGACATCGACCATCACCGGGGCATCGGCCCGCCCGATGTGAGCGGCAAGATCATCAACGGACATAGCGTAAGCGGAGTGTTTGGGCGTCATGAGGCGTCCTCCCAAAAAAGGTTGATGGACGCGATACTTGGGCTGACGCCTGACGGGGTGTTCGCGACCCCGTCAGAAGAGATGGCAGGGTTGGCCCGCACGTGTCAAGCCGAGGGGATTTCGTATCTCGACGAAGCTGTGACCCGGTTGCGGTTCCCCCGTTTGCAAAAAGCGGGCACGATGGCCATTCTGGGTCGCATGAGCGCACCATCAGACGACGAAAAAGTTCGCGAACTGCACAAGGTTTACGCCTCCACCAGTGCCGCCGAGAGTGCCGAGATCTATGATGGTTGGTCCGATACGTACGAGACCCACATGGCCGGCGCGGGGTACGCGCATCCAGCAATGGTCGCCGCCATGTTGACGCGGTTTGCGCCGCCGACCGCCGCGCCGGTCCTCGATGCTGGGACGGGCACTGGAATCATGGGACAGCTTCTTATCGCACTCGGGTATCCGAACCTGTCGGGCTTCGACGCGTCGGCGGGCATGTTGGCGCAGGCGACGTCGAAATCCCTCTACCAAGACTTGCGGCAAGCCTTGCTGGGCGAGCCGCTGCCCTACGCCGACGGTGCGTTTGCGGCGACCGTGTCGTCGGGCGTGTTTACCCAGGGGCATGCCCCTCTCGACGGTCTGGACGAGCTGATCCGCGTGACGCAGACGGATGGGCCGATCGTGTTTTCGATCTCGCGCACTTATCTCGGCGAGGCTTTCGAGACCAAGGCCCGTTCCCTGGAGCAGTCGGGTAAATGGCGTCGCCTCGGCCAATCGCAGCACTACGATTCGGCGCCGCTCAGCGACGATGTTTTGACGGCGCAGGTTTTCGCCTTCGCCGTAACGTAGTCGCCTGTCGCGCTTAAGATGCGCGGCGGATCGGCATGGAAATCTTGACCGTCGTGCCGACGCCGACGGTGCTGTCGATTTTCAGATCGCCGTTGTGTTCGCAAACCAGAGCCTTGACGATGGACAATCCCAGGCCTGTGCCTTCCATCGTCACCATGGGATCGGAGTGCTGACGCGAGAACGGCTCGGTGACCCGGGGTAGGGCATCGGGGTCGATCCCGACGCCGGTGTCGCGCGCTTCCATCGTAAAGACGTCGTCGTTGATCGCCGTGGAGACGTCGACGCGTCCACCGTCGATGTTGAATTTGATCGCGTTGGAGAAGATGTTGAGGAATATCTGACGCACGGATTTCTCGTCCGCCTCAATCACGGGGTTCGGGGACTTGTGGGAGATATCCAGCGTGATCGCCCGTTTACGCGAGACGTGATCGAAGTACCGCGCACACTCGCTCAGCATATCCGCGACATTAACGGGTTTCAGGTCGAACGGCCGTTTCTTGGCCTCAATCGCGGAAATGTCCAGAACATCGTTGATCAATGACAGCAAGTGTTCTCCGCTGCTGTGGATATCCTCGGCATAATCCTTGTAGTTGTCGGCGCCGAGAGGGCCGAAATACTGGTGCCGCAACATTTCGCTGAAACCGATTATCGCGTTCAGGGGCGTGCGCAACTCGTGGCTCATGGTGGCTAGGAATTCGGTCTTGGCTTGGCTCGCCAATTCTGCGGCGACCATCGCGCGCTCCAACTCCTGGGCCTGCTCGCGTTCCTTGGTGATGTCGCGGCCGATGCAGCGATATCCCTGGAAAACGCCGTCTTCGAAGACGGGCACGCCGCTGATCGCGATGTACACGCGGCCCCGACCCGGGTGGTCGCGGTAGTGAACGAAATCGGTGAAAGGTTCATGCCGGGCCATGGTGTCGAGGTGCGCTTGAAAGACGTCGGGACTGGTGCCCGGGGCGCCCACGTCGGCGCGCGTTTTTCCTATATAATCGTCCGGGTCGGCGCCGACGACTTCAATAAAGCGATCCGAGAAGTAGCTGTAGCGCAACTGATCGTCCATTTCGAAGAACCAGTCGGAATTGATCCGCGCGAAATCGCGGAACCGGGACTCGTCTCGCCAGACGCGGCGTTGCCGTTCAACGATCAGGTGTGTGGCGATGGACATCAGCGCGGCGACCACCAGGCCGGCGATCAGAATGACCGTCGACGCCTGCAGCCCCGTCGCGGAGATCGGTACGCCCGCGCGCAACAAGGTCAGCTTCCATTCCCGATCGGCGATGGGCACAATCGTTTCCGCCGCGGCCATGGCATCGTTCGGTATCCCGGCCGTTTCGTAGACAAGATTGTCGCCGTCGTGGATTGCAAATCTGTACTCGTCGCTGGCAATATCATTTGTTGCCGCTTCCAGTAGCGGTCCGATCCGAAAGACAAAGTTCAGGTAACCGTAGGTGCCGGAATCATCGCCGATGGCTTTATAGGCCACGAAACCCCGACCGCCCTGGGCCAATTCGATGGGCGGCGTCAACACCATAGCATTTGTATCGCGGGCCTTGGCGAGGGCCGTACGCGGGTTGTCCAGTTTCATCAAATCAAGGTTGATGGCGCCCTCGTTTCCGGTAATCGGCGTGACCCAACGAATGACGCCCGCCGGATCGACCCAGTTCAGCGCCTGGACGTCGTCGAACAAGTCCAAAATCGATTGCGAGATCGTCGCGAACGCAGCGCGGTTCTGGGGTTCCAGGAAGACGAAACCGCGTTCTATTTGTTCGCTAAATTCTAGGCGGGTCAGGATGTGAGCGCGAATGCGCGCCGCATAGGCCTCGGCCAACCGGTCATAGACCGCCGCCTGACGAATTTCGTCGGTTTCTTTCAACGAGGAACTGAGTGACAGCGTGACGGCGAAAATGACGATCGCCACGCCAGCGGCGGCGACACCTTTTCGGGTTAATACTGCCAGGATGCCGTTCATCTCGTCAGGTCCTCCGGATCAAGTGTCGCTTCGGAACGAGGTTCAGACACAATGCTACCGCAACCTGACCCAATTCGCACTTGTGGCGGATACTTATGATGCTTTGATGGCCTGGATGAACTCTCCCGATCGCGAGCAGACCAGATCCCGTGCCGATTGCGCGTCGGCGACGGAAGCGCCCGACGCACCGATCGTGAGACCGGCGCTGGCTGATGGTCGAATGCTCTCGCCCGCCGGGCTACGGCGCCAATCGGCCGTCACGGCGACAGCCAAGGCCATCGTCACCGCCATCGGGATGAAAATGTCGTTGTCGGTAATGAAGGCGCTAAAGGCAATCAACGGCACGTGCAGCCAAAGATAAATGACCGCGGCCCTGGCGGCGGATTCGCAAATGCCATCGAGGGAATCGAGAATAGAAATCCTTGGTAACACTATACATTCTCCGTAAGTTGCAGCTTACAGTCGGTCGACATGAAGCAGGCTCCAGAAAGAAGCGGAACGGCGAGGCCGAACACTGATACAAACCAAACCGGGAAGTACTTTCTGACCATTGACGACCTTGCCGGACACGGGTTGGGCGCGGTCTGCCCCCTGGAAACCTCATTCCTTCTACCGGTCTATTTGGTGAATAGTTCTATATTTTCGACTCGTATTGGGTATGCCGCTGCACCGATCGATAGGGCATTGATTCCAAGCCAAAATTTCTCTGGAAATTGGGAAGTGTCACGAATTGTCGCAGGATGCGATGGCGAAAAGGTCGTCCACGCCCGCCCCTACGATGGGTCTGGACTACGCCCGAGGCTCCGCCATACTGGGGCCATGAGGGGGATCGTGAATTTACGTTTTGGGCAACGGTGCGGCTGATGCGGTTTGCGCGGGGTTACGTTCGCATCGTCGACGGCGTCAACCGGCGGATCGGCCGGGTGATGATGTACGGCATCTTTGTGATGGTCGGTATCCTGCTGTGGTCATCGATTTCCAAGACGTTCTTCCTGCCGTCGCTGTGGACCCTGGAGATGGCGCAGTTCGCCATGGTCGCCTATTACATCATGGGCGGGCCGTATTCGATCCAGCTCGGCTCCAACGTCCGGATGGACCTGTTTTACCACGACTGGTCGGTGCGCAAGAAAGCCTGGTTCGATGCCTGCACCGTGTTCTTTCTGATCTTTTATCTCGGCGTGCTGCTCTACGGTGCCATCGATTCCACGACCTATTCGCTGCAATACAATGAACGCAGTCCGACCGCCTGGCGGCCCTATCTGTGGCCGATCAAGGTCCTGATGTGCGTCGGGTTTTTCCTGATGCTG
This sequence comes from Rhodospirillales bacterium, assembly GCA_965222395.1. Taxonomy (GTDB): domain Bacteria; phylum Pseudomonadota; class Alphaproteobacteria; order Rhodospirillales; family Casp-alpha2; genus UBA4479. Next base: position 3,533,386 of record OZ244947.1, read on the forward strand.
TTGCAGGCGATTTCAGAATTGCTGAAGGACATCGCGACACTGCGGGGTGAAGACATCACCACGTCGCAAGGGGATCCGACCGCATGACGTACGAGTGGATCGCGATCCTGATGTTCGCGTCAATGATGCTGATGCTGATGACCGGTCAGCGGGTGTTTGGCGCGATTGGTGCGGTGGCTGCCGTGGCGGCCCTGGCGCTATGGGGCACGGGGGGGTCGCTGATCCCGTTCTCGTCGGCGATGAAACTATTGAAATGGTATCCGCTGCTGACCCTGCCGATGTTCATCTTCATGGGCTACGTGCTGTCGGAATCGCGGATCGCCGATGACTTGTATCGCATGTTCCACGTCTGGATGGGGCCGGTGAACGGCGGCCTGGCGATCGGCACCATCGGTTTGATGGTATTGATCTCGGCGATGAACGGTCTGTCGGTTGCGGGCATGGCCATTGGGGCGACCATCGCCTTGCCGGAATTGTTGCGCCGGGGGTACGACAAACGAATGGTCACGGGGGTCATCCAAGCGGGCTCGTCGCTTGGGATATTGGTGCCGCCGTCGGTCGTCTTGGTGCTGTATGCGATGATCGCCCGCCAGCCGGTTGGGCAATTGTGGTTGGCCGGCGTGTTGCCGGGTTTGCTGATGGCCGGGATGTTTATTCTCTATATCGCCATTCGCTGTCGCCTGCAGCCGCATCTCGGCCCGGCGTTGAAGGAAGAAGCCCGCGCCGTGCCGATGGCGGAAAAACTTCGGCTGCTGCGCGCCGGGTTGCTGCCGCTCGGGATTTTCGCGGCGATGATGGTGCCGTTCGTCAACGGCTGGACGTCGCTGGTCGAAAGTTCGGCCATCGGCGCGATGACGGCGTTCGTTGCGGCGATCCTCAAAGGCCGGATGACGAAGCAGGTGTTCGAAACCTCGGTCCGGCAAACCTTGGCGATTTCCTGCATGTTCATGTGGATCATCCTCGCCGCCTTGGGTTTCGGCGCGGTGTTCGACGGGCTCGGCGCGGTCAAGGCCATCGATACCCTTTTCACCGAACGGCTGGATCTAAACCCCTGGACGATCCTGATCTTGATGCAGCTTAGCTTCATTCTGATGGGCACGTTCCTGGATGACACCGCGATGCTGGTCATCGTGGCTCCCCTGTATGTGCCGTTGGTGGCGGCGTTGGGCTTCGATCTGATCTGGTACGGGGTGCTTTATACAATCACCACACAGATTGCCTATATGACGCCGCCGTTTGGGTATAACCTGTTTCTGATGCGCGCCATGGCACCGCCGGAGATCAGCCTGAAGGACATCTATACGTCCATCATCCCGTTCGTTTTGGTGATGGTTGTCTGTCTGGCCCTGATCATGACGTTTCCGGAAATTGCGTTATGGCTGCCGGAGTTCGTTTACGACAAATAACCAGAACGCCCAGAGGGCGCACGCATTGGGGAGAGAACACTCCCAGAGACCCGCAAAAGTCCAAGGAGGATAAAATGACGACACGACGTAAGTTTCTGAAAACCGCCGGCGTTGCCGGGGTTGCCGCCGCGTCCACCATGGCCGCGCCCGCGGTGCACGCGCAATCGACCATCAAATGGCGGATGCAGACCTATGCCGGCCCGGCATTGGCCGAGCACGTCATCAAACCGGCGATCGACATGTTCAATAAAATCGCCGGCGATAAGATGCAGATCGAACTGTTCTTTGCCGATCAGTTGGTCCCGACCGGCGAGCTGTTCCGCGCCATGCAGCGGGGCACCATCGATGCGGTGCAATCGGACGACGACAGTATGGCGTCACCGACCGAGGTCACCGTGTTCGGCGGTTATTTCCCGTTCGCGTCGCGTTATTCGCTCGACGTGCCGGTACTGTTCAATCAATACGGCCTGAACGAAATCTGGGACGCGGAATACTCCAAGGTCGGGGTCAAGCACATCTCCGCCGGGGCGTGGGACCCGTGTCACTTTGCCACCAAGGATCCGATCCGCAGCCTCGAAGATCTGAAGGGCAAGCGGGTCTTCACCTTCCCGACAGCGGGCCGCTTCCTGACCCAGTTCGGCGTCGTCCCCGTGACGTTGCCGTGGGAAGATATCGAAGTTGCCGTGCAGACCGGCGAGTTGGACGGCATCGCCTGGTCCGGCATCACCGAAGATTACACGGTCGGTTGGGCGGACGTCACCGACTACTTCCTGACCAACAATATCTCCGGCGCCTGGGCGGGGTCGTTCTTTGCCAATATGGACCGTTGGAACGAACTGCCCGAAGACATGCAGACCCTGTTCCGGGTGTGCTGCGATCAGTCGCACTATTATCGCCAGTGGTGGTATTGGGGCGGCGAGGCCAGCCTGCGGGTCAACGGCACCAAGATGAAGCTGACCTCGATCCCCGACGCCGAGTGGGCCCAGGTCGAGGAAGCGGCGATCAAGTTCTGGGATGAAATCGCCGCCGAGAGCGAGACCAAGAAAAAGGTCGTCGACATCATCAAGCAGTACAACGCCGATATGCTGAAAGCCGGCCGTCCGTACCGCTACGGCTGATCAAAATACCCCCTCACCTAACCTCTCCCCCTTATGAGGGGGAGAGGGATTAAGGGGTTCCCTCTCGCCGAGAGTTCCTCTCCCCTGCGGTCGCGGGGGAGAGGACAGGTGAGGGGGCTTTATACCTTTCGAATGAGTGAATAGCTGTATGACCGACCGTCCGACCACGAGCGAGACCATTGAGGTCCTGCGGAACCGCCGCAGCATCCGCAAGTACGCCGACGTGCCCGTTACCGACGCTTATGTCGATGCCATCTTGAGTGCTGCTATGCGGGCGCCGACATCGTCGAATCTGCATGCCTACAGCATTATCGTCGTCCGCGATTCCGATGTGAAATCGCGGATCGCGGTACCGGCTGGGAACCAACAGCACATTATCGACTGTCCGGTGTTCCTGGCATTTTGCGCCGACCTGACCCGGATCGAGGCGGCGCTGGCGCGGCATGACCATGATCTCGACAACAACAACATGGAAATGGGCGTGGTCTCCACCGTCGACGCGGCGCTGGTCGGGATGGCAGCCTACGTCGCTGCCGACAGCCTCGGGATCCAGGGTGTGATGATTGGTGCGGTCCGCAACGATCCGGAAGCTGTCGCCGAGATACTGGGCCTGCCCGACAAAGTCTATTGCGTGTTTGGGATGTGCCTGGGATACCCGGCCGAGGCCCCGGCGCAAAAACCTCGCATGCCGGTCAGTGGCATCGTCCATCAAGATCAATACGACGCGGCGGCGGCGTTGTCTGTCCTCGATCAATACGATGCGGAGTTAAAGGCGCATTACGACGGCATCGGCAAACCGACCACGGACGCGTCGTGGACCGACGATATCGACAAGAAATTCTCCGGTCGACCCCGCGACGGGCTGCGCGCCGCACTGAAAGGCCGCGGCTTCGACTTCGCCTAGGATGTCCGACTTGTTCGCGGTCCGAAACCTTCAGTACACTCGGGCCTTGGCGATACATGGCCATTAGGCCATAGGGAGGCACATGTTGGAACGCGTCACGATCTCCATCCGCGCCATCATGATCATCGGCTTCGGCTGTTTGTCGATCACCGGTATCGCGTTGGCGTTGTATCTGGGATTGTCGGCAGCCTTTCAAAACACGCGAGAGCTATTGTCCGAGAACGCCGAAACACTGGTGCTTCGGATGGTGCACGAGATTGACAGCCGCCTGGAACCGGTCGAGATACAGGCCCGTTGGTTCACGGATCGCGTCGCCGATGGCCGTGTTTCCATTGATCGATTGGATCAGCCAGACCTGACGCGCGCCATCGATGCGATGCTGGCGGCGACGCCGCAGGTTGCGGGCGTTGCGGTCTTGTCGGCCGACCACGTCGCGCGTCAATGGAACCGCGACCACGGGCCGCTGGGGGCTGAGGACTGGTCGCATAGGCCGGCCATCACGGCGTGGCTGGAAGCGGGCCGAGAACGGTCGACGCCGCAATGGGGGCCGCCGTTTTGGCTGGAATCCCTCGACACCGCGGTCATTATCTATGAGTCGCCGTTGTTCCGCGACGATGTGTTCTTGGGTTTCCTGGCGTTGGCGGTGCCGATTTCCGATTTGTCGCTGCACCTCGCGCAGGTGTCGGAAACCTCGTTCATCCTTGCCGGCAAAGAAAACGTTCTGGCGCATCGCTCGCTGATCGATTGGCGGCCGCTTGATGAAGAACAGGTCCCGTCGGCTGGCAGCATTTATGAGGGGGTCTCGGCGCTGGTGCCCCTGGAGGAGGTCAATGATCTCGTCCTTGAGCATGTCTGGTCCGCAGAATATCAAGAATTGGCGATGTTGCAGGCCATGGAAGAGGTGAACGCCACCGCATCGGTGATCGGCGATCGGGAGTTCATTTTTCTCTACAAGACGGTCGCCGAGTACGGTCCCGTCCCTTGGTTCGTCGGCACGTATTTGGATGTCGACAAGGAGGGCGAGGCGGTACGACGGCTGATATGGGCGCTCGTCGCCGGTGGTGTCGTCATCGTGGTGACATTCGTTTTGGGGGCTTTTACGGCGACCGCCATCGGCCGGCCCGTTCGTGCCCTTGCGCAAGCGTCCGAAGCCGTGAACGCGGGGCGGTTCGACGACGTGCCCGAATTGCCCAAAAGCCGCATCCGCGAATTCGACAACGCGACTCGGTCGTTTCGCGGCATGGTCGCGGGCCTTGCCGAGCGGGACGTTATCCGACGGACGTTGGGACGGTACGTTCCGGAATCCATCGCCGAGAAGCTGTTAGCCGAAGACGGCAGCCTGGCGCCAACCGAAGCCACGGCGACGATCTTGTTCGCCGATGTTGCCGGCTTCACCGCATTGACCCAGGAACTGGGCCCGGTTCGAATCGTTGAAGTCTTGAACGCTTATTTTTCCCGGATGACGGCGATCATCGAAGCGCATAGCGGGGTGATCACGCAATTTCAGGGGGATGCGATTTTGGCCATCTTCAACGTGCCGATCGAGGCCGCCGACCACGCCGCCGCCGCCTGCCGCGCTGCCGTCGACATGCGCGCTGCCGTCGCCGCCGAGCGCTTCGCCGGGCAGAAGCTGGAAGCCCGCATCGGCGTTAATACGGGCCCGGTGGTTGCCGGTGCGGTCGGCGCGGAGGGTCGGTTGACCTATACCGTGCATGGCGATGCGGTGAACCGCGCCGCCCGGGTCGAAGCGATGAACAAAGACACCGGAACCACCGTGCTGGTCACCCAGGCCACGGTTTCGGTCGCGGGCGATATGCCGTTCATAGAAGTCGGCACACTGGACGTGCGCGGCCAATCCGAGCCGGTGACCGTCTATACGATTAAAGACGGCGGCGGCGATCTCGCCTGAATGTGGCCCCCTCTCCTAGCCAGATACGAGCGGAGTCTATCGCCGAGAGTCCCTCTCCCTCATGTAAATGGGGGAGAGGACAGGTGAGGGGGATTAACCGTTCCGCTTTTTCCGCCTGCTGAATGCCATCTTGTAGCCGCCCAGGGCCTCTGCGTCGCCGACCCAGGCATAAGACAGAAGCACCGGTTCGTAGATTGACGTGGTGATCGCGTGTTCGTGTTCCGGCCGGTTGAAGATCATCGAGCCTGCCGGATACACCCCGGCGTGGTTCTGCGACACCCAGCCGCTAAGGCATAAATAACTCTCGGTAATATCGGTGTGGCTGTGTGCCGGATAGGTGCATTTCGGCGCAAACAGCACCAGGCCGATGATCAGATTATTGCAAACAACAGGACCTTGTGGGCCGACCAACTCCGCATAGGCGTACTTCTTTTCCAGGCTGCGTGGCATTTTGTCGTAACCGTACTGCCAGCACAGGTCATTGCTGATCTTTTCCAACGCTCGGACCGACGTCTGCATGCATTCCTTTTCGCCGTTATCGAGCGCCCGGTTCAGGTGCGCGCAAACGGGTTTGGTTTCCGGCGGTTGCATGATCACCGGCGGATGGTCGGTCAGGACTTTGGACAGACGCGATTGTACGGCGCGCATATGACCGCTGATCAACTGACTGCCGCCGGACGATCCGAACCGGTAGGCGTTGTAGAATTCCCGCAACACGTAGCGCCAGTCGTGACGGTCGGCCAATGTGGGCACGTTTTCCGAAACCGGAATGGTGTTCGATTCAATGGGGGTATCCATCGGCTGTCCCTCCCAAGACAAGGCGTGGATGATATTCGCGAGTGTATGCCCATATCGGGGTTATCGCGCAACGAAAAACGGCGTCCCAGGACCGGGACGCCGTTCGGTTTGTTTGTTACGCGCGTGGGCTTAGCGCGTCGGCACCGGTGTGTCGGTGGAATAGTCGTAGAACCCGCGCCCGGTCTTGCGACCAAGCCAGCCGGCCTCGACGTATTTGACCAACAACGGACACGGCCGGTACTTGGTATCGGCGAGGCCGTCGTGCAGCACGTGCATGACGGCCAGGCAGGTGTCCAAACCGATGAAGTCGGCCAATTCCAGCGGCCCCATCGGGTGGTTGGTGCCGAGCTTCATGGCGGTGTCGATGGCTTCGACCGAGCCGACGCCTTCGTAAAGAGTGTAAACCGCTTCGTTGATCATCGGCAGCAGAATGCGATTGACGATAAAGGCCGGGAAATCTTCGGCATTGACCGATTTCTTGCCCATCTTTGCCGCCAGCTCCCGCACGGCGGTGTAGGTATCTTCGTCGGTCGCGATGCCGCGGATCAATTCCACCAGTTCCATGCGCGGAACCGGGTTCATGAAGTGCATGCCGAGGAAGCGGCCCGGGTTTTCGGTCTGCGCGCCCAATCGGGTGATCGAGATCGACGACGTGTTCGAGGCGATGATCGCGCCCGGTTTGACCACTGGGTTCAGCGATTTGAGAATTGCTTTCTTGACGTCTTCGTCTTCGCTGGCGGCTTCGATGATGATATCGCAATCGCCGAACACTGAATAATCGGTGCTGGTTTTGATGCGGCTGATGGCTTCGGCTTTGTCATCGTCGGTCATGGTGCCACGTTTGATGGACCGGTCCATGTCCTTGGTGATACGTGCAATGCCTTTTTCCGTGGCTTCGTCGCTGATGTCTAAAAGACAGACGTCGAACCCGGATGCGGCGCTGACATGGGCGATCCCGCTTCCCATTTGTCCGGCGCCTACGACACCGATCTTTTGGATGTCTATCGGCATGTAACTCGTCTCCTCGCCGTCGAATGCGGCGTCGATATGCTTGTCCATGTGCTCCAAGTCCTCATGATTGCTCTATTATTTATCTAACTCGGACGACAGGGCGGGCACGGCATCGAATAGATCCGCGACAAGCCCATAGTCCGCGACTTGGAAGATCGGTGCCTCTTCATCTTTATTTATGGCAACGATCACTTTGCTATCTTTCATCCCAGCCAGGTGTTGAATGGCCCCTGATATGCCAACGGCGATATAGAGTTCTGGCGCCACGACTTTGCCGGTTTGCCCGACTTGATAGTCGTTCGGTACGAAGCCCGCGTCGACCGCCGCCCGGGACGCGCCGACGGCGGCCCCCAACTGATCGGCCAAGGTATCGAGCATCGCGAAGTTGTCTCCGGACTGCATGCCGCGGCCGCCTGAAACGACGACTTTGGCGCTGGTCAGTTCGGGACGTTCGGATTTCGTCAGGTTTTGCCCGACGAACACCGACAGATCGCTGGCGGCGGCGGCCTCGACGGCCTCGACCGTTCCACTGCCCCCTTCCGTGGCGGCCGCATCGAAGGCGGTGGCGCGGACGGTAATGACTTTCTTGGCATCCGACGATTGCACCGTTGCCATGGCATTGCCGGCGTATATCGGGCGCACGAAAGTATCGGCGCTGACGACCTCGGTGATGTCGGAAATCTGCTGCACGTCGAGTTTCGCGGCGACGCGCGGCAGGATGTTTTTGCCCGACGTCGACGCCGGTGCGACGATGGCGTCGTATCCGTCGGCCAGCGACAGGATCAAATCCGTGGCACTTTCGGCAAGGGCTTGACCGTAATGATCGGCATCGGCCAGCAGCACCTTCGAGACACCGGCGATCTTTGCCGCTTCGTCGGCAACGGCGGCGCAGCCCGATCCGGCGACCAGCGCGGTGATGTCACCCAACTGGGTGGCGGCGGTGACGGCGTTCAAGGTGACGGCCTTGACGGCGGCGTTGTCGTGTTCGACCCACAAAAGAACATTCGCCATGTCAGATCACCTTCGCTTCGTTCTTCAGTTTGTCGACCAGCTCGGCGACGTCGGCGACTTTCACGCCGCCCTCGCGTTTCGGCGGCTCTTCGACCTTCAGCGTCGCCAGGCGCGGCGCGACGTCGACGCCCAGATCGCCGGGGCTCATGCTGTCGATGGTCTTTTTCTTGGCTTTCATGATGTTCGGCAGGGACGCGTAGCGCGGCTCGTTCAGGCGCAGGTCGGTGGTCACCACCATCGGCATTTTGACTTTGATGGTTTCAAGCCCACCGTCGATTTCGCGGGTCACCTCGGCACTGTCGTCGCCGATTTTGACCTCGGATGCGAAAGTCGCCTGCGGCCAATCCATCAGCGCCGCCAGCATCTGGCCGGTTTGGTTGGAATCGTCGTCGATCGCCTGTTTGCCGAGGATCACAACATCCGGGTTTTCTTTCTCGCAGATCGCCTTCAACAGCTTGGCGACGGCGAGCGGCTGCACGTCGTCGTCGCTTTCGATCAGGATGCCCCGGTCGGCGCCCATCGCCAATGCGGTGCGGATGGTTTCCTGCGATTGTGCCGGCCCGATGGACACGGCGACCAGTTCCTCGATCGTGCCGGCCTCTTTCAGGCGCACGCCCTCTTCGACGGCGATTTCGTCGAACGGGTTCATGGACATTTTGACGTTTTGAAGTTCGACGCCCGAATTGTCGGGCTTCACGCGGATTTTGACGTTGTAGTCAACCACCCGCTTAACGGCGACCAGTGCCTTCATTCTGTACTCCACCTGCCGCCGACGGCGGCCTCCCGGCTCCCCAAACCTATGCGAAAGTCGAGACGACTCCTCCCAAACGCGTCTCTTCGCAGGCGCAACATTAGGCCTCGCGCAAATGGGGGTCAAGCGTGGTTACGACAATAATATGACAGGCCGCGACACGCGCATAAGGCGGTGTGCGATGTGACGGTCGGCATAGACGTGCGCCGCTGACGGGGCTTTTATTCCCCGATAGACGCCGCCATCGTGGTTCGGCAGAGGGAGAAATGCTGTGAAGCGCCTGTTTGTCGCTGTTTTTGCAATGATTTTAAGTGTCGGTGCCGCCTCGGCCGAAACGCTCGACGTCGGTTTCGCGTATGCCAAACCGCCCTATATCTTCGCCACCGGACCCGAAGATACGACCGAGACCCGCGGGATCGAGATGGATATCCTGACCGAGGTGTTTCGCCGCACCGGTGACACCCTGGTGCCGAAATACATGTCCTATGCCGAGGTGCGGTCGAATCTTGCCGCCAAGCGCATCGACGGCGGCGCGACCCTGAAACCGGGTGCGCCCGGACTCTATTTCAGCGACGATTACGTGTATTTCCACAACTTCGCCATCACCAAGGCCGCATCCGGCCGCCCGATCCGCACCATGGGCGATTTGACCGGGCGCCGGGGCGTCGGTTGGCAGGGCGCGGCGGTGGCCTTGGGCCCGGCGTTCCAATCGGTGGCCGAGGGCATGGCCGCGTTCGACGAAGTCGCCAGCCAGCGCGACCAAGTCGCCCGGTTTCTCGACGGTACCTACGATGTCATTGTGATCGACGGCGCGATTTTTCGCTATTGGGCGCGAGAGCTAGGCCAGGGCAGCACGACGTTCGATTTCGGCGAAGTGTTCGGCGACCGCACCGTGTTCACGGTGGGCTTTCACGACAAGGCCGTGCGCGACCGGTTCAATACGGCGCTTCGCGACTTCAAGAAAACCCCGGCGTACAACGCCATTTTCCAGAAGTACTTGGTCGATTAGGGACGGGTCGTCGTGCTTAGCGGTTCGCGCCGGGCACCCACAGCACGTCGTTCGCGCCGTCGTCGTTCAGATGACGGGCCAGCACGAACAGATGATCCGACAGGCGGTTGATGTACTTCATCGCCGCCGGATTGACGTCTTCGTCCAACGCCAGTTCGGTCATCAGTCGCTCGCACCGACGGGCGGTGGTGCGGGCGAGATGCAGATAGCTGGACGCGGCGCTGCCGCCCGGCAGGATGAATGACGTTAATGCCTGCAAGTTCTCGTTCATGGCGTCGATTTCGGCTTCCAGGCGGTCGACCTGGGCATCGACGATCCGCAGCGCCCCGTCGGAGCGGTTGCCGCCTTCGGGCGTACAGAGATCGGCACCCAGATCGAACAGATCGTTCTGAATGCGCATCAGCATCGCGTCGGCATCGCCGGACGTATGAAGACGGGCAAGGCCGATCACGGCATTGGTCTCGTCCGATGTGCCGTAGGCGGCGACGCGGACGTCGTGTTTTTTGACCCGGTCGCCGCTGCCGAGCGATGTTTCACCGGCGTCGCCGCCGCGCGTATAGATTTTTGTCAGCGTAACCACTGTGCGCCTCTTGATCGTGTGTGAAATGACGAAGTCTTAAGGGTTACTTGGACCCGACAAGCAGCATGATCAAGCCGAAGATAAGCAACGCCAGACCCTGACCCAGAATCCGCAGCCGCATAAGATTGTTCGAATGCTTTTGATAAAACGGCCCGTTGCGGGCGAAGCCGACCAGGCCGACCACCAGGATGACCAACGTCGCGACCATCGCCAGGCCGAGCAAGAACGGTAAAATCGTTTCCATGAGATACCTATAATATGTGTGCTATGGCGTTACGAGGATTTAATATCGCCGGATCAGTAAATTCACGGTGCCAACTGTCACGATGATGTCACGCATCTGCAACCGGGGTTTCGATTTTGAGGGGCACACTCCCGCCTTCCTTTCAGTGATTTAGCGGGAGAATAAAAACCATGCCAAAAGACGATCAATTCCTCGACCACATGGACGACGACGAACTGGACGAGCATTTCAATCCGACGCCCGAGGTGTGCGACTTCGACCGGGTCATGGAACGCGCCGTCTCGCGTCGCGGGTTCCTGGGCGGCGGCGTCGCTTTCAGCACTGCGGCCCTGGTTCTCGGCTCCACGTCGATGACGCCGCTGCGCGCGTTTGCCGCCGATCGCTTCGGTTTTGAACAAGTGGCCGCCAATACGATGGATACCATCACCGTGCCGCAGGGCTACACCTGGCATACGGTCGTCAAATGGGGCCAGCCGCTGTGGTCGAAGGGGGCAGACTTTGCCCAAGACAGCCGCGGCACCGGCGAAAGTCAGGAACTGGCATTTGGCGACAACAACGACGGTATGTCGTATTTCCACGACGACGGCCGCGATCTGCTGGTGATCAACAATGAATACGTGAACCGCCCGATCATTCATGGCAACCGCACTAGCGGCAAAGCCGAAACCGCCGACGATGTGCGCAAGTCCAAGGCCGCGCACGGCGTGTCGATTATGGAAATCGACATGAAGGACGGCAAATGGAACGTCATGCCGGATGCCCCGTTGAACCGCCGTATTACCGCCGACACGCCGATGGACATCACCGGTCCGGCGCGCGGGCATGACCTGTTGAAAACTGCCGCCGATGCCACCGGCACCAAGGCGCTCGGCACCTTCAACAATTGCGGGAACGGTCAAACCCCATGGGGAACGTATCTGACCTGTGAAGAAAACTTCCACGGTTACTTTGCATCGACCGACGCGGATTACGCGGTGTCCGATGACATGAAGCGTTACGGCGTCGGCATTAAAGGCCGGGGCTATAACTGGGAGATCGCAGACGAACGGTTCGATATCTCAAAGCACCCGAACGAGCCGAACCGTTTCGGCTATATCGTCGAGATCGATCCCCTGGACCCGACGTCGACGCCGAAAAAGCGGACCGCGCTGGGCCGTTTCAAGCACGAAAACGCCGAGGTGGTGCTGAACCCGGACGGGCACGTGGTCGTCTACATGGGCGACGACGAGCGCGGCGAGTTCCTCTACAAATTCGTCAGCGCCGACAAGTACGTCGCCGGCGGCGATAACACCGACCTGCTGGAAGACGGCAGATTGTATGTCGCGGTGTTCGATGACGATCTGACCGGCACGTGGGTCGAATTGACGCCGGAAGCGACCGGCCTATCGTCGAAAGCCGAGATCTGCATCCACACCCGTCAAGCCGCCTCGGCGGTCGGTGCCACGACCATGGACCGGCCGGAATGGATTGCCGCCAGCCCGGTCAAAGCCGAAGTGTACTGCGCGCTGACCAACAACAAGAACCGGGGCAAGAAACCCAATGCCGGCGGCGATGCGACCCCGGTCAACGGCCCAAACCCGCGCGAAGCCAATCACTATGGCCAGATCGTCCGTTGGCAACCCAACGGCGGCGATCACACGGCCGATCGCTTTACCTGGGACCTGTTCGTGCTGTGCGGCAATCCGACGGTGCACGACGATGCCTATGCCGGGTCCAGGAACGTCAATGCCGAGAACATGTTCAACTCGCCGGACGGGATCAAGTTCGACAGCAAGGGGTTCTTGTGGATCCAGACCGACGGGAACTATTCGAACGCAAAGGACTTCGCCGGGATGGGCAACAACCAGATGCTGGTGGGTGACACCCAGACGGGCGAAATCCGCCGCTTCATGGTCGGTCCGAACGAGTGTGAGATCACCGGCCTAACGTGGAGTGCAGATCGCAAGACCATGTTCGTCGGCATCCAGCATCCCGGCGAACGCGGCAACAGCCACTGGCCCGACGGCGGCCAAACGGTGCCGCGCTCGGCGGTTATCGCGGTCGTCCGCGACGACAATCAGGCGATCGGGTAAATCCCCCGCACCTGTCCTCTCCCCCAACCGTGGGGGAGAGGGACTCTCGGCGAGAGAGCGTCCCTTTATCCCTCTCCCCCTTCAAGGGGGAGAGGTTAGGTGAGGGGGTGGTGTCTTATTCCGCCAGCGCCCGGTTGACGGCGCTGACCACGGCGGTCAGCGAGGCCTTGGTGATGTTCGGGTGCTTGGCCACGCCGAACACCGGATCGTTGTCGCCGCGCTGCAATTCCACGTACGCCATGGCGTCGGTGCTGGAGCCCGTGCCGACCGCGTGTTCGTGGTAGCTGACGACCTTCAGGTCCTCCAGGATGTGGGCGTTCAGGCTGGTCAGGAACGCGTCGATCGGCCCTGTGCCTTTGCCTTTCAGGACCACATCCTTGCCGTTGTCGGTAATGTTCGCCGTCATGTCGCGAACCTCCGAGGCGTGGGTGTCCGGCACCGTGCGGTGATCGTTGAACTTGAACCGGCCGTCCGGCTGGCTCAGATAGACCTTGTCGAAAATTTCGTAGATTTCCGTCGAGGACAGCTCCTTGCCGGTGTCGTCGGCTTGTTCCTGAACGACGCCGGAAAACTCGATCTGCAAACGGCGCGGCATCTCGAAGCCGTAGTCCGTTTCCATCACATAGGCGACGCCGCCTTTGCCCGATTGGCTGTTGATGCGGATGACGGCTTCGTAGCTGCGACCGACGTCTTTCGGATCGATCGGCAGGTACGGCACATCCCATTGCGGCGAATTCGCCGTCTTCATCGCCGCGAAGCCTTTTTTGATGGCATCTTGGTGCGAGCCGGAAAACGCCGTGAAGACCAAATCGCCGACGTACGGATGGCGCGGATGCACCGGCAATTGGTTGCAGTACTCGGCGATGCGCATCACTTCGTTGATGTCGGAAAAATCCAAATTCGGCTCGACCCCTTGGGTGAACATGTTCAAGGCCAAGGTCACGACGTCGACGTTGCCGGTACGCTCTCCATTGCCGAACAGGGTGCCTTCGATCCGGTCGGCGCCGGCCATCACACCCAACTCGGCGGCGGCGACGCCGGTGCCCCGGTCGTTATGAGGATGCAGGCTGAGCGTAATGGACTCGCGGCGTTTGATGTTCCGATGCATCCATTCAATCTGATCGGCATAGATATTCGGTGTCGACATTTCGACCGTCGCCGGCAGGTTCAAGATCGCCTTGTGATCGGGCGTCGGCTCCCACACGTCCATCACCGCGTCGGTGATGTCGCGGGCGAATTCCAGCTCGGTGCCGGTGAAGCTCTCGGGCGAGTACTGATAGTACACGGTGCCGTCGGTGACTTTTTCCGCCAATTCCCGGACCAGCTTGGCGCCATCGACGGCGATCTGCGTGATCCCGGCCATGTCGCTGTTAAAGACGACCCGGCGCTGCGTCGTCGACGTCGAATTGTACAAATGCACGATGGCGCTGTTGGCGCCGGCGATGGCTTCGTACGTCCGCTCGATCAACGGCGCACGCGACTGCGTCAGGACCTGGATCGTAACGTCGTCGGGGATCATGCCGTCTTCGATCAACTGGCGGCAGAAATCGAAATCCGTCTGCGAGGCGGCGGGGAAGCCGACCTCGATTTCCTTGAAGCCCAGTTCGACCAGTTTTTCGAACATACGCCGCTTGCGTTCCGGCCCCATCGGTTCGATCAGCGCCTGGTTGCCGTCGCGCAAATCGACGGAACACCAGATCGGTGCCTCGGTTATTACGCGGCCCGGCCATTGGCGGTCGGGCAAATCGATGGGCTGAAATGTGACGTATTTGTCGCCCGGGTTCATTTTGCTATCGGTGGTCATTGTCGTGTCTCCTGCGTCCCCGGGGCACAGTGTGCCGAACGGGGGTAAATGTCTCGTAAAAAAGCGGATACGGCGCGGTCACGGCCGCCGGCGGCCGAAAATTACCGGCGGCCGCCGATAAGTCGCAGAAGCGCTTTGCGCGAAGTCTCTAAATTCTGGAACATGATGTTGGTCTCGTAAAAAAAGGACGACAAAAGCACGGGTTGCCCGGCGTCCCCTTAGGACACCGGGTCGATAAGGCCGAGGCCGAGAAGCTTTTGTGTCGTCAACATCATCCCTTATTCATACGGCGCGGCGGGCTGTGGGGTCAAGTGGCAGAAGAGAGGCACACCGTCATCCCCGCGGAAGCGGGAATGACGGCATTAAGAGGTGGACTGAAAGGTTTTTAAAAATGGCTCTGTATTATTTGACGAAATTCAGCTTTTTATGGGGCCAATCAGCCCTCTCTGGAGAGACATCAAGATGACCGTTCAAACCAAGCCGAGCGTCTGTCCGCTCGATTGTCCCGATACCTGCAGCCTGTCGGTGGAGGTCGAAAACGACGCCGTCGTCGCGGTACGGGGCAGCCGCGCCAATCCGTATACCCACGGTGCGATCTGCGCCAAGGTGACCAATTCGTATCCGGATTTCGTTCACGGCGAGGCGCGCCTGACCCATCCGCTTCGCCGGATCGGGCCGAGGGGCGAGAATGCGTTTGAACGGATTTCCTGGGACACGGCCCTGGATTTGGTGCATGCGGGGCTCAGCAACGCCATTTCCCGGCACGGGCCGCAATCGGTGTTGCCGCTGAACTACGCGGGACCGCACGGCGAACTGGCGGCCGGGTCCATGGATCGGCGGTTCTTTCACAAGATGGGCGCGACCCTCTTGAACCGGGGGCCGCTGTGCGGCGCGGTGCGCGGCACCGCCTATACCAGCCTGTATGGATCGGCACCCGGCATGGCGCCGGAACAGGCGGCGCATGCCGACCTGATCGTGGTTTGGGGCAACAATGTCACGGTATCGAACCTGCACCTGGCCAGCGTGATCAAAAAAGCCCGAGGACAAGGCGCGAAACTGATCGTCATCGATCCGAAGCGGACCAAGATCGCCGCGCAAGCGGACTTGTACCTACAGATCAAGCCGGGCACGGACATCGTCCTGGCCCAGGCCATGGCGGCGGAGCTGGAGCGGCGCGGCGCGTTCGATCAATCCTTCATCGACCGCTGGGTGGCGGGCGCCGATTCGTTCATGGGCGAGGCGCGGAAATACAACGGGGCCAAGATGGCCGAGATCACGGGGATCGATGCCGCTGCCTTTGCAACATTTGCCGACTGGTATGCGGCGGCGGACACTGTCGCGGTGTCCATCGGCAACGGCATCGAACGCGGTGCCAGCGGCGGTGCCGGACTGCGCGCGGCGATGGCGTTGCAGGCACTGACCGGCAACCACGGCCGCCTGGGTGCGGGCGTGTTCGCCAAGCCCGGCTTTGCGTTTCCGAAAACCACCGATGCGTTGCAGCGCCCGGACCTGATCCCCGATGGGACGCGGACGTTCAATATCGTCGATGTCGGCCGTTTGTTGCTGGACGAAACCCTGGACCCGCCGATTGCCGCGACCGTCATCTATAACCACAACCCGGTGGCGACCCATCCGGATCAGAACCGGATGCGCCGGGGGCTCAGCCGCAGTGATCTGTTCACCGTCGGCTGCGACGTGGCGATGACCGATAGCATGATGTATTGCGACGTGGTGTTGCCGGCGGCGTCGCATTTCGAGTTCGCGGATCTATACGGATCGTATGGGCACGCGTACCTACAGCGGGCAGAACCGGTTATCCCGTGCGTCGGCGAAAGCCTGCCGAACACCGAAATTTTCCGCCGCCTGGCAGCCCGGTTCGGCTATGACGATCCGATGTTCCAAGCCACCGACGCCGAGTTGATGGACGACGCCTTGGACGGTTCCGACGCGCGCCTGGGTGGATTGAAACCGTCGGAGATTCCTTTGGACGGTGCCATCGACATGGCGGTGGCGGGCGGCGATCCGATGATCATGTGCGATACGGTCGTGCCGAATACGCCGAGCGGCAAGATCGAGCTGTTCAGCCAGGACCTGGAAGACAAATGGGGGGCCGGTGTGCCGCGCTACCAACCCGCGGACCAGGATCGGCCATTCGTGATCATCTCGCCGTCGTCGGACAAACGGACCAATGCGACCTTTGGCGGCTGTCCCGACTCGGCCGGGTTGGAAGTGGTTGAAATTCACCCCGACGATGCGAAAGCGCACGATGTCGCGGATGGTGCGACGCTCAGGGTCTCGAACGACCGGGGGGCGGTGACATTGCGCGCCGTGATCAGCGATGCGGTTCGACCGGGGGTGTTGTATTCGCCGAAAGGGACGTGGACGGCGACCAGCTTTACCGGCGAAACGGTCAATGCCCTGATCCCGGTCGACGTGCGTGCCGATATCGAAGACGGTGCCGCGTATAACGAAACGTTCGTCGATATCCGGGTGGTTTAATCGTCACCCCGGCGAAAGCCGGGGTCCAAACATATGGATTCCGGCCTTCGCCGGAATGACGGCCTAAGGCCCGCCTTTGGGCCCGGTGATTAACTGCCCCGTCGAGCCAAGGCCATGCCGATCCCGGTGCCGATCAGCAGCGTGCCGGTGATCCGGTTGCGGAGGCGCGCCCGGCGTTCGCTCTTGAAAAAGCCGCGCAACCGTCCGGCCAGCAGCGCGTAACACGTATCCAGGAACGTCGCGACGACCACGAACGTCACCGCCAACAAAGCCAGTTGCGGCCCCGCCGGTTGCGTCGGATCGACGAATTGCGGAAAGAACGCGGCGTAAAACAGCAGGGTTTTCGGGTTGGTGATGGCGACCAGCACGCCTTGCCCGAACACCGCCTTGGCGCTGCGCATGGGCTTGGCGTCGTCCAAGGTTTCGACCTTCGCCCGCCACGCCTTGATGCCAAGATAGATCAGATACGCCGCGCCGATGTAGCGGACGATGTCGAACACATCGGCCAGCAATCCCATGACCGCGACCAAACCCAGGGCGCCACCGGCGGCCAGCACGGCGTTGCCGGCGCTGGCGCCCAGCGCCGATTGCACACCGGTCCGCGTGCCGTAGGCGAGTGAATTGGCGATCACCAAGCTGACGATCGGTCCCGGCATCAAAATCAAGATGACGGTGGCGAGAAAGAAGGCCGCGTAGAGTTCCGGATCGATTGGCATGTGCGTTCCCCCTAGAAAGCATGAGGGAATAGAAATCCATCGAACCGGCGACGTGTCAACTCGGTCGGACAATGCCGCCACCGTGACGCCGGAGACAAAAAAGCCCCCGGGGCGAACCCGGGGGCTTGATGTCATCGTCGATTGGTCGCCGGGTTGTTGCCCGGACAACTATACGATTTAGGCGACTTCGTGGTTCGACATGATCTCCAACGCGCGGACGATGGCGGAGTGATCCCACGCCGCACCGCCGTTGGCGACGCAGGTGTTGAACAATTCCTGCGCCGTTGCCGTGTTCGGCAAGGCCACGCCCAAGGACTTCGCCCCTTGCAGGGCGAGGTTCAGGTCTTTTTGGTGCAGTTCGATGCGGAAGCCCGGATCGAAGGTGCGCTTGTACATCCGCTCGCCATGGATTTCGAGGATCTTCGACGAGGCCAAACCACCCATCAGGGCGCTGCGCACTTTTTCCGGGTCGGCGCCGGCTTTGGTCGCAAACACCATGGCTTCACCGATGGCTTCGATGGTCAGTGCGACAATGATCTGGTTGGCGACCTTTGTGGTCTGGCCCACGCCCGTGCCGCCGACCAGTGTCACGTTCTGGCCCATTTTTTCGAACACCGGCGTGGCGCGGTCGAAGTCCGTCTGCTCGCCGCCGACCATGATGGTCAACGAGGCGTTGATCGCGCCGACTTCGCCGCCGGACACCGGCGCATCTAGGTAGCCACAGCCCAAAGCCTTGATCTTGTCGGCGAAAACCTTGGTTTCGATCGGCGAGATCGAGCTCATGTCGATCACCAGTTTGCCGGCGGACAGGCCCTCTGCGACGCCGTTCTCGCCGAACAGGGTTTCTTCGACCTGCGGCGTGTCGGGAACGATGGTGATGATGATATCGGCGGCCTCGGCGACGGCCTTGCGGCTGTCGAGGACCTGAATGCCTTTGCCGGTCAATTCATCCGACGGTGGCGACCGGTGCACGGCGGTAAATACCTCGTAACCGGCGTCCAACAGATGCCCTGCCATGGGCGCACCCATGATGCCGATGCCGATAAAACCGATTTTTTCCATGATTGAATGTCTCCTTGAAGATGTCTGTCGCGATTACGCGACGAAAATGTCTTGTGCCGATTACGCGGCCGCCGCAGAGGTAGCCGCTTTGGCGGCATGAAACCAGCCCAATCCGTCGACGGTGGTTGTCGCCGGCTTGTACTCGCAGCCGATCCAGCCGTCGTAGCCGACGGCGTCGATGTGTTTGAACAGGAACGGGTAGTTCAGCTCGCCGCTGCCGGGCTCGTTACGGCCCGGATTATCCGCCAACTGCATATGCTTGATCATGCCGAGGTTTTCTTCGATTCCCCGTGCGATGTCGCCTTCCATAATCTGCATATGATAGATGTCGTACTGATCGAACAGGTTGTCCGAGCCGACCTCGGCGATAATGTCCAGCGCTTGCTGTGTGGTGTTCAGGAAGAACCCCGGAATGTCGCGGGTGTTGATTTGTTCGATCAGCAAGGTGATGCCGGCGTCTTTCAATTTCGCCGCCGCGTAGCGCAGGTTGGAGACGAACGTATCGTGATACGGCTTCGGGTCGGCGCCGTCCGGCAGCAAACCGGCTAGGCAATTGACCTGTTTACAGCCGAGCGTGGTCGCGTAGGCGATGGCCGTGTCGACGCCGGCTTTGAACTCGTCTACCCGGTCCGGCAGGATCGCGATCCCGCGCTCGCCCCCGGCCCAATCGCCGGCGGGCAGGTTATGTAGAACCTGGGTCAGGTTGTGTTCTTTCAACTTCGCCGCCAACGCGTCGGCATCGTAGTCATAGGGGAACAGGTATTCGACACCCTCGAACCCGGCCTCGGCGGCGGCTTCGAAACGGTCCATGAAATCGACCTCGTTAAACAACATGGTCAGATTGGCGCAAAACTTCGGCATTGTTTATGTCTCCTCGTGATCGCGTTTTCCCATAGATAGGGAGTTACGCGTCGACTTTCTCTGGTGTTTTTTCGGCGTCGCGTCCCATGTCGACCGGCCGCTCCAGCGACAGGTCTGGATCCAGGCATAGAACTTCCTCGAATTCGTTGATGCTGTCGACCTCGGTGCCCATGGCGATGTTGGTGACGCGCTCCAGGATGAATTCCAGAACCACCGGCACTTGGTGCTCTTCCATCAGTGCCTTGGCCTGGGCAAAGGCGTCCTTGAACTCGTTCGGGCTTTTGACCCGGATGCCTTTGCAGCCCAGGCCTTCGGCGACGGCGACGTGATCGACCCCGTATCCGGGGATGGCGTCGGCATCGTCGTCGACGTTGATGTTTTCGAACGCCAGCGACACTTCGAAGTCCATGTCCATGCCCTTTTGCGCCTGACGGATCAGGCCCAGGTAGGAATTATTCACGACGACGTGCAGGTACGGCAGTTTGTGCTGCGCGCCGACGGCCAGTTCCTCGATCAGGAATTGGAAATCATAGTCGCCCGACAACGCCACGATGGTGGCGTCGGGGCGCGCCGCGCGGACGCCGAGGGCCGCGGGCAAGGTCCAGCCCAACGGGCCGGCTTGGCCGCAATTGATCCAATGGCGCGGATTGTAGACCCGCAGGAACTGCGCGCCGGCGATCTGGCTGAGACCGATGGTCGTGACATAGACCGTGTCGCGGCCGAATTCGTTGTTCATTTCCTCGTAGACGCGTTGCGGTTTCAACGGCACGTCGTCGTAATGCGTTTTGCGCAGCATCACGCTCTTGCGGTGTTGGCAACTATCGACCCAGGCGGAATAGTCCTTTAGCTGGCCCGCGGCTTTGCGTTCCTTGGCGATCTCGACGAAGAGCTCAAGCGCCGCCTTGGCGTCCGACACGATACCGAAGTCGGGGGCGAAGACGCGCCCGATCTGCGTCGGCTCGATGTCGACGTGCACGAATTTGCGGCCCTCGGTGTACTTGTCGACCGACCCGGTATGCCGGTTGGCCCAACGGTTACCGATGCCAAGGACGAAATCCGACAGACCGAACGTCGCATTGCCGTATCTGTGACTGGTTTGCAGACCGACCATACCGGCCATCAGGCCGTGATCGTCGGGAATCGTGCCCCACCCCATCAGGGTCGGGATGACCGGAACGTTCAGCGTTTCCGCCAGCTCGACCAACAAGTCCGAGGCGTCGGCGTTGATGATGCCGCCGCCGGCGACGATCAGCGGGTAGTCGTGGTCCAGCAGCATATCGAGTGCTTTTTCACACTGTGCACGGTTGGCCTTCGGCTTGAACGCCTCCATCGGCTCGTAGGTGTCGATGTCGAATTCGATCTCGGCGACCTGGACGTCTACGGGCAGATCGATATGGACCGGTCCCGGACGCGCCGAGCGCATCAGGTGAAAGGCTTTTTGAAACACATAGGGCACCAGACCCGGCTCCATCACCGTGACGGCCCATTTGCTGACCGGCTTGGCGATGCTTTCGATGTCGACGGCCTGGAAGTCTTCCTTGTCCAGCTTGGCGCGTGGCGCTTGGCCGGTGATCGTCAAAATCGGAATACTGTCGGCGCTGGCGGAATACAGGCCCGTGATCATGTCGGTGCCCGCCGGACCGGACGTGCCGATACATACGCCGATGTTTCCGGCCTTGGCGCGGGTGTATCCCTCGGCCATGTGCGAGGCCCCCTCGACATGACGGCCGAGAATGTGCCGGATTGTGCCGCGCAGTTTCATTGCATTGTATAACGGGTTGATTGCCGCTCCGGGAACGCCGAACACGCAGTTCACGCCTTCCTTTTCGAGAACGAGAACCGCCGCGTCGACGGCACGCATCTTGGCCATGGGATGTCTCCTGTTTATTGGTGTTTCTCTGTCGTCGAAGCGTTATGACAGAGTCGAATTTATTTTTCAATTTTTCTGAAATAATATTTTATATTATGGAAAAATAATGCAGTGCATTGATATTGTTGATGAAATATTTTTTCATTCGGAATTTATTATTTTCATATCGTAAAAAATATTTTCAAATTATGCTGGAATCGCCGTCGAAACCGGCGTATGGACGACCCGAACTGAGCCAAAGGTGAGCGCATGAGCACGATTGAAAAACGCACCCGCGGGCGACCGCGTATTCACGATACGCCTGGGAATGTGCCGGGTGTGCAGGCGCTGGAACGGGCGATCGGCGTGTTGCGCCTAGTGTCGGACGGCGACGGCATGA
Organism: Rhodospirillales bacterium; assembly: GCA_965222395.1. Classification (GTDB taxonomy): domain Bacteria; phylum Pseudomonadota; class Alphaproteobacteria; order Rhodospirillales; family Casp-alpha2; genus UBA4479. The sequence goes on from OZ244947.1 coordinate 3,555,390, forward strand.
CGTTGACCGAAATCAGCGAGGCCTCCGGTTTGCCGGCCTCGACAGCGTACCGGATTCTGACCACCCTTCACGCGCACCGCATGGTCGAATTCGATGACCCGCGCCAACTCTGGCATATGGGGGTTGAAACCTTCCGCATGGGCTCGTCGTTCCTCCGCCGCCGGAAATTCGTCGATCGGGGCCGCGACGTCATGCGGGTCTTGCAGGTCGATACCGGCGAGACCGCGAACCTCGCCATCGCCGACGAGACCGAGGTGGTGTTCGTCAGCCAGGTCGAGACGCACGAGCCGATCCGCGCCTTTTTCCGGCCCGGCGCCCGCGGCGATTACCATTCAAGCGGCATCGGCAAGGCGATATTGGCATTTTGGGACGAAGACCAGGTCCGTGCCTTGGTGGCCAAGACCGGCTTGACCGCGTATACCGCCACCACGCATGTCGACGTCGAGATGTTGCTGACGGACCTTCGATTGATTCGTGCCCGCGGTTGGTCGGTCGACGACGAAGAACGCAATTCCGGCATGCGATGTGTCGCCGCGCCGATCTTCAACGAATACGGCGAGCCGGTGGCGGGGGTATCGATCTCCGGTCCCGCGGTTCGGGTGACGCCGGACACGGACGACGTTCACGGGGCCCGGGTCGCCCGCGCCGCGGCGGAGATCACCGATCTGATCGGCGGAACGGCCCCGGCTTAATATTCCGTCCTTCGGACAACGCCGCGTTCAGGGAGAGGCGGGCGTCTCTCCGCCCGTGAGGCCGGTTTCTTTCGCCATCGCCAGGATCCAGGTCCGAAAGGCTTTGACCATAGGGCGTTCCGACGTGCGTTCCGGCGCCACGACCCAATAGGACGCCGAGGCTTCAATGCTCCGCGCGAACGGCACCACCAAGGCGCCCTTGGCGAGTTCTTCGCGCACTGCATAGGTCGACCCCAGGGCGATGCCGCTGCCTTGCGCGGCGGCCGCTATGGCCATTTCCTCGACCGTGAACACCGGGCCACGGCTGGGATCGACGTCATCGACGCCGACGGCCTGCAGCCACATCATCCAATCCGGCACCGCGCCCTCGATCTTATTGCCCCAATCGACATGCAATAATCGATGGTGCTTGAGGTCTGACGGTGTTCTCAGCGGGTGCGGTCCGTCGAGGAATTTCGGGTGACATATGGGCACCACGGTTTCGGCGAACAGCTTATCGGCCCGCATGCCGGGATACTTGCCGCTGCCCAGGCGGACCCCGATATCGACGCCTTCGCGGTCGAAATCGACGGTCTCAAGCCGCGCATCCAAGCGAACATTGATATCCGGATAGGCATCGGAAAACGCCGGCAGGTTCGGTAACAGCCAGCGCGCGGCAAAGGTCGGCGCGGACGTCACGGTCAAAACGCCCGAGGTTTCACTTTCCTTTAACATCAAGGCCGCTTGGTCGAGCTTGTCGAAGGCTTCGGTTATGGCCGGAAGCACGCTTTGCGCTTCTTCGGTCAGGATCACCGCCCGCGGCAGCCGCCGGAACAGTGTTACGCCAAAATAATCCTCTAAACCTTTGATTTGATGGCTTATTGCAGCAGGCGTGACGAACAGTTCCTCGGCCGCGCGGCTGAAGCTCAGGTGCCGGGCAGCGGCTTCGAAGGCGCGGAGGCCATTCAGGGGCGGAAGCTGTCGCATATCCATTTATAGTTTAGAAAATCTCATATATCCATGAAAATTCGTCGTTTGTTGCATTGCGAAATCGGGCCTATATCAACGTCAACGAGCCAAGCGTGCTCACACTCATTTTTTGGAGAAGACCGATGACCACCATGCAAAACACGCTCAACGCACAACCCCGCGGACTGACCTTGGCTGAAATGATCTCCGAAGGCGTCTACAAAGTCGTCTTGTTGATCGAACGGCTGGTTGCGCGGCGCGCCTAAGCGTCCGCGCCGACTGCATTGCGTCCGGCCCGCCATCCCAGCCGGAACCCAGACGGACCCCAGGATATGTTATCCGGGTCCGTCTTTTTTTAGGTTGAGGCCGTCGCCGCGACGGCCAGATCGATAAAGGTGCGCAGCACCGGCCTGCGATCCAACGATCGCCAGGCGAGACAGGTTTCCAGAACCAAATCGTCATTCTCCGTGGCCCCAGCTTCGGTGCCGAGGGCACGATAACCAGCGGGCAAGATCGCCGTGCCGTACCCCGCCATGGATAAAACCATGGCCCCGATCGCCGTGTCTGCCTCCATCGGCGTGAATTTTTCGGTTTCATCAGACATCTGCCGCTCAAACTCACCCATCAATACGGGCGCCTCGTGGCGGGGATACCGCACCGCTGGCCGGTTGGCGCCGTCGGCATTGAAGTTGTGCTGCACCAAAGCCACCGAATGAAGCGTTCGTTGCGACAAACCCGGGGCGTGGAGCGGCGGGTGAATGAAGGCAACGTCGACGGCGGATTGTTCAAGTGCCCGTTCCAACCCGGCGGTGGTGCCCTCGCTCAGCAAGACCCGCGCGTCGGGATGGGCGCGACGAAAAGCACTTAAGCACGGCACAACGATCTGATCGGCGGCGATCTGCGTTATGCCGATGCGGAGGACGGCACCCAAGCCGGAGGCGGCGGACCGCGCCGCGCTTGCCGTTGCGGCGGCGGTGTCCAACACGCGCTGTGCGCCGTCGAGAAACGCGGTACCCGCGTCCGTCGGCGTGACACCACTACGGCCTCGGATAAATAGCGGGGTGCCGATCTCGTCTTCGATCCGGCGCAGGCGGGCGGTCAACGCCGGTTGCGTGATGCCCAAACGGCGCGCGGCGCGGGCGAAGTGACGTTCCTCGGCGACAGCCAGGACGGACTCGTAATCGCTCAAAGACAACATCTAATAAAAATAAATAATTAAAAATAAAAATCAATTCATTTGAGTATTTCTCCCGGTGACGCCAGATGACGACGGTTCACAACCGGAAGGACGCCTTCAATGCCAATCAATCACAATGTGTCATGTGCGACGGTCGTCGCCGCTGTCTTGCTTTCCGTATCTGACCTCGCCGCGCAACAACCGCCTGATTTTCAGGGTCGTTACATCGCGGCAATCTCGGACGGTGATATGCGCGCCTATGCCTACATCGACGGCCAAATCGGCGCCAAGCGCGGCCCGGACGAACTTGCCCTGATCGGTTTGCCGCTTCAGGGCACGACGCCGAGCGGCCGGATCGAGGTTTCGAACAGTGTCATCAACCCCGTGTACTCCCTCGTCGCGGCTCCAGACGGGAACACGATTTACGTCGCCGAAACCCACACGGCGCAAGAGGACGGGGACGAGGTTCTCCGTGATCTGCAGGCCGGAACGACTTTGCGTGCCGTCGATGTTTCGAACCTCGGCGCGCCACGGGTGACCGGCAGCATCGAGGTCGGCAACCGGCCCATGGGCGTCGACGCGAGCGCCGACGGACGAACGCTGGTGCTGGCGACCAAAACGCCGGAAACGCCGCTTACATTCGTCCGTGTCGAGAATGGGCGAATGGCATCCGCGCAACAGTTTGCGTTGCAGAACGTCTCGCCGATGCCGGAACTGCCCGACCGGGGGCAATTGCCGCAACATGCCGAGTGGCACCCGACGGCGGACCTGATTGCCGTCACCTTGCCGTTGCGTGGTCAGGTTCAGTTCTACCGCGTCGATCGTGCTGCCGACGGATCGGTCAACGAAATCATGCAATGGGGCAACAGCCTGGTGACCTCAAAATGGCCGATGTCGGGCAAATTCTCGCCGGACGGCCGGTATTTCGTGTCTAACGATTTGCAATGGGGCCCGGATGTCGAAGGTTTCTACGTCAATGCACCGCCTTCGCAGTTGACGGTGATAAAACTGGCCGACCTCGATGCTGAGACACCGCGTCACCTCATCGTCGGCGGTGTCAGTATTCCCCGGAATGCAGAGAGCATGGATTTCTCGCCCGACGGCCGCACCATCGCCACCGTCAATATCGGTCAGACATGGATTGAGGAAGGGGCGCCGGGCCACACGCTGTCGAGCCTGTCGTTGATCGACTTCAATACCGAGACCGGAGAACCGCGCCATGCCGGTGACTGGGAAATCCAAGGCATTTTGCCGGAAGGCGTCGGTTTCGATGCCTCGGGCCGGTATATCGCCGTCGGCATCTATGAATACGATGGGCCCGAGCCCCGTCGCAGTGCCTTGGAATTCTGGCGCGTAAAGCATGAGGCGGGGCGCCTGCCCCGATTGGTGCCGACCGGCTACGCCGTCGAGACCGGTCCCGGGGCGCATTCTCTCATCGTTGTTAAAGACTAACTGTCCAAGTAATTCGAAAGGAACAAACCCATGCGTTATGCATTGTTTGCGCTCGCGCTCATTCTTGTCGCCCGTCCCGCAATCGCCGATGACTTGACCGGCCTGTCGACAGCCTTCGATAGTCCGGACGATCTCGCCGCCTGGTCGGAACATGCGCCTGACGGTTTTACGCCGAAATGGTTGGCACCGCGTGTCGAGGACGGTCACTTGGTCCTGCAGCCGAAATCGTCCGGTTGGTTCGAAGACAATCAGGCCGGTCATTTGTACCACCAGATCAGCGGCGATTTCATCGTCAGCACCCGCATTAACGTGACGGGAACCGATGCGGCCTTGCCGCAGACGCCGTTCTCGCTATCGGGCCTGTTTGTCCGGGCGCCCCGGGCACTATCGGCGGCGACGTGGACGCCGGGACAGGAAAATTGGTTGTTCTTTTCCATCGGGACTGCCGCCCCGGCAGGCGAGCCGCATTACGAGATCAAGACGACGACGAACTCGTTATCGACCTTAAAGATATTGCCGTCGCCGACGGGTTGGGTCGAACTCCGTATCGCCCGGCATGGGGAGCTATTCACGCTGTTGGAACGCCCGGACGGTCGCGCTGACTGGCGGGTCGTCGACCAGATGATCCGTCCGGATCTGCCCTTGGTTCTCAACGTTGGGCTGACGGCCTATGCCGATTACGGCTCCGTCGCGCCGATCTATCCCGACTATAACCGCTACAACACCCAGGGCGCGGTCGAAGAAAAGGCCGACTTGCTGGCGCGTATCGACCGGATCGATTTTCGCCGTCCAACGGTCGGGCGATTGCCGGTCGCCAACATCGACGCACCGGCCTTTATCGATGCGATTGCCACACGCCAAGCCGACGTTCTGGCGGACTGAAGACCGGATCGTCCGGACATGACAAGGTATGCGCTGTGACGTAATGTCCGGCGCATGCTGAGCATCGTCATCCCGACCCTGAACTGCCGTGACGAACTGGTCCGCACGTTGGCCGAGATCGATCTGCGCCCGCCCGAGTGGGAGGTTCTGATCGCCGACGGCGGCTCCGCCGACGGCACGGTCGAAGCCGCCGAATTGGCCGGGGTTCGCACCATTGTCGGTCCGGCGGGACGGGGAACGCAGTTGGACGCCGGCGCCCGTGCGGCGTCGAAATCGTGGCTGATGTTCCTGCATGCCGATACCCGGCCCCAGCCGGGCTGGGCGGCGCTGGTCGAAGGGTTCATCAAAGACCCGTCGCATCGGTTCCGGGCGGCGTACTTCCGCCTGATCCTCAACGATCCCAGTCCGCAGGCGCGGCGGGTTGAAGGATTGGCGAACTGGCGCGCCCAAACGTTTGGCCTGCCTTATGGCGATCAGGGGTTGGTGATCTCGTCCGACTATTACGAGTACCTCGGCGGGTTCAAACCGCTGCCGTTGATGGAAGACGTCGATCTGGTAAAGCGGATTGGTAGAAGTCGTTTGGATGAACTGCCGACTGCGCTGGTCACGTCGGCGATCAGATACCAGCGCGACGGTTGGTGGGCCCGCCCGATCAAGAACCTGACGTGCCTGGCGATGTATTACGTAGGCGTGTCTCCGCTCGCCATTGCCCGGTGGTACCGATGATGAACCGGCATCTGGTGATCTTTGCCAAAGCGCCGCGCATGGGCCGGGTTAAAACCCGCCTGGCGCGGGATATCGGCACCGTCGCCGCGTGGGGGTTCTTTCGCCATGCCTTGGCACGCTTGATGCGCCGGCTGGGCGGCGACGCCCGCTGGCGGACCGTGATTGCCGTGGCACCGGACACCGATGTCGATGCGCCGGTCTGGCCGCGACACTTGGCCACGCGAAAACAAGGGGTTGGTGATCTTGGTGACCGGATGCAACGGGCGTTCGACACCTGGCGGCCCGGCCCCGTGGTCATTGTCGGCGCCGACATTCCCGGTATCCGGGATCACCACATTGCCGATGCGTTCGAGGCGCTCGGGACCCATGACGCCGTTTTTGGCACGGCCGACGATGGCGGCTATTGGTTGGTCGGATTGCGGCGCGCGCCCCGTGTGCGGCGATTATTCGACAATGTCCGCTGGTCGGGACCGCATGCGTTGGCCGATACGGTGGCAAATCTGTCGGGTGCCAGGATCGCCTACCTGGAGACTTTGATCGATGTCGATGACGGTTCGGATTACGCCCGCTGGCGGTCAGAAGAATAAGTACGGCGTAGACGGCAAAAAACCCGGACCGACGAGCGGCCCGGGCTTTCGCAATGATACGCGTCGTTTAAGGGCTAACTTCGCAACTCTTGGGTGATGTGCGTCCCGTCCGGTGCGTACGCTTGCTCCGGCGGTGCGACGGCGGATGAGTCTTCTTTCAAGGACTTCAGCAGCCCCCAGACCATCGCCAACAAGACGAACGAGATCGGGAACGCCGCCGCGATGGAGGCTGTTTGCAAGGCTTTCAGGCCCCCCGCCAGCAACAGAACCGCGGCCACGATGCCTTCGCCCATGCCCCAGACGATCCGGAAGACCTTCGGCGGATCGTCGTCACCCATGGACAGCATCGTCGTAATGACGAGCGTGCCGGAGTCGGACGAGGTGATGAACCACGACGCCAGCAGGAACGTGGCAAGCGCCGACAACGGGAAGGTGATCCAGCTCACATCTCCCATCCAGGACGTGGTGCCCAGGTTGGCGATGGTTCCATACAACGCGTTGGGCAAGTTCCAGGCCCGCACGGTCTCGATGATCGCGGCGCCACCGGCAGCACCCGGGCCGCCGGCTGCGTTGAGCTCCTGCCAAATGGCGTTGCCGCCGAACATGCAGATCCAGAAGAACGCGATGGTGGTCGGCACGAACATCACGCCGACCATGAACTCGCGGATCGTGCGGCCGCGCGAGATCCGCGCGATAAACATGCCGACGAACGGTGCCCACGAAATCCACCAACCCCAATAGAAGATGGTCCATCCACCCTGCCAGGCGGAATTTCCGGTCTCATTGGCGGTCCAGAAGCCCATCGGAACCACATTCCACAGGTAGTCGCCGAACGACGTGACGAACAGGCTCATCAGGAACTCGAACGGACCGATGATAATGAAGGCGGCCAGCAACACGATGGACAGCCAAATGTTCCATTCAGAAATGATGCGGATGCCGTTGCCGACGCCGGACACCGCCGAGGCGGTCCCAATCACCGAGATCACAAGGATCAAGACTAGTTGCGTTGGAATCCCGGGATCTATTCCGAACAGAACGTTGAGGCCGACGGCCATCTGGTTGACGCCGAGACCGAGCGATGTCGCAACGCCGAACACCGTGCCGAACACAGCCAGCAAATCGACGGAATGTCCGATCGGTCCGTAAATTCTGTCGCCCAACAATGGGTACAGGGCGGAGCGCATCGTCAGCGGCAGTTTTTTCCGGAACCCGAAGTACGCAAGGCACAGCCCGACGACGACGTACACGGCCCAACCGTGGAAGCCCCAATGGAAATAGGTCACCCGCAGCGCGTCGACGCCCCGCTGGATCGTCATTTCCGTGTTGCCGTGCATGTCCGCGTGCGGATTGTTCGGATAGCCGAAGGCGCCGGAATTATCGAAATAGAAGATCGGCTCGGCGACGCCGAAAAACAGGATGCCGATCCCGACACCGGCGGAAAACAGCATCGCGAACCAGGAAAAATTACTGAACTCGGGTCGACTGTCGTCGTCACCCAGGCGAATGGACCCCCATTTCGAGCACATCAGGTAAACGCAGATGAAGAACATCCCCGTCATCGCGGTGATGTAGTACCACCCCAACCCGCTTTCGATCCATCCGCGAACCGTCCCATAGACGTTCCCGGCCAATTCGACGTTCAGGACCGTAAAAATAACAAACGCCGCGACCATGCCCTTCGCGGCGATACCCATTCCCGGATGCAAACCGGTAAACATACCGGACTTTGCAACAAGGTCTTCATTCGGCTGTGACATTGCGATGTGCCCCCTATTTGCAACGCTAAATCATTGTGATTTTTATTGTTTTTAGATGGTGAGAATCACGAGAATAGCCGTAATCGCCCGTGTTCACAAATTGACCCCCCGGGGGCGGGGGGGAATTTCGCGGAATTCAGCCCTTCGATAGGCCCCGCGTTCATCCCTCTCTCCCCCCCTGAAGAGGGGGAGAGGTTCGATAGGAGGAACGCGTCTTAAATGCTCGACAGTTTCTTGCGCAGAATGTCGACCATCTGGTCGATGTGTTTCTCCTCGGCGATGAAGGCCGGCGCGATGATGCCGTTGTCGCCGGTGAATTTGATGTGCAGCCCTTCCCAGAACAATTCTTTCTGGAACCGGGTGCCGATGGCCCCTGGGGCGCCTTGCGGTTTTAGTTCGATCGCCGCCATCATGCCGTAGCTTCGGATGTCATAAAGGGCATCCAGATCTTTCAGGCTGTGGATAGCCTCGCCGAAGTATCCGGACATCTTGTTGGCGCGCTCGAACAGGTTTTCGTTCTGATAGATATCCTGCGTGGCGTTGCCTGCAGCACACGCCGCCGGATGGCCGGAGTACGTATAGCCGTGGAAAAACTCGATCGCGCCTTCCGGTGACGCATTGGTCACGGTGTCGTAAATCTCGTCCCGGACGGCGACGGCACCCATCGGCTGCGCGCCGTTGGTCAGCGCCTTGGCCATGGTCATGATGTCCGGCTCGACGCCGAAGGCTTGCGACGCAAAGGCATGGCCGAGGCGTCCGAACCCGGTGATGACCTCGTCGAACACCAACAGGATGCCGTGCTGATCGCAAATCTCGCGCAGCCGCTCCAGATAGCCGACCGGCGGCACTAGGCAGCCGGTGGAACCGGCAATCGGTTCGACGAACACCGCGCCGATGGTGGAGCCACCATAGGTCTCGCAATGGCGGGCCAAGTCTTCGGCCATTTCAACGCCGTGGTCTGGTTGGCCGGGTTTGAACAGATCGCGGTCGGTAAAGGTGTGGCGTATGGTGACGATGTTCGGCATAACGCCGGTGAACGTTTCGCGGTTCTTGACCATGCCCGACAGGCTGACACCGCCAATGTTCACACCGTGATAGGCGCGTTCGCGCGACACGAACCGCGTGCGGTGGCCTTCGCCCTTGGCCCGGTGGTACGCCATGACGATCTTCAGCGCCGTGTCGATGGATTCAGACCCGGAGTTGGTGAAGAACACGTGGTTGATGTTTTCCGGCGTGATGCGGGCGACTTTGCTGGCCAGCTCGAACGCGCCGGGATGGCCCATTTGAAATGGTGGCGAATAGTCGTTGGTCAGCAGTTGCTGGTGCACGGCGTCGGCAATCTCGGTCCGGCCATGGCCCAGCGGCACGCAGAAAAGGCCCGACGACGCATCGAGGACGCTGCCGCCTTTGTGGTCCACGTAGTACATGCCCTCGGCTTTGACGACCAAGCGCGGATCGGCTTTGAAATCGCGGTTGCCGGTGAACGGCATCCATTGTTCTTCGAGCGAATTGCCTTTGTATTCCATTGTGTCCTCCCAAGGTCATACCGGGTCCTGCCGCGGCGGCCGCGCAGGGTGCAAACTTTCGTGAACGAGTAGCCGGTGTGGGCGCCAATCGGATCGCGTAACAGGGGCCTACACCGTATGATTTAACGTAGTGGTTTGACGCGAACGGGTAATAGGTCCAGATTCGGCGATAACAAAGGTCCACATAGGATCAAGCCGCCGTTATCCGGGGAGGGACGCGCATATGCGCGACGCACTGTTTCATTTGCGCCGGAACGAATCCGCTAGTTTGCAGGCGCAAATCCGTGAATTGTTGGTCAACGCGATTTTGAGCGGTCAACTACACGGCGGCGAGCCGTTGCCGTCCAGCCGCAAGATGGCGTCCAACCTGCAGGTGTCGCGAAATACGGTAGTGCTGGCGTATCAGGACTTGGTCGATGACGGCTATCTGATCGCGCGGGAGCGCAGTGGGTATTACGTCAACGACGACATGGTCGGCCAAACCGCTGCCACCCCGTTGACGCCACCGGACCCGCCCGAACACGCACCCGATTGGACGTCGCGTTTTCGTGTTCGACCGACGCGGCAAGAAAACATCAAAAAAACCATGGACTGGCCGTCGTACCGCTATCCGTTTGTTTATGGGCAGGTCGATCAGCAGTTGTTCCCTTTGGCGGCGTGGCGTGAATGTGCCCGCCAAGCGCTTGGCCGGCGCGCCATGGACGCCTGGACCGGCGATCGTCAGGTCCACGACGATCCGATGCTGATCGAACAGATTCGGACGCACATTCTGCCGCGCCGAGGGATCAGCGCGGCGCCCGACGAGGTGCTGGTCACGCAAGGGGCGCAGAACGCCCTATATCTGATCGCCAGTCTGTTGTTTACCGATCAAACCCGGGTCGGGGTCGAAGATCCCGGGTATCCCGATATGTTCAATATTGCCCGGTTGAAAACCGATTACGTCCGACCGTTGTCGGTCGATGCCGAAGGGCTGCCCGTCGACGACAGGCTGGACCCGTTGGATTATTTGTTTGTGACGCCGAGCCACCAGTTTCCGACCACCGTCACGATGCCCTTGGCGCGGCGCGAAGCGCTGTTGGCCCGGGCCGCCGAACGGGACATCGTGCTGATCGAGGACGATTACGAGTTCGAGACCAACTACGTCGGACGGCCGACTCCGGCGCTGAAGTCCATGGATCGCGATGGCCGCGTGCTCTACATCGGTTCGCTGTCGAAATCGTTGTTCCCGGGCTTGCGTCTTGGTTTCATGGTCGGACCACGCGCCTTGATCGAAGAGGCCCGGGCCCTGCGTCGTCTGATGCTCCGCCATCCGCCGACGGTCAACCAGCGCCAGACCGCATTGTTCCTGTCGCTCGGCCATCACGATGCGTTGATCCACCGTCTGCACCGCGAGTTTCGCAAACGCTGGGAGGTGATGGACAAGGCATTGCAGCATTATCTGCCGGCGTCGGCGACACGACCGGGTTTCGGGGGGACCAGCTTTTGGGTTGCCGGACCGGAGACGCTGGACACCGACGATCTGGCCGTCCGAGCTGCCGCCGAAGGTGTGCTGATCGAACCGGGCCGGGTGCATTTTCTGGGCGATCGCCGCCCGCGCAATTATTTCCGGCTCGGGTTCTCGTCGATCTCGGTCGACCGGATCGAGCCCGGTATTCGTATTTTGAGCAAATTGATATTTGGGGGTGGAAGCTAATCGCAAGGACCACAGAAGAAAGACCGCCCGATGATTTTCGTCATTGGTTGAGATGCCCGCTGTTGAGAGACGCGGGTGGTCGTAGATTCTTGCAGAAAAGAGAGGAATTATCAGTTAAGATGCCCGGATAAGGGGTGGCTCAACGCACACCCTTAAGTCAAAAAAAGTACGGTGCGTCTCAACGGGGGAGTGCGTCGCATGGGTGACGACCAGCAGACATCGGCAAATGCCGATGGCGCAGAATTTTCGATATTCATCTCTTATCGCGAAGAAGACGAAGCTCTGGCAGAGGCTTTTGCGGAACAAATCAAAAAGTTGTCGTGGAAGCAGATTGCAGTTCATACGTTTACCGATAAGTCGACGCCTCAGTATATGTCATGGGTCAGCGAGAATATTCGCAACTCCAATTTGCTGATTATTCTTCATACGGACTCGTCGCACGATATGGAGTTCATCAACTACGAAATTGGGTTGTTCGTCGGGTCCCGATCGGATGCGAGAAGCGACATCATCTGGTTTCGAAGTGAAGGCGTGAACAAGAGTCCGCGTATCCTCGCCGGGATTGAGCCTCGGCCATTGGAGCCTGGAAGGATCAAGGAACTTCTGCGCCACATCCTGTATACGAAAAATTTCTGCGACATCAACTTCATGGAGGGAGACAAAGATCCTGCCGGCGATTGCGAAGCGGCGGGTGAAATCATTGCCGAGCATATACCGGATACCGTGTTGCCGGAGTTCTATAAGCTCCGATTGGTTATCGGCCCAATTGAGCTATCCGACACGCCAGTCATTACCGACGAGAAATCGGAAATCATCCGACACACAACGGATGGAGAGAAAGTGCTGAGCTTTTCTGGGGCCACGGTGTCGACGCGAGATGACGTCCGGCAACTGCTAAATCTGGCCCCGATCGGACCTATCTCTTGGCAGGATTTTCGCGAGACGCTTGATGATAGTGAATCCGGACAATCCATCCCAAGTGATATCATGAACATCGCGCACGATGATCGATTGCATGGGCGCTACACGCGCGTTCTGTCTACTCTAAAGACTGAAAAGAGCCAGTTTTGGCCAGTGATTTCGAGGATCGACCGTAAAAACGGAATTCCGACGGCGTTCTATATCATTCTGATCGAGGATCCGACGCAGTTCTATCCGCGGTCGGTGTTTGCATGGAATCAACGCGTTTTCGATCAGCAACTTAAACTTGTCACGCTCTTGAATTTCACCCGCCGGTTTCGTTGGAATATTATCGAGCCGGCACTTTACGAATTGTATCGCCACCTAACGAACAAGCGTTTCGCCAAGGCGTATGATGCGGCGATGCTATTGCGACAAGAACTCGACGACATGCAACGCGCTGGTGAAGCGGAACGCTTGGATGTCGCAATGGATGTATTATCAAACTTCGACGACGACGAGGCCCGAGAAGCCATGGCGCCTCTTTGGGCGGAATACTATGAAAAACGCGGAAAACTCGACGAAGCGATCGATGCGCAGGATTATCATACAGTGTTCGAAATCCTCGTTCGGTATTCAGAAAACGCACGTCTTTTCATGACGACTTGCATAGGCCAATACGCGAAACTTGTGGAAAGGACCGAGACACTTGAAGAACATTACCCGAACTGGCGCTCGGAAATCCCACGCGTGAAGGACAGCTCGGAAGGGGTTTCCGTCGACTGACTCATGCGTCGGGGTGTGACATAGCGAGAAAGCGGAATGGATAAAGAGTTATCCGACATCGATAAAATGCTCTGGATTGAGACCCCGCCCCTCAACGCGGCGCAACGTTCAGAACTGCTCGACCTCTATAAAATATGCCATGAGGGCGCGAGTGCCATCAGCGAGCGCCGCGGAACCATGAACAAATTTTTCCTCACGTTCCACACGGCGGTACTCGGTTTACTCGCGACGTTTATGGAGAAAATTCCGGATACAGGAATGCAGTTTCTACTTGTCCTCCTCGCGGTCATTGCCTGTTTTTCTTGGATCGGTCTTCTCTCCCATTACCGACGTTTGAATACAGCGAAATACAAAGTCATTGGTCTGATCGAGCGAAAACTCGTGGCATCGCCGTTCTGGGGTGCAGAATGGGGGGCACTGGAGTACGGCAAGAATCCGGCCCGTTATGTTTCATTGGCGTTGCAAGAAAGTGTTCTGCCCTGGGCATTCGCGCTGGTCTATGTGATCTTGGCGACCCGATTGATTTCCGCTTCTTGAGCGCTTCGGCACGGGAGGCTCTTGACCCACCTAGGGGGTCGGGCCTCTAATCGGCGCGCCTAACAGGAGTGATCTTATGCTCAGCGATGCACCGTTCGAAGTTCCCGCCGCATTGATGGATCGGGCCCACGTCCACGATCCGGTGGCCATGGCCATCGCCGGCGCCGATCATCCGGTGGCGCTTGAAAGCGTCCGCCAAGCCGTCGATGCGAATTTGATCGTTCCGACCTTGGTCGGCAACAAAGCCGATATCGAACGTCTGGCCCGCGAGATCGATTGGGATGTGTCGCCGTTCCGTATCATCGACAAGGATCCCGAAGCGCCGACCGCCGATGCCGCCGCTCAGCTTGCCTCGCATGACGAGGTGCAGGCGCTGATGAAGGGGCAGATCCATACCGATTCCTTGATGCGCGCGGTGGTCGCTCGCGATGCCGGGTTGCGCACCGACCGGCGGATCAGCCATGTGTTTCATATGACTGTGCCCGACTCCGACAAGGCGCTGATGATCACTGACGGCGCGGTTAACGTCGCCCCCGACGAACGCACCATGATGGATATCGTCCATAACGCTGTCGACCTCGCCAAGGCGCTCGGTTATGCGGCGCCCAAGGTGGCCATGCTGTCGGGCTCGGAAAGTGTGATGGACACGATGCCGACAACCAAGCTGGCACGGCGAATTGTCGAACGCGCCATGTCTGGCGAAATCGAAAGCGCCCACGTCGATGGGCCATTTGCCTTGGACAACGCGGTCTCGCCGGATGCGGCGAAACTCAAGGGGATCGACAGCCCGGTCGCGGGACAAGCCGACGTTCTGGCGGTGCCCAACATCGAAATGGGCAACGGGCTGTTCAAGATGCTGGTGTATTTCCGCTCGGCGCTGGCGGCGGGCGTGGTGGTCGGCGCCAAGGTGCCGGTTGTCCTCACCAGCCGGGCCGATCCGCCGGAGGCCCGCTTGGCAGCGACTGCCATCGCGCAGATTCACGCGACCCACAAAGCCGCCGACGATTAAGCGGAAGCGTGCGTTTCCAGGGTCAGACGCACGGCGTCCGCCGCTTCGGCCCCTTTTTTCACGAAATGCTCGGTAAAGAACGAGACGTGATCAGCGATCTCGTGAAAATGATGCGGGGTCAGGACCACGGAAAACACCGGCACCTCGGTCTTCAACTGCACATCCATCAAGGCTGAAACGACCGATTGCGCGACGAATTCGTGCCGGTAAATGCCGCCGTCGACAACAAACGCACAGGCGACCACGGCGGCGATATCGCCGCGCGACGCCAGCTTCTGGGCGAGCAACGGCAATTCGAAAGCGCCGGGAAGGTCATGGACGTCGATCTCGAACGCAGGCGCGTCGAACGTCGCGACTTGGTTGCGAAACCCGATCAGCGCCTGGTCGACGATATCGGCATGCCAACGGGCCTGTAGATAGGCGATCTTTTGCGTAGGGTGGCTCATTGCGGCTCTCTCCATCACGAACAAAGACAACACGCAATCGGGACAGCGCCGCGGCCCGCCGAATTGGCACGCCGCCACACGTTGTTCTCTCACATCCGGACTATGACCGTCGGCACCGGCATCTCACCGGTTCTGCTGACCCCGCCAAACCGTGGCGGGCGCTCGCGGGCTCGCACGTCGCCGTGCATACCGCCGGTGGGGAATTACACCCCGCCCCGAGAACGTGGTGTGACTATAAGCGCAAATTCAGAAAAGGCGAGGGCGAACAAACTCGTCATGGCGGCCTTCGCGGGCACAAGCCTATCTACTTTCCCCATAAGGGGGAGAAGGGCTGTCGACGACAGGTCTTCTCCATTTCCCTCTCGACCGAACCGGCGGACAGGTTAGGTGAGGGGTTACCTTTTTCCCAACAGGTCGTTGGAGACCTTCACGCCGAATACCCGCTCGGCGTTTTTGTAGGCCATCTTTTCCGCGACATCGCGCGGCAGCCGCGAGAGGATTTGCCGGTTGGCGTCGATCAGTTGTGGGTAACGTTCCCATTGCTCGTTGGCCCAGGTGTCGGAACCGATCATGAAGCGATCCGCATGGTCGATGAACAGATCGCGCCAGACGGGCGAGATGCCGCCGTCGCCGGTCAGGATTTCGTGTTCGCGGTACGACAATTCGGCAACCAGCGTCGGGTGTTGGTCCAAGTGCGCGCGGATCACGTCGGGCGGGCTGACCATGCCGGCATGCGCCCAGATGACGCGGATATCGGGCTCGGCGTCGTAAAAGAACGCCACCGGCCGGTGATCGCCGTGAATATGGACATACAGGTCGTGTTCGACCGCCAACGAGGCGACGGCGCGGAGCAGGGGAAAGTCTTCTTCGTCGAAGCTGTGCAGATGGAATTCGCCGATGCCGACCCTGGGGGTGTCGGCTATACGCTTGCGGAGGTAGGCGATCACCGTATCCGACGTGGTCCAGTTCCACTGCCCGTAACCGCCGTAATAGGGCTGGACTTCGGGCAGAATCCGCGCCGGTGCGTGATGATAGAGCTTCAACGTCCCTTCGTCCGGCGACGACGAGACCAGCGCCATGGCCACCCCCGACGCATCCATCAACGAGACGATCTTCTCCGGCGGGTAGGGCGCCCAGGCATCGGCCTTGTAGTGCACATGGGCATCGAACAGCGGCAGGTCGTGGACCCCGTCGCCGATCGGGTGATCGTGCGTGCAGGCGGTTATCAAAAATACCGACATGGCGATAACAATGAAACGTCTTTGGATCATGTTGCTGTCGTGCCCGCTTTTTTGCGAAGCCGTGCTTTCATTGCCGCGTGCGAGGCGTCGGTTCCGTCGTGGAACGAGCCGAACCATTTGTCCAATGGCACCTCTAGATTGCCGTAATTGCACTCGAAATACCGATGGTGCATTTGGTGATGAAAGGTGCCAAGGGCTAGCAGCATCCGGTCGCCGGCATAAAGGCCTTCGAATCCGGCATGCGACGTCGCCGCGGTTAGGGCCTGATGCTGCATATGAAACAGAATGTGGATCGGATGCGCCGCGACAATGAAATGGATCAACACCGACGAAAAGAAGATCACATGTTCGACCGGGTGCATCGATAATCCCGACCACGGACCCACGTTGGTATTCCTGTGATGCAGCGCATGAAACCGCCGATAGGCCGGTGGCCAGTGCAGCCAACGATGCACCCAGTAGAAGTGAAATGAAATCCAGATCGGCGTCAAAAACAGCAACAAAACGAACAGCACTGGGTTTTCGTCCCAATGCAACACGGGGGCGTAACCGTTCGCCATGGCCCATAGCATCAGAACTTCGAAGCCGGTCCAGACGGTGACGCCGCTCGTCAGCGTCCAGAACATGTTGTCGCGCACCTGGCCGCCGAATGTGAACGCCTTGCCCCGGGATTTCAGCGGCCGGTCGTCGAAACGTCGCTCGCTTCCCTGTCGGCGAAAACGATATAGGTAAAGATGCAAGCCGCCGGCGACGAGGGTCATCAGGACCAGATTCCGGGCGTACATAAAAAGGATCCAATCGGGCGCGAATGTCGCCGTCACGGATAGCGATGGCTGCAGGTAAATCCAACACGCGGTCGCCAGCGCCACGAGGATCGAGTTTTCGGCGACGCGAAACCAGCGCTGCGCGATCCACCGGGCGATGCGCCCGGGCGATGGCGGGAAACTCATCAGCGGAGACACGTCAATCGGCACGTCGGGACGATAGTGCCATTGCTTCGCCATATCGCTGGGCGGTGCGGTTTCCATATCTGGTGCGGTCATGGCCAAGCTTTGATCATGTTCGACTGTCTGTCACGTTCCACGATACGTTTATCTTTCTAATAAGCGCCCGATGCCTTCGGTGACCTCGCCCCGGCACCATTGCTTGTGACCGCCGAGGCCGCGATTGTCGAACTCCCGGTCGGCGTTGGCCATCGCGCGAATGCGCGTCCGGCGAAGGTCCTCGGCATCGCGCGGGCTGGATGCTTCGAAGGCGCGGCGTTTGGCCCAGAACGCGTCGTAGACGTCTTTGTTGACCATGCCGCAGAAACTCGCGGTTTCGAAATCGTAGATCAGACCGTAATAGGGGTCATCGATCGACGCGGCGGCCGGCGTGTGGATCAACGCAACGGCGATCACCAGCGGTCTAAGATTTCGAGAAAAACTCGCCAATGATCTCTTCGTTGGTGTCGAGCGAGACATCGGCGACCTCCTTCGTGGCCCCGGTCTGAATCCAATGCACCTTCCAATATAACTCGTCTTCCAGCCGCAGCAGGCCGATAAACGCCTCGTAAAAGCTGATGTCATAATACGCCGTGACATTGCCGTGCTGATCGTGACCGGTCGGCAATTCGGCTTCCTGGTCGCCGTAGTACTTGAAAACGGCCGTGCCGATGATCGCCCCGCCGTCTTTATACAGCCGGATAATGATCTGCGGCCGCGGTGCCGGGCCGCGCCGCTTGTTCAATACCTGGACCGAATAACGCGCAACCTTTTGCACCGTGGACGGCATGGCCTGTGTCTCCCCCTAAGCCGCGGCAGCCTGCGCGGCGGCGGCTTCGGAATCTTTGATCCGTTTCATGGCCGCCTGTTTCTTCGACGCTTCGACGATGGCTTCCTCGCGACGCTTCTTGATTTCGTAAATGACCGCGCCGAACAACGTCAGTCCCATGATGACGACGGCCAGCGCCGAAATCGACGGGTTGACCCCGAACCGGGCGAGCCCCGCCAGTTCGGTCGTCAGCGTGCCGCGTGCGACCATCGTGAATACCGTGGTGTTGTAGTTCTCGAAGCTGGTCAGGAAGGCGAGCACGATCGACGACAGGATCGCCGGACGCAGGAATGGGATCAGCACTTTCCAGAACACCTGGACGTGGGTCGCGCCAAGATCCAGCGCCGCTTCTTCCTGGGTTTTATCGAATCGCTGCAGGCGGGCGATGAACACCAGCATGCAGTACGCCGAAATGAACGTCGACTGGCCGACGATGGTCAGAAAGAACGGATTGTTAGTTGTCTCGTATTCGAGCCCGACGACACTGCCGAACCGTTCCCAAAAGATCACCGTCGAGATACCGATGATGACGCCGGGCACCAACACCGGCGACACGACGATGGTGTAATAAATCGGCCGCGCCCGATCCGGGACCTGCATCAGCATGATCGCCCCGGCCAAGGCCGTCGGCACCGACAGGGCAACCACGCCCGCCCCGATCCATAGGCTGTTGATAAAGCCCGCGACCAAGCGGTCGTTTTCGGCCAGTTCGATAAACCAACCGCCGGTGAACCCTTCCCACGGCGTGATCGTCGGATAGCTGGATTGGTTGAACGCCGACGCCGACATGATCAGCAACGGCCCGAAGAGATATAGGAAGAAGAGGAGGATATACCCCCGCAACACCCAGGTGCGGATACTGTTTGAGCTCATCGTTGTGCGATATCCCCCAGTCCGACTTTGAACACCCGCATCATGATGCGGACGAAGATGATGCACGACAGCAGCAACACGAAGGCATAGGCCGAACCTTGCGGCCAGTTTCCGCCGGTGTTGTACCACTGGTAGATAATCTGCGTGAACCACAGCGAGCTTGGGCCACCCAAGATATTCGGCGCAGCCAAGGCGCCTGCGGTCAGCATGAAGACCATCGTGCAGCCCGACGCGATGCCCGGCTTGGCGTGCGGCATGACGACCCGCAAATGGATTTTCAACCACGATGCGCCCATATCGCGGGCCGCCTCGATCTGGTTGTGATCGAGGCTCTCGATGGCGTTATACAGCGGGAAGATCATCAGCAGGATGTAGGCGTAGGTCAGCCCGGTATAGAGCGCGACATTGGCCCCCAGGAAGTCATAAGGCTGATCCATGATGCCGATGCCAACCAGGACCGAATTGATCAGGCCAAGCTCCGCGAAGATCAATTTGAAGGCGAAGGCCCGAAGGATCTCGTTGACCCAGAACGGCAACAACAAGCATAGGAACAGCAGCCGCTGACCGCGCCCGCGCACCATCTGCGCCATGAAGAACGCCAGCGGATAACACAGCAGGAAGTTGATCAAGGTGACGATCACACTGGCCAGGATGGTTTTGAAGAACACCTCCAGATGCAGCCAGTTGAGCAATTCATCGCTGCCTTCGCGACCGAAGATCAGATAGCGGTAATTCTTCAGGGTATAGACATCTTCGGGTCCGCCGATTGCGGGTGGCGGCAAGTTGTGACGGAACGAGAAGTCGAACATGTACAATTGCGGCAGGACGATCAAAAAGACGATCCAGCCGATGGTAAAGATCAACAAATACGCCGAGATCGCCAAACCGTTGCGCTGCACGAATTGCAAAGCGTTGAGATTGGCTGTCCATTTGCCCGCTTCGCGTTGCAGAAACGGCGCGATCAGCAGGGCGGCGGTCAGGGCCAGAAATAACTCCCAGCCGCTCAACCCGCCATCGGCGACCGCTTGCGGCGCGTTCGGGTCTTGGATCGTGACCTTGAGCTCGGTTTGACCGGCGGGAATCTGGATCTGTCCCGGATTGGTGATGGTGATGTTCAGGTTGCTGCCGCCCCCCGACGCACTGCTGGGTGCGGACGGCGTCACGCTGCTCCCCGGCAGGGACGGCGAGATGCTTGGGCTGCTGCCCGGCAATTGCGGTGAAATACTCGGGCTGCTGCCCGGAAGCGATGGCGTGATGCCAAGACCGCCGCTGGGTGCGGGTGCCGGCGGCGCGGGCGTCGGTTCTGCCGGGGTCGGCAGCGATGGCGAGATTTGAATCTGCGCCAGTTGGACGTCGACGGCGGGCAGGGGCTCACTCATCGGCAAGCTCTCCCATCGGTAGCGCGACGGCGCGGCGCGGGTCGAAGTTGATCCTAAGTTTCTGTCCCGGATCGTGTCGCTCGACGCCAGCGTCGTTGATCAAGGCCATCTTCATCGGCTTGTCTTCTTTGTCGGAGTCCAAGAACACGTGCAGGAAACTGCCTTCGAACTCCTCCTTGATGGCCGTCGTCTCGAAGCTGGTGCCGTCGCCGGTATCCCCATCCGATGTCGGGCGGAGGGCTTCGGGACGAACGAACAGCATCGCTTCGTCACCTTCGACGAGGCCGCGGTTGTTGACGCCGCGGAGTGAGCCGAACGCTGTTTCGATCATTGCGAATTCGCCGTCGGCGCGGCTGACCCGACCGGAAAGCGCATTGTTCTCGCCGACGAACGAGGCGACGAACGATGTTGCCGGATTGTTATAGATGTCCGAGCCGTTGCCGACCTGCTGGACGATCCCGGCACTCATCACCGCGATGCGGTCCGACATGGTCAACGCTTCGCCCTGATCGTGGGTAATGTAAATAAAGGTGATGCCGACGCGTTGCTGGATCGCACGCAATTCCGTCCGCATATGTTGGCGTAACTTCAAATCCAATGCCGACAGCGGCTCATCCAACAGAAGAACTTGCGGCTCAACCGCCAGGGCGCGCGCGATGGCGACCCGTTGGCGCTGTCCGCCGGACAGTTCCGAGACCATTTTGTCGCCCTGACCCGGCAGCGCGATGAGGTTCAGCAACTCTTCGGCGCGGCGGCGGCGTTCGTTGTATTTGACGCCTCGGACTTCGAGGCCGAAGGCGATGTTGTCGGCGACGCTCATCAACGGGAACAGCGCCAAATTCTGAAAGATCAATGCCGTCGGCCGGTTGTTCGGGCCGATGCCGCGCATGTCCTTGCCGCCGATGCGGACACTGCCTTCAGTCGGATCGTTGAAGCCCGACACGGCGCGTAAGATCGTCGTCTTGCCGCAGCCCGACGGGCCCAGGAAGCTGAAAAACTCGCCCGACTCGATGGTCAGGTTGGCGTTGTTGACGGCCACGAAATCGCCGAAGCGGATGGACACGTGGTCTAGTTCGACGCTGCTCATTCTTCCCCCTATGTCATCGCCGACCGGACTGCGGTGGCGACCGAACGCATTAGTCCTCCCGGAACTTCGGTGTCTCTCTTGGTTTTTATTGGACGGGCCGTTGTGCGTCGAAATTCCCCCGCGCACCCCGTCGAAGTTGCCCGGCACGCCGAAATGTCGGGGCGTGCCGGGCGGGTCTCGTCAGGTCTTTGGTTACGCGGCGACGAACTTGTCGCGGTACTCGGCGCGAACCGAGGCGTACCACGCCGGCTCGTCCGGCCACCACCACAGCTTCGACAGCGCGTCGCCCGGATACGCCAGGTTGAACGCGTCTTTCGACTTGGCGTCCAACTTGTCGGCATACCCGGTGACCGTGCCGTTGTAGCCGGTCTGGATCGCCGAATCGGCGGCGGCTTCGACCGTGTAGATGGCATTGATCAGCTCGTAGGTTTCGTCCTTGGCTTTGGCGCCAATCGGCATGCACAGACCGTCGAGCCACGCGAACGCGCCCTCTTTCGGTGCCATGTACTGGACCGGTTTGCCTTCCTTGAACAGCTCGATTGCCGGGCCGTCCCAGGTTTGGCCGAGGACCACGCCGTTTTGCATGAAACCGGTTTTCTGGGTGTCGTGATCGTTCCAGAACTGCTTGACCCAAGACTTGTGCTCGACCGCGAATTTCGTGATCTCTTCCCAAATCTTGCGCATGTTCTCTTCGTCTTTGTAGGCATCGACGAACGGCGGCAACTTGCCGGCGCCTTCGAGGTAACGGCCGATCCCGGCCATCATCGAGTGCGGACGGCCTTGGACTTTGCCCTTCATTTCGGGGATCCAGAGATCGCCGAGCGAAAGCTTGCCGTATTCGGTCTGATACAGATCGGTGCGCCAGGACATGGCCTCGGTGCCCCAGATGTGCGGAAGGTGATGCTGACCGCCTCCCCAGGTCCAGGCTTCGGACGCCTTGACGAATGCCGGCTCGACGTTGCCGAGATTGCTCACCTTGCTGAGGTCCCATGGCTGCAACAGGCCTAGATCGATCCACTGACCTTTGCGGTTTAGGGTCGGCGTGATCAGGTCGAAGCCGCGTCCCTTGGACGCGCGCATTTTGTTCAGCAGTTCTTCGTTGGACCCCAACGGTGTGACGTTGACTTTGATCTTGGTGTCCGCTTCGAACTTTTTCAGAAAGTCCTCGGTCAGATAGTTGGTCCAGACGATTGCGTTGACGGTGCCGGCGGCGAATGCGTCACGAATGACGAATGGTCCGACGGCGGCGGTCCCTGCCACGGCGAGCGATCCTTTGAGGACAGTCCGGCGATTGAACGCCTTGGCGGCCTGAACCGTCTTAAGGGCGGATGTCTTGGTTTTCGACGACATTGATAAGCTCCCTGATGTCGATACGGTTGTTTAGAACAATGGGCGATTGCCTAACGGATTATTTGCGAGCATCCCCGTTCGGATGACTACCGACCGTCATGCACCAAACCCATTCAGCAAACGATTATGCGGCGGGGTCTGAAACACGGTCAACGGGCGGTCCGTTACGGTTTTATAACGCCGATGGAAATCGTCGGCCCGATTGGTCGACGACAGTTAGTGCCAAACCCTTCATTTTAATGGGGCCAAACGATCTGTCTCCACGCATTTCCGGCGCTTGGACCTTGCCTTCATGGATGATTGCCCGTAATTTAATTCAAGAAATTTTCAACTTAAATATAAATATCGTGAGGAAAACTCAATGACTTCGAAGATTCATCACTTTATCGACGGCGAGATCGTCGAGGGCGCCAGCGGGCGGACGGCGGATGTCTTCAATCCGGCCACCGGCGAGGTCAGCGGACAGGTGGCCCTGGCCAGCGCCGATGAGGTTCGCCGCGCCATCGCCAGTGCGGCGGCGGCCCTCCCCGGTTGGGCGGCAACGCCGCCGGCCAAGCGGGCCCAGGTGATGTTCAATTTTCGCGATTTGCTGCGCCAGAACCACGACCGCCTGGCCGAGGCGGTCTCCGCCGAACACGGCAAAACGTTCGAGGATGCCAAGGGCGAAGTGGCCCGGGGTCTCGAGGTTGTCGAATTCGTTTGCGGCATCCCGCACCTGTTGAAGGGCGAGTATTCCGACAACGTGGCCGGTGGCGTCGATAGCGTCGGCATCCGCCAACCGGTGGGTGTCTGCGCCGGGATCACGCCGTTCAATTTCCCGGCGATGGTGCCGATGTGGATGTATCCGGTGGCGCTGGCCTGCGGTAACACATTCATCCTGAAACCGTCGGAACGCGATCCGTCGGCGCCGTTGATCGCCGCCCAGCTGTTGATCGAGGCCGGCTTGCCGAAAGGCTGCCTGAATGTGGTCAACGGCGATAAAGAAGCCGTCGACACGTTGCTGACCGACCCGACCGTCGGCGCCATCAGCTTCGTCGGCTCGACGGCGATCGGCCGGTACATCTACGAGACTGGATGTGCCAACGGCAAACGTGTGCAGGCCCTGTGTGGTGCCAAGAACCATATGGTCATCATGCCGGACGCCGACATGGATCAGGCTGTCGACGCGGCCATTGGTGCGGCCTATGGGTCTGCGGGTGAACGCTGCATGGCGGTATCGGTGGCGGTGACGGTCGGCGAAGAGACCGGCAACAGTTTCGTCGAGAAAATGGCCCCCAAGGTACGCGGCCTGAAGATCGGCCCGTATACCGACAAGGCCGCCGAGATGGGCCCCGTGATTACTAAGGACTCGAAAGACAAGATCGAACGCTATATCGGCGAAGGCGAAGCCGATGGTGCCGAGGTAGTCGTCGATGGCCGTGGTATCTCGTTGCAAGGATATGAGAACGGCTACTTCGTCGGCGGCACCTTGATCGATCGCGTGACTAAGGACATGTCCGTCTACAAGGACGAAATATTCGGTCCGGTGTTGTCCGTCGTCCGCGCCGATACGTTCGACGAGGCGAAGAACCTGGTGATCGATCACGAATACGGGAACGGTGCCGCGATTTTTACCCGCGACGGCGATACGGCGCGCGACTTCGTCCGCGACGTCAACATCGGCATGGTCGGTGTGAACGTGCCGATCCCGGTCCCGGTGGCGTACCATTCGTTCGGCGGTTGGAAGGCGTCCTTGTTCGGCGACCATTCGATCCACGGCATGGAAGGCGTGCGGTTTTACACCAAGCTGAAAACCGTGACGGCGCGTTGGCCATCCGGCGTCAAGGAAGGCGCGGTGTTCAATTTCTCCGCTGGTTCGGACGTTTAATTACGGGAAGTGACGGTGCGCCTCGGGGGCATTTTGATAATGCTCCCACAGCGCGTCGCGGCCGAAGTCCTGCGCCGGATCGCGCCAGACGCTGTGGATGTGATTCCCACCGCCCCGCGTGTTGTCGAATTCGATCAGTAGACGCGGACCGTGGATGCGGTAATAAAACGCCCCCCGGTCGGAGATTTCACCGGCCCAGGCAAAATATGTTTGGTCCAAGGTTTCCTGCGCCAGGATCATATACGGCCGGCCGATCTCGTCCCGGGCAATGCCGACGTAGGCCGCGATCAATTGCATCAGCAATCCGCGCTGCGCTTCCGACAAACCGTCGGCACGAAGGCCGACGGGGTCTTTGAAGGCATCGCCGCGACCCGGTCCGGCCACCACGTTGCCGGGTGATCCCGATAGTTGGGCTTTCGCCATTTGACCGTCGTTCAAGCCGCGCGCGAGGCGAAGCGCCAGGATAAATTCGTCATATTGAATGCGGTGACCCGTTTTTGGCCCACTCGGAATTCGCGCCGGATTTGTCCCCAGAAAGGCCGGTGTCACCGATACCTCGCCGGGGGCGGCCAAAGTGACGTTGATCGATAGATGATGCCCTTCCAGCCGCCAGCCCCACGGATACGTGCCGGGTGTGCCGAAGACGGCGACCAGGTAGCCTTCCGGATCGCGATACGACAGGGATGAATTTTCAATCTCCGCCAACGTCGCCTCCAGCGCCATGATGGCGCGCGCCTTGAGAATCCCGGGTGATGACAATGCCGTGCGCATCAAATTCCTGAGCGCATCGCGCTGCGTTTCGTTCATGTCGCGGATGGCGACGCCTTGGCGCGTGCGCGGCGTGTAATGCCAGTCCAAGCGAACGGGATCGGCAAAGGCGAAGGCAGCGGCCTCGGACTTTGGCCCGAGCGCGGCGAGCATGGCATCGGCGGCGTCGGCCATTTTGGATTCGAACGATTGCGCCCACGCCGGCGTCGATAGCGTCAGACCCAGCGCAACGCAGGCGCCTAGGAATATGTTCTTTCTCAGCAGCATGGCGGCA
Source organism: Rhodospirillales bacterium (assembly GCA_965222395.1). Classification (GTDB taxonomy): domain Bacteria; phylum Pseudomonadota; class Alphaproteobacteria; order Rhodospirillales; family Casp-alpha2; genus UBA4479. The sequence continues at coordinate 3,581,162 of OZ244947.1, forward strand.
CCAGAGTATGTCGTCCGAACGGGACGAGACAACAGATTAGGCGAGGGCGCTTATCGCGCCGCTTGTTGGGTGCCCGGGACGACTCCGGACTTGAAGAACCGGACGCTGTCTTCGAGCGTCGGGGCGATGGCGGTAAATGGCTCGGTCAATGACAGGACCAACGGCGCATGGCCGACGCCTGGGTACATGTGGACATATCCTTCGGAACCGGCGGCGCGCAACGATGTCGCCATCGCCGTACTGTTAAAGGGATATACCGTTCCATCGTCCTCGCCGTGCAACAGCAATCCATCGGGTGCACCGGCGACGACCCGTGTCACCGGGCGGGCGTCGTCTTCCGGGGTCTTCTCGAAGATGGCCCGGACCGAGCGGACTTCCGACGGATGGAACGCGTACGGCCCTGCAAGCCCGACCCATCGTCCGAGGATATCGCGGGAGAGTCCTTCGGCCGCAAGGTAACCCGGATCCACGGCCACCAGGGCGGCGATATGTGCGCCGGCGGAATGGCCGATCATGTGGATGCCGTCGGTTTTTCCGCCGTGCTGGGCGGCGTTGGCATGTAACCAGGCGACGGCCTTGGCACCGTCGTGGACAAAGGCCGGGAAGGTCACGTCGGGATAGGTCCGGTAGTCGGCCACGGCGACCAAAAAACCGTTTCGGGCCAGCGCACGGCCGGCAAACGCGTAGCCGTCGCGGCTGCCGCGTTTCCAACTGCCGCCGTACAAGAACAAGACTGTCGGCAGTGGACCCGTCGCCGCGGCCGGGCGATAAAGGTCGAGGACTTGGCGTGGATGCGGCCCATAGGCGAAGTCGGTGGTGACGTCGATCCCGTCGCTGGGGGCGACGGCATTCACCATCTTGAGGGGCGAACAAGCGCTTATTGCTGCCGCTGCCAAGCCGAGGGTCGCAAGCGCAATCACACCGCGCCGGGATATCCGAATTTTCATTGCCATGTCGTTTGTACGGTCCAGCGTCGCATCTGGATGACCAAATCGCTGTGAATTGGTTGTTGCGCGTTGGATCGGGTTTCCCGATCCTGCGCATGGAACAATATCAGCATAGGCAGGGGAAGACGGCATGGCCAAGGAATTACCCAATCGGGCGCAAGTGGTCGTGGTCGGCGGCGGGGTGATCGGATGCAGTATCGCGTATCACCTGACCAAGCGCGGTATCGCCGACGTGATCGTTGTCGAGCGCAAACAGCTGACGTCCGGCACGACCTGGCATGCGGCGGGATTGATCGGGCAACTGCGCGACAATCACAATATGACCGAGCTCGCCAAGTATACGGCCGAACTGTACCACGAATTGGAAGCGGAAACCGGCCAGGCGACGGGTTACAAGGTCAACGGATCGTTATCGACGGCGACCAATGCCGGGCGGATGGAAGACTTGGTCCGCCGCGCCGACATGGCCAAAGTCTTTGGGTTGCAGGTCGATGTGCTGGGCCCCGACGGCTGTAAGGAGCATCATCCCCTGATCACGGTCGACGATGTGGTCGGCGGCATCTTTATCCCGACGGACGGTCAGGCCGACCCGGTCGGCGTAACCCAGGCCCTGGCCAAAGGGGCGCGGGCCGGCGGCGCGCAGATTTTCGAAGATACCTTGGTGTCCGAGTTGGTCGTCGACGATGACCGGGTCACCGGCGTTGTCACCGACAAGGGAACCGTCATTGCCGACACCGTCGTGCTGGCCTGTGGCATGTGGACCCGCGATCTTGCCGCGGGCGTCGGGGTGACCGTACCCCTGCACGCGTGCGAGCACTTTTACATCCTGACCGAGGCATTCGAGGGCGTGACCCCCGATCTGCCGGTTTACCGCGATTACGACCACTGTGCCTATTTCAAAGAAGACGCGGGAAAAATCCTGTTGGGCGCGTTCGAGCCCGTGGCCAAACCTTGGGGGATGGACGGCATTCCGGCGGATTTCTGTTTCGATCAGTTGCCCGACGACTTCGACCACTTCGCGCCGATCCTCGAAGATGCCTTGCGCCGGATGCCAGCGTTGGAGACAGCGGGGATTCAAACGTTCTTTTGCGGGCCCGAAAGCTTTACGCCCGACGATCGCTACCATCTGGGCGCGGCGCCGGAAGTCGCTGGGTTATTCGTCGCCGCGGGCATGAACTCGATCGGCATCCAATCGGCCGGCGGCGTCGGCAAAGTCTTGGCGTATTGGATCGAAAAGGGATATCCGCCCGGCGATTTCAACGGCGTCGATATCCGCCGCAATTTGCCGTTCATGCGAAACCGAAAATTCCTTCATGACCGGGTAACGGAAACACTGGGACTTTTGTACGCCGTCCACTGGCCATTTTATCAGTATCAAACCAGCCGGGGCGTCAGGCGGTCGGCCGTGCATGAACAGCTGAAAAATCATGGCGCGTGCTTCGGTGAAACGGCGGGCTGGGAACGGGCCAATTGGTTCGCGCCGGACGGCGTCGCGCCGGCCTATGAATACGCGTTTCAGCGCCAAAACTGGTTCGTGCACTCGGCGGCAGAACACACGAACGTCCGCGAGGCGGTTGGCTTGTTCGATCAATCGTCGTTTTCCAAATACCGGATCCAGGGTCCCGACGCGATGAAGGTCCTGAACCACATTTCTGCCAACGATGTCGACGTGGAACCGGGGCGGCTCGTCTACACCCAGTGGCTCAACGAGCGGGCGGGGATCGAGGCCGACTTGACCGTCACACGCCTTGCCGCCGACGACTTCATGGTAGTAACGGCGGCCGGATCGCAGGTCCGCGATTTCCATTGGCTGACGACGCATATTCCCGACGATGCGCGCTGTGTCGCGACGGATGTGACATCTGCTATGGCCGTGTTCGGCGTGATGGGGCCGAACAGCCGGGCATTGCTGCAGTCGGTCAGCCCTGATGCGTTCGACAACGAGTCGTTTGCATTTGCCACCTCGCGCGAGATCGAGATCGGTTACGCGATCGCACGCGCATCGCGCATCACCTACGTCGGTGAATTGGGCTGGGAACTATACGTGCCGAGCGAGTTCGCGGCGCATGTCTTCGAGACCCTTGTTGACGCCGGCGCCGATCACGGGTTGAAGCTGGCCGGAATGCACGCGATGAACTCGCTTCGGATCGAAAAAGCCTACCGCCATTGGGGGCACGACATTACCGAGGAAGAGACCCCGCAAGAGGCGGGACTTGGGTTTGCCGTCAAGGTGGATAAGGGCGATTTCATCGGCCGAGATGCGGTGCTTCGGCAAAAGGAGACCGGCGTGAAACATCGGATGGTTCAGTTCCTCCTGACGGATCCGGAGGCCATGTTGTACCACAACGAGCCGATCTACCGCGACGGCTCGATTGTCGGATACGTGGCATCCGGGATGTACGGTCATACCTTGGGCGGTGCCGTCGGTCTGGGTTATGTCGGAAATGACGATGGCGTCGACGCGGCGTTCGTCAACGACGGAACCTACGAGATCGAGGTTGCCGGTCACAAGATTGCCGCGACGGCCTCGCTGCGCCCGCTGTACGATCCGAAAAGCGCCCGCGTCAAAGCGTGACGTCGACACTGGCAAGGCTCCGCCTTTTCCCGTAACCTAAGCCCCACACGCGCAAAGACGTGACTTACGGGGGTGATCGTGACGACCGCAGAAACGGTGCCGAAATTGGACAATTCGCCCAAGGTTGGCGACCTGCTGGCTTTACTTAAAGACTGGGACGCGAAGCCGCGCGAGCACAATTCGCTCGTGCTGGTCTCCATGGGTGTGTTGGCGACGGAGACCGCCGAGGCGAAATTCTGGCAAGACTTTACCCGGATGATGCAGGAGTTCCGGCGCCGGTATAACGGGCAGTTGTTTGAACTGTCCCTCGAGGATCGCGCGGTTCTCGTCAAGATTACGGAATTCAATCAGGTCAGCATGCTGAGCGATGCGAAGCTCGAGCTTCTGCGTCTGATCCAAGAATACTTCCCCGACCAGTTCGGGATGCTTGATCAATCGCGGTTGATCCGCACCATCGACCTTCGCACCAAGTTAAAAAATGCACTGCGGTTTCTTGAACGCTACGTCGTCGAAGAACAGAAGCAACAGCAGGCGGTGCGGAAGAAGTTCCGCCGCCTCAATGAACAAGACATCGAACGCGTCGTCGAAGTAAACCAACAGATCGGCGGCCATAAGTTTGCCCAAGCGTTCATTCGAGAGCAGAAAATCGCTCAAATACAGCCCGGCATGCCGGCGCAGGAATTGATGAGCGAATACTTCGTCGCGATGGATGCGCTGAAAGGCCATGTGTTTACGGACGTGGAGTTGCGCGGCAGCGGCAATATCTTCAACCAACTAACGATCACATTGGATCGGTTGTTGCTCGACGCCTACAGTGACGCGAACCCGGATGGTGCCAATTGTTCCATCAACTTGAATGTGGAATCGGTCTTCACCAAATCGTTCGAGCGGTTCTTGACCGAATCCTGCGGCAACAAGCTGGCGAATCTCGCCTTCGAATTCCGCCAAGCTAACGTGCTGCAGCAATACGATGAATATGCTGTGGCGGCGGAATTGATCTCGTCGAAGGGAGGCGCCATTGCGGTCGATGCGATCTTCCCCGACACCGTCGGCATCGTGAATATGCGGCGGCTCCGTGCCAATATCGCGAAAATTTTCTGGCGTCAGGGGGCGGAACAAATCCTGCCGGGGTTCGCCAAGGACATTGAAGAAATGCAAAAGACCGGAACCCGTGTCGTCTTGGCCCGTGTCGATGACGAAGTGGGTATCGAGGTCGGGCATGACCTCGGCATTACCTTGTTCCAGGGATTTGGCGTCGACGATATGTTGAAGCGCGGCGGGTTCTAGGCGGCGCGACCCTCGGACGGGATCGGTCCGCCGGGTTCCGCATCCAAAAACACACGATCGAGTCGGGCAAACGCCATCATCCGCCTGACACCGTCTCGAACGTCGCGGAGTTGAAACGGCCGGCCGGAGACACGAGCCGCCTGGGTGACTTCGACCAAGCCAGCCAATCCCGCGCTATCGATCCGATAGACATTCGACATATCGACGATCAAGCCGTCGCTGTCGGCGAGGTGCTGTAACAGTAGAGTCCGCGCCGGACCGATACATCGAAAGTCGAGATCGCCTTTGAGCCTTAAGATATGCATCGTCGCCTCCTGTTGGTGTCGATGTTCGACGATGCGAATGTGACATGGCGGGGAAACGGCGCAAATAAGGCGATTTCGGGGCGGTTTTCGTCCGGTCGTGTCCGTTTAACCCATCAATACCCATAACAAAATCGGCAGAATTCCGGCCGATATGAATGTCGAGACGACCACTGCGCCCGCAACGGCCTGCGAGTCGCCGCCATACCGTTCCGCCATCAAGAATGAAATCACGGCGACCGGCATCGCGCACATGACAATGACGGTTCCGGCGGACACCCCCTCCAGTCCAAGCAGCGCGACGACGCCGAACCCGCCGGCCAGGCCTAGTCCGAACCGCAAGCCGCATATCAGAAACGTTCGCCTAAGCCCAGAAACTCTTAACTTCGCCAATGACACCCCCAACGTGATGAGCATCAACGGGATCGTGAAATCTCCCAACAATGCGGTCGTCGTCACAACGACATTAGGCACGACGACGCCACCGAATAAGACCGCGACGGAGGCGATGGCCGCATAGATGAAAGGCTGGTGGATAAGATCACGCGGATCGAAGCTGGCGGCGGCAACGGCAATCCCTACAGTCATCAGCAATAGCACATTGACGACGAAATACGCGATGCCGAGTGCAAGACCGTCTTCGCCAAAAGCAAGTAGCACCAGCGGCAAGCCCATGTTACCGGTATTCGCAAAGGCAATAGGGTTGAGAAATGTCCGCAGCGGCAGACCGATAAACCTCAAAATCGCCGCGCCGACAATCAAGAATCCGCCGGTGGTTAACAACGCCGCGCCACCCATCGTCACCAAAGCGGTATGCGACAGATCAACCTGAGCCATCGTGGCAAAGACAAGACAAGGGACGCCGATGTTGGATACCAACCTTGTGACCATAGCGGTATCGAACGGCAGTGCGCGTTTTTCCCAAACGAAACCGACTGCCGCGCAGACGGCAACGGGGGCGATGACATTGAAGATGATGTGCAGGATGTCCGTGGTCATCTCCGCGCCCCTTTACGACGGCGCAGCGTATCGGTGGTGTAGATCGCCAGCGCGATCCAGATGAGCCCGAAGGTGATGGCGTGGCTGGTGGTGAAAATCTCGCCATACAGGAACACGCCGACGAGGAACTGCAACGTCGGGGTAACATTCTGAAACACGCCCACCGTGGCGTATCGCAGCCGGAGTGCGGCTGCGGTGAACAGCATCAGCGGGACAGCCGTTATTACCCCGGCGGCGGCGATCTTAAGATCGTACGCCCAGCCATAGCGGCCAAACGCGCCGGTCCCGTCGACGTGCAGATACAGCAGATAGGCAAGCGCCGGCAGCAACAGAATCAGCGCTTCGATCAGCAACCCCGGGGCGGCGCCGACGGGCGTGGTCTTGCGGACATAGCCGTACAGGGAAAACAGCATCGCCAGTCCGACGGCGATCCACGGGAACGCGCCGAGCCCGAAGGTCAGCACCAGTACCCCGGCCGCCGACAAGCCGATAGCGAGCCACTGCGGCACGGTCAGGTTTTCCTTCAGTAGCAACACACCGAGCAGTACGTTGAGTAGTGGGTTGATGTAGTAACCCAGGCTACCCTGAAGGATGTGTTCGTTGGTGACAGCCCAGATGAACAGTAACCAATTGCCGCTGAGTAACACCGTGGCGACGGCCAAGCGCTTGACCAGGCCCGGCGTGCGCAGGGCGCGGGTGACCTCCACTCACTTGCCGAGAACGAACAGACCGATACCCACCAGCAGCACCGACCAGACCACGCGGTGCGCCAGGATTTCGAGTGGCGGAACGTCTTCAACGGCCTTGAAGTAAACAGGCATGAAGCCCCACAGGCCGAACGCGCCGAGCGCGCAGGCGCAGCCGACAGCCGCGTCCACCCCCGCCGGACCTTGGTCCGTCGTGATCTTCGGTCCCCCCGGATCTGACAAGGACGGTTACTCGACCCAGGCGATCCGCAGAATGTTGGTTGCCCCCGGTGTACCGAAGGGTACGCCCGCAGTGATCACCAGGGGGTCGCCGGGCTTGGCATAGCCCTCTGCCTTGGCGGCGTTGATGGCCTTCGAGACCATCTCGCCGAAGGTGTGGCAGTCCTCGGTGTGAACCGGGTGCACACCCCAGATCAAGTTGCTACGGCGTGCCGTGTCGATGCGCGGCGTCATGCCGAGAATCGGCACCACCGGGCGTTCGCGCGCGGCGCGCAAGGTCGTGGAGCCCGTCGAACTGAAGGTGACGATCGCCGCCGCCGAAATGGTATCGGCGACTTGGCGGGCCGCTGCGGTGATTGCATCCGCTGCGGTTTTTTCCGGCGCCCGACGTTCGGCCTCACGCATTTCGCGGTACAAGGGGTCGCCTTCGACCCGCTTGATGATGCGGTCCATCATCGCCACGCTTTCGTTGGCGAATTCGCCGACGGCGGTCTCCGCTGACAACATCACCGCGTCGGCGCCGTCGTAAATGGCGGTTGCGACGTCGGAAGCTTCGGCCCGGGTCGGGGTCGGCGCGCTGATCATGCTGTCCAGCATCTGCGTTGCGACGATGACGGGTTTGCCCTTCTCGCGGCTGGCGCGGATGATCCGTTTTTGGATGCCCGGCACGTCTTCGGGCGGGACTTCGACGCCCAAGTCGCCGCGCGCAACCATGATCGCGTCGGACAAATCGATGATCTCGTCGAGGCGATGTAGCGCCTGCGGTTTTTCCAATTTGGCGACGATGTGTGCGCGTCCGGCGATCCACTTTTTCGCCTCGGCGATATCCTCGGGTCGTTGGACGAAGCTGAGGGCGACGAAATCGACACCCAAGTCCAATCCAAAGCGCAGATCGGCCATATCCTTTTCGGTGATCGGCGACACGTCGAGCAACGCACCCGGGACGTTGAGGCCCTTGTGGTTCGACAGCGGCCCGCCGATCAGCACCTTTGTCTCTGCCCAGTCGTGGCCGTGATCGACGACCTGCAAGTGCAGACGGCCGTCGTCCAATAGTAGGTCCATCCCCGGCGTCATCGCGTCGAAGACTTCGGGATGTGGCAAGCTGGCCCGTTCAGTGGTGCCGAGGACGTCGTCGGCCACCAGCCGGTACGACTGTCCGGACTCCAATATGACCTTGTCGCCGTCGAAGTTGCCGACACGCAATTTCGGCCCCTGTAGGTCCAGCAAGATCGCGCCGCCCCGGCCGTACTTGGCTTCGAGGCTTCGGATAATCTCGTATCGCTCCCGGTGGCCGGCGTGATCGCCGTGGGAAAAATTCATGCGGAAAACATCCACCCCGTGTTCGAACAGGCTGGCAATTTCGGCTTCGGAACTCGTCGCAGGCCCTAGCGTGGCGACGATGCGTGCGTTTCTATCTCTTCTCATAGACCTTGGTGTACCCCCATACGCAGACGTATGGCCACTATATTGCGCCGACTATTGGGGCATTTACATAGAAAACAGTCGGTCCTACCGTTACAAAATGGAGTCGGCGCCCAACGAGGCGTCCGAAATTGGCGAACGATCATAGGTTCCGCATGGCTGGAAACATTTTTTCTCGTGCCCTGATGTCGGTCTTCATGGACAAGAAGGCCCGCGCCAAGTACGACGCCATTCAGGAATCGAAAAAGGCCGCCCGAACCCGCAAGGCGGCGCCGATGGAGGCACCGAACGCGCAACCGGCGACCCGCGGTCCCGATGTCGCCGGCGATGACAACGATGTTCTGCCGGAAACCTTGATCCATCATGCCATCGAGGCTGCCGCCCAGGAATTGGAGCGGAAAAAAAATTTGCCGCCGGACCGCCAGGCATTGATCGAACACGCGCTCGCAGTCCATGACGCCAAGACCGAGGTGCTGGCTGACCTGCCCGACGCGCAGCGCGAGAAACTGATGGTCATGGCGATGCACGCGTTCGGCGCCGAAGTCGAGGGTAAAACGGCGGTCCAGGGAAAAGCCAAGGGAACATCTAAGGCGGCGACCAAGAGACAACGCAAGAAACCGGCGAAAAAATGACCACAGCCGGAATCGAACGTGACGCGGTGCTGGACGGCAACCGCCGGGCGCTCGCGAGGTTGATCACCAAGATCGAATCGACTCGCGCCGACCACCGGCGGGCGGCGGAAGCAATCCTTAGCGGGCTGCTGGCGGCGACCGGTAATTCGATCCGAATCGGGATTTCCGGTGTGCCGGGCGTCGGTAAATCGTCATTCATCGAGGCCTTTGGACTGCATGTCATCAACCAGGGGCACAAGGTTGCGGTGCTGGCGGTCGACCCGTCCAGTCCCAAGACCGGGGGCTCCATTCTTGGCGATAAAACCCGGATGGAGGCTCTGTCACGACATCCGGACGCCTTCATCCGGCCGTCGCCGTCGGGCACCTCGCTCGGTGGGGTGGCGCGGCGGACGAGGGAATCCGTGCTGGCGGTTGAGGCCGCGGGCTTCGACGTTGTGTTGATCGAGACCGTCGGCGTCGGCCAATCGGAATATGCCGTCGCCGATCTGGTCGACATGTTCGTGCTGCTGGTCGCGCCGGGCGGCGGCGACGACCTGCAGGGGATCAAGAAAGGCATCGTCGAGATGGCCGATCTATTGGTCGTCACCAAGGACGACGGCGACCTGAAACCAGCGGCGGCGCGCGCGTTTCAGGACTACCGTTCGGCGCTGCATCTGGTCAGCCCCGGCGACGGCGACTGGACGCCTGAGGTCATGCGGTGTTCGGCGCATGCGGGAACGGGCTTGGCAGATGTATGGTCGCGAATCGAGGATTTTTCGGCCATGAAGCGATCCAGCGGCGCGTTGGAGGCGAAACGCGCCGATCAGGCAACCCATTGGATGTGGGAAGAGGCCACTGCCGAGGTGCTGACCGAACTTCGCGCCGAGAGCGACGCCACCGCGACACTGGAGGCTCAGGTCCGGGCCGGTACACGCACACCGACCGACGCCGCCCAGTTGCTATTGGCTGCTTGGCGGGCGAAATCCTCTACGTAGTAACCTTGCTTTTATCAGGGGCTATTTCCAAGTAATGTGGGGCCCGGAAACACACGACCGACTACTGGGGGCAACACAGGATGGACGAACCGATGGACCCGAATGTACTAAAAAGCGAGCTGATGGGTCTTTTTCACTACATTCAACGGGTGAAAGAAGAAATTGCCGCGATCAATAACCCGTCCGACAGCGAGTATCATTTCGACAGTATGTCCGATCAGTTGGACGCGATCGTCAAAGCCACCGAACAGGCTACTAACACGATCATGGAGACGGTCGAAAAGAACGACAGTGCGATCACGAAATTGCGCGGCCTGGTCTCGAAGAACCAAAAGGCGCAGGCCTTGCTCGACGATATCAGCGCCAACAGTGCGGCCATCTTCGAGGCTTGCTCGTTCCAAGACATCACCGGCCAGCGGGTCGGCAAGATTACCAAGTCCCTCGGGTATGTGGAGCAACGCGTCGACTCAATTGTCTCGATCTGGGGCGAAGCGCATCTGCAGGATGTCGACGTCAAAAAAGAAGAAAAATCCGACGATGAAAAACTCCTCAACGGCCCCCAACTAGAAGGCAAGGGCTTGAGCCAAGACGAGATCGACGCGCTGTTCGACTGACGCGCCGACGCTTTCGCAACCTTATCATTCGGAGACTAAAATGCGCCGACTGCTGGGCATATTCATCATCATTCTGACCTTGGGAACCGCTGCCGTGACCGAAGCTGCCGACGTTAATCGTGAAAACCTGATATACATGGAGCTCAAGGACGGGCGTGTCGTTATCGAAATGCGCCCCGACCTGGCCCCGAATCACGTGGTCCGCATCCGCGAACTAGTGCGTGAGGGCTTTTACGACGGGCTGACCTTTCACCGCGTCATAGAGGGTTTCATGGCGCAGACCGGCGATCCTGACGGTAACGGCACCGGCGGTTCGGGCCAAAACATCCGCGCCGAGTTCACCGACCTCGAAGGGTTCTACCGCGGTACCGTCGGCATGGCCCGTGCGCAAAGCCCGCACAGCGCCGACAGCCAGTTCTTTATCATGTTCCAGCGCGGCGACTTTTTGGATGGTCAATACACCATTTGGGGCGAAGTCAAAGAAGGCATGGACTACGTCGACATGATCAAACGCGGCGACTCCCGTGCCAACGGTACGGTCACCGACCCGGACAAGATCATCAGCATGAAAGTCGCTGCCGACGTTAAGGAATAGCCCCCGCATACTCGCGCATGCCCGCGCTCTCGGGTATGGCGGGTTGCTCCCTCATCTGTCTTCTCCACCAACCTTGGGGGAGACGGGCTGTCGCATCTAGATACGTGCTCATCCCTCTCCTCCTCGCAGGGGGAGAGGTTAGGTGAGGCGGCAGTGGCGCGATGCCCTTACGACAGGTGCTTCTGCAGGCTTGCGCACAATGAATCGCCCGCCGCCTCGTCGACATCCAGATGTGTCACAACCCGGATCCGGCGCGGACCGAATGCTCCGGCGAGGAGTCCGTCGGCTTCCAACAACGACACCAGGCCAGCCGCGTCCGGTGCGTCGTCGGACAGATCGAAGATCACGATGTTGGTTTCGACCGGCAGTACGTGGGTAACGTGCGCGAGCCGGGACACGCGGTCTCCAATTGACGCCGCCAGTTCGTGATCGTCGGCCAGCCGGCCAACATTGTTATCCAGAGCATACAAGCACATGGACGCGACGATACCGGACTGGCGCATTGCGCCGCCGATCTGTTGCTTGATCCGCCATGCCCGCCGGATGAAATCGGCGGAGCCCGCGAGGACAGCACCGACCGGTGCGCCAAGCCCCTTCGTAAAATCGATCCAGCAGCTGTCGTAGCCCTGCGTCCACGCGTCCGCCGGCGTGCCGGTTTTGACGACGGCATTCATAAGCCGGGCGCCGTCCATATGAGTCGCGAGGCCGGCGTCCTTGGCGACCGCTGCGACAGCTTGGATTTTATCCAACGGCCAAACCGCGCCGCCGCCGAGATTGGCCGTCTGCTCGACACAAACCAGTCGGCTTTCCGGCATGTATCGGCTGTTTGGGCGGAGTGCCGCCGTCACCTGCTCCGGTTCAAACATTCCGTTTCGGCCGTCTATCGGCTGGATCATCACACCGCTGATCGCCGCCGGACCACCTGTCTCGTAATTGACCAGATGGCAGGACCGCTCGCAGATCACCTCGTCGCCTGGGGCCGTGTGCACGCGCACGGCAATCTCGTTGCACATGGTGCCGGACGGCAGGAACACGGCGGCTTCCTTGCCCAGCAACGCCGCCACGCGCTCGCAAAGGTCGCGGGTCGTCGGGTCCTCGTCCTTCTGTTCATCACCGACCTCGGCGGCCAGTGCGGCTTCGCGCATCGCCATGGACGGTTTGGTCTTGGTATCGGAATAGAAATCAAACATTCGCAGCGTTCCTATCGAACAATCACAAATTTCATTTGGTGATGGCTGTAGACCTATCGCGTCAATTCCCGCATCGCGTCTTCGAGGCCGGACAGGGTTAGTGGGAACATCCGCCCGTCCATCAATTCGTAGATCATGCCCACCGACTGGGTGTGTGACCACCAGTCGCGTTTGACCGGGTTGATCCACACGGTCTTTGGATAGACGCTCAGCAATCGGCGCAGCCAGACACCGCCGGCTTCTTCGTTCCAATGTTCGACGCTACCGCCCGGGGTTGCGATCTCGTACGGGCTCATCGAGGCGTCACCGACGACGATTACTTTGTAGTCGTGCGGATAGGTGTGCAGCACGTCCCACGTCGGCGTGGTGTTGCTGCGCCGTCGACGGTTGTCGCGCCAGACCCGTTCGTATAGGCAGTTGTGAAAATAAAAGAACTCCAGATGTTTGAACTCGGCCCGGGCGGCGGAAAACAATTCCTCCATGGTGCGGATGTACGGGTTCATTGAGCCGCCGACGTCAAAAAACAGCAAAATCTTCACCGCATTGTGTCGTTCCGGGCGCATGCGGACGTCCAAGAACCCTTTTTTCGCCGTGCCACGGATGGTGCCGTCCAGGTCCAGTTCCGTCGCCGCCCCTTCGCGGGCGAACCGGCGCAAACGGCGCAGGGCGATCTTGATGTTGCGGGTGCCCAACTCCACCGTGTCATCGAGATTCTTGAACTCGCGTTTGTCCCATACCTTTACGGCGCTGAAATTGCGATTGTCGTCCTGACCGATCCGCACCCCTTCAGGGTTGTAACCATACGCCCCGAACGGCGATGTGCCGCCGGTACCGATCCATTTGGAGCCGCCCTGGTGGCGCTTTTTCTGTTCTTCCAGACGCTTCTTCAATGTCTCCATCAGCTTGTCGAAGCCGCCCATCGCTTCGATTTGCTTTTTCTCATCTTCGGTAAGCACTTTTTCGGCGATCTTGCGCAGCCATTCATCGGGGATGCCGTGCGCCTCGGCCTCGGCGTCCGGCGGCGTCTCGATCCCCTTGAATACCTCGCCGAAGACCCGGTCAAACTTGTCCAGATTGCGCTCGTCCTTCACCAATGCGCTACGGCTCAGGTAATAGAAATCTTCCATCGCGAAATGGGCGTGCCCGGCCTCGACCGCTTCGACAAGGGTCAGGTATTCACGCAACGAACACGGCACGCCGCCGTCCCGCAGTTTCAGGAAAAAATCGATGAACACCGTCGGGTCTTTCTCTATCCGGCTACAGGTTTAGTTTATGCCACAGCATACGTGAGAACCGCTCGGAAAATAAGAGGGGCCACCCAATGACCGCAACGACCTCTTATCTGCCCGGTCGAGGCCGCGTTAAGGTCTCTTACACGGTTACTCCATAAACAACACAGTTGTCAGATAGTCGGAGACAAGCCTCGCGCCTTTGGGATTGAGGTGGCCATCGAATGCAAAATCGTTCACGCCACGACTGTTTGTATTGAGCGTGTCGAAAAGGCCTATGCAATTGATTTTTGGTTCCGAACAGAATGGCCCCAGCATGTGCGTCAGAAAATCTTGCTCGGGGAAGACCGTTCCACCCCGCGAGTACACTGCGAAGATTTCATCCACGTAAGAAATACGTGATGGAAAAAGCAGATAGGTAATGTTCGACGTTCTTGCCCGCACGACGGCGTCGAAAACCCGAAGCAAGGCCACGTTGCTACTGATCGCGTTCGGGTCCAACTTATCCATCGTATTCTCTTTGCGGTGCGACAGATAGATCGCCTCCAGCTTAGGCAACAAGACGTACGCCAACGCCGATGAATATACGACGGTTCGCAGGAACCGTTTGGGGTTATCGAAATAAGGGATGAAAATCCCTGTTGCCTCATAGAGGTAACGACGAAAAGTGCCTGTTACACCGTAATACAGTGGGTTCTCGCGCTCGATGCAGCTTGCCAGGCCATGCGGCGCATAAGTTAGCCAGTCGGGGTGTGGGCAAATCGTCTTGACGTCATTGGGGTCCTTTAACGGCGCAATACTGTGAATATCGTTCCAGGTGATTGCGAGCACCACCTTATCTTCTTGCTTGATGTCTTCGATAACGATCCCCAAACGGCTAAAATATTGGTCAATATTCGTCGCCGGCACGCCCAAATTCACAAGCCTTGGCGCACGCCGCCGATCTTGGAAGGAGCACTGCAATTGACTGATCCACGTATCTTTGTCGGATAACCCGAACCCAAATGTCTGGCTGTCGCCAATGACAAAAACGCGCGGCGCGGTCGGTGCAATGTCCTCCTGACAACTCACGTGGCGCAATCCGATAGCATCTGTTCGCACTCGCGCATCGACAAAATCAATCTTGTTATCGAATTTCTGATCTTGATTAGCCAAATTTAGCCAAAATCCCCTGGCATCGAAAACCAGCCGGCCGTCCTCTTGGGCGTACGGACTCGGAAGGTCGACAAAACTGCGGGACAACGCTTCTAAAGCGCCAAAAGAAATTAAAATCGAAATAGAAAGCAGAAGAAGGTTTCGCATCGAAAAAAGCCCGTAGAATATATTTACGCAGTGTATTGTCGTCGAGATGACTTATGGACGCACTTTGAATCCGCACCAGATTGAATCAAATAAACATCATTCTCGGTCTTGCGCGTCTTTGGCCGCCGCCTGTGTGGTGACCTGGACGTCCAGCGGTACGGCGGAACGCAAGTGCAAATCCCGCTGCGAGAACGGAAACTCGATTCCGCCGTCTTTGTAGCCCTGCCACACATTCAGCAGGACATCCGACGTCACGTTGGCGACGCCGCGTTGCGGGTCCTCGATCCAAACGCGCAATTCCAGCTCGATGGCATCGGCGCCGAAGTTCATCAAGCGGCAGACCGGCCCCGGGCTGGTCTTGACCCGTTCGACGGATTTCGCCGCCTCCACCGCCAGGTTCATGGCTTTCGGAACATCGGACTCATAGGCGATGCCGATAGGCAGTTTCAGGCGGATCAGGCTGTCGGTGTAAGACCAATTTTCCACCTCTTGGCTGATCAGGTTCTCGTTGGGGATCAGGTGTTCGGTGCCATCGCGGGTTATCACCGAGACGTAACGAGCGCTGAGCCGGTTGATCCAGCCGAAGGTGTTGTTAATGGCGATGACATCGCCGGGCTTCACCGATTTGTCCATTAACAGGATGACGCCGCTCATCAGGTTGGAAATAACTTTTTGCAGGCCGAAGCCAATGCCGAGGCCGATGGCCCCCCCGAACACCGCCAGCGCCGTCAGGTCGACGCCCATGATTTCCAAAGCCGTGATCACCGCGATCACGATCACCAATATTTGCAGCAACTTGCCGAACAGCACGCGCGCCGACGGTGATAGCATTTCCGCCTGACCGAGTTTCTTTTCCAGTTGGCGGCTGACGATCCCAGCGAGCCACAGCATCAGCGCGAAGACGAGGACGGCCTTTAGCAGACCGAGTACGGAAATCCGAATGTCCCCTAGGGAGAACGCCATGGCATCCAAGGTGGCCAGCGTTGGTTCCAGCAGCCCCAGCAGGTTGAGCGCGGCCATCGTCCATGCGGTGATCGCCAGCGTCTTTGCCCATGTCGGATTGCGGATGAAACCGGCGGCGAACTGGATAACCACCCATGCCGTCAGTAACGACACCGCACTGCGGATCAGCAAATTCGGCCAGCCCGCTCCGCTGGCCGCCAAATAGGCAAACCATAAGACCGCAAGGCCGACCAGTGGCGCGTTGATCTTGGCCAGTGCACCGACCGTCGGCTTTAACCAGGCGGGCATCTTTTCATGGTCGAGAACGAAATCGAACCCGGCGGCAACTTTGGGCGCCAAGGCGCGGGCGGCCAGATAGGCGCCGAGAACGATCCCGGCCTGCACCGCTGTCGACCACACCAGCACGTTGTCCAATAACCACTGCCACGCCGTTAGGGCGTGCAGTTGGATGACGTCGAGTTTGAGTAATTCTTCCACACGTCATTATGAACACGAATGGCCTGAGCCGTCACGTTGAAGGGTGTGCAGACCGCTTCACCTGGATGTGTTATGCAACCGTCATGAACGACAACATTCAAATACGTTCCGCCGTGGCGGCGGATTTGGCAGCCCTGGAACGGCTGTATCCCGCCGCCTTCCCGGACGAGGACTTGCTGACGTTGCTGCGTGATTTGGCGGCTGCGGGGCCAGCCGTTCAATCGTGGATCGCGATGCGGGATGAAACCATCGTCGGCCATGTGATGTTCACCGATTGCAGCGTCGCCGGGTCAAGAGCCCGACTGACGATGTTGGGGCCATTGGCCGTGACACCTACGCGTCAGAACCAAGGTATCGGCACGTCATTGGTGCGCGACGTGTTGGCCCGATACCGAGCGGACGGTGTCGACGCCGCGCTGGTCCTCGGCGATCCGACTTACTACGGCCGGTTTGGCTTCGTCGCGGAAGACGGCATACGTCCACCCTACGACCTGCCGCCCGAATGGAACGGTGCCTGGCAGTCGTTGCGACTGTCTGAATCCCGCTTGCCCACCGGCACGATTCAACTGCCTGCGCTTTGGTATCAGAAGGAATACTGGGCCGGGTGATCGCCTCGACGGAACATCCAAGGGAAAGTTACCGCCCTTCGCGGCGGTTGAGGAAAGCCAGGCGTTCCAACATGTGAACGTCCTGTTCGTTCTTCAGCAAGGCGCCGTAGAGCGGCGGGATCAGATCTTTTTGATCGCCGGATCGCAGAGCATCGACGGGAATATCCTCGATCATCAACAACTTGATCCAGTCCAAAAGCTCCGATGTCGACGGGCGCTTTTTCAGGCCGGGCACCTCGCGCAGCTCGTAGAACACGGCCATCGCCTCGTTGACCAGGCGCTTTTGCACGTCCGGGAAGTGGACGTCGATGATGGCGCGCATGGTGTCTTCTTCGGGGAACTTGATGAAATGAAAGAAACACCGACGCAGGAAGGCGTCGGGCAGTTCCTTTTCGTTGTTCGACGTGATCACCACAACCGGGCGGTGCTTGGCACGAATGGTTTCCTTGGTCTCGTAGACGTGAAATTCCATCCGGTCGATTTCCAATAACAGATCGTTGGGGAATTCGATATCCGCCTTGTCGATTTCATCGATCAGCAGCACCGGGCGCTCGTCGCGGTCGAAGGCTTCCCACAGCTTACCTTTGACGATGTAGTTGCCGATGTCGTGCACTCGCTCGTCGCCCAGTTGGCTATCGCGCAGCCGCGCCACGGCGTCGTATTCATACAGGCCCTGTTGCGCCCGGGTCGTCGATTTGATGTGCCACGGAATCAACGGCGCGTCCAAGGCACGGGCAATTTCCTCTGCCAGGACGGTCTTTCCGGTACCGGGCTCTCCTTTTACCAGGAGCGGGCGTTGCAGACCGACGGCCGCGTTGACCGCAACCTTCAAGTCATCGGTGGCAACATAAGTATCCGTGCCTTCGAAACGTTTACTCATAAATCCTCGTCACTCCGCCGGTTGCGGTTTCGGCGCGACGCGGAAAACCAATGTCTCGTTCCCGGCCTCGGGATCGCGTGGGATCATCATCGCCAAGACCAGGGACACACCCGCCATCGCTGCACCGGCCAGGAAAACATACGCCGGCGCGGTCAGCCAGATAATACCGAACACGGCGGGAATGAACACCGCGACGATGTGCGAGATGGTGAAGCTGACGCCGCTGCTTGATGCGATGTCGGCGGGATCGGCGATTTTCTGGAAGTATGTCTTGATAGCGATAGCCATGGCGAAAAAGACATGGTCGAGGATGTACAGCGACACACCCATCCAGGCTTCGGAGGCGAAGGCATAGCCGGTGAACACGAATACCAGGCCGACGTATTCAATGATCAGCATGCGGCGTTCGCCGAACCGGGAAATGTACTTGCCGATCTTTGGTGCCAGATAAATCGTCATCGCCATATTGGCGAGGAACAGCAGGCTCATTTCGCCGGGGGTGAAGCCGAACTTCTGGACCATCAGGAAGCCCGCGAAGACGACGAAGATCTGCCGCCGCGCGCCGGACATGAAGACCAGCGCGTACCAAAGCCAGTAACGTTTCCGAAGGACGATCTTTTTCGATTGTTCGACGTGGGCTTCGAATTTTGGAAAACCGACCCAACAATAAAGCGCAATCGCCATGGTCACGCCGCCGCCCAACAAGTAGACCCAGGTCATGTCGACCTTGGCGACGTCCAGCATCACGTAAATCAGGCCGAACGAAATTAGCGCCGCAACCGACCGGGCGCTGATGATTTTGCCCATCACCTCGGGTGCGGACTTCTTGTCGGTCCACTGCAAGGCCAACGATTGATGCAGGCTTTCGAAATAATGGAAGCCGATGGACATCACGAACGTGGTCAGCATCAGGCCCCAGAACGTCGGATAGAACCCGGTGATCATGGTGCCGATGCCGAGCAACAAGAGCGCCGCTAGGGTGAACGATTGCTCGCGGAACCAGAGCAACAGGAGGATTACGGTAAAGCTCAGAAAACCCGGCACTTCGCGGAACGACTGGATGAAGCCGACGCCGTCACCGCCCAGATGCGCCATGTCGTGGGCGAAATTGTTGAACAGCGCCATCCAGGTCGAGAACGAAATCGGCATGGCAATCGCCGTCAGCACGAGGAAGACCTCGCGGCTGCGCCAACCGTTTCTCAATATCCCCGTGTTTTGCATCATCGCCCCTCGAGACCTCCTTCGTAACGCCGATCCGGCGACTTTACCAGTCATGCGGCGCGTCTCATACTGCGTGTAATGTCAAAAAATATCGATAATCAGACAAATTCCGCAGCCCCATTCGTGCGGCTGGATGGGATCGATGAAGCCGCAGGCCCCATTGTCCCCCGGGCCACCGAGTGCCCAGCGGATCACGTGATCGACTGGCACACCCACAATCGGGCGCAACTGCTTTATGCCGTATCCGGCGTTATGCGGGTCTTCACCGACAAGGGCATATGGGTGGTGCCGACCCAGCGTGCCGTCTGGATACCGCCGGACATTCCACACCAAGTGACGGCGCAGGGCGCACCGCTGTCGTTGCGGTCCCTCTATATCCATGCCGACGCACTGGAGGAACTGCCCGATGTCTGTTGCGTGGTGACGGTCTCGGCGCTTTTGCGGGAATTGATCCTGGCGGCGATGGACCTGCCTGCGACGACCGATCCCGACAGCGCCGCCGGGCGGTTGTTCCGCGTTCTGCTGGATCAGATCCGCTTGGTCAGCGTGACGCCGCTGTATCTGCCGGGCGTAACGGACCCGCGCCTTGCCCGCATCGCCGACACCTTGCTGGCGTCACCCGACGACAATCGCACCCTGGCCGATTGGTCACGTGATCTTGGTGCCAGCGAACGCACACTGGCGCGCCTATTCGTTAAGGAAACCGGGCTGACCTTTGGGCATTGGCGGCAGCAAGCCCGGTTGTTGGCGGCACTGGCGCGCTTGGCACGGGGTGACAGTGTGACCGAGATCGCGATGGACCTAGGCTACGCGTCGCAAAGCGCTTTCATCGCGATGTTTCGCCGGGCCCTCGGCAAGACCCCGGCGCGGTACTTCGACGACTAACCCCTAGGTCTAGGCCTGCAACGCCGTTTCGATGGCATCCAGTGCCGCTTGGGCGTGCGCGCCATCGGGTCCGCCCGCCTGGGCCATGTCGGGACGCCCGCCACCGCCCTTGCCGCCGACCGCGGCGGAACCGACGCGGACCAGGTCGACGGCGCTGACCTTGTCGGTCAGGTCGTCGGTGACACCGACGACCAGCGACGCTTTGCCGTCCGATACCGACACCACGGCCACGACGCCGGTGCCGGCCTGTTTTTTCAGATCGTCGACGACGGACTTCAACTCTTTCGCCGGTACGTCCTGTAACAGCCGTTGCGCATACGGCACACCGTTGACGTCCTTCATCTCGTTGCCCGCGGCCTCGGTTGGACCGGCGCCGCCACCCATGGCGAGTTTCTTGCGCGCGTCGGCCAGCTCGCGTTCCAGCTTGCGGCGTTCCTCGATCAACGCTTTCACCCGTGCCGGCACGTCCGCCGGGGTCGACTTCAGTTCTGTCGCCGCCGCCATCAGCGCAGTTTCCAGATCGGCGAAGTATTCGCGTGCGCCGGTGCCGGTCACGGCCTCCAGACGCCGTACGCCGGAACCCACGGCCGTCTCCGTGATGATTTTGAAGACCCCGATGTCACCGGTGCGTTTGACATGGGTGCCGCCGCACAATTCGGTCGAGAACACCCGGTTGCCATCTTCCGGCGCGCCCATTGAGACGACGCGGACTTCGTCGCCGTATTTTTCGCCGAACAGTGCCATGGCGCCGGCCTCGACCGCGGAGTCCGGGTCCATCAGACGGGTCAGCACGGATTCGTTGGCGGCGATCTGGTTATTGACGTCGCGCTCCACTGCAGAGAGTTCCTCGTCCGTCACCGGTTTCGGATGCGAGATATCGAAGCGCAGCCGATCGGGTGCGACCAGGGAGCCTTTTTGCGTCACGTGATCGCCGAGATGACGGCGTAACGCTTCGTGCAACAGATGGGTCGCAGAATGATTGGCGCGGAGCCGTGTGCGCCGCTCATGATCGACGATCAGCTTGACCTCGTCATCGACCGATACGGTGCCGCGCTCAACTTTGCCGATATGGACGTGCATATCGTCCATACGCTTTTGTGTGTCGGTAATGACGATAACGAGGCCATCGCTTTCAATGGTGCCGGTATCGCCCATTTGTCCGCCGCTTTCGCCGTAGAACGGCGACTGGTTGAGGATCACCGATACGTCGGCACCTGCCGTTGCCGTCTCGACCGGCTTGCCGTCGACGATCAGCGCGGCGACGATGCCTTCGGCGCTTTCGGTGTCATAGCCAAGGAAATCGGTCGCCCCGACTTTGTCGTGCACATCGAACCAGACCGCGTCGGTGGCCGCATCGCCGGACCCGGTCCAGGCTTTGCGGGCTTCGTCCTTTTGACGCTGCATGGCGGTGGCGAACCCGTCGGCGTCGACGCCGATGGACCGGGCTTTCAAGGCGTCCTGCGTCAGATCGAGCGGAAATCCGTAGGTGTCGTACAATTTGAACGCGGTTTCACCGTCCAGCACGGCGCCGTCTTCGAAACCGTCGGTCGCTTCGTCGAGCAGCTTCAGGCCCCGGTCCAGCAATTGTTTGAAGCGGGTTTCTTCGAGCTTCAGGGTTTCGGCAATCAAGGCTTCGGCCCGGTTTAACTCGGGGAATGCCTCACCCATCTCGCGGGTCAGGGTCGGTAGCAGGCGGAACATCAACGGATCCTGGCAGCCTAGCATATGCGCGTGGCGCATGGCTCGTCGCATGATCCGGCGCAACACGTATCCGCGCCCTTCGTTCGACGGCAGCACGCCATCGGCAATCAGGAACGCCGACGCCCGCAGGTGGTCGGCGATCACCCGATGGGAGACACTATCGGCATTGGTGTGCGACGCTTCGGCCGAGGCACGGATCAAGGCCTGCATCAAATCGATTTCGTAGTTGTCGTGGGTGCCCTGCATGACGGCGGCGATGCGTTCCAGCCCCATGCCGGTGTCGATGGATGGTTTCGGCAGGTCGACACGCTCGTCCGGCGTGATCTGCTCGAACTGCATGAACACCAGATTCCAGATCTCGATAAATCGATCGCCGTCCTCGTCCGGAGAGCCCGGCGGGCCACCCGGAATTTGATCACCATGATCGAAAAAGATCTCCGAGCACGGACCGCACGGACCGGTGTCGCCCATCTGCCAGAAGTTGTCCGACGTGGGGATGCGGATGATCTTGTCGTCAGACAATCCGGCGATTTTGCGCCACAGCGCCGCCGCGTCTTCGTCCGACGAATGCACGGTGACCAGCAATTTTTCTTCGGCCAGGCCGAATTCCTTGGTCACCAGGTTCCACGCCAACTCAATGGCCCGTTCCTTGAAATAGTCACCGAACGAGAAATTGCCGAGCATCTCGAAAAACGTGTGATGACGCGCCGTATGACCGACGTTTTCCAGGTCGTTGTGCTTGCCCCCGGCGCGGACGCATTTCTGCGATGTGACGGCGCGGTTATAGGGACGCGTCTCGTTGCCGGTAAAGACGTTCTTGAACTGCACCATGCCGGCGTTGGTGAACATCAGCGTCGGATCGTTGCGCGGCACCAAGGGCGACGACGAGACGATCTCGTGGCCGTTCTCGGCGAAATAATCCAGGAACGCTCTGCGAATGTCGTTAACGGTCTGCATGGGGCAGTAACTCACCTAAAAAACTCAATGCGTCCCCCAGAAAATGGCGTTTTTCCGGGCGGACGCAAGGTTTTAGCGGCTGTGCGGGGGTGTGTCGAGGCAGTGGGCCTAAAACACGTCACCCCGGCCGAAGCCGGGGTGCATGTTTTTCTGATAGGTTCCGGCGTGCGCCGGAATAACGTTTGAACGACCGCTTAGTCGAGGGCGGTTTCCTCGCCGCCTTCTTCGGCTTCCTTGGCCTGTTCGTCGCTGTCGGGGCCGGTCATCATCTCGTCGCCCAACAAACCCGCGTTCTGGCGGATCAGGTTTTCGATCTTCTCGGCCACCTCGGGATGTTCGCGCAGGAACATTTTCGAGTTTTCCCGGCCTTGTCCCAATCGTTCGCTGTCGAAGGAGAACCAGGCGCCGGATTTTTCGACGATGCCGGCGGTGACGCCCAGGTCGAGTAACTCGCCCATTTTGGAGACGCCTTCGCCGTACATGATGTCGAATTCGACCTGTTTGAACGGCGGTGCGACCTTGTTTTTGACGACCTTGACGCGGGTCTGGTTGCCGACGACCTCGTCGCGGTCCTTGATCGCGCCGATGCGGCGGATATCGAGACGGACCGAGGAATAGAATTTCAGCGCATTACCGCCGGTGGTGGTTTCCGGGCTGCCGAACATGACGCCGATCTTCATGCGGATTTGGTTGATGAAGATAATCATGGTGTTGGAGCGTGCGACCGACGCCGTCAACTTGCGCAGGGCCTGGCTCATCAGGCGGGCTTGCAGGCCGACGTGGGCGTCGCCCATTTCGCCTTCGAGTTCGGCGCGCGGCACCAAGGCGGCGACACTGTCGACCACGAGCACATCGATGGCGCCGGAACGAACCAGCGTGTCGGCGATTTCCAAGGCCTGTTCACCGGCATCGGGCTGCGAGATCAGCAATTCGTCGACGTTCACGCCGAGCTTTTTGGCGTAGGCGGGATCGAGCGCGTGTTCGGCGTCGATAAAGGCACAGGTGCCGCCGGTTTTTTGCGATTCCGCCACCGTGTGCAGTGCCAGTGTCGTTTTACCGGAACTTTCCGGGCCGTAGATTTCGATAATCCGGCCTTGCGGCAGACCGCCGATCCCAAGCGCGACATCCAATCCGATGGACCCCGTCGAGATGCTCTCGACGTTCATCACCTCGCGTTGGCCGAGGCGCATGATGGAGCCCTTGCCGAAAGCGCGTTCGATCTGGCCGAGGGCGGCGTCGAGCGCCTTGTTCTTATCCACGTCTTTGTCCTTGTCTACGACACGTAGGGCGGGGCTGCTCATGATCTTGTCTCCGTTCTTTCGCATAGTGGGGCAGGGGTTTCAACGGCGACATTTGTACCATATTTGTTCTTTTTGTCCATATATTTCATAAGGTGTTGAAGTAAAAGAGAAAAATGTATTAGTGTTCCACGAGTGTTCGCGTCACATTAGCATTTTTTGTATCGATTTCGATATGAATATGATAGGCGATTCGCAGGCGTTGGGACGACTCGCTTGGTCAAGGTCATGCATCTAAGCATGCGCGCGAAATCTTCTGCGGACGGCGCGCACGATGGGACCGGGTGCCCCCGGTCCCATGGCACGTTTTAGGCGGCGGCTTGGGTTGCCGTCCACGCGTTCTTGGCGAACACGTCATCGACCGCGGTTTCGGCGATGTGGTTGGTGTAGTTCGACATCACTTTGAGGCTGGTGCCGAGGATTACCTCAAGAACGGTTTGTTGCGTATATCCCGCTGCCAGGAACGCCGACACGGCGTCGTTGCTTGGCCATCCCCGGGTTTCGTTAATCACGGCGGCGAAGGTGCGCAGCGCCTCCAACTTCGGATCGGCGAGCGGCGTGTTATCGCGGAGCGCGTGAATGACGTCGTCCGGGACCTTGGCCATCTGCGACAGGGTGGTGTGGGCCGCCATGCAGTATTCGCAGCCGTTCAGTCGGTTGTTGGTCATCAGAATGATTTGACGCTCGGTCTCGCTGAGGTCCGATTTGTCGAAGATGCCGGCCAAGGTCGTATATCCCTCCAACAATGCCGGTGCTTCGGCCATGGTCGCAAGAAGGTTTGGAACAAACCCGAGGCCTTTCTGAACGCCCTCAAGAATGGGCTTCGAGGCGTCGGGGGCAGAGTCAATTGTGTGGGTCGTAAAATCGGTCATGTCGGTCTCCAATTCAGAATTTAGATTGTTTGTACCATTCGGTATAATCCCTATATAATTGTTTAAACCGATCGGTCAATACCTTCTCAAAATTTTTTTGCGCAGGGTTGCTTTAGGTAATGAGTTCAACGGCTTGTTGTTTGATCGCTTGCAGGTCTGCGGGTTGATAGACGCCCCGTGCCAACACGCGAAGACCGACAACGAGGCTCACCAGCGCCTTGGCGGTCTTGTCCGGATCAACGGATTTCGGCACATCGCCGGTTTTGATGCCGTCGTTCAGCTGATCGCGAAAGAATGTCTCCAAATCGTCCATGCTCGATTTGACGATTTTGGCAATGCCGGTTTCTTGGTTCGGAAGATCCAAGGCCGTGTTCACCAGCAAACAGCCTTTCTTGTCTCGGTCGACGGCGCTTTGGTCGATCAAGAAGTCGAACAATTTCCGTATGGCCAGGACGGGCTCGTTCAATGCCGAGAGCTCGGCGATCACCGTTGCATGCTGTTCCTGACCGTATTTCAGCAGACCCCGTACAAATAGGTCGTGCTTGCTGCCGAAAGCGTTGTAGAAGCTGCCCTTGTTGATGCCCATCGCCGCCAGCAAATCCGAGAGAGACGTGGCCTCATACCCTTTGGCCCAAAACACCTCCGTCGCGCGCTCGACGGCGTCGTCGATGTCGAATGATTTTTCCCAAGGCATTGTATGGTCCGATCCATTCCATATGTCACATCATAGATATAGGTGTGTGTACTGATCGGTCAAGACAGCGGAGGTGAGAGATTACTCCGCCGCTTCGGGTTTCAGGATCGTCTCGCCCGGTTTGACCATCGAAAAATCGACGGGTTGGGTGCCGAGGTCGATCTGACCGTCTTTCAGGCGCACCACCGTATAGTGGGAATTTTCGACGTCTCGGACCTCGGGGTAGTCGGCGCGGAAGTGCGCACCGCGGCTGTCTTCGCGGGCGGTCGCGGCGGCGACCACGGATTTCGACACCAAGATCAGGTTCTTGAGGTTCATCCAATCGTGCCAGGTCAGGTTATAGGCCAGGTTGCTCTCGGCGACGCCGACGTCGTCCAATGCGCTGTCCAATTCGTCGAGTTTGCCGGTGACCCGGGCCAGACTTTCGGCATCGCGGATGATGCCGCCGTCTTCCCACATGTGGTCCCACAGCTCGGTGCGGACGTCGTCGATGCGCCCGGCGGGTTTGTCCAACGGCTGCCGACAGAGCGCGATGGTCTCGTCGATAATGTCCTGATCCGGTTCCGCCAAGGCATCGCCCGGTTTTACGGCGCGGCCCATGGTGTCACCGGCGATGCCGCCGAACACGGTCGAGTTGGCAACGCCGTTGCCGCCCAGCCGATTGGCGCCATGCACGCCGCCGGTATCTTCGCCGGCCGCATAAAGGTGCGGCATCTCGGTGCTGCAATCGGCATCGAATTCGACGCCGCCCATCATGTAGTGGGCGGTCGGCACGACTTCGACCAAGCCGCCGACCAGATCGAAGCCGCAGTCGGCGCAGCGTTCGACCATGCCCTTGAAGCTTTTGCGAACCATCGGCGCATCGAGGTGGCGCATGGTGATATACAGTCCGCCGTTCGCCGCCGTTGTGCCTTCGCGCATTTCTTGGAACATGGCGCGGCTGACGATGTCTCGGGTCGCGCGTTCGTTCCGATCGTCATACTTATGCATGAAGCGTTCTTCGTTGCCGTCCAGCAAGTAACCGCCGGCGCCGCGCAATCCTTCTTCGATGATGGTGCCGGTGATCCGCGTATCGTCACCGGCGATCAATCCGGTTGGATGGAATTGCACCATCTCCATGTCGCGGAGCGGCAGGCCCAGGCGTAACGCCATCGCCATACCGTCGCAGGTCTTATCGCCGGACGGCGTGTGGAACTTGTACATGGTCGGGCCGCCGCCGGTCGCCAGCAGGACGGCGTTGGCGCGGACCATGCGGAACGTACCGGTACGGATATCGATCATCAGCACACCGGCCAGGCGTGCCCGGTCCTTGGTGGGCACCAACGCCACGGCGCGATGGTCCTCCATGCGTTTGATGTCGCGCGCCCAAACTTGTTCGGACAGCCGGTTGATGATCTCGATCCCGGTCAGGTCGCCTTTGTGCACCGTGCGGTCGAACGTCTGTCCGGCAAAGGCCTTTTGATGCACCGAGCCGTCCGGATTGCGGTCAAAGAAGCAACCAAGCTCGTTTTCCAATTCGCGAATGCGGACTTGGGCTTCTGTCACCAGTTTCCAGGCGAGATCCTGGCGGTTGATCCACTTGCCGCCTTCAACGGTGTCCATGAAGTGCCGTTCGGCGCTGTCGCCCGGGGCCAGCGCCACGTTATAGCCGCCCTGTACCATTCGCGTGCAGCCGCATTTGCCGAGCAACCCTTTGACGGCGACCGTCACTTCCAATTCCGGGTTCGCGGCCTTGGCATGAAGGGCGCCGAACAGTCCCGCGCCGCCAGACCCCAGAACCAGGACGTCGGTCGTGTGTTGTTCGATTTGAATGGTACTCGTCATGATTTCCTCCGGACCTTATACGGTCGTGAAAAACAAGATGGCCCCGGCCAAGGTCAATACGATCAAAACGCATTGCCGGAAACGGACCTCGTCAAAACGGTTATAGAGTTTAACCCCGGCCCAGGCGCCTAAGGCCACGGCGGGCAGGGCGATGGCGATCCGGGTGCTGGTCTGTTGCGTGACCAAACCGGCCACGGCCAACCACCCAAGCGCCATTCCATGCATGGTCATGATGAAAGGCTGGGTGACGCCGCGGGCCTGCGCCCGGGGCCAACCACGTTGGGCGCACCACAATCCGGGGATAAATCCGGACAATCCGGCGAACCCGCCCAACACGCCGCCGATCCCGCCGACACCGCCGTCGAGCCACTTGCCGCCGCGATGGAACGGCGGCAGGCCGCTGAGCCGCAGCATGGCGATGCCGTAGGCCATCAGGAACACGCCGGCGATCAGTTTGAAGGTGGTCGGCTGGACCATTTCCAACAGCTGGACGCCAAACGGGACGCCCAACGCGCCGCCTGCCAGGAACGGCCATAGGTGGGCAAAATCAAGCCCGCGCCGCATCGCAATCAACATGCCGACATGCATCAGAAAAAAACACGCGACGGATACCGGAACGACATCGATCGGCGCAAAGAACGGCAGCCAGATCGCCGAGGCTATCAATGCGTCGCCGAACCCCGCTGCCCCGGCGACGAAAGCCGCCGCAAAGCCACCGATCAACAGGATCGTAATTTCAAACAACATTGAGCAGGAATATCAGACCGACCGCGAGCGACAAGCCGCCGCCGACGGCGACCGCAGCGCGGGAACTTTCCCGCGTGCCGAAGAATTCCAGCGCCATCAGCCGAAGCCCGCCGGTCAAATGCGCGGCCAGCAGGATGACCAGGACGGTCTCGGCGGCCTTGACCAACGGATATTGGGTCCACGAAAGAAACTGATCGAGGGCGGCGGCGCTTTCGATGCCAAGGCCCAAGACATAGAAATGTATCGGAATGAAGAGGGCGAGGCCGACGCCGGAAACCCGATGCAGAATGAAGGCCCAATAATGCGGGTGGTTGCGATGCGCGGTGCGTCTCATGGCTACGCCCCCACCAGGAATAGACCGATGACGGCACGAAAGCCCATCACCAGCATGATCAGGCTCAACGCGGCCATAATCATGTGTACCTGCTTTTTGCCGAGTGAGGTGACCTCGTTCAAAATCGTGCGAATGCCGATCGGCGCGTGAACGGCGACGGCGATCACGAAGACCGAATAGAAGATCAGCCAGGCAACGTTGCCGGAAACGCGGGCGATGATCTCTGCGGCGTCGAGGCCGTTCTGCACAGCATAGACCATGGTGACCAAATGGACCACCACGCAGAGACCCAAGACTGCGGCGCTCATCCGTTGCCATAGCCAAAGCTTAGTCTCGACGCGGGCCGACGACATCAGATGTCCCCGCGCAGGGCCGCCTTGGCGGTTTCACGTTTGAGGCCGGCAATGGAGCGGGTCGGGCTCAGGTGTTTCGGGCAGTGTTCGACGCAGCCCTGTTGGGAGTGGCAGGCATGGCAGCCGGCATCGCCTGATACGGCCGCTAAGCGATCTTTGTTGCCGCCGTCACGCACATCGTTGATTAGTGTCCAGGCGCGATTGAGGGCCGCCGGGCCCAAGTAATCCTTGTTCCAATCGACAATGTCGCAGGCCGAATAACAGACACCACAGCCAATGCATTCAATGCCCATGGCCGCCTGCTCGCGCTGCGGGTCGTCGGGAAGAATAATGTCGAAATCGTCGTCGCGGGTCTTGGTCGGATGGAACTTGCCCTCGGCCCGGTTCATTTTCTCGAAAAACTCGGTCATGTCGCAGGCCAAGTCCTTGACCACCGTCATATTGCGGAGCGGCGCGATCTCCAGTGTGCCGTCTTCGGCAACCTTGTCGACATGGGTGCGGCAGGTCCATCGCGGGCGGCCGTTGACGGTCATGCCGCACGATCCGCACATGCCGACGCGGCAAGCGAACCGGTAGCTCAATGTCGGATCGATGTTGCGTTGGATGTAGGTGACGACGTCCAAGACGGTTTGCGACGGCTGGCGCGGTACCTCGAACGTCTCGTATGCGCCTTCTTCGGTGCCCCGCCACACCGATACTTCTATGGAGTTTTTCATATTCTGTTTATATGTTTAGCCGACGATATAGAAAAGTAAAAAACATGAGATTTTCTTGATTTGTTTTTTTGGAAATTGAGAAAAAATCATAATTAGAGTGTGACTTGTCTCGCAGCCCACCAATCACCCGGAAGTGGGGAAAACGGTCTGCAAAATTCGTGTAAGGCGGAGTGCATGTATCATTTCGCAACGTCGGGGAGCCCATGACGGTTCAAATCGTCGTGGATTTCGCGTTCATCATCATGGCGTTGGCCGTGGCGGTGACCGGTTGGCGTATCTGCATGTCGCGCGAGTCCATCTCGGCGCGTGTGCCGATGGCGTTGATCCTGATTGGCGTCTTCAGTTTAGCGATCGCACACGTGGGAAACCTGTTGCGATTGTTCGAGGCCGGTTTCGATGTCGGGCTCCATGAGTTGGACGCGGAGCAGCTATCAACCGCGACATTTCTCGGGACTGTGGGGGCGATGTGCCTTTGCGTCGGCGTCTTCATCTTGTTGCATAGTCTATCTAGACAAACGCGGGTCGCTGTTGAAGCCTCCGCCGCTCGGGATGCAGCGACCCGTGAACTGAACGCGCGCGAGGCCGATTTTATCCGTGCCGCTGAGGCCGGCGGTGTCGGCGTATGGCGGTGGGACGTGCGCGACGACCGAATGACCTATTCCGACCAATTGAACCGTATGCTGGGTTGCGAACCCGGTGAGGGTATTCAAACTTATCACGAATGGGCCGCGGTCGTCGTGTCGCCAAGCGAAGCCCAGTTTCAAAGAAGCATCGCAGATGACTTCATGGCCGGACGCCATAACGGCGAATATACGTGTGAATACTCCGCACGTTTACCGGATGGTCGAGTGCGGCATTTTTTGACTCGGAGCGGGCCGTGGTATGACAGCGACGGCAACCCGGTCGGTTTGGTCGGCGCCGACGTCGATATCACGGCGCTGAAAATCCTGACGGACGAGTTAAGCCGGGCCAAAGAAGATGCCGAGCTTGCCAATCGAATGAAGTCCGAGTTTCTCGCCAATATGTCGCATGAACTTCGGACTCCGTTGAACGCGATTATCGGGTTTTCCGAGATTCTCGACGCTGAAATGTACGGCGAACTCGGCAATCCGCAATACAAGGAATACGCCGGGATCATCAAGTCTTCCGGAACGCATTTGCTGTCGATCATCAATGACATGCTGGACTTGGCGCGGATCGAGGCGGGTGCCGTCGATATCATGCCTGAAGAAACCGATGTGTGCGGGGAGGTTCGCGATGTCATCGATTATTTGGGTGCGCAAGCGGCGAAGAAAGGCATCGCCTTAGCGTTCGATGCGCCGCCTGACGGGATTATTGTGATGCTCGAAGCGCGTCATGCCCGCCAGATGATGATGAATTTGATTTCCAATGCGGTCAAATTCAGCAGGGAGGCCGGCACGGTTTGGGTCAGCGCGGCGATCGTCGACGAGACGGCCGTGGAACTTCGGGTTCGCGACGAAGGCATTGGCATTCCCGATGAGGCCCTTCGCGCGGTGATGAAGCCGTTCCACCAGGTCGCCGATAGTTTGACGCGTAGTCACGATGGGACAGGACTGGGCCTGCCGATCACCAATTCCATCGCCGAGATGTACGGTGGGCACTTGGAACTGAGAAGCATAGTCGGCGAGGGCACGGAGGCGATCTTGACGCTGCCGTTGCATCAGGAAGAGAGCGAAGACGGTTAATCGCTGACGGCGATGACGCATCCGAGGCCTGCGTCCGGTCCGATCCAAATACTGTCAGGCGACCGCGCGAACGGGATACCGGCGTCGTGCCAGAGCGCCGCGACGCAACCAAGATCATCGACCTTCAACGCGTATCCGGCGAAGAATGGACGCGTTGGGTCGCGGTCCGGCGAACTTTTGGCGAAAACTTGTTCGAAGCGGCGGGGCGTCATCACGCGGATGGCGCCGCGCGTCGTATCGATCACAAGATCGCCATTGTCCGCGGTACCTCTGCCGGTTCCGGCGAACCCGCTTAGGAACGGTGCGGTGGCGGCGGGGTCCGGTGCGACGATGTAAACCTCGGACACTGATTGCGCGCCGTTGGCGTGGGTCTGGTAGGCCGGTTTCCAGAACAGGTCCGGCCGCCATTGCTTGCACGTAAAGAACCCAAGACCGGGCAGCGTCATCGCATCATCTGCAAAGGTCAGGGAAAACCCAACGGTTGCCGTGTTTCCGTCCGGCAGCGTCTGTTGGCGTTGAAACTCGAACGGGGCGAAAACGTTTAGGCCGGCATCGATGAAGTCTTGTCGGTCTTGCATCTCGTCCCGGCTGTCCAAGACCAGCATCGACATCCCTTGATGCTGGGCCAGGTAATCCCGGTTGAAGGCGGCGAAATTAAATGCGCCGGCGGCTGCCGGCGGAATGTCGTCCGGTTGCGTCACCGAGAGAATTTCGAGGAAACACCCATCGAGCTGGGCAATGATATTGCCTGTACCAAACGGGTGTTGGGCCTGTGGTGTCAGGGTGAAGCCGAGGGCGTCGTATACTGTTCGCGCGTTTTTTAGGTCATTCACGCATAAAACGAGATGATCGATACCGCGGACCATGGCCAAGGTTCCTTGAAATCATATGATGGCGACCTCGTTATCGATGACTGAAAGCAGCATGTCAAAATCGACGATTGCGTCCGTTGGCCTTTCCCGGTTGGCTCTGCCGTTGACTGTGCCTTATATGTTGTCATTCGGCCCGGTCACAACATTCGATACGGTTATCGTCGAAGTTCGAGACGGCGACGGGGAATACGGTTTCGGCGAAGCGACGATCCTGACCGGCTATACGCCGGAAACCATCGACGCCTGCTGGGTGGCGGCTGGGAGGATCGCACAAGGAATGATCGGCGTCTCTGCCGATGCCGCCAAGGCCCATGCGATGGCGTTCCATGCCAAGGCGCCGTTTACGGTGACAGCGCTCGTCACGGCCGTTGAAATGCTGAACGGCCATTCGGTCCTGACGCGGCATGGCGGTGAGGCGGTGCCGCTACTCGCGATCTTGAATGCCACGTCGTACGATGAAATCGAAACAGAAATCGCCGCCCATGCCGCGGCGGGCTATGACACGATCAAGGTCAAGGTCGGCTGGAATATCGCCGACGATCTGGCGCGCGTGGCGTTCGTTCAATCGTGCTTGCCGCCGGGTGTGCGGATCCGGATCGATGGTAACCAAGGTTACTGCCAAGAGGACGGGGTTCGATTCGCCGCTGGTATTTCGCCGAACGCGGTGGAGTTACTGGAACAACCTTGCCACATGGACGATTGGACGGCGGCCCGCGCCGTCGCCGAGGCGACCTGTGTTCCTTATATGCTAGACGAGAGCATTTACGGCGACGCCGAGATTGAACACGCCGCCGAAATTCCTGGCGTGACCCACGTGAAGTTGAAGTTGATGAAGGCCGGAAGCCTCGACGTGCTGATCCGGCAACTGGGCCGAATTCGTGATCTCGGCATGACCCCGGTACTGGGCAACGGCGTCGCCGCCGATCCGGGGTGCTGGATGGAGGCTTGCGTTGCCCGTGCCTGCATCGATAATGCCGGCGAAATGAACGGATTTCTGAAACCTTGCCAGTCGATCTTTGCCGACCCATTCGACGTGCACGATGGCGCGATGACGTTGCCGGCCACGATACCGGGGCTGGGGGATCTGCGTCCGTTCGTTTTGGATCGCATTGAAATTTCGGCCGACTAGTTCGTGTTCGGGTTTGAAATCACCGCCTTCGCCGGGATGGCGGCGGGCATGTTCCTCGGCGGGATAGCCAAGGGCATCAGCGGCGTGGCGTTGCCTCTTGTCGCCATTGCCGTGGCATTGTTTTTCGTCGACGTGCCGGCCAGTTTGGCGATGATAGCGATGTCGTTGGTCGTCACCAACCTCTGGCAGATGGCCAGTATTGGCGATGTTCGCAAGCCGATAAAACGGTTCTGGCCTCTGATCCTCTCGTTCGTGGTCTCTCTTTATCTTGGGTCGCGCTTGATAAACGTGTTGGACGGCAACGTGTTGTTCGGCGTGATCGGCGTGATCGCCATCATTTTTGCGCTGATGCAGTTTTGGCAACCGAGCGGCAATCCCTTGGGACCGGTCGCGGAAAAAGTGTTCGGACCCGTGGCCGGACTGATCGGGGGCGTCTTGGGGGGGCTCACCAGCATTTGGGGGCCGCCGATGATTATCTATTTGTTTTTGCTTCGATTGCCAAAGGACGTGTTCGTGCAGACCATCACGACACTCTATTTGCTTGGCGCTGTACCCCTGGTTTTCTTCTATTACATCAACGGTATTTTCGACGGAGACCGGTTTTGGTTGTCATTGGTGATGTGCGTCCCCGCGTTGGCGGGAATTATCCTCGGGAACAAAATCCGCAACCACATCAATGAAGCGCTGTTTAAGAGAGTCCTCTTGGCCGTTTTGTTCATCATCGGATTGAATATGATCCGCCGCGCCTTCATGTAATACTCTCGGAAGTGTCACGACGGGGAGGGAATGGCATGGCGAGACGGGTGCCGGACACGGACGGGTCAGGCTGAGAAACGACTGTTTCGACATGCGAGTTTCAAAGGCCATGACGGAAGATCAGACACTTGCGGATATCGACCGGCTGAGAGATTTACCGGTATCCTTGATCGCCGCTCTCGACTACTGGGATAGCTGCCGCGGGCGTGCCTTTGCCCCGGCGTGGTGCGACTTTGATCTCATGGCGTTGCCGGCAAAAATAATTCCCAGCACGACCGTGATCGATATCGCCGAGAACCTCCCGGATAGCACGTACCGGTTCTGGGGCACTCACATGTCTGTCATGTATGGCATAGATATGACCGGCGGCTGCCCATACAAAATTCATACGCCGGCTTTCGGTCAGGTTTTGTTGGAGCGGCATCAAAAAATGTTGCGGGAGAAGAAACCCTCCTCAACCCATTTTCGGTTCATGACGGGCAACCTGGATAAGCGGTCGCATACAGTCCTGCGCCTGCCCCTCTCGGACGACGGGACGAACGTTCACCAGATCGTCGTCATTTCCGATTATTCGAGTGAAGCGTTGGAACGGATCGGTGAAAGCGGATTGGCGTTCATATCGATGGTTGAGGCCGTCGAGCCATGACATCGAACCAACGGGAGTCGATGCTCAATCAGGAGTCACGCCAGGGAAACGGCAGCAGCGTGTCGAGCGTTTCCGACAACTCGTAGACGCTGCCGACGGCGAGGTCATAGTCGAAGGGCACGTTGTCGCGCTCTGCCCGCCGCCGGAGTTTTTCATGATGAACCTCCATCACGTCGCCGGCGATCGGCATATCGCCAACATCGAACATTCGCAGATAGCCATCGGCGTCGCGGGCGGGCATTACCCTACTTTTCATGTAATTGTTGGGCGACCACGGAATATCCATGACACCGGCCTCGCAGGCGCGGACAGTTCCGACGGCAACGTCACCATCACCCATTTCCAAAATCTTATCCATGACCGGGCGCACTTCGCGGCCGATCAAATCGCATTCCGTTTGAAACTCTGGCATCGAGTCCAAACGGATATGGCGCGCTAGATATATCGCCATACGGGTGTTGCGAAGGCCCGCGGCGTTGGCCTCGGGCGTCGGGATGCCGAACGCTTCATGCGATGACTTGGTGGTGACGCTGACCGCGCCCCCGATCGCTGCCAACGTTCCGCCATACGATACCAAGGCTTCGCACTGCGCGGCGTCATGCGGCCATGCCCCCATCCAGTGCAATGACGTAACAGGTGTGAAGACATCGCTATACCCCTGTCGATGGAGGTATTCTTGCGTCAACTCGCGGGCCATCTTGATGGCTGCCGCATCTTGGACCAGGTGCAACGTCTGGCCGAGTTCCAAGCCATAGTTTTTCACGCCTTGTGCCGCCGCCAGCAAGGTATCGATGATACCGGTCAGGATCGCGATGCAGGGCGGAATATTTGTTCCCGTCAGGAATCCCGGTTGACGCCGATGCAGATCGACGCCCCGTTCATCGTACAGAGCGGCCAGCCGATCCAGGTATTGGTAATTGCGCAGTCCTTGCTCGATCGAGATTTCCTTGGTGTAAGACGATGTATAGGCAAGTCCCGATCCCAAATACCCCGAATAGCCGGCGGCGAAACCGATTTCCGATGTCAGTCGCGGCATCGACGTGCCGGTCAGCATGATCGCCGGTTTATCGATCGCTTCGATCAGCGTTCGTGCCGCCTTGTGGCCATAGTTAACGAGCGGAAAACCGTTCAACATCGACCGCCCGGCTTTCTTTGATTCTTCGATGCCGCGGGCTGCGTTTTCCCATTGTTCGTTGCGGGTATAGCTGTCGGTGGTGGTTGGGACGATGTCGGCGTGGCCTTTTTGGTCCAAGCAGATCATCAATTCTTTCTGCAATTCCAAGGTGCCGAACCCGCCTCGCGGTTGCGTCAGGCATCGACCTTCGGCGTCCGCCCGCCGCATCACCCAGCCAAGTTGCTTGTGCTTTGGCAGCGACGTGTGAAACGCAATCGCCTCGTCCAAATCAATATCCGCGCCAGTCGGCCACCGGGCCAGGTTCTCGCGGCGCATCGCGGCGAACATATCTTCGTCGATGCGTTCGGCTGAAAGGGTCCGGGCAGTCGGATCAAGCTGCGGGAGAGCGACCATGCTTCGTGTCCTCGAACGATGGGGAGAGTTGCTTTAAGGTGTTGTCGGCCAACCGTGTGGCGGCGGCCGGATCGACTTGGGCCAACAGACCGACGGCGTAAAGAGCATAGTCTTTGTCGATCAAGAGGCGCGGCGATCTCGGCCGAAGCGAAGCGGCGTCGGTGCTGTCGAAGAGGGCGGCACGCAAGATCCGCTCTGGGTGCTCACCATGTACCAATACGCCACCGGTGCCCACTAGCGCGCCGACACGCGTCAAATCTTTGCCCGTTTGGACGGCGACCGGGCCGCTAACGGACTGTTTGATTTCCAGCGTGCCCGCATGACGCCGCATGGCGCGGGACACTGCCACTGTCGCCAATGCCATATCGAAGTCGATATCCCGTGTCGTTTCCGGCAATCGTTCTGCATCCGCCGCGATGGCTTCGAGCATCGGGGCGATGTCTTCGACGGGGATTGCGAATGTGTCGGCGAACGCCGCGTCGCCAACCGTTTCGACGATACTCCGGGCGTTGTGCCGCATGCCAAGGTCACCCTCCACCGTCCGCTTGGCATGCGGTTCCGGCAAACCGTATTGCAGGACGCCTTCATCCGTCGGTGTGCCGTCGGCGATCGAATGCACGTCTGTCGTCGCGCCGCCGACATCCACGACGACCAGCGGCCCGATGCCGGGACGGTCCGACGTGCCGTCGGCAATCAGACGGGCACCTTCCATGACGGCGGCGGGGGTCGGCATCAGGACGGCGTCGAACCGGTCGGCGGCCTTGTCGATGCCTTTGGCGTGCACTATCCGCTCGATGAAGACGTCACGGATGGCGGCGCGCGCCGGTTCCACATCCAAAACGTTGAATTCCGGCATCACGTTTCCGGCGATCCGCGCATCGACCCCGGCGGCGGTCATGTCGGCGGCAATGTCGTCGGCGGCGTTGCGATTGCCGGCGATGATAACCGGGCAGTCAATGCACGCGGTCGTCAGTTTCTCGGCGTTCCAGCGGATGGTCTCTTCGTTGCCGCCGTCGGTGCCGCCGGCCAGCAACAGGATATCCGGCGCTGCTGCAACGATCGATGCCGCGTCTTTGTCCGTCAGCTTGTAGGCGCGGGCATCGATGAGCTTGGCACCCGCGCCGAGGGCGGCCAAACGAGCGGCTTCCGCCGTCAGTTCCTTGACCAACCCGACGGTGATCATGGCGAGACCCCCGGCCGCACTGGATGACGCTAGGCGATACGTGAATTCCGGAAGCCCGCCCAGTCGACGTTCAAGGTCGACCAACGCCGCGTCCAACCCTTCGTTTATATCGGTGGTGACCGTCGACGGACCCTGGCCGGCTCCCAGGATGGTGCCGGTATCCAAATCGACGGCGCGCAGCTTGGTATAGGTGCTACCGAAATCGATGAGAAGGGCGGCGCTCATACCGATTTCTGGTCTGCCGTGGGTTCGGTTCTGTCGGCAAAATCGGTATCGAGCATCTCGACCACCGCCGGGACGCGTGTGCCCGGCGGAAAAGCCCGATTGAAGCCCATCTCCAAGAAGCGAGCTTCAACCTCTTCCCAGCTCTGTTTGCCGACGACCAAATTGCCGCCAACGTACAACACGATGTCGTCCAGCCCGGCCTCAATACACATGTCGCGAAAACCGCGGCAATCCAGCTCGCCTTGACCATACAGGGACGAGACAAGGATCGCGTCGGCGGCTGTTTCAATCGCTGCCTTGATGAAATCCTCGGCCGGTGTCAACGCTCCCAAAGTGACGATATGGTAGCCCTCTTTTTCAAGCGCCATCGACAAAATCCGATTGCCGACGATATGGGTGTCGGCGCCGATGACCCCGGTCACCAGCGTGATGCCGGCACGGTGCTCGGCCGATTGGGTCATGACGGTTGCTCCGCAGAAGATTTGGCCAGCGCTTGCCGGTCGCGCATGGTGTCTTCGATCAGGCGGGCGGCGGCGCGGAAACGGGGCAGGTTTTCCACGGCGGTCTGCACGGTCATGCGGGCCAGTGGGGCATGCAGCGACAACCCGGCCACGACCTTTCCGCGGGTATCGTAAATTGGCACCGCCAACCCTATCAGGCCGATGGTGTTTTCCTGATCGTTGCTGGCGTATCCTTGTCGGCGGATCTGCTTGAATTGAATCTCCAGCGATTTCGGGTCGGTGATTGTGTTCTCGGTAAACCGCTCTCGTTCACCACTGGCAAAGAGCCGTTTGCGGGTTCGCGACGGCATATGGGCCATCATCAATTTGCCGATCGCCGTCGCGTGTAATGGCACCCGCGAGCCGATACCGATTTGCAGGCGCAAGGGCCAGTCGCACTCGACACGCTCGATATAAACCACGCCGTCGCGGTCCAAGACACCGACGTTGCAACTTTCACCGACGTCATGCACCAACCCGCGCAGGATCGCATAGACCGGTGCTGTCTGTGCGAACGATGTCAGAGCGTCGCTCGCCAACGTCATCAGACTGGGACCAGGGACATACGTCACGCCATCGGCGGCGCGGGTGACAAGCTTTGTCTCCTCCAGTTGTTTGACCAGGCGAAACACCGTCGGTCGCGGCAAAAGGGTGGCGTCGGCCAGGTCGCTCAGGCTTGGCGGTTTCGCTGCGCGGAGTATGGCCGACAGGACGGCCATGCCTTTGCCCAACGCGGATGAGCCGTCCGGTGGAACGATATGTGGCAGGGGTGCGCCGTCTGGCATGGGGTTCTCCGTCCGTGATAGTGGCGTCATGGTATGAACCAGCGCACAGCATTCCAGAAAATTATGCTATTTTGTCTCGTTATATAACTTTACGCACTTTTTTTGCCGGATTGAAGGACCGGGGCCTTTGCGCCAGCATGGGTGCGATGGGGAATGACGTTATCGAACCACCCGACGACGATGGAGAATTAGTCGATGTTGGCGCCGTTTTTTGGCGTGGATTTATCGATGGATTGAGTCTGCCCGCCTTCATGGTCGCAGCCAGCATGCTGGGTTACGGCGCCTTGGTGAATTCCGCTGGATTGGACATCTGGATCGCTATTGTCTCAACCGTCGGCATTTGGGGATTGCCGGGCCAAGTGGCGTTCGTCGAGTATTTCCTGCTCGGTGCGCCGGTCCTGTCTATGGTGCTGGCCGTATCAATGGCGAACATGCGATTTTTCCCGATGAGTCTCTCGCTGATCCCGATGTTTCGGAAATCGAAAAGCGGATGGCGCTGGCGATATCTCTGGGTCCAACTGATGTCCGTCAACACGTGGGTCGGGTTGCTGCGCCAAGCCCATGATCTGAGACCGGACGAACGTGCGCCGTATTACGCCGGGTTCTCGACCATGTGCATGGGGGCAGGGTCCATCGGCACCGCCGCCGGATACGTAATGGCCGAAACACTGCCGTTTTTTGTGACGGTGACTTTGGTCTTCATCAACCCGATTTACTTCGCCTTTGTGTTCTCCGCCATGCGCTCGCGGCCCGGTCTTATTGCCTTCGCGGCAGGAGCGGCGCTTGGCCCGGCGTTGTATGTGCTGAGCCCGGATTGGAGCCTGCCGTTCTGCGGTATCATTGCCGGAAGCGTCGGATTCTTCGCCGATCAAATGCTGAGGCGTCTCGCGTGATCGGCGAATGGGCTGACGCATCGACCTGGGCGCCAGGGATCTTGCTCGCCATGGGGATCGCTGCGACGTTCTTTTGGCGCGCCCTCGGCACGTCGATCGCGGCGCGGATCGATCCGGAAAGCGCTTTGTTGCAGTGGATTACCTGTGTCGCGTACGCCCTTCTGGCTGGGCTGATCGGTCGGATACTGATCTATCCGGTTGGTATCCTGGAACAGACCGAGATGGTCGACCGACTCGGCGCGACGGCATTCGGTTACGTCTTGTTCATTGCTCTGAAACGGAGCATCGCGGCCGGAACACTCGGCGCCGCGGCGGTGTTGATGGTGGTTGTTTGGGCGCGCGGCGCGGGTATGCTCTGAGCATGTTACAGCTGTTTCTAAGTCTTATTGCTGTCGCCATGTTGGCCGCGCCGGACCGCGCTTCGGCGCAAGCCTGCGAGGCCCCCGAGCCCGTATGCGCCGTCGCCGAAGATGTCGTTCTGGTATCCGGTTTCGAACCCATTGGCAGCGCGGTTGTCTTGGACGACGACTTGTTGGTGACTAACCGTCATATCGTCGCCGATTTGGATACGGTGCGCGTGACGTTGGCCGACGGTACTGCGATCCGAGCCAATGTTGTACCGACGGATTTCCCCGGCGATTTGATTCTGCTCGATGCGCCGGGCGTCAGTCCGCGTTTGCGGCGCGATGTAGCCGACGCGAATATGGATACAACCTTGTACACGGTTGGTTTCGACGTCGGCCGCGAAGCCGTTCGCGTTTACGCACCCGGCCAGTTAATCGCACCGAAAGCCGAAACGCCGCTGGCGCGATGGCATCACGACGCACGGTCGCTGCCTGGAAATTCCGGCGGGGCACTGGTCAATGCGAATGGGCGTCTGGTCGGCATCGTCGCGTCCGGTGGCGAAGGCCGGAACGAGGCCATCCCCGCGTCGGCGCTGTCGGACCTCAGGGCTTCTTCCGGCCAAGGTCAGGCGGCGGCTTCGCAAGCCATCGGCGATGCCTACCGGCGTTGTGTCCTCAGCCTCGACGATGCGCGCAACCTGCCACGCGGCATGGCGCCCGAGGACGCCGATATCCTGATGCAGGATTGTCTCGACACCAACAACCGGCAGCTTATGGACTTGGCCGGCCAGACGTTGGGCATGCGCCGCTATCTAGAGCGGGCGACGACGGTTTTGGAAACCGCGGTGGACATTGATCCGAATGCACCGAATGCGCTCATTTCCTTGGCGGTGACACATAGCTTGACGCAAAACTATGCCGCGAGTGCACCGGTTCTTCGCCACGGGTTAACGTTCCTGCCCAGCGACCCGCAACTCCTTCGCCTAGCGCTACAAGCGGGCCTTTGGGGCGGCGATCAGGAACTCGCCGACTTGGCGTTGGCCCGGATCGAGAGGGATATTCCGCAGATGGCGCCGTTCGCCCGGCGGTTCTACGACGACCCGCCACCGCCTCCGACGCCGCGCTGATCGGCCTTAAGGGCCGTCACTGGGGTCGGGAATCCATCCGAAACGGGTACGACGTTGTCCGCCTTGAGGTCGGGCGCGATCAAGGATCGCTTGTTTCAACTGCGGCCCGGCCCAGCCCGGGTTGGCATCGAGCAGACGGACGGCGAGGGCGGCGACCCGAGGCACGGCAAAACTCGAACCGGATGCCTTACCTGGCGCGCCGCGATGGTCGGTCACATCCAGCCGTTCGCCGGGGACCATGATATCGACGCTCCGTGCGCCCCAGTTGGAGCCCCGTGCCAATCTGCCGTCCGGGTCCGCGGATGTGATGACCAAGGCGTTGTCGAGGCCGAGGGCGGCGGGAAAGACCGGCTCCCGGTCGATGTTGCGGCCGTTGTTGCCGGCGGAAATCAGAAACAGCATGTCGGGATGTCGCTTGGCGGCGGCTTCGAAAGCGGTCCAATCGTCGCGCCGGTTGGAGCCCATCGCCAAGTTCACAATCGTGACGTCCTGCGACGCCAGCCAATCAACGGTATCAGCCATCTTGACCATTTCTGGGCGGGGGTACCGCACGGGGACCACTCGCGCGGACGGCGCCTCATTGACGAGGACGCTCATGACCGTGCTGCCATGGTGGAACGGAAAGAACGGCGACCGGCCGTTGTCGATGTCGAACGGGCGGTCGTCGTCATCCCAAAAATCGCGGCCGATCATCCGCCCGTCGGTGGTCCGGGCGAGGTAAGGCGCGAACGCATCCAACGTATAGTTGACGCCGCTGTCGATTAGGCCGACGTGTACGCCCGGCGTGCCGTCGCGCACTGGGACCGGCGGATTCATGGGGATATCGAAGGTGACCGTGCGCAGATCGCTCTCCAATACCCGTATTCGGGTCGCCCGACCGGTATCGTCATGTTCCATCAGCCGAGCCTCGGCGACCTGACAGGTGCCGTCGCCGCGGATACTCCAATTCGGATGGTCGGTGTGCCCTTCGACAACCGCGCGGCGTAGTCGACCCCCAGGAAACAGCACCTGAACTTTGAGCGTGCTGCCGTCATCCAACAGCAAATCAGTGGCTGCGCGCCCCGGGCCTTGGCCGGCGCGCGAAATCTCGTGCCCGACGATGCGGACGCCAGGCAGAACGGCGCGGTATTTCTGGGCATCGGTCAGCGGTTCGACGCAGGCTGCCTGAAGCACTTGTTCGGCCAATGTTGGAATACTTGACGCGTTGGCGTGCTGGGCCACACTCACACCGACTGCTGACGCGATAACGGACAAGAATACTGTTTGTTTGAATCGGCGTGCCACATCAAACCTCGGTAGTGAGCAATCACCTTAAGGTGCGGGCCAACGCGTCCAGTTTCAATATCCGATCGTCGAGGAAGAGAGGGTCGAGGACGACGCCACGCCAAGACCGCGGCGCGGGTATCGACGGGGGATGGAAGCCACGGTCAACGTGGTCATCGCCCTCGACCGGCCGAGATCACCGTCTCCGGATCACTCGATGAAATATCGTCTACCGGCGACTTTTTCCCTTTCTGGGCGTGTCCCGGCTTGATCTTTCGCCATAGACTTCTGATCCTAGAGTTAGGGGATTCGCCGCGTTCGACAATCGAAACTGCCTTGCGCGGCGGGTTATGCTCAGGGACGAACCCTTGCACGGACCTGCCCGCAGGAGAACAAGCTCATGGCCCTGACCCTGATAATGGAAATAAAGCGGAAGCCATTGAAAGCACTGAGTTTCGAAGTTGTAGGTGATGCATGGCGAGGGGGCGCGTGACCCCTTCGCGGTTCGATATCTACGTCCGTACATCGGGCGGGTGGCGGCGGCATGAAAGCTTACCCGGAGACGACAAGAATGGTGCGCTGGCTCTCGCCGCCGGCCTCGACGCGTCGAAGACCCACGAAGGTGTCCGCGTCATGGCGGTGACGGAGTATGACGGACGGCCTCCATTAGAGACGTTGGCGTGGATCAGTCCGCATCTGAGCAAAGTCGCAAGCGTGTCGCGGCAAATGCGCGAGCAAGCCTCCGCCGCGGAAAAAGCGGTCGCGGAATCCGTTGAGGAGACCCTGCCGCCGTTACCGGAAGCCCTTGCGTCGCGGACCGAAGACATCGTGCCATCGGTGGAACGCGAGACGCGGTCTCAAAAGCGTCGCGCGGAGACGCCGAAGGTCCGACAAACCAATACAGGCGCATTGGCCGGCAAGCTCTTTGTATGCGGTGCCATCTCCCTTGCTGTGGCGGCGATTGTGTTCGTGCCGCTGGTGGCGCTGGCCGAAGGACTGGGCGCGCGCTTTGGATTCGGGGCACAGGCGGCGCAGGGGATTGCCATCGGCTTGTCGCTTCTCGTGTTCGTCGGATTGGCCTCGGTGCTGGTGCGGCGGGTCTATATTGCCCACGAGCCGACGTACGAAGTGCTTGAAACGCCGAAGCAGGCGCGTCGTCCAGGGCGTTCCGCCGTGGCATCCGGCGGGACTCCGGTGCCGCTAGTTGAACCCGGACCGATGCCGTCTGACTCTGACGCGTCCGATGCGGACGCGGCGCAGGAACCGCAGCCAGCGGCCGACCCGATACGGGACCCGGAATCACCCAAACCGCAACCCGGAACGGCGGGTGGGCTTACCCAACAGATGCGCCG
Source organism: Rhodospirillales bacterium (assembly GCA_965222395.1). Taxonomy (GTDB): domain Bacteria; phylum Pseudomonadota; class Alphaproteobacteria; order Rhodospirillales; family Casp-alpha2; genus UBA4479. The sequence continues at coordinate 3,624,995 of OZ244947.1, forward strand.
GCATATGCTGAAATTCCTGGCTGCTGCCCTGACGGCGATCAAGGACGATGTGCCGAAACTGAACCGCCACGTTCAATTCGGACTGAACCTGTTCATGTCGGGGGCCGCCGAGCGCTACGGCGCGCAATCCTCGCTGACCAAGATGCAGGCTTTCGTCTTGGTGCGTGAAATGGTCGAAGCGCTTGGCAACTCGCCGGACCGGGTCGATGCGTATTGTCGCCAGTACGCCGAATACAAAGTGCAGGACAGCTATCGCATGATCATCGAAGCGGGTCATCGAACGATGGATCTGCACAATGCGGGCAACGTTGACCCGTTCGCGGACTTTGCCGAGGTGATGCGGATGTGGACTTCGAACACGGCTGCCCGGGCCCAGGCCCAGGGTATCGTCTGTATCATGTTTACCGATATCGTCGGCTCAACCCAAATGACGCACGAGCGGGGCGACTATGGGGCGCAGGAAGTTGTGCGAATTCACAATGCGGTCGTCCGGTCGGCACTGGCGTCGCACCATGGGCGCGAAGTCAAACACACCGGCGACGGGATCATGGCGAGTTTTCCGATCGCCGCCAATGCGGTGCGGGGCGCGCAAGAAATTCTCAAGGCGCTGCGTGACCACAACGACCGGGACGGGGCCTTGCCGGTCAATATCCGGGTCGGCTTGAACGCAGGCGAGGCGGTGGAAGAAGAGGACGATTTCTTCGGGACCACGGTACAGATCGCGGCGCGGGTCTGCGACAAGGCCGGGACCGGCGAAGTATTCGTGACCGAGAACGTCCGCGATCTTAGCCTTGGCCAAGGTCTGAATTTCGAGGACGCGGGTGCCTACGACATGAAGGGCGTGCCCGAACCTCTGACGTTGTTCCGCGTATCGGCGGCGCTTGGCAACTGATCAAGGTCCGGTGCCTTATGAAGGCACTGGTTCTTGCAGGCAATCGAGAATCGCTAAGACAAAAAAGTCATTCCACGGTTGCACGTCCAGGTTTTCCGGTAACTCGTCTATGAACCGGTTCTGCATCTCGTCGTTCAGACTGTTATAGAATGAATGAGAAATACACCGACATGCGTCAAATGCGGTCATTTCCAGCCTTGATAACTCAGCACTGAATTCTTCGTGTTTAGGTGCTCTCACAATACACTGGGTCACGGTGTGAGACTTGAAACTGGAGATCAGCTTATCCTGCATTTCCGGCGAGCGTTGCGACGTATTGGTGGTTTGACAGCCGGCGACGAGAAGCACGAGCAGCAATACGGCGAGACGGGACATTTGTCAGTTACCTAGTTGGATACGGTGCTCAAATAATGACAACGCGACCGTCACGAGTCACCCTCAAAGGTTGTGCCCATTAGAATTTCTTGTCGCGGATGACCTGGCAATTGGTGACGTTGACGATGCCGATCTGGCGCGACACCACCGTGAATATCCGCTCTACCAGTTCATCCAGATCGTCCGGATCGACGATACAGACGATATGCACCATGCCGCCGGCGCTCGACACCAGGCCGTCGCGGGTCCACGGACCGGATTCGCCCGACCCGCCGATCACCGGCAACACCGTATAGCCATGCGCCGGTTCTGCATCCAATAGATTTGTGATGCGCCGAAGGGCAGGGGCTTCGATGGTGATTTCCACCCGTTTCTTGGGGTGCATGTCCATTGTGTCCTCCTCAGCCGCCGACGAACGTTTCCGCCGCCCACACATAGAGCGGGATGCCGACGATCAGATTGAACGGGAATGTTATGCCCAGCGACAAGGTCAAATAAATCGCCGGCCGGGCTTCGGGAAGGGCGACGCGCATCGCCGCCGGCACGGCGATATAACTGGCCGATGCGGCCAACGTCATCAACAAGGCCGTGCTGCCGCCGTCCAGGCCGATGACTTGTGCCGCGCCGAGGGCGAAGACCGCGCCGATCAGCGGCATGGTCAGACCGAAACCGATTACGGCAGGTCGGAGTTCATGGGCGCTGCGGCGTATACCACGCCCGGCGATCAACCCCATGTCGAGCAGGAACAGGCACAAAACGCCCTTGAACGGATCGACGATAAACGACGAAATCTCCGCCATACCGCCGGGGCCGGTGATCCAGCCGATGATGAAGGCGCCGGTCAGAACGACGATGGAGCCGTTCAACAAAACTTCGCGGATCAGGCTATCGCCCATGCCGTCGCCCAGTTCTTCGGCGGACTTTTTGCGGTCCTTATGCGCCAAGATCAGCGCCGCCACGATCGCCGGGCTCTCCATCACGGCGGCAACGGCGACCAGATAGCCCTCGAACTCGATCCCAAGCGCCGTCAAAGCCGACGAAGCGGCAACGAACGTGACGATAGATATTGAGCCGTAGTGTGCGGCGACGGCGGCGACATCGATCCGGGGCAGGTTCGACACCGTGCGCAAAAAGGCAAAAGCGACGAACGGAATAACGGTGCTCAGCACAATACCCGCGCCGATGGCTGTCGCCATGGTCACATCGACGCCGCGCTCGGCCACCGTGACGCCACCTTTGAAGCCAATGGCGATCAGCAAATACAACGACAGCGCCTTGGCGGCGGCCTCGGGGAATTGCAGATCCGACCGTGCCGCGGCGGCGAAGAACCCAAGGGCAAAGAACAGCACCATGGGGGACAGCAAATTGGATTGCGCGAGGGCGAGAACGTCTTGCATGGGTTAGTCCGCTTCAGGTGGGTCGGCGACGATACGCCGGAACGTATCCATGTCAATGTTGCAGCCGCTGAGAACGATTACGGTCGGACCTGAATGCGACCGCAACCGACCGGACAGGAGCGCCCCGACACCGACCGCACCGCCGCCCTCGGCGACCAAGCGATCCTGAAGAAACGTGTGACGAATGGCGTCGGCGATTTCGTCCTCGCTGAGTAAGCAGGTCTCGTCCAGATAGCGTTGCGTCATGTCGAACGTATAGGCGTTATCCAGTCCAATCGTTCCGCCCAAGGCATCGGCCAGGGTCGGGACTTCATTGACTGCAACCGGATAACCGGCTTTCAACGAGTCGATCATCGCCGGGCCGTCCGCCATGGTGATGCCGACGGTATGTAGATCGGGGCGCAGGGATTTCATGGCCACGGCGACCCCGGCGAACAATCCACCACCTGAAAGTGGAACCAGGACGCGGCCGGTCTCCGGCAAGTCCTCCAAGATTTCCAGGCCTAGGGTGCCTTGTCCGGCGATGATATCCGGTTGGTCGAAGGCGTGGACATAGACCGAACCATCCGCTGCAACGCGCTCTTTGACCGCGGCGTCAGCCGTTTCTTGGCTCGGACCGGCGATGACGACGTCGGCGCCGAGGGCACGGATCGCCTCGACCTTCACGTTCGGGACCAACTCTGACATGAACACGGTGCAGCGGATGCCGAGCTTTTTCGATGCATAGGCGAGACCGCGGCCATGATTGCCGCTCGACATCGTGACGACGCCCTTGGCGCGGTCGCGCTCCGACATACGCAAAAGCGCGTTGGTCGCGCCGCGGATTTTAAAGGCGCCCGTGTCCTGCATGGTCTCAAGTTTCAGATACACCGGATGACCGGCGATTTCGCTTAGGCTTAACGAGATGCGCAACGGTGTGCGGACAACGTGCCCGGCGATCCGCGCCGCCGCGTCGCGGACGTCGGTTAGAGTTACCGGCCTGTCGTCGGCATGCGTCAACGGCGTGTCCAATCTGCGGCGATCACGGCGGCGCAGTCGCCGCGCTCGATCAAGCCCGGCATATGGCGGCAGACCAGCAGCCCATCGCGATCCGCCAGCAGCGGTGTCGGGTCGCGTTCGGGGTCTTCCAGGTAATGGATACGGGCTACGACGTCACCGACATTGACGGAGGAACCGAGGTCTTTGCAAATCTCGAATAATCCAGGTGACCGTGCCGTCACGAAACTGGTCGCATCCGGGGTCGCCAGCAGCGTGCACGGTGCCGGGATGTCCGGTGCATCTTTGATGACACCGGCGTGCTTGAGGATATTCATCACGCCGCGTTCCGCGACGGCAATGGTTTCGGTCGACGATGATCCTGCGCCGCCCAGTTCCGTCGACAGAAACACTTTGCCCAGGCGCTCGACGATGCCGTCGATCATGCCGCTCGGGTCCAATTCCGTCAGAACCAAGCCATACGGCGCTGCAAATGCATGAAGTGCGGCCAAGGTTCTGTCCATATGATCGGCGTCGGGCAGGTCGTGGATGATCGCAGTCGGCAGAAAAGACAACGACCGGCCGCCGGCATGGATATCGACAACGATATCGGCCCGGGCGATCAGTCGCGTCGTGACGAAATGGGCGACCATCTCGGTGATCGTGCCGTTGGGGTTTCCCGGGAAGACCCGGTTCATGTTGCCGCCGTCGATCGGCGAGGTTCGCTTACCGGCGCGAAAAGCCGGAAGGTTCAGCGCCGGGACGATGATGATGCGGCCCTGCACTTCGGCCGGCTGCAGCGACGCCCGCAATTTGACCAAGGCCAACGGACCTTCGTATTCGTCGCCGTGGTTGGCGCCGGTGAATAGAACCGTCGGCCCGTCCCCGTTCTTGATGACGCTGATCGGCACCCGGATCGACCCCCACGAAGATGCATCGCGGGACCACGGAACGATCATCCCGCCGTGCTGAAGGCCGTCGGCATCGATGTCGATGTCACAATGGATTTTGCTGTACGTTGCCGTCGTCATTGCCCCCCCGCGTCGAACGCCAAGTGTGGGCGAACGTCCCGAGCCTTTCAAGAGACAGCGAAGGTTCAGATTTTTTTGGTGTAGACCACTTCGACGGACTGCGAGGCATCGGCACGATGCAGCAGACCAGGCTGCCGCCCGTACCCTAAGCGCTCGTACAATCGGTGCGCCTTGAGGAAGCGGGAATCCGTATACAGCATCATCATTTCCGCCCCAAGGTCGTCTTTTGCGGTGCGTTCGACCAAATTGCACATGGCTTCGCCGATCCCGCGAGACCGCGCTGCCGATGAGACATAAAGTTTGTTCAGGCGCGCGACATGGGGCGCATCGGTCGGCGCCAGCGCTACCGTTCCACACACCTTGCCATCGCATTCGGCGACCCAGAATTTGCCGCCCAACCGCTGGTATGCGGATGCCGGGGCGCGAAGTTCAGGCTCCTCGTCATCGATCAGCAGCACGCAGCCTTGGTATTCGGCATAAATCTGTTCGATCAGTTCGATGATGGCGTCGGAATCGTCGTCCGTGGCCTCGCGGACGATGACGTCGGCGATGCGTGCCGCGATCTCGCTATCGTCGGGGGAGAGAAAGTTCAATTTCTTCCCTCCAACAGTCCGCGGGCGATGACCTGAGCCTGGATTTCAGCCGCACCTTCGAAAATGTTTAGGATGCGTGCATCGCAGAGGACCCGGGAAATCGGATATTCCAGTGCATAGCCGTTGCCGCCGTGAATCTGCAAGGCGCCGTCGGCGTTGGCCCAGGCAACCCGGGCCGCCAGCAACTTGGCCATGCCGGCCTCGATATCGCAACGCCGGTCGGAGTCTTTCTCCCGACCGGAGAAATAGGTGATCTGACGGGCGATCATAGTTTCGACCGCCATCCAGGCGAGCTTGCCGTGAACCCGCGGGAAACTGTAGATCGGCTTGCCGAACTGCACTCGGTCCTTGGCGTACTGAAGGCCCAGTTCCATGGCGTTTTGCGCGACACCGACCGCGCGTGCGGCGGTTTGAATGCGCGCACTTTCGAAAGTCGCCATCAGTTGCTTGAAGCCTTGACCTTCGACGCCGCCCAAAAGCTGCGACGCGGGTACAACCATATCGTCGAAGCCGAGCTCGTATTCCTTCATGCCGCGATAGCCGAGGACTTCGATTTCGCCGCCGGTCATGCCGTTGAGTGGAAACGGATCGTCATCGGTGCCGCGCGGTTTTTCGACTAGGAACATCGACAGGCCCTTGTAGCCTGTCTCGTTTGGATCGGTGCGTGCCAGCAGCGTCATCATGTCGCTGCGCGATGCATGCGTGATCCATGTCTTGTTACCGGTAATACGGTAGACGTCGCCGTCCTTCACCGCGCGGGTTTTCAGCGACGCCAGGTCCGAGCCGGTGCCCGGTTCTGTGAACACGGCGGTCGGCAGAAGTTCACCTGACGCGATCGACGGGAGATACTTTTCCTGTTGCTCGAGCGTACCGCCCAACCTGATCAATTCCGCAGCAATTTCAGACCGTGTGCCGAGCGAGCCGACACCGATGTAGCCGCGTGATAATTCTTCGGTGACCACGCACATCGCCATCTTGCCGAGGCCTAGGCCACCGTTTTCTTCCGGAACCGTCAGGCCAAAAACGCCTAACTCGGCCATCTGCTCGACGATCGGCAGCGGGATCAGTTCGTCCTGCAGGTGCCATTCGTGGGCGTCGGGAACGACTTGTTCCTCGGCGAAGCGATGGAACTGATCGCGGATCATGTCGAGCATTTCGTCCGACAAACCCGGCGCGCCGAAATGACCGTCTTCCATCAGCTCGGCGATCCGCGCACGCACGCTTTCGGTGTGCCCGGCATTGATCAGGGTTCGGACGGCGTCATTCGAGATCAGCGCGTGAATCGCTTCGTCGGAGACGCCGAGATCGCGCGGCCGGAGCATTTCCAGCTGACTGACGGCAATGCCGCCCGAAAGCTGGTTCAGGTATTCGCCGAATGCGGCTTGGACCATGAGACGCTCAAGCTCGCCAAAGCGGCCCTCGGCATCTAGGCGCTCACCCCATTCGCGCATTTGGCGGAGGCCCTCGACATAGGTTGCGACCCACGACAATCCGTGAACAGCGGTTTGATGTTTTTCGACCAAGGCGCCGTTGACGCGTCCATCGCGTACCACCAAGTCGCCGACCGCACGGCGGGCTTCGGCATAGAATGTTTCCGCCGCAGGCAAGGCCGCTTCGGTCAACTCTGTCAGGTTTGGAACCCTGGGGTCACTGCTGCTTGCGCTGGCGTCCATGGGTTGGTCCTCCGTCTGGAAGAGGGATTAAAACGAGGGATGTCGCCGCTGTAAAGCGAACGACATACCTGCGTCATTTAAATCCCATATTGCTCTAGGCCTTTGCTTAGCCTTCGATGCAGTCTTCAATCGTGCGTCGGCCTGGATGTTTGGCTTGAACCAGAACGGCCATGTTGCCGGGCTTATGCTGATTGCGGAGCATTTTGGTATGCGCCGCCGGAATATCATCCCACGAGAACACCTCGGACATGCAGGGGTCGAGACGCCGTTCCAGAACAAGTTGGTTGGCTTGGCTCGCCTGTTGCAGGTTGGCGAAGTGGCTGCCTTGGATCCGTTTCTGACGCATCCAGACAAACCGTGCATCCATGGTCAGGTTGAAACCCGTCGTACCGGCGCAAAACACGACCATGCCGCCGCGCTTGACGATATTGCAACTGACCGGGAACGTTGCTTCACCCGGGTGTTCGAAAACAAAGTCGACGTCGTTGCCTTTGCCGGTGATATCCCAGATGGCTTTGCCGAACTTGCGGGTTTCTTTCATATAGTCGCCGAAACCCTCACCGTTGACCGGCGGTAACTGGCCCCAACAATTGAAGTCTTTGCGGTTCAGCACGCCTTTGGCGCCGAGACTCATGACGAATTCGCGTTTGTCTTCCTCGGAAATCACGCCGATGGCGTTGGCACCGGAAATCGCGATCAACTGGATCGCCATCGACCCCAAGCCGCCCGACGCGCCCCAAACCAGGACGTTATGTCCCGGGCGCAGAATGTGCGGTCTGTGACCGAACAACATCCGGTAGGCGGTCGCCAGCGTCAGCGTGTAACACGCGCTTTCTTCCCACGTCAGGTGCTTTGGCCGCATCATGCATTGGCGGTCCTGAATGCGTGCGAACTGGGCGAACGAGCCGTCCGGAGTTTCGTAACCCCAGATACGTTGCGAGGTGGAGTTCATCGGATCGCCGCCGTTGCATTCCTCGTCGTCGCCGTCATCTTGGTTGCAATGAACGACGACTTCGTCGCCGACCTTGAACCGCTTCACCTTTGAGCCGACCGCGTACACAACGCCCGACGCGTCGGACCCGGCAATGTGATATTCGGCTTTGTGGTAATCGAACGGCGAGATCGGTTGGCCCAAAGCCGCCCAAACCCCGTTGTAGTTGACGCCCGCGGCCATCACCATGATCAACACGTCATGGCTGTCCAGTTCCGGAACATCGACAACCTCGACCTGCATGGCCGATTCCGGCTCTCCGTGGCGTTCCTTGCGGATCGCCCAGGCATACATTTGCTTTGGCACGTGGCCAAGTGGCGGAATCTCGCCAATTTCGTAAAGATCTTTTTCCGGTTGATTGGTCCGGAACTCGAGAATTTCGGCCGTTTCAGTCATAGTCGCCCCTCCTTAAGGTCTCCCCGGAACGCGGCGCCTCCCAACACCTTGTTCCCGTGATCGTTGCAGGTACTCCCCATGTCGGTTTTGTTGCAACGCGTCACAGGCATAGACTCTTTCGGCTTTCTTCGCAATGCACAATTTGCTACGGTCAGCAAATTGTGGAGGCATTTTTGAAATAATATTACCTGATTAGACATTTTGAGGTAATATAGGGGCGCATGAGGGGGCGAAATGAAACAAAATTACCCGACGGGAAAAAATGAAGATGCTGCGAGTGCGAATAGCAGGGTAAATGAAATCGCGGCTGCGAAGCGCGATCGCCCTTGGCTGTTTCGGACCTATTCCGGTCATTCGTCAGCGGCCGAATCGAACGCCTTGTACCGGGCGAACCTGGACAAAGGCCAGACCGGACTGTCGATCGCGTTCGATCTGCCGACCCAGACGGGTTATGACAGCGATCATCCCCTGGCGCGCGGCGAAGTCGGCAAAGTCGGCGTCCCGGTTTCGCACCTAGGCGATATGCAGACCCTGTTGGATGGCATCCCGCTGGATAAAATGAACACCTCGATGACCATCAACGCGCCGGCGGCGTGGTTGCTGGCGCTCTATGTCGCCACCGCCGAGCGTCAGGGCGTTGCCCGCGATCAACTGTCCGGGACGGTACAGAACGACATCATCAAGGAATACCTGTCACGCGGCACTTATATTTTCCCGCCGGCGCCCAGCATGCGGCTGATTTCTGACGTGGTCGGCTTCACGTACCGGGAAATTCCCAAGTGGAATCCGATGAATGTGTGCTCGTACCATTTGCAGGAAGCCGGCGCGACGCCGATGCAGGAACTGTCGTTTGCCCTGGCGACCGCATGCCAGGTTTTGGATTCGGTCCGCCCAAAGGTCCCGGCCGAGGACTTCCCGACCGTGGTCGGGCGGATCAGCTTTTTCGTCAATGCGGGCGTTCGCTTTGTCACCGAAATGTGCAAGATGCGGGCGTTCACGGAATTGTGGGACGAGATTTGCCGCGAGCGCTATGGAGTCGATGATCCGAAACTGCGTCGCTTTCGATATGGGGTGCAAGTCAACTCCCTCGGTCTGACGGAGCAACAGCCGGAAAACAACGTCTATCGGATTCTGCTGGAGATGTTGGCGGTGACGCTCTCCAAGAATGCCCGCGCCCGCGCCGTGCAGTTGCCGGCCTGGAACGAGGCGCTTGGACTGCCGCGCCCTTGGGATCAGCAATGGTCCTTGCGTCTGCAGCAGATCGTCGCTTTCGAGACGGATCTGTTGGAGTACGGCGACCTGTTCGACGGCTCGCCGGTCGTCGATGCCAAGGTCGGTGAGCTAAAGGCGCAGGCACTGGCAGAATTGAAGATCATCGACGACATGGGGGGCGCGGTCGCGGCGGTCGAAAACTCCTATATGAAACGCAGTCTGGTCGAGAGCAATGCGGAACGATTGACGGCGATCGAGCGAGGTGATCAGACCGTGGTCGGCGTCAACAAATACGTGGAAGCCGAAGAAAGCCCGCTCACCACTGGGGACGGCACGATCATGACGGTCGACGCGTCGGCCGAAGCGGATCAGATTGCGCGACTGAATACCTGGCGTGACAATCGGGACAAGGACGCAGTCGATACGGCGTTGGCGCTCCTTCGTACCGCCGCCCTTGAAGACCAAAATATTATGGAGCCGTCGATCAACTGCGCCCATGCCGGCGTGACGACGGGCGAGTGGGCGGCGGTGCTGCGCGAGGTATTCGGTGAATACCGCGCCCCGACGGGTGTCGGGTCGGCGGCGTCTGCCACAGGGGGCGATGCCACGAACGTCCGCGAGCGGGTCGATGCGCTGCAAAGTTTATTGGGTACGCGTCTCAAGATGTTGGTCGGCAAGCCCGGTTTGGATGGGCATTCGAACGGCGCCGAGCAAATTGCCGTGCGGGCTCGCGATGCTGGCTTCGAAGTGGTCTACGAGGGGATCCGTTTAACGCCCGAAGAAATCGTTCAAGCCTCCTTGCAAGAAGGCGTCCATGTTGTCGGTTTGTCGATCCTTTCGGGGTCGCACGTGACCCTGGTGGGCGATGTTGTGGCGCGGATGAAGGACGTGGGCATCGACGACGTGCCGGTGGTGGTCGGCGGGATCATCCCGCCGGAAGATGCCGAGGCGTTGCTCGCCGCCGGGGTCGCCGCCGTCTACACGCCAAAGGACTTCGATATCAACGCGATCTTGGATGGGATTGTGTCGTTGGTCGAAGACGCGCACCAAGAAGCGGCATAACCGGCTGCAAACAGTTTTCTAGCGATCTTTGATCGTCGCCGACATTCGCACGACCGTATCATCAAGTTCGGAGGTGAACGTCGAGAGCAGTTCGGTCGCCGCGGCGACATCGTTACTCCGTAGATGCGTTACAATGTCGGCGGCAACGGCGCTCAATCTGCCGGCCCCCAAATTCGCAGAAACCCCTTTGACGTCGTGCACCACATCCAGAGCGTCCTCGAAGGCACCCGCGTCGAATAGGTTTTTGAGTTTTTCGTCCACGGACCCGAAGTCTTGCACGAAACCGTCGATGAGAGGGTACAAAGCTTGTTCCGGTATTCCGAGCTGCGCAGACGTCCGAGCGATATCGAAGCTAGCCGAAGCAGGCTGCGCATTTCCTTCGACGACTTCCGATGACCCGGCCGTGCGGTTGATGGCCGCCCCCAATTCATTGCGATTGATGGGCTTCGCGACGACCTCATTCATCCCGGCGGATAAATAGGATTTTACATTCTCGGCAATGACGTCCGCTGTTAAGGCAATGATCGGAATGTCGGCGAGAGCATCAGTGCGTCCACGAATGGCTTTCGTCGCATCGAGCCCCGACATGATGGGCATGCGGATATCCATGAGGATGAGGTCGAAATTACACTGTTCAAGCGCTGTTAGGGCTTCGGCGCCATTATTGGCAAAAATCACCGAATGTCCGAAACCTTGGACAATCGATTGAATAATCGCCTGATTGATATCGTTATCTTCCGCGACCAATATCGACAATGGCCTCGGAGCCGTAACACTATGGTTCTTCTCGGCGTCAGTGACGGTGGCCAAGCCGTCGGACTGGGGCGTATCGTACGGCAGATTGAACCAGAACTCGCTCCCGACGCCTAATGTGCTTTCGACACCAATTTCGCCGCCCATCAATTCAACCAGGCGTTTGCAGATAGAGAGGCCGAGCCCTGTTCCATGGAACTCGCGGCTAATCGAGGAATCTGCCTGGCTGAAGGCCGTAAAAAGTCTCGGCAGTGCCTCTGGCGATATACCGACGCCGGTATCCGAGACCTTAAACGACAGCCGGCTTTGTTCGCCGCTCTCTTCGGTGTCGCACGATATTATCACGGTGCCGCGTTGCGTGAATTTCACGGCATTACCGAGGAGGTTCACCAGAATTTGCCGCAGACGGGTCGGGTCGGCACGTACCACGGACGGAAAGCCATCCGCGATATGACTGGAAATAACCAAGTTCTGGCGTTTTTCGACGGGACACGTTTGTTGAAACAACGACACAACATCGTCGACAAGGGATTTCGGTTCAAAGTCGATATGCTCTATCTCGACTTTGCCGGCATCCAACTTCGTAATGTCCAGGATGTCATTGATGATCCGCAAAAGTGATTGCGTTGCATCCTTGATGCGTTCGACTTTTTCAACGCTTTCGGGGGCGAGTTCGTCATCGAGCAACATGTCCGCAAATCCGATAACGCCGGTCATCGGCGTGCGGATTTCATGGCTCATCGTTGCAAGAAACTCGCTCTTGGCCTGTTCGGCGGCCTCAGCCTCTACGCGGAGCGATGCTTCCAGTTTAGCGTGGTCAATTAGTGCAAGGGATTGTTCTTCGATTTGCCTTTGGGCTTCCTTGGTCTCGTTCAACTGTAGTTCGAGAGCGGCGCGACTTTGCGACAGAGAAATTTCCGCTTCTTTGCGCCGGGTAATATCATTCTCGATGGCGATGAATTTCTTCGGCTGTCCGGGTTCTTCAACAGCTTGGCAATGAATTTCGATCCAAATCGGATGCCCGTCTTTGTGATAATTCAAGATTTCGACATTGAACCCCAGGCCGTTTCCCAACTGGCTGCGCATATGATTGACCGTTGCCGGATCGGTGCCCGGGCCTTGAAGCAACGCGCCCGGCGATAAACCTACGGTCTCCTCAAGGGCGTATCCGAACGTTCTTTCGAAACCCTGATTAACCCATTCAATGTTGCCGGAGGCATTCGTAATAATGACGCTGTTTGTTGTTTCACGAATGACCAGGGATAGTTTTGCGTCTTCTGACTGCTTTTTCTGGAGAGCCCGCTGCAATGCCGCGATGCGTTTAGCATGTTCAACTGCAAGACCGACAATGATCGTACTGGCAATATTGTTTATTAAGAATATCAAACCCGCTTTCTTGATGATACCGATGGCGACGTCTGGCGGAACGCTGACGAAGAACGCTGGAAGCACGAAGATGCTTCCGGCGATCGCGAGAATGGCGAGACTGACGATATTCAGGGGAATGTTGGCGCGCCGGATCAATATGCCGGCGGCAACGCCGAAAATGCCGTAGAGGATGAATCCTGTTGCGCCCCCCAGCGCAACCGGGCCACCGACCAAATAATACCGCGCGATGGCGCCCATTGCGGCGGAGATAACAGCGGCAATCGGCCCGCCGAAGACCCCGGCTAGGACCGCAGGCCCACCCCTTGGGTCGAAGGTCGCGCCGTTCGGCAGAACAATTGGGTCGAGCATGACGACAATGATCACCGCGCCAAACAATAGGCCCGTAACCGCGTCCCGCGCCAATCGCTGCCGGATATTGTCCGAATACGGCTGAAAGAACGTAAACCCGACCGCGAGCATGACCAGCACGCCCAAATTCTTGATCAGGTCGGGAAACCACTCGAACATTATTTTTTCCCCGGTTGCGCAACTAATGCGCTATTGGCCCCTGGCTCGTCGCGCCTTTGTGCGGCCAAACTACAAAGCACTTATGCCTTACGGGGACCTGAAGGATAAAGCACTAAAGACGAGATTTGACCGCACACTGTTCGCGTTGTCGGCGCTGATCTTCACGGATGGAAAACGGACGGAACGGACTCTAATCGCTGGGGGGGCCGGCTTCTCGATCCCCTGGAGGCTGGCGTTCGTTAGCTTGCAACATGATGGCGACGGAAACTTGAATGCTTGAAAACGAGATGCCCATCAAAAGCGCCATGATGGTCGCAGCGAAGGGACCGTCCTCGTTTTGAGAGATCAAGGTGCCGATGGCGCTGAAATCGGTGACGATAATAAGGATCGTTGCCAGGATCGACAGCGCGAAGCCTACGCCGGCGTGAAAGACCAAAAACCGAATGAATTCTGGGATGCGCGGATCGGCCATATAAAGTCCCTCGAATGGTTCGGCTCAATATATGCGTTACGCAGGACAGTGCCGTTCGGTTTTTGCCGTCGGCTCCTATCCTGATATGATCTTCCGGCATTGCGGGACCGTAACCAATGAAGTGTAACAAAGAACGGGGAATTTCGATGAAAGCCTATGCCGCTCTCGCCGCCGCGGCGGTCGTGTTGTTCGCCATTCCGACCGTGGCCTGTGACAACTTTCTATCGGACGAAGAGTTGATGATGACGGAGCAGAAGTCTGAGGTGGAACTTTTGGCGATGATCAAGGATGCCGAAGCAAAAACCCGTATCGAGCAGGTTGCAGAAGCGCCGAAATAAACGGCCATCGCGCAGAATAATGGGTGTCAGTCGCCCCGTCGTTTCGGCACGGTGACATTGATCGGGCCGTCTTTAATGGAACGGACGGCAGGGTTTTCCACCTTAGGGTTCATGGTTTCGTGGAGGAACCTCAACACGCCATTTTGCTTTTCCTTGAGGACCGGCGACCACGTGACGTAGAGCCCGCCGTTGATTTCGTAATCCATGATCTCGGCTTCTTCTTGGACTTCGTCCAGGGAACTGCCGAGATTATCGGTGCGGCCGATGAACACCCAACCGGGTGCGACACCCGAGTGCCAAATCACGAATACGCAACTCAGCCCCTTAACCGCGGGGTCGGATGTGTCCAGATGAATAAGCCTTGAAAACTTTCCACGCGAATTTCGAACCCATTCGGGATCAAGAGGCGGTCCGCTGTATGCCGGGGCGGCAGACTTTTTCTTCAAGAAACCCATAACCACGATAACTACCCCTGCGTTCCAACTGTGAAAGTCGACACGGAACCATAAAATAGGAAGTATTGGCAAATGGTTAAGCGGACTCCGCCGTTATCATACGGCAAATCATTTCACAAATTACGTCATATATTGCGATAGCCTTCTAATTTGGCGAAATTCGGGTTCGCGAAGGACGTTTTGGTGATTGCGCCAGCGCTTCCTATGTTTCGCATGGGAGGCAGCACTCATGATTATCGACCGCTTGGACCACTTCGTCCTAACCGTGCGCAACGTGGATGCAACGTGTGCTTTCTACGAGCGGGCATTGGGAATGACCCGGGAAGACTTCGGCGCCGGCCGAACGGCGCTTCGTTTCGGGCGTCAGAAAATCAATTTGCACGAGGCCGGGAACGAACTGGAACCGAAATCGGCATCTCCGACACCGGGGAGCGGGGATTTCTGCTTGATCAGCCGGACGCCGATGGCGGAGGTCGTCGCTCACCTGCAATCCGTCGACGTGGCGATTGAACGGATGCCAAGCCCGCGAACCGGTGCGACGGGACCAATCACATCCGTCTATTTTCGTGATCCGGATAACAATCTGGTTGAGGTTTCGGTCTACGACGAGGATTCATCATGACTGGACCACTGACAGGCCTCCGCGTGATCGAACTCGGCCATTTTATCGCCGCCCCGTTCTGCACCCGTGTCCTCGCTGACCTCGGTGCAGAGGTAATCAAAGTCGAACCGCCGGGCCGCGGTGACCCCGTGCGAACCTGGGGTGACATCCCTGACGGCGAGACGACATCGGTGTGGTGGTCGGTTCATGGCCGCAATAAGCGGTCGGTGACCGCGGATCTGAAGCATCCCGACGGCGTGGCGCTGGTGAAAAAGCTGATCGTACACGCCGACGCGGTGGTGGAGAATTTTAAGCCCGGACAATTGGCGCGTTGGGGGTTGGGCCCGGACGCCATCAAGGCGACCAACCCAGATGCTATTCTGGTGCAGATATCGGGTTACGGTCAGGACGGGCCGTATCATCCTCGCGCGGCATTCGGGGTGGTTGGCGAGGCCGTCGGCGGCCTTCGGCACCTGTGCGGCTACCCGACCGATGTCTCCGATCTACCTCCCGTGCGCACCGGTGTTTCGATCGGCGATAGCGTTACGGGTCTGTATGCGGTTATCGGTTTACTTGCGGCATTGTTCGAAAAACAGGCGGGGCGCGGTCGCGATGGTCGGCGCGTCGATGTCGCGTTGAGCGAGAGTGTGCTTAGCCTGTTAGAGGGATGCCTACCGGAATACGGTTATTTCGGCAAAATCCGTCAGCCGCAGGGGTCCACGATTCGAACCACTGCGCCGTCGAATGCTTATCCGTCCTCGGATCAACGGTGGTTCTTGATCGGGGCGAACTCGGACGCCTTGTATGCCCGGCTTTGCGAGGTCATGGATCGGCCGGAGTTGTTGACCGATCCCCGCTTCATCGACAACCCGGCCCGCGTCGCCCATGCTGATGAACTGGACGAAGAAATCGCCGCCTGGACACGGACCAAAACGCTCGATGAGCTTGAGCGTCTCGTTGCCGACGCCGATATTCCGTCGAGCAAGATTTACGATATGGCCGATGTGGCCGCGGACCCCCAGTTCCGAGCCCGCGGCATGGTGGAACCGGTCGAAGACCCGCGGTTGGGAGAGGTGTTGCACCCCGGTGTTGTGCCGAAATTCTCAGACGGTGAGGGTGGCGGCGTTCGCTGGACCGGGCCCGACATCGGCGCCGATAACGAAATAGTGTTGCGCGATATCGCCGGGCTGAGTCTCGATGACATCGCAGATTTGAAAAAGAGAGGTGTGATATGACCGCGACCGTAGAAATTTGCGATGTCGCCCCGCGTGACGGATTTCAGGCGGTGTCGACTTGGATTCCAACGGAGACCAAGATCGACATCGTCCGCGGACTTGTCGCCGCCGGACTGACCCGGATCGAGACCGGCGCTTTTGTCAGCCCCAAGCATGTGCCGCAGATGGCCGACAGCGTGGAAGTTCATGCCGAGGCGCGCGTGCCGGACACCGTGCGTTTGTCAGCCTTGGTTCCGAACTTGCGGGGCGCTGAGAACGCTTTCGCCGCGGGTGTCAGTGATATCGTTTACGTGTTTTCGGCGTCCGAAGCGCACAATCAGGCGAATGTCCGGCGCCCTGTCGCCGACTCGATCGCCGAACTGGGCGAGGTTATCGCGCGCGGGCGCGACATCGACAGGTTCCAGCTGCGGGTTAATGTCGCCACTGTGTTTGATTGCCCGTTCGCGGGCGACGTGGCGCCGGATAGTGTCTATACCGCTTTGGATCAGTGTGTCGGTTTCGATCATCCGATGGAATTTGGGCTCTGCGACACCACGGGCCGCGCGATTCCCGCCCATGTGGCCGACGTTTGCGCGGGCGCGATTTCGCGGGTCGGCGGGCCCGATATCGGCTGGGCCTTCCATGGCCACGATACTTTTGGGCTTGGCGTTGCCAATGCCCTCTACGCTTATCAAGCAGGCGTTCGGGTGTTTGATTCCGCCGTTGCCGGATTGGGTGGGTGCCCGTTCGCACCGGGGGCGACGGGGAACACGGCGACCGAGGACTTGGTGTTTACGTTCGAGAATTCGGGCATCAAAACCGGGATCGATCTTGCAACGTTATTGGACGTCGCTGAGAAAGTCGTTGCGTTGCCCGACGCCGATACCGGTGGGCATGTCCGCCTGGTGCCGCGCAAGCGTGCGTTGGCGGCGGCTTGAACGCCGTCGAAGGAGCGAGCCGATCGCCCACGATTTCGATCTGACGACGTTGCGTCTGTTCCAGGCGGCGGTTCGGCTCGGTTCCATATCCGCCGCTGCGGATGAGCAGCACATCGCGGTATCCGCCGTCAGTCGGCGTCTGACCGATTTGGAGCATCGCTTGGGCACAGCCCTGCTGTACCGCCGTGCCCGAGGGGTCGAGGCCACGCCGGCGGGACGCACCCTCCTCCGCCATGCTGAGAGCCTGCTGCGTCTATCGGATCGGGCGGCCGGCGAGATGGCGGAATTCGCCGTCGGCAACAAAGGCCACGTTACGGTGGCGGCCAACCCGTCGGCGGTAACGCAATTTTTGCCAGACATACTCTCGGCCTTTTGCCGACTCTATCCTGATATCCGGGTGTCACTTCGCGAACAGATGTCGGATGCAATCGTTCGCGACGTTGCCGACGGTCAGGTCGATATCGGTTTGTTTTCGGCGGTTGTCGACCATAATGGGATCGAGACGTATGTGTACCGGGCTGACCGGTTGTGTGTCGTTGCACCGCGCGGCCATCCGCTGAGTGCCGCCCGAGCCGTCACTTTCGTGGATATTCTGGCATTTCCCTTTGTCGCATTGGAGGATGGAAGTTCTTTGCTGCGTTATTTCCAATCGCTTGCGGAGAACTTGGACAGTCCCCTCGATACCGTCGTCAGTGTTCGGAGTTTCGACGGCGTCCGGCGGATGGTCGCCGGCGACTTGGGTGTGTCGATCCTGCCGGAAAATGTCGTCGCACCTTATGCCGAAAGCGATGGCCTCACCGTTATCACATTGGACGAACCATGGGTGGCACGCCAGTTCCTGGTGGGTGTGCGCGAAAGGGCCTCGCTATCACCGGCGGCCGCGCGTTTGTACAATCATATGCTCGAGGATGTCGAGACGGGGTCGTTGGCGAAGCCGTAAATCTCGATCGCCTGTTGGCGGCCGCGCACTGGGACCGCAGCATCGATTTGTTGAATATCAGCTGTTGGTAGTGCCGATGCAGTTGCGCCATCGATCAGGATGTTGACGCCTCGTTTTTTTGCCATGTCTTGAAGTCTGGCTGCCAAATTCACTGTATCGCCATGCACCGTATATGCCTTGCGACCTCCGCCGCCGACACTCCCGGCGGCGACGTCACCGGTGGCGATGCCGATACGGATGGTTAGGTGTTCGGCTGCGAAAGCCCGGTCGGCGACCATGTCGAACAAGGCTTTGGCTGTGTTCACCGCGTGTTGTTCATGGTGATCGATGGGCAAGGGGACGTTGAAGGCCGCCAGAAACCCGTCGCCGGAGTAATCGACGATGGCACCGTTGTGACGGTCGACAATTCCGGCGGCCGCACCAAAGAACTCGTCGAGCATCGCAAATGTTCCGGTCGGCGTTGAACGTTCAACCAAGGTGGTGAAGCCCGCGATATCGACGCTCATCACCGTGGCGCGGCGGGATTGCGGTGTCAGGATTCCGGGGTCTTCCAGAACCTGGGCGGCCAGTTGTCTCGGTACATACTCACCAAAGGTTCCCATCAGTAGGCGTTGCTGTTGCTCGGCAGTGACCTGGGCAAAGAACACCTTGCGGGCTCGATGGACCGTCAGCGCGAGGATCGCGGCGGCAGCGAACAGGGTGCCGGATTCCTCGATCCGATTGCCCATGCCGATGAAGTCGATGGATAGGAATATGGCCTCATAGTCCTGGACCGTGGCGCCGATCGGCATGTCACCCCATGACAGGGTGCTCGGCATAACCACGACGACGCTCCAGAATGTCGCCCACCAGCCGATGACGGCGACGATGCCGGACCACAAAACCAGTGTCCAAGAAAGCGATAAGGTGGCCAAGGCGATGAACGGAAACAGATAGTAAATGCCGTAGGCCCGAAAGGCGATGATTTGTGGGACGTCCTCTGCGCGGCTGATCGGTATAAGTGCAAACAAGGCGCACACCCCCAAAATGTCGACGGTGTAGATGACGTGCTTAATCCAGGGGCGATCACGCTCGGTGCCGATAAAGCGCAAGTATAGAAGGCCAAAGACGACGTAACCAAAGAGCGAAATCGTTCCCCAAATGTTGGGTGTCGCGCCGACCGACCAAGAACTGCCAATCAACCAGACAAAGGCCGCTGTCGCAACGGCGGTCCGGCACAGGATCGCGAGACGAAGTCCTTGGCGTTCCGTCTTGCGGAGGCGATCGAGACTGTGATCTAGAGACACGGGTCCTCCATTACTGATGTGTCGTAATGCCCTATCGATCGCCGAAGAAAGACATGGCCTATTTAATTATGGTGGTACATGACCCAAATTCCATGTGTAGCGTATGAAAAACAGACGCAAGCGGTTCGGAGAGTATTAATGGCGGTCACGAGAGTCGACGGAACAGTATCGATTTCGGCGCGATCGCTGCGCAGCATCGCGCTGGTTCTATGCCTGTTCGTGCTGGCGGGTTGCAGCAGTTTCAAGGTCGCTTACACGTTCGCTGACGATCTGCTGGAGAGCCGGGCTGAGGATTATCTGGATATCTCCAATGCCGATTCAGAAGTGCTCGACGCTCAGATGGCGAAGATGATCGCTTGGCACAAAACCGCAATGCTGCCGCGCTACGCTGCGTTTTTCCAAGGCCAATCCGATATTGCCGAACAAAACGCCTGGACCCGTGACGGCGTGGCGGCGGCGTTTGCCGAGTTTCGCCAATTGATGGACGAGACGCTGGAAGGCGCCGCTCCTTATGTCGCAGAAGTGCTGGTGGGGCACACCAGTCCGGAGAAAATCGATCATCTTGCCGCGCGTATGGCCGAGAATACGGCAGAACTTCGTGAGGATGAAGAAGCCGAAACCTTGGAAGAATCCATCGATGAATGGGTCGAAAGACGGGTTTCGAACTTCGAGAGGTTTGTCGGCCCGCTGACGGATGCACAGCTGTCGATCATCAAGCTACAGGCGGAAACGGCGGTCGACCCTGAAAAGCGCTGGCTGACAAACCGTGCGATGCGGCAACAGGCGTTGGTGACGTTTATGCGATCCGAACCGACGGCAGCCGAAATTGCCGAGTTCGTGCATCAAATCCTTCTGCACGCGCACGAGATTGTTGACCCCGATTACCGCGCCGTGACCGAACGTCGCTGGGCGCTTTTGGAACAGCTGCACTACGACATTTTGGTGACGCTGACCGGCGAACAGCAACGCGAGCTGGTTTATAATCTGAGGTCTTACGCCGCCGACATGAGGGAGTTGTCGCAAACCTCCTGAGCGGAAAACGCATCTGCCGGCACCATGATCTCCCCGCGCATGATCAACCGCGCGGTGCGGACCGTTCCGGCCGTTACCGACATGTTCTCGTCGTCGCCAGAGATCGACAGCCGTACAGGGATGTGACCGGCAGGGTGGGCGATGGTGAAATCGCGAACCGCCTCGGTCGACGGACGCGCGACCTCGTGGGCGATTGTGCCCGGCACGGACCCAGCAGTGGCGACACAGATGGCCCCAGTCACCGCATGGGTCGCATGAAGTTGCAGGGGCGTGAAGTACCGTGAACAGATATCCGCATGGTCTTGCGATGCGGCAAGCAATCCGACTTTCGGAACGACGCTATCACGCACGTCGCCGAGACCCATCAAACGTCCGGCGGCCCGGCGGATCGGCTCAATCCGTCCAATCAGGTCCGGTATGGCTTCGATTTCCGCGCGTGTTTCATGACCGGTCAGTCCGAGGTCCGACGCCCGCATGAGGACCATTGGCATGGCAACGTCGACGCAACTCACTTCAACCCCGTTGATCGTATCGATGGGTTTGCCGGTCGGCAGTAGCGCACCGGTTTTGGAACCGACGATATCCATGAAGTTCAAGGTGATCGGTGCTGCGGTGCCCGGAACGCCGTCGATGGCGGTACCGCCGTCGTATTGAACTTGGCCGCCCGGCGTTTGGACGACGGCTTCAATCCGGCTGCCGGTGTTTTCATTATAAATGCGGATGCGGGTTTCGCCGTCGGCCGCATCGATCAGACCCAGCTCGATGGCGGCAGGGCCAACGCCCGCCAACATGTTGCCGCAAGATGGCCCTGTATCGACTTGGTTATTCCCAATCGAAACTTGGGCGAAAAGATAGTCGACGTCGATCCCGGGACGATCGGATTTCGCGATAATGGCGGTCTTGCTGGTGAGCGGGTCGGCGCCACCGATGCCGTCGATTTGCCGCGGATCCGGCGACCCCATCGCAGCCAGGAGAACTTGATCGCGGCCGTATGCGTCAGCGGGCAAGTCGGATTTGCGGAAATATGGCCCGCGGGATGTGCCAGCACGGAGGATCAGACAAGGTACAGCGCGTTGGGACATTGTGGGCTCCGACAAATGTTAAATGACATGGCCATCAGAGCGTAATCACTATTGTTTTGTAAAACGCATAAAATAATTTTATTATTGCGTGATGAGCATTAATTTTGACTTTGGCGACTTGGAAGCTTTCGTCGCGGTATGTGACGCCGCTTCGTTCAAGCGGGCGGCGGCAGACCTAAATATCTCGCAGTCGGCCCTTTCGCGGCGGATTCAAAAACTTGAACAAGGGTTGGGTGTTGCGCTGATTGAACGCACGACAAGGTCGTTTCGGCTGACCGTGGCGGCGACCAGTTTTCGGGCACATGCCGAACAATTGCTTTCGTCGGTCGAAGAAGCGGTTTTGGCGGTTGGTGACGAATCCGACCGGTTCGATTATCAACGCAACAGCACCGTGACCGTCGCCGCCGTTCCCACGGCGACGCACAAGGTTTTGCCGCGGGTTATCAAACGATTTCGGGCCGATGGGGAAAACGCGCGGGTTCGGATCAGCGATCTGTCCGCCGGCGACGTGACCGATGCCGTCGCTGCCGGCGAAGCGGATTTCGGCATCACCTTCGTCGGGGCCCAGGAACCGGGCCTCGATTTCAAAGTGTTGATGGACGATGCGTTCATTCTAGCCGTGCATCGCGACGACCCGCTGGCGTCACGCAAGTCTGTCGCGTGGGCGGAGGTCGATGCGGAGCGGTTTATTGCCGTTTGGAAAGGCAGTGGAAACCGCATGTTGATTGACAATGCGTTGGCGAAATCGCGGCAAACGATGCGGTGGTCCTTGGAAGTGCGTCACTTGAGCACGGCGTTGGGTCTGGTCGATGCGGGCCTTGGGATCACCGCACTACCGGCGTCGGCGATGCCGGAAGGGGAGCATGCAACACTGGTGGCGATACCCCTGGTAGATCCAGAGGTTGAGCGCACGATGGGCACCGTGCGCCGAGCAGCGAGTCGGCTCTCGCGATCGTCGGAAGCGTTCTATGACGCCTTGCACGTCTGTTGGGCGGCACCCGCGCCGTGATACACGTGCCATGGTCGTGACGATTTGCTAAACACGATCCGGCTCAGTGTCTTGGGTCGCATCAATGGGGGACAATCGTGGACGGATTTTTCGATCTGCTGATTAGCGGAACCGAATTGTCGGTTTGGGCGTTCGTGTTCTTATGCGTTTTGGCATTCGTTGCCAGTTTTGCTACGGCATCCTTTGGTGCCGGGGGCGGCGTGCTGGCCTTGGTTGGCATGGCGATGGTCTTGTCGCCTGCTGTCTTGGTGCCTTTGAACGGCGTTGTGCAGCTCGGCTCCAATAGTTTCCGCGCCGCGTTGATGCTGAAGACCGTACTTTGGACTTTGATCCCACCGTTCCTGATCGGGACAGTCATCGGCGCCGCTGTCGGCGGCCATTTCGTGATTACATTGCCGGTGCATATCCTACAGGTGATTCTTGGGCTTTTTGTACTCTACGCCATGTGGGGTCCTAAACCGCATGCCGCGCGACCTGGGAAAAAGACGTTCTTTGGCCTCGGCGTGATCAGTACGTTCGCCAGTATGTTTGTCGGTGCAACGGGAATACTGGTGTCGCCTTTCTCCGCCGCGGCATCGGACAAGCGCCAAGAGGTCGTCGCCACCCATGGCGCGTTGATGACGATTCAACATGGCCTCAAAATCGTCGTCTTCGGAGTACTCGGCTTTTCGTTTGCACCGTATGTGCCGTTACTGATTGCCATGCTGTCTTTTGGTTTTGCTGGAACGTATGTGGGAAAGCACATGCTGAACGTTTTGCCGGAGAAGCTATTCAGAACGATCTTCAAGATTATCATCACGGCACTGGCATGCCGATTGCTGTATTCGGGGATTGTCGGCTAGTTCAGGCAGCAAACGTCAAGGCAACAAAGGTCACCGCTTAAACGCCGGCGGCGGACACCTTGATCGGTTTGGTCGCCGTTGCCAGCCACTTTGCCGTCGCTTTGTCCAAATGTCCCGAAAGCGTTTTTTTGACCCAGGCATGATAGTCATTGACCCAAGACACCTCGGCACGGGTCATGAGCTTCGGATCGATCAAGCGCAAATCGTAGGGCGCGCATGTCAATGTTTCAAAGCCAAGAAGCCTCCGTTCGGCTCCTTTCGGCGGCTTCACTTCGCGCACCATGACCAGGTTCTCGATGCGAATACCGAAGCCACGGGTTTTGTAGTAACCGGGCTCGTTTGAAATGACCATTCCAGGGCGGAGGGCGACTGTGCTCGGAAACTTGGATATCCGCTGCGGTCCTTCGTGGACGCCGAGATAGGCGCCGACGCCGTGGCCGGTGCCGTGTTCATAGTCGAGGCCGACCTCCCAAAGCGGTTTACGGGCCAATACATCCAATTGCGTGCCGCTCGTACCTTCGGGGAACACCGCCCGTGATAAAGCGATGTGACCTTTCAAGACGCGGGTATAGCGGTCGCGCATTTCCGCCGTTGGCTTGCCGATGGTTACTGTACGGGTGACATCCGTGGTGCCGTCGAGAAACTGACCGCCGCTATCGACGAGCAGAAGTGAGCCTTTCTTCAGCGTGGCGCTGTTCTTCGCGGGCGCACGATAATGGACGATGGCCCCATTCGCGCCGAACCCGGCAATCGTTTCGAAACTATGGCCGCGATGCAGATCCAGGCTGGTTCGTAATGCGTCTATTTTCTCACCCACGTCCCATTCGCTCAGCTTGCCCTTGGGGCCTTCGCGGTCGAGCCAGGCCAGAAACTGTGCCAATGCAATTCCATCGCGGCGATGCGCAGTTTGGATGCCCTTGCGTTCGACCGTGTTTTTTTGTGCTTTCGGAAGGGCGATGGGATCGGAGATATCGACAACTTCGGCGCCTGCATCGCGCAGCGTCGAAGTGATTTTCGCCGGCGTCTGCGCGAGTAGTGCGCCAACCTTGAGCCCGCGCGTGCCCATGTGCGTCAATTCCGAGATCAGTGCATCGGGTTCGAGGACGATAACCTCGTCTCCGAGATGCCGCTCTACCCCTTCGGTCAATTTCCGGGGGTCGTTGAACCACTCGACGCCGCCGTCGGCGCGGATGATGGCGAACCCAAGGCTGACCGGCGTGCAGGGGATATCGCGGCCGCGGATGTTCAGAAGCCACGCCACCGAATCTGGGGCCGTGATCACAGCCGCGTCGAGGCCTTTGTCGGCGAGGGTCTTGGCGATACGCGCCCGTTTCTTGGCGTTGCTCTCGCCGGCATATTGCGTCGGGTGCGGCACGACGGGCGACAGGGGCGCTGGAGGGCGGCCAAGCCACGCGGCATCCACGGGGTTCTCGGAAACCGCGATCAGTTCGGCGCCGGCGTCAGCGCAAACTTGTTCCAAACGGTTCCGGTCGGCGTCGGTATGCAGCCAGGGATCGAAACCAAGGCGTTGATCGGTGCGCAGATGCTGTGCCAACCAATCGTGAAGTGATGTATCGACCGTGTGATGGCTTTCGAATAGTTTCGACTGCACCTGTTTTTTGACCTGTAGCGTATACCGCCCGTCGACAAAAACGGCGGCTTTTTTGCCGGTCATAACAACTGCTGTGCCGGCGGAACCGGAAAAGCCCGTCAGCCACTGTAACCGTTCCGCATGGCGGGCAATGAACTCACCTTGGTGCTCATCGGCTTTGGGGACCAAGAACCCATTCAGGTTTTGTCGCTTCAATTCGGCACGCACCGCAGCTACCCGTTCAGGGTCCGTCCGTCGTCGCGCCAATCCGTCGTCATTGAAGGTGTCGGCGATCCGATCGCGCAGATCCCGCAATCCGTCCATCAATGCGGGATCCGCATTGGGGGCGATCAGCGCGCGCATCGCTGCGTCGTCGCTGGCGACCGGTGTTGCCAGAAGGCCGCGGATGATTTCGCGAGCTCCAACCAAATCGACACGCGCCCCACCGTCTCGCAGGAGCTTGTCGACATTCCGGTCTAACTTTCGATGATCGGTCATGGCGCGTGAAAGCTATGCGTACGGTCGCGAGGGTGCAAGGGTTATCTTAATTTGCATGGCAATTGCACATTTATGGCCCTTTGCTATGCGTTGAGAGCATAACTGATGCGCAATCTCTGCGATTTTGCCGCGCCGCCAAAGGGCCTATTTTGCGTTGCAACAAGGAAGTGTGTGGACGATGTGACTGCACAGGTAATGAGGACTGAAACGATGCAAATGAATGCCAGACAAGATCAACGCGGGGTAGCCGGTGCACCTTTTGTCGAAGCGGAATACGTCCGCGCGATGGACGCTGTCCTGGCGCGGCCAGAGGTCAAATTCATCAATGCATTTGTCGGGATTGCCGAAGACTTCTTGCGCTGGCGCCGCGCCCGCTAAGACGGCGCATCTGCCCTTACTTCATCGGCGTGTAGCCGAGGCGACGCATACAGTGCGCGAATTCCCGCGCTTCAAGTCGGCCCCGGTCATATGCTTCGATTTGGCGATTATAGGTCGTGGCGCCGCCTCCGATGTTATCGACAGGTCCCACATCCGTGGGTAATCCGATTTCCCTTTCGACCTGCCGTCTCGCATAAGCGCGACAGTCACGCATGTCCTGTGCCTTGGCGTCGTCGGATTTTCCCGGTTGTTGCCAATTCGTCCGATGAGCAGGCGTGCTGCATGCCGAGACGGCCAATGCGCCTAAGACGGCAACCATAATCGCGTTGCGACGTATTTTTGAACGATCTACCATCTTTTCCAGCGTAACGCTTTGGACCAAGATCTGTCACGATCGATCCTGTTGATTCAGCCCGTACCGATACACCGGCGAAGATATTCCTTCGTCGCCGGTGTGTCATAATGATGGATGCCCTGGATGCGGGCGACTTCCATCCCGTTCTTGTCGATAATCAGCGTTGTCGGCAAACCGCGGACGCCGAGTGCACGGCTGGCCGCACCGCGTGGATCGTGAAGTGCGGTTAGATTCTGGATATTGGTCCGTTCATAGAATTGGGCGATGTCCTTGTGGCCACCGCGGTCCGTTGACACTGCCAGAACCTCGATCCCGTAATCGGCGAGGCTCGCGCGGATGGCATCCAACTCCGGCATTTCGCGCACGCACGGCGCACACCAAGTCGCCCAGAAATTCAAGACAACGCCTTTGCCCGCCTGGGCAGCGATGTTTGTTTCGCCGCCATCGGGCTCGAAAAACGTGACGTCGGCGAGCGGCGAAGGGGCGTCCAAGGGGACAATCGATTGCAGGGCCTCGTCCTCGACCGTACAGTCCGCCGCGTGCTGTTGGTCGAGATCACTTGAAAGGTGTGGCGATATAATGAAAATCACCGCGACGGCGGCAAGTGCCGTCGTGACGGCGAGGGACACCTTGCTGACGGGACTTAATGACACCTGGGCTCTCCTGCAATGGCGTTGCTTTCGCCGATGTATGTAGGGCGCAAAAGGCGAAAATGCCATGACGGATAAAAAACGCGACGATGCCGCCGGCACGAGCGCAATGTGGGGCGGGCGGTTTTCCGCCGGACCCTCGGCGGTCATGGAGGCCATCAACGCCTCCATCGGGTTCGATCGGAAACTCTACGCGCAAGATATTGCGGGTTCGAAGGCGCATGCGACCATGCTGGCGGCGCAAGGCATTATCTCCGATGCCGACAGGGACGCGATCTTGTCAGGGTTGGGCGCCGTCCTGGCGGAGATCGAAGGCGGGACCTTCGATTTTCGAACCGACCTTGAAGATATCCACATGAACGTCGAAGCGCGCTTGCGCGCGTTGATAGGAGACGCCGCTGGGCGGCTGCATACCGCGCGCTCTCGTAACGATCAGGTGGCGACGGATCTGAAGCTTTGGGTGCGCGACGCTTTCGACAGCCTCGACCAAGATATCGCCGCATTACAAGCAGCCTTACTTGATCAAGCCGATGCCCACGCGGCAAGCGTCATGCCCGGGTTTACACATTTGCAAACGGCGCAACCCGTTACCCTCGGTCATCATCTGTTGGCGTATGTCGAGATGCTGGGCCGCGACCGGTCCCGTGTCACCGATGCGCGCGCGCGAATGAATGAATGTCCGTTGGGCGCCGCCGCGCTTGCCGGCACCTCGTTCCCGATCGATCGGGAGGCGACGGCGTCGGCGTTGGGTTTCGACCGTCCCGCGGCGAACTCCTTGGATGCGGTGTCCGATCGCGACTTCGCCATGGAATTTATGGCGGTGGCGTCACTTCTGGCCGTGCACCTATCGCGATTGGCCGAAGAAATTGTCATGTGGAGTGCGGATCAATTCGGTTATATCCGGCTGTCGGATGAATTCTCCACGGGCAGCTCGATTATGCCCCAGAAACGTAATCCTGATGCCGCGGAGTTGATTCGCGCCAAGGCGGGCCGGGTGATTGGCGCAATGAATGCGCTAATGATCGTTATGAAAGGCCTGCCGATGGCCTACGGCAAGGATATGCAAGACGACAAGGAGCCGGTTTTCGAGGTCGCCGATACCTTGGCGCTCTCGCTTGCTGCGATGACGGGGATGATCGCCGGCGCGACCTTCGATGTCGCGCGCATGCGCGTGGACGCCGGAAAGGGGTTTTCCACGGCGACGGATTTGGCCGACTGGCTGGTTCGTGTGCTGGGAATGCCGTTCCGCGACGCCCACCATGTTACGGGTGCGCTCGTCAAGATGGCAGAGGATCGCAAGATTGGTTTGGAGGCACTTTCCTTGGCGGACATGCAGTCGGTCGACAGCGGGATCACGGAGGATGTTTTCAATGTCCTCAGCGTCGAGAATTCCGTCGCCAGCAGAACCAGTTTTGGCGGGACCGCGCCCGACAATGTACGTGGTCAAGTGGCGGCGGCGAGAGCACGGTGGCTCTAATGCACGCGGACGGGTATGCTGCCACTATGAAACGTTGGCTAAGAGGCTTATCTAAAATGGGCTTGGGGCTGAGTCTGCTCTTTGCCGTCGCGGCGTGTGGCGTCAAAGGTGATCCGCAAGGCTATGAAGGAAGTACCTTTCCAAATGAGTATCCTGCGGCAACCACCGACGAGGTAACGACCCCGGATCAGCCACGACGCGAAACGTTAGCGCCACGAAGGACGACGCAGTATCCGGCGACCGGCTATACGCCCCCGCCGCCGGCGACGCAGCTACCGAGATAAAGGCGCGTCATCGTGTCGGCGACGGATGACGTCAGACGGATAGAATGACCGGAACTCAGTAACGCAAACGATAGCGCGGGGCGCCCCGCAAGGATTAAAGACCGTGGATCATTTCGATTACAAAGATGGCGTATTGCATGCAGAAGACGTCCCGCTACCCGATTTGGCTGCGGCCTTCGGCACACCGTTTTACTGTTATTCAACGGCCACCCTTACGCGTCACTTCAATGTCTTTAAGGACGCGCTTTCCGGTGTCGACGCCGACATCTATTACGCCATGAAGGCGAATGGAAATATCGGCGTGCTGGCGACCCTTGCGGCATTGGGCGCTGGTGCCGACATCGTTTCCGCGGGTGAATTGGTTCGGGCGCAAGCCGCCGGTATTCCTCCATCGCGCATGGTGTTTTCCGGGGTCGGCAAAACAGCGGATGAAATCAAGACCGCGCTGGAGGCTGGCATCCATCAAATCAACATCGAGTCGCGGCCTGAATTGGACACGGTTGCCGATGTTGCGGTGTCTCTGGGTGTCGAAGCGCCGATTGCGATCCGGGTCAATCCGGATGTCGATGCGAAAACTCACGCCAAGATCACAACCGGCAAAAGCGAGAACAAGTTCGGCATTTCGTGGGATCAGGCAGAGCAGATGTTCGCCGATGCCAATGCGATGGACGGGATCGATGTCGTCGGTGTTGCCGTTCACATCGGCTCGCAGTTGACCGAACTTGCGCCGTATCGCGCCGCTTACGAAAAGGTCCGGGGTTTGGTTGAGACCCTGCGTGCCCAAGGTATCGGCATTCGCGTTGTCGACCTCGGCGGCGGTTTGGGAATTCCATACGCGGATGAAAACCCGCCAAGCCCTGCGGCATACGGCGATATGGTTCAGGACGTCATGGCTGGATTGGATTGCAAACTCGCGTTCGAGCCGGGTCGAATGATCGTCGGGAACGCCGGAATCCTCGTCAGCCGAGTGGTCTACGTCAAAGAAGGTGTCGATCGATCGTTCTTGATCTTGGATGCGGCGATGAACGATTTGATCCGCCCAGCCCTTTACGATGCGCATCACGATGTGGTGCCTGTCGTTGCCCCGTCCGATCCTTCGACAACACCGATGGATATCGTCGGACCGGTCTGCGAGTCCGGGGATACATTTGCTCGCCAACGGGACATGCCGGCGCTCCGGGCCGGCGACTTGGTGGCTTTTCGGTCGGCTGGCGCCTACGCCGCGGTGATGGCATCAACCTATAATGGTCGCGATCTCCTCCCCGAAGTGTTGGTAAATGGTAATGATTACACACTTGTCGCGGAGCGCGTTCGCGTCGAAGATATGTTGGAGCGGGAGCAGATTCCCGGTTGGCTGGCTGGCACACCGCCAAAGGAGGCGCTTGGATGAGCGATAGCGACCCCCAGCAGATCGACGATACGCGTACTGCGTCGCGGCTAGCGACGATCCTCCGTCGCTCCGCTTGGGCGATTCGCTGGGAAATGCTGTGGCGGGCGCTTTGGGCGCCTTTGGGTGTGGCCGTCTTGTTCGTCGGCTTAGCCTTGACCGATGTCCTCCCGACTTTGCCGGCCACGGTGCACGGTGCAATCCTGGCTTTGTTGGCGGTTCTATTCGGGTACGCCGTCATCGGGGTCAGATCGGCCACCCGACCGATTGAGGACGAAGAGGCATCGCGTCGCGTTGAGACGGCGTCGGGATTGTCGCACCGGCCGTTGACCGCATTGATCGACCGCCCCGCCGCAACCAAGTTGTCTCCGGAGAGCAAAGCACTGTGGCAAGCGCATGTCTTGCGTGCTTTGGCGCAAACCAAGCAGTTGCGCGCACCGATACCGAAACCGGGGGTGGCCGCGATCGACCCATGGGGTTTGCGGTTCGTTCCCTTACTGGTTTTATTCGTCGGCTTGCTGATCGGCGGGTCGGATCCGTTGCCACGGCTCGAACGGGCCTTGTCGCCGACCGGTGGCAACGGCGACTCGGTGAATGTACGCATGGATCTGTGGATAACGCCGCCGGCGTATACGGGGCTGGCGCCGCTGGCGTTTCAGGGCATCGGTGTGCCGACAGACGACGAAGGGCCGCAGGCGTCGGCGCCGACGCTGATCGTTCCGGTCGGCTCGCAAGTCCTGGTTCATGCGGTCGACGCTCCGTACCAGCCGACGCTTGAACTGGGTGAGCGGTCCGTCCCACTGCCTCAACTAGGGGGGGCGGAAAGTGCGTCGTACAAGTTGGAACTGGAGATCGACTCGGACGCCACGGCCGCGACGTACTTGGGACTCGATATCGGCGGCACCCAGATTGCCGGTTGGCCGGTCAAGATATCTCCGGACGGTATGCCGACGATTGAATATACCCGGGTGCCTTCACGCCGCCGCGATACACAACTGGAAATTTCTTATCTGGCGTCCGACGATTACGGCGTCAAACAGGTCGACATGACCATTCGTCGTCCTGGCGGTCAAAGTTGGCCGGGTGGAGACGACGCGATCTCCGTCGACGTACCCGTGTCCGGAAATCGTCGGGAGATCGAGACCAGTTGGTCGCGGGATTTCTCGGCACACCCTTGGGCGGGTCTGCCGGTCAAGGTTCAACTGACCGTCACGGATACGGCCGGTCAAATCGCCAAAACCGAAGCGGCCGAAGTCGTCTTGCCGGAGCGAATCTTCAATCATCCAGTGGCGCGAACCTTGGCTGAGGCGCGCAAGGCGCTGAACGATTATTCGCCCGACGTTATCGAGGCGGTTGCCGCCGACGTACACGAATTATCGCGCTTTCCGATGCGGTTCTTTGATGACACGGTGGCGTTCCTGGCGATTCGCTTTGGCCACAGTAGATTGGTGTATGGCGAAGGTGATGGCGAGACAATTGCCAGTGTGCAGAGGCTTTTCTGGGAAACCGCGTTGCGCATCGAGGATGGCGAATTCGCGCTGGCGGAATCCGACCTAATGCGCATGCAGCAAGAAGCCATGGATGCCTTGCGCGACGGGAAGCTGGGCGAGGAGTTGGCTCAGATCATGCGGGAGCTGCAAGAAGCCACGGATCGCTACATGCAGGCCTTGGCCGACCGTCTGCAGGAGATGGGTCTCGACGATCTGCCGCCGATGGCAAATCAACAGCAAATGCAGACACAAGACCTGCAGGAGATGCTCGACCGTATTCAGGAGATGGCGCAGACGGGTAACCGCGAGGCCGCCGAACAAATGCTGGCGCAGATGCAACAGATGCTCGAGCAAATGCGCCAAGGCCTGCAAATGCAGCAGAATAACCCGGCGATGGCCGAAGCCCAGCGGGTGATGGATCAACTGCGATCTTTGACCGAGGATCAGCAGCAGCTTCTTGACCGAACGTTCCGGGAAAGCCGTGAACGCGAAGGCCCCGGCGCCCTGCAGCCCCCGAATATGGCGCAACGACCACAGCAAGGACAGCGGCAGGGCCAGCAACAAGGCCAGCAACAAGGCCAGCAGCAGGGTCAGCAACAAGGCCAGCAGCAGGGCCAGCAGCAAGGCCAGCAGCAGGGCCAACAAGGCAGCCCAAGCGCCGCCGACCAGGAAGCCCTGCGCCGTCGCCTGGGCGAGTTGATGATGCAGATGGATGAGGCATTCGGCCAGATTCCCGATAACATGGGCCGCGCCGAGCAACAGATGGAGCAAGCCGGCAGAAACATGGGCAAGGGCGAGTTCCGGGACGCGACCGGCAACCAAACACAAGCCTTGCAGGAACTGCGCAATGCCACCAATCAGATGGCTGAAGCCATGGCCCAGCAGTTCGGCGCTCAGGTTGGTATGCAGAGCGGCAATCAGCCGCAACGCGGCCAGCAACAGGGCTTCGATCCCTTCGGCCGCCGTGACAGCAACGAAAACGGTCAGGGACAATCCGTGGAGGACGCTGATGTGCAATTGCCGAACGAGTTCGACGTGCGCCGCTCTCGAGAGATCATTGATGAGTTGAGACGCCGATCAGGGCAACAGCACCGCCCGCAGATCGAACTCGACTACATTGATCGTCTACTGGATATCTTCTGATCTCAAAAAAAGGCGCGGCGTGGGGTATTTAGGCGCTGCGATGCGGGGTTTCAAAAGCCCGGACAGCAGGTATTTACTGGCCGGTTTCGTTTCCGCCTGAGGCCGCCCGTTCTACGAACGTCACCTCCAAGCGGCGGGCCAGTGGGCTGGGTTCAACCACTTGGATGCGGAAGCTGATATCTTCGCCGGCGGACAATTCGGTTCTGAGCGGCGTGGTGTCACCCGACTGGACGACATTACCGTCAAAGTCATAGAGACGGACCTCCAAGACCGGGACGGGCCGGACCTTGTCGGAAACATTGGAAACGGAGCCCCGGACGACCAACACATCTTTACCTTCGATCGCTTCGCGGGTGCTGTTCACGTCTTTGATCGAGAGTCCGGCGCCCAGCGAGTCGTCCTCAATCCCGATCAATGAAAGCACGCTGTCCATGCCCGGGACCAGGTCAGAGATCGTGTCTTTGAAGAAGAAAATGCCACCGCCTATGCCACCCAGTAAAACCAATGCGACAACCGCTGCAATGATCACCTTAACGAGGGGGCGGCCTTCTTCCTCCTCGTCCTCCTCGTCCTCTTCGTCCTCATCCTCGTCGTCACCCGTCTCTTCCGCCGTGAACACCTGGGGAATGGGTTCGGGTTCCTCAAGGTCATCCAGCGCGTCGGCGTCAATCTCCTCGTCGACGCCGCTGTCATTGTCGGTCAAAGAACCGATCGTCGTCGCCGCATCGTCGTCGTCCGCAAACATCGCATCCAAATCGTCTTGCGATAGGGGCGCGTCATCGTCTTCGTCGGCAAGACCCGATTCGTCGCTGTCATCGTCTATGGCGTCGAAGTCGTCGTCCATGTCCGGTAGGTCCGGAAACGCCTCGTCGTCATCGTCCATCTCGGGAGCCGGCTCAGGGACCGGTGCCTCGGCGACCGGTGCTTCGGCGATCGGCGGTTCAGGGGCTGCCGGATATCCTGGCGGCGGTGGATACCCCGGCGGGGGGTAGCCTGGCGGCGGATAGGGTGGGTACGGCGGGTATCCAGGCGGAGGCGCGTAAGGATACTGCGGTGCTGCCGGTGGCGGGGCCGCGTGGGCCGGTTGCAT
The DNA here is from genome assembly GCA_965222395.1 of Rhodospirillales bacterium. Classification (GTDB taxonomy): domain Bacteria; phylum Pseudomonadota; class Alphaproteobacteria; order Rhodospirillales; family Casp-alpha2; genus UBA4479. The sequence goes on from OZ244947.1 coordinate 3,658,793, forward strand.
GGGCTGCATCGGAGGTGGTGCATCGGCGACCGGATTCTGATGCCAGGTGTTGCCACAGTTCGAGCAGCGAACGGATTTACCCTCCGGACCCAAATGGGCTGCGGTGACGTTGTATCGCGTTGCGCAGTTAGGACAGGAAATGAACATGGCCGACCGGTCAATGACGCCTAAAACGTTTATAGGCGTTCGCGAATCTACGCGCAAGCTGGCGGACGTAAGGATTGTCCGCAGAGCCCGGAATAACAGTGTCGGCGCTGGACGCGGCGGGCCTCGGCATGGCACAGTCGACCACATCGCTTCAACATTTTGGCAGCCGATAATTGCGGCAAGGAAAACGGGTGCAAGGCGTTTCTGACGGAACCATCGCACGATTTGAGAATGTCGGGCTGCGGTACGGCCTTGGGCCCGAAGTGCTCCAGGATGTGAGCTTCTCGTTGGCGCCTGGGTCGTTCAATTTTCTGGTCGGCGAAAGCGGGGCGGGCAAGTCGTCCTTATTGAAGCTGACATATCTTGCGTTGAAGCCGTCGCGCGGTTTGATTTCACTTTTTGGGCGCGACATCGCGACGACGCCGCGCGAAGAGCTTCCCGCGCTGCGGCGTCAAGTTGGCGTTGTTTTTCAAGAGTTTAGGTTGCTGAATCATCTCAGTACGTTTGACAATGTGGCCCTCCCGCTACGCGTTGCGGGCATCCGCGAGTCGGATGTCAATCGGCACGTCGGGGAGTTGCTGGAGTGGGTCGGATTGAAGGATCATATGCAGGCGCGGCCCCCGACGTTGTCGGGCGGTCAACAACAGCGTGTTTCGATCGCTCGCGCCGTCATTGGACGACCGAAATTACTGCTGGCAGACGAGCCGACGGGTAATGTCGACGACCGATTGGCGCTGCGGCTGATGCACTTGTTCGAAGAACTCAACCGCCTTGGGACGACAATCGTTATCGCCACACACAATATGGCTCTGGTTGAACGATTGGGTTATCCGATTTTGAAACTCGATCAGGGTCGTCTGGACGTATTGCCGGGCAGCGGAAAGAAGACGCCGGCCCGAGAATGGCACGAATCGCGCGAATCGGCACGACTGGCAGCGCAGGCGCGACGGGAGCGTCGAGAGCAACCCACCGATGAGCCGGAAGCAGATCCGCCCGGAATCGAGAACTTCCTATAGGCTGCGAACATGCTTGGCGTTAAAAGATCAGATCTGCCGCTCGATAAGGATGCGCATAGCCGGTTTTTGCCGTGGCTCATCGCGTTCATGGTGTTTCTGGCTGTCCTCGCCATCGGCGGTATTCTTGTGTTGAACGCCACAGCGGCCCGATGGGATCAGGGTGTCGGCGGAACGTTGACGGTCCAGATCGCGGCGACCGAAGACGCCGAACAAGATCAAAAAAATCTGCAAGCGGTCCTAAATGTTATCGCCGGCACACCGGACATTGAAAATTATCTGGTTATCGACGAAGACCAGATGATGAACTTGTTGTCGCCTTGGCTCGGCGATGATGCCGAGGCGGCAGGACTACCCTTGCCAATGTTGATTGACGTGGGGTTGGCCGACGAGACCAAATTCGACCTCACGGCGTTCACGCGGTCCCTGCAACTGCGAGTCCCCGAAGCCACCGTGGATGACCATCGGGTTTGGCTTCAGCGGCTGGTAAACTTAATCCGCAGCGTCGAGTGGATCGCCACGGCGGTGCTCGCCTTCATTGCCCTGGCGACAATGGGGACGGTGATCTTTACCACCCGGACCGGCCTCGCAATTCATAAGGAAGCGATTGAAGTCCTGCACCTGATCGGCGCACAGGACAGTTATATTGCCGCGCAATTTGCTGGCAGGGCGATGATTCTCGGCCTTCAGGGAGGGATTATCGGCTTGTTTCTGGGTCTCCCCGCTTTGATGGCGGTTGGGTATCTTGCCGAAAGCCTCGAAGGTGCGGCGCTGCCCGACTTGTCATTCGGTATTCTCGAGTGGGCGATGTTTGCGGCGATCCCCGTCGCGGTGGCATTTTTGGCGATGTCGACGGCGCGGTCCACCGTATTGAAGACCCTGAAACGGATGCTTTGAGATGCGGAGCAATCGCCAACGAGGCGGCCGAGGTTGGGCGCGCCCCACGTTATTTGCGGCGCTCATCTCCGCCGGTATCTGGGTCGTCGGGTTGTTTTTCTTCGCAGCCATGATGCCGACGGCGGTTGATCGGCCCGAGGTTCGCACCGACGCGATCGTGGTGTTGACCGGTGGCAGCGGTCGATTGCGCGCGGGCTTGGACCTCTTGATCGACGGCAAAGCTAACCAGTTGTTTGTCTCCGGCGTATACCGGGGTGTCGATGTCACCCAACTGTTGGCGGTACAAAAACAGCGACCGGACGAGGTGGAAAACCGTATCAGTATCGGAAATGCCGATAACACGATCGAGAATGCTGCGGAATCAGGCGTTTGGATGGCGGACCAGGACTATCGCTCGCTTCGATTGGTGACCGCGGCGTATCACATGCCGCGCAGCCTGTTGGAATTCCACGCCGCGATGCCCGATGTTGATATTGTGCCTCACCCGGTGTTCCCGGAACACGTCAAACAAGACGAGTGGTGGGCTTGGCCCGGAACAACCGCGTTGACCATAAGCGAATTCAATAAGTTCCTCATTGCCTGGTTGCGCCTGCGTTACGAAGATGTCGGCCGGTTGCTGTCGGAGCAGGGATCGCAGCGATGAGGTGGCTGCGGTCGTTGGCGTTCAACGTGTTTTTTTACCTGTGGCTGGTGGTTTTTCTGCTGACCGCTTGGGTGCAGTTGCCGTTTTCGCACTTCGCGATGGAACGGTATCTCCGAACTTGGTCGCGTGTTGCCATGTGGGGCATGCGCTGGTTGGGCGGGGTCAAGGCGCGCTTTGAGGGCGTCGAGAACATCCCCGACGGGCCCTGCGTCTTGGCGTCGAAGCACCAATCGACCTGGGAAACGTTCGTTCTGTATACCGTCGTGCCGCACCCCAACTATATTCTCAAACAAGAGCTGATGGATATCCCGCTGTGGGGTCTATATGCCGATAAGGCGGAACACATCGCCGTTGATCGTGACGCCGGTGCGCGGGCATTAAAAGACATGGTTACTGCGTGCCGAGATCGGATCGCCAAAGGTCGGCAGGTGGTGATCTTCCCGGAGGGGACACGGACCGCACCCGGGGAGAGCCGTCGATACCACCCCGGCGTCGCCGCGATCTACAAAAGCCTGCCGGACGGTGTGCCGGTCGTACCCGTGGCGTTGAATTCCGGGGTCTATTGGGGGCGGCGTCGGTTCGGTATTGTTCCCGGCGAGATCACGCTCAAGTTCCTGCCGCCCATCTTGCCGGGTCTCGACAGGAAATCATTTATGAAGACGCTGGAAACAGAAATCGAAACGGCATCTAATCAATTGCTTGCGCCACCTGAGCAACGCTAATTTGATGCCCGAACATCCAGCGACTCGTATAAAATAGCAGCTTGTGGAGATGGATTTCATTGTCACTCGTATGTTGCGAATATTGAGCTATTTTGCGGGGTCCCGCCGCCAAGTGTTGACGGCACTCATGTTGGTGACTTTTTGTGTGTTTTTTGATTTGCCCGCACAGGCGAGCTACTCGGATGGCGTGATCGCGTACAGGAGCAACGACTACACTCGAGCATACAAGGAGTGGATTTCCTTGGCCGAGCAGGGACACCCCCGAGCCGCCTACGGCATCGGTTTGTTGCATCTCTTGGGGCATGGCATCGAAAAGGATACTGACCAAGCGCGATATTGGCTGGACCGCGCGGCGGCGCGCGGCTCCGCGGAGGCACAATATGCCCTGGGTCGATTATATTATTCTGAGCCGAAAGACAGTCTTGAGCGTCGAAAAGGCGTCGACTTGATCGCGCAAGCGGCGCGTATGGGATACGCGCGAGCGCAGCACGCGATGGGCGAAATGTACCTGCGAGGTGAAACTTTGGCGGCCAACGAACTCACCGCCCTTCGGTATTTCACAATGGCTGCTAATCAGGGGCACGAACCGTCCCGGCCCCTCAAGAACCAATTGGAGACCAAGTTGTCGTCAAATCGCTTGAACCTTGAGCCTGATACTGCCGACCGTCAGAATGACCGTTCATCTGAAGGTGTTGGCCGGTGCGATGCAATGTTGTTTGCGTTGATCAAGAAGAAGAACAACCTCACGACCAAGACAAAGTTGCTCAACCGGTGTTTACAGTCGGCTGACCCAGCAAATGGCTGCCGCGCCTATTTTACGAAAACGCAAGAAGCGTTTGTCGACCATGAAATCGAATCGAATGCTTACTTGTCGAGGTGCCCGCGATGACCGCTGTCGGTATACCATTGGTCAAGCCGGAGCATAGAAAATGAGGCAAAACCTATATTTGACGCCTTTGCTCGCTTTGGGAGCACTCATCAGCGTTGCATTGCTGCCTCAAAGCATACTTGCATCTAATGTTGTAACGATTCGCGTCCAAACAGCAGTGCCAGAAAACGCGGACGAACTAGCGATGTTGGGTGATTTCGCGGAGCGTGTCGAACGTTTGACCAATGGGCGTCTGAAATTGGACTTGTTGGCTGCCGGAGAAGTTGCCAGTCCGTCGAAGATCATCGAGGCCGTTGACGAAGGGCTAGTCGAAGCCGGTTTTGCCTGGACCCATTATTGGACGCGATATCATCCGGCGGCCATGTTATTCGGTTCTCCCATCGCTGGCGCAGGGGTCGGACTCGACACCATGGCATTTCTGTCTTGGTACATGCATGGAGGTGGCCGCTCACTTTACGACCGCCTCTGGTCGGAAGCAGGGTTGAATGTGAAAGGTTTCTTATTGCAGCCGGGCGGTCCAGAGGCGCTTGGTTGGTTTCGGGAGCCGATAGCGAACATGAATGAGTTCCGCAAGCGGACGTTCCGTTCCCCACCCGGAACGCCTGGCGACGTTTATGAGGACATGGGCATTGCAACCCTTCCGTTGGCGGCAGCAGACATTGTTCCGGCGCTGGAGTCGGGGCTCATCGATGCAGCGGAATGGTGTTGTCCAAAACCGGACCGTGTTTTTGGGCTCCACGAAACGCTGAAGCACTACTACCTTCAAGGACTACATCAGGTCGTCGTCAACGCGGATATCTACTTTAATGGCGACGTTTGGCGAAATCTTCCGCAAGAGCAAAGAGACATTATCGAACTTGCCGCAGACGCGTCTCTAATGAGCGCTATGACGTATCGAATTCGCGAAAATGGCCGCGCCCTCGAGAGATTGGTTAAAGAAGACGGTGTCACATTACACGATACGCCGTTGGACTATTTCGACGAATTCATGGCAGCGGCCGAAAAAGTACTGCAACGCAACGCTGACGGTAACGAGTTTTTCCGTGAAGTGTGGGAGTCACAGCGGAAGTTTGCGGAGACCGTGGTTCCTTACTGGACCAATGCGCAACGAACGAATACCAACTTGGGACAGGCATTCATCGAAAACCGAGCGGATATCGACCCTTCCGGGAAGTAACGCAACTTGATGGATGTATCACGCATTCGATTCTCAGTATTACATAAACGTGGGCCGGTCGCTTTCTGTGGACAGTGTGGATAAGACCCTTATCTCTTGAACCGACACGATATTTTGTGCCTCGCAAGCTGTATAAACACGGGATAAGCGATGGACGACATGGGGAAACATTTCAAGAACATTTGTGTTGAATTTGCCCCCGATTGATCTCTAAAATCAATGGACGCGCAGGAAATTCGGTCAGTTTTGTCCCAATTTACCTCGTTCTGGCGATTTTTTTGGAAAACCCGACATGGCGGAAACGGCACCGATCTCGCAGCAGATCTGGGATATGAAATACCGGCTCAAGGACGGCGAGGGCCGGCCGATCGACAAGACCGTCGAAGGGTCCTGGCAGCGCGTCGCCGGTGCCTTGGCCTCGGTCGAGGCGGATCCCGAGTCCTGGACCGAACAATTTGCCGCTGCCTTGGAAGATTTCAAGTTTTTGCCGGCCGGTCGGATCCTCGCGGGCGCGGGGGCGGATCGCAAAGTCACCTTGTTCAATTGCTTCGTGATGGGCGACGTCCCTGACGACATGGCGGGTATTTTCGAACACCTGAAAGAAGCCGCGCTGACGATGCAGCAGGGTGGCGGTATCGGTTACGACTTTTCAACGCTCCGGCCGAAGGGCGCACCGGTCAAAGGCGTCGGTGCGGACGCTTCGGGGCCGCTGACATTTATGGACGTATGGGACAGCATGTGCCGCACGATCATGTCGGCGGGCTCCCGCCGGGGTGCGATGATGGCGACCTTGCGGTGCGATCACCCGGATATCGAAGCCTTTATCGAGGCCAAGCAGGAGCCGGGCCGTCTACGGATGTTCAATCTGTCGGTCTTGGTGACCGATCCGTTCATGCAGGCGGTGAAGGACGATGCATCGTGGGATCTGGTGTTCGACGGCACCGCGTATCGGACCGTGTCGGCGCGTGCCCTTTGGGACAAGATCATGCAGTCGACATACGCTTACGCCGAACCCGGCGTGATTTTCATCGACCGCATCAATCGGCGTAACAATCTGCATTATTGCGAAACGATCCATGCCACCAACCCGTGCGGTGAACAGCCGCTACCGGCGTACGGCGCCTGTTTACTCGGCTCTATCAATCTGGCACGCCTCGTTAAAGACCCGTTCGCCGCGGATGCGGCCTTGGATATGCAGGCGCTCGACGATTTGACGCGCACCGCCGTACGGATGATGGACAATGTGGTCGATGTCTCGAATTTCCCGCTGCCGGCACAGGCGCACGAGGCTAAAGCCAAGCGGCGGATCGGCCTCGGTATTACGGGGCTTGCCGATGCGTTGATCATGTGCGGCGTGCGTTACGGATCACCCGAAGCCGTGCGGTTGACGGAAACCTGGTTGCACGCTCTGCAACGGGCGGCATATCTGGCGTCGGTCGATCTGGCCAAAGAAAAAGGCGCGTTTCCGTTGTTCGAAAAGGAAGCCTACTTGGCGGGCGAGAGTATCCAGGAACTGGACGATGACGTGAAGGCCGCAATTGCCGAGCAAGGCATCCGCAATGCGCTCCTGACGTCCGTCGCGCCGACCGGTACGATCTCGCTATTCGCCGACAACGTCTCGTCGGGGTTGGAGCCTGTGTTCAGCTTCACATATCGCCGTCATGTCTTGATGCCGGACGGCAGCCGACGCGAAGAAGAAGTCTCCGACTACGCCTATCGGCTGTTCAAACGGCTGAAAGGGGCGGATGCGCCGCTGACGTCGGCATTCGTCGATGCTCAGGGGTTGAGCCCGGAAGACCATTTGGTGATGCAGGCAGCGGTACAAAAGTACATCGATAGCTCGATCTCCAAGACCATCAACGTTCCCGAAGACACGACGTTCGAAGACTTCAAGGGTATCTACGCACGGGCCTATGAACTCGGCTGCAAAGGGTGCACGACGTATCGACCGAACGATGTTACGGGCGCGGTGTTGGAAGTCGGTGAAAAGAATAAAGACAGCGGCGGTGCGGAACCCGAATTGCCGCTCGAAGCGCCGGCGAATAAATCACGGCCCAAGGATGAAGGCGATTCCGGAGCAGTCGTGCGGATGTTCCAGCCCCTAGACAGGCCCGGCGAATTGCCCGGCAAGACCTACAAGGTGCGTTGGCCGGAAAGCGATCACGCGTTGTACATTACGCTCAACGATATTATCGACGACCAGGGCCGTCGTCGCCCATTCGAGATTTTCATTAATTCTAAGAACACCGAACATTATGCCTGGACGGTGGCATTGACGCGGATGATCTCTGCGGTCTTCCGACGCGGCGGCGACGTGTCGTTCGTTGTCGAGGAACTGAAAGCCGTGTTCGATCCACGCGGCGGCTATTGGGTCGGTGGAAAGTACGTGCCGTCCTTGCTGGCGGCGATCGGCGGCGTGATCGAAAATCATATGGTCGATACCGGATTCCTGCCGAGTCGCGGCGCCGCATCAGATAGCGACCCCGCGGATATCGCCAAGCCGATGGCGGTTGCGGTCAATGAAAGCCCGTCGACACATTCGCTCATGCGCCAATGTCCGAAATGCGCCGAGGCGTCCCTGATCCGCCAAGAAGGCTGCGATACGTGCACATCTTGCGGCTACTCGAAGTGCGGTTGAGGCGGTGGAACCACGCCTTAGTCTCATCACACTTGGCGTCACCGATATGGCGCGCAGCCGTGCGTTCTACGAAGCGCTCGGATGGACAGCGTCGAATCTCAGCAACGATAACGTCACGTTCTTTCAAGCCGGCGGCGTTGTCTTTGGACTTTATGGTCACGCCGCCTTGGCCGAGGACGCGGTCGTCCGCGATGAGGGCTTGCCCGGTTTTAGGGGCGTGACGATTGCATACAATGGTCGCGACAAGGCAGAGGTCGACGCCGTTCTGGCCGAGGCCGAGGCGGCGGGCGCGCGGATCGTCAAACCCGCCCAGGATGTGTTCTGGGGCGGCTACTCAGGATACTTCGCTGATCCCGACGGACATCTGTGGGAAGTCGCATGGAATCCGGACTTTGCCATTGCAGACGATGGGTCAATCGCCCTGCCGTCCTAGGCCTTGAGGTTTCGCACCAGTCGTTCCAGCGCGGCATCCCGGATGCCCATGGCGCGAAGATGGCAGGCCGTATTCACAACATAATCAACACAAGGGCCGGCAAAGCCGACGCCTTGGCGGACCAAATCTGCGGTCTCGACCAGCGTACGCCGGCCGGCATATTGCTCGTGACTACGGTCGGCGACGAAAGTCAATGCCCGGACGGCTCGACGCGGATCATGCGGCAGCCGGCACTTGATCCACGTCGGGTGGTACACGGCGGTTGGCATCTCACGCGCGAATACTTCGGCGTGTACCCGAAAGGCATCGCGCGCACGAATACGATAGGCGACCCCTTGCGTCATCCCACCGCGATCGAGACCGAAGACGATGCCCGGTCTTTCTTCCGTTCCGCGGTACATCCATGAATAAATGCACAGCGCCCGATGGTAACCGTCGATGACGGCGCGGCGGCGCTCGGCGTAGCGGAAGCAAGGGTCCCACATCAGCGAGCCATACGCGAACAACCAAAAACCGGTTGCTGGCGGCGCATGGTCTTTGCGCACGTTCATCCTCGGGTCACCATGGCGACGCCGACGGCGGCGGCCACCATGCCTAATAGGGCAATTGGCGTCAGGGTTTCACCAAACAGAACGTATGTCTCGATCGCGACCACGGGAGGCACCAGATAAAACAAGCTCGCGACTTTTGACGCAGCGCCTCGCCGGATCAAGAGATACAATAACGAGACCGCGCCGAGAGACAGGACGATGACCAACCAAGCCATGGCAAGGATCGCCTCCGTCGTCCAATCGACGATCATTGTCTCGGTGGTGACGGCGAGCCCAAACATTAAAGCAGCGGCGGCAGCGAACTGGATCGCCGATCCGGCGCGTATATCGATGTCACCGCCGAATCGTTTTTGATACAGCGTTGCGGCAGTGATGCCGAGCAAACTGGTAATACAGGCGGAAAGTCCGATGATCCCGCCGGTATCGCCTGTCTGCCGCCAGACGACCAAGGTGATGCCGACAAACCCCAAGACCAAACCCAGCCAGGCCCGGCGGCTTAACCGTTCGCTCAGGAATATCCCCGCGAACACGGCCGTCAGGACCGGTTGCACGCCGACGATCAATGCCGATATTCCCCCGGACGTACCGTTTCGAATGGCGAAGAAAACACCCCCTAAATAGATGCCGTGCATCAAGACACCGACGACGGCGGCATCCAGCCAGATTCGCGGTCGGCGTGGAAACGGCACCCGCATGACAACCAAAATGCCGAAAAAGAGTGCCGATGTAATAGCGAAACGATAGCCGAGAAATGTGAACGGTTCGGCATGCGGCATGCCGTATTTTGCGCCCAGGAAACCCGTCGACCACAGCAGCACGAATACCGCCGGCATGGCGGCGACGGCGGCTTCGTTCATCGTTTTCGGCATGCTCACCATGGCGCGGAAGCTAGGCCCTTCCCGACGCGGACGCAACGGCCTAGATTGCCAAACATGGAACGTGACCCGTCCCGCAGATCGATCGGCAAACGACCCCGCCGCGCCTTTGGCATCGGCTTGGTCGCTGCCGTTTGCGCGATTGCCGCCGTCTACACAGGTTGGTGGTTCTGGATGGCGGACCGGATCGTATCAGGCATTGAAGACTGGCGAACGGCGCGCGCGTCCGAGGGTATTCGCGTTAACGTGGCGGGCATTGATATATCCGGCTTTCCCGGTCGTATCTCAGTCCGACTGAACGGCGCCGCCATCGGCGCAGAGACGGGACTATGGGCGGTCAACGTGCCGCTGGTCAGTGCGCGGATATCCCCTTTTGATGTTCGACGGGTGGAGGGGGCGATTTCCGGGCGCGTTCTTGCTGCCGCCGCGTATCCGCGGTTCGCCGGCGCTTATGAGATGGATGCCGACGCAGTGACGTATACCGTCGATTTGGCGACGGCGTTGAATGTCAACCTGGTCGCGGCCGGCATTCATGTCAGACGGACCGACCGACCGATGGATATGACGCTCGACGATATGACGCTGACGGCACAAGTGTTACCGGATGACGGGGGGCATCGCCTCACGGTCGATGCCGATAGCTTCGTTCTTATGAACAGTCCGTTGACGCCATTTGGCGATACGGTGCAGCGGGCGCAAACCACACTGGATATCTTGGGACCCCTGCTGCCTATTGGCGCGACCAGGGATAGTTTACGCCATTGGTCGAACGCCGGCGGTGTTGCGGAGGTGCGATCCCTGTTGATTGATCACGGGGATCTTCGACTACGGGGCGAGGGGACGGTGACCCTGGATGCCGGCTTGCAACCTGAAGGGGCGTTTTCCGCGCGGGTCGGTGGGTACGCGGAGGCCATCGACGCCTTGGCCGGTGGCGGTCTGATGTCACCGGACGAAGCGCGGGTTGCCAAAGCGGTTCTCGGGCTGATGTCGTCGCGACCGGCGCCGGGACGCCCGCGCGAGATCGAGGTGCCGCTGACTGTTCAGGACCGAACGCTGTCGGCGGGTCCGATCCGGATTTTACGGTTACCGGAAATCGATTGGGATTAAAGCCTCAGCGTACCCGGCATAGAACTTTGGCGACGCGCAACGACGTCAGCAGGTCGCGCGCCGCCCGTGGGTATCCATTTGGGTCGAAACCGCTGACGGCGCCCGTTTTGCGGGGGTCTGCGTTGCCGCGCTGAAGCATTTCGCGAACGGTTGCCGGTTGTGCCGTGAACATTCGGCCGCGGCGGCTTTCTTCGGCCAAGACGATGCCGCTGATACGACCGTCGGCGGTGAACACGGGCCCACCGGACAATCCACCGAGGGAGCCAAAGCGGCTGGGGATACGGCTGCGTTCGCTCCAAACGTCGACGATCTCACGGGTCCGAAACCGGCCTTTTTCACGCAGCACGGTCGTGCCAATCTTGCGGCCGTGCACGGCGCCGGGATGCCCCTTGGGAAAACCAACCATGTAGCCAAGATCGCCGTTGCCGGCCCCCGTGCCGAGGGAAAACGCTTCCGGCGTCTCGCGGGTCCGCAGCAGCGAGACATCGGCATTGGGATGGTTCATGACAGCTTCGACACGGAGGGCGCGGCGTTCAGCGATTTGGACCCCAAGCGTGTCGCAGCCGTCGACGACATGCCGCGCCGTGAGCCAGATTCCCGGAGCCATGGAAAATGCGGTGCCGGTCCCGGATGACCGTTCACGCGGAACTTCGACCACGGCTTGGCGTGGAATCCGACGCAGTCCGCCACCGAACGGCGACGCGCTGGGTCCTTCGGTCATCCAGGCATGGGTTTCGGCATCCCATGGTGTGTCGCTATAGATTTGAGGTGCCGGGCGACGCGGGTTCTCCCCGGGCGGTGGAGGTGCGACCTCCGCCTCACGGAACAGTTGCCCGCCCAGCGCAACAATCAGCAGCGCGATAACGGCCAGGATGTCGCGAACTCGCATTGTATGAGTTATCCGGAAACGGCGGCGGCATTCACCGCGGCAGCGGCAAGTTTGATCGAGACCAACAAGATGGCGGCCCCCATTTCGCCGGCCTCAATCCGTTTTGGCAGATCCTGCAAGACCCGGTCTGCGATGCGATACGCGATGATTTGAAGCAATAGTGTAACCGGCCCCCAAATCAGGATTTCGTATACGCTGACGCTGGCGGCCATGGCGAAGGATAGGGGGATGGCCAGGCCGATAATCGCGCCGGATAACGATACGGCGGCGGCTGTGTTGCCGCCGCGGATCAACGCCATTTCATCCCATGGTGTCATCCAAACGTAGACCAAGACGCCCAGCACCAAGAGGCCGATGGTGACCGAAGAATGCAGCATCAGGATCGGAAAACCGGCAACGAAACTATCGAGAACGGCGTTCATATGATCTCTCCCGTTTGGGATATCGAAATTTAAGAGTCGGGTTCTTTATCGGCGTGCGGCATCGGTGGCACTTCTTGGCCGGCATCGATAACGCCTCGGCGGATCGCGCGGGTTCGTTTGAAATGATCGAACAGGACGTCGCCATCGCCGCGCCGGATGGCTCGTTTCAGTTCGGTCAAATCTTCATCGAACCGGCCGAGAACCTCGAGAACGGCTTCTCGGTTGTTCAGGAAGACGTCCCGCCACATAGTTGGGTCACTTGCGGCGATTCGGGTGAAGTCGCGAAAGCCCGAGGCCGAGAACTTGATCACTTCTTGCTTCAAGTCATCGCCTAGGTCGGTTGCGGTACCGACAATGGTATATGCAATCAAATGCGGAAGATGAGAGGTGATGGCCAGGACTTGGTCATGATGCTCCGCATCCATAACCTCGACCATAGACCCGGCTTGCTGCCAAAGTGCGGTAACCGTCTCGACCGCGTCGGTGGCTGTTCCAGCGCGTGGTGTGAGGATGGCCCAGCGGTCTTCGAAAAGTTCCGGGAACCCCGCGTCGGGGCCCGAGTGTTCCGTCCCGGCCACCGGATGACCGGGTACAAGGTGGACGGTGTCAGGCAAATGCGGCGCCAAGGTTTTGAACACTGGCGCTTTGACAGACCCCACATCGGTGACGATCGCGCCGGATTTAAGATTTGGGCCGATGGCTATGCCGACATCGGCGTAGGTCCCCATCGGCGTGCAGACGATTACCAAATCAGCGTCGATAACGGCCTCGGCCGCGTCGAGATGCGAACTGTCACAGAGGCCGAGCGCAACCGCGCGATCCAAGGTTTCTTGGCGACGGGTCGCAACGGCAATGTGTCTCGCCAAGCCGTCGCGGCGCACGACGTTTGCCAGAGACGACCCGATCAAGCCAATCCCGATAAAAGCTATTTTGTCTACAAGCGGCGAACCCGTCATGTCGTGGGGTCCGGATCGTTGCGGCCCAGGAACGCGGCCAACGCCCGCACGACGGCCCGCATCTCGTCCTCAAGGCCGATGGAAATCCGCAGGCAATTAGGAAATCCATAACCATCCATGCGACGGACAATAATACCGTTGGCCTTTAAGTGCTCATCCGCTGCGGCAGCTCCGCGTGTAAGGTCATCGCCAAAGCAGACCAAAAGGAAGTTCCCCAGGCTCGGCGTCACATCAAGACCCAGCGCCGTCAACTGTGTTGCCGTCCATTCGCGCCATTGGGTGTTGTGATCGCGGCTCATATCCTCGAAAAATCGGTCTCCGATCGCGGCGATGCCGGCGGCCATCGCCGGCGCACCGACATTGAAGGGACCACGGATGCGGTTGAGAACATCAATCACATTGGCCGGTGCGTAAGCCCAGCCCAACCTGACCCCGCCGAGTGCATATATCTTCGAGAACGTTCGCGTCATGACGGTGTTCTGGCCGGCATCGACCAATTCGATTCCAGGTGTGTAGTCATCGACGGTCACATATTCCGCGTAAGCGGCATCAATCACCAACAAGACATCGTCGCGGAGTCCGGCGCGAAGCCGTGCGACCTCGGATGCCGGCAAATAGGTCCCCGTCGGATTGTTCGGATTGGCGAGGAAGACGATCCGCGTGCGATCCGTGACAGCGTCCAAAAGGGCATCGACGTTGGCGGTCTTGTCGGTTTCCGGTGCCGTGACAGGCGTCGCACCCGCTGCCCGCGCCGAAATTGGATACATCAAGAAACCGTGCTGGGAATACAGAACTTCATCGCCGGGGCCCGTATAGGCTTTGCAGAGCAACGCGATCAATTCATCCGAGCCGGCGCCGCAGACAATTTTGTCGGAGTCTAATCCAAAACGCTCTCCGATCGCGGTGCGTAGCGCGTTGGCACCGCCGTCGGGATAGCGATGCAGCATGGCGGCTTCTTCTGCGTGGGCGGCGGATGCCCGCGGACTGGGCCCGAAAGGACCCTCGTTCGAGGACAGCTTGATGATGCGTTCTGCGCCTTCGACGCCGGATTCACCGCCGACGTACGGCGAGATTTCCATGACTCCGGCCTTGGCGGTCGGGCAGTCGTTCATGATGCGTCCCCGTTTTTTGCGACATCGCGCTCCCCCAACGGTGTGCCATAACCGCCGAGATGCAGGATGCGCGAGACGCTGGGACCGATGCTGTCGCTGAGCCGTGGGAATTGTTTGCCGCTCGGGTCGATGAAGCCGAACGTCTCTATAAGGTAAATCCAACCGGGTGGACGGTTCGGGTCGTGCCAATGCTGTACGAATGCCGCCGAAATACCGATTCCGTTGAGGGCTTCCTCGATGCGGCGACCGCCGATCTCGGTGTCCGTTTCGATCGCCAGCAAGGAGCGATCCCGCCCGGTCTGTTCTTGGGCATGCGGGCAAATAACGGCGGCTTCGATTCCCTCGCCGCGGATACTGGCGCCCGGCACAAAAGGCAGGCGTGCGATAATGCGTGGCGTGTCGTCGGCGTCCGCAACCATGTACCGCCACCATGGGTCCGGATCGTCCCGGCGCGGCCATGGCACGATGCCGACGGAAACGTCCTGGCGGCGCACGGCCTCGACGATGGCGCGACCAGACTCGTGACGGGTCATTTTCGTGAAAGACCCGTATTGGTCGCGGGCGAGGTCCCAAAATCCAGGTTCATCCTCGTTCTTGATCACGGCGACGGAAAACGGACCTTCGAAACTAAGTGTGGCGACGATGATCTCGCGCCAAATCCGGCAGAGTTCGCGTTTTGGGAAGTTGCCGTGGTGCCTCGCTGTCAACCGGTACATCATTTCGGCTTCGCGGGCGGGGCGAATTTTGACCGTTTGGCCTTCTTTGATCGCGCGGACTTTTTCCACCACTTCGGTGCGGCGAATCAACAAATCCTGTATCTGTTCATCGATGGCGTCGATTTCCGCGCGCACTGACGAAAGCGCTTTCGTGTCGTTGCTCATCCCGTTGTCCGCCATTTCGAGTTCTCAAAGGCCGCTAGTGATAGCCGCAGAGTGTTGGAAAATCAAAACAAACAGGTTGCAATCAGCTTGTTGCGCCTTGCCCCAACGCTGTGGCGATAAATTCCTTAATCAAGTCAAGGATCCGGTCCAACATCTTTAGATCCTGCGCCCTCTGTTCTTCACGGGCGGCGGCTTCGGCTTCGGCTTGGGCCGCCCGTTCCGCCTCTATTTCGGCATACGTCTTGGCAGGCGCCTCTGCGGCGGCGGTGCTGTTGGTGCAGATCAAGTTATCGCCCTGCAGGTCACACACAGCAATTTCACCGGTTTGGGTGTTCAATCGCCAAACCCGGGTCTCGGTGGCCTTCATAATCTGAAATACACCTTCGCGTTCCGTCGGTGCTTGCGCAGCGATGGACTTGGTGCCCAAGGTGAATGCAGTCAGAACGATCAACGCCCAAGCAAAGTTCCAACGACGACGTGGCATGCGAATGACCTCCATTATAAGTCAACTGGGGCGGCGTAACGGCTGGGATCTGTCAATCCTGCATCTTTGAAGCCTCGCCGTCGTAGAAGGCACGCGTCGCAGGTGCCACAATGCGCACCGTCCGGGGTCGGGTCGTAACAACTCATCGTCTGCGCGTAGTCGACCCCAAGAATGGTGCCTGCCGTGACGATTTCTGCTTTGGTCATATCGCTGAGTGGCGCATGTAGCTTTATCGGTTGCGTGCCTTCGACGCCTTCCTTGGTAGCAAGATTCATAACAGTCTCGAATGCTGAGATGAACTCTGGCCGACAATCCGGATAACCCGAATAGTCCAATGCGTTAACGCCGATAAAGACATCATGAGAGTTCGTGGTTTCGGCCAACGCCAAGGCGAACGACAAAAAGATCGTGTTCCGTGCCGGGACATAGGTAATTGGAATGCCATCACCGATATCGGCGGCGCTGCGGTTTTTCGGTACGTCGATATCGTCGGTGAGTGCCGATCCCCCGAACGCGCGTAGATCAATATCGATGATTTCGTGGCGTGATACGCTGGCCCCAGAGGCTATTAGTTCTGCGGCCTCAATCTCGGCGGCGTGCCGTTGGCCATAACGAAACGTCAAGGCAATCGGCGCAAAGCCGTCACGTTCGGCGATCGCCAGTACGGTGGCGGAATCGAGGCCGCCGCTCAACAACACAACGGCAGGTTTCCGGTCGGACATGTCGATGGCCTCGCAAGACGGTTGAACGCGTCGCTGAATACCACAATGCTAGCAGCATGACGAGTGAAACGCCGCCCTTCGATGCCTTTGCCTTAAAGCAGGCGATCCGCGACCGTGCGCGCGATATCGGGTTCGATGCTGTTGGATTCGTCCGCGGTGACGAGACGACTGACGATCAAGCCGCATTGGCCAAATTCGTTGCCGCCGGCTATCACGGCGAAATGGATTGGCTGGCCCGCGATGACGGTCGTCGCGGGGATCCATCGGCGCTGTTGCCGACGGTCAAAACCATCATCGTACTGGGTGTGAACTATGGCTCCGGAGAGGATCCGATGGCGATCCTCGACCAGCGGTCGCGGGGGGCTGTCAGCGTGTATGCCCGGGGTGCCGACTATCATACAACGATCAAGAAGCGTTTGAAGCGCCTGGGACGGTGGATTGCCGATACACAAGGTGCCGATGTGCGTGTTTATGTCGATACGGCGCCGGTCATGGAGAAACCGTTGGCGGCCCGCGCCGGTCTCGGCTGGCAGGGCAAACACACCAACTTGATCAGCCGCACGTTCGGATCATGGCTATTCCTTGGCGAAGTGTTCACCGATCTAGATCTGCCGCCCGATGCGCCGGACGTCGACCATTGCGGATCCTGTGACGCGTGCTTGCGCGTTTGTCCGACGGACGCATTCCCGACACCGTATGCACTGGATGCCCGGCGCTGCATCTCGTACCTGACGATTGAACACAAGACCGCCATCGACGACGATCTTATGGATGCCATGGGCAACCGGATTTACGGCTGCGATGACTGCCTCGCGGTTTGTCCGTGGACGAAGTTTTCTAAACCGGCGACGGACCCCGCGTTTGCGCCGCGCATGGAATTGACGGCGCCGCGGCTGGCAGACCTTGCGGCGCTTGATGATGCGACGTTTCGCGACGTGTTCAAAGGATCGCCGATCAAACGGACGGGCAGGGATAGGTTCGTCCGCAATGTGTTGATCGCGATTGGCAATTCCGGCGATCCGAGTTTGCTGGCCCGAGCGCAGGACTTACTGGACGATCCGTCCGAATTGGTGGCGCAGGCGGCGAAACGGGCCATCAAAAAACTGTCTGCGGTGACAACTGATCACCAACCCATCACTTGACCTCATGACGTTGCCGCGACACCTTTGCGGTATGCGCAAAACTCTTTTCATCGGGTTGACGGTGATCGCCGTCGTGGCCCTTGGCGGGTCGGCGGTCGAGGCGCAAGGCGTCTATCCCAGTATACCGCCGAAAGACATTCCACGCGCCCCAATCATTCAGCCGGGTCAACAGCTCAAACCCGGTGACGTTTTCCGCGACTGCGCCGCGTGTCCCGATATGGTCGTCGTGCCGGCGGGGATTTTCGTCATGGGGTCGGAGAAGCAGAAACGTGAGCGCCCCACGCGCGTGATCCGCGTTCGAAAGCCGTTTGCCATCGGCCGCTTCGAAGTTACCCGGGACGAGTGGTTGTTGTGTCTGGCGGACGGCGCGTGTCAGCACGAGCCGCATGATCACAAGTGGGGAACCGAGCGCATGCCGGTGATCAACGTCGATCACACCATGGTCCACAATTATACGAACTGGTTGCAAAAAATGACCGGCAAGGCCTACCGCCTGCCGAGCGAGGCGGAGTGGGAATATGCTGCCCGTGCCGGATCGAAAAAGAACTATTGGTTCGGCGACGATGTCGGCGACAATCAGGTCAATTGCCGGGAATGTGGGTCGCCATGGTCCGGGATCGGCAATGCACCGGTCGGAAGCTTCGACCCAAACCCATGGGGGCTGCACGATATGCACGGCAATGCTTTTGAATGGGTCGAGGATTGCTGGAACGAAAACCACGAGGGCGCACCCAAAACGCTTGCCGCAAGGACCGACGGTGACTGCCGGTTCCGTGTCATCCGTGGCGGGTCATGGTATTACTATTCACGGATGTCCCGATCGGCGAACCGGCAAAAGAACCCGGCCTCGGTCAAGAGCTACTGGCTCAGTTTTCGGGTCGTACGCGCGTTGCCCTGAGGCCCCGTCGCAATCTAGCTTTTCGGTGTTAGACGATCCAACTTGCGCTGCATCTCGAGCATTTGCGCGCGGAGATCGTCGATATCTCCGTCGTCTTCCTTTTCTTTGGCTGGCGCCGCGCCGCCTGCTTGTCCTGCGCCATTCGGCGGCGTCGCTTCCGAGCCTCCGTAGAAAGGCGTGAACATCTTCATGGCATTTTCGAACATGGCCATGTTCTGTTTCGAGATTTCCTCCATCTGGCCGAACGGATTAAGGCCGCCGAAGGCATCCTCCAGGTAGCTCCGCATTTGCTCTTGGTTGCGGGCAAAAGAACTCATGGAATGTTCCAGATAGTTCGGCACCACGGCTTGCAAGCTATCGCCGTAGAAACTGATCAAATGCCGGAGGAAGCTGATCGGCAGGAGATTCTGCCCCTTCGACTCCTCCTCAACGATGATGTGGGTTAACACTTGACGGGTAATCTCTTCACCGGTCTTCGCATCGAATACGGCGAATTCCTTCCCGTCTTTGACCATCTGCGCCAAGTTGTCCAAGGTCACGTAACTTGATGTTTCGGTGTTGTACAGCCGACGGTTCGCATATTTCTTAATCGTGATCGGCTTGTCGCCACCGTCACTTGCGCCAGTCTGCTTCGGATTTTTAGCCATCTCCGACTCCCTTTTCCCCGCTAAAACCGTAAACCCGATCCTATTGCACTGCAACGAAAAAGACCGTAGCCCAAACGTGGACAATAGCCTGACAGGTCGGAGCTTTGACACCGGTTCTCAGTGCCTTGCGCTTGGCCCTTTGTGCGCTGCACGGTATAGTTGGCCGCGTCTTAAGAGACGACGATGGGGGGTGGCATGAGCGATGATCCGATCGAGGCTGCGGCTGCCGAAGACGAAGCGCATCGCTTGGCGCGGGAGTACGTCGATTTATGGGAAAGTCAGATCAAAGCGCTCTCGGGCGACGAAGCAATGGCGCAGATGGTGGCACAAGCTATCACAATGATGAACGCTGGCGCGGCGACCGTTGCGACGGCGATGCGCGACCTGTCGCAGGCCGCGGATCATGATGGATCATCCTCAGGCGCCTCGTCCTCTCCCCCTTCATCTGGCGATGCAAAACCTGACGTATCTGAGCTCGCTCGTCGCATTGCCGCACTTGAACGACGGCTCGATCAGCTGGAGTCCGGCGCTCAAAAAACGCGCGGGCGACCTCGTAAACGAACTTAACGGTATCGATCCGGACGTTTTCCGGCAGGCGGTCGAGCAAGAAATCGAACACCGAATTACGGCGTTCGCGACCGGTGTCGAGCGGTTCAAGTCGATGACGAGAAATGACGATTTGCCACCTTTGCCTGTCGTGTGGGCGGCGGGAACGACCTCGGTCAAACACGCTGCTGCTGCGGGCCCGCCGATCATTCTTGTCCCGTCGTTGATCAACCGGGCACGTATTTTGGACCTCCAGTCGCGCCGCAGTTTAACCCGTTATCTCGCCGGGATGGGACTGAACGTCTATCTCGTCGATTGGGACGCACCCGGTGATATAGAGAAGCATTTTACGCTCGATGACTACGTTGATCGCCTTTCCGAAATAGTAAAGTTCGTTGGCGAAGAAACGGCCAAGCCGCCATGCTTGGTCGGATACTGCATGGGCGGGCTTTTGACTCTAGCCTTGGCGCATCGCGCGTCGTCGCCATTGGGTGGACTGGCTCTACTGGCGACGCCGTGGGATTTTCACGCGGTTCAAGCGTCGGCCACCATGGCGCTACGCGCATCCTTGCCGATCCTCGAGGCGACGATCGATGCGATGGGTGATTTGCCGGTAGACGTATTGCAAGCGATGTTTACCAGTCTCGATCCTTGCGGGACGATCCGGAAGTATCGGGCATTTGCCGCCGCGGCCGGTGATTCAGATGCCGCCAAGGGTTTTGTCGTGTTGGAGGACTGGTTGAATGACGGCGTGCCGCTCAGCGGGCCGGTGGCGAAAGAATGCTTAAGGGATTGGTATTGCGACAATGTCACGTTGGCCGGGACGTGGCGAAATGGCGGGATGGCTGTGGATCCCGGAAGTGTCGGGCTTCCAACCTTGTTGGTGATCCCCAGCAACGATACCATTGTTCCGCCAGCTTCAGCCCTGGCGTTGGCGGAGCGGATGCCGAATGCGAAGGTTCACGTCGCGGATGCAGGGCATATCGGGATGGTCGCAGGCTCGAAGGCTGAGAGAGAGTTATACGAACCGCTTTCGGCATTTTTGTTGCAGTGCAGCAAAAACCGTTGAAACCGCGGAGAAATTGACATAAGTCATGTCCAACAATGAACCAGGGGTGCTTTACACCCCGGTCAAGGAACGCAACAGGTCAAAAAAACAAATCCAGAGGAGAGATTTATGACGGACGTAGTGATCACGGGCGCGGCACGCACGCCGGTCGGCGCATTCTTAGGCGGGCTAAGTTCGGTCCCGGCGTCGACCTTGGGCGAAGTCGCGATCAAAGCGGCCCTCGAGCGCGCCGGCGTTAGCGCCGAAGAAGTTTCCGAAGTTATCATGGGCCAGATCCTTGCGGCCGGCGGCGGGCAAAACCCGGCGCGTCAAGCTGCGATGGGCGCTGGTATTCCGCAAGAAGCCACTGCGTACGGTATCAACCAGCTTTGCGGTTCCGGCCTTCGCGCGGCGGCCCTCGGGATGCAGGCGATCCAACTCGGCGATAGCGACATCGTTGTGGCTGGCGGACAGGAAAGCATGAGCCAATCCCCACACGTCATGCATCTGCGCAACGGCGTCAAAATGGGTCCCGGCGAACTGCTCGACACCATGATCAACGACGGCCTGATGGATGCCTTCAACGGCTATCACATGGGTAACACCGCCGAGAATATCGCCCAGCGTTGGCAACTGACCCGCGACGAGCAGGACGAGTTTGCCGCCAATTCGCAAGCCAAAGCCGCCGCAGCGATGGAAGCCGGCAGATTCAAGGACGAGATCGTTCCCGTCACCATCAAGACCCGCAAAGGTGAAGTCGTGGTCGATACGGACGAGCACCCGAAGCCAGAAACGACGAAAGACAGCCTCGGCAAACTCCGCGCTGCCTTCGATAAAGAAGGCACGGTGACCGCGGGTAACGCCTCGGGTATCAACGACGGTGCCGCCGCTGTTGTGTTGATGAGCGCGGATGCCGCCGAAAAACGCGGTGCGCCGGTTCTCGCCCGGATTAAGTCCTGGGCCACTGCGGGCGTCGATCCGGCGATCATGGGCACGGGCCCGATCCCGGCCAGCCGTGCGGCTTTGGAAAAAGCCGGTTGGACGACCGACGATCTGGACCTGATCGAGTCGAACGAAGCCTTCGCTGCGCAGTCCTGTGCCGTCAACAAAGACATGGGTTGGGACACCGACAAGGTGAACGTCAACGGCGGTGCGATCGCTCTTGGCCATCCAATTGGCGCGTCGGGTGCGCGTGTCTTGGTAACCCTGTTGCACGAAATGCAGAAGCAGGATGCCAAGAAGGGTCTTGCGACCCTGTGCATCGGCGGCGGCATGGGTATCGCCATGTGCGTCGAACGCGACTAAGCTGATAATGCGGAACGGGCGCGGTCATAGCGCCGCGCCCGAAATCCGCAAACAGCGTAAAAAGACCGGCAATGGACCGGTCGCTAAAATAGGGATGGAAACATGGCGAAACTTGCATTGGTTACTGGGGGAACGCGTGGGATCGGCCGGGCGATTTCCGAAGGATTAAAGTCGGCGGGTTATACGGTTGTGGCGACCTACGCCGGCAACGACGAAGCCGCGAACAAGTTCAAAGAAGAAACCGGGATCGAAGTCTCGAAGTTTGATGTGGGTGATTTTGACGCGGTTCAGGCTGCTGTGGCGGACATCGAAAGTGCGCACGCACCAATCGATGTCTTAGTCAATAACGCCGGTATTACGCGCGACAAGCCGCTGCACAAGATGGAGAAGTCGCATTGGGATGATGTCATCCGGACCAATCTGGACAGTCTATTCAATCTCAGCCGTTGTGTGATCGACGGAATGCGCGAGCGCGGTTTTGGACGGATCATCAACATCAGTTCGATCAACGGTCAAAAGGGTCAATTCGGTCAGACCAATTACTCTGCCGCGAAAGCGGGATTGATCGGGTTTACCAAGGCTTTGGCCCTGGAAACAGCGGCCAAGGGCATCACCGTCAACGCGATCGCACCGGGTTATATCGGTACGGAAATGGTTATGGCGGTGCCCGAGAAAGTGCTGAACGAAGTCATCATTCCGCAGATACCCGTCGGGCGCCTTGGTGAGGCTGAAGAGATCGCGCGCTGTGTAACTTTCCTTGCGGCGGACGATGCGGGCTTTATCACCGGGTCGACGATTTCCGCCAATGGCGGCCAGTACATGGCCTGACCCAATGCGGACGCGTTCTGTTTCGAAGGCGGCCGCCGTGGCGGCCGCCTTTGTTATGGGGGCGACAGCTGCGACAGCTGGTGGCACATACTCTTCGCTGTCGCTGCCGACCGTTTCGATGATCAAGATCGCGGCCGACGGCCGACCACTGGTGGTCGATGGCGACGGCACTCATTATCGCATCCAATTGCGCAACGGAGCGTTCGAGATTGAGCCGGCAGAGCGGTATCCGGAAGACGTCTTGCCGGATGACGCACTCCCCGATGGTCGAATTGCAGATGCCGGTAACGGTGTGAGGGCGTGGCTGTCGGCCCCGACAGCGCGATATGGTCATGCAGTGTTGGGCGACGGCATCGAGGCCGGCGCATTAAGTGTTTCGCATCCGGGGACACCCATCCAGACGATAACGCTTCCCACCTCGTCCGTTTTCGAGGATCGCTACCCCCGCTTCGCCGATATGGATGGCGACGGGATGGCGGAAATCCTCGTGGTACGTGCTTACGCCGATGCAGGTGGGGCGCTCACTTTGGTTGACCCAGGCAGTGTGGGGCGTGCCCCACGCATTGTCGCCGAAGGTCCGGCCATCGGCACGCCGAACCGTTGGCTCAATCCCGTCGGGGTGGGAGATGTCGACGGTGACGGTCGGCCCGAAGCATTGGTCGTCATCACACCCCATATCGGCGGGACATTGACGGCCTACGAATGGCGTGGCGACCGGCTTGTCGTCGACCACGAGATGTTCGGTTTTTCCAATCACGCCATCGGCGCACGAGAATTGGCGCTCTCGGCGGTTGCGGATTTGGACG
Source organism: Rhodospirillales bacterium (assembly GCA_965222395.1). GTDB lineage: Bacteria > Pseudomonadota > Alphaproteobacteria > Rhodospirillales > Casp-alpha2 > UBA4479. The sequence continues at coordinate 3,682,571 of OZ244947.1, forward strand.
GCGACGGTGCCGCCGAAGTCATCGTCCCCAACGTCGATCGCACCCAGATGACCGTCGTCTCGTTCGCCGGGCCGGAGCCGCGCGTCATCAGACGTATTGCAGCACCCGACCGCGTCGCGCATCGGGTGGTCATCTACGATATGGATGGGGATAATCGGCCCGAGATAACCTTTGCAACGGATGCCGCCATCATCGTGGTATGGCAGCCTGGGATATGACTGTGGCGACGCCCGTACGTCTGCGCGCCACGGCGATTGGCGGTACGGCGGTTTTGATGTGGGGCGTGCTGGCGCTCTTCACGACGTTGACCGAGGGAGTCCCACCATTCCAGTTAACGGCGATGTCGTTTGGGGTCGCCACGGCGTTCGTGGTATTGAAATGGACGATACGAAAAGAGCCGATTTTGCGGCATCTGCGTCAGCCGATTGGGGCCTGGGCGCTCGGCGTATGCGGCCTTTTCGGGTACCACTTCTTCTATTTTATGGCGCTGAAAAACGCCCCCCCTATCGAAGCCGGGTTGATCGCTTATATGTGGCCGCTGTTGATCGTTGTCGGCTCGGCACTACTGCCCGGGGAGCGGTTGCGTTGGTGGCACGTGGCGGGGGCTGTGGCCGGTCTCGTCGGTGCGGTCCTGCTGATTACCGGCGGCCAAGGTTTTTCGGGATTTAAGACGGAATTCACCTTCGGTTATGTGGTGGCGGTTGTCTGCGCCCTGACATGGTCGAGTTATTCGATTTTGAATCGACGCTTCGGCCATGTCCCGACGGACACGGTCGGGGGATTTTGCGCGGTGACGGCGGTGCTCGCCGCGCTCTGCCATCTAATGTTCGAGTCAACCGTTTGGCCTGCTGACGCGATGGCATGGTCGGGTGTTATCGGCCTGGGACTAGGGCCCGTCGGCGCCGCGTTCTTTGCCTGGGATTATGGGACCAAACACGGCGATATTCAGGTGCTTGGCGCATTCTCTTATGCAGCGCCCTTGATCTCGACCTTGGTGCTTGTGCTGTTCGGTAAGGGTGAGGCAACGTGGGCAGTGGCTATCGGGTGTCTGCTGATTGTCGGTGGGGCTATTCTCGCGTCGAAGGAACTATTGCAACGAAAGGCGACCTAAATGTCCGACCAACCGATCACCTACGTTCAGTTTCCTCGGCATCTGGGGATCCCCAATGCCTCTCCGTTTTGTGCCAAATTGGAACTTTGGCTCAAACTTGCTGATATCCCCTACACCCTCGATCCGCAGGTAATGCCGTTCAAAGCGCCAAAGAAAAAGATTCCTTATGTCGTCGTCGATGGCCACGCAATGGGCGATAGTGCGTTGATCATGGCACATCTAAGCAAGACCCACGGTGTGACACTTGATGAGGGATTGAGTGCTCAAGAATTCGCATACGATACGGCGCTTAGCGGGATGCTCGATGAACGTCTTTATTGGTACATCGTTTACGATCGCTGGTTGGGCGATGGATGGCCAGCGATCAACAACGCATTCTTCGGGAGCATGAACCCCGTGATACGCCCATTGATGACGATGTTCGCCCGGCGCGCCGTCCGGCGCCAGTTATGGGAGCAGGGAACGGGACGGCATACGAAGCCGGAAGTTGAAGATATGGCGGCACGTGATGTCGAAGCTTTGGCGACGATCATCGGCGACGGCCCGTTTATTCACGGGGATCAAATACGAACCGTCGATTGCGTCGCGTATAGTTACGCCGCCAATCTGGCGCTGATCGATTTGGATACCCCGATGACGAGGAATGCGCGGGCGCACACCAATCTTGTGGCGTATGCCCAACGCATTACGGACCGATACTTCCCGGAACTGGCGAAAGACTAGATTACGAAGCCGACGGTTCCGTCGCCTGAAATGACGGACGGTCGGAGATTTTCTCGAACCAATCGGCCAGGGCCGGTCTATCCGCACGCCACCCCAAATTTGGGAATCTGAGGTCGATCCAACCGAGACCTGCTCCCGTCGTCACTTCGGCAATGGTAATCGGTCCATCGGTCTTCATGTCGTCGGCGACCGCGTCGAGGACATCCATGCCTTTCAGGAGGGTCGTGGTTTGGCGCTCGACCCACCAGTCCCAGCGGAGTTCCTCCGGCCGACGCATGGTTTCGACGAACAGCAAGACGCCGGCATCGATCATGCCGTCGGCGGTGGCGGCGAGTTTCAGCGTCTCAAAGCGGGCCGAACCCTCGGTGGGATAGAGTTTTGGGCCATCGTGCAAGCTGTCCAAGTATTCGCAGATCACGGGGCTGTCATAGAGCGTCATTCCGTCGTCGGTGTTGAGGCACGGGATTTTGCTGAGCGGATTGGAATTGCGAAGGTCCGTCTCCGCCGACCAGGGATCCGTGGCGATGCGCTCGATCCGGTCGTCAAGGCCGACTTCAATGGCGATGATGGTAACTTTGCGGACGAATGGGGACGTTGGCGAATATCGCAGCTTCATGGCGTGTCTCCTGATATGGTTTTTAAGAGTGACTTGGGCTTGGACGGTTTCATCACATATAGGTTCGCTGGTCCATCTGTCATCCCTTGCGGTTTCAGGTTTCTGTGGGGCTGACCGGACCTGGCAAAGCGGATAGGCTGCATCTCATGTGGACTGATGTCGTTGATCTTCGAGAATTCTATGCGCGTCGGCTCGGACGCACGGCGCAACGTATGGTGCGCCGTCGTTTACGGGAATGTTGGCCCGATGTGACGGGTCAGCGGGTATTGGGGCTCGGTTTCGCGACGCCATACCTCGGCGTGTTTCGCGGCGAAGCGGAGCGTGTCGTCGCCGCCATGCCGGCGGGGCAAGGCGTGCTGCATTGGCCCGTCGGGGAACGCGGCCTGACGACCCTGGTTGATGAAACGGATCTTCCGTTGCCCGATCTGGCTTTCGATCGTGTTGTGATCGTTCATGCGCTGGAATGCGCCGAACAAGTGCGACCCATGTTGCGCGAAGCATGGCGCGTGATGGCCGACTCCGGCCGTTTGGTCGTCGTCGTGCCGAACCGCCGCGGGTTGTGGGCGCGGTTTGAGTCCAACCCGTTCGGTCACGGACGGCCGTATTCCGGCGGTCAACTGCGCCGCTTGTTGCGCGACAATATGTTCATGCCGATGGAAACGTCTCGCGCGCTGTTTGTACCACCGACCAGCTTACGCCTGGTGCAAGGGTCCGCAACGGTGTGGGAGCGACTGGGCGCACGCTTTTTTCCCGCGGCCGGCGGTGTGGTGGTTATGGAAGCGGTCAAGCAAATGTACGCGGCCACCGTTGCGGTCGAGGCAAAACGTAAGCGCGCATTTAACACCGTTCCGGAACGACCATCTGGCTTTAACCGAGATGACGGACACCGTTGATGAGTGATGCCCATATCGCCGAAGCCGTATCCTGTTCGGTTACGCATGCAGAGATGGCGTCTTTCGATGTCCGGATTCTCAAACTCTCTCCTGATCCCGGTCGGACGCTTTTCGATTGGCGCGCCGGGCAATACGCGCGATTTCGGATCGCCGATTTCGAACCGCGAGACTATTCCATTGCAAATGCGCCGGGTGACGGCGATGTCGAATTGCACGTTCGAAAATCCCATGCTGGCGGGCTTAGCGACTACATCTGTGGCGAGGTGAAAGTGGGCGATACGGTTTCCGTCGCCGGCGCATTCGGCGGTGCGTATTTTCGCGCCGGTCATGGCGGCCCATTGCTTGCGATCGCCGGTGGTACGGGACTGGCGCCGATGAAAGCGGTGGTCGAAGCCGCCTTGCGGAGCGACCTCAGCCAAGATGTGCATTTGTATTTCGGCGTCAATTCCGCGGAGGAGCTATATCTTGAACGGTATTTCATCGGCTTGATGCGCGATTACTCGAACTTCCGTTTCGTGACGGTGATCAACGACCCAGATGACAGCTCGGGCCGCCGCCTCGGAATGGTCGGTGACGCGGTGGCTGCCGATTTTCAGCTGTTATATGGGCATCAATGCTATCTGGCGGGCCCGCCCGCCATGGCCGAGGCTTGCCGAACAATGTTGAAGCTTAAATCGGTTCCCAACCACGATATGTTCTGCGACGCATTTTATGCGACCGGGTCGAACGTCTAGCCGCCGCCTGGGCGGAACGGCTTACCCACGCCCCCGATAAGGGGCGACGCCTTGATCCGGAATCCAGACGCCCTTGGGTGGCTCACCCGTCTGATAAAACACGTCGATCGGGATGCCGCCGCGCGGGTACCAGTACCCCCCGATTCGGAGCCAGTGCGGTCCGATCGCTGCGATGATCTTTCGCGCGACGTCGACCGTACATTGCTCGTGAAAACCGGGGTGATTGCGGAAACTGCCAAGATAGAGTTTCAGCGACTTGCTCTCGACGATCTTTGCCTCGGGGACGTAATCGATCACGAGATGCGCGAAATCGGGTTGCCCGGTCACCGGACAGAGCGATGTGAACTCGGGTGCGGCGAAGCGGACCAGATATCGGGCGTCGGGATGCGGATTTGGTACGGCATCCAAAACGGCATCCTCGGGGTTTTCCGGTAGATCGCTGGCTTGGCCCAGTTGCGTCAGGGTTTCATAGGTACTGTCACTCATAACGGCGATACTATAGAGGCCGGATACTGTGCCGGAAAGCGCCCTCTCCCTGGTCGGGCCCATGGGAGAGGGCACCATAACTATGCCGCAACCGCGCCGGCTTCCGCCAATGCGTCTAGCATGAGATCCGCGACACGTTCGGACGACCGCGGGTTCTGTCCCGTGACCAAGCGATCGTCACGGACGGCATAGGGGCCGAAGTTCTCAGGGTTGGCTTCAAAAACACCGCCCAAGTCGCGAAGCTTCGTTTCCAGCAGATACGGCACCACCTCAGTGAGGCCGACAGCGGCTTCTTCGGCGTCCGTGAAGCTGTTGAGCATCTTGCCCTTCACCAGCGGCGACCCGTCCGAAAGGGTTGCGCCGACCAGTCCGGCAGGGCCGTGGCAGACAGCGCCGACCACACCGCCGTTTTCGTACACGCCGGCCACGATTTCACCAACCGCCGGTGTCTGTGCAAGGTCCCACATGGTGCCGTGTCCACCCGGCAGGAACACAGCCGCATAGGCTGACGGGTTGATGTCAGAGGCGGCAGCGCTGTCGCGTAACGCCGTCATGGCATCGGCGTCATCGAGAAAGCGGCGAACCGTCGCTGGCATATTTTCCTCCTTGGCCGAAGACGGATCAGCCGGCGGCAAGCCGCCCATCACGCTGGCAAATGTGACGATGTAACCCGCGTCTCGTAGGCGCCAGTAGGGTGTCGCCATCTCTTCCCAATAAAATCCGGTCGGCTCACCTGTGCTGCCCTTGGTGTCGTGGGATGTTGTCAGAATCAAAATGCTCTTATTCATTGGAATCTCCGTGTTTTCAGAATTTGAATGTACGGAGAGTGCTGCGCACTATAGATAATTAAAACAAATGGTTTTGGACAATTAATATAAAAATATTTATGTTAATTGCATGACGCCGTTCACGCAATTACGGACTTTCTTGGAGGTGTATCGGGCGCGCTCCATCTCTGGCGGTGCCCAGTCGCTCGGCATTACGCAACCCGCAGCGTCCCAGCACGTGCAGAGTTTGGAGGCTCTGATGGGCCGACGACTGTTTGACCGGCGGGTGCGTGGAGTAGAGCCGACATCGGTCGCCGAGGAACTCGCGATGGAGATCGCACCTTTACTCGATGGTCTCGACATCGGGTTCAGTCGTTTGCGGGCGCGAACCGAGGCCATCGAGGGAACCATCCGGATTGTCGGCCCCTCCGAATTCATGCGCGCAAGAATGGTGGCGCCACTGGCGGACCTCGGTACGGTGGGCCTCAACGTCCGGGTGACGTTGGGAGGACGCGAGGTCATCTACGATGCGCTGCGGTCCGGAGACGTTGATCTGGCGGTGACGGCGTCACGGCCGACAGATAAGCAGATAGGGCACACCAGAATCGCAGAGGAGACACTGGTGCCGGTTGCGTCACCGGGATGGGTGCGCCGCGTACTGTCCGGACGTCGGGCTTTGGACGCAGCATTGGCCCACGCGCCCGTCGCCTATGACGAGCAGTTGCCGCTCATCAAAACGTTTTTCGAGAACGGGCGGGACGGGAACGAACCCTTGATACCGTCTGTAGTTGCACCGGATCTTCGGATGGTACGGGATTTCGTGGAGGCGGGTGTTGGATGGTCCGTGATCCCCGATTATCTGGTCGATGAGTCGCTGAGAGCGCGCAAGCTCATTCGTCTCAAGGCACCCGGTGTTGATGTGAAGAACGCCTTGTATCTGGCATGGCTGAAGACATCGTTACGCCATCCGCGGGTTTCTTTTGCGCGGCAAAGACTACTGGATGCGTTCTCTTAAAGTGGCTCTATATCGCCATGGCCATACGTGTCACTAAACACAGATTGAAAATCAGCAAACGCCCCGGTCTCGATCGCCGAGCGCATACCAGCCATCAACTCCTGATAATAGTGAAGGTTATGCCGCGTGATCAGCATCATGCCGAGAATTTCCTTGGCCATGACCAGGTGATGCACATAGGCGCGTGAATAGGTTGAACACGTATAACAGCTGCAGTCGGGGTCAAGCGGTCGCGTGTCTTCCTTGTGTCGCGCATTGCGCATGTTAACCGTGCCGCGGCGCGTGAACGCTTGATCGGTTCGTCCGGACCGGGTCGGTAGCACACAGTCGAACATATCGACCCCACGGGCGACAGCAGCGACCAAGTCGTCGGGCTTGCCCACGCCCATCAGATAGTGCGGTTTGTCCGACGGAAGTGCCGGTACCGTGTAATCCAATACCCTTAGCATCGTCTCGTGACCTTCGCCGACGGCCAACCCGCCTATGGCGTAGCCGTCGAAACCGATGTCGGTCAGGGCGGAAATGCTCTCCATCCGAAGGTCTTCGTAGACACTGCCTTGAACGATGCCGAACAATCCGTACCCGGGTCGTTCGACGAACGCGTCTTTGCACCGTTTGGCCCACCGCATGGATAGCGCCATGCTCTCTGCCGCCGCATCTTTCTCGCATGGAAACGGCGTGCACTCGTCGAACGCCATGGTGATATCGGCGTCCAAATCGTTTTGAATCTGCATCGAGCGTTCCGGCGTCAGGTCGTGGTAACTGCCGTCAATGTGCGACCGGAACGTGACACCATCTTCGGTCAGTTTTCGAAGTTCCGTCAGTGACATGACTTGAAAACCGCCGCTGTCGGTCAGAATCGGACCCGGCCAGTTCATGAACGTGTGCAGCCCGCCAAGCCGGGCGATCCGTTCGGCCCCGGGCCGCAACATCAGGTGATACGTATTCCCGAGGATGCATTCCGCGCCGGTCTCGGCGACCCATTCCGGTGTCATCGCCTTAACGGTCGCGGCGGTGCCGACAGGCATAAACGCCGGTGTCTCGAAGGTGCCGTGCGCGGTATGAACGCGGCCGCGTCGTGCTTGCCCGTCGGTGCACAGCAAATCGAACCCGGTGCCGCTCACGGTATGTCCTCCCGCTCGATAAAACAGGCATCGCCGTAGGAATAAAACCGGTACTTTTCAGCGATCGCATGGGCATAGGCCGCCTGCATTCGGTCCAATCCGGCAATCGCCGAAACCAGCATGAACAAGGTTGATTTCGGCAAGTGGAAGTTGGTCAGCAAAGCATCGATACCGCGAAGTGGATATCCCGGTGTGACGAACAGGGCGGTATGGTCGTCGTAGGCCCGGAACACGCCGTTCTCGTCGACCGCGCTTTCCAATGTGCGCAGCGATGTCGTGCCGCAGGCGATGATGCGACCGCCTTTGGCGCGTGTTTCATTCAGGATGGCGGCAGTCTCTGCGCTCAACATCGCACGTTCGGTATGCATTACGTGATCGTCGGTGTCTTGGGCATGAACAGGCAGAAAAGTGCCGGCCCCGACGTGGAGCGTCAGGCGAACGTCTTGGACTCCTATGTCCCGGATGCTGCGCATCAAGTCCTCGGTGAAATGCAAGGCCGCCGTCGGCGCCGCGACCGCCCCGTCCTTTTCGGCGAACATTGTTTGGTAGTCGCGGCGGTCCGCGTCGTCTCCACCGGCCTCTCGTTTGATGTACGGCGGCAGCGGCATGAAGCCGTGTTGCTCCAACATATCGATCAGCTCACGCCCTCCGACGTTAAAACGAAGCCAGCGTTCACCCATGTCACCGGCGTCGACGCAATCGGCAGCGAAACCAGGCGCGAAAACGATGTAGTCTCGGGGATTTAGTTTCTTCGCGGGTTTGGCAAACACGCGCCAAGTATGGGCGTCGACCGGTTGATGGAGCGTTACTTCGACCTTGGCGCCGCCCTCCGGCCGTCCCCGGTTTGTGGCGTCTCCACGCTTGCCGACGAGTCGCGCCGGGATAACCCGCGTGTCGTTGAAGACCATGATGTCGCCAGGCTGTAACAACGTCGGCAGGTCGCGGATCGCGCGATCGCCGAACGGCGCCTGCTCGCGTGGAATATGCAGCAATCGGGCGCTATCACGCGGGTCCGCCGGGCGCTGGGCGATCAGGTCGGTCGGAAGCTCAAAGTCGAAAAGGTCAACATCCATGGCGCGGGTTTTATACGCTTGCACGCGGACGGACAATCATGGAACGTTAGCCCCGCGAATTTGAGGCGGGTTAACCGCATTCAACGCGAGACGTGGTTATGCATAGGAGGCCCGCAATGCTTCGTTTGATCTTGGCCCTATTGATCCCTTGGTTGAACTTCTTCACGATCGGCAAACCCATCCAAGGCGTGATATGCCTGATCTTGCAACTCAGCCTGATCGGTTGGATTCCCGCCGCGATTTGGTCGGTTTACGCGCTTAGCCAATACAATACCGACAAGAAGATCGACGAAGCGACCCGCGGCTCTTAGACGTTTCTCTCTATTCCTTCGGCAGTGTCACGCGGTTTCCGCTTTGTGCGGAGGCAGACACGGCATTGAGAATATCGATGCCGTGAACGACATCGTCGACGGGGACGGGAAATGCGGTGCCGTCGCGCAGCACGTCGGCGAACGCTTCGAGTTCCGCACGCTCCATGTCGAATGGCGCAAAGTCGGTGACCTCTGGTTCTTCTCCGATCAAGCGTACCTCCAATCGACTGTTGTCGCGAACCTCGGCCCAACCCTTGCTGCCGAAAACTTGAATGCGCCAAAGGGAGTGCGTCGCAAACATAGTCGTCAGGACGCCGGTCGCGCCTTCTTCGAACTTCAGGGCCGCAAAGGTTGTATCGTCCACCGGAACGGAGGCGGCATGGCGTTCACTGACAGCCTGCAGGTCTGTGACGCGGCCAAGAATCGAGATCATCGCGTCCATCATATGAACGCCCATGGCCGTCATGCCGCCGGAAGGGCTTTCCGCGCTTGAGGCGCGCCAATGATCGTCCGTGTAACGGAGCGCGCCGTTGCCGGAAATGTTGCCCTCGATATGGATCACCGTGCCAAGCACCCCGGATTGCGTCAATGCACGGAGCTTCTGCATCGCCGGCAAGAACCGACGATTGAATCCAACGCACAAGGGGAGGCCCGCTCCCGACATGGCTTCGGCGCAATCGCGGGCATCGTCACCGTCGAGCGTAAGAGGTTTCTCGGCGAATACCGGTTTGCCGACGGTCGCAGCCGCCATGATCTGTTCCGCATGTTGGCTATGCGGGGTTGCCAGCACAATGGCGTCAAGCGTGTCGTCATTCAACAATTCGTCGTAATCATTGCGGAGGTCGATTTGCTGCGCGTCGCAATACGCTTGCGCGCGTTCTTTTCGACCCGTCACACCTGCTGTGAAAACGATTTTGTCCGATTTGCCCTGAACGGACGAGACTAAGGTTTGCCCCCATTTTCCGAGGCCCGCGATGCCGCAGCGGATCATGTTGATTTCTCCATTTGAAAGGCGCCGGTTTGACGCATCGATGGTTGTCGCCGATGATTGGTCGCGTCTTCGGTGCAATTGTTTTCGCGCGCCACGGTAGCAGTTTTTTTCAGGACGGCAATGAAATGGGCGACGGGGCACCCGGCGCAGGGTTGGCATTGAGCGAAAGCGTGGCTCGCCAAGCGGCGATCAAAGGTGCCGCGATGATGGCAGCGGCGGCGTTGATCATCTCGTTGATGCACGTGTTGGTCCGCGATCTATCGGCCGACATCCATCCGATCGTCATCGCTTTTTTCCGAAACATCGTCGGCTTTACGATGTTGATCCCGTTCCTGTTGCGCCAAGACCGAACGCATTGGAAAAGCAAACAACCCCGGCTGCAGCTTTTTCGCGGTTTCATCGGCACGTGCGCGTTGTTGAGCTGGTTTACCGCGCTCAGCCTCGTTCCGGTGGCGGATGCAACGGCGATCAGCTTCGTTACCGTGCTGTTCATCACGGTCGGCGCGGCGCTGGTTCTGAGGGAAAAGGTCGGCCCCCGGCGTTGGACGGCCATCGTCATCGGCTTTATTGGTACGCTGATTATCATTCGGCCAGGCGCAGACATTTTCGGTCCGGGTGCCTTGGTGGCACTCGCGTCGACGGTCTTTTGGGCGATATCCTTGCTATGCGTGAAGGTTCTGTCGCGGACCGATTCCAGCGTCACAATGGTATTCTACGCCAATGTCTATCTGACGATTTTTTCCTTCATCCCAGCATTGTTCTTTTGGGTTTGGCCAACGTGGGAGCAACTGGGCTTGATGGTGATCATCGGTGTGATGGCGACCATCGGCCATTTGTGGATGGCGCAATCCTTGAAAATCACGGACGCCACCGTCGTCGCGCCCGTCGATTACACGCGCCTACTTTGGACCGCCGCCGCAGGGTTTGTGGTATTCGGCGAGTTTCCGGATATCTGGACTTGGGTTGGCGGCACGATCATCTTCCTCAGCACCGTGTACATTACGTTCCGAGAGTCGCAGCAGAAGAAGGCGGCGAGGTCGAAGGCGTCGGGAGATGCCGCAACCTAGTCGAGGTCGAGTGGAAAAATAGGCCGCCGCAACTTGGTGAACGGCAGTTTAGTAATATCCTTGCTGGATAGGGCGCCGGCGTCGCAGATCAGTACGGCGCGAGCAATCGGCTCGAAGGCGGCACGAAAGTGCTGCATCGATTTGACCACGACGACGCTCTTTATTGCGGGATCGATCGCGGCATGTGTGAAGGCCTCGATTTCGGTCAACTGCAATCGGTTCGATGCAACGACGATATCCATGCCGCCGACGCGCACAACCGCCGTCGGTCCCAGATGATGCGTCACGCCCCGCCAGCGCGGCCCTAATGCGACATATGTCCCGTCCGTCACGGCTTGGACCGTGCCGGTGATCGTGATCGGTGGCCCGAAATTCGGGTCGATCTTGCCGCCCAGTTCCAACGTCATCTGTTCGCCGACGCCGGCGTCAACTAACTGCTTCGCCGCATCGGCATCACAGATCGTGCCGAAACACGCATCGTCAATTCCGGCATCCAGTAACCCGTTTAGCAGAAAGGTTGAGTCGCCATAGGCGCCGGATCCGGGGTTGTCCGAGAAGTCCGCGACAACGATCGGCCCGTCACCGGGACTTCTCCGGAGTCGATTAATCTCTGCGACCGTCTGGGCCACGTCGAGGTAGGTATTGGAATCGAAATGCCGTGTCTCCCACGCGAAGTCCATGAAGTCTTCAGCGATTGCAAGGAGCTCGGGATCGCGGCCATTGCCAGTGACCGTGACGCTCGGCCCGGCTTCTGCAAGGTCGGCCGGCGTGAACCCGGCATGCAGGCTGATGAGTTCGATACCGTCGGTCCCCTCCAGCTCTTCGGCACGGGACAACGCCTGGGTCATTGGGTTGTCCGTTGTCGTGCGACCATCGTCGAGGCCTTCGATCATGGCACGACGCGCCGTCACAGCTTTGGGCGCAATATCCCCTCGCATTGCACGGTCGAGGATGGCCGCCGCTCGATGCGCTGTTTCAACTTGATCGATGTGGGGGTAGGTCCGATAGGCACAGACGATGTTAGCATGCCGTGTCATGGTCTCGGTGACATTGGCGTGCAGATCCAACGTGACGGCGACGGGGATGTCGGGTCCGATAATCTTGCGGAGTTGCGCCAACAGTTCGCCTTCGGCGTCGTCGTGATCGACGCTCGCCATCGCCCCGTGCAAGTTGAGCAGCACGCCGTCGTATGGTCCCTGTGTGTGGGCCGCATCTAGAATCGCACCTGTGCAGACATCCCAGGCCTCGCGGTCGACCGGTCCTGACGGCGTTGCCCAGGCGACAACCGAACGGACCAATTCCCAGCCGTGATTGACGGCGGCTTCTTCGACGCCGGTCGGCTCGATCCTGGCGCCGTCGATGGCCGCCGGAATGTCGTCGCTGAATGCCAGCAGATAATCTTCGAAGTTCGCCCGCGTCGTCGGCAGTTTCGAAAAGGCGTTGCTTTCGTGGCCGAAAAGGCCGGTAAGAACTTTGAAGCTCATGTTGTCCATTCCGGATCATGCGTGCCGAGGGGGACGGGGGGTGTCTTCCAGTGCGGCGGTGTTTCCGACATCTGGACAGTGGGGCCCAAATGCGTGACGGTGCCGAAAGGGCTCTCGGTCCGAAGCATGATGTCGCTCAAGTCGTCGTTTCCGTCGTCACTAGGTGTTGCGCGGCCGAAATCGTCGATCCAATTCCGTGTTTGCAAGAGGCTTAGGCGCACCAGCCAGGATCCTCCCTCCGTCGCACGGCGGCGAAGCGCTTCCATGACGCCGAATGCGCCCAGGTATCCGCTGGCGTAGTCGATGGCCTGAACCGGAAGAAGCGCCGGCGTGTCGTCGCCGCCATGTTCCGCCGCCCATCCGGTTGCGCACTGTAAAAGGCTATCGTATCCGCGTCGCATCGCCCACGGGCCGACGTGACCCCACGCGGAAAGAGACACATAGACCATGCCGGGAAACTCTCGGGCGATGTCGTCTGGACCGAACCCGCGTGCCGCAAGACTGCCTTGTCGATATCCGTTTACGATGACATCGGCGTCGTTGATTAGCCGGCGAAGCTGTTCCCGGCCATTCTTGGTCTCGAGGTCGATGTGCGCCGAGCGTTTGCCGTAACCCGTGTCGATCACAAGCTCGGGAATAAAGGGCAACTTGGGGGATGCAATGCGCAATACCTCGGCCCCATGTTCGGCCAGGGTCCGGCCGATCATCGGGCCGGCGATTATCCGCGTCAGATCGAGGACGCGAATACCACCCAGCGGTCGCTCGTGCTTGCTCATCGGAAACGTGGCTGCGTCGCCGATTTTCAAGATTTCAAGCGGCGGCAACGTTCGGCCGGTCGTGGCATGCGGGTGGACATCCCATTCTTCGATGCTCCTTACCATGTAGGCGCATCCGCCGGCCTCCAATGTTGCGTCTTCCAGATTTTGGGCGGACCATTCCGAGGCAGATTTGCCGACGGCATCTTTGTCGGCGGGGCAGTTCAACACTCTCAGCAACGCAGCTTCATGGTGGGGAAAATTACAGTGCGTTCTGATCCAGCGACCATCTCCGCAGCGATAAAATCCCGACATGCCGCGAAATGAGTCGCGGGCCGGTTCGCCCTCGACGCCCATGTAGGAATATGTTCGCACGGCCGCAGCGGCATGGCGCATATCGATGTTGATCGATTGTGGCCGGCCCCCACGATGTTGCCACACGGCGTCGGCCGCTGTCGCGGCCGCGCCAAGGGCGACAGCGCCGGCGGACGAGAGCCTCAACGAGGCATTCAACGTTCGGGGCGTCCCTTTGAAAGCGACACCGGAACCGGTAGGGCATCCAACGCTACCCCGCAATTCATTCAACGCCGTGTCGAGGTTGGTCATGATCCGCCATCCCGGTCTGCACCGATTAACGCGCCAGATATCGCATCGGCAGTGTCGATTGCCAATCGACCCAACTTCTTTCGCGCTTCGGCCATGGTCCAGTTCGGCATATAGGTCGGAAGCTGCACGGCAGCGACCGGCGCGCCTGTATAGTCGACTATCGGTGCCGCGACGGAGATCTCACGAACGGTAAGCTGATCATGAGTGATGGCGAAACCGCGTTTTCGTGCCATCGCCACATGTTTCATGATCTCGTCGATATCCGTCATCGTGCTGTTGAGGATTTTCTTTCTGCGAACCTTGCTGACAATCTCATGTGCATCGGTCTCGGGAAGACGCGACAGGTACGCCAAGCCGGGAGCTGTGCAATACATCGGAATGCGCCGTCCCGGCACGGTGGCGACATACGCGGTCGTTTGATGCGGAATGCGGACGGTATAGATCATTTCCCTGCCGTCGGGCTCGGCTAGATTGACCGTCGTGTTGTAAGTGTCGCCGGCGGCAATCAGTCGGGGCATGGCGGCAGCGGATAGATCGTTGTGCCGAAGATAGGCGAAAGCAAACTCCATCAGCCGGAGGCCGGGACGGTATCGCCGCGTTACAGGATCCTTCTCAAGGTAACCCAACTGGTGAAGCGTGTTGGAAAAGCGTTGCGCTGCGCTTTTGTCCAAACCAGTCCGCTGTGCGATCTCGGTGATTCCAAGTTCGGCATGCGTCTCGCCAAACGCATGAAGCACACGAAACCCTTTTTCCAGTGACCCGACGAACAAAGGGCCTGATTTCTGGATACCGTCAGATCGATTTCGTTTTTGTGCTGCCACTTGACGATCAATACGATTTGTTTCTAACCTGATTAAATAACGCTACGCTGTATTAAATAATAATTCAATCAATAAGGCGGTGCGACGAGACTTCGAAGGGGGATGTTCCGAGGATGAAGACGGCGAAGACGTTCAGGGATGGACTCTGGAACGGAATCGACGAACAATTCTTGCAACTGGGGTGTAGCATGCACCCCCGCGGCTGGCATGCGGAATGTCAGATTTAATCAGGGAGGTGCGAGCAAAATGATTCGCAAGTTGATAGCAACGACCGCGTTTGCGGTGGCGGCGACGTTAGTGGCTGCCCCGCAAGCAATCGCGGGTAAGGCCAATGATACATTGGTCTGGACGACAGATCGCGAAAATGCGGTCGCCGACCCGTATTACAACAACACTCGTGAACTGGTGATTATCGGGAATACGGTTTGGGACGGCCTTTTGTTCCGAGACCTCGACACCGGCGAGTTTAAGCCCTTGTTGGCAAAATCGTTCAACTGGGTCGACAACGTCACCATCGACTTTGAGTTGCGTGACGATGTGAAGTTCCACGACGGCTCGTCGTTCGGCCCCGAAGACGTGATCTACACCGTCAAGCATGTGTCGAACAAAGACAACGGCGTTCTGACGTACCGGAATGTGAGTTGGATGAAAGATGCGGAGAAGACCGGCGACAACAGTGTCCGTATTCATCTGCACAAGCCCTTCCCAGCGGCGCTGGCTTATTTCGCGCAAGCTGTCTTCATGATGCCGGAAGGCCACTACGACAGTGCGCCCATGACGGCTGAGGGCAAAAAAGACCACGGCGCCGTGAAGCCTGTCGGCACCGGTCCGTACATGATCACCGAAGTCGTGCCCGGCGAAAAAATCGTTATGAAGAAGTACGATGGTTACATGCAGAACGGTCCGAAAGGGCAGCCCGCAATCGGCAACCTCGTGTTCCGTACGATCAAAGAAGGCAACACGCAGATCGCGGAATTGCTGACGGGTGCCATCGACTGGATGTGGGATGTACCGAAAGATCAGGCGGAGCGGATGGCGGCATCCGGCGACGTCACGGTCGAGAATGCAAAAACCATGCGCGTCTCGTACATGGCGTTCGATGTCGACGGCGACTCCGGACAGACGTTCTTTACCGACAAGCGGGTGCGCGCCGCCGTCGCTCATGCGATTAACCGCCAGAGCATTGTCGAGAACTTGGTCGGCCCCGCGTCCGTCGTCATTCCGTCGGCTTGCCATCCGGATCAATTCGGTTGTGCCCAGGACGTGCCGACATGGGACTACGATCCGGAGAAAGCCAAGGCGCTATTGGCCGAAGCCGGTTACCCGAACGGGTTCGAGTTCGACATCTACGCCTATCGGCAGCGGGAGTTTACCGAGGCCGTCATCTCCGATCTGGCGAAAGTCGGCGTTAAAGCCAAGCTCAGCTACATGCAGTATCGCAAATTGCGTGACTTGGTATGGAAAGGTACGACACCGATCAACCATATGACGTGGGGGTCCAACTCGATCCCGGACGTGTCCGCAATTACCAGCCACTTCTTCTCGGGCGGTCGTGACGATCCTGCGAAGGATCCGGAAGTTATCGCTGCGCTCGAAGTGGCGGATACCTCCACCGATCCGAAGGTCCGCGAAGAGCATTACAAAAAAGCTCTGACGAAGATTTCGGCAGAGCTGTATTGGCTGCCGATGTTCACGTACGCCAAGTACTATGCCTTCAACAAGGACCTCGACTTCAAAACCACGCCGGATGAAATTCCGCGCTTCTATACGGCGAAGTGGAAGTAAGTCGGCAGTGCATTACAGCCCGGTGGCCTTCGGGCCATCGGGTTGGTGCATTTCAATTTCGGCCTGAGGGGAGCGCCGTCACATGTTGAAGTTCGCGATACGCCGTCTCGGTGTGGCCATTTTGGTGGCCCTGACGGTGTCATTGCTGACCTTCTCGATGATTTATTTGTCGGGAGATCCGGCCATGGCGTTGGCGGGGGAAACCGCGACCCAGGCGGATATCGAGAACATTCGGCGGGTTTACGGTTATGACCAGCCGATCATCATTCAGTATATCGATTGGCTTGTGGCTGCCGTCCAAGGCGACTTGGGCCGTTCCCACTACCTGAAGACCGATGTTTCGGAGGTCATCTTCGCGCGCCTGCCGAACACGATGATCTTGGGCGCGACGGCGATTACCTTCGCGTTGGTTTTGGCGATCCCGCTCGGTGTCGTCGCGGCAATCCGGCCGAATTCGTTGATTGATCGGATAGCACTGACCATTGCCGTCGTCGGCCAGGCGTTGCCAAGCTTCTGGTTTGCGCTCCTCCTCATTTTATTGTTCGGCATCACGCTTCGCTGGTTGCCGATTACCGGTACCGACAGTTGGATGAACTTCATCATGCCGGCGATTGCGCTCGGCTACTATGTGACACCGGGCGTTATGCGTTTGACGCGGGCGGGGATGCTCGAAGTCCTCGGCTCGGACTACATCCGTACCGCCAAGGCAAAGGGTCTGCGACCGATGTCCGTGCTGTTCAAGCATGCGCTACGGAACGCGATTATTCCGGTGGTTTCCCTGGCAACGGTGCAGTTCGGATTTATGCTCGGTGGGTCGATTGTCATCGAGACGATTTTCGCGATCAACGGGTTGGGTTTCTTGGCATGGGAATCCATCCAGCGAGCCGATTTGCCGATGATGCAGGCCATCGTTCTGGTGCTTAGCTGTATCTATATCGTTTTGACGTTCTTGGCGGATATGTTGAATGCTTATCTCGATCCACGGATACGGGTGACCTGATATGCCCCAGGATTCCTCAACCATCGCCACGCCGCGTGGCATGAAGACCGCAGAGCAGATTCTTGAGCCGTCGCCGATGGCACAATTGCGCCGACGGATGCTCGGGCATTACGGGATCATCATCGGCGGCGCCGTTCTAATGACGATCTTTGCGATGGCCTTGTTTGCGCCGTGGCTGACCGCATACGACCCGATCCTCGATCAGGACTTGGGCAACAAACTGGTGCCGCCATTTTGGCACGACAGCCCCAAAGTTAATCCTGACCACGTGCTGGGCACGGATCTACAGGGACGTGACTACCTGACAAGATTGGTGCACGGCGCGCAGATATCCTTGCTGATCGGGTTTTCGGCCATGCTGATTTCCGGTGTCATCGGAACCGCGCTTGGCGTCGCCGCCGGCTATTTCGGTGGTCGTGTCGACATGGTCGTGAACTACATCATCACGGTGCGTCTATCGCTTCCCGTTATCTTGGTCGCACTGGCAGTGGTGTCTTTAATCGGATCGTCGTTGTGGATTGTGATTTGGGTGTTGGGTTTGCTGATCTGGGATCGCTTCGCCGTCGTGATGCGAAGTACCACGATGCAGATACGGTCGCTGGACTATGTTGCCGCAGCGCAAGCGATCGGCTGTTCGCGGCTTCGGATCATCATGACCGAAATCATGCCGAACATTATGAACCAGTTGATTGTTGTTGCGACGTTGGAAATGGCGCACGCGATTTTGCTGGAAGCTGCATTGTCGTTTTTGGGGTTAGGCGTGCAGCCGCCGGCACCTAGTTGGGGCCTGATGATTTCCGAAGGTCGCGGCATGATCTTGTTCGAACCTTGGTTGATCGCAATACCGGGGACAGCCCTTTTTGCCCTCATCCTTGCAATTAACTTGCTGGGTGATGGAATTCGCGATGTCACGGCGCCGGAGAACAGAAATTGAGCGCAATCCTCGAAGTCGAAAAACTCAGCATCGATATTCCGGTGGCCGCGGGCATGCTGCATCCAGTGCAGCATCTGGATTTCTCCGTTGGTCGTGGGGAGACGCTCTGCATCGTCGGCGAGTCGGGCTGTGGAAAGTCGCTGACGTCCCTGGCCCTGATGGATTTGCTGCCGTCGAAAGCAAAAAGAACTGCGGCCAAATTGGCGTTAGACGGCGAAGATCTGATGGCTGTCGACGACAGTCGGATGTCCGACATCCGGGGCAGCAAGATGGCAATGATCTTCCAAGAGCCCATGACATCTTTGAACCCGGCCTACACCATCGGCAATCAGTTGATGGAGGCCTTGCTGCGGCATCGGCAGGTGACGCGCCAGGAAGCCCGCGACCGGGCGATTTTTCTATTGGAGAAAGTCGGTATTACGGCGGCGGAAAGTCGACTGACGCAATACCCGCATCAGCTCTCCGGTGGTCTGCGGCAGCGGGTCATGATTGCCATGGGATTGATGTGCGGTCCCGAACTGATCATTGCGGACGAACCGACCACAGCACTCGATGTGACCATTCAGGCGCAAATTTTGTTGCTGCTCGCGGATCTGCAAAAAGAGTTCAACATGGGGATGATTCTTATCACCCATGATCTTGGCGTCGTTGCCCGCGTCGCCGACCGCGTGGCCGTGATGTATGCCGGCGAGATAGTCGAAACCGGTACGGCGGCGCAGGTGTTCAACGCACCGACGCATCCCTACACACAAGGACTGCTCGAGTGTATTCCTATTCCGGGCAAGACCGAACGGGGATCACCTTTGGGGTCAATCCCCGGCATCGTGCCGTCATTGGTCGGTGACTTGCCTGGCTGTCATTTTGCCGAACGGTGTGTGTACGCATCCGATGCGTGCGCGCATGGGTCTATTGATCTGCAGCCCGCGCGCGAGGACGGTCACGTGTATCGTTGCGTCCTAAGCCCCGATCAGTGCGCCGCGAACTATCAAAAAGGGGCCGCCTGATGGCTGACACCGTTTTTGAAGCAAGGGACGTGACCCGGACATTCATGATTTCCGCAGGGTTCTTCAAAGGTAAGAGGCCGCTGCACGCCGTCAATGGTGTCGACATGAAATTGGAGCGTGGCGAAGTCCTCGGACTTGTCGGTGAGTCCGGCTGCGGCAAGTCCACCCTTGCAAAGATGTTCTTAGGCCTGTTGCCACCAACCTCTGGCGAAATCTTGGTCGAGGGGGAGGCTGTCGGGACTATGGGCAGGCTGGAAATGGCGCGCAAAGTGCAGCCGATCTTTCAAGATCCGTATTCGTCATTGAACCCGCGCAAAAGTATCGCAGATATCATCTCGTTGCCTGTGCGTGTCCAAGGGGCGACCGATCCCATCGATCTTCGAAAGCGGGTCGAGGACATGATGGACCTTGTTGGGTTGCCGAAACGCGTTTACGGCAACTATCCGAATCAGTTGTCCGGCGGGCAACGTCAGCGTGTGGCAATCGCCCGCGCCTTAATCAATCGCCCGGAAGTGGTAATCTGCGACGAGCCGACGTCGGCATTGGATGTCTCCGTGCAGTCGCAGATTCTCAACCTGTTGCAGGATCTTCGGCGCGAGTTGAACCTGACATACATTCTGATCAGTCACAATTTGGCGGTCGTCGAACACATCGCGACCCGCGTCGCCGTTATGTACCTCGGTCGGATCGTCGAGTTGAAAAGCACGGCGGATCTGTTCGACCGACCCGAACATCCGTATTCACAAAGCCTCCTTGATTCCGTTTTGACGCCGGATCCGTCTTTGGGTGTCCCCGATACGCATCTCGGTGCGACCTATCCCAACCCGGTCGATCCGCCAGCCGGATGCACGTTCCATCCCCGTTGCGTCAAGGTTATGGACCAGTGTTCACTGTCGAAGCCCCCGTTGGCGGAGCGCCCATCCGGGCACGTCGAATGCCATCTGTATGCCGGCGAGGCGGATGTGAAGGCTGCATCATGAGCGATCGCGACGCTGCGATCGCTTCGGCTCTACGGTTTTTCGACGCCGACACTGACGGTTTTTTCGACAAGCTGTCTGAGCGCGTTTCGGTCCCGACGGAGAGCCAAGAGCCATCTCAGTTGCCGGAACTCTACCGATATTTGAACGATTGTATTCGACCCGACTTTGAAGCGATGGGTTTCGACGTGACGGTGTATGACAACCCTTTCGACGGTCAAGGTCCGGTGCTTTTGGCCACGCGGATCGAAGATTCCACGTTTCCGACAATCTTGGGATACGGCCATGGCGATACGGTGCGTGGCCAAGCGGATCGATGGACGAAGGGCAATGGTCCTTGGGCCTTAACCCGCGATGGTGACAAAGTTTACGGACGCGGAACTGCGGATAACAAAGCACAACATACAACACATATGTCGGCGTTGAAGGCGGTGCTGGATACCCGTGATCATCTAGGGTTTAACTCTAAGTTTATTGTCGAGACCGGGGAAGAGAATGGCTCCAAGGGCTTGTTCGACCTAGTGGCGGCGAACAAGGACGCATTCAAGGCGGACGCCTATTTCGCGTCCGATGGACCGCGGGTCAACGTGGCAAAACCAAATCTCAATCTCGGCAATCGGGGGTGTGTTAACTTTGACCTGTTGATCGAAGCCCGCGCCGGCGGACATCATTCGGGCAATTGGGGGGGGCTGCTTTCGAACCCCGGCATTCAACTATCCCACGCGTTAGCGACGATCGTCGACGCCAAGGGGCGCATCTTGGTGGACGGATGGACGCCTGGCCCGATGGCAAATTCAGTCCGCGAAGCGTTGAACGGCGTCGAGCGTGATGGTGGTGCCGATGCGCCGACTATCGACCAGACATGGGGCGAGCCCGGATTGACGAACGCCGAAAAGGTCTATGCGTGGAACAGTTTCGAGGTGCTTTCGTTCGTTACCGGTAATCCAAACAACCCGGTCAATGCGATTCCTCCCCGTGCCCGCGCCAACTGTCAGTTGCGCTTTGTGGTCGGCACCGATCACAAGAATATCCGCAGCAGTCTTCGAAAGCACCTGGACGGTCACGGTTTTGGGATGGTGCAGATCGTCGATCCGCCGCCTGGCAATGATGCCGTTTTTGCGGCAGCGCGCACCGCGCCGGATGACCCATGGGCCGAGTGGATGCGAAGCGCCGTTGCGCGGAGTACGGGTGAGCTTCCGGTCATGATCCCAAACTCCGGCGGATCGATCTGTAATGACGTTTTTCAAGACGTGCTGGAGATTCCCTTTGTCTGGATGCCACTTAGCTACACCGGTTGTTCCCAGCATGCGCCGAACGAGCATATTCTTTGGTCACTGACCCGTGAAGGCATGGAATTGGTTACCGGTGTGTATTGGGACTTAGGAGACGAGGCGACAGCATGGAAACCGTGACCCGCGACGCCGCCGTTGCTTGTGTGACGAACTATTTTGATGACGGCCAATTTCGCGACGACTTGGCGCGTCGCGTTGCCTACAAAACCGAAAGCCCAGAACCGGATCAGAGACCGGAATTGTATCGATATCTGGAAGTCGAAATGACACCGTATCTGGTTGAATTGGGATTTGACTGCGCCATTCATGACAACCCGCGCCCCGATGGCGGACCCTTTCTGGTCGCCCATCGCATGGAGGCGGATGACCTGCCGACTGTCATGACTTATGGGCATGGGGATGTCGTTCGGGGTTACGACGACCAATGGCGCGACGGGTTGAACCCGTGGGTGCTGACAGAGGATGCAGGGCGCTGGTATGGGCGCGGCACGGCGGACAACAAAGCGCAACATACGATTAATTTGGCGGCGCTGAAGACGGTTCTCGAGGTGCGCGGTCATTTGGGATTTAACGTTATCGTATTGATCGAAACAGGTGAGGAGTGCGGCTCTCCGGGCCTCAAGGACTTCTGCGCAGCGCATAAGGATCTGTTTAAAGCCGACGTCTTTGTTGCATCCGACGGGCCACGATTGCGGCCCGACGCGCCGACGGTGTTCATGGGCTCGCGCGGGGTCTTTAACTTCTCGATGTCCATCAATCTTCGCGACGGTGGACATCACTCCGGGAACTGGGGCGGTTTGCTGGCCAACCCCGGGATCATATTGTCGCACGCCTTGGCGACGATTACCGATGCCAATGGCAAATTGCTTATCGATGATTGGCGGCCCGAGCCGATGTCCAATTCGGTTCGTCAAGCGATTGCCAAATTGGATATCGGCGGCGGTGACGATGCGCCGGAAATCGACCCCGATTGGGGGGAACCGGGCCTAACCGCCGAAGAGAAGGTTTTCGGATTCAACACGTTTGAGATCCGTGCGTTCGTGTGCGGTAACCCGCGTAACCCGGTCAATGCGATTCCACCCAGCGCCACGGCATACGGGCACATTCGCTACGTCGCCGGGACCGATCCCATGAAGTTCATGCCAGCACTGCGCAATCATCTCGACGCGCGCGGCTTCGACATGATTGAGCTCGAACAGGAACGCGATTTCATGAACGCGACGCGGCTCGACCCGGATCATCCGTGGGCCAAGTGGGCGATTGGGTCGGTCGGCGCAACGACCGGGAAGGAGGTTGCGGTCCTGCCGAACCTGGGCGGGTCGTTGCCGAATGACGTGTTCGCCGAGGTGTTGGGTTTGCCGACCATCTGGGTTCCACACTCCTATGCCGGGTGTTCTCAGCATGCGCCGAATGAGCATGTACTCCCCGACGTCTGCGCCGAAGGTTTGCGAATCATGGCAGGCCTCTGGTGGGACCTGGGTGACGGTCAAACGCCGCTTGCGTCATGACCGAACTTTGTGACCTGACGGCTGTCGCGTTGCGTAACGCGATCGGCCGGAAAGATATCTCGCCGGTAGAGCTATTGGACAGTTGCATTGCCCGGATCGAAGTTGTTGACCCAAGCGTCAACGCCATGGTCACCAGATGTTTCGACCGCGCACGCAACGAGGCCAAGGCCGCCGAAGTGGCGGTGATGCGCGGCGATGATCTCGGGGTTCTGCACGGATTGCCGCTGGGGATCAAAGATCTTGAGGCTACCGCCGATGTACGGACGACCTATGGCTCTAAACTGTATGCCGATCATGTGCCCGCCGCCGACCAAGGCTCGGTCGCACGTACCAGGGCCGAAGGTGCCGTTATCGTCGGCAAGACCAACACCCCGGAGTTCGGTGCCGGTGCCAACACGCGTAATCTGGTGTTTGGCGCGACCGGCAATCCGTTCGATCCGGAAAAGACCTGCGCCGGGTCGTCGGGTGGATCAGCGGTCGCGTTGGCGACCGGGATGGTGCCGATTGCCAGTGGCTCGGATTACGGTGGGAGTCTACGCACCCCAGCATCTTTTTGCGGTGTTGTCGGGTTCCGCCCGTCTGCGGGCATCGTGCCGTCTGAGACCAAACCCGCGGGGTTACTGCCGTTTTCCGTGCTGGGCCCGATGGGTCGCACCGTCGCGGACGCCGCTTTGCTGCTCAGCGCACAGACAGCGGCCGATCCGCGCGATCCGTTTTCAAGCGGCCTGGACGTTTCGCTGATGGAGCCATTGACGGAGGCCGACCTTAGCAGCATGCGCGTCCTGGTCTCGGCCGATTTGGCACAATGCCCGGTCTCGGCGGCCAATCGCGATTTGTTCGCCGAACGGGTCGGGTCGTTTCGACATGTTTTTGCCGAAGCGCAGGACCGCGATCCGGATTTCGATGACGTTCATGATTGCTTTGAAGTCCTGCGCGGTGTGGCGTTCGTGGCCGCGCACGGAGATAGGGTGAGGAATCGACGTGGCGAACTCAGCCCAAATGTCGTCGATAATGTCGATCGCGGTTTGAAATATGCGCTTGAAGATGTCTCAAGGGCTCATGTGACGCAGACGCGTCTGGCACGTGAATGGCTCGCGTTGTTTGATGAGGTCGACGCTGTAATTTGCCCAGCCGCCGCTGTGACGCCGTTTCCGCACGCCGAATGGTATGTCGATGAAATCGACGGCGATGCCATGCCGACATACATGCGGTGGTTGGCGTTATCGTACGCGCCGACCATGGTTGGCGCGTGCGGGTGCGTGTTGCCGTGCGGTATCGATGGAAACGGTATGCCGTTCGGAATCCAAGTCTTGGGCCCGCCCGGCGGTGATCGTCGGACTTTGGAAATTGCGGCGGCGTTAGAACAGGTTCTGGGGCAGAACCCTGCGACGGCGCGCCCAGTCCCCGATCTTTCCGCACTTTCGAATAGCTAAGGATGTTCGGATGAAGATTTTTACCGCTTGCCTCGGAACGGAAACCCATACCGGTGCACCGCTCCCGACCGACTTGAACGCTTTCGAGACGTCACACTTGGTTCGCAATGGCGATCATGCCGACGTGCCGCATATGATGGGGGTGCCGTTGGTTCTCTGGCGCGAGAGAGCGCGGGCGAAAGGATGGACGGTGATCGAGAGCCTCTCGGCTTTCGCGACGCCGTCGGGACCCACGGTTCAAAAAGTCTATGAGGATCTGCGTGACGAGATACTGGGCGACCTAGACGCGGCGATGCCGGTGGATGGTGTGATGCTCAGCCTGCACGGTGCGATGGTGGCGGACGGCTATGACGACTGCGAGGACGACTTGGCACACCGCATTCGTCAACGGATTGGACCGGATGTGCCGATCTGCGTCGAGTTCGATCTCCATTGCCATCTGACGCGCCGCTTCATCGACGACATTACCGCGATCGTTATCTACAAAGAATACCCACACACGGATAGCCGAGAGCGTGCGGAGGAAGTCTGGACGATCATGGAGGGCGCGATGGAGGGGCGACTTAACCCGGTAATCAGTACATTCGATTGCCGTATGATCGGTTGCTACCATACGACGCGCGAGCCGATGCGATCTTTCGTCGACCGCATGGCCGCGTTGGAGGGTTCGGACGGCGTCCTATCGGTTTCCTTGGGCCACGGATTTCCATGGGGGGACGTGCCGGCCGAAGGCACGCGCGTGGTCGTCGTCACAGATGACAACAAGCAACACGGCGATATGCTGGCGGAAAAACTTGGGCGCGAACTTTGGGATCTTCGCGACGAAATCACGCCCCGTTATGTCGATGAAGAAACCGCGATTACCGAGGCGTTGGCCGAGCCGCATGGGCCCGTGGTTATCGCCGATATGTCGGACAATCCGGGCGGCGGTGGGCCGGGCGATAGCACATTCATTGTTCGACGCATGCTGGAACGTGGCGTCGGCATGGCGGCCGTTGGCGGCATCTGGGATCCTGTCGCAACCGGCGTCTGCGTCGGTGCCGGTGTCGGCGCGAAGTTCCAACTTCGGCTCGGCGGCAAGACAGGTCCGACATCGGGAGACCCGCTCGACCTTCGGGTGGAAGTCAAGAACGTCATTCGGGACTGCCATGTCGACGGGTTGTCCGGGTCTAGCCGCTATATAGGTGACGCGGCATGGGTTCATGCCGAAGGGATTGATTTTATCATTCATGCGGCAAGATCACAGAATGTCTCACCCGGTTTTTTCGAGGTGTTCGGTATCGATCCGACAACGCCGCGCATCTTGATCGTAAAATCGATGCAGCACTTTTATGCGGCCTATTCGGAGATCGCATCAAAGATCATCTATTGCGCTGCGCCCGGCACTATTGAGTGGGATATGCGGAAGTTGCCGCACGACAAGATCGCGCGGCCGATTTGGCCCATCGACGAGGATCCTTGGCGCAGCAATGAGTCTCGCCCCTGGTAAAGCTTAAATCGGCAGTCGAATGCGGGCGCGAAGGCCGCCCATTGGGGAGTTTTCCAAGCGAATCTCGCCGCCATGACTGCGGACGCTGTCGAGTGCGATGCTAAGTCCCAGGCCGACGCCTCCGGTTCCTGGATTGCGTGATGATTCCAGCCGGAAGAACGGTCGAAATACTTCCTCGCGTTGTTGTTCGGGAATCCCTGGACCGTCGTCATCAATGACGATATCGACGCCATCGCCGCGGACGCCGGCGCGAATTGAAATGTGTTCCGCAAATCGCATCGCGTTCTCGACTAGGTTGGTAACACAGCGGCGGAAACTATTAGGTTTGAGCGTAAGATCGATCCGGCCTTCGGTATGAAGATCGATGCGGGCGTCGCGACGGCGTGCCTGCTCCGCGATGTCATGCAGCAATCCGGAAAGGTCGGTAACAACCGGCGTTTCTCCACCTTCACCGCGGGCAAAAGCCAAATAACCCTCCAGCATGCGCTCCATCTCGGCGATGTCGTCCTTTAGGTAGACCATGTCTTCGCTTTGGCCGAGCATCTCAAGTTGCAGCTTCATCCGGGTCAATGGTGTGCGCAGGTCGTGAGAAACACCCGAGAGCATATCGGTACGTTGGGAAATCTGGCGTTGGATACGGTCTCTCATCGCCATGAATGCCGATGCCGCTTGGCGGACTTCGGTTGCACCTTCCGGTTTGAAGAAGTCGCCGTCACGGCCCTTGCCGAAATCGTCGGCCGCGGTGGCAAGGCGCTTGATCGGTTTAACCTGATTGCGCATGAAAATCATCGCGACCGCAAAAAGTATCAACGAAGTGCCGACCATCCAAATAACGAAAACATACGTTGTCGAACTGAACAGGCGTTTGCGGGTGGTTTCTATTGAAAGCACGCCGTCGGCCAACTGAACATCGAACCGCACTCGCCGATCGACACTTTCCGTATCAATGACGAACGGTCTGCTGACATGTGACTGAAGGGATTCGGCCAGCATTTCTTCCAACAGGCCCTGAGGTTCAGGCACTTTATTTGGGAGGATGCGATTTTCGTCAAACTGGACCGCGAACTCCATATGGTTGGCGGCAATGCCGAAGATCCAGGTGCGATCTTCCGGTGTCGGAAACTGACGCATAAGCGAGATGATCGCGGCGGTATCCCCGGCGACGGAACGGGCCAAGCGCTCGGTCACCTTATCCCAATGCGATTCGAAAAAGATCAACGCTGCGACGACTTGCAAGAGAACCAGCGGTGTCACGATGATAAGTAACGACCGACCGAGAAGTGACTTCGGCAAGAAGCGCTTGATGCGAAGACTTAGAGGTTGTCCGGCCACAGAACGTATCCTTGTCCGCGAACAGTCTTGAGATAACGGGGTGTCCGGGGGTCCAACTCTATCTTTCGTCGGATGCGAGTTACCTGTACGTCAATGGCGCGTCCGCCGCCGCCCGCCTGCGTCGCCCTCGCTAGATCATCGCGGCTGAGAACCTTGCCCGGGTTCGAGGCGAGAGTACGGAGTAGGGCGATTTCCACTTCGGTCAAATGGACCCGACGACCGCGCCGACGCATGTCGCCTCGCGTCGGCTCGAAGATGGCATCGCCTAGGACAATTTCGCGCTCGGCGGGCGCGCTGGGGGCTGCGCGCTTCAGAATGTTATGAAGACGTAAAACCAATTCCCGGGGCTCGAACGGTTTCGTCAAATAATCGTCGCTGCCGGTTTCCAAACCACGGACACGATCTTCGGTTTCGCTCATGGCGGTCAGCATCAAAATGGGGGTCGCGTCGGTTCGACGGAGTTTACTGGCGAATTCCAGCCCGGTCTCTCCCGGCATCATGAGGTCGAGGACGATGATGTCGAACGCAAGGCCCTGCATGAACCGTCGTGCCTCGGCTGCGTCACGGGCTGCTGCGACGACGAATCCGTTGTCGCCGAGAAACTTTGCCAGCAGATCACGGAGACGGTCATCGTCGTCGACGACCAGCACGTGTGGCATGTCCTCGGTAGCGAGGGCGGTCTCCATCATGCCCGCATCATATATCTTAAGTGAGGTAAAGAGCTAGCCACGCTGAAGCTGGCCGGCCGCCGGGTCTCGCTGGGCAACCTTATTTCGGTCTTCTTCATTAATGATGCTTCGTAACACTGTTCGGAATCCTGCAACCGCATCGGCGCCACCTTCTTGAAAGGCCGCTGCGATCCTCTGGCTCTGTTTGGCGGAGAGATCGTGTTCCAGCGCGCGGCCTTTCTCCGTCAGAGTGAGCCGCCGGCGCCGGCGATCTTGGGCATCGGTATCTTGGTTGACGAATCCTTCATCGACCAACTGGCTAAGTACCCGCGAGAGACTTTGTTTGGTGATCTTCAATATTGCTAGTAGCTCGCCGACGGTGATTCCAGGGTGTGCACCGACAAAATAGATGATGCGGTGGTGTGCGCGCCCGAACCCATAGGACTCGAGTACCGCGTCCGCTTCGCCCGTGAAATCGCGATAGGCAAAGAACATTAACTCGATCGCCTCGCGCAGATCTTCGTCGCGAAGAAACAATGGATTGGCGCGGGGTCGGCCGCGTGCCGGGGCATCTGACATGCACGCTTTTTAGGTGGCTTACGCGGCCATGTCCATAAAGGACCGGAATGAGACAGAAAAAAATGGGTCAGCAATGTTGACATATATCTGAATAGCCCGTACAACACGCAACATCCAAGTCATTCATAGGCAAGACACGAAAGATTATTACAATGACAGCTCCAAGCTTTGCGGATCATGACGGCAAGATCTGGTTCAACGGCGAAATGGTGGATTGGAAAGACGCCAACGTCCACGTCTTAACCCATGGACTTCACTACGCGTCGTCGGTGTTTGAGGGAGAGCGGATGTATAGCGGCGCTATCTTCAAACTGCGCGAACATACGGAACGACTGTTCTTTTCCGCCCGCGAACTCGGGTTCGAGATTCCCTATTCGCTTGAGGAGATCGACAATGCGTCAATCCAGGCATGTCGCGTAAATGGCATTACGAACGGGTATGTGCGTCCGGTTGCCTGGCGCGGTAGCGAGATGATGGGCGTGTCTGCGCAATCCAACAAGATCAATGTCGCGATTGCGGCGTGGGAGTGGCCGTCCTATTTCTCGCCTGAGGCGCGGACCAAGGGCATCAGTCTCCAGTTGTCGAAATGGAAGCGCCCGAGCCCGGAAACGGAACCTGTCCATGCCAAGGCCGCCGGCCTGTATATGATCTGTACGCTATCCAAGCATCAGGCCGAAGCGGATGGACATCAAGATGCCCTGATGCTGGATTGGCGCGGGCAAGTCGCCGAAGCGACGGGCGCCAATATCTTTTTCTTGATGCCGGACGGAAAACTGCACACGCCGACGCCGGATTGCTTCCTGGACGGTATTACCCGTCGAACCGTGATCGACCTTGCTCGTCAACAAGGGATCGACGTCGTCGAACGCGCGATCATGCCGGAGGAAATGGCCGATGCGCAGGAGTGTTTCTTGACCGGAACCGCGGCAGAAGTGACACCGGTCGGTCAGATCGTTGGACCCGATTTCACCTTTAGCTTTACGCCCGGTGATCTATCCCATCGATTGATGGATGCCTATGACATCGCTGTCGGCAAGAAAGCGGCGGATGCCGCGGCTTGATTGCCGGCCCGGGTGCAGGCGATTGATTTAGAGCAATGAATGATGGGATATGTGCGACTAGGCTCTCCTTGCCATAAGGAGGGTCTTTTTGCATGTCCGATCAACGGATTAATCCGACGGGTATTGATGCCTACGCACCGGTCGAGATAGCGGCACGAATTGAAACCGCAGGCGTCACGAAAGCACGGTTGGACGCCTTTAAGACCCTGATCCTCGCCTCCTTGGCCGGAGCATTTATCGCGTTTGGAGGAATGCTGTTCACCTTGGTCATGACGGAGCACGGGCTTGGCCTGGGGCCTAGCCGCTTGTTGGGCGGCGTGGCCTTTTCTCTTGGGTTGATTCTTGTGGTGATTGCCGGGGCAGAACTTTTCACTGGGAACAATCTCATTGTCATGGCCTGGGCGGACGGCAAGGTCACGTTCCTGGAAATGATGCGCAATTGGGGTTTGGTGTTCGTGGGAAACATCGCCGGGTCCATCGCTATGGCGATCTTGGTTGTGGCTTCCGGAACTTTGGATATCGGCGCCGGTGCCGTCGCCAAAACGGCGATGGGCATCGCCTCAGCCAAAGTTCAGATCCCCGCAGCCGAGGCATTCTACCGCGGGGTGTTATGCAACACCTTGGTATGTCTTGCGGTTTGGCTCTGCTTTGCCGCCCATACCGTGCCCGGAAAAATCATGGCGATCGTACCGCCCATCGCAGCGTTCGTGGCGTTGGGGTTCGAGCACTCCATCGCCAATGCCTACTTGATGCCGGTGGGTTACATGATGGGGGCCGAGGGTGTCACGATCTCGGCGATGATTGGCAATCTGTTTCCCGTCACATTGGGTAACATTGTTGGCGGTAGCGTGTTTGTGGCGCTCGTATATTGGATGGTTTATGGCCGTGCCGGAAATTGATCTGTCGGGTTTTATCGCTGCGCAGGACAAAGTATGGCCTCAGGTCATGGCGGAACTCAAAGATGGCCGCAAACGCACCCATTGGATGTGGTTCGTATTCCCGCAAATCGCCGGACTGGGGAAAAGCCCGACATCACGGAAGTACGCCATTCCGTCGTTAGCGGGAGCGACGACGTACCTTGCCCATCCGGTACTTGGGCCGCGATTGATCGATGCCACGCGTGCTGCGCTTCGCCATCAAGACAAACAACCTGACGATATCTTCGGCCCCGTCGACGCGATGAAATTCCGTTCGTCGATGACTTTGTTCAATATGGTGCCGCTCGCAAATTCCGAGTTTTCCAAGGCGCTGGAGGTGTTCTTTGACGGCGAGGATGATCCGCAGACCGTTGCGGCAATCGTTGCTCAGAAATGATCTTTCCGTCGCCGCGTTTCAGCGAAAACATCGACGATATCCGCGCCTGGCATGCCCAATGTTTCCTGTAAATCTCTGCTGGACGGTCGAAGGAAGGGATTGGTTGCACGTTCCTGACCCAAGGTCGAAGGCACGGTTGGAATGCCATTTGCGCGTTTTTCGTCGACGTCGCGCATAAGATCCTGCAGCGCCTGGTTTTGTGGCTCGACGGTCAAGGCGAAACGCCCGTTGGACTGCGTGTATTCATGCGCGCAGTAAACGCGGGTCCGGTCCGGTAATGCATCAAATTTCGCCAGAGAGGTTACCATTTGTGCCGGTGTGCCCTCGAACAGTCGACCGCATCCCATCACAAACAACGTATCGCCGCAAAACAACGCGTCCGACTCGTCGAACCAATAGGCGATATGCCCGCGTGTGTGGCCTGGAACGTCAAAAACCGAGGCGACGGCATTGCCGAGGGCATAAGTCTCGCCATCACCGACTTCGACGTCTATGCCGGGGATCCGGTCCCGGTCGGCACGTGGACCGACGATAGTACAGTTCGTTTTCTGTTTGATTTCCAGGTTGCCGCCCGTGTGATCGGCATGGTGATGGGTATTAAGAATATGCGTCAGGGCCCAGCCGGTTCTGTCGAGGGCATCGAAGACCGGTTCTGTCACCGCCGGATCGACAACAGCCGTTTGGCCGGACTCCGGACAATGCGCCAGATATACGTAATTGTCGCTGAGAACGGGAATTTGTTCGATCTTCAAGTGGCTCATAACCCGGCTCCTAAAACGTTGAGACCCCGCCGTTGGCGGGGTCTTGTGGTCTTCGCCCCCTCAACGTGGCTTAGAGGTTTTGCTCGATCCACTGAACGAGTTGGCTTTTCGGCAACGCGCCGACCTTGGTATCCGCCACTTCACCGTTCTTGAACAGCATCAAGGTCGGAATGCCACGCACGCCATAGGTGCTAGGGGTTTGCGGATTCTCATCGATATTGATCTTGGCGATCGTCACCTGGCCTCCCATTTCATTGGAGATTTCTTCCAATGCCGGCGCGATTTGTTTGCACGGCCCGCACCACTCGGCCCAGAAATCGACGACGACGGGGCCGGACGCCGAAAGGACATCGGAATCGAATGAGCTGTCTGTTACTTGCTTGGTCATTGGGGTTCCCCTCAAAGTGTATTCCATGATGCGGGCAAGGTGCCGCGCTATCTGCATCTCGTGTGTGCAGAGAATCTAGGTAGACACCCATACCCCGTCAAGGTGCGTGACGGTCCAGTAGCTGTTCCGGCAGTTCCATCCACCTGGGCCCGTCCGTCCACAATAGCACAGCGCGAACCGACTTCTCAGGGTGCACGGACTTGAGCGCGGCACGATAGACGGCCATCTGTCGGAGATACTGGCTGGCGACGTCAGTCACCTTCGTCGGCGGTGGTCGGTTGGTCTTGTAATCGACGATGATGACCTCACGCTCGTTCATGACCAACCGGTCGATTTGGCCGGAAACCACGCGAGTGCCGTCGGAGGTCGTAATGCTGCCGATGATCGGCACCTCAGCGAAGGAGCCTTCCGAGAAGACTGCGTCCAGTTCAGGCGCTTCGATGATGGCCATCGTTTCATCCACGAGCGAGTTTCGGCTTTCGGCGTCAAGGCCATGAACGGTCGCCGAGGCATAGGCCAAGGCGGCAGCACGTCGACGTGCTGGCGCTAAATCGGGCAACGTTTGCAGAAGGGCATGGACCATTAGGCCGCGTTTGAACCGGTTGCCGTCGTCATGACGCAAAGGCGGATACACGGGTGGTTCTTCACCCTCGGGCCGGGACGGCGCGAGGGGCCTGGGGGGCGAAGGTTCTGCCGCGGGAGACGCTGTCGCCCAAGTCGGCAGATCGCTCGTGCTGTCCTCGGTCATCGCATCGGATAGGGGGCGCCCTTCGGGAGGCGCTGATTGCGGTTCGCTGTAGACCAGATGCCCTGTTTCCTCCGTTTCCGAGATACCCATGCCTTTCAGAGCCGACCGGATCATGTCGTGCCATGATGTGGTCGAGGCGTCGCGTTTCCCGGCAAACCCGGCGATATACAGGCGGTCTTTTGCCCGGGTCATCGCTACGTACAGTAACCTGCGGTACTCCTCTAGAGCGGCCTCGCGCGCCTCGTCCTTGGCATGGCGCACGTCCGATGTGGCGTTATCGCTATATGCGGGCCAGACCGGAACGCTGCCATGGTCCATCCAGTGGATTCGCTGGTCCGTTTGCGCGGCGGGTACGGTGCATGCATCGGCGATGAACACGATCTCCGCTTGCAGACCCTTGGCCCCATGAACGGTCATCACTCGAACTTCATTGCGGCCCTGTTCCAAATCCCTTTTGACCTCAGCGGCGCCGGTTTCCAACCAATGCAGGAAACCTTCAAGCGAGGGGACGTGGTCGCGTTCGTAGTCCAGCGCGGCAGTCAGGAAGTCGTCGATGGGATCCGCGGCCTCGGGCCCGAGGTTGCCCAGTAGCGCCGCTCGCCCGCCCTCGGCATTGAGAATCCGTGAATAAAATTCAAAGGGTGGTGTCAGGTCGGCACGGTGCCGCCAGTTCGAAATACGTTGAAACGCCGTCGCAAAATCCGGTTTTTCAGATGCGCGAGCCGACAAGACGTCAATCAAACGACCGTCGCGGCCATGAGCAAGGTCGTAAAGTGCCTCCTCGGAAAGTCCGATCAAAGGGCCCTTGAGGACAACGGCGGTGTTCAAATCGTCTTCCGGCAGCAGGGTCAACCGGCCGAGTGCGATCAAATCTTGAATCGCCAATTGATCGGGCAGAATCATTCGGTCACGCCCCGATACGGGGATGTTCAAATCCTTGAGTTTCGCGACCATAAGCTCGGCGAAACGCCGCCGTTTCTGCACCAAAATCATGATGTCGCCGGGCTGCACGGCGCGGCCCTGGGCTTCGAGAACTTCACCTGTTTCGAGCCATCGATGAATCGTATTTGCGATGTTCGTCGCCACCCGGTCTTCCGGGCTGTCGGCGGCGACGCGATCAAGCGGCGCGTCCCATGGCTCTTGGTCTTTATCGTGTTCGTCCGGCGCTTCTTTTGGCCAGACTGTCACGGACCCGGCTTGGCCCGATCGGGCAGAAATGTGGCGAACCGGTTTGTCGTCAAAACTGAGGCCCGACGACGCATCGGGATTGTCGAAGACCTTGTCGACGATGTTCAGGATCGCCGGCGCAGACCGGAAACTTTCGGCCATTTCGACCGGCTTCCAAAGTCGGTCAACAGCTGTGACGCGCGCCGCAAATCGTCGCCGCATATCGCCGAACATGGCGGGTTCAGCACCCTGAAAACTGTAAATCGATTGTTTCTCGTCACCGACGGCAAACACCGTCCGGGGTCGGTCGCTTGTCTCCTCATAGCGACCCTTGCCGGCGAAGAAGTCCGACGCGACTTCTTCAATGACACGCCATTGATCGGGGCTTGTATCTTGGGCTTCGTCAACCAGCACATGCTCGATCCCGCCATCCAGCTTGAAGTGCACCCAACTCACGCCGCCTGGGCTCGACAGCAGCATGGACGCACGTTCAATCAAATCGTCATAATCCAATCGGCCTCGTTGGGCCTTGATGGACTCGTATGCCTCGATCAACGAAGCACCCACCCGCACCAGCGCCTTGGTTGCTTCCGCCGTATTGACGGCGCGTAACTGCTCTAAGATTTCCAAGCACATTGCCCCCATCTGCAGGGCAAGGTCCAAGGCACCTGGGTCGAATGCATCGGCGCCCTTCGACATCAGTGTCCGTTCGGCTTTCAGCGCACCGGCGGCTGTTAGGAACTGCCCAGCGAAATGATCGCGCCAGTGGGGGATTCGCTGGTCGGGCGATAAGGCCAGCCACGACTGCACGGCTTCGGCGGACCCGACATTGGTCTTGCTGCCCTCGGCCCAGGCGGCGCAAAGGCGGGTTAGATTGTCGACGATGTCATCGTCAAGCGTACACGCCTCACACAACACGTCGTTGGTGGTGCGGTCACGCGGAACACCCAAGACTGCGTACGTGGCGTCGATCAAGCCGTCGACGCCCCCATGTTGCTGTAACGCACTGCGGAAAGTGGACCTGGAACTGTCCAATTCTCGCATTAAATCGGCGAAGCGGGTCTCGTCGACAAGCGCAGCGAGCCCAGCCAAGGCGTCCGCCAACGAGCTTCCGCGCCCGTCGCCGACGGACAGCATAGCGTCGCGTGCTTCGCGCTGCAGCTCGCGCTGGTCGCGGTCATCCATAACCCGGAAATCCGGAGAGACCCGCGCTTCAAGGGGGAACCGGCCGAGCAAGGATTCGCAGAACGAATGAATTGTTCGGATCCGTAATCCTTCCGGTGCATCGAGGGTCATCGCGAACAGGCGCTTCGCCCGGGCGAGCCGGTCTTCGTCGATCTCGGTTTCGCCCAAGGCGATCAACTCAGCGGTTAAGGTCTCCTCGTCCATTGCCGACCAACTGCTCAGCAGATCGGCGAGGCGGTTCGCCATTTCGGCCGCCGCCGCTTTGGTGAAGGTCAGACATAAAATGCGCTCCGGCGGGACGCCGGTCAGCAACAAGCGGGAAATACGGTCGACCAGAACCCCGGTCTTTCCGGTGCCGGCGTTGGCCGAAACCCAGACCGAGGCATCCGGAGTTGCCGCCGTAATCTGATAGGAAGTGCGATTGCGGACGCTAGGGGCGCTCATTCGTCGTCACCCCCGGCCACGCCCCACGCGCCAACTCGTGCCAGATGGTCATAATCGCCGAATCGGCTCTCGAATTGTGGCCGCGGTCGCGACAGATATGGTGTTGCCGGATCGGCAAACTTAACGATCAGGCGACGCAATCCGGCTAGAGTCCTTTCGGTCGTTTCGGACACGTCGAGCTTGAGCGCCTTTGCGGAACCCGGCGTCCGTCCACCCGACAGTTGAACATACATCAATTGTGCTGTCTCTGTCGCCGGAACATCGTCGAAGCCCCCCGTCGCGGCGATGGCGGCTTCCAGCGGAAGCTGCGGACTCAGGCCACTAAGGACTTGTTTCAACGATGGCGGCTGGCCGGTTTTGTAATCCACCACAGATAGACCGACGTCCGGGCGAAGGTCGATCCGGTCCGGTTTGGCAAAGACCGTGAAGCCGCCCTCGACGGCGTCGATCGTAAGCTCCCCGAATGACTCGTTCAGTAAGACCTGCCAGCCATCGGCTAGGCGCGATGTCTGCCAATCCACGAACCATGTGGCGATCCGTTCGAATCGCGGCCACCAGAATGCCCGAACGCCGGGACGCGCCAGGTGTTCAGCGAATACGCCGCGACCGATTTCCAACAGCTTGGCTTCGGCATTGCCAGGCATATCCGTCGGGTATGCATGAATGAATTCTTCGAGGGCTGCATGAATCATGATACCGCGATCGGCGGCGCCGGGATCCGCGTCGAGGGGGTCGAGTATCGACAATCCCAAGATGTGGCGGGCGTAAATGGAATAGGGGTCGCGGATCAAGGTCTCGATCTGCGTCACCGAGAGCCTATTCGGCCGTGCCTCGGTCGGGGGCGTAGGCCTGGGCGACGCCTGTGGGGTATGCGGCGTGCGATCCAAAGCCAAGGCCCAGTTCAGCCACGTGCGGGCTTCTCGACCCTCGGCGTCTTGCGTTAACGCGTCTGGCCGCCCGGCGCGTTGGAGCAGGTTCTCCAGCCGCATCAGCCAACGTGAAGGTACTGTCGGCGTGCCGGCAACCCTGTAGGCGCGCGTCAGATAGACTTCCGGGGCGGAAAAGGACTGCTGGAAATCGTGTGCTGTCAGGCCCGTCCGCCTTTCCGGCATCTCCAAACCGATGGCGTGCATCATAGGGCGACTCATCCAGGGATTGGTCTCAGGCGATGGCGGCCATGTGCCCTCGTTTAATCCGCCGAGAATCACAACGTCGGCGTGCTGTAGGCGTGCTTCCAACAAACCCCAAATCGATAGCCGCGGATGCATACCATACCGTGGCCGTACGACACGGCCCGATAGCATCTTCTCGAACAACGGCGCGTACGTGGATGCCGGTAGGTCGCCCAATACCTTCAATGCATCGGCCATTTCCGAGATCACGCCGGCGGCGTCTGTCCCCGCATCGCCGGCCCAAAGACGATCTGTGCCGGCTGAATCGGCGGTTTTCGCCAAGGCCTCGGCGGTGGCAACGTGTAGATTCAGTATTTCTCGGAGGTCGGTTCGTTCCTGCCGGACAGCTGCGATCAACGGCGACAAGACACGATCCAAGATGTCCAACAGCGAACTTAGGCCCGGGGTATCCGCGCCGCCGCCCAGTGCGCTGCGTAAGCCGTCCAACCAAGGTGCGGGTCTGGGACCGCGAAGCACAGCAATGTCGAGTCTGCGCACGAGGTGCCTGAAGTCCGCTGGTTCGAGCCCTCCGGCGGCCATGGGGTGTTTCAGCAAAGCCAACAGAGGAACCGGAGCCATTCGCTGGTGGACGGCATCGATCAATAAACGCAGGAAGCTGCCCGTCGGCGTCGCAGCCAATGGGGTGCCGGCGGAATCATCAATTTCGATGTCCCAACGGCGCAGCGCGGCCGCGACGCGACGCGCCAAACCGCGATCTGGTGTTACCAGTGCGCAGGTTTTTCCAGGAGCGTCGAGACAGTAACGCATGATCAGGGCGATCACGTTCGCTTCGTCGCTGGGGCTGGGGCAATCGATCCTTTGGATGCCTGCCATCGCGGCGTCGATGGTCAGCCCGTCTGGCAGCGCGATTTCCGGCGCTTCGGCCGGACGCAGGGCCGCCGATAAGATACCGTCCCGATGTTCTGTGTCTGTATACTGGTCATCCAGCGACTGGACATTACGTCGATCGATATCGAGACGTGCCAGCAATTGGCGCATTCCAAATTGCGGATGCGAAGGTGCCAGCGCTGCCCATGCCGCGTCATCCAGTTGATTGTCCAGGCCCGGCAAGATGACGGCGCCTTGAGGTAGACCGGCAATCACCGAGAGCAGTTCGGCGGTTGCCGGGATTGAGCCAGTCGACCCGGCGGCGACGATCGGTCCCGTAGGCGCCTCACGACGCCAAAGGTCCGCTTGTGCACGAAGGAGTGCATTGCGTCGCGCCGGCGGATCAACGGCCCCCTCGGCCGCCAGGATTGCCGGCCAATGGTCGATAAGGATCTCTAGAAAACGTAGCACTTCTTGCCAATGGACGGCGTAGTCTTCGTGCACCAATGATTTCAACGCGCTGGGGGCGCAATCCTCGGTAGTCATCCGGTCGAGGAGCTTTGCCAATTCCGCCGCCAACCCCATTGCTTGTTCCGGTTGCAGTTTGTGATCGGGCAGCGCCATCACGGCACGCGCCAACAGGGCTTGGCGATGAAGATTGGCGATCGCGGGGGGCATGTCGACGGCGGCGCCGCCACCACTGGGCACGCCCGCATCGGCAATTGATAGCTCGTCTTCGTCAACGTCGCCGATTGGAATAACACGCGGCAACACCATCGCGCCGCCACCGCTTCTGCGAAGAAACGCCTCTGCGAGTGCCCGACCGGCGCGCCGTGTCGGGAGTAATACACGAATGGATGCAAGCCGCAGCGGATCCCCGTCGGCGATGGTCAGCAGATGTGCCGCGAGCGTGTCCAAGAAATGGGCGCCGCTTGCAATCGTATACAGTCGCGGCGGTGGACGGTCGAACATGCCGCTCAGCGTTTCTTGTCGCCGGCGTAGGGCTCGTGCAAAAACGTTTCCGTGGCCGCTAGGGCTTCCGGCGTTCCGATATGAAACCATTCACCGTCGTGGATGACCCCATAGAGACGTTCCGTGTCCATAGCCTGGTCGTAGACAACGTTCAGCGAGAACTTTCCGTCGGGCATATTGTCGAACGCACTGAGTTGCATGATTTGAATGCCGGCGAAAAGCCATGGGCAGACCTCTCCCTCGGGTCTTCTGGACAGCCTTCCGTCTGCATCGGCATTGAAATCGCCGATCCCGTCGTAACCATGCCCTTCGACCGTTGAATGCAACATTAACAAAGCATCCATTTTCGTCGCGTCCCATTGTCGTGCCAGACGGTGAAGCGCATCTTCATATCCGTTCAGCCAAAACGCATCAGAATTCACAACATAGAATGCATCGGTGCCCAGTTCGGTCATAGCGTTCTTTACGCCGCCGCCGGTCTCTAGGATGTCGGGCTCGTCGATAAGCGTGATGTCGAGCCGTTCTTCCGTCGACAAATAGTCGCGGATTTGTTCACCGAGATAGTGCAAATTGACCACGGCCCGTTTTACGCCGGCGGCAGCAAGGCGATCCATGACGTGGCCGATCAACGGTTTGCCGCACAAGTTTATCATTGGCTTGGGTTGCTGCTCGGTCAATGGCTGCATCCGTTTGCCATAGCCGGCGGCCAACACCATTGCGGTCGTGGGGACAAAGTCGGGGCCCATGCGTGACTCCTATCCTTTAGTCGGTAGGCTCGGTTGAACGCGTTGTCCTACCGGCACGTATTCGTTCATCCATTCGGAAACAGGTTTCAATGCGGGGTGTGTGAGGCTCCGCTCCAACAACCGCCAAACGCGCGGAATGTGTTCCAGATAACTGTGCTTATCGTCGCGGCGGCTAAGTCTCGTAAATATGCCGATGACTTTGGCGTGCCGTGCCGCGCCCAGGGCTGCGATATCTTGGCGGAATGTCTCTGGATCCAAGGACGCGTCGGCGGCAAGATAGCGGCTTATCATGCGATCATAGAGATCCGTGTCGATATCGCGCCGCGCATCTTCCAATAGCGACATCACGTCGTAAGCACGTGGACCGACGACGGCGTCTTGGAAGTCGAGCAATCCACAACGCGCCGTCCCGGGTCGATCCGGAAGCCACATCAAATTGTCGACGTGATAGTCGCGCAGCACGAGGGTTTCCCGGCGATCCGCGGCGGAGGATAGGGCGGTGCGCCACAGAGCCTCCCAATCGTCCAATATTTGCGTCGTCGTCGGCGCACCCGTCAGACTTGGAAGGTACCACTCGATGAACAAGCGCGCTTCCGCGAGCATCCTGTCCATATCGTACACGGGGGTGCCGGCTGGCACATTGTCGGGCGATGCCAATTCGTGCAGCCGAACGAGAACGTCGACCGCCAATGCGTACATCATCTCTTCATCGCCGCCATCGTGAAGGACGCGCGTGTAGGTATTATCGCCGAGATCTTCCAATAACAGGAATCCAAGTCTCTCATCTTCGGCGAGGACGCGTGGGGCACTGAAGCCCAGTTGCGTTAAGTATCGGGCAACCGTCGCAAAGGGTCGGACATCCTCTTGTGGCGGCGGCGCGTCCATCAGGACCGCGCCGCGCTCTTTCAAGCTGACGCGGTCATAGCGTCGAAACGACGCGTCGGCCGCAAGCGGCGACATGATGGCCCCGGCCCATCCCACGTCTCCGAGAAAAGACTTCGCGGCCGCGTCTCGTCTAGACATCCAACCCCCGCCAATCGCACGCCTCAAGCCGGGCGGCCCACATTTCATCCCCCACCAACGTCATGCGGCGCGATCCCTCGATTCTGTCGGACGACATCGTCACGAGAAGCCGGCGCTTTGGCAAGTAGGGGCCGAGCTTTTCCGGCCATTCGATAAGGCTAATCGCATCGCTGAATGCATCGTCGATCCCCAACTCCCATGCTTCTTCGGGGTCTTCCAGTCGATAAAGATCGAAATGATAGATTTCCGTGCCGCCGCGCGTGTACGTTTGTACCAATGTGAACGTGGGGCTCGGAACGTCTTCCGGCGGGCCGGGAAATGCATTGATCAAGGCCCGAGCCAGAGCCGTCTTTCCGCTTCCTAGATTTCCGGACAATGCCAAAATGTCCTTGGCGCGAAGATGGTGCGCAAGAATCTGCCCGACCGTTGCGGTATCGTCGAGATCGCGCAGTCGAAGATCAACCAATGGATTGGACGAAGGGAGCATGACGGGGTTGTATCGTCCGCGTCCGTCGGCGACAACCCTTGAACGAACGAGGTCGGAGGACCATCCTTTAACCCTGCGTCGCGCACCTAATTTATGGGGTAAATGATTGTGACAGTACCGACCGATTCCGTCGTATTTTCAAGCGATGTCGCCGTTATCGGCGCTGGCCCGGTCGGTCTGTTTACCGTGTTCGAATGCGGCATGTTGGGAATGACCTGCCGTGTGGTCGATGCCTTGGAAGCGCCCGGTGGCCA
Organism: Rhodospirillales bacterium; assembly: GCA_965222395.1. Taxonomy (GTDB): domain Bacteria; phylum Pseudomonadota; class Alphaproteobacteria; order Rhodospirillales; family Casp-alpha2; genus UBA4479. Next base: position 3,723,699 of record OZ244947.1, read on the forward strand.
GTGTGCTGCGCTTTATCCCGAGAAACCGATTTATGACATTCCGGCATATCCAAGGATTTCCGGCGGGGATCTCGTCCAGCAGCTGGAAAAGCAGATCGAGCCGTTCAATCCGCATTTTCACCTGAATCAGCAAGTGATCTCGTTGGACGGCGAAGCCGGTGCATTTAGCCTGCGGACATCCGAAAACGTTGTGATCGAGGCGAAAGTCGTCATCGTCGCCGCCGGTGTTGGCGCATTCGGCCCAAAACGGCCGCCGTTGGTTGGGATTGAAGAATTTGAGGCAGCGGGCCCCGGCAATGGCGTCAATTATATGGTTGGACGGACCAAGGATTTCGCCGGAAAGAAAGTCGTGATCGCCGGCGGCGGCGACAGTGCTGTGGATTGGGCAAACGTGCTATCGGACTTGGCCGGTCATTTGTCGATTGTTCACCGCAGGGCGAAGTTCCGTGCCATGCCGGAAAGCGTGCGGCAATTGCATGCCCGTGCCGAAGAGGGCTGCCTCGATTTGGTCACGCCGTACCAGTTATCGCGGCTAGAGGGCGAAAATGGCAAGTTGCAGGCCGTCATCGTCGCCGACCTGGATGGCAATGAGGTGCGTTTGGAAGCGGACGTGTTGCTGCCGTTCTACGGCCTGTCTCAGGATCTAGGGCCGATCCGGTCCTGGAACCTTGGCGACACGCGCAATACGGTCCCGGTCGACCCGACGACGGCGCGCACCGATCGCGAGGGGGTGTATGCCGTCGGGGACATTGCCGATTATCCTGGTAAATTGAAGCTGATCCTGACGGGGTTTTCCGAGGCGGCGTTCGCGGCGCATCACGCGCATGGCATCGTTTTTCCCGACACGGCGCTGCATTTCGAGTATTCGACGACCAAAGGCGTCCCAGCCTGAGCTTATTGATCTTCCGCAATGCATGATCGGACGGAGCGATTTAAGATCGTCGTTATGACACGCCGATTGCACACCCAATTATGGGCGATGGCTTTGGCACTGATGGCCGGGGCCGTTCTTGCAGGCGTCGGTCGAGCTGCTGATCTGACGCAAGGGAACTTTGAGCGGGGTAAGAAGGTTGCCCATCATTGTGTTCAATGCCACGGCGTTTCGGGGCGATCCAACACGCCGGGAATGCCGAATCTCGCCGGACAACAGGCTGATTATCTGGTGCAGCAACTCCAGCGGATGCGGGTGTCGGCCTGGGCGCAAAATGGGATCATCGAACCGGATCGATTGGGCGCCCATGGTTTGACCGGCGTCAAGCGTACCAATGCTCATATGGTCGATGTTCTGATGCGCATGTCCGATGTCGATATCGGCGATCTTGCAATTTATTTCGCGGCCCAGAACTGCGGCGTGCGTGGAACTGCACCGATATCACTTCCTGCATCGGCGAGACGCTGTGCCGCCTGTCACGGCGCGAACGGGATCAGTGATAATACGCATGTTCCCAGTCTTGCGGGACAAGATCGCGCTTATCTCGTCCGTCAGATCAATGCATTCAAAGTCGCGCACAAGGGCGTGCCGTCAGACGGCGCGACGGCCCGATCGGCGCGAATCATGCAGTCGCAAGCCAAGTTGCTGAGCGATGCAGAGATCGGTACGGTTGCCACATATTATTCCGCTTTACCCTGCCGACCTTAAACCAAGAGGTTTTCTTATGGATTTTGATATCGCCCGCGCGCGGGCTGATACGCCCGGCACTGAGAATGTTCTGCATTTCAATAACGCGGGTGCCGCATTGCCGCCAACAGCTGTCTTGGATTCGGTCGTCGGGCACCTTCAGTTGGAGGCGGCGATCGGCGGTTATGAGGCCAATGATAGAGCATTGGCCGCACGCGAGCACACCTATGACGCCATTGCGGCGTTGTTAAATGCGCAACGCGATGAAATTGCAATCGTTGAGAACGCCACGGTGGCGTGGCTGATGGCGTTTCATGCGCTGATTCGCGATTGCCGACCTGGCGACAAAATCCTCACGGTCGAAGCTGAATACGCCGCGAACTACATCAGCTATCTCCAGGTCGCCCGGGAAAAGGGCTTGGAAGTTCACGTCGTTCCAAGCGATGAGGCCGGGTCGGTGGATCTGGCAGCAATGGAGCAGATGATCGATGAGCGGGTAAAGCTGATATCCGTCACGCACGTACCGACAAACGGGGGACTCGTTAATCCGGCGGCCGCGATCGGAAAAATCGCCAGACGCGCGGGCGTTCGTTACCTTCTGGATGCGTGTCAATCCGCGGGTCAAATTCCACTGGATGTCGACGCTATCGGCTGCGACGCACTCTCGGTAACCGGTCGAAAGTACCTTCGGGGACCTCGGGGGACGGGATTTCTGTACGTACGTCATGACCTAATTGCCGATTTGACGCCGCCCATGATTGATCTCGCCGCCGCCCGCTGGGTCGCCGCGGACCGATATGAATTGCTGCCGACGGCGCGGCGGTTCGAGAATTGGGAGTTCAACGTCGCCGGGATGATCGGCCTTGGTGTTGCCATCGATTACGCGTTGTCTTGGGGGGTCGACGCCATCCATGAACGGGTTACAGCGCTTGCAGAAATGTTACGTCAGCGACTTTCAGCCGTTCCCGGTGTGACGGTGACCGATATCGGCCATGAAAAGTGCGGCATCGTGACGTTCATGAAAGCTGGCGTGGCGCCACTCGATATCAAAGCGGCGTTGGCGGCACAGGGCATCAATGTCTCGGTTTCGGATGTTCATTCGACACGTATCGATATGGAGCGCCGCGGTCTGGAAAAAATCGTTCGGGCGTCGGTGCACTATTACAATACTGATGCGGAAATAGATCGTTTCTGCGATGCGATCGAATGCGTTCGTTGAGGGGGCGTTAACGGTCGCCGCGTACGCCGGTGTCTTGAAAGTACGTTTGGATACGCTCGAAATAGACGCCGCGAAATGCCGGATCGCAGGCGTCCCCGCCGTCTAGCTCGCCTGCGGCCAACCCTTGCTGGCCTTCGGCGGACGCCATCAGTTTGGCCATCGTTTTATCGCTGTCACCACTGCCGAGGCCAAGTCGGATCAATTCCATCCGGATGGGCGTCTCTAACGCCGGTCCATAGGCGACACCGTTCATCTTCGCGACCTCCCGGGCAATGCCGACCAAGTAAGCGATATAGAACCGACCGCCGTCAGGATCGGCTTTGCCCGGTGCGCAGGCGCCCAACGTGTCCTGCAGAATGCGAATGGTCTCGTTGATCTTGTCCAATGAATCATCAAGCGCAAAGGCCCCGGCGGGTAAACGCTTGAGCGTCGACGTGCGTGGCTGGGACGGTCGCCGAACGCTGCGCATCATCGTACGAACAAGCATCGCGACGACGCTTGCCAAAATCACAACGATGGACAGAGTTTGAAGGTCCAATGAAAACTCCTTAGTCGGCGTGCGAGAGAATCACTCCGCAGCGGTCTCTTCAACGATAGCATGATCCGTGGCGAAGGGCACAAGCCCCTCTGTGTTTTCTCCATCGACGGGGATGCGACAAACGACGCTGGTGCCGCGGGCTTTGTTGGAGCGGATCAAGACGTCGCCACCGTGTAGTTCGACGAACCGTTTGACGATCGTCAGACCCAGCCCCGGGCCGTCGCTGCGGTGTTTGTCGTCGTCTATTCGGGCGAATGGCTGGAATACGCGCCCTCGGTCGGCCTGCGGAATGCCCGGTCCACTGTCGCTGACGACGAATTCGAGCCAGGGATCCTGGCGTGTAACGGTTAAGCTGACCTTGCCGAGTTTTGGTGTAAAAACCACTGCGTTGCTCAGGAGGTTATAGGCAACCTGTGACAATCGTTTGGCATCGCTCGTGATCCACCCGATATCGGGTGGGCAGTCGAACTCCGTGCGAATGTTCTTTCGTTTGGCCGCGTCGGCGACAAGATCGAACGCGCCGAGAAGAACGCTGTGCGGATCTACGGAGTCGAGATTTAACTCCATTCGTCCGGCATCTATGGTGGCCAAATCCAAGATATCACCGATAACGGCCATCATTTGCGTCGCGGTGTCGTGAATGCCAAGGGCGTAGCTATGCTGACGGTCATTCAATTGCCCATACATTTCGCGGCGCAGCACGTCGGCGAACCCGGTGATCGTATTGAGCGGGGTGCGCACCTCGAGGGCGACATTTGCGATGAATTCGGTCTTCATCCTGTCCGCCTCGGCAAGGCTGCGCGCCCGTTCGCGTAACGCTTCTTCGACACGGTAGGTATCGGTGACGTCGAGATAGCTGACCAAAGCGCCGCCGTCCGGCAGCGGGATATTGGCGAAGGCCATGACCTGACCGGTAATGAGCTCAACCTGCCCCGTCGACGGAGTGCGACTTAGAATGTCGCGGGCGATCCGCTCCTTGCGGGTTGACCAAGGTTCGTTATCGGCCATCAACCGCATGCCAAGGGCCTCAATAACATCGGCAAGACGACGGTCGACGGCGACGTCATTCGCGTCCAATCCCCAGATGTCCGGCAACTGCGGGTTGATCAGTTTTAAGCGCCCGTCGCCGCCGAAAACGGCGATCCCTTCGCGTAGGTTCTCCAGGGTGGTGCGTTGCACTTGATCCGCCGATTTTAACGATCGTTGTAAGCTAAGCCGGTCTGAGACATCGACATATGTCATAACAAGGCCGCCGTCGGGCATGGGGCCGACGCGTCGCCGCACGGTTCGTCCGTCGGGTAGGTGCAAATCCTCTTCGGCGATCCGATCCAAACCGTCGAACAATGCGAGCTCTCGGCGACGGTAATCGCGAAAATCTGTGACTTCCGGTAGTCGCCGCAGGTCGCGGAGTTGGATTAGAAGGTCGCTCAAGGTTGGTCGCGTATCTAACCAATCCGGGTCGATCCGCCAAAGGTCGGAAAATGCCGTGTTCGCGCTGACGATTGCGGTATCCGCACTGAAGACAACGACGCCGGCTTCGAGCGGGCGAAGTAACTCCGAAAATGAAACGGGCGCTGTGGCAACGCTCGGTACATGTGCGGCCGGGACGGCAAATCCGATGGTTCCGGTCAGGCCGTCGGCGCTGGTCGCCGATAAGGGGGTTTCGGTGACTGTTGCGTTCGTCGCCTCTCCGTCGCGGGTTAATGGTGCAACTTCGGTTTCGGGTGCCGCCTGGCGACGTGCTTTATCCGCCAAGGCGGGATCCAGTCCGCGCACTTTTTCCGCCGCGGTGTTCAGAAAAGCCAGCTGCAGGTCCGCATCGCGCAACCAGATCGGGATAGGCAGTGTATCCAACAACGCGGTCAGGTGTCGGTCTTCCAGTCCTGATGTGTTTCGCCGGTCGGGTTGCGCGCCCGCGGCACCGGCGAGGTCGCTTGCGTCGCGTATCCAGACAATGTCGGCGACGGCATCGGCGTCCTTGCCGGCGGCGCGGCTGCCGGTGACGTGTAAAGTTTGTGCGCCCCGTCGGAGAATACAGGTAAAACCTGTGCCTTTGGCGCGGAGTAGACTCACGCCTTGTTCAAGTTTTTGAAGCTCTGCCTCCTCGAAGCAGGCGCGAATATCGTCATAACGTGCAAGCGTTCCGGCTTCCAACTCGAGGATATCCGCCAATCGCCGCGAGCAACTGATCCCGCCGGTCGCATTGTCCCACAGGAAAATCCCGTCGGGCGTCGCCGACAGCAGGTCTTGACTTCGTTTGGCGTGCTGATCGGCCCGAGATGCCGCCGCGAGCGCATCTTTCGCCCGGTTGCGGAGTACCCATAGGACAGGCAGCAACGCGGCAACGGCGAGGATCATGCCGGTGACAAGCATCTGAAAGGGGTCAAGTGGATCGATCACAATGCTGAGTTTACGCGCCTTCCGTGTTGCGGCCAAGAAGGCCCGTCCTGCTTATTGATGGTTTGTCTCGGTTTGTCGTTGCTCCAAGCCGAAGGCGAGTGAGCGCAAACGGTCCAGCATATCGTGCCGGCGGGCCATCTTGTCGAATTCGTTCGTGACCATATCGGCCCAGGGTGCGGATCGTTTTGCCGGCGGCGCCGGATGAAACGGATAACCTGGAGCCAGCGCCCGGAGCGCGTCCGCCTGAAATGCGGTGGCCGAGGTTCGGTCGCCATGGGCGATCCGTGGCCGTCGGCGACCTGAACTGTCTAGAATCAGCCATCGGTCGGCGATATCGAGATATTTTCCCAATTCGTCGAGCGCGGTTCTGAAGGTGCGCGCCATCGTGTCGGCCGGAACGTCGGGTCCGCCCAAAGCGACACGCGCACGCACCCGCTGCCGGCAGAGGTCAATCCGAGGTAAAGCCAAATAAATGAGCGCCACGCGCCAGTCCCGCCGTCCTAGTTTTTGCGCCGCAATCAGCGGCTCGCGGTTGAGAAATCGCGTTTCGATCGCGAAATCTCGCTCGCCGACATTGGCAATCTGCAGGCGTTTGGTTACGGGAACAATGCGTTTGTGCAAGGTAGGCGGTAAATCGTCATCGGGATCGAAGCCCGTTATATCGTCTGCATCGATATGCCGCGACGTGCCGATCCATTCGGGGAACAATCTGGCGCAAAGGCTCGTCTTACCCGCGCCGGGAGGGCCGGCGATGATCCATATCCATTTGCCCGTCATCACCGTGTTTTAGCCGAGAGATACGCGCACGTAACGCGCAAAAAAAGACCCCGGTCGAAACCGGGGTCTTCTTGTTGTGGCATGTTGACCCGATTTTAGTAACGATAGGTTTCCGGCTTGTGCGGACCATCGACCGAGACACCGATGTAATCGGCCTGTTTTTGACTCAGCGTCGTCAACTGGACGCCGAGTTTTTCCAGATGCAAGGCGGCGACTTTTTCGTCCAAATGTTTCGGCAGGACGTAAACGTCTTTCTTGTACTTGCCGTCCTTGTTGTTGGCCCAAAGCTCGATCTGCGCCAAGACTTGGTTGGTGAACGAGGCGGACATAACGAAACTCGGGTGGCCGGTGGCGCAGCCCAGGTTCACCAAGCGGCCTTTGGCCAACAGGATGATTCGATGGTCATCCGGGAAGGTGATTTCGTCGACTTGCGGCTTGATCTCGTCCCACTTCATGTTGTTCAGGCCAGCGACCTGAATTTCACTGTCGAAATGGCCGATGTTACAGACAATTGCCCGGTCCTTCATGGCCCGCATGTGGTCGACGGTGATGACGTCGACGTTGCCGGTTGCCGTGCAGAAGATGTCGGCGCGTTTTGCGGCTTCTTCCATGGAGACGACCTCAAACCCTTCCATCGCGGCTTGCAGCGCGCAGATCGGATCGGCCTCGGTCACCATCACGCGGCAACCTGCTTGACGAAGGCTTTCGGCGGACCCTTTGCCGACGTCGCCGAACCCGGCGACACAGGCGACCTTGCCGGCCATCATCACGTCGGTCGCCCGACGAATGGCATCCACCAGACTCTCGCGGCAGCCGTACTTGTTGTCGAACTTTGATTTCGTCACGCTGTCGTTGACGTTGATCGCCGGGAACATCAGCGTACCTTTTTTCGCCATCTCATAAAGACGGTGGACACCGGTGGTCGTCTCTTCGGTGACCCCTTGAATATCCTTCGAATGATCGCTGTACCAAGTCGGGCCGGTCGCGAGGCGGGCCTTGATGGCGGCGAACAGGACTTCGGCTTCTTCGGAATCCGGATTGTCGAGAACCGACAAGTCGCTTTCCGCCTCCTTGCCGAGGTGCATCAGTAATGTCGCGTCGCTACCGTCGTCCAAAATCATGTTCGGGCCGGTGCCGTTCTCCCAATTGAATATCTCGTGGGTGAACTGCCAGTACTCTTCCAGGCTCTCTCCTTTGAAGGCGAAGACCGGCGTGCCGGCGGCGGCAATCGCGGCGGCGGCGTGATCTTGGGTCGAATAGATATTGCACGACGCCCAGCGAACCTGTGCGCCCAAGGCTTCGAGGGTCTGGATCAAAACCGCCGTTTGGATGGTCATGTGCAGCGAACCGGCGATCCGGGCGCCCTTGAGCGGCTGTGCGGCGCCGAATTCTTCGCGGATCGCCATCAAGCCGGGCATTTCGCTCTCGGCAATGCTGAGTTCCTTTTGGCCCCAATCCGCGAGGCCCATATCGGCGACTTTGTAGTCAGTAAAAGCGTTCATCGTGCAGTTCCCATGTTCCGGGTGAGCGGGTAAGCGTTGAATTTCATTCGATATAAAGAAATCTTTATATCTTTGTATGGCGCGGAATGTATCAGGGAGGAGAGACAACGGCAATAGGCATTATCCACATGACGATGAATGGCATTCGGCGGCGACTTGCCCTACCTCAGATGCAGTGAGGAATTGCGAGGGAGCAGGCGATGTCTTCAAATCCATCCGTTGATATCCGGCGTTTGACCACTGATGACGGCCCGATCATGAGACAAGTCATCACGATGATGGGTGAGGTATTCGAGGAACCTCAGGTTTATCTCGATGCGCAACCCGATGATACGTATCTACGCAGTTTGTTGGAACGTGATGGCTTCATCGCTTTCGCGGCCCTCGCCGGGGGAGCCGTTGTCGGCGGCATCACGGCATACGTTCTGCCGAAGTACGAGCAACCACGGGCGGAAGTTTACATCTATGACCTCGCTGTCGTCGAAGCCCATCGTCGGCAGGGTGTCGCCACGGCACTGATCAACGCTGTGAGACATGTTGCGGCAGAGGTGGGCGCATGGGTTGTTTTCATCCAAGCCGATCAAGGAGAACCCGCGCCGGATTCCTTGTACTCGAAACTCGGTAATCGCGAGGAGACCCTGCATTTCGATATGTCGCCGCTGGCGGGGTCGGCCAAGGACCGTATCGAATAGGTTATTTCAACTCGACTTCGACAAAGACAAATTCGAACGCATTGGCGTTGATCACATTGTGTTCGACACCGGCATCACGATTGTAGGAAACACCGGCGACGAGGTCGCTGTAGACGGTCTCGCCGTCAGGCAATTCGATTTTCAACTGTCCGGTGGTTATCGGGACGACGACGTAATCCATCTCGTGCCGATGCCAGCCGGTTTCAGCGCCGGGTGCGAAGCGCCACTCGGTGACGCGGGCGCGCTCTGTGTCGAGTTGAACCGTCGGGACGGCGATGGACATGATGCGATCCTCCCATTGTCAAGAAACTGAGCATACCGCGAACCAATTCGACGTGTGGGGTGCCAAATACGCGGATACGCATTGGCCAGCCGCTACATTCTTGGTTATTCGTAATAATGGCGCCCTTCGCGGTCGAGACGGCTGATCGCTTCGTCCCAAGGCAGCGGCACTTGATCGGCGGGACGGATCAAACGGAGAAATTTCGCATCATCAATGGCAGGCATGCCTTTTTTCACGGCGGCCCGGTGAGCCGGGCTCGCCAAGAAGACTTTTAAGCTCGCCTCGTCGGTCCAAACCGTCATGGTCCAGGCTTTGTCGCCAAAAAGCTGTAGGCGTTTCGTCGAGCCGATAAACCCGGGCTGCTTTTGCAATGCCTTGTCGACCGTCTTCACGTAGTGCCAGAACACATCACGGGCGGTGTCGTCGTCATTCAGTACCGCCAACGTCAGGCTGACGACAACCGGTATATCGTCTGCAGCGTCAGGCCCAAGACCCGGACCCGAGTACGGTGTTGAAACCGCGCATCCTCCGAGGGCCAGAAGGCCCGCCAAAGTTCGGAATACTCGTCGTGATCGCATATATGTTACTCCACCTAACATGCAGATAAAGTACGGTGGCTGTTACAAACTGGATCAACGTCGGGTCACGCCAGCGCGTTGAAGTCCTCGATCATCATCTCGATGCGGCCGGTGTCGGTTTGTTCCATGATCTGCAAAGCCCGTTGACTGGCCGCAAGGGCGTCGAGATCGCGGATGCGTTTTTTGACCAATGGAATGTTCAACGCACCCATCGAGAGGTCGCGAAAACCGAGCCCGATCAACAAGGCGGCGAATCGCGGATCACCGGCCATTTCGCCGCAAATTGATACCGGTATACGGGCGCGCAGGGCCGCCTGTGCGGAGAACTGGATCAGCCGCAATACCGCCGGATGCAGGGTATTAAACAGATGGGCGACATGCTCGTTGCCGCGATCGACCGCGAGCGTATACATGGTCAGATCATTCGAACCGATGGCAAAAAAGTCGCTCACCTGGGCCAACGCGTCGGCGGCCAGCGCCGCGCCGGGCACCTCGATCATTGCGCCGACCGGTGGCAGCGGCGTTGGCAAATCGACCCCCGCCTTTGCCAGTTTGGCAGCTTCTTCGGTGAGGATTTTCTTGGCGTGCCGAACTTCTGAAGGTGTCGTCACCATGGGTAGCAGAATACGCACATTGCGACGCGCGGCGACCCGAAGGATAGCGCGATATTGGGTGCGCAGCGTATCGGTATTGGCGAGGGAAAGCCGCACGCCGCGCAGCCCCAGCGCCGATGTGGCGGCGGCATCGATATGTGCCAGCAATGCGGGGACGGGTTTTTCACCGCCGGCATCAAGGGTGCGGACGGTCACCGGCGCATCGTCCATGGCGCCGACAATTTGTTCCAGGGTATCGACTTGTTCGTCCTCGCTGGGGACGTCGTCACGGTTCATGAACATAAACTCGGACCGCAGCAGACCGATTCCCTCGGCGCCGCTGTTGTGAACCATGTCCATCTCGACGGGCAGTTCGACGTTTGCCATTAGCCTAATGTCGGTGCCGTCTTTCGATGTGGCCGGTCGGTCCCGCAGACGATCCAAGGCACGCGCTCGCCGCCGACTGGCGGTTCGGCGTTTTTCGTATCGCTTGATCGTCTCGGGCGTCGGATCGATGACAATCCGTCCACGAAAACCGTCGACGATGATCACCGTGCCGTTGCGGATACCATCCATCACCTCAAGCGCGCCGAGTACGGCCGGAAGACCTAACGCGCGGGCCATGATCGCGGTGTGCCCTTCGATGCCACCTAATGCGGCTACGACGGCGCTGACCTGTTCCGGATCGATTTGCGCCATATCCGCGGGCGTCAATTGCTCGGCCACCAGAATGCCGCTTTTCGGGATTGTCGGCATTGTCGGGTGCGGCGCCCGATCCAAGTTCCGGATCAATCGGAATGCCACCTCGCGCACGTCGTCTAGGCGCGCCGCGATATAGGCGTCTTCCATGGCTTTGAACTGTTCCGACAATTCACGAAACTGCCGCAGGACGGCCGCTTCGGCATTGACGCGGTTGGTGTCTATTTCGTCGCGGGCGCCACGGATCAATCGCGAATCATCCAGCATCGCCAGATAGGCATCGAACAGAAAAACCATCTCGTCGGCAGCCGACCCCGGCATCTTGCGGGCGCGCTCCTGTAGGACGCGAATTTGCCGGCGCGCGACCTCGACGGCGCGGTCCAAGCGCTCACGTTCTTCCTTCAATCTTGATTTGGCGACGGTGTATTCCGGAACGTCGATGTCGTCGGAGGCGCGAACATGTGCCTTGCCAATAGCAATCCCAGGCGCGGCAGCGAGTCCGTCGACGCGGCGCTCTCGGTGGACTTTCTTATTGATCTTTTTCTTTGCCATGGCGGTGAGCCCGGTTTCGGCTTCAATCCTCTTCGAACTTGTTCTCGACCAACGTTTGAATGGCGTCCAGTGCCGCTTCGGCGTCGGCCCCCTCAGCGGACACGACGATATCCGTGCCGAGACTGGCGGCCAGCATCATCAGTCCCATAATTGACCGGCCAGCAACGGATTGGCCGTTGCGCTCCACCGAAATCCGAGCGTCGTACGCGTTCGCGACGGTAACGAACTTGGCCGCCGCGCGGGCGTGCAAGCCGCGTTTATTCAAGATCTTCAGCCGTCGAGGCGTACTCATAGGCAAGTCAGTTGCCGTTTTGGCCGAGTAACTGCGACGCGATGTTAATGTACTTTCTTCCGGCGTCTTGTGCTTCAGTTGCAGCCGCTTTCAGATCCCGCTCGCCACGGATCGATGCGAGTTTGATCAGCATCGGAAGATTGACGCCGGCAATCACTTCGATATCGGCGCGATCCATAATCGAAATCGCCAAATTTGAGGGCGTGCCGCCAAACATATCGGTCAACACGATGACGCCGCTGCCGGTATTGACCTGGTCGACTTTGTCGACGATCTCCGTGCGCCTTTGCTCCATATCGTCGTCGGGACCGATACACACCGTCGCCACGGCGTCTTGGGCGCCGACGACATGTTCCAACGCAGACACCAATTCGACCGCCAAGCGGCCATGCGTCACGAGCACCAATCCAATCATTGACGGTTTTCCCCGAGCCCCAGTTTCTTTTACCTCGTTCTTACCGCAATTGTGGGACGATTCTCACGCTTTGTCCAAGTCCCTGTGTCGAATCTTCGCAGACCAACCGTTTTCGCCAAGCCACGCGGCGAAATGTTCGGTCAAAAAAACCGACCGATGACGCCCTCCGGTGCAGCCGAATGCGATGGTCAAATAGCTTTTTCCCTCGGCGTGATAGCGCGGCAGCAAAGGGCCGATCATCTCGGTGAGATGATCGAAGAACCCCGCAAAGGCATCGTCTTTACGGATATACGCCTGGACGTCCGCGTTTTGCCCGGACATCGATCGAAGACTGAGATCGTAATAAGGGTTGCGCAAGAACCGAACATCGAACACCAAGTCGGCGTCGCGCGGTACACCGCGTTTGAACGAAAACGACAAAACGAAAATGGCGAGACCGGGATCTTCGTCCAGACCGAACGCCGCACCAAGTCGTGTCTTCAAATCGGCGAGCGCGAAATCCGTCGTGTCGATCACGACATCGGCGCGAGCCCGGACGGCCTCCATGATGCGTCGTTCGCGAACGATTCCATCTGCAACGGGCCGGTCGGCAGCGAGCGGATGCCGCCGACGCGTTTCCTTGTAGCGCCGGTGCAGCACCTCGTCGTCGCAATCGACAAAAAGAAGTGCGACGTCGATCTCGGTATGTTCGTGCAAGCTGTCCAGCAACCCCAACAGGGTTGATGCGTCAAAATCGCGGGTCCGAATATCGACCCCGATGGCCAGGGGTTGGGCCGGTGACGAGGTGGTCTTGCTGCCGTCAATCAATCGCGCCACCATCGATAGCGGCATGTTGTCAACGGCCTCATAGCCAAGGTCTTCGAGGATCTTAAGCGCAGAGCTTTTGCCGCCGCCGGACACACCGGTTACGAGAGTCAGGCGGACTTTCTGATTGGGGTCTGTCATTTGGGTTCTACGAAATCGTGAGTGTCGAGCCTGAGGGCGAGGCGGATTTTTGCCGGTGTCGAAGCCGCACTGCCGCACGCCGTCATATGGCGTAACTGAATGCCCATGAAAGTCTCGTGACGATTTATCGGAAGCCGTTCGGTCTCGACGTCTTGCGACAAATCCACCAGTAAAGACAGTGTCGCTTCGGCCCGGATAGGCAAACGAACGATACCCAATCCACGAACCTCCATCTGTCCGGCAATGGTCTCCGGCGCCGAAGCGACAAGGTCATTGCCACGAACCTGTACGTCCGTGCGGTCGTCGGCGACCAGGACCGCGCCTTCGTCGATCAGTCTAAGCGCCAAGTCGGATTTTCCGGTGCCGGATGGCCCTCGTAACAGAATGCCGTCGTTGCCGATGCAGACGCACGTCGCATGGTGTTGCTGCTGTTGTGTCATGGCACCTGTTCCGGACAATAGCCACGGCAACAGTGGCGCGGGCCAGGTGCTGGGTCAAGAAGCCAAGGCCGGCAAGCGGATCTTGAACCGCGCTCCCAGAATGCGGCCGTCCCGGTCCTGGCGGTTCATGGCGCTGATGGTTCCTTCGTGGGCGTCGACGATTTGTTTGGAAATCGACAGTCCAAGTCCTGAATGGATGCCGAATTTTTCTCCCTCGGGACGTGACGTATAGAAGCGATCGAAAATCGCCTTCTCCTTGCCGTCGGATATCCCCGGCCCATCGTCGTCGACCGTCACCGTCACAAAATCTGCGTCGCGTTCCATCGTCAGTCGGATTTGACCGCCTTCCGGCGAAAATGTCTCGGCGTTCGAGATCAGATTTCGAAAGACCTGAACCAAACGATCTTCGATTCCGTCGACGAGCATTGGTTCTGGACTGAGAATCTCAAGGTCGAGCGAAACCGCCTGATGCTTGTCGCTGGCCCGATGCATATCCACCAAGGCGCCTAAAAGCGCGGCGACGTCGACAAGGTCGAACTCCGTCCGGCTTAGCTCGGCGTCGAGGCGCGACGCATTGGAAATGTCGCTGATCAGGCGATCCAATCTTGCCACGTCATCTTGAATGATGACCATAAGTTTGGCCCGCTGATCCGGGTTGTCGATCCGGCTGGCCGTTTCAACGGCGGAGCGAAGGGACGTCAGCGGATTTTTGATCTCGTGCGCGACATCCGCCGCAAATCGTTCAATCGCATCCATGCGAAGCCATAACGCCTCGGTCATATCTTTGAGGCTTGCGGCTAGATCACCGATTTCATCGCGCCGTTCGGTGAGCCCGGGCATGGTTTCCTGGCGCCCGCGATCGTGTCGAATACGTTCCGCTGCGGCGGCCAAGCGCCGGATCGGCTGGGCGATCGTACCGGCCAGATAAATCGACAATAGAATGGTGACGGTCAGCGCGACGCCGACAACTTTAAGGATATCCAGGCGCACGTCGCGAACCGTCCGTTCGATCGATGCACTGTCCTTGGATAACATGATTGCGCCCAACACCTGTTTGTAGCGCTGCACGGGGACGGCGATGCTGAGCATCAGACCGTCGTGACCGAGGCGTCGAACCGCGGTACGGTTCTCGCCGAACAGTGCAGCCTCGGTTTCGGTATAGTCTGCGGCGATCTGTTGGGCGTTTTCGCGATAGGTATCCAGCGGTGCGCCGCCGCCGATCACGCGGACCGCGTAATCGTAGATATCCAGCGAATAGTCGAGCACGCTCTGCTCGTTTTCTGGAGGAGGCAATAACTCGATCTGGACGGCACCGCCCGTGCCGCCGAGCCGCCGCGAGTCGACGATCAGGGCGCCGTCGGCGCGAAACAATCGGGCACGTGTGCCAGTAATTCCGACGAGGCGGCGCATGATTTGATAGGCGACATCGGAAACCAAAAACTGCCCGTTCGGCGCATCGGAAACGACGGCTCCCTCGCCAAGTGCCGCAGCGAACATTTCGCCTTGGACTTCCAGTGATTGTAGTTCCGTTTCGATCAAGTACCGGCGATATTCACCGAGATACAAGAGGCCGGCGACGAGGACGCCAAGCGCGATCAGATTGACGGCGAGAATTCGGCGGAGAAGGGGCGAGACAAAACGCCGCCGCTTTTCGCGCGGCGAGGAACCCGTGTTCGATTGCCTCCCCCCAATGGTCATTCGACTCCTCTACGCGTGGCGGGTCACGCTTTGTAGCGATAGCCCACTCCGTAAAGCGTCTCGATCTCTGAGAACCCGGGATCGATTTCCTTGAATTTTCGGCGCAGGCGTTTGATGTGACTATCAATGGTGCGATCCTCGACATAGATATTCTCGCCGTAGGCCGCATCGATCAGCTGGTCGCGATTCTTGACGTGGCCTGGCCGCTTGGCAAGGGCTTCGACCAGAAGAAACTCCGTAACCGTCAACACGACCTCTTGGCCCTTCCACATGCAAAGGTGCCGATCCGGGTCCATTACCAGATCGCCGCGTTGAAGCGTGTTCTTACCGGTTTCGCCGTCGGGCGTGGTTTCTTCCGTTTCGCGGCGGCGCAATATGGCGCGGATACGTTCGATCAACAGACGCTGTGAGAACGGTTTCTTGATGTAGTCGTCAGCCCCCATTCGGAGCCCGAGCAATTCGTCGATCTCGTCGTCTTTCGAGGTCAGGAAAATAACCGGCGTTCCATCTCGTTTGCGGATTTCGCCGAGAAGCTCCATCCCGTCCATGCGGGGCATCTTGATGTCCAGCACCGCAAGATCGACGGGTTTCTGATCGAGACCCGCAAGCGCCTGGACGCCGTCGGGGTAAGTGTCGACGTTGAAGCCCTCGGCCTCCAATGCCATCGACACCGAAGTTAAGATGTTCTGGTCGTCGTCAACCAGGGCAATTTTGTTGTGCATGCGTCGATTCCCGATCCTGCATCTATTGGGACACAGCGTGTAAGCCTGCAATATGGCGTCATTATATCCGAATTGTGGCGAATTGCGGCGATCTGTAAACGACCGTGGCGAATCCCCGTGTTGACCGGCGTTCATGGGGTGCGCAAAGTCGTGACGATACCGGTGCGGAGGAAGCACATGACACGACGGCGAAATCAGGATCTGGCCCGACTTTTGGTCCGTCGCCGAGGTGTGGGCATGCTGGCAACGGCCATGGCGAACGGCGGAGCCCCGTATGCATCTCTGGTGACTTATGCGTGCGATCATCGCGGGCAGCCAGTGTTCTTGTTCTCGACCCTGTCCGACCACACCAAAAATATTGCTGCCGATCCACGCGTTTCATTATTGGTTGAACAAGCGACGAACAATCGCAATCCACAAACCGGGCCGAGGGTGTCGCTGCTGGGGACCATCAAACCTGATACGTCGTCGACGGCACGCCAACGTTTCCTGGCGCGCCATCCGGATGCAGCGCTGTATGCGGACTTCGGTGATTTCTCGTTTTATCGAATGTCGATTGAGCGCGCGCATTATGTCGGTGGTTTTGCCCGCGCCATATGGTTCGAGGCGAAGCATGTGCTGACTACGCCTAAAGTGGCGAAAACGATGGCGGCGGCGGAATCCGGGATCGTGACACATATGAACGACGATCATACGGATGCAATCCGTGCGTACGTCGAGTCGCTCTTGGGTCGAAAATCGGGCGATTGGCGGATGACGGGATGCGATGCAGACGGAATCGACCTGCGTTGCGACGGACGCACCGCGCGCCTCGACTTTCAGATTCCTGTCGAAGATTCAAAGGGCTGTCGCGATGCGCTTGTTGCGCTTGCGCATCAAGCCCGGGCGTAAGCGCAGAAAAGCCCGGAAAACCGGCAGTTTTTCTTGTTTAAGCGTGACAGTTTCGTTACCGTCGCGGCGCGCGAAACAAGACTTGGCGAGCCGACAACGGTACGCCCAATCGGGAGAGGTTAAAATTGGCAAACATCGGTCATAAGATCAGCCGAAACGGGCTTGATCAGCACGGATTGCAGAACATTCAGACAGCATTCTGGAACCTGTCGGCGCCAAGGTTGTACGAGCAATCTTTGCGTCGCGGCGAAACCCAAATGGGCCAAGGCGGGTCATTGCTGGCGCTGACCGGTGGACACACCGGTCGGTCCCCGAACGACCGGTTCGTTGTCGAAGAAAACGAGACTTCCGGCGATATTTGGTGGGGCGATGTCAATCGGCCGATTTCTGAAGAAAACTTCGACAAGCTGCTGGCTAAAGTCCTGCGTCATTTCGATGGGCGCGACGCCTTCGTGCAGGATTGTTATGCCGGGGCCGATCCGACCTACCGCTTGCCGGTCCGGGTGGTCACCGAGAATGCGTGGCACAACCTGTTCGCGCGGAACATGTTTATTCAGCCCTCGGATGCCGAGCTTGAGGGCTTCGAGCCGCAATTCACCGTGTTGCAGGCGCCGAGTGTTCATGCCGACCCGAACAGCGAAGGCACCACCTCGGAGACCTTCGTGATCCTTAACCTCAAACGCCGAATGGTGATCATCGGCGGTAGCGCATATGCCGGAGAGATCAAGAAATCCATTTTCTCCGTCATGAACTATTTGATGCCGGCACGCGACGTCCTACCGATGCATTGCTCCGCCAACGTTGGCGCGAGCGGCGACACGGCGATTTTCTTCGGGTTGTCGGGCACCGGAAAGACGACGCTCTCTGCCGACAGCAGCCGGACCTTAATCGGTGACGACGAGCACGGATGGACGCCGACGGGCGTGTTCAACTTCGAAGGTGGCTGTTACGCGAAGTCGGTCAACTTGACCGCAGAAACGGAACCCGAGATTTTCGCCGCCGCCTCGCAGTTCGGGACCATCGTCGAAAACGTCGCGATGGACGAGCATACCCGGGCGTACGACTTTTTCGACACCACAATCACAGAGAATGGGCGGTTGTCCTATAACATCGACCAGATTCCGAATGCGTCGGTAACGGGCCAGGGCGGTCTGCCGCAAAATATTGTTATGTTGACCTGTGATGCGTTTGGCGTTCTGCCGCCGATCAGCCAACTGACACCGGAACAGGCGATGTACCACTTCCTGTCCGGTTACACCGCCAAGGTTGCGGGGACGGAGCGCGGTCTGAAAGAGCCGTCGGCGACGTTTTCTACCTGCTTCGGGGCGCCGTTCATGCCGCGCCATCCAACGGTGTATGCGAAATTACTGGGTGACAAGATGGCCGCCCAAAACGCTAAGTGCTGGCTGGTCAACACGGGTTGGTCAGGCGGCGGTTATGGCGAAGGCGAGCGGATGAAGATCGCCTACACCCGCGCCATGTTGAACGCGGCGCTGGACGGTCGTTTGGATCAAGCTGGCTTCCACGCTGACCCGAATTTCGGTGTCTTGGTGCCGCAGAACTGCCCGGACGTGCCGACCGAGGTCCTGACGGCGCGGAATACTTGGTCCGATGGCAGCGCATACGACACCACGGCTCGTGATCTGCGCAACAGATTCGAGAAGAACTTCGTGCAGTTCGAAGGGCATGTGAACGCCGACGTCAAAGCTGCAGCGATCCGCGCCGCGGCCTAGTCACCGCCGCAGGAGTGACGATTGAGAGCCGGCCTTTGGCCGGCTCTTTTTTGTGCGGAGGATGGCTTGTGCGAGGGGCGCGGCTCCGTGCATCATCGGCGTCGAAAAACGGGAGATAGCCGCATGGAAAAAATCAACATCCAGTTCACCTTGTTCTCGGCATTTTATTCGCCGCTGATCTCGACGATGTCCGGGGGATTCTTGGCTGAGGAAGGTTTGGAGGCCGACTGGTCGGTCTCCGGTCCGGGTAAATCGGCGATCGAGGCCCTGGTGGACGGTTCGGCACACGTGGTTCAGTCGGCATGTAGCCAAGGGTTTGGTCCGCTGAAGCGAGGTGAGGTGCCGCCGGTCGTTCACTTTGCGCAGATCAACGAGATGGACGGTTTTTTCCTGACGGGTCGCGACGCCGATCCGGCATTTACGTGGGACAAGCTGGAAGGTGCCGAGGTCGTTATGTTCAAGGGCGGCCAACCGAACGCAATGTTTAGGTACGCCTGTCACAAGGCCGGCATCGACTATGACAAGATCATTCCCATCACTCCCGGCGGTGCGGCCGATATCGATGCGGCGTTCCGCGCCGGGCAGGGCCAGTACGTGCAACAGCAGGGGCCGTTCCCGCAACAACTGCAGGCGGATGGTGTCGGCAATGTGGTCGCCGAGGTAGGGCCGAAGATCGGACCTTGCGCCTTTTCCAGTCTTGCCGCGACCCGCGACTGGCTCGAGACCGATATGGCAAGGGCTTTCATGCGGGCCTACGCGAAAACCCGCCGATACATGATCGAAACACCGCCGGCGGAGATCGCGGCTGCGGAACAGAGTTATTTTCCCGATATCGATCCGGCGGTTCTAACGGACTGCATCGCGACGTATCAATCGCTCGGTTGTTGGACGCCACACGTCGAGATTACGCATGAGGCCTTTGATGCCATTCTGGATATCTTCGGTTACTGCGGTACGATTGACGAGCGATATGCATACGAGCAGATCTGCGCCGCCCCACCGGCGGTGGTTTAGTTACAAATTGTTACGAAAAATACCTAATCTCGCCGCTTGGCCCGTGATCGCCGTAAGGCTATCATCTCCGGGCTTTTAAGGGAGACCGTATGCTCTGTCATGTCTTGGCGGAAGAAGGTGATCGCCTGTGGTTGGCGTTCCGCCGTCCTGTCGATGAGTCCGACGGGGCGCGACTGACGTCGCATTTTGTGATTTGCGCCGGCGACAAGGCTGTTTTGATCGACCCGGGTGGCGCGGCCGATTTCGGTCCATTGCTGGCCGCTGTTTCCGAGAAAATTGACCTCGATAAGTTCGCGGCCATCGTCTTGACGCAGGTCAGTGCGCATGCCGTCGGCTCGGTTGGGCTTTGGGCCGAAGTCCTCGGCCATGATACCCCTGTGTATGTCGCAGAGATCGCCGCGTCGGACTTGCTCCATACGGATCCAGATCTGAATATACAGTCTATTCCGGAAAACGGCGGCGAAGTGCCGATGCCCGATGGGTCCGGTCTGCACGTCATTCCGTCTCAGTACTTGCCCACAGCGGCGTCCACGACCCTCTATGATCCGGTCGCGCGCGTCATGTATTCGAGCGATATCGGCACCGCCGAGGGGAACTGGGCCAGTGACGCGACGCCGTTTGCCGAAAGTTTCTCGATGGTCGGTCATGCGATGAATGCCTATCATCAGACTTGGTTTGCCTCTGCCTCGGCCCGAGATGAATGGGTGACACGTGTCCGGGAATTGAGCATCGACGTTTTGGCACCCCGCGCCGGCCCGAGTTTTGAGGGCAAAGACGTCCAGCATTTCTTGAACTGGTTGCTGACGATGGACGTCGCGATGTTGGTGACATGGCGCAGCAACACCAATCCGGACGAAGCCAGTTATGGCCCGGATTTGTCGCAGCACGACGAGGATGTTTTTGACGTCGCCGATCAAGAAGGGATCGTTACGCCAGAGACCGCCGTCGACGAGTTGGAGCCGGAGCTCGACCCCGAGCCCGAACCGGATTTTCTATTGGAGCCGGAACCCGAACCGGATCCCGCCCCGGTTTACGAAGAAGAAACGGACGAGGATGTCTCTCGGCTCGTCGATGCATTGGACGGCGAAGTTGACGGCGAAGTTGATGAAGTCAGCGATGACGACGAGGACGATTACGAGATCGTTTACGTCGACGAGGACGGCAACGAGATCAGTCCCGAAGATATCGACGATGAGGACCTCGTTGAGGAAGAAGAATTGCTCGAAGGGAATGACGAGCAGCGTCTCGAATTTCCGCCCGGGAAAATGTTCCGTTTGATTACCCGAAGCGACTTCGACGGCTTGGTTTGCGCCGTGTTGCTGGAGGAATTGGACCTTATCAACGATATTCTGTTCGTGCATCCGAACCAGATGCAAGAAGGTGAGATCGAGGTGTCCGAAAACGATATTTCGACCAACCTGCCGTATACACCGGGCATCTTTGCTGCATTCGACCACCACCTGTCGGAAGTGACGCGTCTTGGGAAGCACTACGATAATCATATTATCGACCCCGTGGCGCCGAGTGCGGCGCGCGTGGTTTACAACTATTTCGGCGCGGAAAAACGCTTCCCCGAAATCTCGACGGATATGATGGAAGCGGTCGACAAAGGCGACGCAGCGCAGTTTTCCATCGACGAAGTGCTGAATCCCGAAGGCTGGCCGCTGCTGAACTTTATCATGGACTCGCGCACTGGGCTCGGTCGCTATCGCGGCTTTCGGGTGCCGAACTATGAACTGATGATGTCGCTGATCGATTATTGCCGCCGCTATGATATCGACGAGATCCTTAAACATCCCGACGTGGCGGAACGTGTCGACCTGTTCATGGAACACATGGAACCGGCGAAAGAACAGATCCAGCGCTGTGCGACTGTGCACGGCAACCTTGTGGTCCTCGATTACCGCGAAGAAGAAACGATATTCGTCACCAACCGGTTTACGGTTTACGCCCTGTTCCCGGAAACCAACATTTCCATGCATGTCATGTGGGGGCGGGCGCAACAGAATACGGTGTTCGCCGTCGGTAAATCGATCTTCAATCGTACGTCGAACACGAACATCGGTGATTTGATGCTGACCTACGGTGGCGGCGGTCACCGAAACGCAGGGACCTGTCAGTCGGATAACATGCTGGCCGACGTGGTCCGGGACGCGTTGATCCAGCGGATCAACGAGGACGGCTAAGCGGCCAAATCCTCGCCATTGATGGCGCGTTCGATCAGTTCAAGTGTCTCGTCCCGTCCATACAATGCGATGAACGAACCCATACGTGGGCCTTGGCTTTGACCTAACAGTATTTCATAGAGTGCCCGAAACCATTCCTTGAGGTCTGCGAAGGTATCGCGCTTGCCGACTTCATATACTTCGGTTTGAAGCATCTCGGCATCGGCGTCCGCCGGCAAAGCGCGAAGGCGCTCGGCCAAATCGACCAGGGCGGCGCATTCATCGGGAGTCGCCTTGCGGTAGGATTTATTCGGGCGGACGAAGTCTTGGTAGTAGTTAATCGCATACTCGACCAGCCGATCGAGCATGGGTGCTGTTTCGGGATTGGCGTCGGGGCGATACCGGCTGATGAAGTGCCAGAGCACGGACTTTTCCTCGGAGTGGCAGACGCTGGCGAGGTTCAGCAAAATTCCGAATGACAGATGCGCACGTTCGGTCGGCGGGGTGCCGGCATGGATGAAGGTGACCGGGTTGTCGGCCCGCTTCGCCGCTTCTTGGTCCTCGAAGGCTTCGAGCATTCGGGCGTATTCATCGACTTGGCGCGGGATGACATCGAAATACAGGCGCTTCGCTGTCTTGGGTTTCTGGTACATGAAGTAGGCGAGGCTCTCAGGCGGCGCGTAACGCAGCCATTCTTCGACGGTCAGGCCGTTGCCTCGGGATTTGGAGATTTTCTCGCCATTTTCGTCCAGGAACAGTTCGTAAGAAAATCCAACCGGGGGTTTGCCGCCGAGGATACGGCAGATCTTGCCGGACAGATGGACGCTATCGATGAGATCCTTGCCGGACATCTCGTAATCGACGTCGAGCGCCGTCCACCGCATCGCCCAATCGGCTTTCCATTGCAGTTTTACATGGCCGCCGGTAACCGGAGTTTCGACCTTAAAACCGTCTTCGTTCTCATAGACGATCGTGCCGGCGTCCGCGTCCCGTTCAATCACTGGGACCTGTAGAACGACGCCCGTTGTTGGGCAAACGGGAAGGAACGGGGAGTAGGTTTTGCGGCGTTCCTCGCCCAACGTCGGCACGATCACATTCATCACCGCGTCGTAATGCTGAAGGATCGCAAGAAGTGTATCGTCGAAGCGACCGGCTTTGTATTGCTCGGTCGAACTGACGAACTCGTAATCAAATCCGAAATCGTCCAAGAACGCCTGTAGGCGGGCATTGTTGTGTTCGCCGAAGCTGGCGTGGGTCCCGAACGGATCGGGGATCGACGTCAGGGGCTTGCCCAAATGCTCGGAGACCATATCCCGGTTTGGAATGTTGTCCGGCACTTTACGCAAGCCGTCCATGTCGTCGGAAAACGCGAACAAGCGGGTCGGGACATCGGATAGTTGCATAAAGGCCTGGCGAACCCACGATGTCCGTGCGACCTCACCGAATGTCCCGATATGCGGAAGGCCTGACGGACCATAGCCGGTTTCGAACAACACGTATCCTTTGTCTGGCGTCTTGCCGCCCAGGCGTTTTTCGATCAATCGCGCTTCTTGATACGGCCAGGCGTTGGATTTTTCGGCGATATGACGGATGTCGCTCATGGCGTGTTGTCCTTCGGTTCGGAGTCGCCGGGAACCTAAGGGGCTGGGCCCCTTTAATCAAGATCACGCACGGTTCTTCAGCGCATCCGGATTGATCATGTTGATCGGGGATCCGGCGTCGAAGGCGACGATTTGATCGAAGATATCGGAAAACTGGATTTCGTACTCGTCTTCGGTCACGTAGCCGATGTGCGGTGTGCAGATGACATTGTCCATGTGCAGTAACGGATAGGTCGTATCTTTGACGGGCTCGTTTTCATGCACATCGAGCGCGGCAAGGCCTGGGCGGCCCGCTTCCAATGCGGATTGGAGTGCGCCGGGCGCAATCAGCGCGGCGCGGCTGGTGTTCACCAAGAGCGCGTTGGGTCGCATTTTCGCTAGGTCGTTGGCGGTGATGCAGCCCCGAGTCGACGGATAGAGCCGAACATGGAGCGATAAAACGTCGCTCGTGGCGAAGAACGCCTCGCGGCTTTCGGGCACGGGGATGCCGGCATCTCTGGCGCGGGATAGGGAATTCTCACTTCCCCAGACCTGAACGTTCATTTCGAACGCCTTGCCGAGGTCCACCACCGCGCTGCCGATCCGTCCGTAACCGTATACGCCGAGGGTCTTGCCTCGCACCGACTTGCCGGGAGCGCCTTGCCAATGGCCGGCCTTCATTGAGGCAACTTGTTGCGGTAACGCCCGCATCCCGGCCAAGATCAAAGCCCAGGTCATTTCCACCGTCGCGAAGGACGGCGTGTCGGGGTGTTGGCCGGAGCACAACAACACGCCCAACCGAGTGCAGTCATCGACATCAATATGCGGATAGACGCTCCGCTGACTAATAAGGCGGAGACGGGGTAAGCGTTCCAGCAGCGGTTTTCGAATGGCCGTGCGTTCGCGAAACAGCACCAGCGCCTCTGTATCCCTCAGCCGTTCGGCCAATGCGTCGGTGTCTTCGATATGATCGTTCCACACCGTCACTTCATGTCCATCAAGCTTTGAAAAACAAGGAAGGTTTCTAAGCGTATCAAACCAATCGTCGAGGATCGTAATTTTCATCTTGGACTGTCCATCAATGGCGCTGAGTAAAGTCATGCAAACGTCGCACGCGCGAAACGCAAATCAGGTATGTCGGCTGTCGACTTGATTGTTCCGATAGGCGAGCGCGTAATAGACGCAATATTTATAACCAATGGGAGGAAACCAGACCATGTCCGTTGAGCATCTCGACTCAGGTGAATATTTATCGCAAGCGACCATCCATAATGGGATCGCGTATGTCTGTGGCCAAACCGCATCTGATCGGGAAGCTGATATCAAAGGGCAGACCGCAGAAACGCTGGCGAAAATCGATGACCGACTTGCGAAATGCGGCACAGACAAAAGCAAAATCCTGATGGCGACGATTTATCTGTCGGATATGTCCATGAAAGCCGACATGAACGAGGTATGGATCGATTGGGTCGGTGACCTTCAGCGTCCCGCTCGTGCCTGTGTCGGCGCGCCATTGGGGCCTGGTGTTCTGGTTGAGATTGTCGTGAACGCGGCTATCTGACCGTATCGTTGGCTATGTCCGACCCGGGCACGGGGCCACGATCGCAGAATGCGCTGAAGGGCATCTTTTATATGCTCGCCGCCACGCTGATGGCGGGGATCATGAACTCGGCTGCGCGCCATGTGATGGAAACCGTGCATCCGTTTGAGTTGGTGTTCTTTCGGAACTTATTTGCTTTTGCGTTTGTCGTTCCGATGTTGATGCGTACCGGTATCGTTGTGTTTCGCACGGACCGCCTCGGTCTTCATGTCGGTCGTGCGTCGCTTAATACCGTAAATATGATGGTGTGGTTCACGGCGGTCAGCTTGGCGCCATTGGCGGAAGTTACGGCGCTTGGCTTCACAGCGC
This sequence comes from Rhodospirillales bacterium, assembly GCA_965222395.1. Taxonomy (GTDB): domain Bacteria; phylum Pseudomonadota; class Alphaproteobacteria; order Rhodospirillales; family Casp-alpha2; genus UBA4479. The sequence goes on from OZ244947.1 coordinate 3,748,954, forward strand.
CGATTTTTGCGACGGTTCTAAGCGTCATCATCCTTCGCGAGACGGTCGGTTTGCGCCGATGGAGCGCGATCGTCATCGGCTTCGCTGGCACAATGATCGTCCTGCAGCCGGGCTTCGATACCGTAAGCCCAGGCCATGGGCTGACCCTGCTGGCGGCAACGATGTGGGCGGGTGTGTTGTTGATCATCAAGTCGCTCAGCCGGACCGAAAGCAGCATCACGATTGTTGCCTACATGTCGCTGCTGATGACGCCAATGTCTTTGATCCCGGCACTTTTTGTTTGGGTCTGGCCGACATGGACCGAACTGGCTTGGATGGCGATGATCGGCGTGTGTGGTGGGGCTGGACAGTACTTCCTCGCCCAGTCTTTTCATGAAGCGGATATCAGCGTTGTTATGCCTTTCGACTTCACGAAATTGGTTTGGATCGCTTTGATCGCTTATCTGGCGTTTGCCGAAGTCCCCGATTGGACCACTTGGCTCGGCGGCGCGATCATTTTCGCCAGCACCGTCTACATCGCGCGCCGGGAAGGAAAAAAGCGAAAGGAAAACGCTTAGGAGACCGGTTCCAGGCGCAATATCTGCCCTGGCCCGTCATCGATGAGCAAATAGATGTACCCATCCGGTCCGTTGACGACGGCGCGGATGCGCCTGTCCATACCCTCGAGGATACGCTCCTCGGCGACCACCTTCTCACCGTCCAGTGTCAGCCGTGCCACCAATTGGTAGCGTAACGCACCGACGAGGGCGTTGCCTCGCCACTTCGGGAACTTATCGCCGGTATAGAACGCCATACCGCTGGGTGCGATGGACGGATCCCAGTAATAGATCGGTTGCTCCATGCCCGTTTTCTCGGTGCCTTCACCGATTTTGAAGCCGGAGTAATGCGTCCCGTAAGAAATAACCGGCCAGCCATAGTTTTTACCGCCTTCGGGAATATTCACCTCGTCGCCGCCACGGGCGCCGTGCTCGTTAATCCAGAGCTTGCCGGATTCCGGATGCAACGCCGCGCCTTGCGGGTTGCGATGGCCGACGGACCAGGTCTCCGGTCGGTAACCATCTTGCCCGACGAATGGATTGTCGTTCGGGATCGTTCCGTCGGGCATGATGCGAATGATCTGCCCACGGTTGATGCTGAAATCCTGCACGCGGTCGCGTTCACCCCGGTCGCCGGTAGTGATGTATAGGTGTCCTTCATTGGAGAACACTAGCCGCGAACCAAAGTGACGCCCACCGCCCGATTTCGGGAGCTGTTGGAATATCACGTCGACATCGGTCAGCGCATTGGCGGCCCGGTCGAGGGTTGCGCGGGCAACGGCCGTGCCACTGCCGCCTTGGCCGGGTTCGGAAAACGAAAAGTAAATCCGGTTATTTGTGCCGAATTCCGGGTCGATCGCGACATCCAGCATCCCACCTTGTCCCGCTGATGCGACCTGAGGTGTTCCCGTCAGCGGCGCGCCGATCGCACCGTCCGGCGTAACGATGCGGATATTGCCGTCGTCCCGTTCGGTCACCAAGATCGCACCATCGGGCATAAACGCCATGCCCCATGGGTAATCGAGACCGTCAGCGACGGTGACGACCTTGATATCGTAGTGCTCGGTCTTGAAGACTTCGGCGCGTACCGGAAGAGCGATGAGCGCGGCGACTGCGATAAGGGCAAATCGGTTCATGGGGCGCATCCGTTTTCCAATAATTCGACTGGTTCTCTTAACATGGCGCAAGATTTATGCGGGGCAAGGGGGGCGGCAGGCTATGCGCCTTACCATTCGTTCATCTAGTACATGCGTCCGCCAATCGGCACGTCCAGATCCGGCTTCAGCAACACGACCTCGTTCTCGTCGTCCGGCACCCCAAGCACCAAGCATTCGGACATGAACTTGCCGATCTGTTTCGGTGGAAAGTTGACTACGGCGACGACTTTGCGGCCAGGCAGCGTTTCCGGGTCGTAATGCGTGGTGATCTGCGCGGAGGATTTTCGTTCGCCGATCTCGTCGCCGAAATCGACCCATAGCTTAATGGCCGGCTGGCGGGCTTCCGGATATGGCTCGGCGCGGGTAATCACCCCGACGCGAATGTCGACTTTCAGAAAGTCATCAAAAGAAAGGGACATGATCAGCTCCGTCGTTGTTTGCGGCGCCGACCCTAACGCACGACGCGCGCAAAAGGAAAGGGCCGCCCTGGTACTCCACCAGGAACGGCCCATCCCACTTCAGGAACTTGGTAGAAGAATTACTTCTTCTTGGCAGCCTTCAGAACGGTCGACTTGACTTCGTCCAGGGCTTCCACAACGCGGGTGTTGATCGCGTCGCTTGCTTCGGTGTTCGACTTGGTGACCAAGTCGGCCAGCTCACGGGTGTTGTCGACGGATTTGACAAAGGCACCTTTGAGGAGCTCGGCTTGTGCAGCGGCGACCGCTTGCGGGTTGTCGACTTTCGAGACTTTCTCGATCATCGTGGAAACTTCTTCCAGGCTTTGCTGGATCATTTCAGCCTGACGCTTGGCAAGAGCTTGCGCACCTTCGACGGCCACTTGGTTGGCGGCGGACAGAGCTTCGAAGTTTTTCTTTTGAACTTCGAGGATCGCGTCGATATCGATCTTCGGCATTTCGTAGGACTTGCTCAGCTTGGCGAACTCTTCGGTCATTTTCTTCGGATCGAAGTCAGACATCAGCTTCGCGTAGTCAGCGAAGAAAGGGTTGGATTTTTCAGCCATTTTCAAAAACTCGGTGTACATCATTCTTCTCCATCTCGATCTTGGATGCCGCGCATCCGGGAAAACTTTAAGCTGCTGTTGTGCTGCCACGCTTTTGTTTTGCACTGCAGCATGAACACAATATGCGCGCATCTGGATCGGAAGTCAATGATTTTTTGTGCAGCGCACAAAAAATTTTGAGCAACTGCAATAATGCCGAAAATTGGCGGTTTCTAAGCTGATTGAGTTGCTTCTAAGTCTGGTTCACGACGCGTTGATGTCAAATTTAATGCACTTGCGAAGGATTCGGCGCGACGCAGGTTTTTGTCCAGGGCGGCCATCGTTGCCGACAGTCCGGGGTCTGTGTCGTCGAGCCAAGCGCGAAAAGTGCCAAGCTGGACCGCCGCCAGTCCTTTGGCCTGAAGTGCACCAACGCATCCGTCGCGGGATAGGTCGGCCGCCTGAAGGGAGATCGACATGGATTTGAGGAAACGAGCGCCCAGGCACGAAACCGCCAAGGGATCTCTCGGCAGGTCCGCGGCGATGGACCGCATGGCCTCTTGCCGTCCCCCCAGTGCGTCAAATCGACGCATCAGTACGTCGAACAGCCGGTCCTTCGCCGTTCCGTCGAGCGGATCGTCCGCGAGACTTTGCAGGACGATTGTATCCACCCGATCTGCCAAGGCGCGCAGAACATGCATTTTGCTGGGCAGGGTGAGTAGGGCCTCACCGATCGGTACATTTTCCGCACCGGCAATCATTGGAAAAGAAATGTCGCGCCATCGGTGAGTTTCGGCGAGATCAAGCGCGGCGTCGATCATCCTGTCAGAAATAGGCCGGGGGTCGACTTTCTTTCTATTCTTGGATTTTGGTGTCGCTTTCGCGGCCATTTTCGTTCTCCATCCAAAGCGAGACGTCTTGGCGGCCGTCGCCCTGCGCGACGCCGCCGTCATCTATATCTTATACTAAAATGGTCTGGAACGGATTACCCGGCAAGTTCCCGAGAGCGTAGGGTCGCTTGGCGGACGGCCTCAGTCATCAATGTTTGCAAGGCATCGTCAGTCATCAGAACCCGCAAGGCCTCCGCCGTGGTGCCACCTGGACTGGTGACATTTTTCCGGAGCGTTGCCGGCCCGTCCGGGGACTGATGAAGAAGCTCGCCGGCCCCAGCAACCGTCACGCGAGCAAGCCGCGCCGCAAGATCGGCCGGCAATCCGGCTTCAACACCGGCATGCGCCATGACCTCGGCCAACAAGAAAACGTACGCCGGTCCGCCGCCGGACAAGGCCGTCACGGCATCAATTTGTCCCTCGTCGTCGACCCAGGCGACCTCTCCGACGGATTGCAGTAGGGTCGTCGTCCAATCGCGCTGAGCATGTGTCACGCCTTCATTGGCGCAACAGACCGTGATTCCCCGGCCAACCGCGGCCGGCGTATTCGGCATGGCGCGGACGATGGCGGCATCCGGGCTGAAAACACGTTCGAATGATGCGATCGTTTTTCCGGCGGCGATCGACACAACCAAGCTTTGTGGACCGGGTAGCGCGGATAAGGGAGCAATCGCATCTTCCATCACCTGCGGTTTTACGGCGAGGACGATTGTTTCCGGCGGCGTTCCGGTTGGAATGTCATCGGCCGACGTTACGGTCACGATGCCAAAGCGGTTGGCCAACTCATGGGCGGTTTCGGGATGGGGTTCCAGGACAACGACGTCCGTCGGGCGCAGATCGCTTTTCAGCCATCCTTCCAACATCGCGCCGCCCATTTTGCCGCCACCGACAAGGAGCAGCCTGATCGGCATCGGATCAGGCTTCGCCGACGGTCTCGATCATCGCCGCGGCGATGGCATCATTTGCGGTCTTGCCGCCCCAGATGACGTATTGGAAGGCAGGATAAAACTTTTCGCATTCGATCAGCGCCGTTTCGACCAGATCTTCCATTTGTTCGAGGGTCGGTTCCTGCTGGCCGCGCATCGGCATCGCGTGACGGTACATCGGCAGCCCCTCGTCGGCCCACATACCGAAATGACCCATCCAGAGTTTCTCGTTCACTTCGGCCAGCAGCTCGAAAACCGGGCTGCGGCGGTCCGATGGGACCCGCATGTCGAAGGCGCAGGTGAAGTGCATCGCCCCCATATCGTCGTTCCATGCGAAATATAAGCTGTAGTCGCACCAAGTGCCGGGAACTTGAACCGCCATTTCTTGATCGTTACGGCGATCAAAGCTCCAGTCGTTGTATTCGACGATCTTCTCGACAATGTCGAGGGGATTGGCGAGGACTGATTCTTCGGTGATTTCCGTGGTGCGCATGGGTGCTCCTCTCATGCCCGGCCGGCAAATTAGGGCCGAATGGAGGAAGACCACAATACCTAGCGGTGATCTCTAGATATCGCGAATTGCCATCCGACCACCTACAAGATTTACCCTGCCCTAAGTCGGAATCGCGCGCAAGCGGTATTCCTGAAAATTTCGTTAAGGTTTGTGGATAAACGATACATGAGTGAATCGCACAAACTAGGCGATATGCGGTCGGCTAGGCGCGCAAACCCAATGGGTGCCGCTCATTGGCGGCGTCCAAATTCAAACCGCTAAATCTGTGATGTTACGTTTTCGTCGACCGCGTCGACGGCTTTTTCGGCGTCGCCACGCGTTTGCGCGCCGGCGCGGGCTTCGACAGTTTCGCAACCTGGGCCTCAAGTCCGGCGATTCGCTCAGCCAAGCGTTCGTTTTCTTCGCGGGCGTTTGCCGCCATTGTTTTCACGGCATCGAACTCGTCGCGCGGCACCAGATCGGCGTTGGCGATGAAACGCTCGAACCGTTGTTGGACCAAGGCATCGATTTCTTCCTTCATGCCCATCAATGTGGACACGGCACCGTTGGCCACGCGGGCCAGATCGTCGAAGAGTTTGCTTTGCGATTGCATATTCAGCTCCTGTATTCATCCAAATATGGCCGTTTCATTGCGGTGTCGCAAGCCGCAGCGCTTGCCGGGGCCGGGCACGCGGGCCTATAAGTGCCGTCGATAACCACGGTAGTTTGGCGAGGGTGCAGATGTACGTAATCACCGGCGGTGCGGGATTTATCGGTTCCGTGGTGGCAGCCAGCTTGGAGGCGCGCGACGCAGGTCCGATCGTCATCGTCGATCGACTGCGGGAATCGGACAAATGGCGAAATATCGCCAAACGTACCCTGCACGACATCGTTCATCCCGACAACTTGCCCACGTTCCTCATGGAGAACAGCCAGGCCATCTCCGGGATCGTACATATGGGGGCGATTTCAGCGACGACGGAACGCGACGCGGATTTGATCGTCGAGACGAACTTTCGGCTTTCTCGCGACTTGTGGCAGTGGTGCGCCGAGCACGATACACCGTTGATTTACGCCTCGTCCGCGGCGACCTATGGCGACGGTACCGCGGGTTTTGACGACGATTTGTCGCCTGCGGGGTTGGATAAGCTCCACCCGCTGAATGCCTACGGTTGGTCGAAGCTCTTGTTCGATAAATGGGTGCGGACCACATTGGATGCCGATCGGCCGCGCCCACCCCAATGGGCAGGACTGCGATTTTTCAACGTCTACGGCCCGAACGAATACCACAAAGGTCGGATGAGCAGCGTCGTCTCGCAGATATTTCCCATCGCCGCAGCCGGGGATACTTGCCGGTTGTTTCAATCGCACCATCCGGATTACGAAGACGGCGGACAGCTCCGGGATTTCGTCTCGGTGGATGACTGTGCCGATGTGATCTGCTGGTTGCTCGGGACCCCCGAGGTGTCAGGTCTGTTCAATCTCGGCACGGGGTCGGCGCGCAGTTTCGCGGATTTGGCCAAGGCCGTCTATGCGGCGGTCGGCAAGGAATTCGCCGTCGAGTATATCCCGACACCGGAAGACATTCGCGAGAAGTACCAGTATTTCACCCAAGCCGAAATGGTGCGTCTGCGCGATGCCGGATACGACGGGCAGTTCACTCCGCTCGAAGAGGGGATCGCCCGATACGTACAAGGATCGCTCGCTACCGACGACCCGTACCGCTAATCCGACCGAGGGCCGATCATGCCGTTTCCCAACATCGATCCCATCATCTTCGAGATCGGCTTCTTCGCGATCCGTTGGTATTCCCTTGCCTACATCGCCGGTTTGGTCTTGGGCTGGTGGTACATGAAGAAACTGGCACGGCGCCATCCGCAAGTATGCGACGACGAAGCGATCGACGATTTCTTCGTCTGGGCGACATTGGCCGTGATATTGGGCGGGCGCCTCGGTATGGTGCTGTTTTATCAGTTCGACTACTACGTCGCGCATCCGGCTAAGATCATCGCGGTCTGGGAGGGCGGAATGTCTTTCCACGGCGGGTTTGCCGGTGTGGTTGTTGCGGGACTCTGGTTTTGCCGGCGGCGCGGTATTGATTCGCTCCGCTTTGGGGATCTTCTGGCCTGTGTCGCACCGATAGGCCTGTTTTTCGGGCGCATCGCCAATTTCATCAATGGCGAGCTTTGGGGGCGACCGACCGACGTGGCGTGGGGTGTTGTGTTTCCGAATGGCGGTCCGATCGCCCGTCATCCCAGCCAGTTGTATGAAGCAGCCCTAGAAGGGGCGCTCTTGTTCGTCGTGCTTTTCATTTTGGCGCGGCGCGAGTCCATCCGCCGTCGTCCCGGCCTGTTGATGGGCATCTTTATCGCCGGTTACGGTCTCTCGCGGATCGTGGCCGAAATATTCCGCGAACCCGACAGTTATATTGGCTTTTTAGCGTTCGGTACGACATGGGGGCAATGGCTGAGCGTGCCGATGGTAATCGTCGGCTTGTACTTCCTGGTCCGCGCCCGACGCCGCGCCCAGATTTGATGGACCCCGAGCCCGTTACGGAATTTGCCAACCGACTTCGCGCACGCATTGAGCGCGATGGCCCCATGACCGTTGAACAATGGATGGCTGTGTGCCTCGCCGATCCCGACTATGGATACTATCGGCACGCAAGCCCGCTCGGTCGCGGTGGTGATTTTACGACCGCGCCGGAAATCAGCCAGATGTTCGGTGAATTGATTGGCCTATGGTCTGCTGTTGTCTGGGCACAAATGGGGGCCCCAGACCCGGTTCGATTCATCGAATTCGGCCCGGGACGCGGGACGCTGATGTCCGACGCCCTGCGCGCCCTAAACGGGGCGCCTGAGATGCAGTCGGCCTTGCACGTCGACTTGGTCGAGATCAGCCCGGTGTTTCGCGATGCCCAACAGACGGCCCTCGCGAATGTCGACATCCCGGTGAATTGGCATGTTGACGTGGACGATGTGCCGTCCGGCCCGTGCATCATCATTGCCAATGAGTTCCTCGATGCTTTGCCGGTCCGGCAATGGGTCTGCCAAGATGGTGCTTGGCGCGAACGCATGGTGGCGTGGTCCGATGGTGCTTTCGTCTTCATACCAGGGCCGATCGTTGATCCCGCAGAGGTGCCGCCCAAGTTTCGGGCTGCGGACGAGGGGGCGATTTTCGAAACTTCGCCCGTTGTCGAGCACGCCGTGGCCACAATTTCTCGGCGTGTCGTGGATGGTCCGGGGGCCGCACTGATCATCGACTACGGTCACCTCGAGCGCGGCGTTGGCGAGACGTTGCAAGCGGTCCGGCAACACGCCTTCGCCGATCCGCTTGCGAACCCCGGCCAATGTGATCTGACGGCGCATATCGATTTTGCGCGTATCGCCGAGGTCGCGCGGGCTGAAGGAGCGCGCGTGTGGGGGGGTATTGCACAGGGGACGTTGTTGGAGCGGCTGGGTCTCGGCACCCGGACAGCCGCATTGTTGACGAACGCGACGCACGCCCAGGCGGCTGATATCGCCACCGCCCGCGATCGCTTGGTTAGCCCCGACGGCATGGGCCAGCTATTCAAGGCGATCGCGCTGACAGGGCCGGACCAACCGGCGCCGCCCGGTTTCGAGGAAGTGTCCCTAGGTTGAAGCTGCTTCGTCTTTGTTGCCGGTCTTGATCCCGAAAGGCAGGTACGCTGGACAAACACGAATGAGCCCGGTCGCCAAAGGGACAACGCCTACCCAACCCCAAATCGCGTATTCGTGCTGGCTCAGAACCGCAAACAGGATAAGGGCAACGCCGACAACAATTCTGGCGATCCGATCAAATCCACCAACGTTCTGTATCATGAGACTCTCCAATCATATTCGATTTATCGTATATGTTAGGGCGAAGCGTTGTTGCCTGCGTTGATCTGCATCAGGTCGAGAGTGGTTTAGTTTGCGAATTCGATCCGATCGAATAATGCGTCGATCGCTTCTTGCGAACAGGCTTCGTCCAAATCCGCGCCGGGCGCGCCGCTGACCCCGACGGCACCGATGCGGACGCCGGCGGCTTCAATCGGCAGGCCGCCGCCCATAATCAGGACACCGTCGAGATGATTAAGGTCCATCCGCAAATCGGCCCGATTTTCGCGAAGCTCCGTCGAGCGGACGCCGCCCAAGATGACCGCACGGGCCTTTCCGGCGGCAATGTCCAAGGTGAATCGAGGGGCCAAGTCGCTGCGGATCGCGACCATGATATCGCCATTGCGATCCACGACGACGGCGCCGACCTGATACCCCTGTTCCGTGCAGGCTTTGACCGATCCATCAGCGATATCGCGCGCGAGGTCAGTCCCGATCGTTTTGACGTCCAAAATATCGGCGGCTTGCGGCGACGTGACGCTCATTGCCCAAATCATCGGTGCAACCAGCAGTGTGAACAGTGATGTTTTCATTGTCATTCCTCCCCCATGTCTTTGTCGCATTGATTATATCATGCGTTTGACGGCGTGACCCTGTTCCATGGCATGAGCATCAACGCTTGTGCCAACGCGCAGGAACCGGTGAGCCCGGCGAAGCCGAGGCCGAGCCCAATGGCGCCGACACCGATGACGAATAAGGGCGAGACCCATACTGACAAAGCGGTCAAAACAAGCAGGAACACGGCTACCGTGATTTGCACCTGACGTTGGATCGGAAGTGGGCCGGCCTCTGTCGAGAGGGTTTTTACCGGTAAGGACGCAGCGCGCCATGCATTCAGGCCTCCGTCCAACAATGCCGGATTGGCGAAACCCGCCTTGGATAATTTTTCCGCTTGAGTTTTCGTTCGCATTCCCGACGTGCAATAGAAAATCGGGTCGCGATCGCCAAGCATCCGAGCGACGTCTGCATCGACTGTTTCCGGAAGCAGATGAAAAGCACCGGGTAGGTGCGCAGCGGCGAATTCTTGCTCGCTGCGAATATCAATCAGGACGGCGGCCCCTGCATTGACCTGGGTTTCCGCATCCTGCGGGGTGAGTGCGCGCATGTCACATCTCCTCAACATTCCAATGATCGTTCCTTATAACATATTCGCTTTTACGAATATGTAAAGAGCAAGATGCAAATCACCGCCATTTGCGCGGTACAGGACTTTCATCGGTGCTCGGTTTCGCTGATACTGACGACATGATTACCGCGTCGAATTTGTCAGAGTGTGTCGGAGTCCGGCATCTCTTCTTCACACGGCAAAACGGAGTGAGCACCGGCATTTATGGGTCGCTGAATTGTGGTCCGGGATCGAGTGACGCACGTTCGTTCGTTCTTCATAATCGCGCGCGGGCGATGGCAGCAATGGGCCTCGACCCGGACGCTTTGGTTACGGTGCACCAAATTCACTCTCCCAACGCCGTCTATGTCGACCAACCTTGGCATTTGTCTGAGGCGCCCAAGGCTGACGCGCTGGTGACCGCGGAGCCCGACATCGCCCTTGGTATTCTGACGGCCGATTGCGCGCCGGTCTTGTTTGCCGATCCGGACGCAGGCGTTATTGGCGCCGCGCACGCCGGTTGGAAAGGCGCGCTTGGCGGCGTGATCGACGCCACCGTTGATGCTATGCGATCACTGGGCGCTGACTTGGAGCGGATTTCCGCCGCCGTCGGGCCCTGCATCATGCAGCGGTCGTATGAAGTGGGTGCTGACTTCCGCTCGTCCTTTCTTGAGGCAGGCTCCGCGAATGAGCGTTTTTTTGCCGCGGGCATGGCGGCCGGGAAATATCATTTCGATTTGCCTGGATACGTGGTTCACCGATTGGACAATGCCGGGGTCGGGTCGGTCAGTTGTTTGCATTTGGATACCTATGCCGACGAGGATCGGTTTTTTAGCTACCGACGCGCGACGCATCGTGGCGAAGCTGATTACGGTCGACTGCTGTCGGCAATATCCCTGGAATCGGAGTAAGAATGGCCCTGCATTTTAGTGAACAAGAACTTGCGGCGCGGCGCGCTTGGGTCTGCGAGGACCTGGCAGCGCGGGGGCTCGACGGGTTGTTGATGTTTCGCCAGGAAAGCATGTTTTATCTGACCGGATACGATACCTTTGGGTACGTGTTCTTTCAGTGTCTGTACTTGGACGCAGCGGGGCGCATGACGCTCTTGACCCGTGCCCCGGATCTTCGCCAAGCGCAGAACACGTCGGTCATTGAAGACATTCGGATATGGATGGACCGACCCGATGCGACGCCGGAGGTCGAATTGCGCGATATCCTCGCGGAATACGGCGGTGCGGGAAAAACATTCGGTGTTGAGTATGACGCCTATGGGCTGACCGCGCACAACGGCCGCAAGCTGGATGCCGCCTTGGACGGTTTTTGTACGACCGTTGATGCGTCCGATCTCGTCACCCGCCGTCGTGTCGTCAAAAGCGACGCAGAAATTGCCTATGTCCGCCGCGCCGCCGAATTGGCCGACGATGCGTTGGATGCGGCAATCGCGGTCGCCCGGCCGGGTGCGTCGGAGGGGGACGTTCTGGCTGCCATGCAAGGTGCCGTATTCAAGGGGGGCGGGGATTACCCCGGCAACCCGTTCATTATCGGGTCGGCGGAGGACGCGTTGCTATGCCGGACCAAAACGGGACGACGAAACCTCTCCCAAAACGACCAATTGAACCTGGAATGGGCGGGGGCCTACCGGCACTATCATGCGGCGATGTTCCGCACCTTGCTGTTCGGCGACGTGCCGGACCGACAACGAAGAATGTACGACGTGGCACATGAGGCGTTACTGGCAGTGGAGGCGGCGCTGCAGCCCGGCAAAACCGTCGGCGACGCGTTTCAGGCCCATGCGGACGTGATTGACAGGGCCGGCATGCATGCGCACCGCCTGAACGCGTGCGGCTACAGCCTCGGGACGACCTTTGCGCCGAACTGGATGGATTGGCCGATGATCTACGCCGACAACCCGGTAGAGGTTGTCCCCGGCATGGTATTCTTTTGTCATATGATTATTTTTGACAGCGACGAAACCCTGGCCATGTGTTTGGGCGAGACCGTCGTGACTACGACGGGAGAGGCAGAGCGATTATCTCGCGCGCCGCTGGATCTGGTGCATCGTGCTTAGAGGACGTGTTATGCCGCATATCCTTATCTTCATATTGCTTCTGATGCTCGGCATGCTGGCGACGTGTGTGGTCGGGGTAGGCACTGGATGAGTCGCAGATTTGCCGGGTTGATTCTTCTTGTGGTTTTTCTAAGTGCCTGCGGACAGCTTCCACGACCTTTCGCTCGCGATGCCGATCCCGACGCTAACCCATTAGCGCAGAATTTGTACTGGGAAGGGGTCGAGGTGCCGCCCCTGACGGGCACGACGCCACCGATGGGCAAACTGTTGGCCGAAGCCGTCGTCAAACAACTGGATAACGGCCATCAAATCCCTGCTGCTCTGACGGGTCTGGATCGCAGCAAATATCTATTGGAAGGCCATGTGAATGTAGAACGCCGAGGTGTAATCGGCCTTGTCCGCTATAGCATCACATGGAAATTGACCGAGCGCGGCGGACCGACCATTGAGGAGTACACCGAAGACGTCAACGCGTCGCAGTTCGAATGGGATTATGGTTCGCCGAAACTGATCCGTGGGATCGGCGAACGGATCGGAATGCGTACGGCACAGCGGGTTCTCGGTGATCGTTATGGAACGGCCGGTCAGGACCGGCTGCTTGGCCGAGATGGCGTGTATTTGGCCGGTGTAAGGGGGGCGCCAGGCGACGGAAACGAAGCTTTGCGTCGTGCCATGGGGGTTGCACTGGGCGGCGGCGGTTTAACATTGGTCAATGATCCAGCGAAGGCGCTGCATACCGTCAATGCAGAGGTTTCGGTGGGCACCGCCGAGAAAGGGGCGCAACCGATCCGAATCGTGTGGTCCGTGCGTGACGTGACAGGGGACGTGATCGGCACGGCGGAACAAGCGAATGCGGTTCCCGCCGGAAGCCTCGATGGCCGATGGGGGCGAACAGCGGCTTTCGTTGCCGCTGCGGCGATGGATGGTATCATTCGGATCGTCAAACCGACGGACAGTACCCGGCGATTCCGGGCGCCGGATCTGGGCGGCGGATCACGACCGGCAGCCGGTCCTGCGCCGCGTGATTTGCCGCAAATCCCTGGACGTGCGCCACCACCACCAAGCTGAACCCTGCTTTTTACTGAAAACACTGCCCCACACTGATAGATTCATGGGGTGATCAGAGGACGGATAACGGCAGACGCTCTGCCGCCCGAGGGCGTACGCACTCGGCGGGGTGTCTTTGTGCCCTATGTCCTGGTAATTATTGCGCTTTTCCTGAGTGGATGCGCGGCGAAACCGAGCCCAGTCGGCGTTGAATCCTCGCGCGTCATCGGCCTTGCCGGCGAATCGGGCGCGCGCGCGGCGGGAATGGCGGACGTGATCTTTGTCGTTCCGCCTTCGGGCGCGTCCGCGCAAACGGGACTCGTCCTCGCCGATGCGATCGCGGCCAGTCTTCGGGATCGTAACCATCCGTCCGTTCTGTCGTTTTCGCCCAATCAAGCCGGCGCATCGATTATTGCCGAGGTTGTCTCGGCGGAACCACATGGGGACGTCATATGGCTGGCCTTGGATTGGTATGTCCGCGCTCCCTATGGGACGCGCGTCGCAACGTATCGCCAACACGTTGTGATCGATGAGACGATGTGGACCGAGGGCAGTCCCGAGGCGATCAATCTTCTCATCGACGACGCCACGCCACAGATTGTCAGGATGGTCGAGGCCGAGGTCGGACCGCCGATGATCGGGGCCATGCAGCGCGACCGGCAAAAGCCCGAGACGGTCGCCGAAACGCCTCCGACGGCGATGGCTGCCACATCGCCAACGCCACCAGCGCTGCCAGCACAACAGCAGATAACACCACCGTCTGTTTCGGCGCCGCCAACGCCGATCGCGCAAATATCCGATCGTACGAACGGGCACGTGGTTACGCCCGACGGAACGCCTTTGGCCCTGCCGGAAACGGCAGCGGAGAGTTTGCCAATCGGATCCGCGGAAGACCAAACGGCACCACCGGCGGAGAGTGCCGTCACGGACCTGCAGGCTCCAGAGTTGTCGTCTACCGGCCGCCCGCCGCTGCCGTCGCTGTTGGAAATGCCCGCGCCGGAACCGGATCCCCCGACCACCTCGGCGCCCCCTCGACCATTGGTGCCGGGTGCCGCACAAGCCGTCGCGCCGCCGCCTGGCGGCGTGGCGACCGATGATCCGGAGAGCTTCCTCGACCGTCTGAACCCGAATATGGATGCCGATGCCCGTCGCCCGGGCGATGCGCGACCAGATATCGCGGCGGCTGGATCGTTTGCTCAAGTGCGGTGGGGCCAGCCATCATTCTTGATTCGTCCGGTTAATGGTGCGTCGGGCAACGGTAATGAGGCCCTCACGGCGGCGTTGAAATCGGCGCTGCGGGATCGGGATTTGACAATTTCCGAGGATCCGCGGCAAGCCGGCTTCGTGATCGATGGCGATGTCGACATGGGTCCGCCGGCCAGCGGGCGGCAATACGTCCGGATCGAGTGGCGCGTATCGACCGTGACCGGCGAGGAAGTCGGCAAGGCGGTACAGGAAAACACCGTCATTGCCGGCAGTTTGGATGGCGAATGGGGCCAGGTGGCGGAAGCCGTATCGACGGCCGCAGTTCGTGGAATCAAAGATTTATTCAAGGACGCCGACGATGAATTGTCGACGCGGGGCGCTCTACCGGACTTTCCAGAAGTGTCTCTGCCGTCAATTCCCGGACGAGCGCCGCCGCCGCCCGCAGCCTTTTAGGCCGACCGACGTTACATAAACGTCATCAAACCGTTTACAGGCCTTGCCCGGATTGATATGTTCCGCGCGCTTTTGCCGGTGCTCGGATCGTCTAAATGAAAATTATTGCGTGTAATAGTAACCGCCCCCTCGCGGAGGCCATCTCGGCTTACGTCAACTTGCCGTTGACGAAAGCCAGCGTGCGCCGGTTCTCCGACATGGAAATCTTCGTTGAGATCGAAGAAAACATGCGCGGCGAGGATGTGTTCGTTGTCCAATCTACGTCATACCCGGCCAACGATAACTTGATGGAACTCTTGGTCACCCTGGATGCCCTACGGCGTGCATCGGCGCGACGGGTCACCGCGGTGATCCCTTACTTCGGATATGCCCGCCAGGATCGGAAGTCGGGCCCCCGGACGCCGATCTCGGCGAAGTTGGTCGCTAATCTGATAACCGAAGCCGGCGCGGACCGGGTCCTGACGATGGATTTGCATGCCGGACAAATTCAGGGATTTTTCGATATTCCCACCGACAACCTATTCGCCGAGCCGGTTCTGACTAACCACATAACGGAACAGAACGGTGACACCAGTGAATTGGTAATCGTCTCGCCGGACGTTGGCGGCGTGGTTCGCGCGCGTGGTTTGGCGCGGCGCTTGAATGCCGATTTGGCCATCATCGACAAGCGGCGCGAGCGTGCCGGCGTTTCCGAAGTCATGAATATCATCGGTGACGTCGAGGGACGTGGCTGCATTTTGGTCGACGATATCGTCGATTCCGCCGGAACGCTCTGCAATGCTGCCGTCGCGCTCCGCGAGAACGGCGCATCGACGGTGTCCGCTTATGTAACGCATGGCGTGTTGTCCGGCGGTGCGGTGGCCCGCGTGACGTCGTCGCCATTGGAGAAACTCGTGATTACCGACAGCATACAAGCGACCGAAGCGGTCCGTGTTGCGCAGAATATTCATCAACTGACTGTTTCCGAATTGATCGGCGAAGCGATGAACAGGATCAGCCTCGAATCTTCGGTGTCGTCGCTGTTCGATTGATATAAGACAAAGGAATTCCGGTTCGGCGGTTCGAACCGGTGGCGTGGACGGGCACCCCTGGAGGCCGTCCACATTAGCTGAGCAAGGAGTAATAAGATGGCTCAATCACTTCCACTTAAAGCGGAACTCCGCGAACGGGCCGGCAAGGGGGCCGCTCGTGCGGTGCGTCGCGCCGGCCGTGTCCCGGCCGTTATTTACGGCAACAAACAAGAACCTATCCTGATTTCCCTCGACCCCGTCGAACTTCGCAAGGAAATCAATACAGGCGGGTTCTTTACGCACGTTTACGAAGTCGAAGTCGGCAGTGACAAATACCGCGTGCTTGCGCGGGATTTGCAGCTGCATCCGATTAACGACCTCCCGACACACGTCGATTTCATGCGGTTCAGCGCCAAAACGCGTTTGCCGGTCGAAGTGGCGGTCGAATTTGTGAACGAAGACAAGTGCGATGGCTTGATCGAAGGCGGCGTGTTGAATGTCGTCCGCTATACGGTCGAACTGCGCTGCCAGCCGGACAACATCCCCGAAGCCCTGACCGCCGACTTGGCCGGTTTGGTGATCGGCGATTCGATCCACATCAGCAGCATCGATTTGCCGGAAGGGGTTGAGCCCACGATTACCGATCGTGACTTTACCATTGCGACCATCGCCGCGCCGACCATCTACACCGAGCCGGAAGAAGGCGAGGGTGAAGAAGGCGAAGGTGAAGGCGAAGAAGGCGCCGAAGCGGAAGCGTCTGACGACGAAGAAAAGTCCGAGGATTGAGTCTAACGCCGGAGGCTACGCATGTTTCTCGTCGTTGGTCTCGGCAATCCCGGTCCGGCCTACGCCGGAAATCGTCATAATATCGGATTCATGGCGGTGGACGAAATCGTCCGCCGCCATGGCCTTTCTGCATGGCGAAAGAAGTTCCACGGTCTACTCTCTGAAGGGACCGTCGACGGCCACAGAATCGTCGTACTTAAACCGGAAACGTTCATGAACGAGTCGGGCCGCGCGGTTCAGGCGGCGGCGACGTTCTACAAGATTCTTCCAAAAGACATTCTGGTCTTTCACGACGAGATCGATCTTGC
The DNA here is from genome assembly GCA_965222395.1 of Rhodospirillales bacterium. GTDB lineage: Bacteria > Pseudomonadota > Alphaproteobacteria > Rhodospirillales > Casp-alpha2 > UBA4479. The sequence continues at coordinate 3,765,838 of OZ244947.1, forward strand.
CCCAGGCAAACTGAGGGTTAAGCGTGGCGGCGGTCATGCCGGGAATAACGGTTTGCGCTCCATCCACGCGGCCATCGGTCCCGACTATGGTCGGGTGCGGATGGGTGTCGGACATCCCGGCGACAAAGCCGACGTCAAAAACTATGTGCTGCGCGATATCCCCAAGGCCGACAAGGAGTGGCTGGCGCCCATGCTCGACGGTTGCGCCGAGTATTTGCTGGATGTACTGGACGGCGACGACCCGTCTTTCATGAGCAAGGTCGCGCACCGCATCAAACCGAACCGCCCCAATGCGCCGCGGCCCGATGCGGCAGATAACGAGAAGGAAGACTGAAAATGGGTTTTAACTGCGGTATCGTTGGTTTGCCGAATGTCGGAAAATCGACTCTTTTCAACGCGTTGACCCAGACCGCGCAGGCGGAGGCGGCGAATTTCCCGTTTTGCACGATCGAGCCGAACACGGGTCGCGTTGCGGTGCCGGATGCGCGGCTGAACGCCATCGCCGACATTGCGAAACCGGAAAAAATCCTTCCGACCAGTTTGGAATTCGTCGACATCGCCGGTCTGGTGCGCGGCGCATCGAAGGGAGAAGGGCTCGGCAATCAGTTTCTCGGCAATATCCGCGAAGTTGACGCGATTTGCCATGTCTTGCGGTGTTTCGAGGACGACAACATCACCCACGTCGAAGGGGCCATCGACTCGATCGCGGATGCCGAGACGGTTGAGACGGAACTGATGCTGGCCGATATGGAGAGCTTGGAGAAGCGGGAAATCCCACTGACGAAACGGATCAGAGGCGGTGACAAGGACGCGGCCCGCGAGTTGGACTTGTGTCATCGTGCCCTTGAGCTTTTGCGCGACGGCAAGCCGGCCCGACTGCTCGAAGTCGCAACGGATGATGCGAAGACGTTCAAGATGTTGCAGTTGCTGACGGCGAAGCCGGTTCTTTATGTTTGCAACGTCGACGAGGACTCGGCCCAGGACGGCAACAGCCAGTCGGCCCGGGTGTTTGAGCGCGCTGCGTCGGAAGGTGCCGAGGCGGTCGTCATTTCCGCTAAGATCGAGGAAGAAATCGCGCAACTGGGCAGCGACGAGGAAAAAGCCGAGTTCTTGGAAACCATTGGCTTGGAAGAACCGGGTTTGGCGCGTGTTATCCGTGCGGGGTACCGGTTGTTGGACCTCATCACGTTTTTCACTCAAGGACCGAAAGAAGTCCGTGCCTGGACCGTCCGCGAGGGAGCGAAAGCCCCCCAAGCAGCGGGCGTCATCCATACCGACTTTGAGCGCGGGTTCATTCGGGCCGAGACCATCGCCTATGACGATTTTGTGGGCCTTGGCGGCGAGCAAGCCTGTAAAGATGCGGGGAAAATGCGCCAGGAAGGCAAGGACTACGTCACCCAGGACGGTGACATCATGCTGTTCAAATTCAACGTCTGAACAAGTTCGGGGGGAACGTCCATGCATTGGCTTTTGTTGGGCGGCGCGATCGCCTTCGAGGTCGTCGGCACGATATCGCTGAAACTGTCCGACGGTTTTACGCGATACATCTTTGTCGCCGTTACCGTGACGGGCTACCTTGTCAGCTTCACGTTTATGGGGCTGGCCCTGAAAGGGCTTCCGGTGTCGGCCGTGTATGCTATCTGGGCCGGGGTCGGCACCGCCCTGGTGGCGATCATCGGCATGATCTTTATGAACGAGAGCGTCTCGTTGATGAAACTCGTTTGCATCGGCTTTATCGTTGCAGGCGTTGTCGGTCTGCATATGGCGGAAAAATCGGCCTAAAGGCCCATCCAATGCAGGGTCGTGGCGGCGATCAGGATATATCTCCCCGCCTTGCCGATTGTCACCAAGACGACAAATATCCATAGTCGGCAGCGTAGGACGCCGGCCGCGACCGTCAACGGATCGCCGATCAACGGCACCCAGGCCAGCAACAGCGACCAGTATCCCCATTTCTGATACCAGCCGGTGGCGCGCGCCAACCCTTGTTTCGAAACCGGAAACCACTTGCGCCCTTGGAAACGGATCAGGAATCGTCCGAACGCCCAATTGAGCACAGAGCCAAGGACGTTGCCGGCACTGGCCACGAGCACGAGCAACCATGCGCGGCCGGGATCATCCAAAAGCAATGTAACCAAAAGCGCTTCGGATGCCGCGGGAAACAGTGTTGCGGCAATGAAGGCGCTGGCGAACAGGCCGGAGATGGCCGGGAAGAGTTCAGGCGTCACGCGTTTGTATCAGGAGAAGGGATCAGGCTGTTCCGGCGCGTTGCTGCGTCGGGTAACGATGTACAGGGCCGCCGGAAGCATAATAACGCTGAGTATCGTCGGTAATCGCCAGTCTTGGGCGACCCAGATCGTCACGAACATGAAGCTGAGTGTCATCAGCATAACCGCCATGACCTTGGCGCGGACAGGGATGACACCGTGACGGTGCCAGTCACGGATCGGCGGCCCGAACGTCCGGTGATTCCATACCCAAAGCTGAAACTTCCGGGAGCTTCGTGAAAACGCCCACAAGGCGATAATCAGGAACACCGTTGTCGGCAAGACGGGAACGACGACACCGATCAAGCCGATAACGACCATCAGCCATCCAAAACATACCAATAGGCACCGTGCCCATGCCGGCATCGCGCTTGGCGGCAACGGCAAGGAGGTGTCGTATGTCTGTTCGTCGGCTTTGATCGTCATCATGCGATGAAGCATACTCGCGGATGCCTCAAAACGCGAGTACGTGAATGTCCGCATACGCCTACACGATACCCGACCCCCTGCCGTTTGGCGCCGACATCGGCGAAGACGGGGTTTGGCGGCAGGTGTTGACCCGAGTTCCCGGGCCGCCGCGGCGGTCCGCACTGTTTCTCGATCGCGACGGTGTTCTGGTCGAGGAGGTGCATTACCTCCATCGAGCTGACGAGATGAAACTATGCGCCGGTGCGGCCGATGTTGTCCGGACCGCCAATGAACGGGGTGTGCCTGTCGTCGTCGTTACGAACCAGGCTGGGATCGGTCGCGGAATTTTCGATTGGCCCGCGTTTATCGATGTTGAAGAGGCAATGCTGAATGCGCTCGCCGATGCGGGGTGTTTTGTCAATGCGGTCTTCGCGTGTCCGCATCACGCCGACGGCCACGCCCCCTACAACGTTGCCGATCATCCCGCCCGAAAGCCGAACCCCGGTATGTTGTTGGCTGCTGCCGATACGATGCCGCTCGATCTGGCGGGGTCTTGGATCATTGGCGATCGGGCTGGCGATATTGCTGCGGCAAAGCGCGCCGGTTGTGCGGGCGGCGTGCATGTGTCGACCGGGCATGGCAGCCGCAGCGAAGAGCGTCGAGCGGCTCTGGAATACGATGGCGCCGGATTCCAGGTCGCCTCCGCGCCTGATATTGCCGCCGCCGCCGCGCAAATTCCCCTGTTGGCCGGATAGCGCAAGACATGGAAAAACCCGACATCGTGGTTGAACATGGCGTCTTGGTCGATGGAACCGGTGCGCCGCGGCGTGCGGGAGGTTTGGCGATCAAAGGCGATCGGATCACAGCGGTGGGGGACGTGACGGATGTTGCCGCGACGCACCGTATCAACGCCGCCGGGGCGGTGATCGCACCGGGCTTTATCGATTGTCATACCCATGACGATCGGGCCCTTTTGGATGATCCCGACATGGTGTGTAAGCTCAGCCAAGGTGTGACCACGGTTGTCGCCGGCAACTGTGGCGTCAGTCTTGCGCCGTTTGCACCCTCGGACGGCTGGGAAATGCCGGTGCCGATGGCGTTGCTGGGCCAGAAGTCCGAGTACCGGTTCCCCAGGATGGCTGATTACATGGCGGCGTTTCGCCGTGCCGCGCCTGCCGTCAACGCGGCGATGCTGTGTGGTCATAACTCATTGCGGGCCGAAGCCATGCGGGGCGATGTCGCCCGTCCGGCGACGGGATTGGAGCGGGCGCGGATGCGCCGTCGTTTAACGGACGCATTACAGGCCGGCGCAATCGGCGTCAGCTCGGGCCTGATGTATCCGGCCGGGCGCGCCGCGCCGACCGACGAGGTAACCGATTTGGCGGCCACCGCGTCCGCATACGGCGGCCTATACGCTACGCACTTGCGCGATGAGTCGGAGGGGCTGCTCGAGTCCATTGACGAAGCCGCCGAGATCGGCCGCGATGGTGGGATTGCCGTGGTCTTGTCGCATCACAAGGCCAGCGGCCGGGCCGTTTGGGGCACGACGAAACAATCGCTCCGCCGGATCGAACAGTTGGCCGAAGGGCAGACCATTCATTTCGATGTTTACCCTTATGCGGCCAGCGCCACGGCCCTGATGCCGGAGCGCGTCGCCATTGCCGAGAAAATTCTTATTGTCGCCTCGGACGCGCACCCGAAAACGGCCGGCTGGTATCTGCACGATATTGCCACGGAATGGGGCCTGTCGCTGGACGAGGCGGCGGAGGAGTTATCACCGGCGCAAGCGATCTATTTCGCCATGGACGAGGACGATGTGCGTCGGGTTCTGGCGCATCCGATGGCGATGGTTGGGTCCGACGGCATCCCCGGCACGGACGCGCCGCACCCTCGGCTCTGGGGCACTTTTCCCCGCGTTCTTGGCTACTATGGGCGGCAAGAACGATTATTCGATCTTGAAACAGCGGTCCACAAGATGACCGGGCATACCGCGGCGGTTTTTGGTTTCGCGGATCGCGGCGTCCTTCGGACCGGTGCCATCGCCGACATCACGATATTCGATCCGGATGACGTCTTGGACCGGGCGACGTTCGAAACACCGACGAAGCCGTCCGACGGGATCAAATACGTTCTGGTGAATGGCGATATCGTTTGGGAATGCGGCAACCGGACCGCGGCGCGGCCCGGGCAAATCGTCACGCGTGACGTAAGCTGATCCGAAATCAAGCGGCGCGGATATCCAGACCGGCGGCTTCGGACATTCTTTCGGTTACCAGCGGCAACTCATCGTCGGCGATGTCGAAGGCGACAGATAATAAACCTTCGTCAATCCTGACGACAAAACCTTGAACCGCAACATGATTGGCGACTTCCAGGTCGATGAACTGTCCCACGACCAGGGTGTCTTCGACGGATTCGAGGATATCTCTCCAGGCAATCCGCGTGCCGCCGATGGAGATATTGATCGTGGCGCATTTGACGCGGCGCAACCCCGTTGAGATGACCAAGTCCAGTTCCGTATCGAACCTCGGATAGCTGCGACGATCTTGCGTTTCTACGAGTCTCATCATGGCGGCTCCCCATTGCGTCAACGATGTTCATGTCATCGTTGGTCCCTAACTAAACCTGGGGACATCACCATTATGGTCAAAGCGGAATAACGCGTTCAGTGTGGATATTACGTAGACAATTTGGTGCGGACCACGACATACCGGTCGATATTTCCCGATTGCCGTGTGTGACAGTGCCGCCATTCGCTATTCGAGGGTTTGCATCAACCGAATCATTAGCCGGCATCGTTCAACCAAGCTGGAATAGTATATAAACTCGTCATTCGAATGCGCCCCGTGGCCGTCGGCCCCGAGACCATCCAATGTCGGAATCCCGAGCGCACCGGTGTGGTTTCCGTCCGAACCGCCGCCGGTCTTCAGGTCTTGTAAGTCGAACCCGATGTCCGCCGCCAAGTTTTTGGCGTGATCGAACAGTTTTTCAATCCCCTCGAATTTCTCGTACGGTGGCCGGTCGATCCCGCCGTCGACGGTGACGATACAGTCGGGGTCTTCCGGCGTCATATTTTCGACGAACGCCATGACGTGGTGCGCGGCATTCATGTCGGGGACGCGGATGTCGACGCTGATTTCGCAGTCCTCGGGAACGACATTGGTCAGTGTGCCGCCATTGATAATGCCGACGGAACACGTCTGCCCTTTCTCGTAATCTGTCAGCCCCTCCAACTTCAATATAATGTGGGCCATCTCCTTAATGGCAGAATGACCGTCCATATGCCGGGCGCCGGCGTGTGAGGGGATGCCTTTGACCTTTATGGTATATTGCAGGCGTCCATTTCGCGCGGTGACGATCTTGCCGCCTTCGCGGGCAGGCTCGGTCACAAGGACGTATTTATTCTTCCGCCCTTCCTCGACGATCATGTCCTTTGACGTAGGCGAGCCGACTTCTTCCTCGGGGATGTACATGAACGTGATCGGCAGCGGCGTCTCCTGACCTTGGCGGATCAGATGCCGCATGGCGTGCATGGCGATGTAGGCACCGGCCTTCATATCGTAAATTCCGGGACCATAAACCTTGTCGCCCTCTCGGCGGATTGGGTTCTTGGTATCCTTGATGCCGACGCCGTGCACGGTATCCAAGTGTGACAGCACCAAGATTCCGGGCCCATCGCCGCCCCATGGCGTGCGGCATTTTAGAATGTCGCCGAAACCGTCACGGCCCGGTGTGCGATCGATGCCCAGCCCCAGGGTTTCCGCGTCGTTCTGAACCCGATCGACCATGCCGTTGACGGCGGTGGCGTCGTGGCTCGGGCTTTCAATATCGACCCATTCCAGTACGCCTTTCAAGATTTCCTCGCCGTCCAACTGCGGCAGATTTGGTCTTGCCTCGTCCATGGTCTCTTGCTCCTGTGGTAAAACATCGACTGCGAAAGCCTAGACCCATCCCGCCAAGGGTCAAGGTGGCGCGACGGCAGCAGAGGGGGGCATGGGTATTCTGGATCAACTCATCCTGCGTCAGGCGACGGTGGACGATATCGATGCAATCATCGGGTTGTTGGCCGACGATCCGATCGGTCAGACGCGCGAGACACTCGGTGATCCGGCGTACGCTGCGGCTTTCGCGGAGATGGAGGCCGATCCGAACAACGAACAATGGGTGATCGAAGGGCCGGATGGCCGGGTCCTCGGCTGTCTGCATCTGACGATCATTCCGGGGCTCAGCCGGCGCGCCACCAAGCGGGCTATGATCGAGAGCGTGCGGGTCCATGACGAACTGCGCGGCCACGGCGTCGGGCGGTGGTTTTTCGAACAGGCGATCGACAGATCGCGCGCCCTGGGTGCAACGATGGTTCAATTGACCTCGGATAAGAAACGGACCGACGCGATCCGGTTCTATGAAAGTCTCGGTTTCATCGCCAGCCACGAGGGGCTGAAACTGCACCTCTGACGTTACAATTTCTTCCGCAGCATCCGCGATTGCGTGACCTCGGCGTAGCCTTGCGCGGTATAGAACGCCAGGGCGTCGGCGCGATGGGTTTGCGTATGCAGCGCGATGGAGGCTAGGCCGCGTTTCCGGGCCCAGGCATCGGCGACGTTCATCAGTGTCGTCGCCACGCCTTTGCGCCGGGCATGGGTGCCGACGACCAGCGATTGTATGTATGCCTCGATGGGTTTCTCCAGACCGCTTCGAACGTATAGATGGAGCAGGCCGAGAGCCGTGCCATCGTCGTCGTCTCGAGCCATGAAGGCTGCATGATCGTCGCGGCCCAGCACGTCTTTAATTCGCGTCGTCAGGGTCGCGCTATCGACCTCGTATCCCAACTCACCAAGCAGTGTCTGTGCATCGGCGAGGTCGCTGGCGCGCAAACGAGTGATCTTCAAGCTGTCCTCGCGATCACACCGCCAGCGCCATGCCGTCGCGGCCGGGGTCGGCACCGCCGTCCAGGCCGTTCTCGGTCAAGCGAATGGCGTGAACGCCGGCAAAGTGGAAATTCAGCGGGTAACGCCGGAAGGTATACCCGTCTGCCTCCAGTTCCGCTTGGACGAACCGGGGAATCCTGTTGACGATCTCGATGATATCGCTGGTTGCGGAGAATCGTGGGGCCGAGACCGCTTCTTGTGCATCCATGCCGAAATCGAGGGCGTTGAGGATGCCCTGGATAACACCCATGGCGATGTAGGTGCCGCCCGGCGCGCCGATCAACAGATACGGTTTGTCGTCCTTGAAGACGATGCTTGGCGCCATCGAGGTGAACCGCGATTTTCCGGGGGCCAGCGATCCGGTCATGCCCGGCCGTGGATCGAAGACCCCCATACAGCCGTTGTAGACGAAGCCGAGACCCTCGGTCGTCACACCGGACGGCATGCCGAGCGAATGGGTCATGGTGACGCAGTTGCCGTCGGCATCGACGGTACAAAGATGCGTGGTCTCTTTTTGATCTTCGCCCTGCTGCAGCCGCGGCACATGGGTTTTGACCCCGGATTTGATTTTGTCGGCCTGTTCCTTGGCGTATTCCTTGGACAGAAGTCTTTCGAGCGGAATGTCGACGAACCTTGGGTCGCCGACATGGTTGTCTTTATCGACCGTGGCGATCTTCATCGCTTCGGCGACGGTGCGGATGTACTCGGCACTATTATGGCCCATCGCTGCGAGATCGAAGTTCTCCAGGATATTCAGCATCTGCAGCACCATGATGCCGCCACCCGGCGGTGGGGCCGATGCCACGCGATAGCCGCGATATGTCGTCCAAAGGACGTCGGTGTCTTCCGGTCCGGCGTTCTTTAAGTCCACGCTACGGATCAAGCCGCCATTGGCTTCCATGTCGGCGACAATTTTGGCGGCGATCTCGCCTTCGTAAAAATCGTCGGCGCCGGCCTCGGCAATTCGTTGATACGTGGCCGCCATATCCGGGTTTTTCTGTACCGCCCCCATGGGTTTCATGGCGCCGTCGTCATCCAGGTAGATCTTTGCCGTCGCCGGTGATCCGCGCAAATACTCGATATGCTCGACCCGGCCGCCTGGTTCCACTTGTTCCCAAAAGCGCCGCACGTGCGGTCGGATCATCCATCCGTCCCGGGCATAGCCGATGGCAGGTTGAATGACATCGCCCAACGATTTGCTGCCCCATTTTTGCAACGCCGTGTCGTAGGCGCGCAGGCTTTCCGGCGTTGCAATCGATTGATAACCCACCTCGTTCACGCGGCCTTCGAGGATAAAACCAAACCCGTCCTCGCATTCGTGCAGAAGTTTGTCGGCCCACATGTCCGGCGTTACGGCCTGTGGCGCGCGGGCATGAAAATCCAGGCACTGATGCGTGCCGGTCGCCGGCATATACACATGCATCGAGCCGAAACCGGCGATGCCGGACATGAACGGGTCGACCGCGGTTTGCGTTAACGCCGTAGCAATCGCCGCGTCGACCGCGTTGCCGCCATCTTTCAGGACCATGGCGCCGGCCTCGACGGCTTCGGGTTGTGGGGCGCAGACCATGCCGCCCTGAGCGTATGTCGTCATCTCGCGCTCCTCAATTCGCGTAACCAGGCGAGACATTGTCGAGCAATCGAAGGAGCGCATCCCATTGGGCTTTGGTACTGGTGCCCTGGGCGTAGGATCGCTCGAACTGTTGTGCCGTGTGTTCGCAGACCTGCCCCGACGGGATCGTTAGCTCGGCCCCACCCGCCATCGCTTTGAGTTGCAATTCGCAGGCATCGTTGAGTCGCCGATGCAGCAAAAACGCATGGCCGACTGTCGGACCGACGGTCATCAAGCCGTGATTGCGCAGAATCATCGCGTTGAGATCGCCTAAGTCCGCGGCCAGACGGTCGCGTTCATCCAGATCGTCGGCAATGCCTTCATAGTCGTGATAGGCAATGCGGTTGTAGAAAGCCAGAGACTTCTGGTTCAACATCAACAAACCGTCTTTCTGCGACGAGACGGCCATGCCTTCCTGTGTATGCGTGTGCATGACGCAGACCGCGTCCTCGCGGTTCATATGGATCGCCGAGTGAATGGTGAAGCCGGCTTCGATGTAATCAAATGGGCTTTCCATGATCTTCTTGCCGTCGCAATCGATCTTGATCAGCGACGACGCCGTTATTTCGTCAAAACGAAGGCCGAACGGATTGATCAGGAAATGATGATCGCCGCCGGGCACGCGCGCCGAATTGTGGGTAAACAGCAAGTCATCCCAACCAAAATGTGCCACCAACCGATAACACGCCGCCAGATCGACGCGCATTTGCCATTCTTCCTCGGATACCCGGTCTTTGACGGACGGCCATTCCAGGGCGTGCACGTTGCTCATTCTCGATCCTCCCGCTACTAGTTGATTAAACGTCTATCAAAGCGGCGGCATTCGCAAGCCCGGGCAAGCGAAAGGAAACACCATGGCCGGTTGGATTACTGACCCCCTCGCGTACGTGAAGACGCATCCACCCGCGCACGACGATGCCCGGTTGTTTTCGCGCTATGTCGCGGTGCGCGACGGCACCAAGCTGGCAGTGGATGTACATCTCCCGGGATCGGATGAAGATGCGTCTTTCCCGACGATATGTATCTTTACGCCGTATTATCGGCGGTTCGCCTTGCAAAACGGTCATCGATCCGACATCGATGCCGCACCGACCGTCGCATTTTACCGGGATCACTTCGTGCCGCACGGCTACGCGTTGGTGTGCGTCGATGTGCGTGGTTCGGGCGCCAGTTTCGGTTGCCGGGATGGGTTTCGATCCCCGGCCGAGCGTCTCGATCACCATGACATCGCCGATTGGGTCTCCAAACAACCGTGGTGCGACGGAAACATCGGCGCGACCGGAATTTCTTATCCGGGCGCGGCGTCGGATTTTCTGGCGTCGACCAATCATCCAGCGGTCAAAGCCGTCGCCCCGCTGTTCGCGGTGTGGGATACCTGGTCCAATCATCTGTATCCCGGTGGCGTGTTGCTAACATGTGTGACACGCAATTACGGCCAATTGGCCGAAGCGCTGGACTTGGACAAGCGCGACCTGATTCCCGATTACGCCTATTTCAAGGACGACGATCTGGCCGGTCCGGCGCCGGTCGACGAAGACCCCGAAGGCGCGATGCTGGCAGAGGCTTTGCGCGATCACGAAGCCAACTTTGATATGCAGGACTTTGCCCAGCAGTTGCGATTTCGCGACGCGCCGTTGACCGATAATCCCGACTACGCTAGCGACAAGATCAGCCCCTACGCCTACGCCGACCGGGATGCCGACGCCTCTACGGCCTATTACTCGGTCTCTGGATGGATGGATGGCGGCGGATACTCCGTCGGTACTATTCAGCGCCATCTTTGGCTCAATAATCCCGACAACCGCTTGATGCTTGGCCCCTGGGACCATGGTGCACGCGGACATTGCAGTCCATGGCGGCCGAACCGCCGCCCGCAGCAGAAATTCGTCGCGGCCGAGGTGTTGCGTTTTTTCGATACGCACCTGAAGGGTTTGGACAACAATCTGTCCGATGAGGACCCGGTCCATTATTACACCATGGGGTTGGAAGCGTGGCAAAGCGCCGCCGCCTGGCCACCGGAGCACAGCGTCAAGGAGCTCTATTTCGCCGAGAACGGCAGTTTGTCCGAAGCACCGCCCATGTCGGCCGACGTCGAGGATACATACCAAGCGGATTACGGCTGCGGGACCGGCACGCATTCCCGGTACGATCGACTTTATATCGCCAATGTGGAGACGTATTACGACGATTGGGATGGCCGCGACGCGCGGATGTTGAACTATACGTCCGCCCCATTTGACACGGATACCGAGGTTACGGGGCACCCATCCGTAGAACTGAATTTCACATGCTCGGAGCGCGACTGTTGTTTCTTTGTCTACCTCTCCGACATCACACCGGAAGGCCGGTCGGTTTATGTGACTGAGGGAGTCTTTCGAGCTCTTCATCGCGCGACAAACAAGTTACCTGTCAACATTCCGCCGACCGGACCGACCCATTCGTTCAACCGCGCCGATGCCAAACATCTCGAGCCGGGCAAGAGCGCGTATGCTGGGTTCGAATTGCTTCCGACGTCATATTTGTTCAAGGCTGGCCATCGTCTTCGCGTGTCGATTGCCGCAGCTGACCGCGATCATTTCACGCGCATACCCGATGGGCGTCCGCCGACCTTGAGTTTTTCGCGAAATGCCGATGCATGGTGCCGGTTAAATATCCCTATTGCCGGATAACGGCACAAAAAAGACCCTACGCGGGCCATTGATTTTCTTGGCCGTATCCCGACATGGGAGAGGAAGGAGCCGATATGGCCAACGATAATCTGCCGGACATCGATCCCGCTTTGCAGCCCTCGCCGGACGAACTCTCGTTCGATCTGAAATCGGCGTTGCGGGCTGTCCATTTAATCCGAACCCGTGCGCCGGAGGACGGTTTTACCGTTCGGTCCCTGGGCGCCGAGAGGACCGGGCATGCCGTTTTGATCGATGCTTCAGGATTGCTGGTGACGATCGGCTATTTGGTTGTCGAGGCGGAGCAGGTCTGGCTGATCGACGCCGAAGGCGCCGCGACCGAGGGACATGTCATTGGCGCGGACACGGAGACCGGCATCGGGCTTGTTCAGATGATGGGACGGCCGACGGCCGAGCCGCTAACCGTTGGGACCGCCACGGATCTGCAATTGGGCGACCGGGCCATCGTCGCTGGCTATGGCGGCCGTAGCCAGAGCATTGCCGTCGAGGTTGTCGGGCGGCGTGAGTTCGCAGGCTATTGGGAATACCTGCTGGATAGCGCCATCTTTACAGCGCCGCCGCATCCGTTTTGGGGCGGGGCGGCGTTGATCGGCCTGGACGGGACCCTAAAGGGGATCGGTTCGCTATTCGTTCAGGAAAGTGTGCCAAACGAAGACGGCGGTGAGCCGCGAGAAGGCAACATGATTGTCCCCATCGACTTGCTGGCGGATATCAAAGACGATCTGATGGCGCATGGTGGACGAACTACGCCGCCACGCCCGTGGATGGGCGTTTTCTCGGCCGAGGCGGCGGGCAAGGTGGTCATCGCCGGATTGTGGGAAGGGGGGCCTGCCGATGAGGCTGGCCTAGAGGCGGGCGACATGGTGTTGGAGATCGATGGGCGACCGGTCAGCGGCATGGCGTCGATGTACCGCGCGCTGTGGTCCATGGGGGATGCCGGTATCAGTGTTCCGTTGACCGTCTTTCGTGACAAACAGATTGTTGAAATCGATGTCAAAACGGCGGCCCGAAGCGATTACTACGTCAAGCCGGGGGTGCATTGAACGCCCTGCGTGAGCCCGTTCGTAATTTCGATATGCCGGGCGGCGACATGGTCTTATATGCCGATGCGTTCCCGGATGCAGACGCGCTGTGTGCCGCGTTGATGGAGGAGGTACCATGGCGGCAAGAGGCGATCACCGTGTTCGGTCGAACTCACGATATGCCGCGGCTCACCTGCTGGATGGGTGATGCCAGTTATACCTACTCCGGCTTGACGAATGTACCGGCGGCTTGGGTGCCGCCGGTCGATATGATCCGTCGACGTGTCGAGCGCCTGGCCGAACAGACGTTTAACGGCGTCTTGTTGAACCTATATCGGGGAGGTGCCGATTCGATGGGTTGGCATGCCGACGATGAAATGGCCTTGGGTCTAAATCCGGTCATCGCATCGGTCAGTTTGGGCTCCATCCGTCGTTTTCGCTTCAAGCCGAAACCCCATTTTCGCGCCAAGACCTTCGGCATCGATTTGCCCCCGGGCAGCGTTCTGATCATGCGGGGTGAGACGCAAGCCAATTGGATGCACGCGATCCCAAAAACCGCGCGTGACGTGGGGCCGAGGATCAACCTGACGTTTCGCCGGATTGTCGGTGACTAAGTCTCAGTCTGCCGCTTCGACGAAGTCGACAGCGATATCGCGCGCTGCCTCTTGCAGCAAGGGCACGAGGCCGATCGCGGCATCCACGGTCATGCGAGCCGCCGGTGCATGCACGGCGAGGCCGGAGATCACTTTATCCGCTGTGGAGGAGACAGGTACGGCGACGCTGATGATGCCGTCGTGATATTCCTCGTTATTGACCGCGTAACCTTGATTTCGAATATCCGCGCAGGCGATTTCTAGATCGTGCGCGGCTGTGATCGTGTTGTTGGTAAACGGCTGGAGGTTCAAACGATCGATCATGCGTTTGCGCGTTCGGGGTGCCAGATAAGCCAAGAACAGCTTGCCCAGACCCGTGCAATGAACGGGCACCCGGCTGCCGGGGTGTAACTCGGCCCGAAGCGGGAAATTGCTCTCCACGCGGTCCAAATACAAGACAGTGTCGTCGTCCAGGATTCCGATATTACATGTCTCGCCGACTTTTTCGACCAATCGGCTCAACGCCGCATGCCGTGGTCCGTACCGTGTGCACCATGCCAAGACGTCCTTCGAAATCTCGAACATCTTTGGCCCGATGGCGTATCGGTCGCGCACCGGTTCGCGATGCAGAAAGCCGTGCTGCTCCAACTGTCTGGCGGTGCGATGGACAGTCTGTTTCGGGCGGCCGAGGCTTTCGGCCAGTTCCGGCAACGACAACGGCCGGCCAGCGGCCAATACCGCTTCGATAACGGCGAAAGCCTTTACGGCGACGGGTTCGCTGGTCTCGGACATCTTCGCTCCCAAAAAACTTGCCAGATCGTACAGTTATCCGGGACCCGAGAAAAGCGGCTACACGCCAAGATGCCGCGTAACGAATTCCGGCTGGGCCTTAAGGTCCTCGAATGTCCCGCTATAGACCATCTTGCCGGTCTCCAGGATCAGAACGTGTTCGGTTACACGTTCTGCCAGCGTGCGGTTTTGTTCGGCGACCAACAGACCGATTCCCTCGTTTCGCAGCGTCCGCAAGGTGGGAACCAAGCGATCGAGGATAACCGGCGCAAGTCCTTCTGACGGTTCGTCCAGGAGTAATAGCCGCGGATTGCCGACCAACGCTCGTGCAATCGACAGCATCTGCCGTTCCCCACCCGACAGTGTTCCGGCTGCGGCATCGCGTCGTCGGTACAATTCCGGAAACAGGTCGAGAACGCGGTCCTGCGTCCATGGCATCTCGCCGCCCGGACCGGGCTTGGAGCCGGTGGTCAGGTTTTCGACGACTGAAAGAGTCGCAAAGATGCGTCGGTCTTCGGGGATGTATCCGATACCCATGTGCGCCCGTGCGTCACTGCTTCGGTCGTTTAATAGTGTATCGCGATAGGTGACCTGTCCCTCCCACACGGGCAACAGGCCGATGATGGTCTTCAATAGGGTCGACTTGCCAGCGCCATTTCGACCCAAGATGGCAACGGCGCCGCCGTCAGCCATCGACATCGAAACGGAGTCCAGCGCCTGCGCAGCCCCATAACCCGAGATGACGTTTGAAAGACTAAGCATCGCCGTCGGTCCCCGTGCCCAAGTATACGGCCTGGACAGCCGCATCCGCGCGTACCGCTTCCGGCGTTCCGTCGGCAATTAAACGGCCTTGATCCATGACCAGCACGCGTGTCGCGAAACGGAATACAGTGTCCATGTCGTGCTCGACAAAGAGCACTGTCGTGCCGTGTTTCGTGGCCAACTCCTGAACCAGATGCATCATCTTCAAGCGTTCGCCACCGGCCATGCCGGCGGTTGGCTCGTCCAGCAGCAGCAGTTTCGGATTTGTCGCCAGGGCCATGGCCAGTTCGACACGTTTGACGTCGCCGTAGGAAAGCTCGGTGACGGGCACCTCGGCGACGTCCAGAATATCCGCATCGGCGAGGATGTTGTCCGTTTCTCCCGACATCAGGTTCGCCGCCATGAGCGCCGCTACGATATTCTCGCGAACGGTCATCGATCGAAAGACCGCGGCAATCTGAAACGTGCGGCCGATTCCCAATGTGGCGCGCGCGTGCGGCGCGATTTGGGTTACGTCCTGTTCCATGAACTGGATTGTGCCGTTGCTCGGCTTCAAGGAACCGCCGAGCATGTTGAAGCATGTCGTCTTTCCTGCGCCGTTCGGACCGATCAGGGCGACGCGCTCGCCGACGGCAACATCGAATGTCACGTCATCGACGGCGATCAGACCGCCGAACGCGCGGCGAAGACTATGAATGCGCAGGATACACGTCATCTCCCGCCCTCGACGTTGGGACGTGCCATGCGCGACAAGACTCCGCCGATTCCACCCGGCGCGAGCACAGCAATCGCGATGATGCTTGCGCCCAGGATTGCTCGCCAGTAGGGCAACCGGCTGAGGATATCTTCCAACAGTCCAAACGTTGCCGCGCCGATAATCGGGGCCGCTGGACTGTGAACGCCGCCCAGCAAAACCATGACCAGGGCATCGACGGAATGGGGAATTGCCAGGGCATCGGGAAAGACGCTGCCCTTCGCGAACGTGAAAATGCCCCCGGCGATACCGGCGCTGGCACCGGCAATTACAACCGCGGCCCAACGCCGTCGGCGAACGTTGATCCCAAGTGCAGCGGCCCGATCGGCCGAATCCCGACTGGCGCGCAACAAAAGGCCGAAACGTCCTTGGGTGATCCGTGACAGGATCAACAAGCTCAGTCCGACCAACGCCAAGACCAGGAAATAGAACGGGATCGGGTCTGCGGCCCATGCGGCCGGCCAAACGCCGATGATCCCGTCGTCGCCGCCGGTGACGTCCTGCCATTGAACGCTGACCGACCAAAGAATCTGTGCGCCCGCCAATGTCAGCATTGCAAGGTACACACCGCTGAGCCGGACTGCGAACCACCCGATGACGGCGGCGCCCGCGGCGGCGGCCAACGGTGCGGCAATCAGAGCGGGAATCATGCCGACATCGATTGTGCGTGTCAGCATCGCGACGGCGTACGCGCCGAGGCCAAAAAATGCGGCGTGCCCGAACGAGATCAATCCACCGGTGCCCATCATGAAATGTAACCCGGCTGCGAATAGGGCGAAAATCGCGATGTCGGTCACCAAGACCACGGCAAAGGTCGATCCGACCATAGGCAGTAAAACCAATCCAGCGATCAAGACAACGGCCAATGGACTTGTCCAGCGGCCAAGCGCGAGAGGGGGTTGAATCTCGACGGCATCGGCGGCGCTTGGCATTGGCTTGCCGAAAAACCCGTGCGGTCGGACCGTCAAGACGATCGCCATCGCCGCGAAAGCGATGAC
This sequence comes from Rhodospirillales bacterium, assembly GCA_965222395.1. GTDB lineage: Bacteria > Pseudomonadota > Alphaproteobacteria > Rhodospirillales > Casp-alpha2 > UBA4479. The sequence continues at coordinate 3,782,658 of OZ244947.1, forward strand.
CAGGGTGATCTCGGGGAAGATCAAAATTCCAAACGCGTTCAATTGAGCAATCATCATGGCGGCCAAGTACGCCCCGGCGACACTGCCGAGGCCGCCAATGACGACAACGACGAAAACTTCGGCGATGATCCGCAAATCCATAAGCAAGCTTGCCGGCTGTCTGGGCATCTCGAGCGCGCCGCCCAGGCCGGCCAAAGCGGCGCCGATAAAAAAGCTCAACTGAAACAAACGTGCCGGCTTGACGCCGAGCGCCTGGAGCATTTCCCGGTCCTCGGTGGCCGCGCGGACCAAAACGCCGAAGCGGGTCTTGGTGAACATCCACCAAACGCCGGCGAGGACCCCCAAGCCGACGGCGATCAGAAACAGATCGTAGGTTGGAATCGGCTCGCCCATGATCCGGATCGCGCCATCGAGGCCAGGGGCGCGGGGCCCCAGCAGATCGGTTGGTCCCCAAATGGCCAAGGCCAGGTCTTGGATGATTAAGACAAGGCCGAACGTCGCGACCAGCTGATACAGTTCCGGCGCGCCATATAGCCGGCGGAGGACAGTGCGTTCGATAACCCAACCGACAGCGCCAACCGTCAGCATGGCCAACGGCACGGCCGGCCAGAAGCCGATCCGCGCGCTGATGCTATAGGCAATGAACGCCCCCAGCATGTAAAGCGACCCGTGCGCGAAATTGACGATCCGGGTGACGCCGAAGATGATCGACAGGCCGGCGGCGACAAGAAACAGCGAGGACGCACTCGCCGCACCGGTCAGGAACTGGGCGATGTAAAATCCCATCGTTTCGGGATCCCCCGTTTACGGCATGCCGAATGGGTGTCCGGCGGATCAGCCGCCGGGGCGCATCGCCCGGGCTTCGTCGGGGGGCGGCAAGACCTCGTGGCCATCAACGTAACGCCAGTCGACCATCACGCCTTTGCCGTCGCGAACAGCCGTCTTGCCGACCCATGCCCCCATTGTCGCCTGATGATCGGCTTCACGGTAAGTGATCATGCCCTGTGGGCTGTCGAACGAGATCCCTTTCATGGCGGCGACCAAATCCGCAGTCGCCAAGCTGGGAGATTTTTCCAGCGCGGCGGCGATGGTGAGCATCATGTTGTACCCGACGAGCGAACCGACTTTGAGGGTTTCATTCCAGCGCATCTCGTAAGCATCACGAAAGGTATTATGGGCGGGCGTGTCGATGTCGTACCACGGATATCCGGTGACGATCCAACCGTCGGGTGCTTCGTCCTTGAGCGGTTCGAGGTATTCCGGCTCGCCGGTCAACAAGCTGACGACGGTACGTCCATCGAATAGCCCGCGGACGGTACCTTCGCGAACGAAGGCGCCCAAATCCGGTCCAAACGTGACGTTGTAAATGGCATCGGGCTTGGCCGCTTCAAGCGCACGGACAGTAACACCGGCATCAATCTTGAACAGTGCCGGCCATTGTTCGTCGACAAATTCCACATTCGGGTTGAGGGATTTGAGGACCTGCTTGAACGCCGCCACGGCGTCTTTGCCGTATGCATAGTTCGGCGCCACGGTGGCCCACCGGGTTGCCCCCGTTTTGGCGGCTTCGGCGGCCAGCATCGCTGCCTGCATATAGGTCGAGGGGCGCAACCGGAAGGTCACATCGTTGCCTTTGCTCCAGACTAGGGCATCCGTCAAAGGCTCGGACGCCACAAACAACACATCCCGTTGTTTGGCAAAGTCGGAAACGGCCAACCCGATATGCGAAAAGAAGGTGCCCGCCAACAGCGCCACGTTCTCGCGGCTGATAAGTTCCTCGGCGATTTTGACGGCGGTGCCGGGTTTGCCCGCATCGTCACGGGAGATCACCTCCAACAAGCGGCCGTTCACGCCGCCCTTGGCGTTGATCTCTTCCAACGCGAGTTGCCAGCCTTTCTTGTACGGCTCGGTGAAGGCGGGAAGGCGCGTGTAGCTATTGATCTCGCCGATTTTGATTGTCTCGGCAAACGCCGCACCGGCCGTAACAACAATGGCCAGCGAGCACGCCACTAAACGTGCGAACTTCATGGAATGGGTCTCCGATGGTCTATCGTGTCGATGATCGCGGTCCGGATGACGATCATTTTCTGATCTATTCTTAGCGGACATTGGTCACAGAAAAAAGGTGGCTTCCGGCATGATAAGCGCAACCGAGCATGCGTATACAAAGAATCTTATGATTGGACGGCATGTTGTGACGTCAGGTCGCGAGACCTGTGCCGCGTCAGAAATTCTGTTTTCACCGGCCAACGGCCTGAAATAGCGGGCGAATTAAGGTACAACCCGCGCGTCATGAAAAAAGCGATTGCTTTTTGACCGGGGGCATACCATTTGCCCCCGCATACATTAGATTTATTACTGGAGAGACTAAATGGTTGAGCGCGTTGAAAAAGCCGGACTGAAAATCGACAAAATTCTATTCGATTTCGTCGAGGGGGAAGTCCTGCCGGGGATCGGTATCGACTCCGATCATTTTTGGGACGCGATGGCCGCGCTCGTCAATGACATGGGGCCGCGGAACCAGGAACTTCTGCAAATTCGCGAGGACCTGCAGGCCAAGATCGACGATTGGCACCTCCGACATCGCAACCAGCCGCACAACCATGAAGAATATAAATCTTTCTTGTCGGAGATCGGATACCTGGTTGCGGAAGGCGATGACTTTCAAATCGACACCGCGAATACGGATCCGGAATTCGCCGACGTGGCCGGACCACAATTGGTCGTGCCGATTACCAATGCACGTTATGCCTTGAACGCGGCGAACGCTCGGTGGGGCAGTCTTTATGACGGTCTGTACGGGACCGACGCCATGGGCAGTGCGCCGACGTCGAAAGAATACGACCGCGGCCGGGGCGCCCGCGTCGTCGCCCGGGCGCGCGTGTTCCTGGACCAGGCGTTCCCGATTGAGGGAACAAGTCACGCCGATGCCGAGCGCTATACGATTAAGGACGGTGCCCTGTTGGTCGACGATCACCCGCTTCAAGAGCCGGAAAAATTCGTCGGCTTCCGCGGTGATGCAGGTGAGCCGGAAGCGATTATCCTTCGCAACAATGGGCTGCACGTGGAGCTGATCTTCGACCGCACTCATCCGATCGGCAGCCGAGATCAATGTGGGCTCGCAGACGTTCGATTGGAAAGTGCGCTGTCGGTGATCATGGACCTTGAAGACTCCGTCGCCTGCGTCGATGGCGAGGACAAGACCCTCGCCTACCGGAATTGGTTGGGTCTGATGAAGGGTGATCTAGTCGATCAGTTCGAGAAGGGCGGCGAGACCGTGACCCGGGCGTTAAACCCCGATGTTAGCTTCACAACGCCGTCGGGCGGCACCGCCGAGATCAAAGGGCGGGCCTTGATGTTGGTGCGCAATGTCGGTCACCTAATGCGGAACCCGGCGATCCTGGATTCCGATGGCAACGAAGTGTTCGAAGGTCTGATGGACGCGATGATCACGACCGCCATCGCAAAGTATGATTTGAACAAGACCGAAGGCCCCCGTAATTCTGTAACCGGTTCGTTCTACGTCGTTAAGCCGAAGATGCATGGGCCCGATGAGGTCGCGTTTGCCGACGAGACGTTCACCCGCGTCGAGAAAGCCCTTGGCCTATCGCAAAACACCGTCAAGCTTGGGATTATGGACGAGGAGCGCCGGACCAGCGTTAACCTCAAGGAGTGCATCCGCGCTGCCAAGCATCGCGTTGCATTCATCAACACGGGCTTCCTGGATCGCACCGGCGACGAGATTCATACCTCGATGGAAGCCGGGCCGTTCAGCCGCAAGGACTTCATCAAGCGTAAGGCCTGGATCGCAGCGTACGAAAACCGCAACGTCGACATCGGCCTTGAATGCGGTCTGCAAGGCAAGGCGCAAATCGGCAAAGGCATGTGGGCCATGCCGGATATGATGGCAGCGATGCTGGAGACCAAGATCGAACACCCGAAATCGGGTGCCAACACGGCCTGGGTGCCGTCGCCGACGGCGGCGACGCTGCACGCGCTGCATTACCATCAAGTCGATGTATTCAAAATTCAAAACAGCCTGAAGAAGGGCGGTCGCCGCGCGCACGTCGACGCGATCTTGGATATCCCGTCCGCCAGCTACCGCAAATGGACGCCCGAACAAATCCGCCGCGAGTTGGAAAACAACGCGCAAGGGATTTTGGGTTACGCCGTGCGCTGGGTCGATCAAGGTGTCGGCTGTTCCAAGGTGCCCGATATCAATGATGTCGGCCTGATGGAAGACCGCGCCACCTGCCGGATTTCGGCGCAGCATATTGCCAACTGGCTGCATCATGGCGTCGTGAGTGAAGACGAGGTGATGGAGGTCATGAAGAAGATGGCCGAAGTCGTCGACCGTCAGAACGCGGGCGATGCGGCCTATGTGCCGATGGCCCCGGGCTTCGACGGCATCGCATTCCAGGCGGCCTGCGATCTTGTGTTCAAGGGCCGTGAACAGCCAAGCGGTTACACCGAACCGATCCTGCACGCGCGGCGGTTGGAGCTCAAAGCCAGCTGATCGCTGCCGTCAGGCCAAAACGACAACAAGCCGGGCTTTCGCCCGGCTTGTTTTTTGTCGGCGCACAGTCGAGGGAGATCCGCAACGCCGGCATGAACCGATGAGGAAGCGGGCCCATGCAGTGCCCGGCAAGTCGGCTCCCCCCAGAGATGGCGTGCACGCTTTGTCATTTAAAATCGATTGTTTCTATCGTAATAATCGGTATCGCAAATGATGAGGTGCGCATGAACATCCGTGATCTGGAATATGTCGTGGCGGTCGCCGAGGAGAGCCATTTCGGCCGTGCCGCGGAGAGATGCCATGTCTCTCAGCCGGCACTGAGCGGGCAGATCAAGAAACTCGAAGACAGGTTGGGCGTATCGTTTTTCGAACGCACCAACCGCCGGGTCTCCGTCACCCCGGTGGGTGCCGAAATCGTTGTATTGGCCAAACGGTTGCTGCTGATCGCCGACGAGATTGAGAATACCGCCGCGTCGCACGCCGATCCCATGGCCGGGCGCGTCCGTCTTGGGACGATTCCGACGATCGCCCCGTATTTACTGCCGAGCGTCTTACGCCCCTTAAAAGACAGCCTGCCAGCGGTCCGGTTCATGTTGACCGAGGACATCACCGAGAATTTGGAGCGCCGCGTCAGTGACGGTGATTTGGACGCGGCCGTGACGGCGACACGGCCCGTCGTGCCCGGTTTGGCGCAGATCGATTTATACCAAGAGCCATTCTTGATCGCCCTGCCGCAGGATCATCCATTGCGGGACCGGAAAGAGGTTGATGTCCGCGCGCTGGATCTGAGCGAGCTGTTACTGCTGCGCGACGGTCATTGTCTCAGCAATCAAGTGGCCTCACTATGTGGGCTTTCCCGCCGGAAAACCGATGCCGAGTTGGATACCCAGGCCTCCAGTCTGTCGACGATAGTTGGACTGGTCGCGGCAGAGGCAGGGATCACGTTCCTTCCCGCCACGGCGGCTTCGGCCGAGACCGCCACACGGCGCAATGTCGTCACCGTGGCGGCAAAAAACAAGGCGGCATCACGGCGGGTGCGATTGATCTTTCGCGAAACGTATCCGAAACGGGCTTTGATGGAGGCGATTGCCGACGGCATGATCCGGCATTTGCCTGCCGGGGCCGTCGCCTGCTGAGCTACGAGGACAATGCGGGAGAAACGGCAAGCCCCGCTGCCTCGATCCCGGCGATGGCGGCGGCTTCGTCGTTGCCGGAACTGTCGCCGCTGATTCCGACGGCGCCAATGACCCGGTGGGTCGCAGGGTCACGGATGAGCACACCGCCCGGGACGGGAACCATGCGGCCACCCGATGCGGCGGCGACGGCGGCCAGGAAATTGGCGTTCTTTTCTTTCAGATCGCGCCCATCGAGACCGAAGCCAAGCGCGCCATAGGCTTTGCCGATGGCAATCTCGGGCCGGAGGATGCCGCTGTCGTCGGCGCGCTTAAAAGCCACAAGGTGACCGCCCGCGTCCAAGACAGCGATCGTCAGGGGGGCGAAACCCTTCGTCTGTCCGTAAACCAAGGCGGTTGAGATGATGGTGTCGGCTTGGTCGAGGGTGACGGTCATGGGTCAATCCTTCAGCTGATCGCCCAGGTACGCGGTCGCGGCGGCGATCCCGCCCTTGGACGGGCCGTCGATGGCGCCGAGCATATCCAGCGCGACTTCCAACGAGCCCAGGGTGCCGAGCATCATCGGTGCGTTCATGTGACCCATGTGACCGATACGGAACGCTTTGCCGGACAGGTCACCGATCCCTTGGCCCAACGTCACGCCAAATGTGTCGACGCAAACCCGTCGTATGGCCGCCGGGTCGACCGTTTCCGCCGTACGGATCGTGGTGACCGACACCGCGCGTTCTTCGGGCTTCAGCATGTTGTATTCGAATGCACCACCGGCAGACCAAGTATCGATTGCCGCATGGACAGCGCCGGCCAGCAAGGCGTGGCGGCGGATGACATTCTCCATCCCCTCATCGAACAGCATATCAATGGCCTTGCGAAGCCCAAACAACAGATGCACCGGCGGCGTGCCGCAGTACTTCCGGTAGTGTTCGTCTTCGTCGCGGGCGGTCCAATCCCAGTACGCGGTATTGCAGGCAGCGGTCTTGTGCGCGTCTTTGGCTTTGGCGCTGGCGGCAACGAAACTCAATCCCGGCGGTGTCATCAATCCTTTTTGCGAGCCGCCGACGGACACGTCGATGCCCCATCCATCCATGTCATAGTCCATGCACGCCAACGAGGCGATGGTATCGACCATCAGCATCGCATCGTGCCCTGCAGCATCGATGGCGGCGCGGATCGCCGGGATGTCATTGACGCAGCTACTGGCCGTATCGATTTGGACGGCCAAGACGGCTTTGATTTTGCCGTCGGTATCGGCGCGGAGCGCGTCTTCGACTTTTTGCGGGTCGACCGAATGGCGCCAGTCACCGGGGACGGATTCAATGCCGACACCCATGCGGCGTGCCATCTCGCCCCAGCCGATGGCGAAACGGCCGCTCTCCAATACCAAGACGGTATCGCCGGGGCTTAGCGTATTGGCCAAGGCGCCTTCCCAGGCACCGTGGCCGTTGGCGATATAGATGTACGTATCGCCCTTGGTCTGAAAAATCTTTTTCAGATCGGCCAAACACGATGTCGTCATGCCGAACAATTCCCCGCCGTGCGCACCGCCGTAAATGTCGACGGCGGGTCGGTGCATCGCCTGCAGAACTTCGTCGGGAACGTTGGTGGGGCCGGGAATACTCAAAAACTGCCGACCGCTGCGCAGCGTCATGATGGAGACCTTTCGTGGTGGAATAACGCAAAGAACGTTTGCCGATCCTTTCCCACCGGACGCCACTTGTCCAGGATAGAAACGCGCGATTGCGCCACGATCTTGGACCTGTAAAGTCGTTGCATGGGGGAAATCATGGACGCCGATTATGTGATCATCGGGGCCGGCTCGGCCGGCTGTACGCTGGCCAATCGACTGAGCGCTGACCCTGGCAATCGAGTTGTGCTGTTGGAGGCGGGGGGCAACGACCACAGCCCATGGATCCATATCCCCGTCGGCTATGTGAAAACCATGATCGATCCGGCGGTCAATTGGCTGTTCGAAACGACACCGCAGGCAGGTACGGCAAACCGGCCGATCCCGGTGCCGCGTGGCAAGGTGATGGGCGGGTCCAGCGCCATCAATGGGATGCTCTATGTGCGCGGTCAGGCCCGCGATTACGACACTTGGGCGCAGATGGGCTGCCGCGGGTGGTCGTTCGACGACGTGCTGCCGTATTTCAAGAAATCCGAGAATTTCGAAGCGGGTGGCGACGATTTTCACGGTGGTGTCGGGCCGTTGAACGTCGCACCGCCGACGGTGACCTACGATACCTTGGACAAGGTGATCGCGGCGGGCGGCGCGCTCGGTTATCCGACCCATCACGATTACAACGCGGCGTCACAGGCAGGGTTCGCCTATTTCCAGCTGACCCAAAAAAACGGCAGGCGGTTCAGTGCCAAAACGGCCTACATCGATCCGATACGGTCGCGAAAGAACCTGAAGATCGAGACGGGCGCGTTTGCCGAGCGAATCGATTTTGACGGCGACCATGCCGCGGGGGTGACGTTCCGACAGCGGGGTCGCGTCAGAACGGTTACGGCTCGACGCGAGGTAATCTTGTGCGCGGGTGCCGTACAATCGCCGCAGTTGTTGGAATTGTCCGGGATCGGACAGGGGGCGCGGCTGCAGGCGCTCGGGATTCCGGTTGTTCGCGACCTGCCGGGCGTGGGCGAGAACCTCCAGGATCATTATATCTCCCGGTTGTCCTGGCGGCTTCAAAACCTCAGCAGTCTCAACGAGTTAACGCGCGGGCCACGACTGGTCGCCGAAGCGGCGAAGTACTTCTTTACTGGTAAAGGGGCTTTGACAATGCCGGCGGGGATCGTCTGCGGATTCGTTAAAAGCCGACCCGAGTTGGACGAACCGGATCTGCAGTACCACATCGCGCATGCGACGTTTAAGGACCCGCACAAACGGATATTCGATCCGTTCCCGGGCCTGACCATCGGGCCGTGCCAACTGCGCCCGGAAAGCCGTGGCAGCATCCATGCGACGACGCCGGATATTGCCGACGCACCGGACATCGTGCCGAACTTCCTCGACAGCCGGACCGATCAAGACGTCCACGTTGCCGGTCAACGCATCGCCCGCGAGCTAATGGCCACCGACGTGATGGCGCCGTTTGTCGTCGAGGAATTGCAACCGGGCCCGGCGGCGGATACGGACGACGCTTTGCTCGACCATGCCCGCCGGACCGGGGCGACCCTCTATCATCCGATCGGCACTTGCAAAATGGGCACGGACGATCACGCCGTGGTCGACCCGGCATTACAGGTGCGGGGGGTGAAGGGACTGCGCGTCGTCGATGCGTCCGTCATGCCGCGCCTGATCAGCGGCAACACCAACGCGCCGACCATCATGATCGCCGAGAAGGCGGCGGATATGATGTTGCGCGCGACATAAAGAAAATCACTTTGGCTTAGGCCGAGAGCGTGTCCAGGTCTTCCGGCGTATCGATATCCAACACCGTCCCCGGGTCGTCGACCGGCGTCGCGCGAATACGCTCCGGATTGGCCTTCAGGATCGCTCGTGCACCCTGGTCCGCGTTGAGCGCCCGAAGCGCCGTCAAATAGCGTCGTCCGAACAACACCGGATGACCGCGACGACCGTCGTATACCGGAACGGCGATGTCGTGGCCATTGTCGTTGTCGATGGCTTTGGATAGCGCGGTAAACGTTTTCGGCGACAGCTTGGGCATGTCGCCGAGGACGATGAAAACGGCTGGGGTGTCTGCTTCGACGGCGTTGGCACCGGCCGCGAGCGATGTGCCCATACCGGCCCAGGGTGTGGCGTTCTCGACATATTCGACGGGAAGGCCGCTCAGCGCCATTTTGACGGCATCCGTGTCGTCGCCGGTGACCACGACAACCTGGGCCAGGCCTGCATCGCACACGGATTCCACCGTGAGACGAATGATTGGTTTGCCGTCGATATTCTGCAGCAACTTGTTCTGGGGGCCGAAACGCGTCGACTGTCCGGCCGCGAGAACAATTGCGGCAGTCCCGGTGACGGTCATACGGGAAAGCGTTCCCGATAAACCTTGTAGACCTCGGCCACCAAAGAGATCGCGATTTCCGGCGGATTGCGCGAGCCGATGGATATTCCCAGCGGTCCTTTGATGCGCGAAACGTCTTCTTCGGTTCGGCCTTCGGCCATGAACCGGGCGATCCGTTCGGCATGGGTGTTCCGACTGCCGAGCGCGCCGATGTAAAACGGCGTCGCGTCGAGGGCGGCGGCCAACACCGGGTTTTCAAGTTCGTGCTCGTGGAACAGAGTGGCGACGGCTGTCCACGTATCGATAGGGACGTTCTGGATCGTTTTTGACGTCGTTGCGCCAGCTTGTATCGCCTGCTGGGCGATATCGTCTTCCGTCGTGATGACATGTACCGTCATGCCGGATGCAATCGCGACCTCGGCGGAGGCCGCGACCACAGGTCCCTTGCCGGCGATCACGAGCCGAAGCGGCGGGCGGTACAGACGCTCAAAGGTGTCGCCCGACCATGCCAGTTGCAGGCGATTTTCGTCTGCGGAAATGTCGTCAATGCGCGTTGTTCCGGTCGCCATGTCGGTCGTCATGATCACGGGGTGGCGGGCGTCCATTGCTTGGACGATCCGCTCCATATGCTCGTCGGAAAAACCGACATCGATGAACACATCGATCGCGCTTCCGCATGGTAACTCGATATCGAAATAGGGCGAGTTAACGCCGTAGCGGATCGACCGGTTCGCACCCGCCGCCATGGCGGCGCGGGCTTCTTCGACTAAGGCGCCTTCGACGCAGCCGCCGGACAAAAATCCGACGAAGTCGCCGGCGTCGGACACGGCCATTTGGCTGCCTGCAGGTCGTGGTCCCGTCGGCTCGACATTGTAAAGCGTCAGCAACGCGGTCTGCTTGCCGTCATGACGCCACTGCCGCATTACGGGCAGAACGTATTCGGAAAACGCACCGTTCATGCGCGGTTGCCACCCCCCGTCCATGGACCTCAGACCTTCGCCTCTTGAATAGCACGCCAAACGCGCTCCGGCGTCAACGGCATGTCGATGTGATGCACGCCCAAATCCTTCAACGCATCGCAGACGGCGTTCACGACGGCAGGCGGTGCGCCGACACAACCGGCTTCGCCTGCGCCCTTCACACCAAGGAGGTTCTTCGCCGTCGGCGCACCTTCGTAATACTCGATGACCATGTTCGGAATGTCGTCGGCGCGGGGTAGGGCATAGTCCATCAACGAGCCGGTAATCATCTGTCCGTTCTCGTCGAAGACGACGTTTTCCATCAATGCTTGGCCGATGCCTTGCGCGACGCCGCCCATAACCTGGCCGTCCGCCAGCATTGGATTGATGATGGTGCCGAAGTCGTCGACGACCCAATACCCGTCCAGCTGCACGGTGCCGGTGTCCGGGTCGACCTCGCACTCGACCGCGTGTGCGCCGTTGGGGATCGATATAATGCCTCGTTCGAACACGCTGGAGACATTCATGCATCCCGGCGATAGATCGTCCGGCAGTTGATCCGGGTCGTTTTGCTTATCCAACGCGTCACGGATCGTCATGGTGTAGTTGGTGCCCGGAATATGAAAACGGCCATCGCCGAACACGACGTCTTCGGCATTGGCATCGAAACTGTGCGCGGCGATTTTCTTGCCGACTTCGGCGATCTCGCGGGCTGTTTGCAGAACGGCGCTGCCGCCCACTTCCATGCCCCGCGATCCGCCGTGCCCGCCGCCGATAGCGGTGGCGTCGGTGTCGGCCTGGCGGAAGACGATATCGTCGATGGCCAGACCCAGATGACCGGCCAGCAACTGTGCAAAAGCGGTTTCGTGGCCCATGCCGGTGGAGGAACTCCCCACCGCTAGTTCCGCTTTGCCGTCGTCACGGAAATTGACGGTTGCTTCTTCCTTCGGTCCGCCGCCGGTGCATTCCAGATACATGCAAACGCCGAACCCGCGCTTTTTGCCCGCGGCTTCGGACTTGGCGACGCGAGCGGCATAGCCCTCGCGGTCGGAAATTCGCAGCATATGTTCGTACACTTCGGGGAAGTCGCCGCAGTCGATATCCAATCCCATCGGCGACTTCATCGGCAGCGCATCTTGCGGGATCAGGTTTTTGCGGCGCAGCTCGATCGGGTCCATGCCAAGCGTCGCGGCGGCATAATCGATAATACGGTCCATTTGATAGGACCCTTCGGGCCGTCCGGCACCACGGTAAGGATCCAACGGCGTTGTGTTCGTGAACGGGGCCACGGCGGTGTAGTAGATCGCATCGAATTTGAACGGCCCGCCCTGGGTGCGGCTTGAACCGCCGGTCGGCGTGAAGGGGCCGACGGTTGCGCAGAACGCGCCGAGATTTCCGACGGTTTCGGTCCGAAGACCCTTGAACGTGCCGTCTTTCATCAAGGCGAGTTGGATCGTCGAGACCTGATCGCGGCCATGGGTATCGGAAATGAAGCTCTCAGACCGGTCATTGATCCACTTGACCGGACGACCGGTCAACTTGGCGGCGTGCAGGATCAGGATCGGTTCGGCATAGACGCCATTCTTGGCACCAAAACCCCCGCCGACATCCGGCGCGACGTGATGCAGGTTTTCTTTGCCGATCCCCAGGACCACATCGGCGATCGTGTCGCGGTTGGCGTGGACGTTCTGCGATGAATTCCAAAGCGTGTACTTACCGGTCGCGGCATCGTAGGCGGCGAGCGCGCCACGTGGTTCGATCGGGGTTGCGGTCACGCGATTGTTGATCAGTTCCAGCGTGACGATGTGATCGGCTTCGGCGAAGGCTTTCTTCTGCGCTTCTTCGTCACCCAATTCAAAGTCGAGACAGATGTTCCCGGGTGCTATTTCATGAATTTGGGGCGCGCCATCCTTGATGGCGTCCAACTGATGCGTCACCGCGGGGAGGCTGTCGTAGTCGACCTCGATCAATTCCAGGGCGTCTTGGCAGATCGCCTTGCTTTCAGCGACGATCAGGGCCACGGGCTGGCCGACATAGCGAACCCGGTCGATGGCGATGGGATGATGCGGCGGCTCTTTCAGGTCGCTGCCATCCTTGAATTTACGGACTGCCGATTTTGTCGGGATCGGATTGTAGCCGGCGGCTTGCCAATCTGCGCCCGTGATGACAGCGAGCACGCCGTCGAGTGCCAGGGCTTCTGACGCATCGATGGCGGCGATGTCGGCGTGCGCTTCGGGGGAACGAAGAACCATCGCATAGACTTGGCCGTCCAGATTGATGTCGTCGACATAGTTGCCGTTTCCGGTCAGAAAGCGGAAATCTTCTTGGCGTTTGACGCTTTCGCCGATGTGATTGGCGTGCGGTGTTGTGTCCATTTTTGTGTTCTCCCGCTTAGGCCGTTGCTGCCGAAACGGCGCGCCCGGCAAGCACACCGATTAAATGCGCGCGATAGTCGCGGCTGGCATGGATGTCGTTGTTCAACTCGTCCGCGTCGACCGTACCGGTCGGCACGGCGTCAGGCGCAAAGTCTGCCGACAATGCGGTTTCGATTTCGGTGGCGCGGAAAACGCAGGGCGCCGCCCCGGTGACGGCGACCCGGACCGCGTCGCCGGATTTTGCAACCATCACGCCGACCAACGCATACCGCGTTGCCGGGTTCGGAAACTTGACGTAACCGGCGGCGTCGGGGACCGGGAACCGGACGTCGGTGATCAATTCGCCTTCGTCCAGTGCGGTTTCGAACATGCCCTGAAAGAAGTCATCGGCGGCAATCTCGCGCCGGTCGGTAACGATGGTGGCATTCAGACCCAAGACCGCGGCGGGATAGTCGGCGGCCGGGTCGTTATTGGCGAGCGATCCGCCGATGGTGCCGCGATTGCGGACGTGCGGGTCGCCGATACCGCCAGCGAGTTTGGCCAGTGCCGGGATCGCGGCGGCGACATCGGTGTCGGCGGCGACGTCGGCGTGGCGGCTCATGGCTTTGATCGACACGATGCCGTCTTGCACCGTGATGCCGGTCAGGTCGGGCGCCTTGTCGAGGGCGATCAGATCGCTCGGCATCGCCAAGCGTTGTTTGAGGACCGGAATCAGCGTTTGTCCGCCGGCCAGGAACTGTCCGTCGTCGGCGGCGTCGAAAGCCGACGAGGCGTCGGCGGCACTGGCGGCTGACTTAATTTCGAACTCGTACATATCGTTATCCCCGCATCGCTTTGGCGCCGTCCTGAATGGCGGCGACGATGTTTTGATATCCGGTACAGCGGCAGATATTGCCTTCGAGACCATGGCGGATTTCCGCTTCGGTAATGTCCGGGTTCTTGCCCACCAGATCGACCGCCGTCATCACCATTCCCGGTGTGCAAAATCCGCATTGGAGACCGTGATGATTGCGGAATGCTTCCTGCATCGGATGCAGCGTCTCGCCGTCGGCGAGCCCTTCGATGGTCACGATCTCGCTGCCATCGACCTGCCAGGCAAAGGTCGCGCAGCTTTTGAGCGTCTTGCCATCGACTGAAACTACGCAGGCGCCGCACTGGCTGGTGTCGCAGCCGACATGGGTGCCGGTCAGCGCCAATTGCTCGCGAATAAATGTACTGAGCAGCGTGCGCGGATCGACGTCCGCCGTCGTTTCATTGCCGTTCACACGCACCGTTATCTCGGGCATGGTGTCTCTCCCAATTTTGTACCGACGCAGGGTCTTGATTATCCTAGCCCGAATGGGCCTGTTCAGAGGGCGCAGTTCGCAAAAGCGATGGCGGACTGGCAAACCCACGCTTAATTCATTACATCCACAGTGGGTATTTAGATCACGTATTGCAAGCCTTTGCGCCCACCCGATTGTTGCCGCTACATTAGTTCCGAGGACCATATGAAACTCTCAGACGAAAAACGCATCGCCGCACCGCGCCAAGTTGTTTGGGACGGGCTGAACGATCCGGGCGTTCTGCAGCAGGCGATCCCGGGGTGTGAGTCCTTGGACAAAACATCGGAAACGGGTTTTGCCGCCGAAGTGCGGGCCAAGGTCGGCCCGGTGAAGGCGAAATTCAAAGGGCAGGTGGAACTAAGCGACCTTAACCCGCCCGAGAGTTATCGGATTTCGGGCGAAGGCAAAGGTGGTGCCGCCGGGTTCGCCAAGGGGGGCGCGACCGTGACGTTGATCGAAGACGGGGACGGGACGATCCTGAAATACGATGTCGATGCCGATGTCGGCGGCAAGCTTGCGCAGATTGGCGGCCGATTGGTTGAAGGAACCGCGAAGAAATTGGCGGGCGAGTTTTTCGACAATTTCGAGGCCGCGGTCACGCAGCCTCAAGATGTGTCAGTCGCTGAGGCAGAGGAGCCAACGCCTGCCGAAGATGTTGACGCGGAACCAATTGCCAAGCCGGCAGCGGAGCCGACCCGCGTCGTCGCGCCCTCGGGCGTGGGGGCAAACCTATGGTGGGTTCTTGGTGTTGTCTTCGTCGTGGGTGCCGTCATCCTGACAATCTTGAAATAGGACATTATGGGAATGCCAACGAAACGATTGTTGATCGTTGGCCATGTGCCGTCGCCGAATACACAGGCGCTGCGCGACGCGGTGACGGAAGGCGCCCGCGATCCCGAGATCGAGAACATCGATGTGATTGCGCAAAGCCCGTTCGGCACCGGTACGCGGGACGTTTTGGCCGCTGATGCGATCATCCTCGGGACCACCGAAAACCTTGGGTACATGTCGGGTGCGATGAAGGACTTCTTCGACCGTGTGTACTATCCGGTGTTGGAGGAGAAACAAGGCCTGCCCTATGCCCTCTATGTTCGCGCCGGCCTCGACGGCACGGGCACCATCCGCGCAATCGACAGCGTGACGACCGGGCTGCGCTGGAAAGCCGTACGCGATCCGCTGTGGTTGAAAGGCGAGTGGGATGCGGCATTCATCGATCAGGCGAAGGAACTTGGCACGTTGGTCGCGGCGGGATTGGACGCAGGCGTGTTCTGACCGGACGAAGCCGATGGTCTGGCACCAGTTGGGCCGATAAATGCGGGCCAGTCGGATGATCCTGGGACATTACGGTTGAACAGCGAACGCCGGTTCGATCAAATACTCAAAGATGAGATTGTTGACGGAGTGAAAGACCATGAGCCGTATCGTTTATGTGAACGGAGAATACCTACCCGAGGAAGATGCCAAGATTTCCGTCTTCGATCGCGGCTTCCTGTTCGCCGACGGTGTCTATGAGGTATCCGCCGTCATCAATCGCAAATTGGTCGACAACGCGGCGCATCTGATCCGCCTGGAACGGTCGTTGAACGAATTGAATATGCCCGCCCCCTGCAGCGGCGCAGAGATCGAAGCCATCCAGATGGAAATGATCGCGCGGAACGATCTTGATGAAGGCGTGATCTATCTGCAGGTGACGCGCGGTGCGGCGGATCGGGACTTCGCCTACCCGACCGACCCCGTCCCGTCATTGGTCATGTTTACGCAAAAAAAGAACATTTCCGGAAATGCGGTGGCATCGAAAGGTATCGCCGTGGTGACCCGGCCCGATATCCGCTGGAAACGTCGCGACATTAAGACCGTCGGTCTGCTGCCGGCATCGATGGCCAAGCAATCGGCGGTCGAAGCGGGCGTCGACGATGCGTGGATGGTCGAGGATGGATTTGTCAACGAGGGGACGTCGAACAATGCCTTTATCGTGACCGTGGACGGCAAGATCATCACGCGGCATCTGGGCAACGAAATTCTGCATGGGATCACCCGCAAGGCGGTGATGGAATTGGCGGCGCGGGAAAATTTACAGATCGAAGAGCGCGCCTTTACGCCTGAAGAAGCCTATGAGGCGCGCGAGGCATTTTCGACCAGTGCCTCGGCTTTCGTCATGCCGGTGGTCAAGATCGACGGCCATGTCTTGGGCAATGGCGTTCCGGGTCCGGTCGCCGAAAAACTCCGCCATCTGTATTTGGAGATGGCCAAAGCGGGTTAAGCGTTGCCGGTTTCGGGGCTGACCCGTTCCGCCTCGCTGGCGGCCGTCGAGGCCGAGGTCAGCAATTCTTGTGCAAGTTTCGCCGTCAGATCGGCGGGGGCATGGATCATGCGGGCGCGGATCGCCAGCGCCATCGCCAAGGCCTGAAGCACATCGCCGTTGGCCGTCTCGCCGCAGACTTTGATGTCGTTGTCGATGGCGTTCAAAAGTGTGCTGAGGAGCTGATCGACCCGCATCGGCGAACCGGTGTCTGCATGCAGCGGGAACGTCAAATCAAGGGTGTCGCCGGTGGCGGTTTCGACCTTGTAGGGAAGTGGCGGCATGACGTGGCTCCGTCAGGTTGTGGCGGCGTTGACGGCAATCAGGACGATGGCGGCCAACGCGCCGACCAGTCCGATTCCGTTTAAATTGACACTCAGTTGATGCAGTTTGTCGAACCGTTTGCCGGCTTCTTCGTCGCCGTCGAGGGCTTGATCCCGGGCGCCGTTGATCCGCGGCATCAGGCCTTGCCGCGAGACGAGGGCCAGGACGGCGGCGACGGCGAGGCCCAAGGAAGCGTAGGGGACAATGGTCAGCAATGTCAGAGCGCCGAGTATGGCCGTCACGATGACGAACAGGTAATACCAAGGGAACATGGCGCGGATGAACGTGCCGGCGGTTTTCTCGTCCAGTTTGATGAAAACCATCGGCGCGGTGACGGCGGAAAAGAATGTCATGCCGCCAAATGTTAATGCGGCGGCGATGTAGCCGACGATGGTCAGAATGGTCTCCATGACGTCCTCTTGGCGGTTATCCTGCCGGGTTCAGGCGCTGCAACGATACGGTCAGGAGTGTCGCAAAAGCCACCCAACCGGTATATGGGACAAAAAGCCAAAAAGCCAAAGTGTCGAGGCGGCGAAACACGACCAGGCAGGCGATCAGGCTGGCCAGCAAGGCACCGATTTCGACCGTTGCCGCCGGGATGTCGCGTGCACCGAAAAACAACAAACTCCAGATCACATTCAACACCAATTGAAGGTGCCAAAATCCCAACGCCTGGCTTCGCATGTCGCTATCGGCGTGACGCCACAACCGCCAGCCGGCAACGGCGATCATCGCGTACAATGTCGTCCAAACCGGTGCGAATACCCAATCGGGCGGGTTGAACGAGGGTCGGGTTAAAGTCTGATACCAGCTGCCGACGCTGCTTTGGGTCGCGAATCCACCGATGCCGGACGCCGCAAACGTCAGCGCGATGAAGCCGAACAGCATCCACCATGTATGGTTGCGGTTGCTCACCATCCCATCGTGCCGGGGCCGCCCTTGAACGGCCCTTTCAGATTGGGTGTTATCCAACCGCCGTAGAAATCGCCCTCTTGCGCCAAAACCGGCTCGCCGCCGACGAAGCAGGCATCGACCTTAGAGGCGTAAAAGCTCAAATCCTCGGCAATATCGACATAGGTATCGGTCGGCGTTGCGTACGACCACGCCGCACGTTCCGACTGCCGGCCGTTGATGTCGATGGTCCAATACTTGGCGTTGCCTTTGAACTCGCAAAAACTGCGTCCGGGTGCATCGTGCATCAAATCCATCCGCACGTCGCGTTTCGGGATGTAATACGTCGGTGGATGAGATGTTTCCAATATCCGGTGCGCCGCAACCGTGTCGGCAATTTCCACACCGGCGAACACGACCCGCAGCCGATGCGAAACGCGCTCCAAGCGGGGCGGACGTGGATAATCCCACACGTTTTCTTCGGCCAAGGGCGTATTAATCTGCATGGATAACTCTCTTCGATGATTTTTGCCCACGGCAGCGGGCCGAGCAATATTTCACGCTTTCCCAGTCTTTCGACCATTTTTTCCGCCAGGCAAACGACCGATTGCACACTGCGCAGATTTTTTCGGGTAATTTTTGTTTGTTATGCATTCCGGTGTCGTTACGTCCGTGTCGTAGCCATGGATCAGGTCCATGAACCGACATACTTGGGATAACGTACAGGTGCTATGGCGATAGAGATTTCTAGCGACACCGTTGATCCGTCAAGACTGCTGACCAGTTTGTCGAACGGCCTGAATGCCGTTGTTGTCGGTGCGTCGGGCGGCATTGGCGCTGCGGTCCTTCAACAACTTAGCCAGTGCCCGTACGTTACCCGGATTTTGGCCTTATCACGCCGGCCGGGCATGTCGACCGAGGCAATCGTGCACCACGCGATCGATGTGACGGATGAGACATCCATTGCGACGGCGGCCCAGGTGGCGCGGACGCAGCTTGGCGATGTGCATCTGATATTCGTTGCGACGGGGCTGTTGCATGATGGCGATCTGCAGCCGGAGAAGGCGTTGCGCCAGCTCAGCCCCGAGGCCATGGCACGCGCCTTTGCCGTGAATGCGGCCGGTCCGGCGTTGGTCGCCAAGCATTTTACGCCGTTGCTACCGCGGTCCGGAAAGTCCGTTTTTGCGGCGATCTCGGCCCGGGTTGGATCGATTGCCGATAATGGGCTCGGCGGATGGTATGCCTACCGGGCGTCAAAGGCGGCGCTGAACCAGTTGATCCGCACGACCGCGATCGAGGTCGCGCGCAAGCATCCCGACGCCGTTTTCTTGGCCCTGCATCCGGGGACGACGGATACCGATTTGTCTGAACCGTTTCAGGCCGGCGTGCCGGACGGCAAACT
This sequence comes from Rhodospirillales bacterium, assembly GCA_965222395.1. GTDB lineage: Bacteria > Pseudomonadota > Alphaproteobacteria > Rhodospirillales > Casp-alpha2 > UBA4479. Next base: position 3,801,844 of record OZ244947.1, read on the forward strand.
GTTTACGCCGGCGTATTCGGCGAACCGGATGTTGCAGGTGATCGACCAAGCGACGCCCGCCGACAGCGGTAAGCTGATCGCGTGGGATGGCGCAGTGTTGCCCTACTGAGAACCGATTGAATATCGGTGCGCTTTTTCTTTTCGCCCTTGGCACCCGGTTGCGATTGTCAGATTATCTGCCAATAAACCCTATCGATGCGCGAGAGAGCCAGAGGTTGTTTGCTTCAGCAATAGCGAACAGCTATGTCACCTCTCCACAGTGAAAAATGGGAGAAGCAGCTGTGCCAAAATCAAATGTAGTAAAGATTGATCGCCATCCGGGTCGCTCCGCTCAGACCATTGGGCTTGCAAATGAACTGGGTACGGATCCTGCATTGATTCATGAGCCGGCTGTCGGTGTGGTCGGCACCAAAGGCGACAGCCAATGCTATCTTGGTGTCGCCTCCAAGGTCGATGCCATTCACAATCATCTTGGCAGCCGTATCGGCACTGCGGACGGCATGCTGCAGTATCGCCTTGTACAGCCGGAATACACGATCGCGACGTCGGACGGTATCCGCAACGGTACGCCTGAGATGCGTTACTCACTCATCGGCCGAGAAGTCACCCACGACGCGTTGTGCGAACATCTGGAGGCCTCCGGGCTTGCCGGGACCATCGCGGTCGTCGCCTGTGATAAGCCGCCTGTCGGAACGCTGGCTGCTTTGCTCGAACATAACGAGCCCGCCATCATTATGTCGGACGGCACGATCCACCCTGGTCAGAACCCGAAAACGGGCGAGCCGTTAGATATTGTCAGTGCCTATCAAGTGGCCGGCCACCCCGACCCCGATTTTCGGCATTTCATCGCGAGCCATTCCTGCCCCGGCATCGGCAGCTGCGGCGGCATGTTTACGTACAACACGATGCAGACCTTTATCGGTGTGGTCGGCCTGCAACCCCTGCATATGGTTGCCCCCGCCTCCGACGATCCCAAGCGGATGAACGAGTTCCCCGAACAGTTGGTCGACTATCTGTTCAACATGATGGAAAAGGGTTTGCGGCCGCGCGACATCGTTCAACCGGACTCGATCCGAAATGCCGTGATCGTTGCCATGGCGGTGGGCGGATCGACCAATGCCGTCTTGCACACCCCGGAAATCGCCCGCGCCGCGGGGTTTGAGCATTTCTGGCGGGATGTCATGACCCCGGAAGAGTTCAACCGCCTGTCACGCGATATCGTACCTGTGCTCACCAATGCGCGTCCCTACGGCGCCTATTCCATGATCGATATCGATCGGGTTGGCGGCGTTCAGGTCATCGTCCGTGAGTTATTGGAAGCAGGCTTGCTGAATGGCGATATGATGACCTGTACCGGCCGCACGCTCGCCGAACAGGTCGATGATCTCAAGACGCCGGCACCGGACAATGACGTCATTCATCCGGTCAGCGCGCCCTATAAACCGACGGGCGGGCTTCGTATGTTGGGCGGCAATCTATCGCCGGATTATTCAGCCATCCTCAAACTTGCCGGGGTCGAGGGCGGTTTGGAAGACAACTTGTTTCGGGGCCGGGCCCAGGTATTCGAGGGTGAGGTCGATCTGCTGAAGGCCCTGGATGAGGAGCCCGACCGCTTCCAAAACAACGACATAATCATTGTCCGCTATGCGGGGCCGAACGGGGCGCCTGGGATGCCGGAAATGCTGGACCCAACCTCACGGATCACAACGCTTTGCCGCGAGCGGGATATCGTGATTGCCCTGATGACCGACGCCCGCTTCTCGGGCGGATCGGTGGGATTGGTGATCGGTCATGTGGGGCCCGAGGCGGCCATTGGCGGTCCTATTGCCCTGCTTGAGGACGGCGATGAGATCGTCGTCGACCTGAACAGCAACGAGATCAATTGCCCGGCCTTGGACGACGCCGGGACGCGGGCCGCGCGTCAGGCAGTCTGGGACGAGGCGGTTGCCGGCAATGGTGGGGTGCATCCGAATTGTGGTGAGGCAGATACCCGCCTGCTGCACCGGGCGCGTCATTCTGCTGTTGCGGCATCGCGTGGCGGTGGCCTGCATCCTAACCGCGAGGTTTGGGTCCGTGATCCGCGCCCGGTCGCCCCGTCCGACTTCGTCGCTAAAAACAAACACCGATAATTGTTCTTCATGCTATTGCCTGGCCGCATTGGCGGCCAGGGCTGCTCGGTCCTGCTTAACGAGACAGATGCCAACGGCGGAATAGGGTTTCAGTTCGTTATCGACGCGATCTTTCGCAGTAACGTGTCGCGATCGTCGCCATGTGTAATGGCCTGGTGATACAGCGTCTTTATCGTCGCCCGTATGTCGTCGTCCGTTGCCGAGGCGGCACGGATGTTGAATGTCGATAACAATGCACGCCGCAGGCATCCCGGCACGTCGACCGATGGGTTCTCGAGATCGATGAACAAAAAGAATGCGCGGATCTCCTGAATATCGACGACCAAGTCGCTGGTGCAGCCGCCAGGGCTGTTGGCAATTCGCTCCATCAGATGGGCATAGCTTCTTGCGGGATCACCGGCGCGGGTCTGCATCAATGGTGCACGGAGCCGACGTTCCGTCTCCGTGACTAAATCGTGTGATGCGATGATCACCAGTTGCGGCCCGCCCGGGCCGGGTGCCGGGGCGGTGACCTGCGCCGCCTGAAGGCCCAGCGACAAGACGCGATCGACCGTCTTGCGATCGGCGTCGGCGATTGGACCGAGAAGGGTGAGAGCTGGCGGACGACGCCATTTCAACACCGGCAACGTCGGTTGCCCGACCGGGAAAACCAAGCCCTCGATCGTCGCTAAGTCGGCGTCCGCTGTTGCGGGTTTGGCGACGGTGAAAAGCGCGCCGAGGGCCAGTGCAATGCAGAGAGCTGTTCTCATAACCGTTCCCCGTTAGAGTCACGTCCCAGATGACACGGCGAGGCCGGTGGCGGCAATCAAAGAATGCTGTGAACATTTTCCTATGAATAAACAAAATTTCCACGTAAGACTTGGAGCATGCCCGATGCACCCACGGATAAGACCCTAGAAGTTTGGATTGGCGCCCAGGTCAAAGCGTTGCGAACCGCGTTGGGGATGACCATGGCCGAGTTGTCGCGGGCGACGTCGTTGTCCGTCGGCATGCTGTCGAAGATCGAAAACGGGCAAACGTCGCCGTCATTGGCGACGCTTCAGGCACTGGCCGGGGCGTTGAACATCCCGCTTGCTAGTTTCTTCCAGAAATTCGACGAAACGCGGGAGGCCAGCCACGTCAAGGCCGGAGAGGGCATGGTTATCGAACGCCGTGGGACACGGTCGGGGCATATCTATCAATTGTTGGGTGCGCCGCTGCGTAATCGTGTGAAGATGGAGCCTTATCTGATCACATTGACCACGGACTCCGACGCCTATCCGTTGTTTCAACATCCGGGGGTCGAGTTCCTGTATATGCTGGAGGGAGAGTTGGTGTACCGCCACGCGGACAAGGATTACCTACTGGAACCTGGCGATACCCTGTTCTTCGATGCCGAGGCGCCGCATGGCCCGGCCGAGATTCGAACCGTTCCGTGCTCGTATTTGTCGATTATATCGTCAGCGGAGTCATAATTTTCCTATTAGGAAATAAATTTTATTGAAAAGACACCTTGGCGTGGCTACGTTTCCGGTCTCACATCAAGGGAACCAAAGCCATGTGCGGCATTGTCGGACTCTACATGAAGACCCCCAAATACCGCGACGAGCTTGGCCGATTGGCTGCGACCATGTTGCATGAAATGCGCGAACGTGGCCCGGATAGCGCGGGGTTTGCCGTTTACGGCGCGCCGACCCGTGGGGATAAGCTTGTTCTGTTATCGAAAACGGGTGACACGGACTGGGCCAATTTGGCGGCGCAGTTAACCGAAGGGACAGGCCTCGGCGTCGATCTTTCGGTCACGTGGGATCACGCGGTTTTTCACGTTGCGGGTGAGGGTGCAAAAGCACGCCGATGGCTGATCGCCAACGCGCCCGATGTCACCGTCCTGTCGGAAGGCCGCACCATCGAAGTGTTTAAAGGCGTCGGCGATCCGGACCAAGTGGCCGAACGCTTCGATCTGGCCGGTCGGTCCGGCACTCATGCCATCGCCCATACCCGGATGGCGACGGAATCCGCAGTTACCACGGCGGGCTCGCATCCGTTTTCGACTGGGGCCGATACGTGTTTGGTGCACAACGGATCGCTGTCCAATCACAACCGGTTGCGCGAGAACTTGCGCGCCGCCGGCGAGACATTCCAAACCGAAAACGATTCCGAGGTCGCCGCCGGGTATCTCGCATCACAGATGCGCGACGGCCGAACGGTCGATGCCGCATTGACCCAGGCGCTGTCCGACTTGGATGGATTTTATACGTTTGCCATCGGTACTGCCGACGGGTTTGCGGTATTGCGCGATCCCATTGCCTGTAAGCCGGCGGTGATCGCCGAAACCGACGACTGGGTCGCGATGTCATCCGAATTCCGTGCCATTGCCACACTGCCCGACGTTGCGCACGCCGAAATTTGGGAACCGGACCCCGCGAAGATTTACAGCTGGAGCTTGGCAGCATGAGCGACGTTTTGCTGCGAAACACCGAACTCGATCTCGGCACGCTCTCGGTCCGTGACGTCAACAAAGCCTTGCAGGCGGCGACCGACGGCGCGTTCGACGTGGTGAACCCGAACGGCCTGCATGCGTTGGCATGCGGCCTGACACATCCCGTTTCGGTGACGATCAACGGGCACGTGGGTTACTACTGCGCTGGCATGAACAAAGAAGCGACCGTCACGGTGCACGGCAATGCCGGTACGGGGCTGGCCGAGAACATGATGTCGGGCACGGTCCGTGTCACTGGCGATGTCAGCCAGTCGGCGGGCGCGACCGCGCACGGCGGCCTGCTGGTCATCGAAGGCGATGCGTCGGCCCGGTGCGGGATTTCGTTGAAGGGCGCGGAAATCGTCGTCGGCGGGTCGGTCGGGCACATGTCCGCGTTTATGGCACAGGCCGGGGCGATGGTCGTTTTGGGCGACGCTGGCGAGGCCTTGGGCGACAGCATCTATGAAGCGCGACTTTACGTTCGCGGCTCGGTCGCCAGCTTGGGTGCAGACTGCGTCGAGAAAGAGATGCGTGACGAGCACAAGGCGGAGGTGGCCGAACTGCTTGGTCGGGCCGGGATGACGGCGGATGTCGCCGATTTCAAACGCTATGGCTCGGCGCGGGAACTCTATAACTTCAAGATCGATAACGTGGGGGCTTACTGATGACCGACCAAAAACCGCCCCAAGATCTACCGAAGACCCTGCCGAAATTTTCTGCCACATTCGATCCGTATACCCTGTCGGAAATCCGCCGCGCAGCGGCCACGGGGATCTACGATATTCGCGGCGGCGGGGCCAAACGCGCCGTGCCGCATTTCGACGACCTTTTGTTTTTGGGCGCTTCGGTGTCGCGTTATCCGCTGGAAGGATACCGGGAAACCTGCAACACCTCAGTTACCCTAGGCGACCGCTTTGCCTCGAAGCCGATCGAACTGAAGATTCCGATCACCATCGCCGGGATGAGTTTCGGTTCCTTGTCGGCAGAAGCCAAAGAAGCCTTGGGCCGTGGGGCGAATATCGCCGGCACGTCGACGACCACGGGCGATGGCGGCATGACCCCGGAAGAGCGCGGCCATTCAGAACAACTGGTCTATCAATATTTGCCGAGCCGCTATGGCATGAATCCGGACGATTTGCGCCAGGCCGATGCGATCGAGGTTGTGATCGGACAAGGCGCCAAACCGGGCGGCGGCGGGATGTTGTTGGGCCAAAAAATCACCGACCGGGTGGCCGAGATGCGGACCCTGCCGAAAGGGATCGATCAGCGCTCCGCCTGTCGGCATCCGGACTGGACGGGGCCGGATGACCTCGAGATCAAGATACAGGAACTGCGCGAAATCACCGGTTGGGAAAAACCGATCTACGCCAAGGTTGGTGCGTCGCGCCCTTATTACGATACCGCGCTGGCGGTGAAATCCGGCGCCGACGTGGTTGTTTTGGACGGCATGCAAGGTGGTACGGCGGCGACCCAGGACGTGTTCATCGAGCACGTTGGGATTCCGACACTGGCGGCGATTCGCCCGGCGGTGCAGGCCCTGATGGACCTGGGAATGCATCGCAAGGTGCAGTTGATTGTCTCGGGCGGCATCCGCAATGGGGCCGACGTGGCGAAGTGTCTGGCGCTGGGCGCCGATGCGGTCTCCATCGGTACGGCGGCATTGGTGGCGTTGGGCGATAACGATCCGAAGTACGAGGCCGAATATAATGCCCTTGGCTCCACCGCCGGGGCCTACGACGACTGGCACGAGGGCAACGACCCGGCGGGCATCACAACGCAAGACCCGGAATTATCGAAACGGCTCGACCCCGTGGCAGCGGGACGTCGGCTGGCGAATTACCTCAACGTTATGACGTTGGAGTGTCAGACTTTGGCCCGGGCGTGTGGTAAATCGGACGTGCGAAATTTGGAACCGGAAGACCTGGTCGCGTTGACCGTCGAGGCGGCGGCGATGGCGCAAGTGCCGTTGGCAGGCACCCAGTGGATTCCTGGGAAGAGTGATTGACGAACTGAGAGAGCACGTCATTCAGGCCTTCGCCGAAATGACGATGACAAAACAAACGGCAGACAAACAGGGACAGGCACATGGCGAAAAAAGATCTGGCGCACATCGCGAAGCAAAAAGGGATTGAGTACTTTCAGGTCTCGTTCGTCGACCTGTTTGGGGTGATGCGGGCGAAACTGGTCCCCGCCGCCGCCATCGCCGACATGCAAAAAGACGGCGCGGGCTTCGCGGGCTTTGCCGCGTGGCTCGATATGTCGCCGGCGGACAGCGATATGTTCGCCGTGCCCGATCCCGACAGCCTGATCCAACTGCCCTGGAAACCGCAGGTCGGTTGGCTCGCCGCGGACCTGTATATGGACGGCGAAGAAGTCGCCCACGCGCCGCGCAATACCTTGAAGCGCGTCCTCAAGGCCGCATCGAAACAGGGCTACACGGTCAAACACGGGGTTGAGTGCGAGTACTTCTTGATCTCGCCCGACGGTGCGGAAATTTCCGACGCCGCCGACATTCAGGAAAAACCCTGTTACGACATTTCGGCGTTGATGCGCCGCTATGACGTGATATCGGAAATCTGCGACGCGATGCTGGCGCTCGGCTGGGGGCCGTACCAAAACGACCACGAAGACGCCAACGGCCAGTTCGAAATGAACTGGGATTACGACGAGTCGTTAAAGACCGCGGACAAACAGTCGTTCTTCAAATACATGGTCAAATCGATTGCCGAGAAACACGGCCTTCGCGCCACATTCATGCCGAAACCGTTCCCGCACCTGACCGGCAACGGCTGTCACATGCACGTCAGTGTCTGGGACAAGTCCGGCAAGAAAAACCTGTTCCACGACAAGAAAGGCGAATTGGGGGTTTCCGCGCTGGGATACAACTTCCTCGGCGGCGTCATGGCGCACGCCCAGGCGCTGTGCGCGATCACCAACCCGACGGTGAACAGCTACAAACGGATCAACGCGCCGCGTACCACGTCGGGCGCGACCTGGTCGCCGAATACCGTGACGTACGGCGGCAACAACCGCACCCACATGGTTCGTATCCCTGACGAGGGCCGGTTCGAACTGCGCTTGGCCGACGGGGCCGCGAACCCATACCTGATGCCGGCGGCGGTCGTCGCGGCGGGATTGAACGGTGTCGAGAACAAGGCCGATCCCGGTAAACGCCTGGACATCGATATGTACACCGAGGGGCACAAGGTCCGTGGTGCCAAGAAACTGCCGCTCAACTTGCTGGATGCCCTGCGCGCGTTGGAAAAAGACAAGGCGCTGGCCGCCGGCCTTGGCACGGAAACCGTGTCCGCGTTCCTGAAACTGAAGAACGCCGAATGGTTGGATTTCAAGGCGCACCTCAGCGAGTGGGAACGGACGCACACGCTGGACTGCTGAGCGTCGGCTAACTCGCCCCCGGCTTGGTTTCGATTTCGGTGGACCGGTGTTTATGCTGAAGCGCGATGCCGATCCCTTTCAACCGTTTCAACAGCAGCAGCGTCGCAATGACACCGATCGGTCCCCATAGGATGAAATGCATCCACAGTGGTGGTTCGTGTGCAAATTCGACCCACAGCGCCAGGCCCGCCAACACGGTGCCCAGTAACAGCAGTGCCGGCACCACCGCGCCGTCGCCGGCGTCGTGTTCGCTAAAGCTCAGGCCGCAGGCGCGGCATTTCTCGGCGACTTTCAGTCCGCGTTCGAAAATCCGCCCTCGGCCGCAGCGCGGGCAGCGCCCGGCAAAGCCGAGTTTGATGATCTCTTTGTTGCTGCGTTCCGGGAATTCGGGTGTTTGCTCGTCCATATCCGCGATGATCCTTCTTGCAATGCACAACAATATATAAAAATCGAATATGTTGAAAGAACAAGCTGCGGCGACCTGTCCTTGACGGGGGTGGAGCGATCCCCGATGTATGGCGCTGAGCCAACCCCCGAGGAAACCCCGTGTCCACACCGCCCGTGCCCGCCGTTGCCGCGACCTTGCCGATCCTGTTGGTAATCGTGGCGGGCTGTGCGCTGGCAGGCATGGACGGCATTGCCAAGTTGCTGTCGAGTTTCGGTCTGCCGGTATTGTTCGTCCTGTGGGGCCGGTATTTCTTTCATTCCGCGCTGACGTTCGTGGCCTACGCGGGGTCGACCCGATCTTTGAATTTTCTGTGGGCCCGGCGTCCGTGGCTCCAATTCGTCCGTGCAGCGTCTTTATTCGGTGCGACGTCGACGTTCTATGTTTCGTTGACGCAGATTCCGCTTGGCGACGCCGCATCGATCCAGTTTTTGGCGCCTGTCTTGGTGACGGCGATCTCCGGTATCTTTCTTGGCGAGCACGTAGGCGCGCGGCGCTGGACCGCCGTCGTCGTCGCCTTTTTCGGCGTGGTGATCGTCTCGCGCCCCGGGTCGGGTGTTTTCGGTGTGTGGGCGTTGCTGCCGCTCATCACGGCGGTATTGCTGGCGATCTACATGATCTTGACGCGAACGATTAGAGACAAAGACGATCCGGCGACGACGACGTTTTATACTACCGCCGTCGGCGCCTGCGCCCTGACTCTCGGGTTGCCTTGGTTGTATACGCCGATGGTAGCAACGGATTGGGGACTCATGGTCTTGATGGGCGCGCTTGGGGCGTTCGGACATTTCTTGCTGGTGCAGGCGTTCCATCGCGCCGAAGCCTCCGCGTTGGCGCCGTTCACATACTCGCAGGTCGTCGCCGCGATCGTCTTGGGGTTTCTGCTGTTCGGCGATGCGCCAAGCGTTTGGACCTTGGTTGGGGCGTCGATGATTATCGGTAGCGGCGTTTACGTGTGGTACCGGGAGCGGCAACAACTGGCGCGGGAGAGCGCCTGATGCCGCCGCCGATCCTGCGTCTGTCGGATATTCAACTCACGTTCGGAGGCACGCCCCTTCTGGACGGTGCGGCGATGTCGGTTGCGCCGGGCGAAAAGATCGCGCTGGTCGGTCGTAATGGCAGCGGCAAGTCGACATTCCTGAAAATGGCGGCGGGCCTGATTGAGCCCGATAATGGCGAGGTGTTCGTCCAGCCCGGCACCACCGTGCGTTATTTGCCGCAAGAACCGGACCTGTCGGATTTTGCCACGGCACGCGACTATGCGATGGCTGGCCTGAACCCCGGCGACGATCCGCATGCGGTGGAGATACTTCTGGCCGAGGTTGGCCTCAGCGGTGACGAAGAACCGGCGCGGATGTCGGGTGGGGAGCGCCGCCGTGCCGCCCTGGTCCGGGCGCTGGCGCCGAACCCGGATGTCTTGCTGTTGGACGAGCCGACCAACCATTTGGACCTGCCGGCCATCGAATGGCTGGAACGGGTGCTGAAATCCCGTCGCGGCGCCTTGGTCCTGATTTCGCACGACCGGCGGTTCTTGGAAAACCTCAGTCACTCGGTGGTATGGCTCGATCTCGGTCGGACGTTGCGTCTGGATAAGGGATTTGCCGCGTTCGACGACTGGCGCGATCAGATCGTCGAACAAGAAGCAACCGAGCGGCATAAGCTTAAACGAAAGATCGTTCGCGAAACGTCCTGGCTGCACAAGGGCGTCACGGCGCGCCGAAAACGCAATATGGGCCGTTTGCGCGCGCTTCAGGATTTGCGCCGTCAGCGCAAGGAGCAGCGCCAGCGCGCCGGTAACGTAACGATAACCGCCAGCGCCGCCGAGGCGTCGGGCAAGCGCGTCATCGAAGCCGAGGACATTGCCAAATCGTATGGCGACCGGGCCATTGTGACGCCGTTTTCGACGCGCATCCTGCGTGGTGACCGGGTCGGGATCATCGGACCCAACGGTGCCGGTAAAACGACGCTGGTCAATATGCTGACGGGCGCGCTTCAGCCCGATACCGGACGCGTCCGCATCGGCAAGACCGTCGAAATGGCGACCTTGGATCAGGGACGCTCGGCGTTGTCGGAAACGGTCAGTTTGCAGGACGCCTTGACCGACGCCAGCGGCGACAGCGTCACCGTTGGCGGACAACAGCGTCACGTTATCGGCTATATGAAGGATTTTCTGTTCGATCCGGCGCAGGCCCGCACGGAAGTCGGCGCCCTGTCCGGAGGTGAGCGCGGTCGCCTGATGTTGGCGCGGGCCATGACCCGTCCCAGCAATCTGTTGGTGTTGGACGAGCCGACCAACGATCTCGACCTTGAAACTCTCGACCTGTTGCAGGAAATGATCGCCGATTACGACGGTACCGTAATCCTGGTCAGTCATGATCGGGATTTCCTCGACCGCTGCGTGACCTCGGTCATCAACTACGAAGGCGATGGGCGTTGGCAGGAATATGCCGGCGGCTACAACGACATGGTGGCGCAGCGCGGCAAGGGGATGGAAAGGGTCGCGAAACAAGCGCCATCGTCGAAGCCGGGTACTGCATCGACGCCCACGTCTAGCAAACAACCGCCCGCGCGAAAGAAGCTGAGTTACAAGGACAAGTACGCCTTGGAGACGTTGCCGGAAAAGATCGAGACCTTGGAAAAGCAGATCGCGTCGTTCGAGGCGACCTTAGCCGACGCCGATCTGTTCAGCCGCGACCCCGATGCGTTTCAGGCTGCGACCGATGGCCTGGCCGCCGCCAGCGCGGCCTTGACCGAGGCCGAGGACGAATGGCTTCGACTTGAATTGTTACGCGACGAAACGATCGGCACCGGCTGACTCGGTTGGCTATTGGAGAATGACCGTGAACCGGCCCCGCTATCAGCGTATCACGGGACCGCTTGATTCCGCTTTGCTCACTTGGGTGTTTTCGCGCGGCGGCAGGTTGTAGAAAATGTGTCGGCCGATCTTGATCAGCGGGACTTTGGCGTCGGCCCAGAACGGGTCGACGTAATCGGCGTGATACCAGAGCGCGCCTTGCGTGGGGTCGTCGAGGATACCCGCATAGGCCAGCCGCGCCAGCATGTTCGCACGGTGCCAGGCGGCGGCTTCCAGCGGCTCGTCCTTCTTTCCGTCACACCACCAGGAAAACTGGCAACGGTGACGGCGAATTTCGCCGCCCTGGCGGACAACGGAACAAATGTCGTCCGGGAACCGGCTATCGACCATGCGATTGAGCGTTACCGCAGCGACGGCGATCTGCCCATCCAACGGTTCAGACCGTGCTTCAAAATAAATGTTCAGGGCCATACAGCGGAGGGCCGCCTGCTGGTCCGCGTTGATGCCATGCGGCACCATCCGGGTTTCCGGTGCGACGATGTCTTCTAGAGACAGGTGCGGGTTTTGAACAGCTTGGCCGGGGGTGCTCCATGCGGCAATACCGGCAACGAGGCCGAAGACAATCGCCATAGCAACAGCAGTTCTTGTCACAGTGGTCATTCGATCCTCCGCGCCGCACCGATTTCGGCACGGGCATATACCCCGAAAAATAGTTAACGCGACGCCGGATATACGCACCTGGCGTCGGTTTTCAAGAGATAATGCTGCACTGCACAATAAAAAACTGTGGACTGTTGTTGAGATGCCACATATGGGCGTGGCATAACATGGGTGCCCCAAAGTATTGTGATCAACCAAGGAACCTGCCTGATGAAACCAGTTCGAAAAGCGGTCCTACCTGTGGCCGGCCTAGGCACGCGATTTCTACCGGCGACGAAATGCATGGCCAAGGAGATGTTGCCGATCGTCGACAAACCGTTGATCCAATACGCCGTCGAAGAAGCACAAGCCGCGGGCATCGAAGCCATGATGCTGGTGACCGGGCGCGGCAAGAACCTGATGGAGGACCACTTCGATCATGCCGTCGAGTTGGAGCAGACTTTGCAGGCGCGGGGCAGAACGAAGGAGCTGGAATTGGTTCGCCAGTTCCCGGAGTCCAGCCGTTTGATGTATACCCGCCAACAGCAACCGTTGGGTCTAGGTCACGCGGTGTGGTGTGCGCGGGAATTCGTCGGCGATGATCCTTTCGCGGTCTTGCTGCCCGATGACTTGGTGATGGCGGAGCCGGGGTGCCTCAGCCAGATGGTCGAGGCGTATAACGAAGTCGGCGGTAATATCGTCGCGGTTGAGGATGTCCCGCGTGAACATACCAATCGATACGGTATCTTGGATGTCGAAAGCGACGATGGGCGGCTGGCGAAGGCAAAAGGCCTCGTCGAAAAGCCCGAACCGGCAGAGGCACCGTCGACGTTGTCGATCATCGGTCGCTACATCCTGCAGCCCGAAGTATTTGAACACCTAAAGAAACAAGAGCAGGGCGCCGGCGGCGAGATACAGCTGACCGATGCCATGGCGGCGACCCTCGATTCCGTACCGTTCCATGGCCTTCGCTTCGACGGGCGGCGGTTCGACTGCGGATCGAAAGCCGGGTTCGTGGCTGCCAATCTGGCCTTCGCCCTAGCCCGCGAAGACATCGCAGATGGGGTTCGGAGGGAAGTCGCCGGTCTGCTCGATTAAGGCTCTTTCGCCGGATACCTGCAAAGATCGCGGATAAAGCATCCACTGCAGCGCGGTTTGCGCGAGCGGCAGACCTGTTTGCCGAAATCAAGCAGCCAAATGTGCCCCGGCAGTTTCGCCCAGGCCGGTGCCCGGGTGTCCAAGTCTTCGGCCGTTTGCGCCTCGGTCTTGCCGGTCGCCAAGCCTGACCGGTTACAAACCCGGAATATGTGCGTGTCGACCGCGATGGCGCCCTCGCCATAGGCAAAAAGCAGCATGATATCGGCGCATTTACGGCCGATCCCCGGCAGCGCCATCAAGCCCGCCCGGTCACGCGGGATAACACCGGCGCAGTCGTCGATGACGGCCCGGCAGAGTTTTTTCAAGTTCCGGGTTTTGACGTTATAGAGTCCGCACGGCTTGATCGCCGTTGCAACTGCGCAGTCGTCGAGGGCCAGAATGGATTCCGGGGTATCGGCGACGGCGAACAACTGGGTCTTTGCCTTCAGCGTATTTTCATCGCGGCTTTGCGCCGACAACAAACAACCGACCAGCGATTTGAACAGGTCGGCATCGGTTTTGACCTCGGGCGAGGATATCGGCACCGGGTCCAGATCGCGAAAACGTTCGAACACGGTCGCGACATCGGTACGGGTCATCTTTGTCGGCATGTTCCCGGTACGTCTGTCGTCGCGCAGCGGATCGCTCGCACTCACGCAAAGAGTTGGAAAAAACCGCCGTGACGGTCTAGGTTCCGCAACACCTTAATCGTTATCTAGTTGCAGGACACATCGACAGACCATGAAAGCTTCTCAAGTCGGGATTCACGTCCTTCGCGAAATGCCCGCCGACGCCGATGACTTGGCGCACGCGTGGCTGGTGCGCGGTGGCTACATCCATCAGCACGCCGCCGGGATTTATACCTTCGCCGGGCTGATGTACCGGGTCGAAGACAAGGTTAAACGCATCGTTTCCGATGAAATTACGCGGTTCGGCGGCATGGAAATTCGCCTGCCGATCGTGCAGAGCGCCGATATCTGGAAACAGTCGGGCCGCTGGGCGGTCTACGAGCGCGAGAATCTGATGTTCCAGACCACCGACCGCAAAGGTCGAGTGTTCGGGTTGAGCCCGACCGCGGAAGAGACCGTCACCGAGCTTGCCAAGCATCTGATCCGCAGCCCGGCGCAATTGCCGTTGATCCTGTTTCAGCAGAACTTCAAATTTCGCGACGAACTGCGGCCGCGCTCCGGCTTGTTGCGAAGCCGCGAATTCATCATGATGGACGCCTACAGCTTCGATATCGATCAAGCCGGGCTCGACCAGTCTTATCGACAAATGAGCGACGCGTATCACGCGATCTTCCGGAAGATCGGGTTTGAGTACATCGTTGTGCAGGCCGACAGCGGCGCCATTGGCGGTTCGGATTCCGAAGAATTCATGGCCACCAGTGACGCCGGCGAAGACACATTGCTGTACGGCGAAGGTTATGCCGCAAACCTGGAACGTGCGATTAGCGAGCCCCCGGCGCCGGTGAAGGCCGCCGACGGCGAGATGCAGATCATCGATACACCGGACTGCGGAACCATTGCCAAGGTCGCGGCATTTTGTAACGTCGATGCCTCGGCGACCCTCAAGACGTTGGTCTTCGATTTGGTCTATGACGACCGAGTCGAGCCTGTGGTGGTCCTCATCCGCGGTGATTGTGATGTCAACGATGTGAAGCTCGGCAACCATTTCGGTGCGATCATGGCGCGCCCGTCCGAGGCCGACACCGTCAAGTCCGTGACCGGCAGCGCGCCGGGCTATGTCGGGCCGGTGAATATGAAACCGGGCGCCAAGATGATCGCCGATTTGACGCTCGACGGATTGACCAGTCTTGTCTCCGGTTGCTGTGAAGCGGACAAGCACGCGATCCATGTGCAACCCGGCCGTGATTTCGAGATGCCGGAAATGGTCGATGTGCGGCTTGCGCGTGTTGGTGAGACCGGGCCGGACGGAACACCATTGCAGCAATGCAAAGGCATCGAAATCGGTCATGTCTTTAAGCTCGGCACCAAATATTCGGTGGCCCTGAACGCCGGGGTCACCGACACCAATCAGGAGTTCGTGAATTTCCTGATGGGCTGTTACGGCGTCGGCACGACGCGGGTCCTACAGGCTATCGTTGATCAGAACTGTGACGAAGATACGGGCATCAAATGGCCTGTCGTCATTGCCCCGTTCCACGCGCATCTGATTCCGGTAAAGGCCGACGACCCCGAGATGATGGCGGCGGCGGAAACCATGGCGGCCGAACTGGAATCGCTCGGTTGCGAATGCCTGATCGACGACCGCAAGGGCAGTGTCGGCTCGAAACTGAAAGACAGCGACATCATCGGCCTGCCGTTGCGCGTTGTCTTCGGACGCGATTTGAAAGATGGCAAGGTCGAGACGTTCAACCGTCTTACCGGCGACAAAGGCGTTGTACCGATGGCGGATGCGGTCGACACGTTGGCGGCCTTCGTCGGTGCCGAGCTTGCTGCGGCCGAGGCACGAAAAGATGTTTGAGGCCGGCATGATAAACCTGAATGCCTCGTTGGATCATTGATGGCGGATCTGTCCGTGACGCCGGTGGTCTCGGTCGTCGTACCGATTTTGAACGAGGAAGAAATTCTCCGGGACAATCTCGCGACCTTTGCGAAGGCTATGGATCAAGCCGTTGGCCATGGAAAATGGGTGTATGTGCTCGTCGATAACGGTAGCACCGATCGGACGCCGGAAATCATTGATGACGTGCTTCAACGCATTCCAGGTAGCATCAAAGTACTTGAACCAATACCGAACTATGGAAATGCACTACGTGCCGGGCTTGCGGCTGTTGAAACCGAATGGGCCAAAATTATCGATGTCGAACAATGGGATGTGCCGTTCCTCGATTGGGCATGGGATAATCGGGAACCTTATGACTTACTGATCGGCTCCAAACGCGCGGATCCGACACTCAATAAACAGTCGCCTTATCGCCATTTCCTCAGTTGGGGGCTAAATGCCCTGATCGATCTTCTTTTCCGGTACCCGGGCAGCGACACGCACGGGCCCAAATTGATTCGCATGGCGACTATGCGCCCGATATTTGAAAAATGTCTGTTGAGCCGCGGACAGTTCGATTCGGAATTCACGCTCCGGGCTTTTCGAAGTGGACTGTGGATCGCCGAAGCGCCAGTTAGTTACCGCGAGCATCGCCCGCCGAAAAACCTCATGTTCAAGAAAATCTATTGGAATATTCGCGAATTCAATCGTCTGCGCCGGGTGTTGCAGACAATCCCCTATCACGACCACGTCCGACTGCGGCGTTTCTGCCGGGAAGATTTGATGGAGAATACCAGTGGGGCGGCACCGGATTAACCGTCTGTCGCACCCACCTTGCGCAGACGAATGAAGATCAAGTCGGTGAGGCGCAGTCCCAGCAGAAAGAATGCGATCATGTAAGGCGCGAATTGCCGACCCATCTCTGAGGGGTAGGAGGCGGTATACATGCCAACGGCGAAGACGACGGCAAATCCCACCGAGAGACCGAGTAGCAACGCAGTTTGACGCAGGGCCGTGTCGCGGTCTGGGGTATCAGAACGCACGAGAAGGTGTCGTAACAGGGCGGTGAACGCCCCCGCTGCCGCGACCATCACAACCATCGTGATGATGTTGGCGACAATCGTCTTGAACCAGGCAAAGTTGTTCGTGATGTGTTGCGATATGCCGAATATTCCGACATCGACGCCGCTGTGAACGCGGCCGATCCAGAGCTGATAGACAAGAAAAGTGGCACCCGCCATAAGGATGACCGCCGACGCGGTGATCACGAGCCGTCTGATTACTTCCTTTGCGATATCAACGTTGTGGCGGTCTCGGCAGTCGAAGAGCGCCCGGGCAGCGTAGGCCAAACCGAAGACCATGCCTAGATGCTCAAAGGCGCCGTGGCTTAGCATAGTAACCAGGACGATTTCGTAGATCGGCGGATTTTTACGATGCGTCAGGTAGAGAATTTGACAGGCGATCACGGCGAATGTGGCATAGTCGTGATAATGGAAAACCTCTTTGTAGAGGTAATATGACCGCGGCCAATCTACGAAGAATCCCCCCACATCGAACAATATCGTCAAGAGCGACGGCGGAAACCCGACAAACACGGACCATATCAAAACCAACATGATCCATCGCGTCAGCGGGGTCGGCATTGTCACGATGGCGATGGCAGCCAGGGGAATACTGCATGTCACGTAATACATGAGATGAGTGACAAACGGTATAGCAGGACCGGTCGCCAACGCATCGATATCCACGCCCACATCCCAGGGGCTGCCAGCGAAACGGTATGAAATTGAAGCGCCCCAGTAGGCGATCGACATCAGCGCCGTTGCCGCTTGTTCCCACATCCATAAAACAGTCTCGCCGAGCCAGCGGATCGTCGGCCGTTGCGCAACTTTGCCATCCAGATATCGATAGGAAATCTCTCCGGTTGCGGAAAGTGCCGTGGAAAGAAAACGAGTCTTCAGAATAGCTGTTTGAAAGCAGAGTGCTAAAAACGTCATCCAAAATATGGCGTCGGTGATCGTCTTCTTCATTCGGCAGGAATTCCCAAACATGGCGCGCGGCCGGCGAACTTAGAACCTGATTGCTGCAGCGGCTAGGCTTGATACTCTACCGGTCGGCGCGGTCGCGGGGCAACGCAGAAGATGTTTAAGGGGGGTCTTAGGATTGCACGCTTTATAGAAGACGGGCTGTATCGCCGGTTCTTGATTTTGCTGTCTACGACGGTTCCCGGGCTATTGCTCAATTTCGGGCTCATCATCGTCGCAGCACAAATCCTCGATGTTGAAATATTTGGTGTTTTCTATCTGGGTTTGACGATCGCAGCGGTATTGTCGTCACCGGCGGCGGTCGTGGCGTTCTTTCTCGCGCGGCGTTTCGACACGATTAGAACAACCTCGGGCGATGTCGGCGTTTACCGGCATGTTCGGGGGTCATTCCAGAAGTACATGGGCCTGTTGCTTGCCGGCGGTGGTGCGGTATTCATCGCTTTGTCACCTATCCCCGTGTTGATGGATGTCGGTTCCGTCTGGCTCGTCTTCTGTGTCGTTTTGTTAGCTGTTAGCGCCTACCTCGTCGAGATCGTTCGAGGCACGCTCAAGGCGCTAGAGCGTTTCTTTCATCTCGGTCTGTTCGGCCTGCTTTGGATGTTCGGACGGTTCGTCTTTGGCATTGCGGCCCTGGCGGCATTTGGCAAAGCCTCGATTGGATTGTTGGCCATTACGTTGTCGGGGTTTGCCGCAACGCTCGGCTATTACGCGCGTTTGCGTCGAATGCCGATCAAGGAGGTCGCTGAACGCGGCGCGCTGGCGCCAGTCAAAGGCCGCGCACTTGTTTCTTTCTCTTTAAGCTACGGTTTCGTATTTGCCGCCGCGTATTTAGATGTCGTTGCTGCGTTCTTCATACTCGACGATGCGGCTTTTGGCGCGTATGCGACGGCCGCCGTGATTCCAAAGGGTATTTACACGCTTTCGATGCCGATCATGCAGGTCATGTTCCCGATGCTGGTGGGGACGTCGGACGCCATTCTAATTCGCGAGACACTGGTGCGGAGTATGCTTGTTACCATGGCGCTTTGCGGGACTGCCGCGTTAATTGTTGGGCTGAATGCTGAGACGTTGTGCGGCACTTTTTTTCAGGAGTCTCCTTGCTCTGGCGAGGCGATGGCCGTTCTCGTGATGGCAGTGCCGGCCGCGGCGCTTATGCGAGGCGTTGTCCTCGCCCAACTTGCGAGCGGTCGTGATACTGCAGCGCTGACGATTATCGTTCCGCTTGCCGGATTTCTTATGTACCAGATTGCCTACGGTGTTGGACCGACCCGGTTGGCTTTCGATTATCTAGCCTTTTCGGGGGCGCTTTTTATTGCCTATTTATTGTTCGCGTTGTGGGGATTGCGGACGCGGAATCGACATCAATGAAAGCGTCCGGCGTTTGCTTTGAACCACGACCAAGTGGTGCTTAATCCGTCAACCAGCGGCGTTTCCGGTGCGAAGCCTAAGACAGACTTCGCTTTCGATATGTCGCACCACGTATGGCGTAACTCGCCGCGCCTGAAATCCTCGTGGACCACATCCGGAAAGGGCTGATCATCGACGACGACGCGCATGGCGTCGATCAACTCATTGAGAGAGGTGGGTTTGCCCGATCCCAACTGAAAAATACCGTCAGGCTGTTGGTCGATCGTTTGCTGTATGCCTACGACCTGGTCACCAACGAACAGATAGTCGCGGGTTTGGCTTCCATCGCCAAAAATGACAAGCGGCTCAGATTTGAGTATCCGCTTAAAGAAATGGGCGACAACGCTTCCCTTGTGAAACGACAACGGCCCGTAAATATTCGAGAACCGCAGGGACGCTGTCTGCAGGCCGTACGCACCGTGATAGGCGCTGCAGTACCCCTCGACGGCAAGCTTGGACGCACCGTACGGCGCGGTCGGCCGTGGCAGCATCTCTTCATGTACCGGCGGCGTGGCTTCGCCGATAATGGCGCCGCCGGTCGAGGCGTTGATGAACTGTCCGACGCCATGCTCTAGAACTTTGTTCAACAATCCAAAAGTGCCGACGACGTTGATATCGAAGTTACGTCCCGGATCGGCAATGGAATCCATGACGCGCGTGTCCGCCGCCAGATGAACGACGGTATCCTGACCTGGGAGAACTTGGTCCAGTGTATCCGGGCTGCATATGTCACCCATGACGTAGGATGACACCCGATCTGCAACAAATTCCGGGGTTCCCAGCGACTCGTTATCGAGCACCGTGATCTCATATCCGCCATGGTCGGATAGCCTTTGGACCAAGTTGGATCCAATGAAACCGGCACCGCCCGTGATCAATACTTTCTTCAAGCGACTAGTCTGCCCGCCATTTCGACACGCACGGAATTTTCGTCCTGTCGCATCGGTCCGCGTATTTGCGGGCAATGTCCGCGATCTCTTCTAAAAGTCCGGTCTGCAGGGTAATCGGCTCTAATCCCAGTCCAAGCAGGGTCCGGTTCTCGACGTAAAGATCATTTCGATCCATTTCGTTTCGCGGATTATCCACATGCTCGATCGCAACCCCGGTCAATTCCGAGACAATGTTCGCAAGCTCCAAAATTCGGTGACTTTCTGTCATCTGATTGATGATGCGAACGCGTTCGTTTGATTGCGGGGGATTGTCGATGGCGAGTTGAATGCACCGGACGGTGTCTTGGATGTTAATGAAGGCGCGCGTTTGACCGCCCGATCCATGGACGGTCAAAGGGTAGTCGATCGCCGCTTGCATCAAGAACCTGTTCAATACCGTTCCATAATCGCCGTCATAGTCGAACCGGTTGATCAGGCGCTCATCTCGCCGGGTCTGCTCCGTTTGCGTGCCCCAGACGATCCCTTGATGCAGGTCGGTGATCTTCAAGCCATCGTTCTTGTTATAGAATGCGAACAACAACTGATCTTGGGTCTTCGTCATGTGATAAATGGACCCCGGGTTCGCGGGGTAGAGGATTTCTTGACGAATTTCTTCCCCGTCCGGGCCGTCGATCTTGATCTGAAGATAACCTTCGGGGATGGCGATTCCTGCGGTTCCATACCCATAAACCCCCATTGTGCCCAGGTGAACGATGTGGGGGTCGGCACCCGCTTCGACGACAGCGGCGAGCAAATTGTTGGTCGCATTGATATTGTTCGAAACCGTGTAGCGCTTATGAAACGACGATTTCATGGAATACGGTGCGGCGCGTTGTTCGGCGAAATGAATAATGGCATCCGGGTCGGTGTCCGCGATGAGCGTAAACAGACGGTGGTAGTTCTCTGCCACATCGAAATTCACATAGCCGATTTGCTTTCCGGAAACTTCCGACCATGCCCGCAACCGCTCTCCCATGGGGGCGATCGGCGTGAGGGATTGGGCTTCCAGTTCATTGTCGATATTGCGTCGTGAAAGGTTGTCCACGATGACAACGTCATGGCCGACATCGGATAGATGTAAGGCCGTTGGCCAACCACAGAATCCATCGCCTCCGAGGATGATAATCTTCATAATGAACTGTACATTTTCGGGTCAAAACTAGGTTGCGTGCGCACTTTAATAACGGTTGGGTTTATTTGGTCAATCGCGTTCTCTAGATTCATAGGACACACGGACAAGACGTCATCTTCGAAGTAGTGACAATCAGAAGAACGCCGAGGCTTATTTCAGTGCTACGAATAATTGTCATCAATGTCCTCGTCTTGTTTGCCTTGTTCGCGCCGCTAGAACTTGCCAGCCGCGTATACGGCTACTTTTTTGTTGCCGAGGAACAAGCCTTCAAATGGCGGAATTACTCCGTCCTGGAGAATGTTAACCTCATCGAAGGACACTTGTATCCGGCCGTCAGAGAACCCCTTCTCGGTTTCCTCCCCAAGCCGGGTCGCTACGACGATTGGAAAGGTGAGACGCTGACAATCCTGGAAAACGGGACACGCAGCAACGGATCGATGCCGACGGACCAATCCGTCACAGTTCTTGCGGTCGGCGATTCATTCACCTTTGGGGACCAGGTCTCCGACGATCAGACCTGGCCCGCCGTGCTCGAGCGCAAGATGTCGAGGGGCGTCATCAACGCAGGGGTGTTTGGGTACGGGATCGATCAGACCTATTTGTTGGCTCAGCGATTGGTGCCGCAGATAACGCCCGAGCTCCTCATCGTCGGCATGATCCCCGATAACATCAGGCGCGTGGAACTCCGGGCGCGGACGGGGATTGCCAAACCGACATTTCATCTCGACGGTGAAGACCTGATCCTCACCCCGGCGTCGGAGAACGCGGCCCGCATCGAGGCGCCGTCGTTGCGTGCGCGGGAAAAAGCAGTCTCGGTGGCAAGGCAGGTGCTTGGATACAGCTTCCTAATGCATCAGCTCCTTCGCCGCGTCTTTCCCGAAGCGTGGAACGCCGAACGATTCAGTATCGCTGCACACGACGACGGCGTTGCCGTGTCTTGCGCGCTGATGCAGCGGATTGCGGCGATCGAGGTGCCGCGGAAAACACTGTTTGTGCAGTATCCCGCCCACTTGATTATCGCCGGTCAGCAGTCTCAACGTGTTCAAGATGTGATGCAATGCGCGCGGGACGCCGAGATTGAGGTGGTCGACATGTACGGGGCGCTTCGCGCGGTCTTGGCGGACGACGCGCGTGCTTTCGCGGCTCTTTACAAAGGGCATATGTCGGCAGTCGGCAATCGTCTTGCCGCGGATGCCTTGGTGGACCAGTCGCGCCATCTTCAAGACCTGATGCAATAAGCGCGCGACCTTCTAGGCCGACGACGCCAACAGGCTCGCGTTGCCGCCCGCTGCCGTGGTGTCGATGCAGACGTGCCGTTCCAAGGTGCACATCAGCCTCATGTCGTCAGGTCCGCTCAGCAGCGGAATGATCTGACCGTCGCGGGCAGCCAGTGCCTGTCGGGCGGCGCTCAGGCCCGCATTGTCCGCCCACAAAGCCACCGCGTCGAAGTCGGGTAACGTCGTCAACGTGTCAAATCGAAGCGCGCCGTCAATGGCATTCGGGCCGGTTGCTCCCGGTGCGACGATGATCGGCGAACAGCCTTCGGCGATGGCGATATCGGCCTGGTCCCGCGCCAACTCCGGGGTCGGGCCGAGGCAAAGGACAATGCCTCGTGAATGCACGCTGAGACGGTTTGACTCCCCGGTCGGGCCTGGCAGATCGAAGGTCTCGGCTCTTCCGGCGAATGCCTCACGTGCGGCGCCCAGGGCGGCCGTGAGGGTCTTACTGTCGGCGGGCGGCGCGTCGGCAACGGGTGTGCCGACTGCCGGGTACCGGGTGAAACGTTTCAGGTAGTCCGGCCCACCGGCTTTGGGGCCGGTGCCGGACAGCCCTTCGCCGCCGAAAGGCTGCGAGCCGACCACTGCGCCGATTTGGTTTCGGTTGATGTACATGTTGCCGACACAAAGCGCCTCGGTCAGGTGCGCGACCCGGTCGTCGATACGGGTATGAAGGCCGAATGTCAGCCCGTACCCCGTTGCGTTGATATCGGCGACGACGTTGTCGATCTCGGCGGCGCGGAACGTCGCGATATGCAGCACCGGACCAAAGATTTCCTTCTCCAAGTCGCCGATACCGTCGACCTTGATCGCTGTCGGCCCAATGAATGTGCCATGCGACGGTGCAGGCAATTGCTTAAGTAATCGCCCATCGGATTGGGCTGCATCGATGTGCGCACGGATGCCATCCAGCGCATCCGTATCGATGACCGGACCGACATCGGTTGCGTAATCCCATGGATCGCCAAGCGCCAATTCGGCCATGGCGCCGAACAGCATGTCGTTGAAGGACGCGGCGATGTCTTCCTGCACATACAGCACCCTAAGCGCCGAACACCGTTGTCCGGCCGATTGAAACGCCGATGCGATGATGTCGCGTACCGCTTGCTCGGGCAGGGCGGTTGAATCGACGATCATCGCGTTCAGACCGCCGGTCTCGGCGATCAACGGGGCTGTCGCGGCCGCACCGTCGGCCATGCTTCGGTGAATGCGATGCGCGGTTTCGGTGGACCCGGTAAAGCACACACCTTGGGTGCGCGGATCACCGGTCAGCGCTGCGCCGACGGTGGCCCCGTCGCCCGGCAACAACTGCAAGGCGTCGCGCGGCACGCCGGCATTGTGCAGCAACGTCGTTGCGATCCAGGCGGTGATCGGCGTTTGTTCCGCGGGTTTGGCGATGACGGCGTTCCCCGCAGCCAGCGCCGCGGCGATCTGTCCGGTGAAAATCGCCAAGGGAAAGTTCCATGGCGAGATGCAAACGAAAGTGCCGCATGCGGGCGCGTCGCCGAGGGTGTCGATCCGCGATGCGTAGTAGCGGAGGAAATCCACCGCCTCGCGAACCTCGGCGACCGCGTCCATCGGTGTCTTTCCGGCTTCGCGCGCAAGAACGGCGAAGAACTCCCCGAACCCGGCTTCATACGCATCGGCGGCGCGGTTCAGGGCTGCCGCCCGGTCAGCCGGTGTTTCCGCCCACGGCGTCGCCGCCGCCAAGGCGGCCGTTGCATCCGCTGCGTCGGCCAAAACCACGGTGCCGACGGTGTCCGACGGATCACTGGGTGAGGTGATACGCTGCGTCGGTCCCATTGTGGGGGCGGCGGCCATGATCGGCCCGACGTTCCAGGTCGCGTCTTTGTAGAGGGTGCGGGCGGCATCGATCTTTGCGCGGTCAGTCTGGGATGTGATGTCCCAACCGATGGCATTGCGACGGTCCGGGGCGAACAGATCGACGGGCATGGGTAGGGCGGTGGGTGGATCCTGATCCAAGGCGATAAATGGATCCGCGGCGACAACCTCGGGCGGGATTTGGTCGTCGACGATCTGGTTGACGAAGGACGAATTTGCACCGTTCTCCAACAACCGGCGAACGAGATACGCCAACAAATCGCGATGGGCACCGACCGGTGCGTAAATCCGGCACGCCGCGCCGCTTCGCTGGCGGACATGTCGGTACAGGCTTTCGCCCATCCCATGCAGGCGCTGAAACTCGAAGACCTTGTCGTCGCCGGCCATTTCCAGGATCGCCGCGACGCTGTGCGCATTGTGGGTTGCGAACTGCGGATACAGACGGTCTGCCGCGTTCAACAGCTTCTGTGCGCAGCATAAGTACGACACGTCGGTCTCGGCCTTGCGGGTGAAGACCGGATAATCATCGAGGCCCGCGACCTGGGCTCGTTTTATCTCGGTGTCCCAGTATGCGCCTTTGACCAGGCGGACCATGAAACGCCGGTCATGGGTTTCGGCGCGTGCGGCGAGCCAATCGATGACGAACGCCGCCCGTTTGCCATAGGCCTGCACGACGACCCCGAAGCCATCCCAGCCCGCCAGGCGCGGATCGGCGACGACGTCGGCGATCACGTCGAGCGAAAGGTCCAAGCGGTCGGCTTCCTCGGCGTCGACATTGAGCCCCATGTTTGCGGCCTTGGCGCGCAGGCAGAGATCGAGCAGGCGCGGCGCGAGTTCTTTCATGACGCGTGCCGACTGCGCCATCTCGTAGCGCGGATGTAGCGCCGATAACTTGACGGAGATTCCCGGGTTTTCGCGAACCGTTCCTGACGTGCAGCGCGATGCGATGGCTTTGATGGCGGCGGCGTAGCTGTCGAAAAAATCCGCCGCGTCGGCGGCGGTCAACGCCGCTTCGCCCAACATGTCGTACGAGTAGGTATAGCCGTCCGCTTCCATTCCCGCCGCCCGCGACATGGCATCGTCGATGGTTTCGCCCAGGACGAACTGTCGGCCCAATTCGCGCATTGCCTGTTTGACGGCGGTTCGGATCACCGGCTCGCCCAGACGTTTCACGGCCTGTTGCAGGTCGCCCGCGACACCGTCGGCAGCGGCTTCGTCCAGCACCTTGCCGGTCAGCATTAAGGCCCAGGTCGAGGCGTTGACCAGTGACGAACTGGAATGACCCAAATGCCGTCCCCAAGCCGCGGGGGCGATTTTGTCTTCGATCAGATCGTCGATGGTATCTGCGTCCGGGACGCGGAGGAGGGCTTCTGCCAGGCACATAAGAGCAATGCCTTCATCGGTCGACAGACCGTATTCGGCCAGGAACACCTCCATCAGACCGGGTGTGCTGTCGCTGCGGATGGCTTCGATCAGATCGGTGGCGGTTCGCTTGGCGTCGGCCCGCAGCCGGTCCGACGGGGCGCTGTCGCGGATCAGCCGTGCCAGAAGGCCCGAACTATCGGCCAGTTCAACGGCGCGTATCTTATGGCGGATGGTATGAAGGTCGATCATCGCAGTCGGTCCCCGTTCCAAAATGATTGGTTGAGTATATCCGCCTACGAAAGGGCATTTTTCCTTATTTTCGTATAAAATGAGTAGATAAACCTTTTATTTAGAAAAAAAACGGACAATAGTTTTTATATTATGACTAGTGGCAGGGAATTAGACCGTTTTGATCGCGCCATTCTGGGTATTTTGGCCGAGGACGGCCGTGTATCCGTGACGGAATTGGCCGCCCGCGTCGGCCTGTCGACCAGTCCGTGTCAGGTGCGCCTGAAGAGATTGGTCGCCGACGGTTATATCCTGGGGTTCCGAGCCGTCCTGAACCCCGAGAAACTGCGCCGCGACCACGTGGCGTTTACCGAGGTGAAGCTGTCGGACACGACTGAGCCCGCCTTGGCGGCGTTCAATGCGGCCGTCGCGGGGGTTCCGGAGATCGAGCAATGTCACATGATCGCCGGGCCGTTCGACTATCTTCTCAAGGTGCGGACCGAGGATATCCAGGCCTATCGGCGTATACTCGGCGAGACGATCTCGTCGCTTCCGCATGTCGCGAATACATCGACATATGTTGCCATGCAGTCTGTGAAGGATGTATCCTTTTGATCGGAAAATCCTATCCAATTTGAGTAAGTATTAGATTGAAACTATAAGCCTCGGTCATAATGTATCCCGAGGCCGGCCAGATTATGTCTGATCCCGGCGGGGACGACGACGAGGAGACTTTTCACGCCGCCCAGGCTCCGCCGGGCTTTGACCTTATGACCCGCGCCTATCGGTCTTTCTATTCTTGAAGGCCGTCTCATCAAGGACCACGTACATAACCAGATATGTCCGACCATTCGGCGGACGTTCATTTGCATAAATCGCTTGATACGCGACTTTTATTTTTAGGACGACACACTTTATGGCCTCCCCCGACGCAGATCACGACCACCACGCGCCCCCCGGCGGCGCGATGCGTGCGATTGTCGCGGCGGCCATTCCGTTCGTCCTGACGTGCTTGTTTGCAACCGCGTTGCCGACGATCGCGACGGGCGACACCATTCGCCTCGCCTATAGCTGGGTGCCGAGCCTGGGCATCGACCTGACGTTTTACATTGATGGGCTGAGCCTGACATTTGCGCTGCTGATCAGCGGCATCGGTACGCTTATTCTGCTGTATACCAGCGCCTATCTGGCGGGGCACAGTCACTACGGCCGGTTCATTCTGTATTTGACGTTGTTCATGCTGTCGATGCTGGGACTTGTCCTCGCCGACAATCTGATCACGCTGTTCGTATTCTGGGAACTAACGACGGTTACGTCATACTTGCTGATCGGTTTCGATCATGCGTCGGCCAAAGCGCGGCGCAATGCGTTACAGGCGCTGTTGCTGACGGGGTCGGGTGGGCTGGCGTTGTTGGCCGGATTCATCATTTTGGGCACGACCGCCGGCACGTTCGAACTGTCGGAAATTCTGCGCGATGGAGATCTAATCCGCGAACACGCCAATTACATGCCGATCCTGATCCTTGTGTTGATCGGCGCGTTTACGAAGTCCGCGCAAGTGCCGTTCCATTTCTGGCTACCGAACGCGATGGCCGCGCCGACGCCGGTCAGCGCCTACCTGCACTCCGCGACGATGGTCAAAGCCGGCATTTATCTGTTGGCGCGGATGCACCCTGCGCTCAGCGGCACCGACGTTTGGATTTGGACGCTGACTATGTTTGGTGCGACGACGGCTGTCTTCGCGTCGATCTTGGCGTTGAAGCAGACCGATCTGAAAATGGCACTGGCCTATACGACGTTGATGGCGCTCGGCACCCTGACCATGTTCCTCGGCGCCGACGCCACCATTGCCGTCGCCGCCGCCGTGACGTTCCTGGTCGTCCATTCGCTGTACAAGGCGGCGCTGTTCCTGGTGGTCGGCATCATCGATCACGGGACGGGCACGCGCGAAGCCGAAGATTTGAGCGGTTTGCGCAAATTTATGCCGATCACCGTGGTGGCCGCGGGCGCGGCGTCGCTGTCGATGGCCGGCTTCCCGCCGTTCCTGGGTTTTATCGGCAAAGAGCTGAAATACGAAGGCGCGCTGGCCATCGCCTCGGAGCCGGTATTCGTCGCCACCGCTGCGGTTCTGGCCAACGCGATGATGGTCGCCGTCGCCGGGATCGTCGGCTTGCGGCCGTTCCTGGGTGAGCACAAACCGACGCCGATCAAGGCGCACGAAGCGCCGTTCCAAATGTGGATTGGCCCGGCTTTACTAGCGGCCATGGGGTTAACGTTCGGTCTGGCGCCGGGACTGATCAACGATACCGTTGTGCAGCCGACGGTGACGGCGATCCTTGGCCGTCCCGAAGAAATTAAACTGGCGCTGTGGCACGGCATCAACATTCCGCTGATGATGAGTGTCCTGACCTTCGTTCTCGGCATTGGTATCTTTGCATTCCATCGTAAGATCCGCGCGGCCCTGATCAAGTTCTTCGACAGTCTGCCGACAACGGCAGATGACTCGTGGGATCAATTTATCGTCGGACTGAAGGCGATGGCGGCCTGGCAGACGCGGATTTTGCAGAACGGCGTGCTGCGGCACTACATCCTGGTCGTGTTCGCGACCCTGGCGGTGCTGGGTGGCGGGGCAATTGTGTACACCGACGCCGTGGTGCTGCCCGACGCGTTCCCGAGACTGTTGGCCAAAGAATGGGCGGTTGCGGCTTTGATCGTCGCCGGCACCGCAACAACGGTGCTGACGACAAACCGGCTGACGGCGATTTGCGGCCTGGGTGTCGTCGGGGTCGGCATCGCGTTGGTGTTCGTGATGTTCGGCGCGCCCGACGTGGCGATCACCCAGTTGCTGGTGGAAACGCTGGTCGTGGTTTTGGTGGCTGTGGTGTTGTTGAAGCTGCCGCCGTTAACGCCGGATCGTTTGCGGCCGCGTCGGATCGTCGACGCCATTGTCGCGATTGCCGTCGGCACGACGACGACGTTGGTGTTGTTGGCGGTGTTGGACGAGCCGATGGATCGGACCCTGACGACATTCTTCGAGGAAAACAGCGTTCCGGCGGCGTTCGGGCGAAACATCGTCAACGTAATCCTGGTCGACTTCCGCGCCCTGGATACGTTTGGTGAGATCGCCGTTGTCGCCGTTGCGGCCATTGCGGCGTACGCCCTGATCCGTGGTGTGAAGGGACGGAACCCATCATGAAGTCCCTGATCCTCAATACCGCGACGCGGGGTCTTGTAGCGCTGATGATCTTGTTCTCGGTGTACATGCTGTTTCGCGGCCATAACGAGCCGGGCGGCGGCTTTATCGGCGGCTTGGTCGCCGCCATCGGATTTGCGGTCTACGCCATCGCCCACGGGACCGAGGCGGCGCGCCGCGCACTGCGGATGGAACCGCGCGCCATCGCCATGGCCGGGCTGGGCATTGCGTTGCTTGCCGGTCTGTTTTCGGCCTTCTTTGGCGATCCGCTGTTTACTGGCCAGTGGTTGTTCCTGGGCGGCGGGGATGGTGAAAAGGGTTTCCCGCTGAGCACCGTGTTGGTGTTCGACATCGGCGTGTATCTGGTCGTCGTCGGCTCCGTCATGGCCCTTGTTTTGGCCTTGGAAGAGGAGATCTGACCATGGAACCGATTATGGCCGTGGTCATCGGGGTTCTCGTCGCCGCCAGCGCATATTTGATGCTCGACCGCAACATCATGCGGTTCCTGTTTGGCCTGGTGCTGCTCAGCAATGCCGCCAACGTGACGATCTTCGTCGCCGGACGCTTCACCCGAGCCGAGCCGCCCCTGGTGCCCGTCGGTGCGGAGGGTTTGGCGACCACGGCGGCCAATGCGTTGCCGCAGGCACTGGTGCTGACGGCCATCGTCATCGGCTTCGGGTTGTTGGCATTTTTGCTGGCGTTGGTTTTTCGCTCCTACAAAGACATCGGCACCATGAATAGTGACGAAATCCGGATTGCCGAACCGGTCGAAGACGCGCCCAAGGAGCCCAAGGCATGAGCTGGATTCTCGTCCTGCCCATCGCCATCCCATTTCTGACGGCGGTGGTGACGTTCCTCGCCCGCGGTCAGGGGACGTCCGCGCGATGGCTGAGCGTTCTCGGCTGCGGCGCATTGCTGGGCGCATCGTTCATTCTGATGGCCGAGGTGTGGGAACACGGCGTCATCGCCGCGCAAATGGGCACGTGGCCGGCACCGTTCGGTATTACGCTTGTCGCCGACTTGTTGGGTGCGGTAATGGTCGTCATCACAGCGATCACCGGCCTTGCCGTCTCGGTCTACGCGATGGCCGATATCGAAGAGAAACTGGAACGGCAAGGCTATCATGCCTTGTTCCAGGTGCTGCTCGCCGGTGTTTGCGGCGCGTTCATCACCGGCGACTTGTTCAATCTTTATGTTTGGTTCGAAGTGATGCTGATCGCATCGTTCGGGTTGTTGGTCCTCGGCAATACCAAAGAACAACTCGACGGCGGCATTAAGTACGTCGCCATCAATCTGATCTCGACGGTGCTGTTCCTGGCCGGCATCGGCATGCTGTACGGTTTGACCGGCACGCTCAACATGGCCGATCTGCACGGCGCCGTGAAAGAAGTCGAGAACCAAGCGGCGCTGACAGTGGTCGCTGTACTGTTTATTGTTGCGTTCGGAATCAAGGCTGCGGTGTTTCCGTTGTTTTTCTGGCTGCCGGCGTCCTATCACACGCCACCGGTGGCGATCTCGGCGGTATTCGCCGGGCTTTTGACCAAGGTCGGTGTCTATGCCTTGATCCGCATGTTCACCCTGGTTTTCACCAACGACATCGGCGTGACCCATACGCTGTTGTTGGTGATTGCGGCGTTCACCATGGTCACCGGGGTCTTGGGTGCGGCCGCGCAGAATCAGTTCCGAAAAATCTTGTCGTTCCACATCGTCAGTCAGATCGGCTACATGATCTTGGGACTGGCGCTGTATACACCGCTGGCAATCATCGGTGCGGTATTCTATCTGGTTCACCACATTATCGTGAAAGCCAACCTGTTCCTGGTCAGCGGTGTATCGAAACGATTGACCGGGTCGTTCGATCTGAATGCCATCGGCGGCTTGTATAAATCGAGCCCGTTCCTGGCGGTGCTGTTCCTGATCCCGGCCTTTTCGCTTGCCGGCTTCCCGCCGTTGTCCGGATTCTGGGCGAAGTATCTGCTGGTTAAAGCCAGTTTGGATATCGAGGCGTATTTCATCGCCTTTATCGCGATTGTCGTCGGCCTGCTGACCGTGTTCTCGATGACCAAAATCTGGGCCGAAGCCTTTTGGAAGCCGCACCCGGACGGGGTTGAACCGGTATTGGTGAAATTGGAAACCCGCGATCGGGTTCTGCTATTGTTGCCAATCGCTACGTTGGCGGCGATGACGGTCGGCATCGGGCTGTACCCGGAACCATTCGTCGTCTTCGCCGAACGTGCCGCCGAGCAATTGTTGAGCCCGACGGCCTACATCGAGACCGTTTTGGGAGGGGCGCGATGAATGTCTTTATCCTAAATATCGCCTTGGCCGTCGGTTGGGCGGCGCTGATGGGTAGCTTTACGTTACCGACGTTGGTGGTCGGTTTCATCCTCGGCTACGGGGCGGCATGGGTCGCCCGACCGCTGTTCGGGGAAACGATGTACTTCGAACGGTTGTGGCGAGTGCTGCGCTTGTCGGTTTTGTTCATCTACGAACTGGTGGTGTCCAGCATACAAGTGGTTTGGGATGTCGTGACGCCGCAACATTTGGCAAAGCCAGGCATCATCGCCATGCCGCTGGATGCCGAGACCGATGCCGAGATATTTCTGGTCGCCAACCTGATTTCATTGACGCCGGGCACGCTTAGTCTCGACGTCACCGAAGACCGTAAAACCCTATACGTACATGCCATGTTCCTGGAGAAACCCGAAGACCTCGTCCGGGACCTGAAAGACGGCATGGAGCGCAGTGTGATCGAGGCAATGAAATGATGGGCGAACCGGGAAGCTTAATCGCGCTGGCGTCCGACATTTCGCTGATCCTGTTGGCGATTGGCTTGGTGTTGGCATTCATACGATTGGTCCTGGGGCCGAGCCTCGCCGACCGGGTCGTCGCTCTCGACCTGATCACCATTCTGGCCGTTGCCTTCAGCGCGCAGTTCGCCATCGAGTCGGGCAAGTCCGCATTCTTGGATGTCGCCATCGCGCTAGCCCTGGTGGCGTTCCTGGCGACCGTCGCGTTGGCCCGCTTCGCCGAGCGGCGTCTCGCACGGGCCGAAAATGCCGAGGAAGAGGAGACCCCATCATGATCGAGCTGATCACCGCCGTCCTGATGATCTCGGGCGCGTTCTTTGCCGCTATTGCAGCGCTTGGGGTGCTGCGGTTACCGGATGTGTTCATTCGCATGCACGCTTCGACCAAGGCGGGGACCTTGGGGTGTGGTTTGATTCTATTGGCCGTCGCCGTGCACTTCGCCGAAGTCGGCGTTGTAGCTCGCGCCATCGCCGCCATCGTGTTTCTGCTGATCACCGCGCCGGTGGCAGCGCACATGATTGGGCGCGCTGCGTATCGGACGGGAACGCCGCTCTGGAATACCAAGATCGACGAGTGGAAAGACCGCTCCTAGGCCATTAGGCCGCGTCTAGGACCGGGGACGCTCCCAGAATTCGCAGCACCGGCAAGATGGCGGTGATCTCGTCCTTTGCCCGCAGCTTCAATCGTTTCATCCGCTGAATGGCCAGTGAATCGGGGGCGGGGCGGGCGAGTTCCGCATCCAAACCGGATTGCAGGCGCGCGTGGCGTCGTTGCAGTGTTTCCAATCGACGTAACAAGCCGGGCGTGGGTTTGAAATGCATCGTCGTCATCGTCGTGTCCTCCCGTAATTGTTTCACTGTCTCTGTTTTTATTTGCGCATTCACATCATTCGATCACAATGGATGTATCGATAGGAATAATCTATTAGCATTCGGAGGCGGCGCACATGGCGACCATGGACCTCACCTTGAAACAGCTTCGGTGTCTTGTGGCGTTGCAGGAGACTAATCACTTCCGCCGTGCCGCCGAACGTTGCCACATCACACAGCCGTCGCTGAGCGCACAAATCCAAAACATCGAGGCGACGCTCGGCATTCAATTGGTCGAGCGGAGCCGCTCGGGAGTCGCCTTCACCCCCGTCGGTCGCGATGTCGTCGAGCGCGCGCAGCATGTGCTGGAGGGCATTCAAGGCATCGTTGATTTTGCGTCTGGTGCACAGAAGGGCTTGGTCGGAACCATTCGCCTGGGCACCAAGCCGACGCTGGGGCCGTATTTGTTGCCGCATGTGGTGGCAAGGCTGCACCGCCGTTATCCGGAATTGAGCCTATACGTCCGCGAAGGGTCGCCGCATGAGCTTTCGCATGAACTGTCGGCCGGTGTGCACGACGTGATGCTGTCGCAGTTGCCGGTCGTCGGCGCCGAACTGGTGACCCGACGCCTGTTCCGCGAGCCGTTGTATCTGGCCCTCGCCGTCGACCATCCGTTGGCGCGACGTGACGATGTCGGCCCCCGCGATCTGGCCGGGCTACAGGTCCTATCGTTGAACCCGCAATATCAATTGCACGATCAAATTGCCGGACTGTGCGAAGAGTACGGCGCGACGATGCTGCGCGATTACGAAGGAACCAGCCTTGATGCGTTGCGTCACATGGTCGGTATGGGCATGGGCGTGACGTTCATGCCGTCGCTCTATGTGCACTCGGAAATTCATGCCCGTAGCGAGGTCGTCGTGAAGCGGCTGCAAGGCCGCCCGTTTACCCGGTCCGTCGGGTTGGTATGGCGTAAAAGCGCCGGCCGAGCCGAGGCCTACGAACAGATCGCCGATGTCATCCGCGACATCGCCGACCGCAAATTCAAGGATATCGTGGTGGAGGGATAGACCCCACCGGCGCACGGGACGCCGATGGGGCATGACGTGCCGCTAGGACTCGCCGGGTTCGAACATATGTTCTTGTAGGTAATTCTGAATGCCGGTGCCTTCGATCACATTCTGCTGGGTCTCGATCCAATCGATGTGCTCTTCGGTATCTTCTAGGATCTTTTCAAGAACCTCGCGCGAGACGAAATCGCGGACTTCTTCGCAGATCACGATGGCGGCTTTCAAATCGCCCTGGTTCTTGGATTCAACCCCGAGATCGGCTTCGAACATCTCCGGGACGTTCTCGCCGATCCGCAGCTTGCCGAGGTCTTGGAGATTAGGAAGCCCTTCGAGCGTCAAGATACGATCGATCAAATAGTCGGCGTGTTTCATCTCGCCAATGGACTCTTCGTAAATTTTGTCGGCTAAACGCAGGTAGCCCCAATCTTTCAACATTCGTGCGTGCAGAAAATATTGATTAATCGCCGTCAATTCGTTTTTCAAAATGCCATTGAGGTGTTCAATGACCTTTGGGTCGCCTTTCATTTATGTCCTCCTGTTGTCGTTCTTGCGCACGATCCGTGCACCCCGGGGAATATGAATCCCCACTGTAATATGAGTAATCGACTAGAGTATGTGAAGTTACATCGCCAATAACATTGAAACTTTTCAAATTATTATTCGATTTATACGCCATCGATATAGCTGAGTATGGTTATTGACTTTCATTCGCAAAAAGAAGCGTGATATTAACTCGCAATCGCACAGAAATAATTGAAAGTGCGACGCTTTCGCATTTTTCACAATAATGTAATTGACAATCATTCGCAACGCGGTTGATAATCATTCTCATCAAAGGGAGTGAGGGCGCATATGCTCGTCTGCATCTGCAAGAAGATTAACGACAAACAAGTCGCCGACGCCATCGCGTCGGGGGCGACCAAGTGGCACGATGTGCATACCCATTTCGGCGAGCGTCCCAACTGCGGCAAATGCAAATGCGAAATTCGTGATGCATTGGCCAGCCATCACGCGCGCGCTCAGAGCGGCGCGCCGTCGATGGACGAACGCATCGCCGCGAAGTCGGTCTAAGATGTTTCTTTGGCAATCGCTTCGCCCCGCCGCCTTGGTGGCCGCCGCGCGCATCGCCAAGAGCCCGACCGAAAAACCCAACACGCGTCCCCCGGAAACGGCTGTAAAGAAACGCCCGGCGGCCACCGCGGTTGCGCTGCAGACCGCGCAAGGTCGG
Source organism: Rhodospirillales bacterium (assembly GCA_965222395.1). Lineage (GTDB taxonomy): Bacteria > Pseudomonadota > Alphaproteobacteria > Rhodospirillales > Casp-alpha2 > UBA4479. Next base: position 3,836,706 of record OZ244947.1, read on the forward strand.
AAATCGTAACTTAAGTGCGGACCAAAGCGTTCCTCCGAAACTGATCTCCATCAAGCGTCGCCACGTAGCAAGGATGCCAACCGGCATTTGATTGGCTACGATGCCGTTGAATAGGCAGCGACAGCATGGACGTCAGAGGATGAGATCGTGAAAAGATACTTCGTCGTAACCGTCGTTGCGGCGGCATTGGCCGCCGGGACCGCTCACGCCGCGTCGGACCAGAAACTGACCTACACGGAATGCCGCGCCGCCGGCCTGTGGCTCGAACCGACGACGGGGGCGGTCTTGGCGCCCCGGCCTTTGATTAAAAAGCTGGCGTCGAAAAAAATCGTTCTGCTTGGTGAGCGCCATGCCGTCGAAAACCACCAATTGTGGCAGGCCCACATGCTCGCCGCGTTATCCGCCTATCAGCCCGATATGATCGTCGGGTTCGAGATGTTCCCCCGCGCCGTGCAACCGGCGCTCGATGCGTGGGCACGCGGTCAGCTAGACCGGGCGGCTTTTCTCGATCAAAGCGATTGGCAGAACTCGTGGGGCTATCCGATTGATGCTTATATGCCGATTTTCGATTTTGTTCGGCAAAACCGTGTCGCCAGCCGGGCCATCAATGTTGACCGCGATCTGATCAGCCGCGTCGGTCGCAGCGGTTGGGCCGCCACGCCCGAAGAGGCACGGCTCGGCATCGGCGATCCGGCCCCCGCATCCGAGGGTTATCGGACGTCGCTGGCCACCGTATTTGCCGAGAAAATGCGCCGCGGCGTCGGTCGCGCCGGCGATGCGGCAGGGGCGGGCGAGGCACCGGACTTGGATGCGATCAAGGAAATGGAGGCGTTTCGGAACTTCGTTGATGCGCAGCTGACCTGGGACCGCGCCATGGCGGAGGGGCTGGCCAAGGCGCGGAAATCGAACAAGCTCGCCGTTGGGATCATGGGCCGCGGTCACGCGGAATTCGGTCACGGCGTGCCGCATCAATTGGCGGACCTGGGCATCGATGACGTGGCGGTGCTGTTGGCGGTCGAAAGCGGAGAGGAATGCGAACAAACCCCGGTCGGGATCGCCGACGCGATCTTTCTCGTCGATCCCGCGCCAGCGCCATCGGCGGTGCCGGAACGGCCGCGTCTGGGCGTGATGATCGAAAGCACCGATGCCGGTGTCCGGGTCCTGCGCGTTGTCGATGACAGCATCGCCGAGAAAACGGGCCTGCTGGCCGGCGATGTGATCGTATCAGCTGCCGGGACACCGCTCGCTGTAAATGAAGAGTTGATCGAGATAATTCAGCGCCAAGCGCCCGGTACCTGGTTGCCGTTATCCGTCCGCCGCGATGACGTGCCGATGGAATTCGTTGCCAAGTTTCCGGCGAAGGCTGCATCGTCACCGTGATGGTGCGACGTTGGATCGGCGGTGCACTGGTCTGCTGGCTGGCCCTGGTCGGTCATGCTGCCGCCGATACCCATCCGCATTTTGATGTTGTCGCCGATATTGACCCTGGCGCCGGTTCAATATCCGTTGACGCCACGGTCTCGGTCGAGGGGCGCTCGGCCTTCGTTTATCAGCTCGCGTCCTGGATGACGGTCGACCGAGTGACGGTGAACGGAGAACCGCTGGCGACGCACGGGCCCGGCAGCGTGCCGCTACCCGATGCCGGACGGCATGAAATCGGCTTTCGTCTATCTGGGGCGCCGCCTCCCATGCCGGAAAACCCGGGCCGTGGTTTTCGCGGGACGGCGCTTGGACCGACGGGGGGCTTCCTGCCGGCGGGAAGCGGATGGCTGCCGCTGACCGGCGACGACTTTGTCACCTACCGTCTTCGCGTCCGTATCCCGTCGCCGCAAATTGCAGTCGTCACGGGAAATCTGAGCGAAGAACAAACAGCCGATGGCCATTATACGGCCACCTTCGAGGCCCCGTTTCCGAAGGACCCGCCGTCGTTGTTCACCGGCCCTTTTCGGGTCGACGAGCGCATGCACGGCGACCTCCGTCTGCGGACCTATTTCGCTGATGCCATCCAAGATTATACAGATCTGTATTTGGACCGGACCGCGAGGTACCTGGACACTTTGACCGATCGGATTGGCGACTATCCGTATGACGGATTTTCTGTCGTCGCCGGGCCGCTGCCGGTTGGGCTTGGGTTCGCGGGTCTGACGTATATCGGGCAGCGGATCGTGCCGCTGCCGTTTATGCAGGGTCGTTCCTTGGCGCACGAAATCACCCATTCCTGGTGGGGCAATGCGGTCGGTGTCGACTATGCATCGGGCAACTGGGCGGAGGGATTAACGACGTACATGGCGGACTATGCCCTTGCTGCGCAGGCCGGCGATGAGGCGGCCCGTGACATGCGACTGGGTTGGTTGCGCGACTATGCCGCCTTGCCGTCCGAGCGCGATACCCGCGTCGTCGACTTCGTGACCAAGTCGCACGATGCAGCGCAGATCGTCGGCTACAACAAAGTTGCGTTCATGTTTCATATGCTTCGAAACCGTATCGGCGAAACGGCCTTTCGGTCCGCCATTCAACGCTTTTGGATCAACCATCGGAACGGCATCGCCGGATGGCGCGATATCGCCGCCGCGTTCGAGACCGCGTCGGGCCAGGACCTCTCTGACTTCTTCGGTCAGTGGCTGACCCGCGCCGGCGCGCCACGAATCATGTTGGCCGACGCCCAAATGATCGACGATGCAACCGTCCGGGTGACCTTGCGGCAATCTGCGCCGGTTTATGACGTACGGGTGCCCATTGTCATCGAAACGTCGGCCGGGTCGCAACGCCACATCGTCACCATGGGCGCCGCCGAACAATCCTACGATATCACCACCGGTGCCCAGCCCTTGCGGGTCGCCGTCGACCCGGACTTCGACGTGTTTCGCAAATTGTTGCCGGGTGAAAGCGCACCGATCCTTCGTGATGTCACGTTGGCGACGAACCCCATCGCGGTGATCGTCACTGAAGACAAAGCGTTCAGCGATGTCGCGTCGACCCTTCGCCGTGCGTTGTTTCGTGGACGAGCGGTCGCGTCTATCCCATTGGAGGGCAACGTTCCCGAACAGCCGTTCGTTCTGATCGGCACAGGCAAAGATATCATTGCGGCTCTCGCTGCCTGGAATTTGGGTGCGCCGCCCGACAACGTCATGCGCGGGCAGGGCGCGGCATGGACCCTGCGGACGCCGGACGGTCATGCCGGTTTGATCGTTCGCGCCGATGGTGCCAAGGCCTTGGCCGGAATGGTTCGGTCGTTGCCGCATTACGGTCGGCGCGGCTTTGTCGTCTATGGCCCCGACGGTGTCGTCGACCGGGGCACCCGCGAGGTAACGGATAGCCCGCTTTCACGGCGCGTTTCGGCAATCCGTGCGGACTGACATAGAAAAAGTATGTGCGGCTACACATTTGCCGAAAATCACTGTAAACAACCCTGTTGATCCCCACCTTTGCGTGGCGGGCATCTGATCCCCGGCACGTCTGCTGCAAATCTGTGAGAGAGAAGCTCTAGAAAATGGACCTCCGGCGTTGGCAGCAGACGATCATCGACGACTTCCCGACCATTCTGGCGAGCTACAAGCGATTTATTCTTAAGGCGCCGACCGGCGCTGGAAAAACCGTTCTTGCCCGTGAAATTATCGACCGCTTTTACGAGGGCAAGAAGGTCCTGGTGCTGTGTCATCGCTTGGTGTTGTTGGATCAACTTCAATCGGCCCTGCTCAAAGGACGGCGGGTCAGAACGCTGCAAGTCTCGGACAAAGGCGAAGCCTTCACGGACTATGACATCCTTTTGTCCACCAGCATGCGTGCGCGGGAGATTCTCGAAGACGCGATCCCAAAAGCGGACCTGATCATCGTCGATGAAGCGCATCGGGTGTCACCAAATGGTACCGGATACCGGCGGATCATTGACATGTTCCGTGAAAAGGGGAAACCGGATGCCCATTTCATGGGGCTGACGGCCTCGCCGGAACGCCGCACCGGTGATCAACGCGATCAGCTGAGTTTGGCTTTTGATGCCATCATCGATTGCGCCGACATAGAGGATTTGATCAACGAGGGAATTTTGGTCAAACCCCGATACCGGCCGCATTTCGTTCACGACCTTGACCTGGACGAGATCGACGTAAGTTCCGGCGAATTTCCGGTATCCCGGCTGACCGACGAAATCGTCAAATCGTCGATGCTCGACTATGCGACCCACGCGTATATGGAAGAGCGATCGGCCATGAACGCAAAGCCCATATCCGCATGGTTCTGCCCCGATATACGCGTTGCCGAACTGACGGAACAAAGACTGTTAGAGATCGGGATCAGTGCCGCCATCATCACGGCCGGAACACCGGTCCGCGAACGCCGACGTATCCTTGCCGAACATGACACGGGCGACATCGAGGCGCTGGTTTCCGTCGGTGTGTTGACCGAAGGTTGGGACAATCCGGAATGTAATATCATCGTTCACATGCGACCGACGCTGTCGAAGGTGCTGTGGGGGCAATCCGTGGGTCGTGGCCTTCGTTCGTCTCCTGGAAAGGCGGAATGTATCGTCATCGATGTCAGTTCCAACTGGACCACGTTTGGGCCGGTGGAAAAGTTGAAATGGATGCTTTGGAGCCCGCCGCGCTCATTCATGCAGTTTCAGAACCGCTTCAACTGGATTGGCCAACAGCAAGATGACGAGGAACAACCCGAGACATATCTTCTCTGCAAAAACGACATCGCCAAGGGCCGTCCGTGTTCGCACATGTACAGAAAGGGTGAGGTCGAGGGCGATGCCTGTCCCATTTGCGGCAAGTACGCCGCCATTAATATTTATAAAGAACGCAGGCTGGACCTCACCTTCAACGATAACAAACTGCATCGCATTTTCTTCTCGCGGGTGCCGGAGATCTACGAAAGCTTGAACGTGTCGGTTTGGAACAGCCTTGGCGACAGCGCCTGGCGGACCGCGAACGAAAAGGAAATGGCCTATCTGCTGTTCTGTGAAGCGTTCGTTCGCTCGTCACCCGAAAGTGCCGAGACCGAAAGCGAGTATTGGGAAGAAACGCTCAGGACGGAAGCCGATTTGCGCCGCGAGTTGATAACGAACGGTCGCGTGGTTGCACGGCAGATGGAATTCGATCTGGCTTGGATCGCCGATGGTCTGGAAACGCGGCGCGAGGTTCGAACGCTACAAGCGAACTATGGCGCGGCAATCGTTGGCCCGGTCCTGGACGAATTGGACCGCAGCGACGGCGAGACCAAGTACCAGCGCGCCGTGAAAGTGACCGAGAGGATTGTGACGCTCGGATGTTCCAGCGATGACGACCTTCCGTATTTTTCCGCTCGCGACATGTGATGGGTGGACATATCGATATCAGGCCGCATTGCGGCGATAGAACAGGCCCGGCTGGATGGGATGGACACCATCGCGATTCAAACCCGTTGCAATCATTGGACCGCGACCTATGATTTGACCCGATGGTTCCGCCCGACCGACCGGGACGGCGGATGAAAAGGGAACACGGTGAGGCGTACCCAAAAGGGACCAATACCGTGGCTGCCCCCGCAACTGTAAGCGGCGAGCATCCGTCGAATGCCACTGGCCTGCCGGCTGGGAAGGTGAGCGAGATGCCGAGACCCGCAAGCCAGGAGACCTGCCATCACACCGAGTTAAGACCGGACGGGGTGTGTCGGGAGGTTGCAATGACGGCGTTGATCGGAATCGATCCTCTGCATTCAATGAAACTACGCAGCCCTGCCTTGTCTACATCGATGAGGAGGCTGAGCTTTGCACGAACCAAGTTTGGGCGGCACACAACGAGGGCGCATCACGAACGGCGCTCTCGCTCTCGAAGCCCGCGGTCTCGGCTATAAGACGGCCGATGGCACCGCGCTTGTCGATCAAGTCGATCTGCGCGTTCACGAAGGCGAAATCGTTGCCCTCGCAGGCCCCAATGGTGCCGGAAAATCGACCCTGTTGAAGCTGTTGGCGGGCCTTCTGCCACCCAGTAACGGCGACATCAATTTGTTTGGATCGCCGGCTGCTGCCCTATCCGTTCGCCGTCGTGCCCAACGGATTGCATTTGTCGATCAACGTGAACAACCGGATGGCAGGCTGACAACAGAAGAGTACGTCGCGTTGGGGCGGATACCCCATGAACGCGATGCGCCAAGGGACGCCCATCAAAGGGCCGTCGGCAATGCCCTCGACGCTGTCGGGCTGTCCCGTCGGCGGCTCGATCGGTTGGCGACGCTGTCGGGCGGTGAATCGCAACGGGCCGTGATCGCGCGGGCTCTGTGCCAGGAACCGTCGATCCTATTTCTCGACGAGCCGACGAACCACCTCGATCCGAAAGCAAAGGGCGGCATGCTGTCGCTGATCGCCGGTCTTGGAATCACAACTGTCTGCGTGTTGCATGATCTGGCATTGATCCCGCGGCTGGCCGACCAGACCGTGCTGCTTGATGACGCGGCTGTGGTTGTGTCCGGCGCCACACACGACGCCCTCAGCGCAGCTGTCGTAAAGCAAGTTTTCGGTGTCGACTTCCTGCACTTCGCCCATCCTGAGAGTGGTCTCCCGGTATCCGCTCTCGATATTCCGATCGTTAAACCCAATCAGCACTGAGAGAGCCCAAGATGAAACGTTATGTATTGACCCTGGCCTTGTGTGTGGCGGCGTCGCCGGCCGTCGCGTTTCCCGTCACCGTCGACAACTGCGGTACACCGATGACGTTCGACCGCGCACCGGAACGCGTCGTCGTGCACGATATCAACATGTCGGAAATGGCGTTCGCTCTGGATCTGCAAGATCGCATGGTTGGCGTTACGGGAATTTCGGGCTGGTACAAAACGAACGCATCCTTCGATGCGCGCCGAGGCGAGATTCCGGAGTTGGCACCGAAGTACCCGTCGCTGGAAAACCTTGCTGCGGCCAATCCGGATCTTTTCGTCGCCGGATGGTACTACGGGATGAAGCCGGGCGGTGACGTCACGCCGGATACGCTCTCCCCCCTTGGTATTCAAACGTTGATCCTAAGCGAAAGCTGCATCCACACGAACAAGGATCGGCCCGTCGCAACAATGGACCTTTTGTTCGACGATATGCTGCGTTTGGGAACAATCTTCGGCAAGGAGGCAAAGGCCGAGGCACTCGTCGCCGATTGGAAAGCCCGTTTGGCGGCGCTGACGGAAGCCGTCGGCGACCGCCAAGGGCCGCGGGTTTTCCTTTATGACTCGGGCGAAGATCAACCCTTCACGGCCGGGAAGTATGCGATCGTCAATGCGATGATCGAAGCCGCCGGCGGAACTAATGTAATGGGAAACATGGAAACAAGCTGGGGGCGCGCGTCGTGGGAATCCGTTGCGGCTGCGAACCCGGAATTCCTCGTGCTGCTTGATTATCAGAACGGTGGCGGCGCTGAGGGACTTTTGGATTTCCTTCGTCGACACCCGGCGATGGCTGAAACCGATGCCGTCAAGAACGGCAAATATGTCGCTTTGCGATACGAAGAATTGACACCAGGCCCGGCCAATGTCGAAGCCATCGACAAGATAGCGAAGGCCATGTACCCCGGCGTGTTCTGACCTTATGTCGCTTTCGCTCAAGGGGATTGGCGGTGTTGTGTGGCTGGTTGTTCTTGCCACACTGGTGGTTATATCCGTCGCCGTCGGCTCGGCCCAGATTGCCATCGGCGATGTGATCGATGCGATTTTGCGGGCGATCGGACTATCCGACCCGGCGGCTGCCTCCCCCTTGGATCGCATCGTCGTCGATCTTCGTCTGCCGCGGACGGTCGTGGCCGTCATGGTGGGGGCCGGGCTGGGTGTGGTCGGATGCCTTCTCCAGACAGCGACCCGAAATGACCTTGCCGATCCATTCTTGTTCGGGCTCTCGTCGGGGGCGGCTGCGGGGGCGGTTTTCGTCATTACCGTGACGGGTGATCGCCTGGGTATTTGGACACTCCCCGTCGCCGCTTTTGTGGGCGGCATGGTCGCTGCGTTCGTTGTTTTGGGGCTGGTTCGTCGCCTTGGAAATCAAGGCCCCGAAAAACTCATCTTGGCGGGATTGGCGGTCTCGTTCCTGTTCGCCGCGATCACCAACTATTTGATCTTTTCTGGCGATCAACGGGCCGCGCATTCGGTTCTGTTTTGGACGCTCGGCGGACTCGGTACGGCGCGTTGGGAAACGGTCCCCATTGTGCTTCTGGGCGTCATGGCTGTCTTGGTATTTGCGGCCATCAAGCATCGCGATTTGGACGCCCTGCTGGCGGGCGATCTGGCGGCGGCCAGCATGGGGGTTCGACCGCATCGGTTGCGGATGCAGGTGTTTCTGGTATCCGCATTCGGCACGGCAATTTTTGTCTCCGTCACCGGTGTCATCGGCTTTGTCGGATTGATGGTGCCCCACCTGGCGCGCGCCGTGTCCGGAACGCTTCACCGGGGGGTGGTCGTGCTATCGGCGATGATCGGCGCTGTGTTGCTTACCGGTAGCGATATCGTCGCGCGCGTCGTGTTGAGCCCACAGGAGCTGCCGATCGGCATCGTGACGTCATCTGTCGGCGCACTGTTCGTGTTCGGTTTGCTGATGCGGCGCGGTTCAACGCGATAAACCGGGCCGTCGGTTGAACGGTTATGGCGCGACGACGTTCTGCGGCGTACCGGCGACGAAGGCTTCGAGATTGTCGATCAGTTGATCGGCTAAATTCTGCATCGCTTCATCGCTGGCCCAGGCGACGTGCGGGGTCAGGACGAAGTTCGGCCGGTCCATAATCGACATGAATGGATGGTCGGCGGGCATCGGCTCAGACGTGGCGACGTCGAACCCGGCACCCGATATCTGTCCGCTGTCCAGTGCTGCGATCAGAGCCTGCTCATCGACGAGCCCACCGCGCGATGTGTTCAGTAGGATCGGCCGTTTCGTCATTTGCGCGAACTCGTCGGGACCGATCAGGTTGTGTGTTTCGGGTGTCAGTGGGCAGTGCAGGCTGATGATGTCGCTGTCGCGTAGGATCTCATCGAATGCAACTCGCCCCGTCGGTGGCGATGGGTCGCCTTTGCGCCCGGCGATCCGGACGTCGATCCCAAACGCCTCGGCGAGGTTGCCGACCGCCGCGCCGAGGGTGCCATGCCCGATCAGCCCCATGACTTTGCCGTGCAGGTCCATGATCGGATAATCGACGTAGCAAAACTGCGTCGCCTCGGCCCAGCGTCCGGCGGCGATGGACCGATGATACGGCACGATCCCGCGGGCGACCGCCAACAACAGGGCCATGGTGTGTTCCGGCACGGCGGCCGTGGCGTATCCGCGGACATTGCAGATGACGATCCCTTGTGCCGCGGCGGCGGTTTTATCGACGCAGTCGGTGCCGGTCGCGGCGACGGCGATAAGTTCCAGGTTCGGCGCCTTGGCCAGGGTTTCGGCGTCGATCCGGGTTTTATTGACGATCAGAATGCTGGCGTCGCGGATGCGCTCGGCGATCGTCACGGGCGGGCTGCGATCGAACGCGGTCCAGGTATGGGCGAACGACGGCGCGCGGACGGTTACCGATTCCGGCAGGGTCTCGCGGTCCAGGAAAACGATTGTCTGCGCCATCGTGTCACCTCAATTCCCGGCTATGAAATCATGAAACGCGGGCAATGCAACGTGTTGATTCTGCAACCGATTGTTGCCGAGTTGGCGAAGCGCGTCGGCCGATGTACAAGAACGCATGCCAAAAGACCAACCGCCTGCCGATTTCGACGCACTGATGCGGGCCCGCCGCTCGGTCCGGCGCTTCTTGGATGCCCCCGTGCCGCGTGCGGCGGTGGCACGGATTCTAGAGACCGCGCGGCTGGCGCCGAGCGGTGCCAACCTTCAACCCGGCAAGGTCTATGTCCTTGATGGGAAAAGAAAAGACGACCTCGTCGCCGACCTGTCGGCGGCGTTCCTCAGCGGCGATAAAGGTACGGAAGAATACAGTTATTTTCCGGCCAAAATGCCGGATCATCTGAAGAAACGGCGGAACGCAACGGGCTGGGCACTATACGGCAGTTTGGGGATCGAGCGCCGCGATGTGGACGGGCGAAAGGCTCAGCATCTGCGCAATTACCAGTTTTTCGACGCCCCCGTCGGCTTGATCGTGACCATTGAAAGGTCAATGGGATCAGGATGTTACATGGATCTCGGGATGTTTCTGCAAAGCCTGATGTTGGCGGCGCGGGCGGACGGGTTCGATACCTGCGGTATCGGCGCGATGGCGCCGTACCATGCGATTATCCGCCGGCATCTGCCGATTTCCGACGACGAGGTGGTGGTCTGCGGCATGGCGTTGGGCGTCCGCGATCCGGAGGCGCCGGAAAACAACTACGATCTGGACCGGCTGCAACTGTTTGAATTTACAGACTTTTCCGGATTTTCCGAGGATTAGTCCCGGCGTAGCAGCAGGGCCGAGGCGAGACCCCCGGCGCCGGCGATCAGAGCCACGCCCAGACTGTCCGGCGGCGCGGATCTCAGCCGTTGGACAAGGCGCACGGCGAGGATCGCGCCGCTGGCGGCGATGGGATGGCCCCGCGCCAAGGCGCCGCCGTCACTATTAATTCTATCGATGGGGATGCCCGCGTTATCGATGATATCGATAATCTGCGCCGAAAATGCCTCCATCACCTCGACACACATCAGCTCCGCCGCGTCGATGTTACCGTTTTGTGACAAAATCGACATGAATGCGTCGCGGGGAACCGTCGCCGGCAGGGTCGGATCGCCGCCGACGGCAGCATGATCGATCACCCGAATGGCTGCCTCTCCCGCGAGCGGATCGGTGCCGAGGCGGACGAACGCGGCGGCGTCGGCTTCGACCGCTGTCGTTGCGGCGGTCACCGCGTGGTCGGCGGACCCGGCCAAGGGCGGCAACCGGGCACACACGGCCGGCGATAAATCTCGGGCGAAGGTATCGGCCGTCGTTCCGGCCAGCGGCACGATCTCGTCGTCGAAGGCCCCGGCCCGGGCGGCGGCGCGGTGGCGCGCGTGGCTGTCGATGGCGACGGTTTCCTGGCGTGTACGGGAGATGCGGTCGCGATCGGCGAGCGCGCCTGCGGCGGCGATCATGTCCGGGTCGCGGTCGGCCCACGGCGTGAATGGCGGACGGTCATAGGCGACGGGGTCCGATGCGCCATCGGCCGGGCGGTGCAACCGGATCGGTGCGCGGCTGAAACTTTCGGCACCGCCGGCGGCGACCGTCGATGCCGCCGCCGATTGGATCAGGCGAACGCCCAAGCCGACGGCATCCAGCCCGGCGCAGCATTGGCTGTCGACGGTGATCGCCGGGACGTGGTCGCCGAGACCCGCCGCCAGGGAAATCAGCCGCGCCGGATTGCCCCCGGCGCCGAGCGCGTTGCCGACGATCACATGATCCGGCGCTGGTTCGGCCGGATCGATCACCGCCCGCAGGATGGGGCCGCCAAGATCGCCGAGACCCAGGTGCGCCATGGCGCCGCCCCGGGGGGCGACCGGGCTTCGCTTGGCGGCGGTGATGAAAACGTCGCGGCTCATATCCGGGTGATCATAGCAGCGGCGGGGGCGTTGCGTCGTCCAACATCTGGGCGATCCGGGGCAGGTCTGTTTTGCCGCCCGGCGTGCGCGGCCAATCGCCGATGACATGCACGGCGCGGGGTGCGGCATGCGCACCGCCGTTGTCGGCACACAAGGCGATCAGGTCGTCACGCACCGGCGGATGCGACGGGTCGCGCAACGACACCGCGGCGACAATGCGTTGTCCGCGCACCGGGTCCGGCAGCCCGATGACCGCGGCCGCGGCCACGCCAGGGTGACGGCAAAGGGCTGCTTCGAGAATTTCCGGATACAGGTTCGCGCCCGACGTCACCAGCATCCGTTTTTCCCGGCCCGCCAGAAACAGATACCCGTCATCGTCCAGATATCCGTGGTCGCCGACAGTGATCCAATCGCCGTCGCGACGGCATTCCGGCGCGTCGCCCATGACGTAGCGATCGAAGGCCAGTCGGCTCCGTACCCAGACGGCGCCGACAACGCCCGGCGGGCACGCATCGCCATCGGCATCCCGAATGGCGATATCGACCCCGTCGAAGGCCCGACCGACCGAGCCCGCCGGGACTGGATCGGTGCCGCGCACGTAGCTGACGAAACTGAGTTCCGACGCACCGTAAAATTCCGCGATCTCGGCGTTGGGAAACACGGCTTCGGCCCGCGCCGTGGCATCGTCGGGCCACTTCTGGCCGCTGCTGAGGATCAGACGCACGCTGTCGATGGATCGGCCGGTCCGTTCCGCCGCCTCGATCAGCATCGCGGCCTGGGTCGGCACGCAAAACAGCACGGTGGTGCCGTCGGCGCGCATCGTGTCGACCAAGGTGCGCGGACGAAAGGCATCGACCAGTCGGGTCGTCGCCCCGATGTGCAGGCCGTGCATCAACGCATAGGCAAACAGCGAAAACGACAGCGTGCCAGGCGCGCAAACCCGATCGTCGGCGGTCATCGGAAAGGCGGCCTGGGCGGCAGCGACCGAGCGCGTCCATGATCCGTGCGTCCGGGTGTAGCCTTTGACCATCCCGGTCGAGCCGGAGGTAAAGCCGATCAATAGTGGCGCGTCATCGCCGGGCATGTCGGGGACGGGCCCGGGCACTGTCGCAACCGCGCCGATGGTGTCCGCGTTGAGAATAAGGTCGGCGGGCAGGGCGCACGCGACGGCGGCGCGGATGGCGCCCGGCCATGTGGACTCCGTTAGCATCGCCGTGCGCCCGGCGCGGGCGGTGGCAACGAACGCCAGTGCCGCATCGATGGAGGACCGCAGATCGATAGCGACAGTGTCATTGACCAGGGTTCGCGCGGCAATCCCGGAGGCCAATGTCTCGATCCGGTCGATGGTCTCTCCCCACGACAACGTTGTATCGCTGATCGCCAACGCCGGCGCATCGGGCCGCGCGCCCGCGTGCCCCGACAACGGGCGGAGCAGGGTACTCACGACCGGGTCGCTAGGGCGTCCGGCTGGAACTTGTAGACGGTTCGGGCGATCAATCCGACAAGCACCGCCTTGGCGATATCACCGGGGATGAAGGCGATGCTGCCGAGCGCCGCGGCGCCCAGCGACAAGTCGGTCATCATCGACAGGACCGGAATACCGAGCGCATACACGATGGCGATCCCGCCCATCACGCTGGCGATAACGGCGGCGGCAAGGACCGGAAGTTCGTCCAGGTTTGTCATGAGCCACCCGGCGACCATAGCCCCCAGCGGCCAAGCGATCAGAAATCCGACCGACGGCCCGAAGAACACGCCGAGGCCACCACGTCCGCCCGCCAGCAGAGGCGCGCCCAGCGCCACGACGAACAGGAACAGCACACAGGCGAGAAATCCACGCACCGGGCCGAGCATCACCCCGGCCAGCATTACGCCCAGGGTCTGCGCGGTGATCGGCACGCCACCGGCCACCGGCAGGGCGAATTTCGGCAATAGGCCGAGAACCGCAATAACCGCGGCGAACAAGGCAACGGAGACGAGAGATCGAGATGTCATGGCGATGTTTTATGGGGGCGGGCGCGACGGGGCAAGGCCATGGTGCATATGAACTGTTGTCATCCCGGTTGGCGCGAAGCGGCAGACCGGGACCCAGACGATGCAGACTGGGTCCCGGCCCTCCCTCCGGTCGGCCGGGATGACAAAGGGGGCGCGGGGAATAGAGGGACTCTCGATGAGAGACTCCGTACTCATCCCTCTCCCCCTCTTTGGGGGGAGAGGTTAGGTGAGGGGGATGACGAGACGGGTGCACGGGGATGGTGGGAGGCTCCGCTCAAGGCTTTTAACCGGGCTTCTTGGCAAGAAAGCAGGCCCACGTGATGTCGCCCGCATCGATGGCGGCACGCCAGGTGGCGATACTTTTGCCGACGGAGGTGAAAAAACGCGGAGACACGTCTCCCTCAATCGCCGTCAGATGGGCTTCCAGCTTTTCATAATGGGTGCGAATATCCTCCACCCTTTCCTCGCAATGAAGAATGTCGAAACCGACTTTCCTCGCCATCTCTTGATAGTCATCGGGTGTCGCGCCCGCAGTGGCCCGCAGTCGATCAAAAGCTTCCTGGACGGTGGACAGATCCGCGCCGGGTGCCGTCAAAATATCCGAGAATACGAACACCCCGCCGGGCTTCAAAACGCGAAATGTCTCGTCGAAGACCGTCAATCGGTCGTGGGAGTGAATAATCGCTTCTTGGCAGATCGCTGCATCGAAGCGGTTATCTGCACTTTCGATGCGGTGAAAATCCCCAACGTCGAGGGTCACCAGACCCGCATCGATATCCGGCTTCAGCGTCTCGCGCGCCGCCGCAATTTCTTCCTTTGCGATATCGAATCCGGAAACTCTGCAGCCGCGCGCGACCAGCTTCCGAACCGTGCCCCCAAAACCGCAGGCGATATCTATGACATGTTGACCCGCTTCAACAGCAGCAAGAGATAACAGGTAATCGGTCATCGCCGCAGACGCGTCACCCACAGACTCGTCGCCCGTGCGGTAGAGCCCAATGTGAATGGCTTCGCCGCCCCAACATTTGCGGTAAAACGTCATCACATCGGCAGCATTGTAATAATCCGCCGCTTGCTCGGCTCCACCTTTCGACGCGATCACGCGAACCTCCCCGATCCAACGGTCGACGCCAAGTGTTTGACCGGCGTGTGGCGCCATCACCCCCGCAGCTCCGTGTACAATACCGCGTCCGTCCGGGCGAGGGGGCTTTATTGTCTCCGGCCATACCCCCGCGCATCCAGCGCGTCGCCGACCGACGTGGCGAGCCTGAGCGCGCCGAGGCAAAATCCCGGGATCAGCCGCCACGTTCCGCGTCCGCCGCCGCGCGCCCGCCAGGCGGTTTCACGGGCCCGCCATTCGGCAAACAGCACCGGCACGAAGCGGATCACCAAGGCGACGGCCAACGCGACCCTGCCGGTATCGACGCCGATCCATCGCAGCGGCGCCAACACCGGATTCAGGGCGTCCATCATATCCGACATGGTGGTGGTCATGGTCACCGCGTTGGCGAGCAGAACCATCGTCAAGATCCGCGCCACGGCGGCGATGCCGGTCTGCCAGTCATCGAACCACAGGTGCAGCCCCATCAACACGACAAGGATCGGGATCAAGGGTTTGACCAGCGCCAACTGTCGAACGGCATCGCGGCCCAATAGCGGATACAGCGCCGTTGCGCCGAGGGCGGTTGCAATCAGAATGCGCGGATCGTCGATCGGCAGTAACACGATGCTGACGGCGCACAACGCCAGCAGTTTTGCGCCGGCCGGCAGTCGGTGTGCCCAACTTGGCCGGTCGAGATAGAGGCTCAGCATCCCGTAATCCCCGCCGCCCGTTCGGCGTCCGCGCGGTATGCGGCCAAGACGTCGGCCGGTGGACCGTCGCGGTGAACTTTGCCGTCGGCCAGCCAGACGATCCGGTCGAAATCGGCCAGGGCCTCCAGATCGTGACTGATCAGAATGACGCGTTGCGGCAGCGATCGCAGTCGGGCCAACAGTCCCAACCGATTGGCGAGGTCGAGGCTCGAAAACGGCTCGTCCAGGACCAGCACCTCGGGGCCGCCGGCCAGCACGGCGAGGATACACAACCAGTGTTTCTGCCCTTCCGACAGGCTGTGCACGGCGCGCTCGGCCCAGTCCGACAGGCCGTGATCGGCCAGATAGGCGGCGGCCTTGGTCTTGGCGTCCTTACGTGGTGCGCCGGACATCTCGAAGGTAAAAGCGATTTCCTCGACCACCGTCGGAAAGACGATCTGATGATCCGGGTTCTGGAACACCATACCGACCCGGCCCGGCAGGTCGCCGCGCTTCGTTCCGGCGTCCAACCCCAGGACCGAGAGCGATCCGGTCGTCGGGCTCAACAATCCGTTCAGCAACCCGACGAGGGAGCTTTTCCCCGCCCCATTGCCGCCGATCAGGCCGATGCGCCGCTCGGTCAGGGTCAGGTCGATGCCGTCCAGCACGGTGATGCCGCCGCGCGTCAGCGAGACGTCGCGGAATTCGATGCTGTCGGCCGGGTCCGGTGCGGCGGTCATGGCGATGTGGTACGTCAGCCCGACGCACCGGGCAAGGGTTGCGTATGTACCCCCTCACCTAGCCTCTCCCCCTTCAAAAGAGGGGGAGAGGGATTAGAGCGCCGTCTATCGCCGGGAGTTCCTCTCCCCCATGGACGCCATTCATTTGGCGCGGGCCAAAATGGGGGAGAGGACAGGTGAGGGGGTTTGGTCTCGGGCGTTCTCGTCGTATGATGGATCATGCCCTTTTCCCGTATTGCCCTGATCCATGCCACGCCGCTGGCCATCGACCCGATTGCCGCCGCCTTTGCCGCCGATTGGCCCGACGTCACCACGGCCAATATTCTCGACGACTCGCTGTCCGCCGATTTGGCGCGGGACGGTGAATTGACGCCGGCGATGATCGACCGGTTCGTTCGCTTGGCGGGGTATGCGGTCGATACCGGCGCCGACGCGGTGCTGTTCACCTGTTCGGCGTTCGGGATCGCCATCGAAGCGGCCCGCGACGCCGTCGCGCCGGTGCCCGTGTTGAAACCGAACGAAGCGATGTTCGAAGCCGCCGCCGCCATGGACGGCGAGATCGGCATGATCGCGACGTTTCCGCCCAGCGTGCCGTCGATGGCGCAAGAATTTTACGCTGCGGTGCCGGGCCGCACCCTGCATGCCGACGTTGCGGTGGGCGCGATGGAGGCATTGGCGGACGGCGACGTGGAACGCCATGACGTCATGGTCGAAGAATCGAGCGCCGATCTGGCGCATTGCGACGTCATCATGCTGGCGCAGTTCTCGATGGCCCATGCCGCCGACCGGGTCGCCCGGGCCAGCGGCAAGACGGTGCTGACCAGCCCGGCCAGCGCGGTTGCCAAGTTAAAGGCGCTGTCGGACGCGACGTAGCGCGCCGGATTTATTTCTGCGTGTCATTCCGGCGAAGGCCGGAATCCAACTTTTATTCTTTCGCATTGGGCCCCGGCCTTCGCCGGGGTGACATGTATTGCAGACAATCGGGTGGATGGAGTAAGGTGCCGCGCCCCTGATTATCGGGGTTTTCCAATGCAAAACAGCCAAGAAGCAGCATCCATATGGTCAAAATTGTCGACATTCGTAACGCCGTCGTACCGATTTCGTCGGATATCTCCAACGCCTATATCGATTTTTCGAAGATGACCGCCAGTGTCGTCGCCGTGGTCACCGATGTCGTTAAGAACGGCAAGCCGGTGGTCGGTTACGGATTTAATTCGAACGGACGCTATGCGCAGCACGGGTTGCTGGCGGAACGATTCATCCCACGCCTGACGGAGGCCGACGATGCATCGTTGGTGGACGACAGCGGCGACAACTTGGACCCGCACAAAATCTGGGCGACCTTGATGGCAAACGAAAAGCCCGGCGGGCACGGCGAACGGTCGGTCGCCGTCGGGGTCCTTGACATGGCGGTCTGGGACGCGGTCGCCAAGATCGAAGGCAAGCCGCTGTTTCAACTGTTGGCCGACCGGTATCGGGGCGGCCAGATCGACGATAAAGTCTTCGTCTATGCCGCCGGCGGGTACTACTACCCCGGCAAAGACCTTGAGAAACTGCAGGACGAGATGAAAAGTTATCTCGACCGTGGGTACTCCGTCGTAAAGATGAAAATCGGCGGCGCGCCGCTGGCCGACGATCTGAAGCGGATCGAGGCTGTCATCGACATCGTCGGCGCCGGCAACAACCTCGCCGTCGACGCCAACGGCCGGTTCGACGTCGAGACCGCGATCGCGTATGCGAAAGCGATGAGCCCCTATGACCTGTTTTGGTATGAAGAGGCGGGCGATCCGCTCGACTTCGTGATCCAGGCTGAATTGGCCAAGCACTACGCGGGGACGATGGCGACCGGCGAGAATCTGTTCTCGCACCAGGACGCCCGGAACCTGTTGCGCTATGGCGGGATGCGGCCGGACCGGGATTATATTCAGGTCGACTGCGCGCTGTCGTACGGCTGCGTCGAGTACATGCGGTTCTTGGACCTGTTGCCGGCGTACGGTTTTACGCCGCGCAACTGCATTCCGCACGGCGGCCACCAGATGTCGCTGAACATCGCCGCGGGCCTGGGCCTTGGGGGCAACGAATCGTATCCCGACGTGTTTCACCCGTTCGGCGGTTTCGCCGATCATACGAAGGTCGAGGATGGCTACGTCAGCCTGCACGACTGCCCCGGCGTCGGGTTCGAGCAAAAGCAGGCGCTGATCAGCTGTATGCGCGAAGCGACGGCGACTTAATTCCTTATTCGGCGGCGGCCCGCTCGATTGTCTCGGCGTCGTCGTCCGGCAGCGGCGCGTCGGCGTCCTTCATGAAGCGAATGCGGCAGCCGCCCAATGGGCTGGTGCCGACGATCACCCGGCCGCCGGTCTTTTCGGCGATCCGTGCCACCAGCGCCAGGCCGATGCCGACCCCATCGCGGCGCGCCCGGTCGGCGCGCCAGAACAATGTCGCCACGTGCGGGCGGTCGGCCTCGGGGATGCCGGGACCGTTGTCGTCGACACACAGGCCGTGCCGGTCGATCCGCACCGCCATCGCCGGCGGGCTGGCGCCGTGTTTCAATGCGTTCTCCAGCAGGTTGACGAGCATCACCTCTAACAGAACCCGGTCGACGGGCCAGGGGCCGGCGTCGGCGGCGACATCGAACGAGACGTCGCCGCCGTCCAGCACGGCGCGCGGCGAAAACGCCGAGACCACGCCCCGGGCGACGTCGGCGGCCTCGGCGACGCTATCGCGGCTCGGTTGCCACTGTTCGATCCGCGCCAGTTGCAGCAACTGCCCGACGATGCGGGTCAAGGTGTCGACGCGGCCCAGCACATCGTCCTTGTGGTCGCCGTCGGCCAAGTCTTCGAGCTTGCTGCGCAGCACCGCCAACGGGGTGCGTAACTCGTGCGCGGCGCTGGCGGTGAAGCTCCGCTCCGCCTGGATGATCTCTTCCAAGCGGTCGAGGGCATCGTTGGTCTTGGCCGCCAGCGGCAGCACTTCGGTGGGCAAATTTTCCATCGGCAAGCGCACGTCCAGGCGCTCGGTCGAGATGCTGTCGGCGACCTCGGCGGCGTCGCTGACGCTGCGGATGGCGCCGTCGATGGTGCGTTTGGTGATGTAGGCGGTGGCCAGAATCAGCAAGGCGAAAATCCACCAACTCTCGTCGATGTTGAGTTGAATGAAGCTGCGGATGATCGGGTCGAAATTCGACGTCGGGCGGGAAATCTGCATGACGTATTGCGCATCCGGCAGGCCCAGGCGCGCGCCGTCGATCAGGAAGGCGAGCGAAAACAGTTGTTCGCCGGTGTCCTGATCGCGGCCGAGGACGACGCCTTTGTCGATGTGTTCGAACGGCGGGGTGAGGAAGGTGTCGGATCGCCAACGCGTCGGCGGAACGACCATCGTGCCGTCCAGGCGCGCGACGCTGATGCCGTCTATGGCGATTCGCGGTCCCGGCGCGTCGCCCGGATTGAAGCCGGAAAACGTATAGCGTTCGGGATACAAGCGCAGCTGCGTTGCCGTCTCGACGACGCTTCTTTCCTCGGCCTGGTTCGCCTTGAAGCGGAACTCCACCACCAACGCCGCGACGAACACCACGAACGCGGCGGCGATAACCAGCGATATCCGGACGAACAGCTTCCGGCGGATCGAATAGGCGCGGCACGCTTTCATGCGGTTTCCTTTTCGAGATGCAGCATATAGCCCAGACCCCGCAGCGATTTGATCTTCGGCGCCCGGTCGACGGACGCCAGCTTTTTGCGCAACCGATGAACGTGGATTTCGATGGCCGTGTCGTTCCAATCGTCGTCGAACGAATAGATGGCGTTGCCGATGACGTCTTTCGAGCACACCCGGTTTTCGTTCCGGGCCAGGCATTCCAGCAACAGGAACTCGGTCCGTGATAACGCCAGCGCGCCGCCATCGTGCAGGACCGAGCGCCCGGCGACGTCAATGGCCAGTCCGCCGACCTGCAGATGCTGGACGATCGGCGCGGCGCTGCGGCGCATCAGGGCGCGAACCCGCGCCAGCAGTTCGTTGGTGTCGAACGGCTTGGTCAGATAATCGTCGGCCCCGGCATCGAGGCCCTTGATCCGGTCGTCGATGCCGTCGAGCGCCGTCAGCATCAGGACCGGCGTCGATGCCCCGCCGCGGCGTAAGTCCGTCAGCAGATCCAGGCCGGAGCCGTCCTCCAGCATGATGTCGAGTACGACAACCCCATAGTCGACCTGGACCATGGCTTCGGCGGCGTCGTCGATCCGGGTGAAGGTATCGACGTTAAACCCCTCGCGGCGGAACTTCGCCGTGATGGCGTCGGCCAGCTCGATGTTGTCCTCGACCAATAGAATACGCATGCGTCGTGTGTCCCGTTCTTCAAAAAATCCGACGGCACTGTGACCGCGAAAGCTTGCGGAAAGCTTTCACGCCTAAATCCGGGATCATCATAATCGATATTGGAGCAAATTTCTCATGATGATCCCGCCAAATTTAATGGGCCTCCAGCCGGTTCGACCGGCGACGCCATTGCGCCGCGACCGGATCCTGGACGCCGCCTTGTTTATCGCCCTTTTTGCCGCCGTCGGCGGGCTGATGTTTCTGCGGCCCAGTGTCGCGATGGCCGACACCGCCACGAGTGACGACTGGACGGTGACCCTGGGCGTCGGCGCGATCACGGCACCGGAATACATGGGATCCGACGATATGGACGTCTCGCCGGTGCCGCTGCTCGACATCGAATGGCGGGACACGCTGTTCCTGTCGACCCGCAAGGGCCTGGGCGGCTATGTCGTGAATGAAAAACGAACGAACCAGCCGCTATTCGGCATTTTCGACAGCTATAACCTGGGCGGTTCCGTGCGGTATGCCTTCGGCCGCGACGAAGACGACAACAGTCGCCTGGATGGCCTCGGCGACGTCGACGATACGGCGGAACTCGGCATTTTCGGCGAACTCGGCACGGGGCGTTTTGTATTTTCCGGCGAGATGTACGGCGACGTCGGCAGCGGTCACGAAGGCGTGCACGGCGAATTGGCCGCCGCCTACCGGACGCGGATTACGGAAAAATGGATGGTCTCCGCCGGTCCGGTCGCCAAATTCGGCAGCGAGGACTTCACCGACAGCTTCTTCGGCGTCGACAGCACTCAGGCGGCGCGCAGTACCTATAACAGGTACGACACCGACGGCGGGTTCTACAGCATCGGCATCGATGCCACGAGCCGGTATAGCTTCGACGAAAACTGGAGCGTCACGGCGCTGGCCGGTTACAGCCAGCTGATCGGCGACGCCGCCGACAGCCCGATTGTCGAAGACGAAGGCGCGTTCACTGCCGGTGCGTTTGTGTCCTACACGTTCTAAGCCCCGATCCACCGCGGTTCTCTCCGCCGCGCCCCCCAGCCCCCCGTGCTGCGTCCCCCAACCGCGCGCGGGGGGTGTTTTTTGCGGTGCTTTGATGGCGCGAGGTGATTTGGTCGCGTGCACACAGGCGGAAGCCAAGTCGCTGACCACTGGTCCCCAATAAGGCGGGGATGACGGAAGACGTGCACGACGACCCTGGACCTTGAACCACCAACTGCCACCTTCGCGAAGCATATCCCGTATATCCCCCGCGATCCGGGCTTTTGGACCTCGGAATTGGGCGCTTCGGCACCAGACCACTAGGGAAAACCACAATCCGGTTGCGCGTGCACCCAATAGTGCCGAAACGCCGCGTGCGCTCTACTTGTCCGTAGCGCGGCCATTGACGCAACGAAGCCGTACCAATTCAGGGTGAGGTGAGGAAATGTCAGACACATCCATCGCGATCGCATTGGCCTTATTGGCCGGGCTTCCCGCCGCCACCGGTATCGCGCTTGTCGGCATGGCTTCCGGTTCTGGCCCTGAGGCGACTGGCGTGCACTACGCCATCATTGTTGTCGGCGCGCTTGCCGCTGCGCTGCTGGCCTTTCGGATTTTCGCCGGTCTCGACGGCCGAGAGAATGCGCGTCTAAATGCGGTTCTCGATGCGCTGCCCTTCATTGTCTACGTCCGGGACGCGAACGGCCGCTTTATCGCCGCAAACAAGAAACAAGCGCTGCACACGGGGATCGACGGCAAGGACTTCATCGGTCGGTCTTTCGACGACATTATCTCGGCGGAACGCCGACAAAAGCTCATGGACATCGACGACGAGATGCGACGGACGGGTCAGCCCGCAAAAGTCGAAGAGGAGACGGTCACGGATACCCATGGCGTGGAGCGACATTTTTTCGCCTATCGTACGCCCTTGGAGAACGCGCGCGGCGAGATGGCCGGCACGGTCATCTGCAAGATCGACGTTACCGATCTGCGCGAGGCGGAAAGATCGGTCGTCGATCACGAGTTCATGTTCCAATCGCTGATCGACCAGTTGCCGATCGTCGCCGCGGTCCGCGACCTCAACGGCCGCTATCTGTATGTGAACGAGCAGCACGCGGCGCTTTTGGGCAGTCGGCCGGCCGCGATCATCGGCAAGAACATGCGCGACGTTTTATCGCCGGAAACATGTGCCATGGTCGACGGCTTCGACACCCAGATCAAGCGCACCGGCGCGGCCGCGCCGCCGAGTGTGGAGACCCAAACAATGGCCGACGGTCGCGTGGGTCATTACATGGCGCATCGTGCCCCGATCAAGGATGCCATGGGCAACATCGTCGCCATCGCGTCGAGCAAGATCGATTTCACCGACGTGCACGAGGCGCAAAGACGCATGTGGGAGAGCGAGGAACTTCTCCGCGAGACCCTGGATGCGCTGCCGGTGATCGTCAATGTCCGCGATCCGGAAGGCCACTTCTTGTTCATCAATCGATATCAACGCGATCTGATGGGTCTGGGGGATGAAGATTTCAGCCAAACGAAAATCATCCACAATGCCGTTTGGAAAAAAACCGGCATTGCATACCAACAGACGCAAAAGGTCATCGAGACCGGCGACGCCACGCAGCCATTCGACCGGGAGATGGTCGACGCGCACGGCAAAGAACGCATGTTCATGAGTTATTGGGTGCCGATCAAGGCCGCCGACGGCACCGTAAACCGGGTTATCGGCACGGGTATCGACGTGACACAACGCGCCCGTGCCGAGCGGGACGTCAAGGAATCCGCCCGGCAACTGGAGGACGTCTTGGACGCGATCCCGGTTATGGTGACCCTGCGTGATCCCGAGGGCGAAGTCGTGTACATGAACAAGTATCAGCGGAGTTTCTCGACACTTCCCCAAGACCAATTGATCGGCAAGAAATATACGCATGCCTTCAACTGGGTCGATCCCGGAAAAGCATCGGAACAGGCAAAGCAGGTCGCCGAAACCGGCGAAGCTATTCCGCCGTATGACCGTGGATTGATCGATCGGGACGGAAAACGACGAACATTTATGCGCCAACTCAATCCCGTGTGCGACTTGGACGGGCGGATTCGGAATGTTGTGGCAACGGCCATTGATGTGACGGACCGCGTCCAGGCCGAGGAGGCGAGCGAGGCCGCGGCGCGGCAAATGAAGAACGTCTTGGATACGATTCCGGTCATGGTGGCGCTACGTGATGCGAAAGGGCGCATCAAGTACATCAACAAGTACCAAATGTCCTTCGCGGAAAACCCGGACCAGGAACTAACGGGAGGGTCCAACATGTTGGTGTTCCCCTGGGTCGATCCGGGTCGCGGTACGATCGAATCGCGCGAGGTCGCCACAACGCGCAAACCAACGCCCCAGCATGACCGGACGCTAATCGACAAAGACGGCGTCTTCCGGACCTTTATGCGGCAGGTGTCTCCGGTGTTCGATGCAGAGGGTGCGGTCAGTGACGTGGTGATGACCGCCATCGATGTCACGGACAGGGTCGTCGCCGAGAGAGAAGCGCAGCGGCTCAACGAGTCGCTCGAGAACCAGGTCGAGGCGCGCACCGTCCAACTGCAGTCGGCGTTGGACAGTCTGCGCGATACGCAGGAACAAATGATCGAACAGGAAAAAATGGCCTCGCTTGGCGGTTTGGTTGCCGGTGTGTCGCACGAAATCAACACGCCGCTTGGCACGGGCGTGACGGCTGCGTCGTATCTCGGCGATATTACCCGGGCGTTCGAGCAGCTTGTCGAAGGGGGGCGCCTGCGACGCCGGGACATCACGGAGTATACGCAACTGATCGGCGACACGTCCGACGTAATTATGGCCAATTTGACCCGAGCCGCAGAACTGGTGCGCAGTTTCAAACGCGTTGCCGTCGACCAAGGAGGCGTGGCGAATAGCGAATTCGCACTGCGGGAGTACCTTGAGGAAATTTTCCGGAGCCTCCGGCCGAGCATGAAGAAACAACCGGTCGATATTCGGATCGACTGCGACGATGGCTTAATGTTGCGCGGTGATCCGGGAAGCCTCGCCCAGGTCATTACCAACCTGACCGTGAACGCGATCATGCACGGTTACCCAGACGGTGGGCCGGTTTCGATTCACGTATCGGCGGCAAGAAAGCCGGAAGGAGGTATCGATATCGTCTTCGACGACGACGGAAAGGGGATGACCGAAGAAACCAAATCCAAAATTTTCGAACCGTTCTTTACCACGGCACGCGGACAGGGCGGCAGCGGTCTCGGCATGCATATCGTCTACAACACTATCACTCAGGTATTCGGCGGTACCGTGCGCTGCGAAAGCGAACCCGACAAGGGCACGCGCTTTTTCATCCAGTTGCCGTCTTCGGCCGATCCGACCGAGCAGCAGGAATTCAATCAAAGGGAGAACATCAACCATGTCTGACGTAGATGACGGCCTGGAGTATCTGATCATCGACGAGGACGACCGGGACATCGTGCCGACCCCGACACCCGGAACGCCCTGGAAAGTTTTGATCGTCGATGACGAGGAAATGATCCACAAAATCACGCGTATCGCGTTGACCGGATTCACGTTTGCCGGACGGCCGTTACAATTGGACAGTGCGTATTCGGGTGAAGAAGCCAAGGCGTACGTACGCGAGAATTCCGACGTCGCGTTGGTCCTTCTCGACGTCGTAATGGAAAAGGACGATGCCGGCCTGCAGGTTGTCGAGTACATCCGGAACGACTTGCGAAATGAGTTCGTGCGCATCGTCCTTCGGACCGGTCAGGCCGGAATGGCACCGGAGTCCGACGTCATCGTGCGCTATGACATCAACGATTATAAGGACAAGACCGAACTGACGGCGACCAAGTTGACAACGGTGTTGTTCTCGTCGCTTCGTTCGTACCGTGACATCATCACCATCGATTCGAACCGCCGCGGACTGCGAAAAGTCATCGATGCGACAGCCAGTATTTTTCAGAAACGCGCCATGGAACAATTGTCCAAAGGCGTGCTCGAACAATTGGTCAGCCTGGTCCACGCCGACGACTCGGCCGTGTTCGCCGAGGCCAATCGCCCCGCATTGGCGGCGCGTGTCGGCGGGGACGAACTGACCATCCTTGCGGGGACCGGTCAGTACGAGCGGCTTGTCGGTGCATCGGCGAAAGAGTCTCTGCCGGAGGACGTTTATCAATGTCTCAGGGACTCAATTTCTTTTCGCGCCCCCCTGTTGGTGGACAATCAAATGGTCGCTTATATCCACACCGATCATGGATCGGAAAACGTACTGTACTTGGAAGACGCGCCGACCCTGTCGGTATTGGACCGCGATCTGGTGGAGCTTTTTACCAAGAACGCCGCCATCGCCTTCGAAAACCACGCGTTGCATCAGGATATCGACGAGACCCAACGCGAAATCGTGTACATGTTGGGCGAAGCCGTTGAAACCCGGTCGCGGGAGACCGGCAATCATGTTAAACGGGTCGCGGAAATCTCCGCCTTGTTGGCGCGGGCGGGCGGACTCGGTGATCAGGAGGTGGAGCTTATCAAACTCGCATCGCCGCTGCACGATGTCGGCAAGATCGGCATTCCGGACGAAATCTTGAATAAACCCGGCAAGCATACGACCGACGAGTTCGAGATCATGAAGAAACATGCGCTCATGGGGCACGATATGTTGGCGGGCTCCAAGCGACGCATCCTGGAAGCCGGCGCGATCATCGCCCGCGACCATCACGAGCGGTGGGACGGAAGCGGTTACCCGTTCAACAAATCAGGTGCAGATATTCATGTGTTCGGGCGCATCACCGCCATCGTCGACGTATTCGACGCCCTGTCCAGCGACCGCTGCTACAAGGCGGCATGGCCCATTAACGAGGTGGTGGATTACATCCAGCAGCAATGCGGCAGCCAATTCGATCCCGCCTATGTCACGCTGTTCATGCAGAACTTGGATCAGGCGTTGAATATCCGCGACGCCTACCGCGACGAGTTCGAGAGCGTGGCATAAGGGCCGCGCGCGGCCGGGTCCTATGCCATCCCGATCGGTTCGCGTTGCGCGACTTCATCATCGGCGCGTCCGTACTCGGTGACCGCCTGAACGACGTTAACGGCGTTGCCGAAACCGGCATCGATGTCGGCCAATCCATACAGCGCCGACAGCTCGAATCCGGACGCCCAAAGGGCGTCGAACCCGGCGGCCTCGGCCAGGCGGGCGGACAACGGCGAATGCGTGGCCATGGCTTGCAGCGGCGCGCCGCCGCTCGGCAAAGACGGCAGAAATACCCGATCGGTCATCGGTGGGGCCGCCAGCGTCTGATCATTTGATATAATATTCTCGTATGACAGTTGTATATAAAATGATTATATCTTTCGTCTTGTTTCGGCGATACTCCGCGCCAATCTGGTCATAACACTACCCTTTTCAAAGAACGGAAGGAAACGCCATGCGCGGCGCCGATTTGCTTGTGAAATCCCTGAAAAATGCCGGGGTCGATGTCATTTTCTCGTTGTCCGGCAACCAGATCATGCCGGTCTACGACGCCTGCATCGACGAAGGGATCAAGATCGTTCACACCCGCCACGAAGGCGCGGCGGTCTATATGGCCGAAGCCTACGCGCAACTGACGGGCGGCGTCGGCGTTGCGATGATCACCGCGACACCGGGCTTCGCCAGCGGTTTGGGACCGTTGTACATGGCGTCGACATCTGAGAACCCCATTGTGTTGTTGAGCGGCGATTCCCCGGTCGGCCAGGACGGCAAGGGCGCGTTCCAGGAATTCGATCAGGTCGCGGTGTCGACCCCGCTGACCAAGTTCGCCAAGCGTATCATGCGTGCCGAAGACATGGGCACGGATGCGGCCGAGGCCGTTCGTGCCGCGCTGAGTGGCCGTCCCGGGCCGACGCATCTGGCGCTGCCGTTCGATGCCTTGAACAACGATGCCGACGACACCCCGGTACCGGGCGCGGATGCCTTTGCGCCGGTGGCGATGACGCCGGACGCCGACGTCATCAAGACCATCGTCGAGGCCGTCGCCGCCGCCGAGCGGCCGATGATCCTGATGGGGCCGTGCCAGAACCCGACCCGGTCGCGCGGTGCGCTCGATACCCTGGCCGATGCCTTGGACGCCCCGGTGATCCCGATGGAAAGCCCGCGCGGCCTGAACGATCCGTGCCTGGGCGCGATCAAGACCGTGACGGCGGACGCCGACGTGGTCGTCAGCCTGGGGAAAGACATGGACTTCACCACCGGTTTCGGCGGCGGGCCGAATTGGGCGGCGGACGGCACATTCTACATGATCGATCCGGACGACGACGTATTGGACCGGGCCGAACGCGCGGTCGGCGCGCGTATGATGCTCCGCCATGTGGCCAGCGCGGTCGAAGCGACCCAGGCGCTGATTGCCGCAGGCAGCGGCGGGTCGGCGCGGACCGCCTGGCGGGACAAGGTTGCCGCGGCCCGGGCGTCGCGCGATCCGATCCCGTCTGATGCGGACACCGCACCGATGCATCCGGCCGTATTGGGCGCTGCGATCCAGCGGGTGCTGGACGCCGCCGAAGACCCGATCCTGATCGTCGACGGGGGTGAATTCGGACAATGGGCGCAGCATACGATTTCGTCGCCGACACGGATGATCAACGGCCCGTCGGGCGCTATCGGCGGATGCCTGAACTACGCCTTCGCCGCCAAGATCGCGCGGCCGAATGCGACGGTCGTCGTCTGCATGGGCGACGGCACGGTCGGCTTTCACTTTGCCGAATTGGAGACCGCGGCCCGCTACGGCACCGATTTCATCTGTGTCGTCGGCCAAGACAACCGCTGGAACGCCGAATACCAAATCCAGGTCCGCGATTTCGGTGCCGACCGGATCTACGAGACCGAGTTGAACGAGACCCGCTATGACCAGGCCGCCATCGGCCTGGGATGTCACGGCGAGTTCGTGACCGAGCCCGGTGGCCTGGACGCGGCGTTCGCCCGGGCGTTGGAAACCGACAAGCCGACGTGCTTTGTCGCCAGCATTCGCGGTGTGCCTGCCCCGTCCGGGTCAGGGCATTAAGTTACGCTACAACGCCGCCGCCAGGTGATCGATCAGCGCCCGGACCCGGGCCGTGAGATACCGGTTCGGCGGATACAGGGCGTAGACGCCGAAAGTGTCCGCCCGTTGGTCGGTGAAAAGAGGCACCAGGCGGCCGTCCGCCAGCAGCTCTTCGATGGCGTACAACGGCATTTGACCGATGCCTAGTCCGCCCGCCACGAGCCGAACGATGGCCGCCGGGGCATTGGCGCGGAGAGGGCCGGAGACCCGGACCGATATGTCCTTTGCGTTTTTTCGGAAACGCCAGACGCTGCCGTCGCTCATATTCGCATCGATAATGCAGTTGTGCGTTGCCAGCGCCTCTGGAGTCTTTGGCCACCCTTGCCGGTTCAGATAATCCGGCGCGGCGCAGGTGATCAGCGGCATGTCCCGCAGTTTCTTGGCGATCAGGGTGGAATCGCGCAGCATGCCGATCCGGATCGCCAGATCGAAGCCTTCTTCGATGACGGCGACGCGCACATCGGATAAATGCATATCGATCTCGACACCCGGGTGATCCGACATGAACGGGACCAGCGCCTCGGCAAGGCGGCTGCTGCCAAAGCCGGTTGGTGCGGTCAGGCGGATCGGTCCTGCGAGCGCGGTTTGTTTTTCCTGTACCAGGGTGTCCAGTTCGTCGACCTGATCCAGGATTGGCCGGCACCGTTCCAGATACGCCGCGCCGACATCGGTGAGCGCGACGCTCCGCGTTGTGCGGTTGAGCAACCGTGTCCGCAACCGGTGTTCCAACGCCTGGACATATTTACTGACCAGTTTGGTCGACCAGCCGAGGCGTTTGGCCGCGTGGGTGAACGAGCCTTCCTGCGCCACGGTGGCAAAAGCACGCATCGTGTCGATCGTATCCATTATGAATATAATGTTCATAATAATTGAACAATCAAGCAGATTATCGCCGAAAAGGTTTTGCGTCATAGTCCTTTCAACCGGCGCCGAGGGGGCGCACCGGGATCAGACACAGAGAGGATTTCACCATGAGTAATGCCATTCGTATTCACCGCCATGCACTTTCCGGCCATTCGCACCGGGTCGAGTTGTTCGCCGCGTTGGCCGGCATCGCCCACGAGCTGATCGATGTCGACCTGTTGGCCGGCGAACATAAAAAAGCGCCGTTCCTTGGCCTCAATTCGTCCGGCAAGGTGCCGGTCATCGAAGACGGCGAAACGGTCGTTTCCGACTCCAACGCGATCCTGGTTTATCTTGCCCGACGGTACGCGCCGGACTGGCTGCCGACGGATGCGGTTCTCGAAGCCCAGGTGCAGAAGTTCCTGTCGTTCGCTGCCGGTGAAATCGCGGGCGGTCCCGCCGCCGCGCGCCTTGTCACGGTGTTCGGTGCCGGCTTGGATGCCGAGCGAGCAAAGACCATCGCCACGCAGGCCTTCGATTGGCTGGAAGCGCATCTCGACGGTCGCGACTGGTTGGTCGGTGACCGGCCAAGCATCGCCGACGTGGCCGTCTACAGTTACACCGCCCACGCGCCGGAGGGGAATGTTTCGCTGGATGCCTATCCGAACATTCGCGGCTTGTTGGCGCGCATTGCCGGACTGCCCGGATTTGTCGGCATGCAGCCGACAAAGATCGGCCTTGCGGCGTAATCAACAGGTGCGCGTGGCATCCGGTCGCGCGCACCGATTTCCCCTGTTGGAGGACCGAGACATGACATCGTCCATCACCATCGACACGCATCAAATGACCGACCCGGCGTCGCCGTTTCATGCCGGCGAAAAGTGGGTGCAGGAGAGACAGGGTGTTCGCGGAATCGAAAGATACGCGAGGAACTTCGTCCGCGATTACCTGCCGGCGCAGCACCGCGATTTTTATACCGCGTTGCCGTTCCTGATCGTTTCCGCCCGCGACGATGCGGGACGGCCGTGGGCCACCCTGTTGGAAGGCGACGACGGGTTCGTGACATCGCCCGACGCCAAGCGGCTGTCGATTGCGGCGGCGCCGGTCGCCGGGGACGCCTTGGCCGATGCCTTTGTGGCGGACGCCGATGTCGGCATCCTCGGCATCGAATTCGCGACCCGGCGGCGAAACCGGGTCAACGGCCGGATTACCGCAAGCGACACCGATGCCCTGTCGTTCGAGGTGGCGCAGACATTCGGCAATTGCCCACAGTACATTCGTGAACGGGCGTGGACCCGGGTCGACGACACCGGCGCCGGTCCGGCACGCCGGGGCGACGCCCTCAGCCGGTCGCAACGGGACTGGATCGGCGGCGCCGATACGCTGTTCATCGCCAGCGGTTACACGGGCGACGGCGACAGCGCGACGTTCGGCATGGATGCCTCGCATCGGGGCGGCGACCGCGGCTTTGTGCAGGTTCTGAACGACCGGCAGATCCGCTTTCCCGATTTCGCCGGCAACAATCATTTCAACACCATCGGGAATATGGTGGTCGACCCGCGGGCGGGATTCCTGTTCGTCGATTTCGATACCGGCAGCCTCCTGCAACTGAGCGGCACGGTCTCCATCGAGTGGGATGGCGATGCTGTTGCTGCGTCGCCGGGGGCGCAACGGTTGGTGACGTTGGATATCGAGGCGGTGGTCGAGTTGCCCGGCGCATTGCGATTGCGCTGGCAACAACAGGCGGATGCCGTCCGGACGTTGCGCCTCGTCGATAAAATCGTCGAAAGTGACGACGTCGCGTCATTCGTTTTCGCGGCACGGGACGGCGGGGCTCTACCCGCCTTCGCGCCCGGCCAGCACCTGCCCATCGAATTGCCGGTCCCCGGATCGGCGGAGAACACCCGCCGCACGTATTCGTTGTCATCGTCGCCGGACGATGCCCGCTACCGGATATCGGTCAAGCGCGAACCCCACGGCCTGGCCTCGCGGTTCATGCACGATTATCTGGAACCGGGCGTGCAGGTCGAAAGCCGTAATCCGGCCGGCGATTTCGTTTTGCGGGACGGTACGCATCCCGTCGTTCTGATTAGTGCCGGGATCGGGGTGACGCCGATGATCAGTATGCTGCATGCCTTGTCGGCGACCGACCAAGACCGGCCGGTCTGGTTCGTTCACGGCGCACGGGACCGGGCGCATCACGCCCTGGCCGACGAGGTCCGCGACCTGGCGGCCCGCCGGGACGGCATCCGGACCCACGTGGCGTACAGCCGCCCCGGCCCCCACGATGTCGCCGGGCGCGATTACGACAGCGTTGGCCGTGTCGACGGCGCATTGGTGGCGTCCCTGGTCGATGGGATCGACGCCGATTACTATCTGTGCGGTCCGCTGGCGTTCATGGCCGACGTGCAGGCCGACCTGGAAGCCCGCAGCGTCTCGGCCGATCGAATTCATACCGAGACCTTCGGTCCCACCGGTTGATCGGGGCGGTTCCGACGCTTACAAGGGTCGCAGCGAAACAACACTGGCGAGGCCTCTTGTGAGCAGCGATCTTCCCACCACCATGCAGGCCGTCGTCATGGACGGTGCCGGCGGCCCCGAGGTTCTGGTCATCGGCGAACGTCCGGTGCCGCAGCCGTCGCCCAGCGAGGTCCTGGTCCGCGTCGCCGTCGCCGGCGTCAACGGCCCCGACCTGATGCAACGCAAAGGCCTGTACCCGGCGCCGAAAGGGGCATCCGATCTATTGGGATTGGAGATCGCGGGCGAGGTGGTGGCGACAGGCGCCGATGTGACCGATGTCGCCGTCGGCCAACGGGTCTGCGGGTTGACCAACGGCGGCGGTTACGCCGAGTTCTGTGTGTTGGAGTCCGATCTGTGCCTGCCGATCCCGGCGGGCATGACCGACCAAGAGGCAGGCTCGTTGCCGGAAGTGTACTTCACCATCTGGTCGAACATTTTCATGGGCGCGGACCTGAACGCCGGCGAGACATTCTTGGTGCATGGCGGTGCCGGGGGCTTGGGCTCCGCGTCGATCCAGTTGGGTAAGGCGTTCGGCGCAACCGTCATCGCCACCGACAGCCCGGCGGAGAGATGCCAGGTCTGCACCGACTTGGGCGCGGACCGGGTCATCGATTATCAGGCCGAGGATTTCGTCGGCGTGGTGCGCGAGGAATTCGGCGGCGCCGATGTAATCTTGGACATCGTCGGCGGCGATAACATCGCCAAGAACATTAAGGCCGCGAAGCACGACGCGCGGATCGTACAATTGGCGTTCGCACGTGGCTCCAAGGTCGAGGTCGATCTGATGCCGGTGATGCTGAAACGGTTGCGCTATACCGGCTCGACCCTGCGGTCGCGCCCGGCGGGGCAAAAGGCCGAAATCGCCCGGCAACTCCGTACCGTGGTCTGGCCGTTGTTCGATAGCGGCGCGTTGAAAAGCGTCGTCAGCCACGCCTTGCCGTTGGCCGAGGCGGCAGAGTCCCACCGGATCATGGAAAGCAGCGGCCATACCGGTAAGATCGTCTTGATCCCGGGCTGAACCGGAATTCGGGCCCCTAGACCGTGCGGGAATGGCGCGCCGTTGTGACGTCATCGAGCCGCGCTGTTTGCAACTCCGGTACGTAGCCGGCGGGCAGCACGATGTCGCCGTCTTCGAACCCGATGGGGTTGTCGAACAAGTGATCGACGCATTTAAGGAATCCATTGAATTCACCGGCGTTGCGGATGGTGCTCGCGGCGACGCAGGATTCCAGCCAGCCGGTGATCTCGCTGCCGAGACCGTCGCCCAATACCGGTTCCATTCCCAATTCGCGGGTCAGTTCCAGGCCGCGCTTCAGATGGCCGAGGCTGACAAAGCGTTTCAGTTTCAATTTGCACAGGCCGACGCCGTCGATGGTCGCGGCGCGTTCGATATCGGATAGGCCGCAAATCGGCTCGTCCAGCATCAACGGGACATTGGACACGGCGGCGACGGCGGCGTTGTCGTCCCAGGCGTCGGCCTCGCACGGTTGTTCGAACAATTCGACGCCGGTCGGATCGACGGCGGACGCAAAGGCGCATCCGTCGTCGCGCGAAAAGGCCCGGTTGGCATCGATCCGCAGCCGCGCGCGGTCGCCGACGATATCCTGAATGACGGCGACGCGGTCCAAGTCGGCGGCGACATCCTGGCCGACCTTGATCTTGAAGGTCTTAAACCCGGCGGCGATCTTGTCATTCAGCTCCGGCCTCAGTGCGTCCCGGTCGGACCCATTGACGGGTGCCAGGATCGGCAGGCGGACGGGTGCCGCCAGATCGACGATGGGCGTGCCCTGCAACAGTTCCAGCGCGGTGATGATCGCCGACGCCGCGACCTTGCTGTCGGCGGCGCGGGCGGCGACGGTCTCGACCGCGGTGTGCAGGTCCTGGCCGATCAGGGCATCGAACATGGTTTCGCAAAACGCCCAGCCGCCGTCCCGGGTCTCGGCGCTGGACCCCGGCGAGATATGCCCGTCCGATGTTGCGCTGCGCCCGTCCGACAAGGTGACGGTGATCGCATAAGGCTCGAAATTGGTGAAGGTCCGATAGGACAATTTGTACGGCACGTGCAGCGGCAGATCGAGGCGGCGCAGGACTAACGACGCGATGGTCGGCCCGCCGGGCACGCTTTCGCCCCGGGTGCTGAGGATACAGTCGGTCAAAGATAAAGGCGCGGTTGTCGGCACCGGGTGTCTCCCGTCGGTCAAGGTGATGTACACCGCCTATCATGCACGCGTGCCCGGCTTGGAAAAGGGGCAGAGGGTGTATGGCCGCCGGCAACCACTATGGCATTCAAGTGACGCCGGTTATATCGGCGCGCGGTTCAAAACATGTTATGGTCCGCCTGGGTGATGCGGGGGCGATGATCAGGTCTATGGCGGGGAAAAGAAAGACGATCTTGATTCTCGACGATGTCGAGATGGTCCGGGTGACGGTGTCGAAGATGGCCTTGCGCCTGGGCATGCAGCCGATCGTGGTGCCGAATCCCAAAGAGTTTTCGCCGAACTGGGCGGAGAACGACATCGACATCGTGCTGACGGATGTGTTCATGCCGGGCCGAAGCGGCCTCGACGTCATCAGCGAAGTCAACGAAGCCTATCCGGACGTTCCCGTCGTCGCGATGTCGGGCGGCTGGCGCGACGACCAGGACAAAGCCGACGCCTTGCGCGCCGCGGTCATCGTCGGGGCCTGCAAAAAAGTCTTGGAAAAACCGTTCACCGCACAGGAATTCGAAGACACCATGCGGGAACTGGATATCATTCCATAATCGGTTGCGGCGTTTTTATCGACGCCGTCAAATGCCGAGCGGAATGCGGGCACCGCGTTCGATGGACGCGTAAACCTGTTCCTCGATCCACATGTTGCGGATGTAGTCGGCGGCGCGGTTTTCGATCTCAGTCCCATCCAGAACACCGGCGACGATATGCGATTGCAGGGCGTAGACGCAGTCGCCGCCGAACCCGTCTCCCGTCACCGGATCGCTGACCTGGTCCCAGGTGTTTGTGCCGTATTGCCGGTGATGGAGGGAACCGTTCCCCATCAGGCGAACCTCGCCGTTATCGCCTTCGAGGGTGCATTCCCCCATCGTCAGCCGCCGGTTCTCGGCGACGTGATCGAGCAACCGGTTGCCGTCGAACATCGCTCGCGCCCCGTTGTCATATCCGAACAGGAACAGCCCGGCGTCTTCGCCGGCGATCGCGTCGTTCAACCGGCGCGCATCGGCATAGACCCAATCCGGCTCGCCCAGCAGAAACCGGAACGTATCGATCCAGTGCACGCCGGTTTCGTGAAACAGGAACCGGGGCATGTCCTGAAAATACGGTTGGCGCGCCAGATACGCGTCGGCGCCTTGTCCGTCGCCGGGCCGCAGCCGGAAGGTCAGGTTCCGCACCGGGCCGACCAGACCCGATGCGATCATCTCCCGCATCGTGCGGTACCAGGGCTGAAAGCGGAAATTCTCGTGCACGATCAAAGCGACGCCGGCGGCGTCGGCCAGGGCCGCGGCCTTGCAGGCGGTCGCGTGATCGCCACAGAACGGCTTTTGACAAACGATGGTCCCGACACCGTGTTCGATGGCGGCGCCAATCATCGTCAGATGGGTGTCGGGCGGGGTCGCGATGTCGACGATATCGGGCCGTGCGGCGGCGATCATAGTGTCGATATCGGCAAACGCGTCGGCGCCGCTGGCGGCCGCTTTGCCGGCGTCCCGGTCGACCACGGCGACCAGCGACGTACGTGGATGGCGGCGCCAGGCCTCGTGATGAAACTGCGCGAAATAGCCGGCACCGATGACCGCGACCTTCAACGCCGTCATGGCGCTTTGGTTCCGAATATCCGGTCGCCGGCGTCGCCCAACCCGGGAACGATGTAGCTGTGTTCGTCAAGATGGCTATCGACGCTGGCGGTAAAGATCGGCACATCCGGATGCGCCTCGGAATACGCTTTGACGCCTTCGGGCGCCGCCAATAGGCAGACGAAACGGACATCCTTGGCGCCGTGTTCCTTGACCCGCTTGGTGGCGGCAATGGCCGAGTTGGCGGTCGCCAGCATGGGATCGACAAGGATCGTCGGCCGGTCGCCGATGTGATCCGGAAGTTTCATGTAGTATTCCACGGCCTCCAACGTGTCGGGGTCGCGATATAGCCCCACCTGGCCGACACGGGCCGACGGGACCAGTTCGAGCAAGCCGTCCAACATCCCATTGCCCGCCCGCAGGATCGAGACAAGGACCAGCTTTTTGCCGGCCAAGACCGGCGCCGTCGTCGGGCCGACGGGCGTTTCGATATCGATATCCGACAGCGGCAAATCGCCCAGTACTTCGTAGCCGAGCAACATGGAAATTTCCCGCAGCAAGCGCCGGAACGCGGCGGTCGAGGTTGTCTTGTCCCGCATCAAGGTCAGTTTGTGTTGCACCAGCGGATGGTCGACGACGGTGAGTTGATCCGGCATGTGCCCCTGCGCGTTATTGTTGGTCCTGGCCCGCTCGCGAGGCCGGGCGTTCCATCAAACTATGACCGTCTTCGATCATTGTGTCGTCACTTTTTACACCGGTCACGCATCACTCGCCGACACGTGATTGGGAAGTGAGGTCAATTAGAACCAAGTTTGCTGAGCGTCTCGGAGCGCACACAAACATGGAGAACATAATGACCAGAAACCTTCTTATGGCGGCATTTGCCGCGGTGACACTTGCATTCGCGTCCTTGCCCGCCAGTGCCGGAAATCAGTTGGCGGTGGCCTTGGGTGGATACGATACCGTGGCCTACCACGATGGCACCGCCGCACCCGGCGAAGCCCGCATCAATCATTTCTGGAACGGTGCCATTTGGTATTTCTCGTCGGCTGAAAACCGCGACAAGTTCGCCGCCGACCCGGCCCGTTATGCGCCCGCCTACGACGGATATTGCTCGTGGGCCGCAAGCCAGGGCTACAAAGCGCCCGGCGATCCGAACGTTTGGCAGGTCGTCGACGGCACGCTGTATGTCCAGGTCCATCCGCGGGCCCAGGAACTGTGGAAAGGCGACATCCCCAAACACATCGCGTCCGGGGATGAAAACTGGCCGCGCATCCATCCTTTCTGAGGCTGGAACCGTTATCAGGCGCGAGGGCGAGAGTAATCTCGCCCTTTTGCGCGTGCGGGGGCGGGGTTACTCCCACTCCATCTGTTGAAAGACGGCTTGCGCGTTTCGGCGGGCGAGTTGATCGAATAGGCCGAGGTGCGCGAACGCGGATTGATCGACCTCGACCGCGCCGATGATATCGCCGCCGGCATCGATGTGATCGCGCATCCGCGTGCGCAGGTTGATCAGATAATCCCGGGTTTCGACCCCGGCCCGCGCAAGCGTCGTCGACGGCCCGTGGCCGGGGACAAGATGGGCGGGTTGCAGGGCTTCGACGGCTTTAAACGCCTCGAGCCAGCCGGCGCTGTCGGAAAAATCCAAGATGCCGAGCAACCGGCCGATATAGACGATGTCGCCGGTGAAAACGATGCGGTCGTCCGGTAGCCAAACAAAACTGTCGCCGGGGGTGTGGGCCGCTGCGACATGATGGATTTCGATCGTGCGTTCCCCAAGGCTGAGCGTATGTGTCTCGGTGAAGGTCTGGTCGGCGAACGACGGCTCCGTCTTGTCGAGTCCCGCACCGACAAGCTGCGACAGAACGGTCAATTGAATCGATGCGCGCTCTTGTTGATCGGCGACGGCGGCGTCCGACGCAATCACGCGCGCGCCCTTGGCCTGCCAATAGCCGTTGCCGAGCCAGCGGTGATCCTGGCCGCCGGTGTTGATCACCAGAACCACCGGCTGCGGCGTCAACGTCTGTACGACAGTGTCCAGCGCCGCCGCGCCCGCCCACGTGCCGCCGGGGTCGATCAGGACGGCGCCTTCCGTTGTTTCGATCAGGCCGAACGTTGCATTGTTGCCCAGGTTCTGTGGGTCGCGTTGTGTGGCCGGTCCTTCGATGGCCCAAACGCCCGGGGCGACCGCGTGCACATCCAAACCCTGTGCCTGTCCGGCGGTGGATGACAGAGCCAGGATGGCGATCAAAACAAACGTCTTCAATCGGATCACGGGGCACCTCCAGGGTTATCCGCGAATACAGTCGCATACTTGGGCGCGCATCGGAACGGTCGCATGATCAACGGTACAACCGTACGCCCGAGACTGCGATATCGGCGTCGAAGACGCGGCCGATCGCCAGTATGCCGATCCGCCGCACACGTTCAGGATTGAACGCGGCGTCGGTGCGGTGCGGGACGAGGTCGGCAAACGGAACGCGGACCGGTGTCCAGGTGCGGGCGGCAACGAAGGTGGCGCGAAACGATTGCCACGGCCGCGTCAATTGATCGGTTCGAACGCGGAGGTCATAGGCCTCGCCGTTTCCACGCACGTCGATTTCGATCCCTGTCCAGGACGACATATCGGCCTGGACATCGAATGCCATTTGCAGAAACCCGCCGTTGTTGTCGAGCGACACCGTCCCCGTCAGCCGCGCCGCCTTGCGCCCGTCGACGGTGTCCGAAATCAGTGCACCACGCGACACGCCGCCCATGACGGTGTCGGCAACGAATTCCCAACGGGGCGATAAATCCATCGTCGTATCCTCCGCGACGGCGTGCGCCGGGATGCCGAACAGCAAGGCCGCAACCGCCAAGATCAGGTTTCGGTTTAGGGTGAGCATCCCGGATATGTCGCATGATCGGCCAAGCCGCACAACGGCGGGCGAATGTCGCTGTGAAGGACTGGCGCCGGGCGCGGATGACGTTGATGAAGATCATTGCCCGTCCGT
Organism: Rhodospirillales bacterium; assembly: GCA_965222395.1. Taxonomy (GTDB): domain Bacteria; phylum Pseudomonadota; class Alphaproteobacteria; order Rhodospirillales; family Casp-alpha2; genus UBA4479. Next base: position 3,875,253 of record OZ244947.1, read on the forward strand.
CGGCTCGCGCATAGCATCAACCGGTACATCGAAGCTGAAACGCTATGGGGATTTGACCATGTGTCAAATGCGAGCACCGGTCGTTCCATGTCGACGACGATAAAATTCTGCGGTGCGGCGAAGACGGTCACCGGCTCGTCTTATCTGCTGCGCTATCCGGGCGGCCAGTTTCTGGTCGACTGCGGCATGTTTCAGGGCTCGAAGACGCTGAAAGAGCTGAACTACGACAAGTTTCCCTTCGACCCCGAAAAGATCGATTTCGTGCTTCTGACGCACGCGCATATCGATCATTCGGGACTGATCCCGAAGCTCATCAAACAGGGCTTCAAAGGTCCCGTGTACGCGACCCGCGGCACCTACGACCTGCTGTCCTATATGCTTCCCGACAGCGGTTACATTCACGAACGCGAGGTCGAACGTCTTAACCGGCGCAATCAACAACGCGGGCGCAAAACCGTCAAACCCATCTACACGCGTCATGACGGCGAGACGGCACTCGAGAGTTTTCAGACCGTCGACTACGAGGCGTGGGTGCCGTTGCGGGACGGTCTGCGGGCACGCTTCTGGAACGCCGGGCATATCCTTGGCGCAGCGTCTATCGAGTTGGAAATTCCCCGCGACACGTCCGCGAAAAATCCGATGCGCATTCTGTTCTCGGGCGATTTAGGCCCGGAGCACAAATCGTTTCATCCCGACCCGAAGGCACCGGAAAACTGGGACTACGTCGTCACGGAGACGACCTACGGCGACCGCCGCCGGGACGACATGCCGCCGGCGGAACGCCGCGCCCGTCTGGCCGACGAGGTGACACGCGCGATGACGCGAAAAGGCGTGTTGCTGATTCCGGCATTTGCCGTCGAGCGGACACAGGAGATTCTTGCCGATTTGTCGGTGTTGCTGGCCGATGGCGCGATACCCTCGGTGCCGATATTCCTCGACAGTCCGTTGGCGATCCGCGCGACCCGTGTGTTCGATGCCCACGCCGGCGATCTGGAGGATTTGGCGCCGGGTGCCGAATTGGCTGGAAACCCCAACTTTCACTTCACCGAAACCGTCGATCAGAGCAAAGCGATCCATCGTTGCAGCGGCGGTGTGATCATCATGGCCGCCAGCGGCATGTGCGACGCCGGTCGGATACGGCATCACCTGAAACGATACTTGCCGGAGGCCTCGACGACGGTGTTGCTGGTCGGATATCAAGCGCCGGCGACGCTCGGGAATCTTCTCGCGGCGGGGGTCTCGGCGGTACGCATTCAGGGCGAGGACATTAGGGTCCGGGCGGAAATCAAACAGTTCGACGTGTATTCAGGCCATGCCGACAAGGACGGATTGATCGCCTGGATGAGCGCGCGTCTGCCGATTGCGCACGGCATTTTCCTGACCCACGGCGAGCAACAGGCCATCGCCGGCTTCCGCGAGGACCTTCGGGGGATCGGCGTCGCCGCCGATGCGGTTCTGGTGCCCGAGCTTGACGACGAATTCGATCTGTCGGAGGGGCGTTGGATCGCCGTGCCGAAATCCCCGGCCCGGGAAATCGCGCAACACAGTGTTGGGAAAACGGATTGGCACAACGATTTGGCGCAGTTCTCGCTCGACCTGCGCGAGGCATTGGACGCCGCCGCCGACGAAAAACGCCGGTCCGTCATTTTGCGTCGGGTGCGCCGGGCCCTCGACGAAGACTGACCCTGCCGCCTAGCGCGCCTCGACGCGGATGCCGTCGTCGATTTGATCGGACGGATGCATGATCAGGGTATCGCCGTCGGCCAGGCCGCTCAGGACTTCCGCCTTGTCGGCATTGCGGGCGCCAAGCTCGACAATCTGACGCTGCGCCCGCCCGTCACGGACGACAAACACCGACCAATCTTCGCCGACCCGGAACACCGCGCCCAATGGCACCGACAACCCTTGCAGATCGTTGAGAATGATCGAGACGTCGACCCGGTATCCATGCCCCAGCCGAGACCAGGTCTCGGGCGGGTCCGTCAGATCGAGAACGACGTCGACGCGCTGTTCTTCGATGCCGAGCGCCGAGACCTTGGTGTAGCCGAACGGTTCGACCCGCCGGACCACGCCATTCAGCGGCACGCCACCCCATCCGTCGATGACGGCTGGCTGGCCGGACGTGACCCGCACCGCGTCCTCGGACAACAGATCGACGACAATCTGCAGATTGTTGGGGTCGCCGATCTCCAATATTCCGGCGCCGGGCTGCAGGATCGTCTCACTTTCCTCGATGACCTGGAGAATTTCGCCGTTAACGGGTGCGCGCAGGATCAGGCACTCGCACCCCAGCGGATTGTCCCCGGCGCCGATCGGCGAGACCAGCCTGGCTTCGGCGACCTCCAATTCATGCATGCGTTGGTCCAGGCGTGCCTGCGCCGTCAAAAGATCGGCGACGGCGACCCGATAGGCCCGTTCGTCCGTGTCCAGTTTTTGTTTCGAAACGTGGCCCTTGGCGAGCAAGATCCGGCTGCGTTCAACTTCCTTGGTGGTGAATTCGCGCTCCGCCTGGGCCCGTTCCCACTCGGCGACAGCGGCGGAATGGCCGGCTTTCGCGGCCTCGACGGCGGCGCGGGCCTCGGTCTCGGTACGAACGTCGAGGAACACCGGAGCCGTCGGTTCGATCTTCGCGACCTCGGTCTTCCCGGCGACGACGGGGTCGCCGACCTCACCCTCGACCCGCAACAGGCGGCCCTCCAGGGGTGCCGAAATGCGGTACACCTCGCGGACTTCCGCCTCGCCTTCGTCGGCGACGGTGATGACGATCCGGTCGTTTCGGACGGTGGTCAGGTCCACGGCCACCGGCTGCGGACGAAAGGCAAAGGCGAGGGCGGCGGCAACCGCGATCCCGACGCTGCCCCACAGCAGATATCGAACCGATTTCGTTTGCATCGCTTACTCCCGGGTTTTCAGCACTTCAATAAGGTCAAGATGGTCGAGCCGGCGGCGGACGATCAAGGCGCAACCGACAACCGTCAAAAGAACGCCCGTCGCCGCAATTCCGACGGTGGCATCCTGGATCAACAATGGAATGCGATACAGCTCCGTCGAAAACTGATCGGCGATGTAGCCCGACAAAAGCATTCCGCAAAGCACACCGACCGGCAGCGCCGCGACGGTCAGGATACCGGTCTCGCCCAACAGGATGTAGGAAATCTCGGCCCGGCTGAAGCCGAGAACCCGCAAGGTCGCTAGTTCGCGGCTGCGTTCGGCGAGCGCGATCCGCAACGTATTGTAAATGACGCCGAAGGCCAGCGAGCATGAAAAGAACGTATAAAAACTGATGAACACCATGATGTTGCTTTCGATGGTATCGCGGAACATTCGGACGCCGGAGTCACGGAAATTGATGGCGCTGAGGCGCGGCGTTTCTTTCAGCGCGGCCAGGAACGCCGGGCGCTCGGCGGTGTCGATGCGAACGTGCATGGTGTTGATCTGACGGCTTTCACGCATCAGATGGCTGAGCGTGTCGATATGCATGTAGATCGGCGTGTCGATGTACGTCTCGAAAGTGTCCTTCACCCGGACATCGACGGTGGGACGACGGCCTTCCAGGATTTCGAGCGTCACCATATCGCCTCGCGCGACACCCAAAACCGTGGCCAGCGTGGTGCCGATCGCAATGCCGCCCTGCGGCACAGTAATGACGCCGCGCCTGGCGTCGTGAACCGGCGACAGCGTTGACCGGTCGGTGACGCCGACGATGGCCTGGCGGCGGAACACATGATCATGGCGGATGCGGGCCGAGACGACGCGTTGGCCTTCGGCGGCCATCACGCCGGGCAACGCCATGACGTCGTGCAACGCCCGCATCGGTTCCGGGTCGAACAACGAAATCGTCGCGTCCTGGTGTTGCGCGCGGAAAAAGAAATCGTCGACCATTTCATTGATCGCATCGTCCCATTGCAGCGCCAGCAACAACACCGACAGCGAGAGGGCAATGCCGAACATCGACAAGGCGGCGCTGATCGGCCAGCGCGCCAAACGCCGCAGGATCATCCGGCTCGGCGCGTCGATGGCGTTGGCGATTGCGGTCTTCGACAACCATGACCGCTTATAGATTGGCGGCGACGGCGGGCGCATGGCCTCGGCCGGCGGCAAAACGGTGGCGGCGCGCACGGCGGTCATGCTGCCGGCGATGGTCGTGGCGATGCTGACCAAGGTCGCAATCGCGTAGCTCTGCGGGCTCGGCCGATAGATTAAGAAAGGGAACTGATAATTCTCGGCATACATCTGCAGCATGAACTGGCCGAACCAGCTGCCGATGCCGAAGCCGATGGCGATCCCCAGGAGGGCGATCGTCATCACCATTTTGATGTAGTGCCAGCCAATCGCCGTGTTGTCGTAGCCGAACGCCTTGAACAGGCCGATTTCTTCGCGTTCGGTGGCGATCAGCCGGGTCATGATCATGTTTGTCAGGAACGCGGCGATGGCCATGAAGATCGCCGGCAGGATGACGGACATGGTGTCGGCCTGTTCGATCTCGTTCTGGATAAACCGGTTCGATATCTGCCGGTCGCGGGCGAAGGCGCCGATAGCCCCGTACTTGTCGAGGAGCACATCCATCTCGGCGATCACCGGGTCTGGGTCCGCACCGCGGTTCAGTGCAACGGCGACATCGTTGAAGGCTTCCTCCATGTCGAAGGCACCGGCCAACGCGTCGCGATTCATCCAAATGACGCCGAAGCGTTTGTCGTCCGGCATAATCGCACCGGGCCCGATCACATAGATAAATTCCGGCGCCAAGGCGACGCCGACAACGGTGACGGCGCGCTGCCGGCCGTTCAACAACACCGACAGGCGGTCGCCGATGACGAGCCCGTGCGCTGTGGCGAACCGCTCGCCGAGGATGGCCTCGTCGACGCGGTCGCGCTGCGGGATACGCCCCTTGCGAAGGACGATTTGGTTGAGCGTCGGCACCCCGCTCTCGGGTAGCGAGACGACCCTCGCCGTTGCCGGTTCGGCGAAGTCGTCGATATCGACGGTGACGATGTCGACGATGCGGGTCTCGACGCGTTTGACGCCGGGGATCCTGGCAATTTGGCTGCCGAGCCGCTCCGGCGCGCGCTTGACCGTGGCGAAGACATCGGCGAACCGATAGCGTTCGTAATACGCCGCCGTGGTTTCCCGCAATGCTTCGCCCGACGTCAGCGCCGTAATCAGCAGCGCGACACCCGACGCGATGACCATGGCGATGGCGAACACCTGTGTGCGCAATCGCCAAAGATCGCGCAGCAGTTTGCGGTCCATTGGGGCGATGCCGCCTACCATGTCATGTCCCGCGCCGCGCGCTTGTGGTCGTTGGTCTCGGTCCGAACAATGTGGCCGTCGGCAAAATACAGTACCCGGTCGGCCATGTCGGCGATCACGGCATTGTGGGTGATCACGGCGGTGGTGGTCCCAAGTTCCTGGTTGACCCGTTCCAGCGCCTCCAACACCAGCAACCCGGTTTCGCTGTCCAACGCGCCGGTCGGCTCGTCGCAGAGCAAGATGTCGGGGCGTTTGGCGATGGCCCGGGCGATAGCGACGCGTTGCTGCTCGCCGCCCGACAGTTGTGCCGGAAAATGGTCCATCCGCTCGCCCAGTCCGACAATCCGAAGCGCCTCTTCGGGGGTGAAAGGATCGGCGGCGATTTCGGTGACCAGGGCGACGTTCTCCCGTGCCGTCAGGCTGGGAATCAGGTTATAAAACTGAAACACGAAGCCGACGTGATTTCGCCGGTACTTCGTCAACTCCGCCTCCGACGTGGCGATAATGTCCTCGCCGCGAAACTGCACCGATCCCGCGGTCGGGACATCCAGCCCGCCGAGGATGTTCAACAGCGTCGATTTGCCACTGCCCGATGGACCCAACAATACGATCAACTCGCCCTCGTACAGGTCCAGATCGACGGTCCGCAGGGCCTCGACCTTGATCTCGCCCATCACGTAGGTCTTGCTCAATCCGCGCGCGCTCAGCGCCGTTGGAGTCGCCACGTCCATCTTGTTGCCATCCGTGATACGCATCTTGGAATGCACCATCGCCGCACATTTGCCGCAGTGACCTTTCGGCCACCTTACGATGACCTTGGTTCCGTTAGACTACTATGGTGCGAAGGGCCTCGCCCAGCGTTGATCCAGGTCATCTGACTGACCTGGGCCCGCGGCGTGGATTGTCCGATTGACGTGCGGTCCACGGCGGGCCGCCGCCGAACGGCGCCGGCGGTATCGATGCCGCCGGAGAGAGCGTCTTAGGCCAGCGCCTCAAGCACCCGGTCGGGCGTGAAAGGCAGATGCCTTAGCCGCCGGCCGGTTGCGGCATGGAATGCATTGGCGACTGCAGCGGCGACGACCGGGGTGCCGGCTTCGCCGATCTGCGTCGGTTTTTCGGTGTTTTTGGCCAAGTCGATGTCGACGGTGGGCGCCGCGCTGTTTCTCAGGATTTCATAGTCGTAGTAATTTTCCTGATCGACTTCGCCGTCGGTGATGGTGATCCGCTCGTACAACGAACTGCTGACGCCGTAAAGAATGCCGCCTTCGATCTGGTTCAGCGAGTTGTCGGGCGAAATGATCAGCCCGGCGTCGACCGCCGCCCAGACGTGGTGCACACGGATGGTCCCGCTGTCGCGATCGACCGAGACTTCGGCGATGCCCGCGGTCTGTGTGTCGCCGTACCCGGCAAACGCCAAGCCACGGCCACGCCCGGATTCGAGCGGCACGGCGGCGGCCATTTCCGCCACTTTGTCGAGGAGTGCCACACCGCGCGGATTTTCCCGCATCAGCGATTTTCGGAAATCGGCGGGGTCTTGACCGGCCGCGTCGGCCAGTTCGTCCATGAACGCCTCGGCGGCGAAACTGGTGTAGCTGGCACCGATGCCACGCCACGGCAGTATGCGGGCGTGCCGTTCAGTCACGATGTGTTCGGCCAGGAAATCGCTGATCCCGTAGAATTTGCTTTCCGAACCGCGCATCGAGATGATGTCTTTCGGTTTAACCTGGTTCCAGCGGATCGGGTTGAAATACGCGATCACCGACGGCGTCGCGACCCGATGGTGCCAACCGGCCAAGTGACCGTCGGGCGATAGACCGGCCCGCATCGTTTGCGCGGCGGCCGGGCGGAAGGCACCGTATTTGACGTCGTCTTCGCGGGTCCAGATTACCTTCACCGGCTTGCCGACAGTTTTCGAACATAGCAACGCGTCGCGGACATAGTTCTGCGACAATTCGGTGCGTCGGCCAAAACCGCCGCCCATGGTCATCATGTTCAATTTGATCCGGTCGGGCGTGGTCTCCAACACGGACGTCGCGGTGTGCGTCGTCCAGCTTTGGGTCTGCGTGCCGGCCCAAATCTCGGCGCCCTTGCCGTCGGCGTCGACCGAGGCGACAGCGGCCATCGGCTCGATCTGCGCATGATACGCGTAGTCCGACAGGTATGTCGCCTCGACGACGCGTCCCGCGTCGGAAATCGTGCTCGGGGCGTCGCCGTCGGCGCGCCACGCCGCGCCCGTGTCGGTGCCTTTGGCGATCTCTTCGTACATCGCAAGAGTACGATCGCTGCTGTAGGCGCGGGCCGGGGACGTTTCGGTCCATGTCACGGACAGCATGCTGCGCGCCGTCAACGCGGTGGTCAGATCGTTGGCGACGACCGCAACTCCGTCGGGCAGCCGAACCACATCGACGACACCGTCGACGCCGCGGGCGTCGGCGTCGTCCACGCTGGCGACCGTTTCGCCTTCGACCGGTGCACGCAACACGGCCCCATACAACATGCCATCCAGACGCACATCGATGGCGAATTTGGCCGTTCCGGTCGATTTCGCGGGGATGTCGCGGCGGGGTGTATTTCCGCCGATCAGCGTAAACTCGTCGTAGGTCTTGAGCCGCGGCTCGGTGTCCAGGGTCGTCGCCGCGAAACCCGAAAGCGCGACAATCTCGCCGTAGGTCATTTCCGCGCCTGACGCAGTATTGATGACCTTGTTGGCGATGGTCTTGAGTCCGCCGGCCGGAACGTTCCATTCGGCCGCCGCGCGCTGACGGATCATCTCGCGCAGATGCGCACCGGCTTGGCGCAGGGTGTTGTAATAGCCGTAAACGCCGGTACTTCCCGCCGTGTACAGAACATTGCCGAAGATCGGATTGCCGAACCGGCGGTCGTCGCTGTTCAGCTGATGGATCACCACCTGGTCCCAGTCGGCATCCAGTTCATCGGCGAGTATCAACGGCAATGCCGTATGGCTGCCTTGGCCCATCTCGGTGATCGGGAACAAGACGTGCACACTGTTGTCTGGATTGACCTGCACCCACCCGGCGAGGGTTTCGGCGTCGGTCGATGTGTCGGTGCTGGCGAACGCCTCCAGGCGGATGCCACCGCCCGCAACGACGACGATGGCGGCGGTCCCGGATTGCAGAAAGAAGCGGCGCGAAACTTTGTTCAAGGCGTTCATGATCAAACCTCCTGCGACGCGCGGGCGACGGCTTTGACGATCCGGTTATAGGTGCCGCAACGACACAGATTGGTGTCCATCCAGTCGCGGATTTCAGGCTCGCTTGGCGTCGGGTTTTCCGCCAGCAGGGCGGCGGCACGCATGATCTGGCCGGACTGGCAGTACCCGCATTGCGGAACCTGTTCGGCGATCCAGGCCTTTTGCAGCGGGTGTTGGCCGTCGTCGCTTAATCCCTCAATGGTCAGCACCTCGGCGCCGTCGACATCGTCCAAGAACGTCTGACAAGAATATGTCGACTGGCCGTCGACATGAACCGTGCAGGCGCCGCATTGGGCCGCACCGCAGCCGTATTTGGTGCCGGTCAAACCCAGCGTTTCGCGGATATGTATCAGCAGCATTGTGTCGCCGCTGGCGTCGGTTTCGACACGTTTACCGTTCAGTGTGAATGTGATCATGTTGATTATCCAACCCTTGGACACCGTTACAGGACATAAATTCGGTCACGACGCGCAGGCGTCTTGCCTGCGGTCGATAATGGTCGACCGCCTTTATCTGGACATTCAGATTTCGGGAACAAGCAGGCACCAATTGGTAACCCTGCAATTTTAATATTAAGTCTTCTTAATGCGTTGTGGCTCGGACGCTGCGGGGCACCGGCCGCTTAGGTGTCCGTCGACGGGATGAGGGATTCCGCCGTTGTCTCGGGGGCGCCGTCGTCGTGCAAATCCTGGCACAGGTCGCCGAGCGAGTTTTCGTCCAACGTCTCTTGCTCCAACAGCATCGCGGCACCGTTCTCCAACACCTCGCGGTTGGCTTTCAATATCTCGGTGGTCCGCAGAAATGCGGCGTCGATGATGCTTTTGACGGCGGCGTCGATGCGCTTCGCGGTCGCCTCGCTGAATTGGCGTTCCAGGTACGTCGGCCCCTGTGCGCCCAAGAAACTGGGCCGGTCGCTTTCGTAACTGACGTAGCCGATATCCTCGTCCATGCCGTATCGCGCGACCATACTGCGGGCGATTTCCGTGGCCTTGGCGAGATCGTCGGCGGCCCCGGTCGAAAGATGATCGAATTTGAGCTTCTCGGCGGCGCGCCCGCCCAACAGCACGGCAATCTTGTTGTTCAATTCTTGCCGGGTCATCAGGTAGCGATCCTCGGTCGGGCGCTGGATCGTGTATCCCAACGCACCGATGCCGCGCGGAATGATCGACACCTTGTGCACCTTGTCGGTTCCCGGTAACGCGATCGCCACCAGGGCATGGCCCATCTCGTGATAGGCGACGAAGGTGCGCTCATCGTCGTTCAGCAATCGATTGCGTTTTTCCAGCCCGGCGACGATCCGTTCGATGGCCCGGGTGAAGTCGTCGAGCGTCACGGCGTCGCTGTGTTTGCGGGTTGCAAGCAGGGCGGCTTCGTTGACCAGGTTCGCGAGGTCCGCGCCGCTGAAACCCGCCGTGAGTGCGGCGACTTCTTCGAGATTAACCTCCGGCGCCAGGACAATTTTTCGGGCATGCACGCCAAGAATTTGCAGCCGGCCGGTCTTGTCCGGCCGATCGACGAGGATTTGCCGATCGAATCGGCCCGCCCGCAACAGGGCCGGGTCGAGGATTTCCGGCCGGTTGGTGGCCGCCAGCAGCACCACGCCGGTCGATGGATCGAACCCATCGAGTTCCGCCAGCAACTGGTTGAGGGTTTGCTCCTTTTCATCGCCACCGCCGGTGACCGGCGAAATGCTTCGGGCCTTGCCGAGGGCGTCCAACTCGTCGATGAAAATAATGCACGGCGCGTCCTTTCGCGCCTGTTCGAACAAGTCACGAACCCGCGCCGCGCCCAGCCCGACAAAAAGCTCAACGAATTCCGATCCGTTGATCGAGAAAAACGCCACGCCGGCTTCGCCGGCAACCGCCCGCGCCAAAAGTGTCTTGCCGGTTCCGGGCGGGCCGACCAGCAACACGCCCTTGGGAATGCGCGCGCCGAGCCGCCCGTACCCGACCGGATCACGCAGGAAGGTGATGAGTTCCTGCAGCTCTTCCTTGGCCTCGTCGACCCCCGCGACATCGTCGAAAGTGGTGTCGATGTCTTTTTCGACGACAACTTTGGCTTTGCTTTTGCCGACGGCGGTCAGCCCGCCGAGCCCTTGTTTTTCGGCGATCTTGCGGATGAGGAAAAACCATAACCCGAAGAAGACGACGATCGGCAGGAACCAGGATAGGATTCCGCCGACGATGTTGCTTTCGACAACACCGGTAAATGTGACGCCGTACTGCTGAAGCGATGCCGCGAAATCGGGATCGACGCGAACCGTATAGATATGCCTGCGGCCGTCTGGCATTGGAGACTTCAGGGTGCCACGGATGTTCGTGTCGGCGATGCTGATTTCGGAAATTTGGCCATCTTGCAGGAGCGACTGGAATTCACTGTATGGAATTGTTTCGACTTGCCGCGCCCCGAACAGCCACTGCTGGATCATCACCACGATCAGTGCCGCGGCCATAAAATACCAAAAATTGATGTGCTCTTTCTTATCCACGGCAGCGGTTCTCAATCACGCGGTTATGGGACAGTCATAATCTGGGCGCTTTTGGCGCGAATCGATGATAACCTGAAGTTGCCGACGAGACCTAACGTTCCGTGACGGCGTACCGGGACACCGAGCCGCCGATTGGCGCCGGAACCTGAATGAGCAACATCAATGCGCGTCGCGATCAATGCCCTCACAATCAGACGATGGTTGTTTGTTGTTACGGCGAGTAGAGGAGGAGTCGATGAAGTCGCGCACCACGTGGTTCGTCTTGATGGATGGTTTTAATTTGAAGGTCTACGAAGCGGCGGGGCTCGACTCCAAGCCGACTTTGGTTCACGAAGCGACGTCGCCGGTTCAGTCGATGGCGGAGCGCGATTTGTCAGCCGACGGTCCGGGGCGCACTCATGATTCGCATGGGACCGGTCGCCACGCGATGGAGCCACATACGCATCCGCGAGACACCGAGAAGGCGAACTTCATCCAAGACGCATTGGATTGGCTTAATGATTCCGAGCAGCAAGGTGGGTGCGACAGCCTCGTCTTCGTGGCGCCGCCCAAGGTTCTTGGCACGATACGGGAAAAACTGCCGACAGACCTGAAAGACAAGGTCGTCGATGAGGTGCCGAAGGATCTGATTAATTCACCCGTCAAGGCGATAGAGTCGGCAATCGCCACGATGAAACACGCGTGAGAATTGTCTGTCGGTAGCCATGTTGATGAAGATCAATGTGCGTCAACCATGCTGCGGCTAGCATGGGCGCGTAACTAGAGAACGAGTAATTCACTGGGGAGGTGATCATGAAACGACTATTGGTGCCGCTGTTCGCGGATAAACATGATAAAGCGTCTTTGTCCGCTGCCCGCGCTTTTCTGGGTGAGGGAGCGGGGCATGTCGATGCACGCCTTCTACAGCGCAACCCGGCTGAGACCGTTCCGTACGTTGGCGAGGGCGTCAGCGCTATCGCTGTTGAGAAGCTTTTGGAGTCGGCGAAAGCGGCGGAGGAGGCGCGGTACAAAGGCGCAAACGCCGCGTTCGCAGCGTGGTGCAAGCACGCCGGAATTACACCTGGCGAGGGCGACGGTTCGGCGGTATCGGCGAGTTTCGACGAGATCATTGGGCAGATTCCACATTCGCTGACGGGTCCCGGTCGGGCCGCCGATATGTCGGTCTTTGCCAACGTGCCTGACCAGGACAATGCGGATTGGAGCCTGTTGCTGGAGACAGCGCTGTTTGAGACCGGGCGTCCGGTTTTGTTGGCGCCGGCCGCGCCCCCGGAGACCATTGGCAGACGTGTGGTAATTGCCTGGAATGGCTCAGCCGAGGCGGCGCGGGCCATTGCCGTGGCGATGCCGGTTCTGAAGTCCGCCGAAGCCGTCTTCGTCGTCTCGGTCAAGGATTCCGATATCCCACCCGATCCGACAAAGATTTCCAAGACACTGGAAATCAACGGGATCGAGGCTTCGGGCGCCGTGGTCCCATGTGGGGATGACGGGGTCGCCGCGACCTTGGCGGCAGAGGCGAAAAAGGTTAGCGCTGATCTGTTGTTGGTTGGCGCTTACAGTCACAATCGATTGAGGGAGTTCGTTCTCGGCGGCGCGACCAAAGACATTATGACCGAATTCTCCATTCCTGTGCTGATGACCCACTAGGGCATACGTATCGGACGCAAGCGTTGCCGGGGATTAGGCGCATACCGACGATGAGCAATTACTTGTTCGTTCTTCATTCCGGGAACGTGTGACGCCGTCGGCAATCGGTCGGGGAGGGCGGAAAACATGCGCAACGCCAATCGACCTTTTCGCCGTCGACGGTTTTTGCACGCACTTATCATTGGGTACGGGCTGATTTGGGTGCTATGCGCCATCCGGCCGCTGTATCCGTCGGATTGGCTGCTGGAGAACCTGCTGGTTTTTGCGACCGTACCGGCGCTTGTTTATGCGTACCGGCGGCAGCCGCTGTCCGATCTTTCCTATGGATTGATCGCGGTGTTTATGGCGTTGCATGCCGTGGGCGCCCACTACACATATTCCGAAGTCCCATTGGGGCGCGGGTTGAGCGACTTAATGGGGCTCGAGCGCAATCATTTCGACCGGATCGTCCATTTCGCCTTTGGCCTGCTGATCACATACCCGGTTCGCGAGCTGTTGTATAATGTCGGCCGCATGGGACCGGCACTGAGCGGATTGACCTCCTTTGCGCTCATCGCCGCTGCCAGCGGGATCTATGAGATTATAGAAATGGTTGCGGCCCTTATCGTCAGCCCGGAAACGGCGCTTGCGTTCCTTGGTGTCCAGGGCGACGTTTTCGATGCGCAAAAGGACTCGGCCTTGGCGATGGTCGGTAGTCTGATCGCCGTGGCGGCGTCGCGGCGGCACTTTCAAACCCCCACGGGCGAGGTAAGACCATGAGTATCAGCGACCAAATAGCCGGGCTGTTCGACAAACTCCAGGATATGGAAGAGCAACTCGGGAACGATCTGGACTCGCAGCAAAAGAAGTTTCAATACGCCATCAAAAAACGCCGGGTGCGATTCGATGCAGCGGTGCGCCGCCACCACAAAACGCTTCGGACCACGATGCGGCAGTTTCTGCGCGACTCGACGTTGCCCGCCATGTTGGTCTCGCCCTTGGTGTACGCGGTGTTCATTCCTCTTATCTTGCTCGATATCTTGCTATTTCTATTCCAACTGATCTGTGCGCCGGTATACGGAATCCCGAAGGTCAAACGGTCGGAGTACGTGGTCCTCGACCGGCACATGCTCGCGTATCTGAACCCGATCGAGAAGCTGAACTGCGTTTATTGCGGCTATGCCAATGGGTTGTTGGCCTATGCCCGGGCCGTCGCCGCGCGCGCCGAGGTCCATTGGTGCCCGATCAAGCACGCCCTGAAGACCAAAGGCGCCATGCGGCAGTACTACAATTACGCCGATTACGGCGACGCGGAAGGCTATCGCCAGTTAAAGAACGGCGAGACCAAGGCCAAGCCGGATGCGTCGGAGGGCTGATCAGGTCGACTGACCTGGGCGCCCCCTAGGACGCGGCCCGCAAACCGCCCGCGTTGACGACGAAATCGGCGATCACGTCGACGCCGTCGCCGGTTTTCATGTTGCTGAACACATACGGTTTGTCGCCGCGCATGCGTTTGGTGTCGTCGTCCATCACCGACAGGCTGGCGCCGACCAGATCGGCCAAATCGGTTTTGTTGATGACGAACATGTCGGAACGGGTGATGCCGGGCCCGCCCTTGCGGGGGATTTTTTCACCCGCCGACACGTCGATCACATAAATCGTGATGTCGGCCAACTCCGGTGAAAACGTGGCCGCCAGATTGTCGCCGCCGGACTCGATCAGAACCAAATCCAATCCCGGGAACGTGCCGTGCATGGTCTCGATCGCGGCCAGATTGATCGATGCGTCCTCGCGGATCGCCGTGTGCGGACAGCCGCCGGTCTCCACGCCCATGATGCGCTCTTCCGGCAGCACACCCGTGCGGGTCAGGATTTTCGCGTCTTCCTTGGTGTAGATGTCGTTGGTGATGGCGCAAATGTCATAGGCCGGGTGAAACCGTCGGCAGAGATTTTCCATCAACGCCGTCTTGCCGGACCCGACCGGCCCGCCGATGCCGACCCGCAAGGGGCCATTGGGTGAAATGCTCATGATCGGAACAACCTCGTATACTGTGTTTCGTGTTTCATCGCGGCGATATCGGACAGCACGGCGATGCCGCCGACATCGGTCAGGTCTGCGTCCAGCGCCCGTGCCGCGGTGTCGGTGACCGCCTTTTCCAGGGCGGCGACGGCCTGCTGCCCGGCGGTTTGGCCAAGCGGGATTAACCGCACGCCGGCGGACACCAAATTCGCCGCCACCCCGTGCAGGAATGCATGAAGTGCGGTATCGCGGGCGATCCCGTGACCCGCCGCCACGGCGGCGACGGCGACCGGGTAGGCGACGTCCGGCCCCAGGGTGTCGGCCAATTCGGTTACCCCGTCCCAGGCCCAGGCGTCGACGCTGGTTTTCAAGAACGCGGTGCCCTGGGCCGTGGTTTCCAAGTGGCGTTCCTGGCTCGGCGCCAACGCAACGGCATAGGCGTTCAAGTCCGCCAGGGGGCCCGGTTCCGTGGCGCAGGCGTGGGCCTGGGCGAATAAAACCGCATCGGACCATCCGCCGCCGAACCGCAGAAGATCGTCGATCCACGCCGTCAACGTCGCTGGATCGGTGATGCGCCCATCTTCGACCGCCCATTCGATGCCGTGGGAATAGGCGAAAGCCCCGACCGGGTAACTCGGCGACAGCCAGGCCATTAATCGGTAAAGCGCCGGATCAGCCATGATGATGATGTCCGTCGTGATGGTCGTGATCGTGATGATGCCCGCCGCCGCCTTCGCCATAGGCGCCGCCTTCCGGATCGAAGGCGTCTTCGACGTCGACAACCGTCCCGCCGAGGCCGCGGACCATCTCGGCGATGACGTGGTCGTCGCGGATCAGAATGCGCGTTTCGTCGATCTGCGTCGGCAGATGCCGGTTGCCCAGATGCCAGGCGATCCGCGCCAGATGGGTCGGATCGTCGCAGGTGATTTGGTGCAGTTTCTCGGTCGCCGCTTTGACGGCGATCATGTTGCCGTCATTCAACATCAACCCGTCGCCGTCGCGCAGCACCGTGGCGCGCGGCAGGTCCAACAAGAAATCGGTCCCGTTCAGGCCCGTCATCCGCATCCGGCGGCGATGCCGGTCGTGAAAGGTCAACACCACCGTATCGGCGGCGGGCCCGGTCCAATCGCCGGTGGGTTTGTGTTCAACGACGGTCAGCATGATGTCCTCAAAACAAGAAATACCGCTGTGCCATCGACAGTTCGGTCGCCGGCTCGCACGTCAGTAACTCGCCGTTGGCGCGGACTTCGTAGGTTTCCGGATCGACGTCGATTTCCGGCGTCATGTCGTTCAACAGCATCGAGGCTTTGGAAATTCCGCCCCGTGTGTTGCTGACCGGCAGCAACGTTTTGTCGACGCCGAGGGTCGTCGCCAAATCGGCGTCGATGGCGGCCTGGCTGACAAAGGTCACCGCACTGTTGGTCAGCGACTTGCCGAAGGCGCCGAACATCGGGCGGTAGTGCACCGGCTGCGGCGTCGGGATCGAGGCATTCGGATCGCCCATCTGCGCCGCGGCAATCGTGCCGCCGACCAGGATCATGTCCGGTTTGACGCCGAAAAACGCCGGCGACCACAGAACCAGGTCGGCGCGTTTGCCGACTTCGATGGAACCGATGTGATCGGCCATGCCGTGCGCGATGGCGGGATTGATGGTGTATTTCGCGATATAGCGCCGCACCCGCAGGTTGTCGTTATCGCCGGTTTCTTCCGCCAGCCGTCCGCGTTGGCGTTTCATTTTGTCGGCGGTTTGCCACGTGCGGATCAGCACTTCGCCGACCCGGCCCATGGCTTGGCTGTCCGACGCGATGATCGAAAACGCGCCCATGTCGTGCAGGATATCCTCGGCGGCGATGGTCTCGCGGCGGATGCGGCTTTCGGCGAAGGCCACGTCCTCGGGGATTTTGCTGTCCAGGTGATGGCAGACCATCAACATGTCCAAATGCTCGTCGATGGTATTCACCGTGTAGGGCCGCGTCGGGTTGGTCGACGACGGGATGACGTTGGCTTCGCCGCAGACTTTGATGATGTCCGGCGCGTGGCCGCCGCCCGCGCCCTCGGTGTGAAAAGCATGAATGGTCCGGCCCTTGAACGACGCGACCGTGTTTTCGACAAAGCCCGACTCGTTCAACGTATCGGTATGGATCATCACCTGGACGTCCATTTCATCAGCGACACTCAGACAACAATCGATGGCGGCGGGCGTGGTGCCCCAGTCTTCGTGCAGTTTCATGGCGCAGGCGCCGCCGACGATTTGTTCGCGCAGGGCATCGGGCAGGGATGCATTCCCCTTGCCGGAAAACCCGAGGTTCACCGGAAACGCGTCGGCCGCCTGGATCATCCGGCCGATGTGCCAACTGCCCGGCGTGCAGGTTGTCGCATTGGTGCCGGTTGCCGGGCCGGTGCCGCCGCCCAGCATGGTGGTGACCCCGGACATGATGGCGTCGTCGATCTGTTGCGGGCAGATCATATGAATGTGCGCGTCGAAGCCGCCGGCGGTCAGAATCTTGCCCTCTCCGGCGATGGCCTCGGTGCTGGGGCCGACGACGATGTCGACACCGGGTTGGGTGTCCGGGTTTCCGGCCTTGCCGATGGCGACGATGCTGCCGTCGCGCAGGCCGACGTCGGCCTTGATGATGCCGGTGTAGTCGACGATCAACGCGTTGGTGATGACGGTGTCGACGGCGCCGTCGGCGCGGGTCGTCTGGGCCTGGCCCATGCCGTCGCGGATCACCTTGCCGCCGCCGAATTTCACTTCTTCGCCGTAGGTGGTGAAGTCTTTTTCGACTTCGATGAACAATTCCGTATCCGCCAGGCGCACCTTGTCGCCGACGGTCGGGCCGAACATGTCCGCGTAGGCGGCGCGAGAGATTTTAGCCGGCATCGAGGTCCCCCATGATCTTTTGATTGAACCCGTAGACCCGGCGATAGCCTGCCAACGGCACCAAGGTGACGGTCCGGGTCTGGCCCGGTTCGAACCGGACGGCGGTGCCCGCCGCGATGTCGAGCCGCATGCCGCGGGCTTTCTCGCGGTCGAACGACAATCCGCTGTTGGTTTCGAAGAAATGATAATGGCTGCCGACCTGGACCGGGCGGTCGCCGGTGTTGGCGACCTCGACCTCGACGGTCGGTTGCCCGGCGTTCAGTTCGATCTCGCCGTCGGCGGGGATGGTTTCTCCTGGGATCATGGCGCTCTCCTCAGCGGATCGGTTCATGGACGGTCACCAGCTTGGTGCCGTCGGGGAAGGTCGCTTCGACCTGTACGTCGTGGATCATCTCGGGCACGCCGTCCATCACCTGATCGCGGGTGATGACGTGGGCCCCGGCCTCCATCAGGTCGGCGACCGAGCGGCCGTCCCGTGCGCCTTCGACCACGAAATCGGTGATCAGGGCGATGGCTTCGGGATGGTTCAGCTTGACGCCGCGTTCCAGTCTGCGGCGGGCGACCATCGCCGCCATGGACACCAGCAGCTTGTCCTTTTCGCGTGGGGTCAGGTTCATAAACGTCTCCTCAGATATTCCAGACACGCGGCAAGGCGCGTCGGTCGTTGAGTTCGATCAATAGGGGCATGACGATCCGGCGCAGCGCCGCGCCGTCCCGGGCGGCCATCCGGCACACCAGTTTTTCAGACCAGGCGCTGGCCGCGCCGATCCCGTCGGCGGCATCGATGCCGTCCAGGCTTTTGCGCGCGTCCTCTATTCGGGTCGCTGCGTCGGCGCCGACATACAGAACCGTCGCCATGGCCGTGGCACCGTTCAAGGTGGCGGTGCGGTGCAATCCGTCGGCGATCCGGCCGTCCAGGCGTAACGCATCGGCGTGGATTAGCGTGCCGTCTCGGGTAATGCGCCAGCGGTCGTTAAGCGCACCGGTCCGCACGGTCTCGTCCATGGCGGTGCGGCCGAAGACCACGGATTCATGAGCCAGCAAGGTGGCATCCGCCGCCATCTCGACATCGAACGTCCGGGCCAGGCGCGAGCCGTCGAATAGGATGGTTTCCTGCGGCAACCAGGCCAGCCGGGCGCCCGCGCCGACAGACACCCGGTTCGAGACCCGGGCGTCGCCCGAGATCGACCGATAGGCTCGCTCGCTCGCTTGGGTCGTGAAAACCACGTCGCCGCCGTCGGCGACACCGCCGGTAAACGCCAAGGCGTCGCCGCCGGTCAAACCGCCCGCGGTATTCAGCAATACGGCTTCGGGGGCGTCGGCAGTGGGGGTTTTCGGGATGCGGACCTTGAACGATCCGGACTGGCGCAGGTTATCCAAGACCGTGCGGCCGTCACGTACCTTGAACGTACAATCGGCCGCGCCGACGGTCCGCTGCATCGTCGATGACGCGGCGTGGGTTTCGGGATCAAACGGTAAGGTGTCGTCGAACATCGGCCTCGTTCATATCCGCTTTTTTCCCGGCAAGCACCACTTCACCCCGGTCCATGACGACAAAATGGTCGGCCAGGTCGCGGGCAAACTCGAAATACTGTTCGACCAACACAATCGCCATGTCTCCTCTGTCACGAAGATACGTGATCGCCCGGCCGATGTCTTGAATGATCGACGGCTGAATACCCTCGGTCGGCTCGTCCAACAAGAGCAGCTTGGGACGGGCGATCAGGGCGCGGCCGATGGCCAGTTGTTGCTGTTGCCCGCCGGACAGATCGCCGCCGCGACGGCCCATCATTTCCTTGAGAATGGGGAACAGCTCGTAGATTTCATCCGGCACGGCATGATCGGATTTCGCAAGGCACGCAAAGCCGGTTTCAAGGTTTTCGCGCACCGTCAAAAGCGGGAAAATCATCCGCCCCTGCGGCACGTAGCCGACCCCTGCCGCGGCAAGGACATGGGGCGGCGGCGTTTCGATGTCGTGGCCGTCCAAACGATAGCTTCCGGACGACCGGTGATGAGTGCCCGAAATGGCGCGGAGAAGACTGGTTTTGCCGACGCCATTGGTCCCCATCAGGCAGGTGACCTTGCCCTGTTCCGCCGCGATATCGACGTCATAGAGGATCTGCGATTGTTTGTAGTGGAGGCACAGGTCTTTGATTTCCAACATCTGCGTCAGCGCCCCAAATACACGTCGATGACGTCTTGGTTGCTGGTCACGAAGTCGAGCGAGCCTTCGGCCAGGACCGCGCCTTCGTGCAGCACAGTGACCCGACAATCCAGGCGGCGGACGAATTCCATGTCGTGTTCGACGACGACGACCGCGTGTTTGCCCGCCGTGCGTTTCAACAGATCGGTCGTGTGTTCCCGTTCCGCCAGGGTCATGCCGGCGGCGGGCTCGTCCACCAGCAGAAGCTTCGGGTCCTGGGCCAGCAGCATGCCGATTTCCAGCCATTGCTTTTGGCCGTGCGACAGTTCGCCGGCGATGCGCGCCAATCGTTCTTCAAGTCCGATTTCCTCGGCCAGTGCCTCGACCTTGGCGAGGTCATCCTTGTTGGGCCGGTAAAACAACGCCGATATGGGATCGCGCTTGTTCTTGAGCGAGATGAGCAAGTTGTCCTGTACCGATTGGGTTTCGAACACCGTCGGGCGCTGGAACTTCCGGCCGATGCCGAGGCGGGCGATTTGGCTTTCCGACATTTTCAGAAGGTTCTTCGACATCGACCCCCACGTGACTTTGCCGCTATCGGGTCGGGTCTTGCCGGTGACGATATCCATGAACGTGGTCTTGCCGGCACCGTTCGGCCCGATCACGGCGCGCAGCTCGCCTTCGTCGATGGAAAACGACAGATCGTTGATGGCTTTGTAGCCGTCAAAGGCCACCGAGACGCCATCGACTTCGAGCAGCGCGGTCATTCGCCGTCTCCCTTGCGCACCAGGCGGTCGAACAGGCCGCCGATCCCTTGCGGCGCGTAAAGCGTCACCAGCACAAAGCCGAAGCCCAGGAACACCGTCCACCAATCCACCCAGTGCAGGGTCGCGAAGCCGAGCGGAATGTCCGGAACCTGACCGCCGGTAAAGGCCGACGACAACAGTGAAACCAGCGCCGCGCCGATGACCGCACCGTACAACCGGCCGCGTCCGCCGATGGCGACCCACACGGCAAGATAAATGGACGCGATGGGGGCAAGTTCCGCCGGGTTGATGATCCCGGCTTGCGGGTAATATAGGGCCCCGGCGATGGCGGCGATCACCGCCGTCAGGGTAAAGACGAACAGCTTGTAGGTTTCCACCGGATAGCCGAGGAACCGCACCCGCGGCTCGTCATCGCGGATCCCGCGAATGATATTGCCGAACTTGCCCGACACGATCCAGGCTGCCAATAGGTAGCCAAGGCCAAGTGCCAGCGCCGAGCCCCAAAGGAACCAGATCGAGATCACCGATTGCGGCACATCCGTCAGGCCGGGAATGTTCTGCAGGCCGGACAGGCCATTGTTGCCGCGCAGACCGGAATCGTTCTGGAACAGATAAAGGGCGAGGGCCAGGGTCATCGCCTGGGTCAGGATCGACAGGTACACCCCGGTGACCCGGGAACGGAACGCAAGCCAACCGAACACCAGCGCCAACAACCCCGGGATCAGAACCACAAGTGCCAGCTGCGCCCCCAGGCTGTCGGCGAAGAACCAGATTGCCGGAATATCCGATCCACCGACCACGCCGAAGATCTGCGTGCCGATGGCGTCCTGGATTTCCTGCGGCGTCGGCGGCAAGGCCTGATCGGCCAGCGAGTTGACGACGATATCCTTGGTCCGCTCGTACATCAGCCACATGCCGATCATGTAACCGCCGAGGCCGAAAAACGCGAAATGGCCGAGCGACAGAATACCGCAATAGCCCCACACCAGGTCCATGGCGATGGCGATCAGACAAAGGCAGAGCGTCTTGCCGAGAATTTTGATCGAGCTGGTCGATACCAAGCCCACGCCGAAGGCATCGGACAACAGCGTCGCCACCAGCGTCAGCGCCGACAACGCCAAGATGAAAACAAGAACGGACGGATTGCGCAGCAGGAACGGCTGTCGGGTCCGCACGGCGGTGGGTGTGTCGCCCATGGCTTAGTCCCCCGCCGCACGGCCTTTGAGGGCGATGATCCCCCGTGGCCGGAATTGAATGAAGATAATGACAAAGATGATCATGTAGGTCTGCGCCGCCAGGGTATTGGACGGGTTGAACCACTCGATCACTTTTTGCAGCGATCCGATCATGCCCGCCCCGGCCAGCGTTCCGAAGATGCTGCCGACGCCGCCGACGACCACGGTCATGAACGATTGCACGATATAGTTGGTGCCGACCTCGGACGTGACCTGGGCGAACAGGCCGATGGCGACCCCGGCAATTCCGGCGATGCCGGAACCCAGGCCGAAGGTCAGCATGTTGATGCGGTCCGGGTTGATGCCCATGGACGACGCCATGGACGGGTTCTGCGTGACTGCGCGCACCTCAAGCCCCAGCCGGGTTCGCTGCAGAATGTACAACAGCAGCGCGAAGAAAATCACGGCGAGGACGAAAATCGCGATCCGAATGTACGAGATCGAGACGATATCGTTGAAGATCAACGACCCATCCAGCCAGGCCGGCGCGGTCAGCGGCACAGCCTGGGTGCCAAAAATGTTTTTGGCCAGTTGCTGCAAGGCAATGGAAATCCCGAACGTCGCCAACAGCGTTTCCAGCGGGCGATGCATCAAATGGCGAATGACCAATCGTTCCATGATGACGCCGGCAAGGAACGTGACCGCAAAGGCCAAGGGCAGGGCGACGATAATGGACACCGTGTAGTTGGTGATGAACTGTTGCACGACGTAGCCCGTGTAGGCGCCCATCATAATGAACTCGCCATGGGCCATGTTGATCACCCGCATCACGCCGAATGTAATGGCAAGGCCGATGGCGGCGAGGAAGTAGATCGACGCCAGCGAGAGGGCATCGAGCCCCAAATCGAATAGCTGATTGACGCCCACCGCCGCGTTGCTGGACGCAAGGCTTTCCACGGCGGCCTCGGTGACGCGGGGGTCCGGTTCCGCATAGACGTCGTAGAAGACATGCGCGCGCAAAAGCGTATCCAGTTGCGCCGACGTCAACAGCGGCGGAACCGTTCCGGCATCGGCCAGCGCGCTGTAGGCGGCGTCGCGGGCGGCTTCGGTGTTCAGCGTCGCGAGGGCAATGCCCGCAACCTGGCCGTCCGTGGCATTGGCGACCAGGGCCGCGTCGCGTTCGGACGCCTCGACGACGGGCGGGGCGAGACCGGCATCCGCCAGCATGGCGCGGGCATCGGTCCGGTCGATGTCGTCCCCGACCCTGAGCGTGCGGGCGATATTGGTGTCGGCCGGCCGTCCGGCGGCGACGTGGCGCGTCGTCGCCAGCAATGGGTTCAGCGCGGCGCGGACATCGATCCCGACGTCGCCTTCGAAGCTGCGAATGGCGGCGATGCGCTCCTCGGCCGTTTCGCCGTGCGACACGGTGAGTATTCGCTCAAGGCGCTGTTTCCGGGCTTTGAGAGCGGGATCGGTTTCCACTTCGATCGATGTGCGGAGTGGCTGAAGCTGCGAGGCGTCGGCATCCCGTTCCAAGGTGTCGAGTGCTGCCGAGCGGACGGCGATATCGGGATCGGAAAGCTGAAAACGGACCAACGCCGCGTTGATGACCGCCCGCACACCGGAATTCGGTTTGACTTGTTTCAGGTCGCGGGAAGACGCCGTCCCGGCGCTTTCGCCGGTATCGATGTCGGTCAGCGCGATCTCGCCGCGGGCGTCCGGGCCGAAAAAGAACACCTTGTCGTCTTTGCGCAACCACACCTGTTTGTCGCGCCAACGTTCCAGAAAGGCCGGAATGCCGTCGGCGCCGGACGCAAATAGGGTGTCGATGACGGCACCGACTTTTCGGCGCGACGGCCGTTCGATGTCTTTTGAATTTTCTTTGAGAACCGGTTGGAGGTCTTGGGCGGCGGCATCGGTGGGATCCGCCGTAATCACGAAACACGCTGATAACAGGCAGAGAAACAAAAACCGCATTACATTCTAAGACCTTCGAGGAAATTGCCCGGCGGCACCGCAGCCGGGGGAGAAAACAGCCGGGACGCGAACGCCCCGGCTTTTTGTGTTCACATCAGATCAGTAGTTGGATTTGAGCTGAACGCAGGTCTTGGTTTCGGTGTTGTACATCCCGCAGTTGAGATCCTTCCAATCGGATTTCAGCACAGCGGATTCCGCCAGGAAATCGGTCCAGGCATCACCCGGGACGGGTTCCGTCTGCGAGATGATGTCGAACTGACCGTCCGCCTGAATTTCACCGATCAACACCGGCTTGGTCAGGTGATGGTTCGGCAGCATGACCGCCGTGCCACCCGTCAGATTCGGGAATTCCTGCCCGTACATCGCGGTGCGGACGGCATCGACGTCGGTGGTGCCGGCTTGGGTGACGGCGTTCACCCACATGTTGAAGCCGATGTAGTGGGCTTCCATCGGATCGTTGGTCACGCGGTCGTCACCCATGCGGGCTTTCCACGCTTTGATGAATTCCGCGTTGACGTCGGTGTCGGCGGATTGGAAGTAGTTCCAGGCGGCGAGGTGACCGACCAGGTTCGACGTGTCGAGACCGGAAAGCTCTTCTTCGCCGACCGAGAAGGCGACAACCGGAATGTCGTCAGCCGACACGCCTGCTGCGGCAAGTTCCTTGTAGAAGCCGATGTTGGCATCGCCGTTGATGGTCGAAACGACGCCGACCTTTTTGCCGTCGGCACCCAGCGCGACGACGTCAGCGACGATCTTCGACCAGTCGGAATGACCGAACGGCGTGTAGTTGACGAAGATATCGCTCTCGGCGATCCCTTTGTCCTTCAGGTACTGTTCCAGAATCTTGTTGGTGGTCCGGGGATACACATAGTCGGTGCCGAGCAGGGCAAACTTCTCGACGCCCAACTCTTCCAGGAAATAATCGACCGCCGGAATGGCCTGTTGGTTCGGCGCGGCGCCGGTGTAGAACACGTTCTTCGACGACTCTTCGCCTTCGTACTGAACCGGGTAGAACATCAGGCCGTTCAGTTCTTCAAGAACCGGCAGGGCGGATTTCCGCGACACCGACGTCCACGAACCGAAGATGATATCCACGTTCTGAACGGTCAGCAGTTCGCGGGCCTTTTCGGCGAACAGCGGCCAGTCGGAGGCCGGATCGACGACAACGGCTTCAAGCTGTTTGCCCAGCAAGCCGCCCTTGGCGTTTTGCTGATCGACCAGCATTTCGACCGTGTCTTTCAGGGTGGTTTCGGAAATGGCCATGGTGCCGGACAAGGAATGAAGGACACCGACTTTGATGGTCTCGGCGGCCTGCGCCGGGCCAAAGGCCATCGACGCCGCGACGGTGCCGGCGGCGAGTAAAGAAGCAGAGGTTTTTCGCATACGAGAAGACTCCCTAAGAGGTTTGTTGCTGCACTGCGAAAACCATTAAACAAAATCCGGGCCAGTTTTGCGGTCCGGTTTGAGGATAAGTTTCATAAGGTATTGAAAGAAGATATTTTTACGACATCTGACGTTAGTCAAATACCGTTTGTTGCACTGCGCTGCGGCACCGACTGCCCGTTGGGGTTGTCTATTAAATATTCAATATCCCGATTTATGACTATTTTTTGACCACTCGATCCTACCTTTGAACGGGCAAAAAAAACCCTATGTTTGAAAGGCGGTAGACGTCGTCTCCGCAAGAGGTTGTTGCTGCACACTTCAGCCTCGCGCCCCCGCGTTTTGAAAAAGACGCGGGGGTCCGCGTTTTGGCGTCGTCGGTTCACGAGCACGGGAAGCCGCCTGCAGCCGGCGCGCGCGCAGGCCGGGGGGCTGAGTGACCCGGTTAAGTTTGATCGTCACGCTAGCCGCCCTGTTTGTCATCCCGGGCTTGACCCGGGACCCAGCTCACACAATCCAGCCACCTGGGTCCCGGCCCTCGCGCGGCTCGGCCGGGATGACAATGCTAAGAAACTTACCCCTTCATGCCCGCCGATTAACTTGCCGGCGACAGGCAGGATTTGATCGACGCACTCATATTGCGGATGACCTGGAAGTAAAGCTCCGGGCCGTCGTCGATCTCGGCACCCAACGGGTCGATGACGCCCGCCTTGGCCTGGGTGCCTTCGGTTACGGTCGACACCAGCCGCGGCTCGAACTGCGGCTCGGCGAAGACGCAGGCGACGTCCGCTTGCTTCACCCGCTCGCGGATTTCGCTGACCCGCGCGGCGCCCGGCATGACGTCCGGCGTCACGGTGATCGATCCCGACGCGGCGATGCCGAACCGTTTTTCAAAATAGTTGTAGGCGTCGTGAAAGACGATGAATCCGCGGTCCCGGACCGGCTCCAGTTCGGCGGATACATCGGCGATCAGGGTGTCGAGCTTGGCCATCGTCGCCGCGGCATTGGATTCATACGTGCCGGCATTGGCCGGATCCGCGGCGACCAGGGCTTCTTCGATTTCATGAACCAGCGCCTTTGCGTTCACCGGGTCTAGCCACACATGCGGATCATAGGCGCCGTGATCATGCCCCTCGTGCCCGGCGTGTTCCTTTTTGTCGTGGTCATGATCGTGGTCGTGCTCGGCTTTCGCTTTTTTGTCGTGGTCATGGTCGTGATCGTGATCGTGCTCGGCTTTCGCTTTTTTGTCGTGGTCATGGTCGTGATCGTGCTTGGCCTTTGCTTCTTTGCCATGGTCATGACCGTGGTGGTCGCCTTCGTCCCCATGCGCATGTTCTTCGAACGCGCCGCCTTCGCGGAATCCCAGTTTCACAAGATCATGCGCGTCGATCAGTTCGACGGACTTGGCGTTGGCACCCAGGGTCTCCACCGGACGTTCGAGAAAGGCCTCCAGCTCGTGACCGACCCAAAATATAACATCGGCCGATTCCAGCATCCGCGCCTGCGACGGTTTCAAGGCGTAGTTGTGCGGCGATCCGGCGCCTTCGACGATCAGGCCCGGTTCGCCGACGCCCTGCATGACCGCCGCGACCAGGGAATGGACCGGCTTGATCGAGGCCACCACATTGACGTCGGCATTGGCCGTGACCGTCGATGTGGCAAGGATCGTGGAGGCGAGAAGAAAAGTCCGGATGCTGCGCATGTTGATGGTCTCCATGTCATGGCCGCCACGCGATGTGACGTTATTTTATTACACATTTGCGTAATGATATAACGTGTGTAATAAGGTCTGACAATGCCTCAATAAACGAAGTCCGCCGACAAGCTGGTCAACGCCCATGCTCAACGTCCCCAATGCCCTGATCACCATCGAAAATGCCGGTATTCACCGGTCCGATCGATGGCTGGTGCGTGGCGTATCGTTCGCCGTCGACGCGGGCGAGATCGTCACCTTGATCGGCCCCAACGGATCGGGCAAATCGACGACGGCGAAAATGGCGCTGGGTGTCCTCGCGCCGGATGAAGGTCATGTGATCCGGCGTTCGGGCGTTCGGGTGGCCTACGTGCCGCAGAAATTTTCCGTCGACTGGACGTTGCCGATCACGGTGCGCCGTTTCATGCGTCTGACCGGCCATGTGAGCGAACGCGAAGCCAGCGACGCGATGGCGGCCACCGGTATCGGCCATCTGTCCGGCGCCGAAGTCCGCACCCTGTCGGGGGGTGAGTTCCAGCGCGTGATGCTGGCCCGGGCGATGGCCAGAAAACCCGATCTGCTGGTCTTGGACGAGCCGGTCCAGGGCGTCGATTTCAGCGGCGAGATCGCGCTTTACGATCTTATCCGCAGCATCCGCGACGAATTGAATTGCGGCATCTTACTGATCTCGCATGACCTCCATGTCGTGATGGCGGCAACCGACCGGGTGATCTGTCTGAACGGCCATGTGTGTTGTTCCGGTACCCCGACCGTCGTTGCGTCCAGCCCCGAATACAAAGCCCTGTTCGGCGCCCGTGCGGCATCGACGTTGGCCGTTTACGAACATCATCACGATCATACGCACCTGCCCGATGGACGCGTGCGCCATGGCGACGGCAGCATCACCGATCATTGCCATCCCGAAGACGGCCACCATCACGAGGCCGTTCCCGGCGAGGAGACCCGCGATGCTTGACGATTTTTTCACCCGGGCAATCCTGGCCGGCGTCGGTGTCGCATTGGTGGCCGGGCCGCTCGGTTGTTTCATCGTTTGGCGGCGGTTGGCCTATTTCGGCGACACGCTGTCCCATGCTGCGTTGTTGGGCGTGGCGCTGGCGTTCCTGTTCGAGGTCAACATCACGCTGGCGGTGTTTGCCGTGTCGGCGTGTATATCGCTGGCCTTATTGCTGCTGCAAAAACGCGCGACGTTGTCGGCGGATGCGTTGTTGGGTCTGCTGTCCCATTCCGCTTTGGCGCTGGGCCTTGTGGTGTTGGCGTTCATGACCTGGATCCGTATCGATTTGATGGGATTCCTATTCGGCGACATCCTTGCCGTGTCAGCGTTGGACGTCGCCATCATCTGGTTGGGCGGTGGCGTGGTTCTGGCCGTGCTTGTGGCGATCTGGCGGCCGCTGTTCGCGGCGACGGTCAATCGCGAACTGGCCGAGGCCGAAGGCATGAACCCGGAACGCGCCAACATCGTATTCATGCTGTTGATGGCCGCGGTTATCGCCATCTCGATGAAGATCGTCGGGGTATTGCTGATCACGGCGATGCTGATCATTCCGGCTGCTGCGGCTCGGCGGTTTTCCACGGGGCCGGAACAAATGGCGCTTTTGGCGGCCGGTATCGGTGCGGCGTCCGTGGTCGGCGGGCTGTTTGGGTCGCTCGAATGGGATACGCCGGCAGGCCCCAGCATCGTGGTCGCGGCGTTGGCGCTGTTCGTGCTGTCGGTTTTGCCGTCGCCCACACGTTTGACAAAGGAGTCCCGTCATGAGTGATCACGTCCACGCATCCGCGGACCTGACCAAGAACCAGTCCCTGGTGATGGGGGCTTTGACGAAATCGGACGGACCGTTAAGCGCGTATACGATCCTCGACCAGTTGCGCGACGACGGCTTCCGCGCTCCGCTTCAGGTCTACCGCGCCCTGGACAAGCTGGTCGAATTCGGGCTCGTCCATCGGCTGGAAAGCCTGAACGCGTTCGTCGCCTGCCGCCATCCGGGATGCGACGATCACGAGACCATCGCCTTCATGATCTGCGAGACCTGCGGACTGGTCCGTGAAATCTCCGACGACGCGCTGGCGAAACGGTTGGAAAGTTTGGCCGGCGATGCCGGCTTCGCACCGAAGAAAACAACCATCGAACTGCGCGGCATCTGCAATAGTTGTCAGGCCGCCTGACGGATGCGGCGTCGCCGCGATAATGCCTCTTGAAGTTTTTACCCGCTGGCGCGACCATTGATCGATGGAACGCACGGAGTCCCTTAACGAGAACCCCGGCGACTTCCCCGAAGACGTTTGGGTCGAAGTTCTAAAGTCCGTCGACCAGACGTATAAGGAACTTGTCGAGAACCAGATCGAGCTGGAAAGCCGCAACAGCGAACTGGAAGGCATGCGCGCCTTTCTGACCTCGGTGATGGAAGCGATGACCGACGTCTTGATCGTCTGCGGCGTCGAAGGACAGGTGCTGGAGGTTAATCGCGCGTTCCTTCAAGCCTCCAAATTCGACAAGGACGAGATCGTCGGCCTGCCGGTGTTCCTGGCGTTTACCGACCAGGATGCCGAAGTTTTGAAGCGCGATTTTGCGGCGCTTCGCAACGGTGACATTGTAGAGCACGTCGAACGGCACATGCTGACCGACGGGGACCCAACCCCCTTGGATATCAGCGTCGCGGCGCGTACGGACGGTCGCGGCCGGTTCGCCGGTACGGTGTTGATCGGCCGCCCCGTCGGCGAATTGCGCCGGGCCTATCAGGACTTGGAGGCCAGCCACGACGCATTGGTCGCGGCGCAATCGCAGCTGGTGCATTCGGAAAAGCTCGCCTCGCTGGGTCGTTTGTTGGCCGGGGTGGCGCACGAATTGAACAATCCGATCAGCTTCGTTTACGGCAACGCCCATTCGTTGGAGCGTTATACGGAAAAGTTCGAACAGTACTTCGAACTGGTTGAAAGCGGGGCCAGCCGCGACGAGTTGATCGCCCTGCGCAAGGACTTGAAACTCGACCGCGCCGTCCGGCAGATGCGGAGCGCCGTGTCCGGCGCACTAGAGGGGGCGGAGCGGGTCCGCGATATCGTCGAAAGCCTGCGCCGGTTGTCGGCCGAAGGGTCGGGCGAGCTTGAACAGTTCAATCTGGTGGAAACCACCGAGACATCGGCGTCTTGGGTGGTCAAGGGCCGCGCGTCGTCGATCCCGTTCAGCATCACGTCGCCGGGCCCGGTCCTGGTGATGGGGCGCCCCGGCCACATTCAACAGGTCATTATGAACTTGGTGCAAAACGCCCTGGATGCGATGGACGACGTCGACGCGCCGCGGATCGAATTAGAAATTTCGCGGCGCGGCGATAAGGCGGTGTTGGACGTCGCCGACAACGGCCCGGGCATTCCCGATGACGTGGCGCTTCGCGTATTCGACCCGTTCTTCACGACCAAAGCGGTCGGCAAGGGGACTGGTCTCGGATTATCGATCAGTTATAAGATCGTCGACGAAAACGATGGAACGCTGTCGGTGGCGAACCGGCCCAAGGGGGGGGCGGTGTTTACGCTGACATTGCCGTTGGCGGACCAGGGGGAGGAACAGAATGACCCAGTATAATGTGCTGTGGTTGCAGTCTTCAGGCTGCGGCGGGTGCACCATGTCGCTGCTGTGTGCCGAGAATCCGGGCCTAGTCGAAACCTTCGACAACTTCGGAATCAATCTGCTGTGGCATCCGGCGTTGAGCGCCGAGACCGGCTCGGCGGTGACCGATATTTTGCAAAGCGTCATCGACGGGTCGGTAAAACTGGATGCGTTGTGCGTCGAAGGCGCCATCGCCCAAGGCCCCAAGGGCACCGGCAAATTCCATATACTCAGCGGTACCGGCAAACCGATGCTGCATTGGGTGCGCGAACTGGCCGCGGTCGCCGACGACGTGGTCGCCGTCGGCTCTTGCGCAGCCTTCGGGGGGGTTACCGCCACCGGCGTCAATCCCAGCGACGCCGCCGGCCTGCAATATGACGGGATGATCGAAGGCGGTGTCTTGGGGATCGATTTCCGCGCCAAATCGGGGCGTCCGGTGATCAACGTCGCGGGCTGCCCGACGCATCCGAACTGGGTCACCGAAACCTTGATGATGCTCAGCCTCGGCGGATTGTCGGATGTCGATTTGGACGGCTACCGGCGGCCGCGGTTCTATGCCGATCATCTGGTCCATCACGGGTGCCCGCGCAACGAATACTATGAATTCAAGGCCAGCGCCGTCAGCCTGTCGGAGCTGGGTTGCATGATGGAGAACCTGGGCTGCGTCGGTACCCAGGCGCACGCCGACTGCAACACCCGGACCTGGAACGGCGAAGGGTCATGCACCCGGGGCGGCTATCCGTGTATCAATTGCACGGCACCGGAATTCGAAGAGCCGGGCCGCGTGTTCACGGAAACGCCGAAGGTCGCCGGGGTGCCGATCGGGTTGCCGAGCGATATGCCCAAGGCCTGGTTCGTGGCGTTGGCCTCGCTGTCGAAGGCGGCAACGCCGCAGCGATTGCGCGACAATGCACACGCCGACCGGATCGTCACGCCGCCCGCGGTGCGGAACACCAACCGCAAATGACCGCGCCCATCCGTCTTGTCGCCGGACCCTTCAACCGGGTCGAAGGGGATCTGGAAATCCGCCTCGATATCGAGGACGGCACCGTTGTCGCGGCTTATGCCAATTCGCCGATGTTTCGGGGGTTCGAACAGATGCTGGCGGGCAAGGACCCACGCGATGCGCTGACCATCACGCCGCGCATTTGCGGCATCTGTTCGATCAGCCAATCGGCGGCGGCGGCCAAGGCCATTGCCGCGGCGCAGGGGTTGGTGCCGACCGAGGCGGGCGCCGCCGTTGCGGCATTGATCCACGGGGTCGAAAACGTCGCCGATCACCTGACGCACTTTAATCTGTTCTACATGCCCGACTTCGCCAAGCCGGTGTACGCGGACGAGCCGTGGTACGACACCTTGGTGGCGCGGTTCACCGCAGTCGAAGGGTCGGCGGTTCGGGCCGCCGTCGCGGCGCGCGCGGATCTGTTGCACATCATGGGACTGTTGGCGGGCAAATGGCCGCATACGTTGGCGATCCAGCCCGGCGGTGTGACCAAAGCCCCGGACAGCCGCGACCGCGTGCGCATCCTGTCGACGCTGCGATCGTTCCGAACCTATTTGGAAACCGACCTGTTCGGCGATCGGCTTGAAGCCGTCGCGGAACTGACCGATGCCGCCGCACTGTCGGCATGGCGGGCCAAACCGGGCGGCGGCGATATGCGGCTGTTCTTGGATGTCGCCGATGCCGTGGATTTGGCGGCGATGGGTCATGGGCCCGGACGGTTTATGTCGTTTGGCGCCTACGAGACCGCCGACGGGCATCTGTTCCGGCGCGGCATGGTGATCGACGGCACCGATGCCGAGGTTCCATTCGAACGGATTTCCGAAGACCCGACCAATGCCTGGATGACCGGCGATGCCCGCCACCCGTTCGACGGATTGACCCGGCCCGACCTGGATATGGCCGATCCCGCCTATTCGTGGTGCAAAGCGCCCCGGATCGACGGACAAACGTTGGAGGTCGGCGCCTTGGCACGCCAAGTCGTCGACGGTCACCCCTTGGCTGTGGATCTGGCGGCGCGCGGCGGCGATGCCCGGGCGCGGGTAATCGGCCGGTTGTTGGAAATTGCCCGGACGCTGCCCGCCCTCGAAGCATGGGCGATGGCAATTGTACCGGGCGCGGATTTCATGCAGGTCGGCGGTTCGGCAATCGACGGGCAGGGGGCCGGATTGGTCGAGGCGGCGCGCGGCTCGCTCGGCCATTGGCTGGTGGCCCAGGACGGCAAAATCGCCAACTATCAGATCATTGCGCCGACCACATGGAATTTCAGTCCCCGCGATGCCGACGATCAACCCGGCCCGGTCGAACAGGCCCTGGTCGGCGCCCCGGTGCGCGACGGCGAAACGACGCCGATATCGGTGCAGCACATCGTCCGCAGTTTCGATCCGTGCATGGTGTGCACGGTTCACTAGCCCCATGACGGCCCCGGCCCCGGCGAAATCGATCCGCATACGCGGCCAGGTGCAGGGCGTCGGGTTCAGGCCGTTCGTCTGGCAACTGGCCGCGGCCCATGGCGTTTCCGGCGACGTTCGCAACGATGCCGAGGGCGTGTTGATCCATGCCGAGGGAATAGACCTCGATGCTTTCATAAACGCGATTTCCGCCGAAGCGCCGCCATTGTCGCGGATCGATGCGGTCGAAGTGACGGACGTCCCCGCGCGAGGGGCGTTGCGCGGATTTGAAATCGCCGCGACCGGCGACGGCACGGCACGGACGCGGGTGACCCCCGATGCCGTCATCTGTGCCGCGTGTGCCGCCGAAGTGCGGGATCGGACCGAACGCCGGTTCGGCTACCCCTTTGCCAACTGCACGCATTGCGGGCCGCGCTTTACCATCATTGAACAGGTGCCGTACGACCGGGCGTCCACGACCATGCGGGCGTTCGCCATGTGCGATGCGTGCCGAAGCGAATACGAAGACCCGGCGAACCGCCGTTTTCACGCGCAACCGATTGCCTGTGCCGATTGCGGACCGACCATCTGGATCGAGACCGTGGACGGCGAGGTCCTGCCCACGGACGACCCGATCCGCGAAACCGTTAGACGACTAGGCGATGGCGAGATATTGGCGATCAAGGGACTGGGCGGGTTCCATCTGGCTTGCGATGCGCGCAACGATGTGTCGGTGCAGCGACTGCGGGATCGCAAACGCCGCCCATCCAAACCGCTGGCGCTTATGGCCAAGGATATCGACACCGTACGGGCCTATGCCACGGTCTCCGACGACGAGACGAAGCTGCTGCATAGTGCGGCCGGGCCGATTGTTCTGTTGTCCGCGTCCGGCCCGACAGATTTGTCGCCGGCGGTTGCGCCGAACCAGTGGGCGCTGGGTTGGATGCTGCCAACGACGCCGCTGCATCTGTTGCTGATGGATGCCATGGACGGGCCGTTGGTGATGACGTCCGGCAATCTTTCCGGCGAACCACAGGTCGTCGGCAATAACGAAGCGCGCACGAAGCTCCGCCCCTTCGT
Organism: Rhodospirillales bacterium; assembly: GCA_965222395.1. Lineage (GTDB taxonomy): Bacteria > Pseudomonadota > Alphaproteobacteria > Rhodospirillales > Casp-alpha2 > UBA4479. The sequence continues at coordinate 3,908,953 of OZ244947.1, forward strand.
CGATGGCTTTGTTTTGCACGACCGCGACATCGCCCGCCGGTTGGACGATTCCGTCGCCCGCACGATCGGCGGCATTGTTCGCATGCAGCGCCGCGCGCGCGGTTACGCGCCGGAGACATTGGCGCTGCCGACGGCGTTCGCCGACGCGCCGCCGGTCACCGCCTATGGGGCGTTTTTGAAATCGTCGATCTGTTTGCTGCGTGATGGACAGGCGTTGTTGTCCCATCATCTCGGCGATCTCAGCGATGTGCTGACGGCGGATGAATTCGCCAAAGCCGACGGCGATTATGCCGCGCTATTGGACCACGAACCGGCGGCGATTGCCTGCGACGCGCATCCCGACTATCCGTCGACCGCCCACGCCGAAGATCAAGCCGCCCGCCGGGGTGTGCCGTTGATCAAGGTGCAGCACCACCACGCGCATATCGCCGCGGCGATGGCGGAAAACGGCTGGGCACCGTCGGAAGGCCCGGTGCTGGGGGTGGCCCTGGACGGTCTCGGCTGGGGGGCGGACGAAACGGTCTGGGGCGGTGAATGGCTGCTGGCCGATTACGCGGATTTCCGGCGGGTCGGTTGGTTAAAGCCCGTGCCGTTGCCGGGCGGCGGCGCGGCGCAAGGCCAGCCGTGGCGAAATTTGTTGGCACAGTTGGACGCCGCGGGTCTGGGTGACAGAGCCGACGCGATGCTGGGCCATCATCCGTTGGCGACCCTGCGCGCCGCCGTGGCGAAGGGGATCAACGCGCCGCTGACGTCGTCGGCCGGTCGCTTGTTCGATGCCGTCGCGGCCGCCGTGGGTATCGCCCCCGATCAGCAGAGTTTCGAAGGCGAAGCGGCGATGGCCTTGGAAACCCACGCCCGGTTGGCGTTGAACGAAACGGGCTATCCGTTTGCCATCGCGGACGCGGTGATCGATCCGGCGCCGATGTGGCGGGCGTTGCTGTCAGACCTTGAGAACGGTGTCGGCGTCCCAGTAATCGCGGCGCGCTTTCATGCCGGATTGGCCGACGTCGTCTGCGCCCATGCCGCCGCCCTGGCCGACCGGCATGGGGCACAGGCCATCGCCCTTTCGGGCGGCTGTTTTCAGAATGCGACCTTGCTGGAAATGTGCCTTGCGCGGCTGTCCGACCGCACCGTGCTCAGCCATTGCCTGACGCCGCCGAACGATGGGTGCGTGTCCCTGGGCCAGGCCGTGATCGCAGCGCACCGCGTGTCCGCAGACGATGCCGCGACAGTGGAAAGCAACTAGCCACACCGTCGACGGAGTGGAAAGTGGATGCGGTCGACGCGTCGTCCGATGTCTCCTAACTTATTGAAATAACGAATTAAATTATTTGGCACGAAGTTTGCTGATCTGCCGGTGTGGTTCTTTAAAGAATAGCACCGAGTGGGAGGGCATCACGTTGAGCCAATCAATTGAAACATTTTACGAGGTCATGCGGCGGCAAGGCATCACGCGCCGCAGTTTTCTGAAATACTGTTCGCTGACGGCGGCAGCGTTGGGTCTTGGGCCCTCGTTCGCGCCGCAGATCGCCAACGCGATGGAAACCAAGCCCCGGACCCCGGTGATCTGGGTGCACGGATTGGAATGCACCTGCTGTTCCGAGAGTTTCATTCGCTCTGCGCACCCGTTGGTCAAAGACGTGGTGCTGTCGATGATCTCGCTCGATTACGACGATACGTTGATGGCCGCGGCCGGACACGCCGCCGAAGCCGCGATGCAGGACACCATCGACAAGTACAAAGGCGAATACATCCTGGCGGTTGAAGGCAACCCGCCGCTGAACGAAGACGGCATGTATTGCATCGTCGCCGGCAAGCCGTTCGTTGAACAGTTGAAGCACGCCGCCGAACACGCCAAGGCCGTGATTTCCTGGGGTGCCTGCGCGTCGTTCGGGTGCGTCCAAGCGGCCAAGCCGAACCCAACCCGGGCTACCCCGGTCCACAAGGTCATCACCGACAAGCCGATCATCAAGGTGCCCGGCTGCCCGCCGATCGCCGAGGTCATGACCGGCGTCATCACCTACATGCTGACCTTCGACCGGTTGCCGGAATTGGACCGCCAAGGCCGGCCGAAAATGTTCTACAGCCAGCGGATCCACGACAAATGTTATCGCCGTCCGCACTTCGACGCCGGTCAATTCGTCGAGAACTGGGACGACGAAGGCGCGCGGCGCGGCTACTGCTTGTACAAAGTCGGCTGCAAAGGCCCGACCACCTACAACGCCTGTTCGACGGTGCGCTGGAACGAAGGTGTCAGCTTCCCGATCCAATCCGGTCACGGCTGCATCGGTTGTTCCGAAGACGGGTTCTGGGATGCCGGACCGTTCAACGAGCGCTTGGAAAACATCAACGCCTTCGGCGTCGAGGCCAATGCCGACATGATCGGTGGCTATGCAGCCGCCGGTGTCGGCGGCACGGTCGCCGCGCACGCCGCGATCTCGGCGTTGAAGCGGGCGCAAAACAAAACCGAAACGCATGAAGGGGAGGACGTCTGATGTCGATGACACCAAACGGATTTGATCTCGACACATCGGGACAGCGCGTAGTCGTCGACCCGGTCACCCGGATCGAAGGCCACATGCGTTGCGAAGTGAACGTCGACGAGAACAACGTGATCCGCAACGCGGTGTCGACCGGCACCATGTGGCGGGGTCTTGAAGTGATCCTGAAGGGCCGCGACCCGCGCGATGCGTGGGCCTTCACCGAACGGATTTGCGGGGTCTGCACCGGCACGCACGCGCTGACCAGTGTCCGCGCCGTCGAAGACGCGCTGGGGATCGAGATCCCGGACAACGCCAATTCGATCCGCAACATGATGCAGCTGAACCTGCAAATTCACGATCACGTGGTGCACTTTTATCACCTACACGCCTTGGACTGGGTCAACCCGGTCAACGCGCTGAAGGCCGATCCGAAGGCGACCAGCGAACTGCAACAGGCGGTCGGGCCGAACCACCCGATGTCATCGCCGGGGTATTTCCGCGACATTCAGAACCGGTTGAAGAAGTTCGTCGAGTCGGGGCAGCTTGGCCCGTTCAAGAACGGTTACTGGACTAACCCGGCCTATCTGTTACCGCCGGAAGCCGATCTGATGGCGGTCACGCACTATCTCGAAGCGCTGGACCTGCAAAAAGAAATCGTCAAGGTCCACACCATCTTCGGCGGCAAGAACCCGCATCCGAACTGGCTGGTCGGCGGCGTGCCATGCCCCATCAACATGGATGACGACGGGGCCGTCGGCGCCATCAATATGGAGCGCCTTAACCTGGTCTCGACCATCGTCGACCTGTGCCAGGAATTCGTGAACAACGTCTACATTCCGGACGTCATCGCCATCGGCGGGTTCTACAAGAACTGGCTGTACGGCGGCGGCTTGTCGGGCAAGGCGGTGTTGGCCTACGGCGACATTCCGGAAAACCCGAACGACTTCTCGGCCGAGCAGCTGTATCTGCCGCGCGGTGCGATCATAGACGGCGATCTGTCGAAGATCCACGAAGTCGACGTCCGCGATCCGGAGCAAATCCAAGAGTTCGTGCCGCACAGTTGGTACAGCTACGAGGACGAGAAAGCCGGTCTGCACCCGTGGGACGGTGTGACCGAGCCGAACTACGAACTGGGCGCTAATCTTAAGGGGACCCGGACCAACATCGAAGAGATCGACGAGAACGGAAAATACTCGTGGATTAAGGCCCCGCGGTGGCGCGGCCACGCGATGGAGGTCGGCCCGCTGGCGCGCTACATCGTCGGCTACGCCGGTGGCCACGAAGACATCAAGAACCAGGTCGACGGCCTGCTTCGGACCATGGATCTTCCGGTGTCGGCGTTGTTCTCGACCCTCGGCCGGACGGCGGCGCGCGCGCTTGAATCCGAATACTGCGCACGTCTGCAGAAGCACTTCTTCGACAAGCTGATGACCAACATCCGCAACGGCGACAGTTCGACCGCCAACGTCGAAAAGTGGGACCCGTCGAAATGGCCGAAGGAAGCCAAGGGCGTCGGCATGACCGAAGCCCCGCGCGGTGCGCTCGGCCATTGGATCAAGGTCAAGGACGGTCGGATCGACAACTATCAGTGTGTCGTGCCGACCACCTGGAACGGCAGTCCGCGGGACGAACAAGGCAACATCGGTGCTTTCGAAGCTGCCTTGATGAACACCAAGGTCGAACGCCCGGAGGAACCGGTCGAAATTCTGCGCACCCTGCACAGTTTCGACCCGTGCCTGGCCTGTTCAACCCACGTTATGTCGCCGGATGGCGAAGAACTGACCAACGTCAAAGTGCGCTAAGGGAGGATACCATGAAAACAATCGCATACAGCATCGCAGCCGTCGTGGTCTCCACCAACGCTTTCGCGCACGGCGGCCATCCGGAGATGGCGCAAGCCAGCGTCCACGGCGTCCATCATGCGCTCGAAGCCTTGGCCTATATCGGTCTCGGCATCGGCATCGGGCTTGCCGTCACCGCTTTGACGCGGAAGTTCCGGGGGCGGTCATGACTCCCCCGCCAAGCGCATCGGCCTCAGCCCCTGACCTGGCCGGGGCCGATGATGTCGCGCCCGAAGATGTCCGGACGGCGCGGCGGATTACCTCGGTCTATGTTTACGAAGTACCGCTGCGGATTTGGCACTGGATCAACGCGTTGGCGATCGTGGTGTTGATCGTCACCGGCTACTTCATCGGCTCGCCGTTACCGACCATGAGCGGCGAGGCGTCGGACAGTTTCCTGTTCGGATACATCCGCTTCGCCCACTTCACCGCCGGGTACATTCTGCTGATCGGATTTCTCGGCCGGCTGTATTGGGCGTTTGTCGGAAATCACCATTCGCGCCAGTTGTTCTACATCCCGTTTTGGGATGGCCACTGGTGGTCCGAGGTGTTCTTCGAAATCCGCTGGTACCTGTTCATGGAATCCAAGCCGAAGAAATACGTCGGCCATAACCCGTTGGCGCAACTGGCGATGTTCTGTTTCATCACGCTGGGCTTATCTTTCATGATCATCACCGGATTTGCCCTCTATGCCGAGGGCCAGCAGGCCGGTGGCTGGGCCGACATGATGTTCGGCTGGGTCATTCCGCTGGTCGGCAATTCCATGTCCGTGCATACCCTGCATCATCTGGGTATGTGGTGGCTGGTGATCTTCATGATCATTCATATCTACGTGGCGATCCGCGAGGACATCATGTCGCGGCAATCGATTGTCTCGACGATGATCTCCGGGCATCGGACGTTCAAAGACGACGACCCTGACTAACTCAACCTAGCATCTTCCCAATGTGAACCTAGGGGCCGGCATTGCCGGCCCTCTTTTTTTGCCTTGGGTGCAACGACTTTTGCGACGCCGTCAGCATCCAGACACTATGTCTTCGACGATCGTCTCGACGATCTTCTGGACCGGCCAATTGACGGGGAGTTCGAGGGCGTCCTCCGGTTCCTCAAGCGCAAGGTACTGACTGGATAGCAAACTTGGCGGCATGAAGTGTTCGGCGCGCGCTTGCAATCGCGGTGCGATCTCCTCCTGTGTTCCCTTTAAATACACAAGACGATACGGAATTTCCGCGAGCCGTTGCCGGTAACGATCCTTCAGTGCGGAACACGCCACGACAACCGGAGCGCGTTGCCTGTAATCCCGCACGGCGTCGACAGTTTTGTCCAGCCACGGTTCTCTGTCTGCGTCGGTCAATGGCACGCCCGTCGACATTTTGTGACGGTTTTCTTCGGAATGAAAATCGTCGGCATCGATAAAATGCCCGCCCAGGCGTTCCGCGACGCGGCGTCCCACGGTGGTCTTCCCCGATCCCGATACCCCCATGATCAATATCCATTTTTGATGTGTCATGGCGTGTCGTCATCGCGTCCCCAGGAAATCGAAATGGATTTCCCGGTGCGTTTGTCTTTGACGCCATGACGCCCAAAGTAATCCCGTTGCAGTTGAAGAACCGCTGTCGGAAGCGGTGTGCCGATTTTGGTTTCGGCATAGGCGAGTGCGGACGATAGTCCCGCGCTGGGGACCCCGTCGAGGGTGCTTGCGGCGACAACGGAGCGGAGGGCGCCCCGCGTCTTGGTTACTTGGTCGCGGACCAAAGGCCAGTTCAAGATATTGTCGGACGTCGCCTGATCGGCGGCGTTTTGCCAGAGAAACTCGACCATCTTCCCCTGAAGGATGCATCCACCCCGCCATATCCGGAGTATTTCCTTCCGATCAAGCGCATGTTCCAACGGCGGCACGCATGTGTCGAAAATGCTTAACCCTTGCGCGAAAGAACTGATGAACGCGCAGGTCAGCGCATCCGACATGCGCGTCGGGTCGGTTATGCGCCGGTCGTCTTTTGGTGGCGCCGACTGTACGCTGATTGCGTTGCCGTCATCCTGTGCGGACAAAAGCCGATACATGACGGCTTCGGAAATTGTCGGCACGGCAACGCCTTGTTCAAGGGCCGCCATGACACTCCACATCCCTGTGCCCTTGTGACCCGCGGCGCCTGCAACGATGTCGACAAGAAACGCATCGCCGGCGGGGAGCCGTTTTGCAATGACCGTCGCCGTAATTTCGGTCAAGTAGCTGGCGGTCAGGCCGCTGTTCATCGCCGCCATTGTTTCAATCAGGGAGTCCCGGTCGTCGCCACATGACCGTCGCAGGAACGCATAAGCCTCCATCAGCAGATGCATGATCGCGTATTCGATTCCATTGTGGACCATCTTGACGAAATGACCGGCGCCGCCCGGACCGACGTATCCGCTGCATGGAGAACCGTCGACCTTGGCGGCGACGGCGTCGAAAACAGGGCCGAGGCATTGCCAGGAGGCCTCGTCGCCGCCGGCCATAATCGCCGGCCCCGTTCGCGCCCCATCCGGTCCCCCCGAAACCCCGACGCCCAAGTAGCCCAACCCGGCGGCGTTGCACGACGTCGCACGACGCGCCGTATCCTGGAAGTGAGAGTTTCCGCAATCCGCGATCACATCGCCGGGCGATAGGAGGGGACGCAACTGTTCGAGTACCTGATCCACGGGCGGGCCGCTTCGAATGGACATCAATATGCGGCGGGGTTTTTCTATCGCCGAAACGAGATCGCTCAGCGATTGGCATATATTGATCCCTGCGGTGTCGGCATTTCCGTCGTCTGTCGCGACCGCGATATCGCGGTCCCACGCAGCGACGGTGAACCCGCTGGCCAACAGGTTGGCGGCGAGTCCCGTACCCATCGGGCCAAGTCCAATTATTCCGATGCTTTGTTTCGTCATGCCACCCCCGGAGACCCCGTCGGAAAACTTACCCGGCATACAGCGGCAAAGGGAAACCCTTTACGCCGACATCGACGGCGAACAGGGATCCGGACAGGGGGAAACGTTCGAGCCGGTCTGCATCCATCCTCCATCGTGCCGACGTCACATAGAGCGTGCCGTAGTTCATGCCGCCAAACGCACAACTTGTAACGAGGGGGACGGGAAGTTCGACGATCCGGTCCACGGTCCCGTCGGCGGCAAAGCGAGTGATCCGGCCGCCATCCCAATGCGCGCACCAGACGCCGCCGTCCGCGTCGACGGTCAAGCCGTCTGGGTAGCCGTGCGCTTCTTCAATTCGGGCAAAGACGATTGGTTCGCCAACAGACCCATCGACCGGATCATAGGGGAACGAGAGAAGTTCTCGGGCGGCGCTGTTGGAAAAAAACAAAGTCCGCCCATCGGCACTGAATGCTGGGCCGTTACAGACCACGAAGCCGCCGAATAATGTTGTCACGTCACCCGAAGGACTAAGGCGATAGACCGTTCCGGTGGGATTGGTCTCCAAATCGTCCATGCTTCCCGCAACGAAGTTTCCAGATGCGTCGATTGCGCCGTCGTTGAATCGGTTGGTCGGGAGGTCTTCTTCCGGATCGGCGATATCGATGAGACGACCTGTGTCGGGGTCCAAATACGAAAACCCAGTGCGTGTCGCGGCGATCAGTCCGCCCTTGGTTCTTGGGGCAACGGCACCTGTTTCTATGGAAAGCGGGATGTCACGGGTTCCATTCGTCGCCGGCGACAGGGTGTGAAGGCGCTTGCCCTTGATATCCACCCAGTAAAGGATTCCTGCACGGTCGTCCCAGACCGGACCTTCGCCAAGGAGGGCTTCGGCTTTCACCGCAACCTGAACGTCGTTCTGTGAGGTGCTGTGCATGCCGGGCCGAGGTTCATCCGAGGTTTCGAGATTTGCAGTATGCCCTGTCGAAGGACGGAATGGCATCCTTCCAGTGTCAAAGAATCCTAATGCTTTCCACTGCAAGCTGTTGGCGGGCGGCCTGGGGTGAATTCCGGATCACGTGTCGAAAGATCATCCTATCGTATCGGCACGGATGTGTTTCGCGGCCCGTGGGAACATGCACGATGCCTTAAATGGATAGTAAACTTTCAATAAATGACAATAGTGAAACTTATTCTTCCAATCTGATTTCAATCAAATTACCCTGATGGCCGGTAAGTAGTTGACCACGTTGATGCTTTTCTATGGCTACAAACTTGGCACGCTGTGTGCAGAGCATTTATCCAGTGTAAGACAACTTTACGGCAAAGCCGCAAATCGGACGCCAAAGTTCCGAAACCGGCAGGGGAAACACCACAATGCAGCCAGACGACGCGCGTATTCTCATTCTCGGCATCGGTAACGTTTTATGGGCGGACGAGGGCTTCGGCGTTCGTGCCGCCGAGGAATTCGCCCGCCGTTTCGATCTGCCCGAGCGGGTCACGGTCATGGACGGCGGCACGCAGGGGCTGTACCTGCTGCCGCATCTGGAAACCCATGACGCGCTGATCGTGTTCGACGCCGTCGATTACGGGCTGGAACCCGGGACCATGAAGATCGTCCGCGACGACGAGGTGCCGTCCTTCATGGGTGCCAAGAAAATGAGCCTGCATCAAACCGGGTTCCAAGACGTGATTTCGACCGCCAAGTTGATGGGCTATTGCCCGGCGCATTTGCTGTTGATCGGCGTCCAGCCGGTTGAGTTGGAAGATTACGGCGGGGGACTGCGCGATCGCGTTGCCGCCTGCATCGATCCGGCCATCGATATCGCCTTGGCCGATCTTCGCGATGTCTTCGGGATCGTTCCGACGGAACGTCCGACATCCGAAGCCGCGATCAACGATGCCGCCATCAGCCGCGACGCCTATGAAGGCGGACGGCCAAGCGCCGAAGAGGCCTGCCGGACCGGCGACGACCGGTTCTTCGGCCTTGGCGGAGACTGAATCCATGTGCCTGGGGATTCCGATGCGTGTCGCCGAGATGGAGGGGTTCTCGGCAAAATGCATCGCGGGGGAACGGGTCGAGACCATCGATATGTCGTTGGTCGGCCCGCAATCCCCGGGCACGTGGGTCCTGGTTTTCCTGGGCGCCGCCCGTGACGTTTTGGATGAACAGACCGCGGAACAAATCACCCGTGCGTTGGCGGGGCTCGATTCCGTGATGCGCGGCGAAGGGGTCGGCGACGCGTTTGCCGATCTGGATAACCGCGAACCGACCTTGCCACCCCATCTCGAAGCCGCGCGCCGCGCCGGCGCCCGCACCGCCTGAGGAGGAATTTTCATGAGTTCACCGTTAATCGACCGACTGACCGACGAGCTGAAATGGCCGCTGTTGAACAGCATGGTCGATCTCGATGCCTTTGCCAGCGCGCCGGGCGACCATTGCCTGTTCGTGCCCGGCAACCCGCAAAAAAATCTGGAGTCCAACGATGCCGCCGTCGTGTTGCCGGAACTGGTCCTGGCGTTTCAAGGCCGCTTCGACTGTGCCGTGGTCGGTGACGAGATTGAAGAAGAGGTCCGCGTCCGCTTCGACACATGGCCGACGCCGAGCCTGATTTTCATGCGCGATGGCGACGTCCTCGACGCTATCCCGCGGGTCCGCGATTGGACTGATTACCTGAACCGTATCCAACTCATTCTCAATGGCGGCGCCGTCGCCGCCGCCGAATAAGGAACCGTATTATGGTCAGTAATTTTCATCTGCCGCCGTTCGGGTTCGGGCCCGGCTCGCAACCCGTCGCCGACGAAGACGGCGTGGAACTGGAGTACATGGCGCTGCCGACGCAGATGCAGGTGTTCGAGCCGCATCTGCCGGAAATCGACAACGAGGAAATCTTTCGACCGGCGTTGACGTTGTTGAAAAACATTGCCGACGCCGCGTCGTCCATGAACGGTGTCGCTAAGCGGTTCGATCTGAATGACTTGGACGACGCGAACCGGGGATTGATCGACGAGACCTTCGGCAAGGGCGAGGTGTCGTGCACGGTGGCCTGCGACCCGTTGGTCGAAATTTTGGAATCCGTGTTCGCCGGCATTTGGATGGTGACGGGCGACGGCCCCGACCGGATCGAGATCGCGGCCATTCCCGACGTCGTCTTGGACCGGGCATTCGTCACCCAGTCACCGGCCATCGGCCCGCTGACGCCGAAAATGCCGGGCGTGTTCAATGCCCCGGCGCTGATCACCGAGTTTATGGAAAAAAGTCGGGACTGGACGCCGGGCGAATTGCCGCATGTGGTCAACCTGACGCTGTTACCGCACACGCCGGAAGACCTGAACTTCCTGGAAATGGCGTTGGGGCAGGGATCCGTCGCCATCCATTCGCGCGGCTACGGCGATTGCAAGATCTGGTCGACCGGACTGCAGAACGTCTGGAAAGTGCAGTTCTTCAACTCCCAGGGTGTCTTGATCCTGGATACCTATGAGGTCACGACGATCCCCGAAGTCGCCCTGGCGGCGTCGGAAGATTTCGTCGACAGCGGCGCGCGGTTGATCGAAGTGCTGGAGGCGATCCGATGACCGGTACCTTCGAAGGCTCCTACCTGGGCGCGGACGCGAAAATCTCGCCGCGTGCCATCATGGAATGCAAGATTTGCTGGACCCCGTACGATCCGGCCGAGGGCGACGAAACCCGCCAGATCGAACCGGGCACCCCGTTTCTGGCGCTGCCCGACGATTGGTCGTGCCCGAATTGCAGCGGCGCCAAGGAACAGTTCATGGTCTTGGAGGACCCGATCCAAGAAGCCGGCGGCGCCGTCGAGGCGGCGATGCACGAAGCGGTCGAACGACTGGTCGCCGAGTTTCATGAAATTCACATCGGCAAGATGCGCGACGTGCCGTTTTGCAATAGCGCCTTGAAGGTCGAGGCCGTCGGTTTTCAACCCTGGCAGGACCGGTTCATCGGCGTGTTGATTTCGCCATGGTTCATGAACCTGGTGTTGCTGCCGGGCGAGGCCGACGATTGGGCGAAACTGCGGCCCGGCGAAAAGGAAATGTTCAATTTCCCGTCCGGCCCTTATGAATTCATCGATATGTCGATCGGTCACGTCGGTGGCTTCAAGGCGTGCTCGCTATTCTCGCCGATGGCCGAGTTCAAATCCCAAGACGAAGTAGTCGCCATCGCCCGTGCCGTGATGCTGGCCCTGTTCGACGAAGCCAACCGTGACGATACGGACAAGTCGGCGACCATCCGCAAGCAGCGCGAAGACGAGATCGCCGCCCGGGAACAGGCCGAGGCCGAATTGAAAGACGCATTGGAAAAACCGGCCGCGGCACCCGACCGCCGCGCCGTTTTACGGGGCGATTTTTCGACCCAAGCCGCGGCGGAGGAGCATCCCGACGCATGAATGCGCTGAGCGGTAAGCTGCAGATCCGATTGACGCGCGATGGCGACGGCGTCCACGCCGATGTCACGCCGCCGCCGCGGATCCCGGTTGCCGACCTGGTGCGCGGCAAATCCGCCGATCAGACGGCGACGCTGATCCCGCTGATCTTCAATATCTGCGCCGCCGCCCAAGAAGCCGCCGTGCGCTCTGCCTTGTCGCTCGAGATCGATGATGCGTTACGGCAGAACGTGCGGATCGAAACGTTGCGCGAACACGCGATGAAGCTGTTGATGATCTGGCCACCGCTGTTGGGGGTGACGCCGGACCGCGCCGCCATCGGCTATGCCGCCGCCGCTTTGGACGATGCCGACGCCGAAGCCGCGCTTCGCGCCGCGATCTTCGGGGCCGATGGTGCCGTGCCTGCCGATTGGATGGGACTGGAAGCCTGGATGACCGCCGCCGCCACCGTACCGGCGGAAATATTCGATATCGTCCACCGGGATTTCCAAGCGGCCTGGGGGCGGACCGATACGCCGTTGTTCGATCCCGAGGTTCCGGTCGATTGGGACAGCGGCGCGCAAAACGGCGGCCCGGTCGACAACGGTCCGGCCTGCCGTGTTGCCGATGTGCCGCTGATGCAGGCGGTCGAGGAACGCTTTGGCCGCGGCGTGTTGTGGCGGATGACGGCGCGCCTGATCGAGGTTGAAAGACTGTTGGACGGCGACGCCGGCGAGGTGGTTTCCGACACGGGGATTTCCCAGGCGGCGCGCGGCGCGATGTTGGTCCAGGCCCGTTGCGACGATACGGGCGTGCACGATTTCGCCCGCTTGTCGCCGACCGATTTCGCCCTCATGCAGGGTGGAGTGCTGGAACAGGCCCTGGCATCGCTGCCGGGCCAGGCGGGGGCGCCGCTCGAAACCGTTGCCCGCATGGTGATCGAAACCGTCGATCCGTGTATCGTCACCCAAGTGGAGACGCATCATGCATGAGATGTCGCTATGCGAGGGGATCCTGCAGATCCTCGAAGACAAGGCCAAGACCGACGGCTTCCGGGAAGTCCGCACGGTGCGGCTGGAAATCGGCCGCTTTGCCGGCGTCGAAATCGATGCCCTGCGGTTTGGGTTCGACGTGGTGATGAAAGGCTCGGTCGCCGAGAACGCATCGTTGGATGTGATCGACGTTCCGGGTCAGGCGTTCTGTTTCGATTGCACGGAAACGGTCACGATCAACGACCGGCTGGACCCGTGCCCAAAATGCGGCGGCGGTAAACTATCGCCGACGGGGGGAGATGAAATGCGTATCAAAGAATTGGAGGTGGCGTAATGTGCACGGTCTGCGGATGCAGCGGCGAGGGAGCCGCGGTCGAGGGCGCCGACAAGGCGCACGGGCATCACCACGATCACGATCATGCCCACAGTCATGCCAATGGGCATGACCATGACCACCACCATCACGATCACCACGATCATCACGGCCATGGCGGCGATCTGCATTACGGCACCGGCCCGGCCCGGGCGCATGCGCCGGGGCTAAGCCAATCGCGGATGATCGAGATCGAAACCGACATCCTGTCGAAGAACGACCGCTACGCCGCCGTCAACCGCCAACGGTTCGCCGATCTGGGTGCCTTGGCGCTCAATCTGGTGTCGTCCCCGGGGTCCGGTAAGACCACATTGCTGTGCAAAACGATCGAGGCCCTGACCGGCCGTCATCCGGTGGCGGTGATCGAGGGGGATCAGCAAACCACCAACGATGCCGACCGCATCCGCGCCACCGGCGCCCCGGCGATCCAGGTCAATACCGGCAAGGGATGTCATTTGGACGCGCACATGGTCGGCCACGCCATCGATCATTTGAACCCGGAAAAATTCGGTGTCCTGTTCATCGAGAACGTCGGCAATCTGGTGTGTCCGGCGGCTTTCGATTTGGGCGAGGCGGCCAAGGTCGCAATCCTGTCGGTGACCGAGGGAGAGGACAAGCCGCTCAAATACCCGGACATGTTCGCCGCCGCCGGTCTGGTGTTGTTGAACAAGATCGATTTGGCGCCGCATTGCGACATCGATCTGGACCTCTGCGAAGAAAACGCACGGCGCGTCAATCCCGGTGTCGAGGTCATTCGCGTTTCCGCCCGCACCGGCGAAGGCATGGACGATTGGTTGAACTGGATCGCCGACCGCCGCGCCGCCGTCATGGCCGAGGCGGAACAAGCCGCGAAGAATGCGCTCGAAGCCATCCGGGCCGCGGAATAGGGGGAGCCGATGAACGCCGCACGCAATCCATCCGTCCTGCTGGTCGACGACGAGCCGCGCTCTCTCGATGCCATGGAAATGGCGTTGGAGGACGATTTCCACGTCTTCACCGCCCAGTCGGCGGACGAAGCGATCGAGATTCTCAACGATGAATGGATTCAGGTTGTCCTCTGCGATCAACGGATGCCGGGCATGACGGGCGTCGAACTGTTGACCCTGATGCGGGACCGTTGGCCGGAAACCATCCGCATCATCGTCACCGGTTATACCGAAACCGACGACATCATCAGCGCCATCAACGATGCCGGTATCTATCAGTTTCTGACCAAGCCGTGGCATCCGGATCAATTGCTGATGGCGGCCCGCAACGGCGCACGGGTCTTCCAATTGCAACGCGAACACGACCGCATGTCGGTGGAGATGAAGCATCTTGCCAGTTCCGCCGAACAACGGGTCGCGGAACGGCGCGAAGCGGTCAAGCGCGGGTACGGTTTTGACCGCATTATCCGGATGCCCGACTCGCCGATGGAAACCATCTGTGCGACCGCCGCGCAAATCGCCAGCTTCGACGTTCCGGCCCTGGTGGTCGGCGAAACGGGAACCGGCAAGGAATTGCTGGCCCGGGCGATCCATTACGGTTCGCTTCGCTCCGACAAGCCGTTTTACGCGGTCAACTGCGGGGCGATCCCCGATGAGTTGCTGGAATCGGAACTCTTCGGTCACAAGAAAGGTGCGTTTACCGGTGCCCACGCCAATCGCATCGGCCTGTTGGAACAAGCCGACGGCGGCACCGTGTTCCTGGACGAGATCGGCGACACGTCGCCGGCGTTTCAGGTGAAGTTGCTGCGCTTTTTACAAGAGGGCGAGCTGCGGCCCGTCGGATCGAACGACACCGTGTCCGTCGATGTCCGGGTGATCGCCGCCACCAACCGGGATCTTGAAGAAGAAGCCCGCGCCGGCAGTTTCCGCGAGGATTTGTTCTACCGACTGGCGGTCAGCCCGCTGCGATTGCCGGCGCTGCGCGAGCGCCCCGGGGATATCCCGGCGCTGGCCGATCATGTCCTGGCCAAGGCTATGGCGGCGCACGGCAAACAGGTCAGCGGCATCGATGCCGCCGCCGTCGAGTTCCTGTCCGCCTATGACTGGCCGGGGAATGTCCGCGAGCTGGAAAACGAGGTCACGCGGATGCTGATGCTGACGCAGAACGACCGATTGGGCGCGGCTGATATCGCGCCGAAGATTCTGCGCGCCGCCCCGATCACCGATGATATCGACCCCGCCGCCGAAGCCGCTTTGATGATCGAGGGCAGCTTGAAAGACCGGGTCGAAAAGATGGAAGCCCGCATCCTGCGCGAGACGCTGACGCGACTGCGTTGGAACAAAAGCCGGGCCGCCGATGAATTGGGCCTCAGCCGGGTCGGGCTGCGCGCCAAGCTGGACCGTTACGGCATCGAGCCGCCCGTCCGCGCCGTCGATGAAGACGACGGCGACGAACGCATCACCGCCGCGGAATAGGGGAGAACCGCCATGTGCCTAGGGATACCGGGACAAGTCGTCGAAGTAACCGACGCCGACAACCTGACGGGGGTCGTCGACGTGTCGGGGGTGCGCCGGACGGTCAACCTCGCCTGCGTCATCGAAGGGGGGGACGTCGACGATGTCATCGGCGAGTGGGTTCTGGTTCATGTCGGATTTGCGATGAGCCGGATCGACCCCGACGAAGCCGCTGCGACGTTGGAGGCGCTGGAAGCGCTGGGTGAGGCGATGGCCGAGATCGAAGCCATCAAGGACTCGAACCAAATGCTTGAGGAGGCCGCGCAATGAAGTACGCCGATGAATTCCGCGATCCGGCGAAAGCCAAGAAACTGTTGGCAGCCATCGACGACGCCGTGGCGCGCACCGGTGCGACGCCGGAAAAACCGCTGCATATTATGGAAATCTGCGGCGGTCATACGCACGCGATCTTTCGTTATGGCCTCGATAAACTGACCAGCAACAGTATCGAGTTCATTCACGGCCCGGGTTGCCCGGTCTGCGTTCTGCCGATGAGCCGGGTCGACGATTGTCTCGACATCGCCGAACGGCCGGAGGTGATCTTCACCACCTTTGGCGACGCCATGCGGGTGCCCGGCACGCGCGGCAGCCTGATGCAGGCCAAAGCCCGGGGTGCCGATATCCGTATGGTCTATTCGCCCTTGGATGCCTTGGAACTGGCACGCCGCAACCCGGACCGTGAAGTGGTGTTCTTCGGCCTCGGGTTCGAAACGACGATGCCGTCGACGGCGCTGACCGTTCAACAAGCGGCGAAGGAAGATCAGGACAATTTTTCGATCTTCTGTAATCACATTCTGGTGCCGCCGCCGATCAAGGCGCTTTTGGACGATCCGGACATGAAACTCGACGGGTTCGTCGGGCCGGGCCACGTGTCGATGGTCATCGGCACGTCGCCCTATGATTTTATCGCCGAAGACTACGGCAAGCCGATCGTGGTTGCCGGGTTCGAACCGTTGGACCTGTTGCAATCGGTGTTGATGGTGGTCGAACAGATCGCCGACGGCCGCGCCGAGGTTGAAAACCAATACGCCCGGGTGGTGCCGAACAACGGCAACCCGGCGGCGCAAGCGGCCATCGATGATGTCTACACGCCGCGCGATGCCTTCGACTGGCGGGGCCTGGGTGAAATCGACCGGTCCGGCGTCAAAATTCGCGAAAAGTATGTTGCCTACGACGCTGAAGAAAAGTTCCACGTCGGCTACGGCGCCGGCAAGACGTCGGGCCGGGAAATGCAGCTTGAATGCCTCGAAGGATGTCGCTGCGGCGATGTCGTCAAAGGCATGATCAAGCCATGGGACTGTCCGAAATTCGGCCTCGACTGCACACCGGATAATCCGTTGGGTGCCTTGATGGTGTCGTCCGAAGGGGCCTGTGCCGCCTATCATCTTTATGCCGGGGCACGGTCGACGGCGGAGACCGCGGAAAAAGAAAGGGTGGCGTCATGAACGAAATCAGCACCCCCTATCGGCGGAGTGGTTCGCTCAAGACCGAGACCATCACGCTGGCCCACGGCGGCGGCGGAAAAGCGATGCGCGATCTGATCGATGACGTGTTCGTGGCCGCCTTCGATAATCCCGACATGGGCGATATGGAAGATCAGGCCCGATTGCCGGTGGCCGCCGCGCTGGGCGGTGGACAGCTGGCGTTCACCACGGACGGTTTCGTCGTCGATCCGTTGTTCTTTCCGGGGGGCAATATCGGCGATCTGGCGGTCAACGGGACGGTCAACGATCTGGCCGTCGGCGGCGCCAAGCCGATGTGGCTGTCGTGTGCGATGATCATCGAAGAAGGGGTCGAGGTCGACACCCTGCGGACCATCGCCGCCAGTATGCGCACCGCCGCCGATACGGCGGGCGTCAAAATCGTCACCGGCGACACCAAGGTCGTCGACAAAGGATCGGCGGACAAAGTTTTCGTCACCACGGCGGGGGTGGGGGTGATACCAGAAGGCCGCAACTTGGCGGCGCGGCGGGTTAAGCCGGGCGACGTCGCCATCGTTAACGGTTATCTCGGCGATCACGGCGCGGCGATTTTGAACGCGCGGGGCGATATGGCCCTGGAAAGCCCGGTCGAGAGCGACTGCGCGCCGCTCAACGGATTGATGGAGGACGTGCTGGCGGTGGCACCGTCGGTGCGGTGCGCCCGCGATGCGACGCGCGGTGGACTGGCGTCGTCGTTGAACGAGATCGCGGCGGTGTCGGGCTGCGGGATCGACGTCGACGAAGATGCGTTGCCGCTGCGCCCGGAAGTGCGGGGGTTCTGCGAGATTCTTGGCCTCGATCCGCTGTACCTGGCGAATGAAGGGACCTTGGTGATGTTCGTCGACCCGTCCGAGGCCGATGCCGCGCTGGCGGCCATGCGCAACCGGCCCGAGGGGCGCGAAGCGCGGCTGATCGGGCGGGCCAGCGCGGAACACCCGGGCACCGTGGTGATCAATACCCTGTTCGGCGGCGGCCGCCGCCTCGACATGTTGGTCGGCGAACAATTGCCGCGAATTTGTTAGGTGCGAGGATTAGCCAACTATAAAATTATAGGTTGATGAATTCTCCCAAACCTAGTCTCATCAAGAGAATAAGAAACGACCAATTGAGACAGGGAGAGACATCACATGAACATCAAACGTACGCTACTTGCCGCCGGTGTGGCCGTCGGCATGTCGGTTGCCGGCAACGCCGTTCAGGCGGCCGACATCGACAGTATTCATTTCCTGATTCCGGGCGGCGCCGGCGGCGGCTGGGACGGCACCGCACGCGGCACCGGCGAGGCGCTGACCAAGGCCGGACTTGTCGGCAAGGCATCTTATGAAAACATGTCCGGTGGCGGCGGCGGCAAGGCGATCGGGTATCTGATCGAAAATGCCGAGTCCAACCACGGAACGTTGATGGTCAACTCGACCCCCATCGTGATCCGTTCGCTGGTCGGCCGATTCCCGCATAACTTCCGCGACCTGACCATGATCGCCGGCACGATCGGTGATTATGCAGCATTCGTTGTCCACAAGGACAGCGACATCAACTCGTTCAAGGACCTGGTCAGCGCCTACGAAGCCAATCCGCGTAAAGTCGCCATCGGCGGCGGCTCGGTGCCGGGCGGTATGGACCATTTAGTCGCGGCGATGGCGATGCAGGCCGCGGGCGCCGACCCGACCAAGGTGAAGTACATTCCCTACGATGCGGGCGCCAAAGCCATGGCTGCGTTGCTGGCGGGCGAGATTTCTGCGCTGTCGACCGGGTTCTCCGAGGCCGTCGGCATGGCCAACGCGGGTGAAGTCAAAATCATCGGCGTGACCTCGGCCGAACGTGTCGACGCGTTCAAGGACGCGCCGACCTTGAAGGAGCAAGGCTACGACGCCGAGTTCGTGAACTGGCGCGGTTTCTTCGCCGCCCCGGGGCTTCCGGCGGACAAGGCTGACGCCTACCGTGCGGCCATCGCCAAGATGTACGACACGCCCGAGTGGGAAGCCGTGCGCGCCCGCAACGGTTGGGTCAATATCCACAACCCGGGTGACGAGTTCACCGCATTCCTGGAAGGCCAAGAGACGGTCATTAAGGACTTGATGACCAAGCTCGGCTTCCTTTGATCGATTAATGTGACGCCGGGGTGCCCAGGGAACGAGGGGGGCGCCCCGGCGGTCGCGTTATTTATCGGGTCCGCGAGGGGGAGGATATGTCGATGGCACTCGACAAATGGATCGCCGTCATCTTCATGGTGATTTCGCTGGTGTACGGGTACGCCGCGTTTACTTATCCGTTGTTGCCGTTTGAACGGAACATGGTGTTCCTGCCCAATACCCTGCCCATGGTGCTGGGGTGTTTGGGCGTCCTGCTGGCGTTGATTATCCTGTTTACCCCCAAACCCAAAGACGAAGAGGAAGCGAGCCTCGGCGAGATGGATGTTTCGCTGATGGGTGAATATAAAATCGGCCAAGCGCTGTTTTTGATCGGCGCCATGGTTTTGTACGCACTGGCACTGCGTCCGATCGGTTTTCTCGGTGGCACGGTTCTGTTCCTGGTCGGGGCCGGCTGGATTCTCGGTGAGCGAAAACTTCATTTCATGATCCCCATCGCCGTCGTGGCGAGCGGCGGGATTTGGTACTTGGTGCAGGAAACCCTGGGGATTTTCCTTCGCCCGTTTCCGTGGTTCATGGGATAGGGGGGCGAGATGTTAGAAGGTATTCTGCTTGGCCTTACGACCGCGCTTTCGATCCAGAACCTGTTGCTGGTCGTTGCCGGGTGTTTGATCGGCACTTTGATCGGCATGCTGCCGGGCCTTGGGCCGATGTCGATTATCGCAATCATGATCCCGGTCGCCATTACGTTGGGCGATCCGGCGGCGGCGTTGATTCTGCTGGCCGGTGTGTATTACGGGGCGATCTTCGGCGGATCGACGTCATCCATTCTGATTAACGCGCCGGGCGTTGCGGGCACAGTCGCAACCTCGTTCGACGGCTATCCCATGGCCCGCAAGGGGTTGGCGGGCAAGGCGCTGACCATTGCCGCTATTTCGTCATTTCTGGGCGGGACCGTCGGGGCGATTCTTTTGATGGGCTTCGCGCCGGCGCTTTCGACGGTTGCGCTGTTATTTCATTCGGCCGAGTACTTCGCGCTGATGGTGGTCGGCCTGTCGGCCATTGCCGCGTTCGCCGGCACCGGCAAAGTCGCCAAGGCCCTGATGATGACCGTGGTCGGTCTGATGATGGCGACGGTGGGCGAGTCGGCGCTGTTCAACGCGCCCCGTTTCACCATGGGCATTCAAGACCTGCAATCGGGTTTCAGCTTCATCACGCTGGCGATGGCGTTGTTCGCGTTGCCCGAGGCCTTGTTCCTGGTCCTGAACCCGGCGCGCGGCAATGCCGGCGGTGACGGTGGGGACATCAAGAATCTGCGAATCACGAAAGAAGAAGCCAAGACCATCGCCCCCGTGATCGGACGGCAGTCGATCCAAGGCTTTATCATCGGCGTGATGCCGGGCGCAGGGGCAACCATCGCCTCGTTCCTCGGCTATGCGGTTGAGCGCAATATCGCCAAAGGCGAAGAACAGGAAGAATTCGGCAAAGGTTCGATCAAGGGCTTGGCGGCGCCGGAGACCGCCAACAACGCCGCATGCACCGGCTCGTTCGTGCCGTTGCTGACGCTTGGAATTCCGGGGTCGGGCACGACAGCCATCCTGCTCGGCGCCTTGATCGCGCTGAACGTCGCGCCGGGGCCGCGCCTGATGATCGATAACCCGTCGATTTTCTGGGCCGTGATCATTTCCATGTACATCGGCAACGTGGTGCTGTTGATCCTCAACCTGCCGCTGATCCCGTACATCGCGAAGCTCCTGACGATCCCGCGGAACTATCTGATCCCGTTCATTCTATTCTTCACGATGATCGGGGCGTATATCGGTCAGAACAATGCGACGGAATTGCTGATCCTGGTGGGACTTGGGGTGTTCGCGACGATTCTGCGGTTCGCCGACTATCCGCTGGCGCCGCTGCTGATCGGATTCATCCTCGGTGGCATGCTGGAAAACAACTTCGCGCGTTCGGTCAATCTGACCGACGGGATCGAGTTCATGTACAGCCGGCCCATGACCCTGGGTCTGTTGATCATCGGTTTGGTGTTAATCTTCTTACCGGCGTATCGCCGCCGCCGCGCGTTGGCCTTGAAAAAAGGCGTCGCGCACGGAGATTGATAGGCGTGGCCCGGGCTGGATGTGCGCCATGCCGGAGACGACGACAGTTTTAGATAGAGGATATGACGATGGTCAAAGTGCTCATCCCATCCGGCGCCTTGGGCCTCGGATACGATCGTGCCGCGCTTGAAAACGGTGTTGCGCACAATCCGGATATCATCGCGATTGACGGTGGCTCGACGGATAGCGGCCCACATTACCTGGGCACCGGGTCGTCCAAGTATTCTCGCGGCTCGATCAAATCGGAGTGGCGCGAGATCATGGAGACGCGCCGCAAAGCCGGTGTGCCCTTGGTCATTGGTACGGCGGGGACTTGCGGGGCCGACGATGCGGTCGATTGGTTTGTCGAGATCACGTCGGAAATCGCGGCGGAGACCGGCGAGAAACTCAAAGTCGCGGTTCTAAAGAGCGGGCAAAACGCGGCGCAGGTGACCGAAGCGCTCGGCGCCGGGCGCGTTCAACCGCTGAGTCCGGCCCCCGATATCTCGCCGGGTATTTTGGCCGAATGCACCAATATCGTCGCCCTTGCCGGCGCCGAACAGATTCAGGAAGCGCTGAACACCGGCGCCGACATCGTCATCGCCGGACGCACGACGGATACGGCAATCATCGCCGCCCTGCCGCTGGCGCGCGGTTGTCATCCGGGAGGCGCGTGGCATGGCGCCAAGATCGGCGAATGCGGGGCGCTTGCGACCACCAACCCCAACAGCGGCACGATCTTGATCGAGTTCGACGCAGATGGGTTTACCGTCACACCGATGGGCGACGATGCGCAGGCAACGCCGTACACGGTGTCGGCACATATGCTGTATGAAAACAGCAACCCGTATCTGTTATATGAACCGGGCGGCCACTTGGATACCAGCCATGCGGTATACGAAGCCTTGGACGACCGCCGGGTTCGCGTCACGGGAAGCGAATGGGTGACGTCCGATCTATACACGGTCAAGTTAGAGGGGGCCCGGAAAGTTGGTTTTCAGACCGTCTCGCTGGCGCTGATCCGCGATCCGCGATACGTCGAAAACGTGCATGCTTGGTGCGCTGACATCGAAGCACGCTGCACCGCCAAGGCAAAGGCCCGTATTGACGGCGATTTCACCCTGGAACTGCGTGTCATCGGTGCGGATGCGACCCTTGGCCGCCTCGATAGCCACGCGACGGTCGGCAGCGAGGTCGGTGTTCTCGGGATCGTGACGGCGGCGACCGAGGAGCTTTCGCGCGAAGTTGCGAAGCTTCTGAATCCGTATCTACTGCATCATCCGTTGACCGAACAGGAAGAAATGCCGACCTTTGCCTTTCCGTTCTCGCCCACCGAAATGTCTCGCGGCGCCATCTACGAATTTTGTCTAAACCATGTCATGCATCTCGATGCGCCGATGGACGCCTTTCGTCTCACGACCCAAGAGGTCGGCGCATGACTCGCGTTGCCGACATTGCGGCGAAGGTCAGATCGAAGAATGCCGGTCCGTTTTGGCTGACCATCGACATTTTTTGCGAGACGCCGGACGCTTTTGAGCGGGTCCGCAACGGTCTGACTCAAGATCTGGCGGCGACCCTTTTGAACGTCGACACGTCGGAACTCAATCGTTTCGAGATCGCCGATCTGAATGTGGTGAAACTCAGCTTGCCGCGGCCTGCGGTCCAGGGAACGCTTGCCGATCGCGATATGCACGGTGCTTCTTTTGCGAATGTCATCGCCGAGGCGGATATTTAGGCCGTGGTCGCCGCCTCGACATGTTGGTCGGCGAACAATTGCCGCGGATTTGCTAGCGGTCGTAGACGCGGGGCAGAAATTCACCATTGAGACTGACGATGAAGTCCCGGCACCGCTCTGCGGCGGGCGTCAGAATTCGATCTGCGTGATGGACAACGAACCACTGCCGGACGATCGGCAGGCCAGGCATCTTGATCGGTATCAGACGGCCCATCTCGATCTCGGCGAATACCGTGTGATGCGAGATCAAGGCAATGCCGAGCCCGGCGATCACGGCCTGTTTGATGGTCTCGTTGGTGCCCAGTTCCAACTTGGTGTACGGCATGCCGTCACCGATTCTATCCAAAAATCGCTCCATCAAAATTCGGGTGCCCGATCCCAATTCCCGGCAAAGAAATGTTTCCTGCAAGATATCTTCCGGCGTGACGTTTTTTTTCGCCAATAAGTGATGTCCCGGCGGCGCGATCAGGACGTGCGGATGGTCGCCGATCACTTGCGCCTCGACCACCGGGTTGCGCGGTGGCCGGCCCATAATCGCGATGTCGACGGCCTTGTCGCGGATCGCATCGATGACGTCCTGGCGATTGCCGATGACCAGGTCGATATCGATCCCGGGCAGTGCGTCCCGGACCAGCATATACAGCGTCGGTGCATAGTACTTTCCGGTGCTGACAACGCCCATCGAGACAAAGCCCTCCTTGCCGGCTTTCAGCGCTTCGACCCTTTTAAAACAATGGCTTAAGGATGTCTCGATGTCGGTGACGGCGGACAGTACCGCCGCGCCGGTCGGGGTGATCTCGATATGCCCGTCGGGCCCGCGTTTCAGTACCTCGGTGCCGAGGTTGGCTTCCAATGTCCGCAATTGTGTGGACACCGCCGGCGTGGTCACGGCCAGCGCGTCGGCGGCGGCGGTAAAGGTGCCGGTCTCGACGATCGCGGCCAAGGCGCGCAGTTGTTTCAGGGTTACGGACTTTTCGTGAATCATAGTTTTGTTTAACGCAACAAAATAATTATTCAATTTATTTTTACGCCGGTTGTCGCCGAAACTGTGCCTCGGGGAAACGAGCATTCAAGTGGAGGGCACGTAGATGCCACTGGTGACAACACTCGACGTGCATCTAGAAAAGAACACCGACGCCGCGCTGGCGGCGACGATCAACGCCCTTGCCGATGTGTCGGCGAAACTCTCCAACCGCATCTCCCAAGGGCCGTTGGCCGGGGCGCTGTCCAACACCGTCGGCGAGAACACCGACGGCGATGCGCAAAAGGCGCTCGACGTTATCGCCGATGACGCGTTCGCCGCCGCCCTGGCCGACGCGCCCGTCCGCTGGTACGCCTCCGAAGAACGCGACGACGTGCAATCGTCCAATGCCGACGGCACGCTCGCCGTGGCCATGGATCCGCTGGACGGTTCGTCCAATATCGACTGCAACGTTGCCATTGGCACGATCTTCTCAATCTTTCCGGCCGCCGACGATGCCGATGCCAGCTTCCTGCGCCCGGGCCATGAACAGCTAGCCGCCGGGTACATCATTTACGGACCGCAAACGGCCTTGTTATTGACGCTCGGCGACGGGGTCAGCCTGTTCGTTCTGGATCGCACGCGGGGCGTCTTCGTCTTGGCGGAACCCAGCCTCGACATCCCGCCGAGCGCCACCGAATTCGCCATTAATGCGTCGAACTTCCGACACTGGTCCAAACCGATCCGCGCCTATATCGACGATTGTCTGGCCGGCGACGAAGGCCCGCGCGGAAAGAATTTCAACATGCGCTGGGTTGCCTCGTTGGTGGCCGAGACGCACCGGATCCTGACCCGGGGTGGGATCTTCCTGTATCCCGCCGACGCCCGCAAAGGCTACGAGCACGGGCGTCTGCGGATGGTCTACGAATGCGCGCCGATTGCCTTCTTGGTTGAACAGGCCGGTGGCAAGGCGACCGACGCCTGCGACCGGATACTGGACCAAGTTCCGGCCGACCTGCACGCCCGAACGCCGTTCGTCTTCGGTTCCGCCGACAAGGTCGACCGCGTCGCCGCTTATCACGACTTACCGAGTGCCGAAGTGTCGCCGTTGTTCGGCAAGCGCGGCTTGTTCAACGGCTGAGGACGGACATCATCATGAGCAAAAAGCATCCCATCATTTCGGTCACAGGCTCGTCCGGTGCCGGCACGTCGACGGTCAAACACACATTCGACCAGATTTTCCGTCGCGAAGGCATCACGGCGGTCTCGATCGAAGGCGATGCGTTCCACCGCTTCAACCGCGCGGATATGAAAAAGGAACTCGACGACCGTTTGGCTGCGGGCGACGCCACCTTCAGCCATTTCAGTTTCGAAGCGAACGAGCTGAAGGAGTTGGAGAGCGTCTTTCGCGACTATGGCCAGACCGGGTCCGGACGGACCCGTCATTACGTCCACGACGATGCCGAGGCCGAAAAGTACGGCGTGCCCCCCGGAAACTTCACCGAGTGGGAACCGTTCGAGGACGCCTCCGACGTCTTGTTTTACGAAGGGCTGCACGGTGCGGTGAACACCGACGATATCCGCGTCGCCGAATATGCCGATCTGAAAATCGGTGTGGTGCCGGTGATCAATCTCGAATGGATACAGAAGATCCACCGCGACCGCGCCAGCCGCGGCTACAGCACCGAGGCGGTGACCGATGTCATCTTGCGGCGCATGAATGCCTATGTGCAATGCATCTGCCCGCAGTTCACCGAGACCGACATCAACTTTCAGCGCGTACCCGTGGTCGATACATCGAACCCTTTCATCGCGCGATGGATTCCGACCGCCGACGAGAGCCTGGTGGTGATCCGCTTCAAGAGCCCGCGCGGCATCGATTTCGCCTATCTGACCGGCATGATCCAAGGAAGCTGGATGAGCCGCGCCAATTCCATCGTCATTCCGGGCGGCAAGCTCGACCTCGCCATGCAACTGATTTTGACGCCGATGATCCTCCGCCTGGTCGATCAGTCGAAGCGCGCCTAACCGACAACAGGGGACCCGACCATGAACGTGCAGCCCGTACCAGACCAACATACCGCACCCGTCGCCGAAACCGGCATGGCCAATGCCTTGCGCGCGCTGGCAATGGATGCGGTGCAGGCCGCAAATTCCGGGCACCCGGGAATGCCCATGGGGATGGCCGACGTCGCCGCGGTGTTGTTCAACCGCTTCATCAACGTCGATCCGGCTGACCCGTCTTGGCCCGACCGCGATCGCTTCGTGCTGTCGGCGGGGCATGGGTCGATGCTGCTGTACGGCATTCATCATCTGCTGGGGTATGCCGACATGGGCATCGACCAGTTGCGCAGCTTTCGCCAAATGGGCAGCCGGACTGCCGGGCACCCGGAATTCGGTCACGCCGCCGGCATCGAGACGACGACTGGGCCGCTGGGCCAAGGCATTGCGACGGCGGTCGGCATGGCCCTGGCCGAGCGGATGATGCAGGCGCGGTTCGGCGACGACCTGGTCGATCACTATACCTATGCCATCGCCGGCGACGGCTGTTTGATGGAAGGGATCAGCCACGAAGCCATCGATTTTGCCGGCTCGCTGGGTCTCGGCCGCCTGATCGTTCTGTGGGACGATAACGAAATCACCATCGACGGCGCGACGTCGCTGTCGACCGCCACTGACCAACGTGCACGGTTCGCCGCTGCCGGCTGGCATGTGGCCGCCGTCGATGGCCACGACGCCGAGGATATCGCCGCCGCGATCGCCGCCGCCAGGCTCGACCCGCGCCCGTCCTTGATCGCATGCCGCACGGTCATCGGGTTCGGTGCGCCGAATAAACAAGGTACCGCCGCAACCCATGGCGCGCCGTTGGGCGATGACGAGATATCTGCCGCGCGCACGGTTTTGGGTTGGGACCACGCGCCGTTCGACGTTCCCGGCGATATCAAAAGCGACTGGGAAGCCGTCGCTGCCCGGGGTGCCCGCCGTCGCGCCGCCTGGGATCAGCGCCATGCTGCGCACGACTTACGCGACGACTTCGATGCCGCGCACGCCGAACCCGACCGGGCGGCCCTGCGCGCTGCGCTGACATTGCACAAAACGGCGTTGATTGCCGACAAGCCGACGGTCGCGACGCGCAAGGCATCGGAAATGGCGTTGGAGGTTATCAATGCGACGTTGCCCAACACGGTCGGCGGTTCCGCAGACCTGACCGGGTCAAACAATACCCGCACGTCGGCGATGACGCCGGTGACCCGGGACGATTTCGCCGGGAATTACATTCACTACGGCGTCCGCGAACACGGCATGGCGGCGGCGATGAACGGCCTGGCGCTGCACGGCGGGTTCATTCCGTACGGCGGCACGTTTCTGGTGTTTGCCGATTATTGCCGCCCGGCGATCCGCCTGTCGGCGTTGATGCAAAAGCGCGTTGTTTACGTCATGACCCACGACAGCATCGGCCTTGGTGAGGACGGCCCGACGCACCAACCGGTGGAGCATCTGGCCAGCCTTCGGGCGATGCCGAACGTCAACGTCTTCCGTCCCTGCGATGCCGTGGAAACGGCGGAAGCCTGGGAACTGGCGATCGGCAATCCGACGACGCCGAGCGTGCTGTGCCTGTCGCGGCAGAACCTGAAGACGCTGCGCAACGGCGGGGCGGAGGGTAATCCGTCGAAACACGGCGCCTACGTCCTGCGCAGCACCGACGGCCCGCGCGACGTGACGTTGATCGCCACCGGATCGGAAGTCGAGATCGCCGTCGCCACCGCCAACATGCTGGCGACGGAAGGCGTCCGCGCCGCCGTGGTGTCGGCGCCGTGCCTAGATCTTTTTGCCGCCGAAACCGCTGAATACCGCGCCGCCGTGTTGGGCGATGCGCCGCGCATCGGCATCGAAGCCGGCGTCCGGCACGGCCTGTTCGGGGTGCTGCGCGACACCGATGCCTTCGTCGGCATGGACGGGTTCGGTGCGTCGGCCCCGGCGTCGGAACTGTACGCCCACTTCGGCATAACCCCCGCCGTCGCCGCACAGGCGGCCCGCGACTTGATCGACAACGCTTGAGGCCCAGGAGGACACACCATGGCCATTATCACGCTTAGACAACTGCTGGATCACGCCGCCGACAATGGCTACGGCGTCCCGGCGTTCAATATCAACAATATGGAACAAGGCCTGGCCATCATGAACGCGGCCGCCGCTTGCGACGCCCCGGTGATCCTGCAAGCCAGCCGCGGTGCGCGCTCGTACGCCGGCGACGTGATGTTGCGCAAGATGATCGAGGCGTTCGCCGAGATGTACCCGAAAACCCCGATCTGTATGCATCAGGATCACGGCAACAACGAGGCCACATGCCTATCGGCGATCCGGCACGGATTTTCATCGGTCATGATGGACGGCTCGTTGATGGCCGACATGAAGACGCCGTCGAGCTACGAGTACAACGTCGAGATTACCGAACGCGTGGCGCGCATGGCGCACTGGGTCGGGGCCTCGGTCGAGGGCGAACTGGGATGTCTCGGCAGCCTCGAGACCGGGATGGCCGAGAAGGAAGACGGCAGCGGCGCCGACGGTAAGCTGACCGAGGATCAATTGCTGACCGATCCGGACCAGGCCGCCGATTTCGTCGCCAAGACCAAGGTCGACGCCTTGGCCATCGCCTGCGGCACCTCGCACGGCGCGTATAAATTCTCCCGCAAACCGGACGGCGACACGCTGGCGATGTCGGTGATCGAGGCGATCCACGACAAATTGCCGAACACGCATCTGGTCATGCACGGCTCGTCGTCGGTGCCGCAGGAGCTGCAGGACATCATCAACGAATTCGGCGGCGACATGCCACAGACCTACGGCGTGCCGGTCGAGGAGATCGAACGCGGCATCCGGTCGGGCGTGCGCAAGGTCAATATCGACACCGACTGCCGGATGGCCATGACCGGCCAGTTCCGCAAGGTCGCCACCGAAACACCGACCGAATTCGATCCCCGGAAGTTCCTGATCCCGGCGATGCAGGCGATGCAGGACATCGTCCGTGACCGGTTTGAGCGGTTCGGTACCGCCGGACAGGCATCGAAAATCGACGTCATCCCGATGGACGAGATGGCAACACGCTACGCCGGCGGGTCGCTGGACCCGGTGGCATCACCCGCCAAGGCCGCATGATCGCGCCTGATTTAGAGAGAGGACAAAACAATGCCAGATGGATCTAAGACGATTACCGGTAAAGAGCGCTATGCCGCCGGTGTTATGGAATATAAGAAGATGGGCTACTGGGAGCCCGATTACGAGCCGAAGGACACGGACATCATCGCGCTGTTCCGGATTACGCCGCAGGACGGCGTCGACCCGGTCGAAGCGGCAGCGGCGGTGGCCGGTGAAAGTTCAACGGCGACCTGGACCGTGGTGTGGACCGACCGTCTGACGGCCTGCGAGAAGTACCGCGCCAAGGCGTACCGGATCGATCCCGTGCCCAACTCGGACGAGGAATACTTCGCCTATATTGCCTATGACCTGGACCTGTTCGAACCTGGTTCGATTGCCAACCTGACGGCGTCGATCATCGGCAACGTGTTCGGTTTCAAGCCGTTGAAGGGGCTGCGCCTCGAAGACATGCGCTTGCCGGCGGCATACATCAAAACGTTCCAAGGTCCGGCGACGGGCATCGTCGTCGAACGCGAACGCCTGAATGTGTTCGGTCGTCCGTTGCTGGGCGCGACGGTAAAACCGAAGCTCGGATTGTCGGGCCGCAACTATGGTCGCGTCGTCTACGAAGCGCTGAAGGGCGGCCTCGATTTCACCAAGGATGACGAGAACATCAACTCTCAGCCGTTCATGCACTGGCGCGACCGGTTCCTGTATTGCATGGAAGCCGTCAGCAAAGCGCAGGCCGACAGCGGTGAAATCAAGGGTACTTATCTGAATGTCACCGCCGCGACCATGGAGGACATGTACGAACGTGCCGAGTTCGCCAAGAGCCTCGGCTCGACGATCATCATGATCGATCTGATCGTCGGTTACACGGCGATCCAATCGATGGCCAAGTGGGCGCGCGACAACGATATGATCCTGCACCTGCACCGGGCCGGTCACTCGACGTACACGCGGCAGAAATCTCACGGTGTGAGCTTCCGCGTCATCATCAAGTGGATGCGCCTCGCAGGCGTCGACCATATCCATGCCGGGACGGTTGTTGGCAAGCTCGAGGGCGATCCGGCGACCACCAAGGGCTACTACGATCTTTGCCGCGAAGAATTCAACCCGATGTGCCTGGAGAACGGTATCTTCTTCGACCAGGAGTGGGCGTCTTTGAACAAACTGATGCCGGTGGCGTCGGGCGGCATTCATGCCGGTCAGATGCATCAGCTCATCAACTTGCTCGATGAGGATGTGGTGCTTCAGTTCGGTGGCGGCACCATTGGCCATCCAGCAGGCATTGCCGCCGGCGCGACGGCAAACCGGGTCGCGCTCGAGGCCATGATCTTCGCGCGGAATTCCGGGCGCGATTACGTCAACGAAGGCCCGGAGATTTTGGCGCAAGCCGCGAAATCCTGCACGCCGTTGGCCCAGGCGCTCGATACCTGGAAAGACGTCACCTTCAATTACACGTCGACGGACTCGCCGGACTTTGTCCCGACCGCGACGGCATCCTGAGGAGAATAATCATGCGAGTTACCCAAGGCGCGTTTTCATATCTGCCCGACCTGACGGACGAGCAGATCGCCCAACAGGCGCAATACTGCATCGACAACGGATGGGCATTGAGCCTGGAACACACAGACGATCCGCATCCCCGCAACACGTATTGGGACATGTGGGGGCACCCGATGTTCGACAACCCGGACGCGGCGGCGTTGGTTTTTGAGCTTAACGAATGCCGAAAGCAATTCGGTGACCGGTATATCCGCGTCATTGCCTTCGACAACACTTCGGGATGGGAATCGGTGAAGCTGATGTTCATCGTCAACCGGCCGACCGAGGAACCGGGCTTCCGCCTGGCTCGCCAGGAAAATACAGGCCGAACGATGAAATATACCGTCACGCCTTATGCAACCGACAAACCGTCCGGCGCACGCTACGCCTGACCCGGAAAAGCCGGGCGGACCGACTCCTCCCATACGGTTCGCCCGGCTTGCTTCCATGATGGAGAGCCAAAATGACACCCGACGCCGGCAATTCGACTGAAACGGACTCTGTCGTTGAAGACGCGGCACCACCGGTCACGGCGGTCGACCTTCACAAGGAGTTTGAGGACAGCGGCGTAAAAGACGTTCTCGATGAGTTGGACCGCACCCTGATCGGCTTGGAGCCGGTCAAGACCCGGATTCGTGAAACCGCCGCCTTGTTGCTCGTCGAACGAGCCCGCAAGGCCATGGGCCTCGCCCATGACACGCCGACCCTGCATATGAGTTTTTCCGGCAATCCGGGAACCGGCAAGACCACCGTCGCACTGAAGATGGCCGATCTTCTGCATCGGCTCGGTTACGTCCGAAAAGGTCATCTGGTAACGGTGACCCGGGATGATCTTGTCGGCCAATACATTGGCCACACGGCGCCCAAAACCAAAGAGGTTCTGAAGAAAGCCATGGGTGGGGTGCTGTTCATCGACGAGGCGTATTACCTGTATCGTCCCGAGAACGAACGCGATTACGGTCAGGAAGCGATTGAGATCCTGTTGCAGGTGATGGAGAACAACCGTGACGACCTGGTCGTTATCCTCGCCGGGTACGCCGATAAAATGGACAAGTTCTTCGAGAGCAATCCGGGTTTTCGCTCCCGCATCGCTCATCATATCGATTTTCCCGATTATTCCGACGGCGAGTTGCTGCAGATTTCGGAATTGATGCTGTCGGAACAGAATTACAGCCTAAGCGACGATGCGAAAACCGCGTTATCGGAATACATCACGTTGCGCCGTGGTCAGTCGCATTTTGCCAACGCCCGTTCGATCCGCAACGCGCTGGACCGGGCGCGATTGCGTCAAGCCAAGCGCGTCTTCGAGACCGCTACGGGCCCTGTCGACGCGGATCAACTCAGCACGATCGAGGAATCCGATATTCGCGCCAGCCGCGTCTTTTCGGGTGGCCTCGACGCCAATCGGGACGACCCGTGAGCGTCCGTGCCTTGATCTTCGACGTCGACGGCACCTTGGCCGAAACCGAGGAACTTCATCGGCGCGCCTTCAACGAGACCTTTGCCGAGGCGACCCTCGACTGGCATTGGGACCGGGAGATGTATCGGCAGTTGCTGAAGACCACCGGCGGCAAGGAACGGATGCTGGCGTTTCAGCGCCAGTATTTACCGGCCGGCCCGGCGCTGTCACCGGATCGTGTCGCCGAATTGCATCGGCAAAAAACCGCGCGCTATGTCGATTTGGTGGCGGGCGGGGCATTGACGCTACGTCCGGGGATTGCCGAGTTGGTGGCCCGGGCCGGAACCCGGGGCATTCGCCTGGCCATCGCCACGACGACCAGTCGTGCCAATGTCGACGCATTGTGTAAATCGTGTTGGGGTGGCGACGCCGATACGCTGTTCGAGGTGATCGCCGCCGGTGATGAAGTGGCGAAGAAGAAACCGGCGCCGGACGTCTATCTGTTGGCGCTGCAGCGCCTGGATCTGGCGGCGGATCGGTGTGTCGCGATCGAGGATTCCCGCAACGGCGTCCTTTCGGCGTTGGCGGCGGATCTGCCGGTGCATGTGATCCCGAGTGTCTATACCGCCGATGAGCGTTTCGAGCCGCCCGCGACGGAGTGGCCAAGCGTGCCGACCCTCGACCAACTTCTTGACCCAGCCCAGAACGACGCCGCCGAGCCCGCATTGTTGTCTTCTTAACCTCCGCCGAAACATCGCCATTGTGCCCGGCGACGTGGTCGTCACAATGAGGGCCCGCAAGACTCAGCGGATTGACGGCGGGAGAGACAGGTATGGGCAACACGACGTATCGGGTCGCCGTTATTAAAGGTGACGGCATTGGTGTGGACGTGATCGATTCGGCAATGGCGGTTCTCGATGCCGCGCAAGAACGCATCGGCGGCTACGATCTGGAGTATCAAGAACTCCTTGCCGGGGCATCATATTACCGTCAGACCGGTGTCGATGTGGCCCCCAATACCGAAGCCGACGCCGGCGCGGCGGATGCAATTTTATTAGGCGCGATCGGGCTACCCGACGTGCGTCATCCGGACGGCACCGAAATCTCGCCGCATCTCCGGCTTCGTGACATGTACGGACTTTATGCCGGTGTGCGTCCTGTCCGGGCCTATCCGAACGCGCCGCGCAAGTTGGCCGACCCGCGGGCCGGGGACATCGATCTGATCATACTGCGGGAATCGACCGAAGGATTGTTTTATTCCGCCGCCGCCAACAATCGGACCTTGGTCGAAAATGACGACGAGGTGCAGGACGTCTTGCGAATTACCCGTCCGACGACCGAGAAATTACATGATTTTGCATTTCGTCTGGCACGGAAACGCAAGGCGCGGGGCGGTAAAGGACTCGTCACCTGTGTCGACAAGGCCAACGTCTTTAAATCCATGGCGTTCTTTCGAAAGATTTTTGACGAACGCAAAACCGCGTTCGCGGATGTTGAGGTGGGCTACAATTACGTCGATGCACAGGCGCTGGACCTGGTCCGGCGTCCATGGGATTTCGACGTCCTTGTGATGGAAAACATGTTCGGCGATATCCTGTCCGATTTGGCCGGCGGGCTGGTCGGTGGCATGGGCATGGCGTCGTGTGCGGAAATCGGCGATGGCCATGGCTTGTTCCAAGGCGCACACGGCAGTGCGCCGGATATCATGGGGCAGGACAAAGCGAACCCGTTGGCCACGATTCTCAGCGGTGCGTTGATGCTCGATTATCTTTCAGACAGATCCGGGCAATCTGCACTGGCCGATGCGGCGGAGGTGATCGACAAGGCTGTTTACCAAGGCTTTGAACAAAACCGTCTGCGCCCAATGGAATTCGGCGGCGATATGGGTACAGCCGCGGTGACACGCGAACTGATCGCCCTAATCGCAGAGACGAGGTAACGTCTGGCGCACCGGCCGTCACGGCAATGCGGATGCGATGTGCACCCAACGCGCATGTGAGTATGGATCAATGCATCCGCACGATCTAATCTTGTCGTTCGCAATCGCCGATCCCTGACTGATAAAAAAATGGAGCATCCCATGCCGACATCCGCCACGCCAAGTTTTGACCCTGACCTCGCCGCCGCCGCCGGGGATGACATTTTGTACGAAGTCCGGGACGAGATCGGCTTTCTGACTTTTAACCGGCCGGAAAAGCGAAACTCGATGACGTTTGAGATGTACGAGCGTATGGCGCAGATCTGCATCGAGGCGAGCGAGAAAAAGGACATCCGGGCGCTGGTTCTGACGGGTGCGGGGGATAAGGCATTCGCCGCCGGCACCGACATGAAGCAATTCACCGTGTTCGATAGCGAGGAAGACGCCTTGGCCTACGAGGCGCGGATCGACCGGACGCTGGGTGCCCTCGAAACCTGCAAGATACCGACGATTGCCGCCATTCGCGGTGCCTGCGCCGGCGGCGGCGCAGGGATTGCCGCGTGCTGCGACGTGCGCGTGGCGGCGCGCGAATCCCGGTTCGGATTCCCGATTGCGCGGACGCTGGGCAACTGTTTGTCGATGACGGGATTTGCCAGGCTACGGGACTTGGTCGGCGCGGCGCGGGTCAAGGATATGATCTTCCGCGCCAAGATGATCGATGCGCCGACGGCGCTGGATTACGGGTTCTTGTCCGAAGTCTTGGAAACGCCGGAAGAAGTGTCCCCGCGGGCAGAGGAAATCGCCCGCGAGATCGCCACGTATGCGCCGTTGACCTTGCAGGCGGCGAAAGAAGCGCTGCTGCGGCTGCGTACCCAGTTGCCGCCCGGCGGCGGAAGGGACCTGCTGCTCATGTGTTACATGAGCGAAGACTTTCACGAAGGCATGGACGCGTTTCTCAACAAGCGGTCGCCGGAGTTCAAGGGCAAGTAGCGGGCCCGAGGTCTTGTGGGTCCGCGAACCGGCTTTGAAAGTGGCCGGTAAGCATCCTTATCGCGCCGCTTGAATCATCGACTCCCAGAATCGGTTGGCCATGTCGTTGCGGACCGTTTTGTGCCGATACCCGGTCAGGCCGACGATGACATCCACATCCGAGCCGTCGAGTTTAATCAAGTCCTCCGTCATGAGATCGTCGAGCGCCGACGACAGGGGCAGCCAGGCGATGCCGGCGCCTTGCATCGCCATCCGCCTGAGCCCTTCGTCGGTGGCGCTCTCGAACACCGAGTGGAGCCGATGTGCATAGCGGTGCAGCACGGGCTTCAAGGCGCGGCCGTAGAATGACGCCTCGGGATAGGCGAGGTACGGCACCGGGGGGCCTTCGGTCAGCAGACAGTCAACGCCGTACCGATGAACAAAGGACTGCGACGCAAAAGGCAGAATCTTCTCGTCGCGGATGTGCGCGGACAGGATTCCCGGATGATACCCCGTGCCAAGAAGTGGGTTGGCGTGCTGGTGGGTGACGATGATGTCGGCGCCGCCGCTGAGCAACGCTTCGAATATCTGTTCCAGCTCCGGCGGACTCTGGATCATGATGATTGTTGCGTCTTTGTGCGATTCCAGAAAGGTCGAGATAATCTGCGGCATCAATGCGAATTCGAGTGACTGGATCACCATGATGCGAACGGTCGTTGCCCCGGACCCATATTGAATCTGCAGATCTTGGCGCGTGCCGACGATGTCGGCGATCAAGGCATTTGCCTTTATCAGGAATTCTTCGCCCGAGTCTGTTAGCGCAATCGGTGACGTGGAGCGGTCGATCAACGTGACGCCGAGCCAATTCTCAAGCGTGCGAATTCGACGGCTGAAGGCGGACTGCGTGACATTCCTGGTGTCGGCCGCCTTCGAAAAGCTTCTGTCCTCCGCCAATGCGATGAAGTCTTCGAGCCACTTTAGCTCCATCGGTCAGTCCTTTTTATATAATGGAATCAATATTTTATAACATTATGCAAAAAAAGACTAGGTCATTGCGAAACAAGCATTAGACCGTGGCGCCGAACCGCCATATGCGAGAGTCATCCGAAGTCGCTTGAGGAACGGGACCGCGACGTCCCCGGGGCCGATCACAAGCCATCTGCGTGTTGCGGATGACGCATTGCGCAGGGGGCAATTTGGGACTGCACGTTTGATCGAGTTGGAAAGGCGAAGTGGTAATTCTAGTGCGTTCAAACATTAATTCTCATGGTTGTGTGACATTTGTCACTCATCCCCGAACACCATGCATTTAACGTAACCAAGCGGGTGTATAGCAAAAATGAGAAAAGCATCCTTTGACGCCAGATGGACGAGTTCATGGCAAAACACTTTTTTGCTAAACTCTCTCAGCGTCGGATGCCTAAAGTCACACGAGCGACCGATTAGAGCATCGGCCATTCAATGTTTGATGGACAGACTTTGCACGGGGGGTGCGAACATCATGTCACTTCGTTTTACGCGTCAATTCTTGGTGGGTGCTGCTTGCGCCTTTGCGATCGGCACCGTGGACGTTTCGAACGCGTCAGCGCAGACGCCGACGGCGGGCGACGCTGCCGCCGCGGCACAAACGCAACCGGCGCCGCCGACGTTGTCGGGGTTCATTCAAGAAACACTGACGCAGATGGGGGTGCCCAACGGCACGACGTTGCCGGGACTGTCCGATGCCGCTGCGGATGCGGTGCTTGCACCGCTGCAACAGCTCAATGCGACGACGGTGGCGACGACCATTCAGATGCGTGGCGTGACGTTCGACCTGGTGCGGTTCACCCCAACCGGATCGCAAACGCCGTTGATGGTGTTGCACGCCCCGAAGTTGGGCTTATCGAACCTCGTCCCCGCCGCGGGCGGGACGCCCATCGGGGCGCTCGGCACCCTGGAGGACGTGTTCTTTATTTATGCGCCGCAGAATGCACCCGCGACATTCGCGGGCCCTCAAGTCACACCGCCGAGCGATGGGACGCCGCTGCCGGCTGTCATTGCGGCCTTGCAGTCCTTGGGCCGGACGAACCTTACATTGTCGTCAGGTATGAACTTCGCCGCGTCACTCCCCCTGAACGGTCTGCCGCCGGAGCTGGGCAATCTGATGCGCGCGGTGGGGATCAATGCGTCGACGAAACTACCGCTTCGCGGCGGTATCAGCCCACAGATATTTAAAGAGGCGTTCTCGAACGCACCGGCGTCGCCGATCCGGGGATTACAAGGCGCGCAACAGATCAAAACCGCGTTCGCCAATTTGGCCCGAACCTACGGCAATGACTTCCTCGCCAACCTGAACCTCAGCGCCACGGTTCCAAGCACGACCACGATCGGCCCGTTCACCGTCAGCGGCGAGAGCTTCACGTTCAAAGGCGACGGACAGGGCGGTATTTCCTTTGGCTTGGCGGCCGCCGAATTGAAAGCTTTTGCCCTCGACATCACCGATGCGCTGTTTACCTATGACGTGGAAACCAAAGCCCTCGTCGCCAACGGCACCGTCGATACCACGTCGTTGGCGCAGGTTTTGACATTCAAGGGATTGGAATTCGACAGCGTCTCGCTCGCCTCCAGCTACCAGCAGAATGCCTGGGCCTTTGTTTTGGACGGCAAGGGAAAACTCAACGGTACCGACATCGATCTGGCGATCGCCAGCGAGAGCACGCCGGGCGGACAACCGCGCATCAAGGCGACGTTGACCGGCGGCCAGGCCGGGATCACAGCGCGCGACGTGATCGGCCGCGACGTTCCCGGATTCCAGACCGTTGCCTTGACCAAGGTGGATGTCAGTGGCGACCACCTGATTGCCGACCTGACGTTCGGTAAGAACAACGTAAAGGGCGAGATCGCCGCGTTCCACGTCGGCGCGCAGACCGGGGCAACGATGGCCGTGACCCTCGACAAGTTGGCGTTTTCCGATCTTGTTCCGGGATCGGTCGGCTCCGCCCTCGACGGTGTCGCCGTCGACGGTTTGACTATGATGATTGTGCCGCAAGCCGGGGCCGGGTTGCGGCCGAACGACGCCGCCATTCCCGAACACATTCAGACCAATCTGCAAAAGGTCATCGCCGACGCGGCCAAGAACGATGCGTCCAAGGCGAACACGACCTTGGCGGCTGGATTTAACTTGTTTGCCGATTTGGATTTGCAGTCGTCCCAAGGCATGGGCGATTTGATGAAGTCGGCCGGGGTCACCGAGACGGTGATTCCGATTATCGGTCAAATCAGCGCCGCGACGTTCCAACCGAACGTGCCGAAGGCCGACAGCATCAAGGGCCTCAACTTGTCGGTGGCCTTGCCGCCGCTGCGCATCCCGGGGTTGCCCGACACCATTACGGCGGCAAGCCCGATCTTTGCCGTAAGCGAGACCGCGCCCGAGGCCCTGACGCAGGCGGCGGGTGCGGGGCTGCAGGGCCCGTTCATCAGCATCGGTATGGACCTGCAAATGCGGGCCGGCGCCGGAACGCATGACTTCAAGGCGCTGATGATGGTCGGCAAAAACGCCCAAGGCGGGCGGATCGTCGAACTGACCGGGTCCGCCGCCGACCCGAAGGACTTGTTCGAATTCAAGGGACTGTCGGTCACGTCGCTGGACATGGCGTCGGTGTATGACGCCGGGGCATGGGATTTCAAAGTCAACGGCGCCGCGGCGCTGAATGGTGCGGCCCTGACCTTCGAGACCGAGGTCAAAAGAGTCGACGGCAAAGTCGAATACGTCGCGACCTTGACCGGCGGCCAAACGGGGATTTCGGCGAAGGATGTTGCGGGCCGGGATATCCCTGGCTTCGACGCCGTCGCCTTGACCAAGGTCGTGGTGACGGGCGGCCGTTTGGTCGCCGATTTGGCGTATGGGCCGAAACGGACGCCGGGCGAAATCGCGGCGTTTCACGTCGGCAACCAAACCGCTGCCACGATGGCGATCACGTTGGATAAGCTGGCCTTTGCCGATCTGGTGCCGGGGTCGGTGGGCAGCGCGCTGGACGGCGTCGAGATCGACGGCTTGACGCTGATGATCGTACCGGCGGGCGGCGATGGCCTGAAACCCGACGACGCGGCCGTGCCGACGCATATCTCGGATAACCTGAAAAAAGTCATCGCCGACGCGGCGACCCATGATCCGTCCAAGGCGAATACCACGTTGGGTGCGGGGTTCAATTTCCTCGCCGATCTCGACATCAAGGCATCTCAGGGTATGGGCGATTTGATGAAATCGGCTGGGTTGACCGAGACGACCGTCCCGGTCATCGGTCAGATCAGCGTGGCGACGTTCCAACCGAATGTGCCGAAGGCGCAGAGTATCAGTGGACTGCGGCTTGAAGTGGCGTTACCGGACCTGAAAATCCCCGGCCTGCCGGACACGATTACGGTGGCCAAGCCGGTGTTCGCGATCACGGAAACCGCGCCCGCCGCCCTGACCGCGGCGGCCTCCGACGTTGCCAAGGGCGACTTGCAGGCACCGTTCGTCACCATCGGCGCTGATGTACAGATGAAGTCCGGACCGGGGACGCACGATTTCGCCTCCGTATTGATGACCGGCAAGGATGCCCAAGGGAAGCGGGTCGTCGATCTGGTCGGGTCGGCGACGGACCCGAAAGGGCTGTTCGAATTCAAGGGTTTGGCGGTCAAATCGCTGGATTTGGCGTCGATCTATGACGGCGGCAATTGGGACTTCAAACTGAACGGGTCGGCGGACCTCAATAGTGCGGCGCTGACCTTCGAAACCGACATCCGGCGTATCGACAACAAAGTGACGTACGTGGCGACGTTGGATGGCGGACCCACCGGTATTTCCGCCAAGGACGTGGCGGGCCGCGACGTACCGGGTTTGGATCAGGTGGCGTTGACCAAGGTGGTCGTCACCGAAGACCGGCTGGTCGCCGATATGACGTTCGGGCCGAAGAAAACGCCGGGTGAGTTGGCCGCATTCCACGTCGGCCAGCAAGCCAATGCGACGATGGCATTCACCCTGGATAAGTTGGCGTTTGCCGACTTGGTTCCCGGATCGGCGGGCAGTGCGCTGGATGGGGTCGAGGTCGATGGGCTTTCGCTGATCGTGGTTCCCAGCGGTGGGGCGGGTCTGAAGCCCGACGACGCAGCGATTCCGACGCACATTTCCGACAATCTGAAAAAAGTCATCGCCGATGCGGCGAAGAATGATCCATCGAAAGCGACCTATACGCTGGGCGACGGGTTCAACGTGTTGGCCGATATGGATATCAAGGCATCGGGCGGCATGGGCGATCTCATGGCATCGGCGGGCGTCACCGAAACGGTGATTCCGATCGTTGGGCAGATCAGTGCGGCGACGTTCCAGCCGAATGCGCCGAAGGCCGACAGCATTAAAGGCCTGAACCTTGAGGTCGCGTTGCCGGCGTTGAAAGTGCCGGGCCTGCCGGACACGATCACCATCGCCGATGCCGTGTTCAAGGTGACGGAGACCGCGCCGGCGGCATTGACCGCAGCGGCATCCGAGATCGCCAAGGGCGATTTGCAAGCGCCGTTCGTCACCATCGGCGCCGATCTAAAGATGCAGGCGGGGCCGGGGACGCATGACTTTGCCTCCGTGCTGATGGTCGGCAAGGATGCCCAAGGCAAGCGCGTTGTCGACCTGGTCGGATCGGCGACGGACCCGAAAGGCCTATTCGAATTCAAGGGGCTGTCGGTGAAGTCGCTGGACTTGGCGTCGATCTATGACGGCGGGGCGTGGGACTTCAAACTGAACGGGTCGGCGGACCTCAACAGTGCGGCGCTGACCTTCGAAACCGATATCCAACGGATCGACAATAAAGTTACCTACGTGGCGACGTTGGACGGGGGCGACACCGGCATATCAGCGAAGGACGTTGCCGGACGGGATGTGCCGGGCCTGGATCAGGTGGCGTTGACCAAAGTCGTCGTGACGGATGACCGGCTGGTCGCCGATATGACGTTCGGGCCGAAGAAAACACCGGGCGAATTGGCCGCCTTCCACGTCGGCCAGCAAGCGAACGCAACGATGGCCTTTACCCTCGACAAGTTGGCCTTTGCCGAGTTCGTGCCCGGCTCCGCCGGGAGTGCCCTCGACGGCGTCGAAATCGACGGCTTGACCTTGGTCGTCGTGCCGTCGGCGGGCGATGGCCTGAAACCCGACGATGCGGCCGTGCCGACGCATATCTCGGATAACCTGAAAAAAGTCATCGCCGACGCGGCGACCCACGATGCGTCAAAAAGCACCTATACATTGAAGGCTGGGTTCAACCTGCTGGCCGATCTGGATATCAAGGCATCGGGCGGCATGGGCGATTTGATGGCCTCCGCCGGTGTGACGGAAACGGTCATTCCGATTGTCGGCACGGTGAGTGCCGCGACATTTCAGCCGAATGTGCCGAAGGCCGACAGCATTAAGGGGCTGAACCTCGAAGTCGCATTGCCGGACCTCAAGGTGCCCGGCCTCCCCGACACGATGACGATCACCAAACCGGTGTTCGCGATCACCGAAACCGCGCCCGCCGCCCTGACCGCGGCGGCATCCGACGTTGCCAAGGGCGACTTGCAGGCGCCGTTCGTCACCATCGGTGCCGACTTACAAATGAAAGCTGGCCCAGGCACGCATGACTTCGCGTCGATGTTGATGGTCGGCAAGGATGCGCAGGGTAAACGCGTGATCGACCTTGTCGGGTCGGCGACGGACCCGAAAGGGCTGTTCGAATTCAAGGGACTGGCGGTCAAATCGCTGGATCTGGCGTCGATCTATGACGGCGGCAATTGGGACTTCAAACTGAACGGGTCGGCGGACCTCAACAGTGCGGCGCTGACCTTCGAAACCGACATCCGGCGTATCGACAACAAAGTCACGTACGTGGCGACGTTGGATGGCGGCAGCACTGGCATCTCCGCCAAGGACGTGGCGGGCCGCGATGTGCCGGGTTTGGATCAGGTGGCGTTGACCAAGGTGGTCGTGACGGATGATCGATTGGTCGCCGATATGACGTTTGGGCCGAAAAAGACGCCGGGCGAACTGGCCGCGTTCCATGTCGGCAATCAAGCCAACGCGACGATGGCGTTCACCCTGGATAAGTTGGCGTTTGCCGACTTGGTTCCCGGATCGGCGGGCGGCCCACTGGATGGGGTCGAGGTCGATGGCCTGTCGCTGATCGTGGTTCCCAGCGGTGGGGCGGGTCTGAAACCCGACGATGCGGCCATTCCGACGCATATTTCCGACAATCTGAAAAAAGTCATCGCCGACGCGGCGAAGAACGATGCGACCAAGGCGACATATACGCTGGGCGACGGGTTCAACCTGTTGGCCGATCTGGATATCAGTGCGTCCGGTGGCATGGGTAACTTGATGGCGTCGGCGGGACTGACCGAAACGGTGATTCCGATCGTCGGACAGATCAGTGCGGCGACGTTCCAGCCGAAGCCACCGAAAGCCGATAGCATTAAAGGTCTGAACCTTGAAGTCGCGCTGCCGCCGCTGAAAGTGCCGGGCCTGCCCGACACGATCACCATCGCCGATGCCGTGTTCAAGGTGACGGAGACCGCGCCCGCAGCGTTGACGGCAGCAGCATCCGATGTCGCCAAGGGCGATTTGCAGGCACCGTTCGTCACTATCGGCGCCGATCTTAAGATGCAGGCCGGCCAAAGCGCGCACGAATTCGATTCACTATTGATGATCGGCAAGGATGCCCAAGGGAAACGTGTCGTCGACCTTCTCGGCTCCGCCAAGGACCCGAAAGGCCTGTTCGAATTCAAGGGACTGACGGTCGAAACCCTCGATCTGGCGTCTGTCTTTGACGCTGGGGCCTGGGATTTCCGCCTCGACGGGGCGGCGGATTTGAATGCCGCGAAGGTCACCTTTGATACCGAGATCAAGAAAGTCGACGGCAAGGTCACCTATGTCGCGAGCCTCAGCGGCGGTGATTCCGGAATCTCCGCCAAGGACGTTGCGGGCCGTGACGTGCCGGGCTTCGATGGTCTTGCGCTGACCAAGGTTATTGTCACCGGCGATAGCCTGACAGCGGATATGGTGTTTGGTCCGAAGAAGACCGCGGGCGAAATTGCCGCCTTCCATCCGGCCGGCGCCGATCATGCGGTCATCGGCATGACGTTGGACAAATTGGCGTTCGGGGACTTGGTTCCGGGTGCCAGTGGCTCGCCGCTTGACGGTGTCGACGTCGCCGGTCTGACGATGCTTGTGGTGCCCGAGAAATCGGCGGGCCTGAAACCCGACGACGCGTCGATCCCATCCGAAATTAACGCCAATATGCAGAAAGTGCTGGCCGACGCCGGCAAGGCCAAAGACTTCGCGTTGAAAAAAGATATCAATCTGTTCGCCGATCTGGAAATCACCGGGTCCACCGCGATGCAGGATTTGATGTCGTTTATCGGTCGTGACGGCAAAAAGCCGATCGCCATGGTCGGCGCGATGAGCCCGCAACTGTTCAACCCTAAAGCGCCGTCGGCGCAACGGTTCGAAGGCATGGACCTCAGCGTGCCGATGCCGAACCTCAGCCTCAGCGGGTTGCCGAGCGCGTTCACCTTGAAAAATACCGAGTTCAAGATCGTCGACGCGACGCCCACCGGCAGCAAACAACTTTGGGTCGGGTTGCAAGCCGATATGGACGCCGATCTCTTGGGGTCCAATATCGCGTTCAAAACCGACGTCGGGTTCGCGAAGGGCGAAATTTCCATGTCGGCCACGAGTGAGCAGGAGTTGAAGAAGCCGTTCGGCATTCATTGGCTCGACCTCAAACAGTTGTCGTTGGCCCTCGATTACGACAAGAAAACCAAATCCGGCGACCTCAAATTCACGGCGATTCCAGCGAAGCCGTTTGGTAAGTCGACACCGGAGATCGAGATCGAGCTTCAGGAAACGGCGGGCAAGCTCTCGGCTGGTTTGTTGAAGATCAAGGACAAGGTTGCGTTCTCCGACCTGCCGATCCTCAACAAGGTCAAACATGCCGACAAATTCGATTTCACATTCCTCGAGATTTCGACGTCGGGCGTGTCTGGCGGCTCGGAACTGCATGGCGAGAAGGTCGACGCCGTGGTGTTCGAACAGAACGCGAAATGGACGTTCGCGGTTTCGGACAACGGTGGCGGCGAGGGCTTCAAGTTCGACCGGATCATGCCGGTTTTGAAAAATACGCCGCTCAAGGATTTCCATTTGAACGATGCCGCGTTGATTTTCTCGGAGGCGGACATCAGCGGCAAAGTGTCTGATCTGCCGGAAGTCGCACGGACGGTATTCGCCGACATCTACGGAAGCCAGAATGCGTTGGTCTTGGTAAAGAACGGTATCACCGTTGCCGCCAACTTTTCGCCGGGCTCGTCCAGCGGGTTCGCCGCCAAAGGCCTTCAAGGAATCGGTATCCATGACGATATTTTGATCGAAGGAGCCGTCGTCAATATCTTCGGCGAAGGCGCGCCGGGCATCGATATTCTGGTCGACACACCGCAAGGACCGGGCGGCGGCAAAGGCGCATCGCACACGCCGAAGATGGCTAAGTTCCCCGGTCAGGTCGGGTTTTTTGTGCAGTATCAGGCAGATGAATTGGATGTCGGTCTGGAGGCGGACATCATTTTGCACGTCCCGAAAAAGCAACAGTTGGAGTTGGTCACCAAGCTTGAATTGGAACTCAACGACAAAGGGTTCGCCGTCGACATTTTCATGGACCTGTCGGGCCAATGGAAGGACCCGTTCGGGATCAAGGGAATCGAATTGGACGAGGTT
The DNA here is from genome assembly GCA_965222395.1 of Rhodospirillales bacterium. Taxonomy (GTDB): domain Bacteria; phylum Pseudomonadota; class Alphaproteobacteria; order Rhodospirillales; family Casp-alpha2; genus UBA4479. Next base: position 3,953,426 of record OZ244947.1, read on the forward strand.
GCGCTCAAGTTTGGGATCGATATGGAAGAAGAAGCCGTCTTCGGTTTCAGAGCGAAGACGATTTTGGCCGATGGGGCTGAAAAGATCGATATTGCCGCGGAAATGGACTTCGAACTCGCCGCTGCAGGATTGCCGGACGGTGTCGCCATGAAGGGGAGCATTTCCGAACTTGGAATCCCGGCGATCATCGACGTGGCGGAGCGTCTCGCCGGCGGCAAGACCAGCATCGTTCCGGTCGATCACTTGCCGTTGCCGGAATTCAAAGACGTCACCTTTGCCTTTGCGACGCCGGGCGTCTCCGATCCGCAGTTGGGCTTGATCGGTTCCGGTTTTGCGCTCGGCGGCGAGTTGTTCTTCCTCAACCGCGAGTTGGGCAAGGTTGACCTGAGCGCCGGAACCAGCGGCATCAAGATGGATGCGACGATCGATCCGATCGATTTCAAGGTCCTCAAGCTCGAAAAGAACACCTTCAACATGGACCTCGGATTCAAGGGCGTGCCGAAGTTGGAGCTGGATTCCGAAATCGAGTTCCTCGGCGCCAAGCAGACCGTCCTCGCGAACTTCGATCAGGGCATGATGAAGATGACGTTTGAGGAGAAGATCGGCGGCGGTATCTGGGATTCCACCATCACCCTCGGCATGGGGATCGACGCCGCGCATAAGGGGGCACCGGATATCTTCGTCGAAGGGATCATCAAGGAAGATTTCTTCGCGTGGTTGCGCAATCAGGCGCCTGCGCAGGTGCATAAGTTCTTCAATAAGCTGAACGCCGATTTTGAGAAAGCCAAGGCGAAAATCAACAACGCCGAGAACGTCGTGCGCGGCTGGGACAACAAGATCAGGGCCCGCAAAGCGGTTGTACAACGTGAAAAGGCCAACGCCGACGCCGCTCTGCAGCGGGCACAGAACCGAGTGAATTCGGTCAAGCGCGACGCGGACAATATGCACAGTAAGGCCGAGTATCATAAACATCGGTGTCACTGGTATTCAGCCTGGCACTGTGGCGAGGAGGCATATTACTGGGCGCGCTATGGGATCGAGTACGCGGCTTATAAAGTCGCACTTGGCGTGCTTCGCGCGGCCAAGTCGACGGTGGATCACTTGCCGTCGGAACTGATGGACCCACAACTTGCCGGTTTGGAGACATCGCGTGGCATCGCCATGGGGGCGCTTGAGCTCGCGAAATTGGCAATCGACGGTGTCGAAGACGCCGACAAATGGATTGATAAAGGGCTGGAAGCCTTGCTCCGCGATATCGGGGACACCAATGCACTCGTGGTCAAAGAGATATTCTTCGAAGCCGATTTGGACGGCATGATTAAAGGCCAACCGGCGATCCTGACCATGGACCTGGAGATTTTCGGTGACGATTTAGGCACCCAGATGTTTGCTTTCAAACTTACCGATCCCATCTTCGATGCCGAACAGTTACTCTTCATTCCCTTGAAAATGGTCGATCAACTTTTCGAGAAAGTCGTCCCGAAATCCTTGAAGAAACTGGTCGGTCCGGTGATCACGGACATCAATAATGAAGTCAACAAGGCGGAGCGGAAAGTATACCAAGAGCTTAGAAGCACACCGGGCCTCAATCTGCCACCGGAAATCAAAAAGGCATTGCAAAGCGCGTCGTTGATTCCGCTGGACTCCCCCGATTGGAAACATGCCTTGTTGCAAAACGAAGGCACCGCAAACTTGACATCGTCGCCTGTCCGATTGGCGGCCAATACGCATCAAGTCGTGATGAATGACAGTGCGCGGGGCTGGCTGCAACTGGCGCAGGCTGGCAGCGCGCCGGCGACGCCGGCACCGGCGAACACCACCGCCGCGAACGATAATGCTGCGGCGCCGGTGAGCCTAAAGCGTGACCCGGACGCGCACGTCGACGATAAAATGAAGGCGTTTCAGCAGAAAAAACAAAACCTTATGCTGCATATCATGCAGCGCAATCGTGTTTTCGGCGAAAGCCTGATGCAGTACGAGCAACAGCAGGCGGCCGAACGCGCCAAGAAAGAAAACGATCAGTTCGTCGCCTTTACCGATATACACGTTCCGCCCGGCGAATTGTTCACCGAACGCTTGCTGGTGGCCCGTCACTCGAAATTATGCCTGGGTCAAACCGCGTCGAACAAAACCACGTTCCACCCGTGCAGCGAAAACCCGGGTGGCCTGTTGTGGTCGACGAAACGGGTCCTGATCGATCTGTCCGGCAAGATCATTCAATACAACGACGCTTTCGCGACGAAGTGGCCGAACCGGGTCTATAGCCAGATGCAGCATAACGGATTGTGTTTGACGACGCCGTTCCATCTCGAGGCGTACGACCCGGCCTCGAAAAAGACGCATTCGGAGCAACTGCTGGCGGTGGCGTCCAAGCATTCGAGCGATCGCGATGCCCATTTGTCGCTGACGGCGTGCCGTCAGGACGGCAAGGGGCAGTTGTGGAAAGTCGTGAAGGACACCCACGATCAGGACGGCGTGCACGGTTTTAAACTACAGGAACGGGATTCGTCCTACTGTCTGCGGCCAGGAACGGTTCACGCCCACACCAAGAAATCGACGAAGGAAGTCAACGGTGTGTTCTATCCTTGCTCCGGCATTGCACACGGCACCTTTGAATTGACGGTGCCGAACAATTCCATGCCCATCTGGTACGACCACAACGGCGTCATCAAGTCCGACAACGGACTGTGCCTGGACGTTCAAAACGATCCGTCGGCGGCGGCGGATACGCGCGGCAGCGTGGTGTTCCTGAAGGACTGCGCGAATGATGAATACGACCGTTGGGATTACGTGGTCGAGTACGATAAGACCGTCAAAATCGTCAACGACTTCACCGGGTATTGTCTGTATCCGTACCAACAGGCCGAAGGGGCCATTCCGGGGGCGGCCGAGGGCCAGTTGGTGCAACGACCGTGCGATGGCCGCTATGGTCAGAACTGGAAAATGCGCGTTATTCCGAACCAGAAATGGTTCCAGTTGGAGGCCCTCAACGGCCAGAAAAAGGGCACCAACAAGTGCATGGTGGCGGAAAAACAGAACCCCGGCCAAACGCAGGTCGATGTGTTCGTCAAAGCCTGCAATCCGGCGACGCGCGGCCGCTGGTCGTTCGGCCACTGGAAAGGCACCTATCAATGGGCCGAATGGACGCAACAGAACGCCGGCGCGGGTGGTTCCGAAAATCTGTCGACGACGTACTGGGTGTCCGCCGATAGCCTGCAAAACAACAACAAGAACGGTGTTTGCCGGGTGCTCCTTGGAAATCAGGACGCCGGCAATCATTCAATCTATGCCGGGACCTGGCGGGGCACGTCCTGCGCCTATGTCGCCAACGGCCAGGTGCAAAACATCGATCCATCCCAGCCCGGCGGCAACGACATCGTCGTCGAGGTGATGACCGGACTGGACATCGGGGTAAGCGGGGCGACGGCGTCCTGGAAAAGCAGCGCGAGCGGCATCCCAACAGATGCCCAAGGCCAGAACCATACGCCGCCGATTCCGACGTTTTCGGCCTTCCTTGTCGGTGGCGACACGACGCACACGGCGACGTACCTGTGCCGCGTGCAAATGAACAACAAGACTTGGCATTACGGCTATCAGGCGACCGGGATCGGCTGTCTGACTGACGCCGGTACGAATGTGCGTACCAACATGCAAGTCCTTGTATTTGCGACGGTAAAAAATCAAGATACGAGTAATTAAAGCGGCAAAACCGCACAATAAGAGAACATGACGGGGTGTTAAGAATGGCCGTGGCGATGCGACCGGCATCTATGCGACTCAAAAGCCATCGAAAAGGTCTGACCGCCAGTCTAATGGCGTCGGCCGCGTGCGCGCTGTTGCTATCCGGTTGTGTTACAGATTCGGCCGCGGTCACCGCCGAGCCGGGCGAGCCCGTTTACACCAAGTACGTGGCCACGAGTGAGATCGACGATCTTGAGCGGCAGATGCGATCCCGGGTTCCCGCCCGGGCCAGCGGCGAATTCGTGATCGACGGCTTGCGCGCCATGGTGTCTGGGGATTACGCCAAGGCGAACGAGCAGTTGCAACGGGCGTTGAAGTTCGATCCTCGGAATTCATTTCTCCATACACTCAATGCGTTGGCGCACCAATTGCGCGGCGAGGCGGGGGATCCGGCGCAGTTCGATCTTGCGATCGTTGGGTACGAACTGGCCGCGCGGATGGACCCTGGATTCAGCGAAATTCCGTATTATTTGGGCGTCTTAAAATTCCGCCAACAGCGGTTCGCCGAAGCGCGGGAACAGTTCGCCCGCGCGGTCTTGCTGGAACCTGATCGGCCCGAATACCTGAACGGTTTGGCGGCGGCATCCTATTATTTGGGCGAGCTGGACGTCGCGTACGCGGTCGCCAAGAAAGCGGGCGAAGTCGCGCCGAATGATCCCGATGTCCTGCGCACCAGCGGGATTGTCTATGCGTCTGTCGGCGATTTTGACGATGCCGCGGCGAGCAAGAATGCCCTCGGTGGGTTGAGCAACACGCGCCAGCGATATGTCGGTCGGCGGATAGACGAGTGGGCGAGTTACTACGCCAATAACCGGTTGCTCAACGATCCGGAGGTCGTCGATCTGCTGGCCCAGAATTTCGATCCGTTCGGCATACCGGAAGGCGGCATGTTCGATCCGGAGGGCGGCGGCAACGAGGATCCGACCGTGGGTCCGGCCCCAACGGACGACACGTCCACCAGTGTTCCGGCGACGCCTGCTGCGCCAACGGTTGATACGACAACGGGCATCATTCCACCGGCGACGTCGACAACGGCCACACCATCGACGCCGCCGCCAGCCGCGACAACCACCACCACGGCGACACCGACGACGCCGCCCGCGGCGACGACAACGCCAAGCGTGACTCCGTCGTCCGCCCCGCCCGCATTGCCCGCCGCGAGTACGGTCACCACGACAACGCCGACGGCGGTCCCGGCCGCGACCGCGGTGCCGGTCGCCGTTGCACCGAAGATCAAAAAGCCGAGCATGGCGCTGATCGACGTGGCGATTATCCGGACGGAGGAGATTTATCGTTCCTCGAAAGGCGTCAATCTGCTCGACGGACTGAATATCTTCTTCTCGGGGAATCAGTTCGCTCAGTTCAAGACGCCCGGCGGGATCGGGCGCATTCGGACGCCGATCACCGCGAACGATACGCTGACATTGCAGTTGGGAACGGCGGGGGCTGGTCTGACGTATTCGTTGAATATCTTCAACGACGAATACGGTCGGAACTCAATCATCGCGCGGCCGACGATTCTGGTCGAAGACCAAAAGAAATCGTCGTTCTTTTCCGGCGGGACGCTGCATATCGTGATCGAAGGCGGCGTTGCCGGATCGGGCGCGATCCAGCCCATCAATACCGGCGTCAAGCTAGAGGTCACGCCGAAATTCCTCGACGACAACACCCTGGATATGAGCGTCTATGCCGAGCGGACATTCCTTGAGTCCAGCTTGTCCCAAGTGTCCAGCACGATTACGGGCACGTCGTTCGCGGAGACCGCGAAGACCACGATTTCGGCCAATTTGACGCTGCGTTACGGCGAAACCATGGTGTTGTCGGGACTGTCCGATCAAGAACGGGAAAAGCTCGACGACAAGACACCCGGTTTGGGGGATTTGCCGGGGATCCAGTATCTATTCCGCAATCAGGTCGAGACCGAGGCAAAAGAAACCGTATTGATTTTGCTGACACCGCGTAAAGCGACGTTGGATTACGATGCGCAGGCGGAACCCTTGCCGGAACCCGAAGTCGTCGACAACAGCAATATCGCACGGTTGGAAAAGAGCGCACATTGGATGCGCCCGGCGCCCCATTTGAAGGCGTTGGTCAATCACCTCAGCCGGTACGAGTACTTCAACCATTTCCGCACCGGCGACATGCAATTGGAAACCTGGGCCGGCGAAGGCACCGTGCTGGACGCGGTCAAGCGGACGTTGGAATACCTCTACATCTACTACGACTTTGAAAAGAGCGACGAACCCCAGCTCGGCGGTTCTTAAGGCGCGTCTCTTACTTCGTATCGAAAACCCAAACGCCATCCCAATCGGCACCGGGCGGCGTGGCCCTGAGCTGGCTGACCCGGGATAGATAGATTTGGCTGGGCGGATCGCCGGGCCGCGTCATCAGGCAGCTTTTGAAGGCGTTTTCCGCCACGTCCCACTCTTGATTGCGATAGGCGAGAAGTCCGTCCTCGAACGGTGTCGCACCGGGCAAGGGCAGGGGGGCGCCATTTTCTCCGTACCCAACCAGTTCGAAAACCCGGGTCGGTGTTTCTTTGCCCTTCACGCGGATCAAATCGAGTTCGCGGGCCGAAATCGCGTCGCCGGCCAGTTCTCGGGTTCGTTCCGAGATCATGACGTGCGTCCCGTAGGCCTTGTTCGCCCCTTCCAGTCGGGAGCCCAGATTGACCGGATCGCCCATGACCGTAAAGCTTCGGGATGCCGTCGACCCGATGGTGCCGACGATCATTTCTCCGGTCGAAATGCCGATGCGCAAGTCGATCTCGACGGTGTCCGCGCCTACCTCCGCCGCGACTTCGGCGCGGAACTGCTGTAAATGAGCCAGCGCTTTAACCGCCGCCTTGCAGGCGAGTGCCGCGTGTTCGTCCGGTTCGGTGAACGGCGGTCCCCAAAATGCCATCACCGCATCGCCCATGAACTTGTCGACAACCCCGTTGGTGCCGGAAATCGCTTCCGTCATATGGGTGAAAAATCCGTTGATCGTGTGGACCAATTGATCTGCCGGAAGGACCTCCGAGATTGATGTGAAGCCTTTGAGGTCGATGAACATGACCGTCATCTCGCGACGTTCGCCACCGGGCTCGGAAAACTCCGGATGGTTCAATAGGTTCGACACGATCCGCGGGTCCATGTACTTGCCGAACGTGTCCTTGATCCGTTCTTTCATGCGCAGTCCGCCGACCATGCCGTTGAAGCTTCCCGTCAGACGACCGATTTCATCGGTCGTGGTGACCGTCACTTCGGTATCCAGGTCGCCCGATTCGACGCGCTCGGTCCCCGTCACCAGGCGACGGACGGCGGTGACCAGGTACCGCGTGACGATGGCGGCAAAGCCGATGCCGAGGACGGCCGCGAGTGACGTCAGAACGATATTGGCGATGAGAAGCACGCGCTCTTCATGGTCGGCGCGAACGACCGCCCCGTCTGTCAGGTCTTCCACGTGCCGGCGCAGCGTCGCGATCTCCGTAAAGATGGCATCCTGTCGGGCGTTCAATTTCTCCAGCAATGCGTTGAAACCGATGCGGTCGCCAGATTCGCGGGCTTGCAAAAGCAACCGCGCATGCTCCTCGAAATTTCGATATTCCCGCTCAATGGCATCCAGGTCGCCGCCCAAGGTTGTCTGCGTTTCGACAACCGTGGCATGGGCTTTTGCACGGCCTTCGACGGTTGCCAATATGCGCCGTGCATCGGCAAACTGCCGTTCGACGTCGGCGCCGAGTGCTTGCATTCGATCTTGCGCTTGCTGGACTGCTTGCGTGTCGGTGGTCGCCTCCTCGGCAAGAACGAACAGACGTTGAAGCAGGACGCCTTGCTCCAAAACCTTCACATTGATCCGGGCGACATGGTCGGCGACCGGAATCTGGCGCTCGACGATGGTCTCCAGATCGGCACTGATTTTGGCGATTTGCTGGACGGAATAGACGGCGACCGCCAGCATCAGGACCAAAACGATGACGGCGATTCCGAAAATTTTGTGTGCGATGTTCAGCTGCATCATGGTCCCCCACACCCGTCACCGGGTTACGTCTTCAAGCCGGCATCGGCTGTGTATCCTCGTCGATCACGACGCGCGGGCGGTCTCAAAGCAGCAGGCGTCTCGTGGCGAAATTATATCTTCAAATCAACGTGTTGTGTCGATTTTTTTGGCTTATCATCGTCACTTTGATTTGAAACCGGATGCCGGTTTGGGCGTTTCAGAACAGTCTATGGGCCAGATGGCGGTGGGCGCAATCTGGTGCGGAATTATCTCGACGTGTTTCCCCTGATTACCCAGGTGGATTCAGCAAATGACCATGAGATTGCGGCGATGCGACAGTGCCACAATTAGAAAAAACGAGATAAACCAAGCGTCGCGAAACTGTCTTTTTCGAACGGAGACGCAGGATTGGACGGGTCGTCCTCGAAGAACATTTGTGTTTCGAATGTGATCTTGTAGCTATCGCCCAAACGGCGGTCGGCTTCGATCCGGAAGGAAGCGGGGCCGTCTTCCCAGTCGACGACGACACCGGCGAGCGCCGTGGTGTCTTGAACGTCGTTGAAGGTCAGCCGTGCACCCAAGAACACATCGTTTTCGAGCGAGGTCGGAAACACGTCCGACTCTCGGCCGTCGTAGAGCGCCTCCGCCAGCAGCCCGAGATCGGAATCCGTTTCGGCGACCTGAAAGATGGTGTACTCCACACCGGCAACGGCGGCTGCGAACGTTTCGCCCTGACCTTGACGCACCAGTCCCTCGAACTTCCAAAGCCATTCGTCGCGCGTCAATTGCAGATCGGCGCCGATCTGGTTGACGATCACGTAGTGCGGCGTTCTCGTGCCATCGTCATTCTTTATCAGCTCAGGTTCGCGCCCGGTGCCGTGAAACGCGTGCAGCCCGATATCGACGTCGCCGATGAAATGGCTGTACCGGAGCGCGATGTCCGGTTGCCAAATTTCCATATCGCTTTCGTACGTCGCCTGATCGCCGCGGACCACATCCCCCCTGAGCCGGCCGTCGGTTCCGGGGAATGTACGTTCGCGAAACCCTGTCATGACAAAGGCATCAAAGCGCCCGACGTCGGTTTGCCGCGCAATTTGTGCCATGGGTTGGCCGAGGAAATCCTCCTCATCGATGTTTTCGACGGCGTCGATTTGATTGATCACGTTGACCAAATGCCGACTTTCCGTGACCCCCCAGAACACCCGGTTGGCGCCGATCAGGTATTCCCAGTCGCCGTCGATATGGCGCACATATGCTTCGCGCATATCGACGTGGGTGCGTTCTGAATCTGCGCCGTCGAAACGGGCGAACGGCGTCACATTGATCAAGGTGTCGCGGTTCTTGCTCTCCAACGTGAATTCTGGCTCGACGAAGACCGAACCTTGAAAATGGTCGAGTTGGCCGGGCTGCGCCGGGTCTTCAATGAAAACCCGTGCCTCGAACCCGACCTCGCCGGTGAACTCGATGCTGTTCCACGTTGACGGGGTGTCATCGGCGGCGGCGATATCCATCGACAGCACCGCGCCGACGACGGCAATAGCCAAGTATTTGGTGTGCGCTTTTCGCATACGTCCGCCGTCAATTCAGCCGCTTCAGGACACCTTTGACGAAGTCTCGATCACTAAGACCTACGTTGAAGGTGTATTCGCCGAACTGCAACTCTGTCGCTTTCCCGGTTTGATGATTTTCGATACGGAAGATTTGCGCGCGCCAGAACCCGTCGTAGTCGCGGTAGTCTTCGAAACTTTGCGTCTTTAGCAAAGCGTCCTTTCGATCAAAGTAGTCGATCTTGCGGACTTGGTGGACCGTCTGGTCGTACCACGCCAACTGACGCACGTATCCGGAGTTTTCATAGAGTGGGCGGCGTTCAACGACGTCGCAGGTCAAGTCTCCGCAGGCCTCCTCGCGGACCCAGGTGTATTCATATTTGTTCAATTCCTGGCCCGTGATGTCTTCGAACGCGAACTCGGATCCCACGAACGGGCCGGACTTGTTGGACGACGAAATCCGCTTAACCCGTTTAAGCGCCGGAAGATACAGCCACTGATTATCCGGATCGAGAATCTTGGCATGACTGAGCAATGCAGTGCCGTCGATGTCACGGGGTGATGAAAAAAGCACCAGCGTCTTGTCGCCAACGTCTTCGCTTTCGCGTTCGAGTGTGGTGATCTCGACCTTGCGCGAGGTCGTTTGTCCGGCCGCGTTGGTCAAGATCATCTTGAAAGCGACTCGGCTGTCGCCGAAGCCGTTATCGCTTCGGTCGGAGCGCGCGGCCACGTCGAAACCCTTGGTGTCGGCACCATTGGCGATCGCAAGCGGTATAACTGTCATCGCGGTCGCGGCGATTGCGAGGGCATATCGTTGCAAAACGGTCGTCATCGGAAATCTCTCCTTGGTCAAATCGTCATCTACTAGTTTGTCGGTTGCGCATTGTCGGCGTCTTCGGTCGCTGCAACGCGCTTACCCTTGCCGAGCATCAGCAAGGACGGCAACAGAAGGAAGTCGAGGATCAGTGCCAACACGATGGCGATCACCGTCATCAGCCCCATGTCGACGTTGAGCTTGAAGCTGGAATACATCAGCACCAAGAACCCAAGCGCCAGAATGATGGTGTTGACGATCAGGGCGAACCCGACGGTGTCGAAGGCGTAGCGGATCGCGTCCTCGACATCGAAGCCGCGTTCGCGTCGGCCGCGTTGATACTTGGTCAGAAAGTGGACCGTATCGTCGACGATTATTCCAAGAGAAATCGAGGCCACGGTCGCGACCGAGAACCCGACCTGTCCGACCAGTAGGGCCCACAACCCGAACGTGGTCAGGATTGGTAACGCATTTGGGATCAATGACAATGCGCCCAGCCGCAGGCTCCGCAACGCCGCCATCATGATCAGCGAGATCGAGACGATAGCGATGCCGGTTCCCAAGATCATGTTCTGTACGTTGCGGTCCGTGATGAAGGTGAACATCACCTGCGCCGAGGTTGGGTTTGCGCGCTGGTTCTCGGGGAAATTCGCGTTGATATAATCGTCTGCCGCATTGAGGAACACTTTGGTTTGCTGCGTGTTGACGTCGCCCAGGGTGACGGTGACGCGGGTTGCCGATTTGTCGATGTTGATCCGGTCGTTGAGGTCGAGACCGAACGGCAACGACAGTTCGTACAGCAATAAATATTGCGCCGATAGATCGCGGTTCTCCGGGATTCGGAAATACGCCTCATCGTCGCCGTGCATGTTCTTGTTTAGGCGCTTCATAATGTCGGCGAGCGAATACACGTGGGTGACGTTGGGCTGTTCGCGGAGCCACTCGGTAAAGCCTTCTAGCCGGTTCAGAAATTCCGGGTCCGAGACACCGCCCTCTTCGCCGGATGGGACCGAGAATTCGATCGGATAGAGCCCGAACGATTTCAGCGCGGCATCGGATTCCGTGCGGAACTCGATCCTTTCGTCAAAGTACTGAACCCACTGGTCATTGAACTGGATCGTCGGGATCATCGCGATCAGCGCGAGGGACCCGGCAACGGTCGTCACGAGAAGCGTCCGGTGACGGGCAATCACCCAATCCGCGAAGCGCGTCATAAATGTCTGCGTGCGGTCGGTCGTGGGCTCTGGGATGCGCATCGGCAAAAGGCTGACGACCGCGGGCAGCAGTGTCAGCGAGAACGCCCACGCCGCAAAGATGCCGACGGCTGTGATATTGCCCAAGTGCCAAAACGGCGGCGCATCGGAAAAGTTGAGCGCCAGAAATCCGACAATGGTGGTCAATGACGTGATGGTAATCGCCAAGAAATTGATGCGGATGGCTTCGACCAGGGCTTCATGCTTTGTCATGCCCTGCTTCATGGCGGCCCGCATGGATATGAGCACGTGAACCGAGTCCGCCACCGCCAATGTCATGATCACCGTCGGTGCGCTGAACGAGATCGGTGTCATGGATATGCCGGCGAAACCGGCAAATCCCATGGCGACCATGACGGATGTGGTGATCACTAAAAGCGTGCCGAACGTGCCACTGATGGTGCGAAGGGCCAATACTGCCGTAACAAGGACGACCAGATACATCAGCGGCACGAGTGTCGACATGTCGGTGAATCCCGACTCGGCGAACGCGTTGTTGAGCATCGACACACCGGTGAGCTTGACCTCGATGTCGGGAAACGCGGTTTGGATCGTATCGCGGAGATCACGGGCGGCGGCCGCCGCGGTCGGCACCTCGAACAAGTCTTTTTCCGGATACTGCAGCACCACGTTGACGGCGGTCGCGGTTGAGTCCGGGGTCAACAGTTGATCGCGCAGCAACGGCTCGTCTAGGGCGATCTGCCGCTTTTCCTCGATCTTTTGGGCGGACAAGCTGTCGGCGTTCTTGATCAAGTCCTCGACGATGAGATCGTCGTCGATCCCACGGGTCGATTGGAAGTTGGTAATGCTGTCGACGCGGATCGAGAACGGCAATTGCCAGGCCGCTTTGGTCAGGGCCTCGACAGCGCCTAGGGTATCCGCCGTAAATACGTCTCCGTCCTTCGGCAACACCACGAACAGGAAGTTGTCGTTCTTGGTATAGGTTGCTTGAAAGTTCTCGAACGCCGTCAGCTCCGGGTTGTCCGTGGAAAAGAAAACACGGTAATTATTTGAGATGGTCAGGTTCACAACACTCGACGCGATGAAACCGGTGACCAACAGCGAAACGATAATGGCAAGGACCCGCCGTTTGATGACGGCTTCGGCGAGGGCGACGGCAAACGCGTCGATCTTCGATCGAATGACAGGCATGGTTTTAAAAATCTCCCCGAAAAAATTGCATCGTTGACGCGAACGACGTATCCGTCGACGTCAGAATAATTGTTCTAGAATACGCGTTCTGAATACGGTGTGACGCGCGGTTTGGTGGTGACACGGTGATCTTCCTGTCGGCTTAGGTCTGGGGTGCTGTTTCGCGCACCGCGGCTTGCGGGGCACTTATGGCGGCGATGGTGTTGTCGATGATGCGGTCCAATGTCGCCCGATCGGCGGCGGCTTTGGCGTAGATACCCATGCTCATTTCCGCATCAAAGGCGATCTGCGCAGCCATCTTGGGTGTCAAATTGGGGTTCAACGAGCCGTCTGCCTCGGCGTCCGACATGGCGCTTTCGATGTATCCGAGAATCTTGTCGATGTAACTATGCACGGCTTTTTTTATCTCTGGATCGTGATCCATTTCTTGGGTTGCGACATGGCAGATGAAGCACCCGTTCTTTTTTTCTTCCATGTGGTCGGCATACGTCGTCATGCAATTGCGAATGCGGTTCAGTGGTGCGTTCGACGTATCCTGTAGGATCGGCGCAAAAATCTCCCGGCCTTCGTTGAAATAAGCGTCCAAAGCGGCCAAGAAAATTTCCCGCTTATTGCCAAGCGAAGAATACAATGCGTACCGGTTCATGCCGGTGGCATCGACAATCTCCGCCATGGAGGTCTGGGCATATCCCTTTCGCCAAAACAACTCGACGATTGTCGGGATCGCGCTTTCCGGGGAGGAAGGGGTCATGGCCTACACACGATTTAGAACGACTGTTCTGATCTTTAGAATGCGCGTTCTGACAAATCAAGCAGGTTTTTTCAGCGCATGGTCGATCCTGGCTGAGGCAATGATATTTTTCTTGCGAAGCGCTCTCCGGCAACTCCGACGGCTTTAAGTCGTCCTCATTCTCAAGCCGCAATTCCATCGCGTATCGCGATTGTTTCAAATCAATGACCGCTGGGATTCTTGGGAATAGTGTGTTTTCTGCTATCAGTCTATCATCCGTGGGTAAGGGGTGGTGTCATGTCGAATGGAAAAGAGCGGATCTTGTTTCTCGACGAGAGCGAAGCCGTTCTCGATGAACTCAAACGGCAGCTCGCGTACATTGCCGATGAATGGGACATGACGTTTTCGACGGGCGGTGACGACGCTATCGACGAACTTGTTAAGGGCGACTACTGCGTTGTCGTGACGGACCACCTGAACCGGAATGTCGGCGGTGAAGACTTTATGGAGCGCGCGAAAAAGGCCGCGCCGACGGTCGCACGTGTGATTTTGTCGGAGGATGCGCCGCGCGCCCGTTTGCACCGTATTGCGGACGACGATCATTTCTATCTCCGCAAAGGCTGTACCGCCGAGCAATTGGTGACCACGATCGACGAGGCATGTGAGCTCCATCGGTGGATGCAAGTTCACCCGCGCCCGCCATCGACGGAGGAACTCCTGGAAATCCTCATCGATTTCTTTACCCGGGAATTGCTGAGCGAAAAGATGTCGTTGCGTGATGTGCCGGACGGGGTCAAACCCTACCTATCCCGTTCCCTCGTCAAGTCGCTTGAGCATCGTGATCCGGACACGTCGACCGAGGCGGAGCCACTGGAGAACGATTTGTGGATCATAGATTCCGGCTGGACCAACAACATCTGAGCTGGCCGATCGGTTTGTCCGCCTCATCCCAGGTCGAGGGCGCGACCGCCAATGCTGATTTGGGCGTCGGCGTGAGCCGCATGTTTCGCGGCGAAAACGGCATGACTTTCGGCCCAACGGCGCATACCGGCAATTTCTTCCGCGCGCAGCTTTGCCAACGGCACCATTCCGGCGAGGGCACGGCGGAAGTCTTCCATGATCAGATCGCCCTCGCCACCGCCTTGCCGTGTGCGCTTAAATCCACGCATCAAGGCTTCGTTGACCCAGGCCTCGATTTCGGCGCCGGTCATGGCGATGCTGTCGCCGAAATTGTCTGCCCCGGACAACCTCACCAATTCCGGCAAATCGAACGCGTCCGGATCGCGGCCGACGGCCTGTATGTGAATGCGGATGATGGCCTCGCGTTCGCTGTCTGACGGAAGATCGACGAAGAACACCTCGTCGAAACGGCCTTTGCGCAACAATTCAGGGGGCAATAAGTCGATTTGATTTGCCGTCGCGAAGACGAATACCGGTGCCGTTTTCTCCTGCAACCACGTCAGGAAACCGCCGAGAATACGCGAACCGACGCCGCTCGCGGAATCATTGCCATTTGCACTCGGTAAGCCTTTCTCGATTTCGTCGATCCACAGCACGCACGGTGCGATCGCCTCGCATGTGGCGATCGCGGATCGAAGGCGTTCTTCGGATGATCCAACCCATCGGTCGAACACCCGGCCCATATCGAGTTTCAGCAACGGCAGCAACCACGACGCGGCAACGCTTTTCGCAGACAACGATTTGCCGCAGCCGGGCACGCCGGTCAGCAATACGCCTTTCGGCGCATGAATGCCGAACTCCCGGCTTTCCTGGGAGAACGCCATGTCTCTGACCGCTAGCCAGTCTTTGAACAAGTCGAGACCGCCGACCGTATCGATGCTCAGGCCGGAAACGTCGATATACTCGATGATTTGGTTTTTCCGGGCGATGTAGCGTTTGTGCTCCAATACCTTTTTAACGTCGTTTTCGCTGAAGACGCGATCGTCGATCAACGAGCGGGCCAAGACATTTTCGATTTCTTGTTGCGTCAACCCGCGGCACGCCTGGGAGAAGTCCTCAACTAGTCCATCGCCGTCTTCGACGGTGACTGTCGGTGCCTTGTTGAATTCGGTCATGTACCGCGATACGAGCGATTTTATCTCGGCGAAGCCCGGCAACGGGAAATCCAAGACGGTGACTTCTTTCTCCAGTTCCAATGGGATTTCGCTGGTGGGAGAGATCGTAATCACGCATGTATGATATCCGCGCCGGCGAATGCTGATCGCATAGTCCCGCAGCCGCCGGCAATAAGCGGGATTTGCATTCTTGATCGTCAGGTACGGATACGGGTCCAACAGTACGGCGATGAAACTGCCTTTTTTTCCAGCCTGGGTTTCAAGCGTTTCGATCGCACCGAGAAGATCAAGCTGGCCCAACTTGCCTTTCCCGATGCCCGGCTCTGCATCCAGTTTGTAGACGCCGCGACTGGCGCTCCACATCATCACCTTGTGGCCGAGTGTGTCCGCGAGTTCTTTGATTTCTTCTATCGCCCGATCTTCTTCGTGGGTGGATATGTGGATTATCGGAAACCGCGCACGGATGAGTTCTGTCAACTCGGTCCGAAAATGCTCCAAAGTCTGCGTCATATTTGCCCCCCAGCTAATCTTATATTCACGGCACTGCTTGATTGATGTTTATCGCATATACGGCCGTCATCTGAATATGCGTTATGTCATGTGGCATTGTGGCATCGCCGGGCGCCCGTTGACTCTAACGTCGGCTCATTTGATCGCCCCTAGCCGGCATTCCTCCTCGCTGTCGTTTGAGTCCGGCAATACGTCAACCAGTTTCGCAATTCCATGAGCCGGGCCGCCGCATCCAAAAGGCTGTCATCGATCGATTGCGCGACGGCGGCCTTTCTGTCCACCGGCTCGTCGTGGCAGGCATTCCAGTCCGCCGCGATGCGCTCCACGTGGTCGGGGCTGTCTGCAAGGCCGCCGGCGATCAGCGACTCCGACATGATCCGCGCGATCGCCGCCATCTGGGCGAAATCGAATTCCGGATGGTACTGCATCCCGAAAAACGAAAATCCGTTGCGCTCGAACGCCATGGACTGAACCGGGACGGCGGCACTGGACGACAAGACATAGGCGTCGGGCGGCGGTTTGCTGACGATGTCGGCATGGGCCACGGCGGCACCGAATGGCCCGTTTCGGCCATCGTGGATGGCATGACTGCGTCCCGCGTCCGTCAGGGTGATCGGGTCGGACGCGCCAAAGCGGACGCCGTTCGGGTTCTTGATTACCTCGCCCCCGGCGGCTGCCGTGACCACCTGTAGCCCCCAGCAACTGGCCAATCCCGGGCGCGGCGTTTGCATCAAATGCTGTGCGAAGGCGACCTGTCGGCGGACCACGGGCGTATCGTCATATAAATGCAGGGCCGATCCGCCCCAAACGAAACCGTCGAAGTCGGTGGGTACGACACCGGACGGCAGGTCGGCGTCGGCCGTGGTCATGTCGACGATGGTGCAATCGACATCCGGGTCGATGGCCGTCAGCGTGTCGGCATAGGCCTGCGCGGGCGCCGTCGGCGCGCCTGGCTGTTTGCTGCGTTCGGAAACCGGATGCCCTTCGACGATCAGAATGCGCAAAGGGGTCACCGCGCGATCATCGGTTTCAGGATCGCCAAGTCTTCGCCGGCGTCGCGAATGGTTTGCGGAGAAAAGGCGGCAAACCCAAGCAGGAGTCCCGGGCGCGGCGACGTGCCGTTGTAGTAAATCGACAACGGCCGGGCGACGATGCCGCGTTGCCACAAATCGTTCGAAACGGCGCGGTCGTCGACGCCGTCTTTCAACGGGATCATAAAGTGCATGCCGCTTTCGGTCTCGTAATCCGGTGGGCGGTAGTCGAGAACTTTATCGAGCACCTCCAACATGGCCTGCTGACGCTCGTAATACGTGATCCGCATCTGCCGCAGGTGCGCGGCGTAAAATCCACGGTGGATGAACTCGGCCAGGACCATCTGCTCCATCAACGGGGCATGGCGGTCGATCACCGACCGGGCCCGCGCGAACGGCCCGGCGATATCGTCGGGGACGATCAAAAAGCCAAGCCGGAACGACGGCAACAGCGTCTTCGAAAACGTGCCCATGTAAATCACGCGCCCAGCCTGATCGATGCTTTGCAGCGCCGGGGTCAGCGTGCCTTCATAGCGCATCTCGGAATCGTAATCGTCTTCCAGGACCCAGGCCCCGGACCGCGCGGCGTATTCAACCAGCGCATCGCGCCGCGTCTTGGATAGGGGGGCGCCGACCGGGTATTGGCGCGCCGGCGACACACAAATCAGCCGTGGCGCGGCGAACATTTCGCGGCCCGCGTTGACGTCCAATCCTTCGCCGTCGACAGGCACCGACATCACGTTACAGGCGTTGGCGCGGAACGTCGCGCGCATGCCGACGTAGCCGGGCTCTTCCATCCAGACCGGATCGCCGGGATCGAGCAGCATTCGCGTCACCAAATCCAGCCCCTGTTGCGAGCCGCTGGTGACGATCACTTGCGATGCCGAACAATCGACGTTTCGCAGCGTCCGCACATGGTGGGCGATGGCCTGACGCAGCGATTCATCGCCGGTGTTGGACACATGTACCAGATTTTCCCCGGTCAAACGGCCGGATACTTCGTTCATCAGACGCAGCCAGGTCTTCAACGGGAACCCCCGGACGTCCGGCACATCCGGCATGAACGGCACCGGCCGTTCCGGCGGCGTGGATTGGTGTTGTTGCATCAAATTTTTGCCGCGCTGCGATAAATGACGGAACGGATAGAGGGCCTGGCACGGGGCTGGTGTTTCGGGCGCGGGGCGAAGATCGAGGAAGTCGAGATCGGGGACGGAGTCGGCGACATATGTGCCGTCGCCAACCCGTGATTCCAGGTATCCCTCGCCACACAAAGCATCGAAAACCTGCAAAACGGTGTTCCGGGAGACCCCCCAATCGCGAGCCAGAGTGCGGGTCGAGGCAAGCCGTTCGCCGGGTTTCAGATGGCCGTTGGCGATGACCCCGCGGAGTTGCATAGTGATCTGTTCGTAAAGCGGAATTTCGCTTTCGCGGTTGAGCGCAAGACTGGCAAACGACCCCTTGAAACTACGCTTCGCCATACAACGGTTCCGTCGGCCTCCGGAAAAATGGTTCCCCTCAGTATCTCCATAATGGTTCCGCACTGCAACATAGACTCGTGCAACCGAATACTACCGACCTGACTGAACGGTTTCGTAGGAGGCAACAACAAGACGACTGAATATCCGGCGAATACCTACCGAGAAGCGAGTAATAGCCCGGTATTTCTGACGGAGTTCAGTAATGGAAATGACATTTATTTTGCCGACCCAGGGGTGCCAGCGGGGCGGCGGTCAAAGGTAAGGGGATTTCACGATGACCACGAGAAACAAAATCGAAGAGACGTGTGAGGAATTTGAAGACGGCGCGATGTCGCGTCGGTCGTTCTTGAACAAGATGGCGGTGCTGGGCATTTCGGCCAGCGTCGCGAACTTTGTTTCGCTATCGCCGTTGGGTGCGACGAAGGCGTTCGCGTCCATCAGCGGTCCCGAAGAACGGGCCTGGGCGTTGGCCAAGGAAATGGCCGCCAAGGCGACGAAGAAGAAATTGACGTTGCTGATCCCGACCGGGTCCATCGGCAACATGACGCCGTATGTCGACAAATGGAAGAACGAGCTCGGCATCGAATTGGAATTCATCGAAGAGCCGGACGAGGTCGTCCACACCAAGGGCATGCAGGAAGCGGTGGCCAAGACCGGCCGTTACGACGTGATGATGCCGACGGCGATGTCCTATCCGGATTGGATCGATTCCGGCGTGATTTACGATCTCACCGACTGGGTCGAAAAATACGATCCTGAACTGTTCAACCCGGACCACGGCGTCGTGTTCCCGGCCAGCCACCATGCGCAGCTGTACAACGGCCGCGTTGCCGGCCTGTTGAACGACGGCGATCAGATCACGCTGCTGTGCCGCGCCGATTACATCGAGTCCAAGGCCAAGGCGTTCGAAGACAAATTCGGCTACGCCCTCGGCACGCCGCAGACGTGGAAGGAATACCACGACATCGCGTCGTTCATGCACGATCCCGCGAACAACTTCTTCGGCAGCCTCGAATACCGCTCGCGTTACTACGTCAAGTGGATGTTCATGCAGCGCCTGATGTCCAAAGGCCGGTTGTACTTCGACGGCGAAATGAACCCGACGTTCAATTCACCCGAAGGGGTTGCCGCGCTGGAAGACATGCTGGCGGTCAACCAGTACCTGCACCCGGATGCCTTCAGCTTCACCTGGTCGTCGAACTACAACGCGTTCGGCCGCGGCGAAGGCTTCATGAACATCGTCTGGCCGTCGGGCTTCAAATACT
Source organism: Rhodospirillales bacterium (assembly GCA_965222395.1). Lineage (GTDB taxonomy): Bacteria > Pseudomonadota > Alphaproteobacteria > Rhodospirillales > Casp-alpha2 > UBA4479. Next base: position 3,973,003 of record OZ244947.1, read on the forward strand.
CGAAGGCGCCGTCGACCGGTCCCGCCACCACCGGCAAGATCGCCGCGACGGTGATGCCGGCCGATTTCCTGGCCGACGGGACCAAGCTCAACGCCGGTCTGTTCTGCTGGGGCTACGGGTATGCGGTGTCGAAATACTCCGCCAACCCGGAACTGTCCTATGCCTACGCGCAGTGGATGACCTCGCCGACCATCGGCGCCGACGCGATCCCGTACCTGGGTGGGTATTCGGATCCGTATCGGGTCAACCACATGAAGGCGCCGACGGAACGTCTGGTCGAGACGTATTCGCCGGAATACCTGGAAACCTTGTACGACAACATGGTCAACACCGTGCCCGACTTCTGCCTGCCGGGCGGGTTCGAGTACCAAGACGCGCTCGACAAGGAAATCCACGCCTGCATGACCGGCGCCAAGAAACCGCAGGAAGCCCTCGACGATGCTGCACGCGCTGTCGACCGGGTGACCCGCCGCGTCGGTCGCGACAAGGTCAAGAAATCTTGGTTGTCGCTTGCCAAGAACTTGGCCGATCCGATCAAGAAAGCCTCGGGTGCGGACACCTGGGCCTGATTGGTCCCGAAAGCCGCGGGCGTCCGTTACTCCCTAGCGGGCGCCCGCACCTTCGTACACAGCGTGGACAACACAGAGCGTCATCATGAACCAGGAAACCGCCATCGTGCTCGATAAGACTTCCGACGTCGGGCAAAGCGCGCCGGAAATCGATCCGGCCCTCGCCGCCGACGCGGCGGCACGGCGCAGCCGGTTCGTTCGCGGCCTGATGCTGCCGGGCCAAGTCATCTCCGTCGTCGTGCTGGTGATGCCGCTGCTGGTGGCCCTGGCGATGAGCTTCACCGACTGGTCGCCGACCCGCGGTTCGCTGATGGAAGCCAACTTCGACGGGCTGTTCAATTACGAAGAATTGCTGATTTACGACACCCGGTTCATCGAAGCGGTGATCCGCACGGTGCTGCTGTCGGTGGTCTGCCTATCCCTGGAATTCGCCCTGGGCCTTGGCCTGGCGGTTGTCTTTATGCGCTCGTTCAAGGGCAAGGCGGCGCTGTTCTCGGTGATGCTGACGCCGATGATGGTGCTGCCGGTGGTGGTCGGCTACACGTTCTGGATGCTGTTCCAGTCGAACGGCCCGATCAACCAAATCATCATCATGCTGTTCGGCGCCGGGATGGGGCCGGAATGGTTCCGCAGCGCGCCGCTGGCGATGACGACCGTGATCATTACCGAGGTCTGGCATTGGACGCCGCTGTTCTTCCTGATCATGCTGTCGGGCCTGAACGGGGTGCCGGACAACCCGGTTCGCGCCGCCGTGATCCTGGGGGCCAGCCCGCGCCAGGTGTTCTGGCGGGTGATCATGCCGATGCTGAAGCCGGTGATCGTCGTCGCCTTCGTCATCCGTTCGATGGAGATCCTCAAACTGTTCGACGAAGTGTTCATGCTGACCCGCGGCGGACCCGGCTCGTCGACGGAAACCATCAGCCTGTACATCTACAAGCTCGCCTTCAACGACTTCCAGCTCGCCTACGGCGCGGCGGCAGCGTTCCTGGTGCTGCTGGGAACCCTGTTCCTGGTGCACATGCTGCTGTCGCCGGTGCGCGACCAGCTTTTGGAAAGGAAGCACTGATGCCCGCCCGTCCGCTGACCTGGCCGTTGATGTTCGTTCTCGCCGTCGCCTTGACGCTGACCCTGTTCCCGATCTTCTGGATCGTCATGACGGCGATCAAGCCGCCGACCGATTGGAATGCGGTGCCGGCGATCTGGGTCCCGGCGAAGCCGACCTTGATCAATTTCCTGACCCTGTTCGATCCGACGGCGATCGGCCAGTTCGGTGTCGGCGGCGTCAGCGAAGCGGCGACCGACGCGGTGTTCGGATCGATCCTGGCGTCGGTGTCGGCGACGGCGCTGGCGGTCGGTATCGGCCTGATCGGCGCAATCGGATTGTCGCGCTATACGGTGTCGAACAAGTTCACGCCGCTGGTGATCCTGTCGGGCCGGATGTTCCCGCCCGCCGCCATCGCCGTGCCGTTCGTGATTATTTTCTCGGCGACGCATCTGATCGACACCTATGTCGGACTGGTCGCGATCTATCTGGCGGTGACCCTGCCGTTCGCGACCTGGATGCTGAAAAGTTTCGTCGATGACGTGCCGCGCGAGGTGGAGGAAGCGGCGATGATGGACGGCAAGTCGCGCCTGATGGCGCACCTGACGGTGACCATTCCGCTGATCCGCGGCGGCCTGTTCGCGACGACCTTGTTTATCTTCATCCTCAATTGGTCGGAATTCCTGTTCGCGCTGGTGCTGTCGTATTCGAGTATCGAAACCATCCCGGTGCGTCTGGCGAAATACGTCACGGCGACGGCGGGTACCTTGTACGGCGTGCAGGCGGCGTTGGCGGTGCTGGCGATGGTGCCATTGGTGATCGCGGGTTTCATGATCCAAGGGCACCTGGCCCGCGGCATGACGTTCGGAGCGGTCAAGCGATGACGCGTCCCAAGCTAGAGCTGGTCGACGTCCGCAAGGAATACGACGACGGTGCGGTGATCGCGGTCGACGGCATCGATCTGACCGTCGCCCAGGGCGAGACCCTGGCCCTGTTGGGGCCGAGCGGCTGCGGCAAGTCGACGACCCTGAACATGATCGTCGGCCTGGAACAACCGACATCCGGCGACATCCTGATCGACGGCAAGTCCGTGGTCGGCGTGCCGGCGGGCGAGCGCAACGTCGGCTTGGTGTTTCAGGATTACGCCGTGTTCACGCACATGACGGTGGAAAAGAACCTGGCGTTCGGCCTGCAAGTGCGCGGATTGTCAAAGGCCGATGTCACGACCCAGGTGGGCGAGGTCGCGGAGTTGCTGGGTCTGACCGAATTGTTGAAGGAGAAAGCCTCGCGCCTGGGCGGCTCGCAACTACAGCGGGTCGCCATCGGACGAACCCTGGTGACCAAGCCGTCGCTGCTGCTGCTGGACGAGCCGCTGTCGAACCTGGAAGCCGAGACCCGGGCCTCCATGCGTCGCGAGCTGCGCCGCCTGCAGGCGGAAACCGGCCTGACCATTATCTACGTCACCCACGATCAAATCGAAGCCCTGTCGCTGGCGCGCCGCATCGCGGTGATGAGCAGCGGCCACATCCGCCAATGCGATATCACCGACACGGTTTACGACCGCCCAGCGCATACTTTCGTCGCCGGCTTTATCGGCTCGCCGCCCATGAACTTGATCGCCGGGAAAGTCACCTCGGGCGACGGCGGGGCGGTGTTTGCCAAGGACGGTTTTGCGGTGCCGGTTGCCGCCGCGTTGGCGGACGCGACGACGCCGCACGGCGGCCGGGTGACGTTCGGTGTCCGGCCCGAGGCCGTGACGCTTGGCGACGGACCGTTGAGCGGCACCGTCACTTTTGTCGAGCCGCGCGGCCCCGAAGCCGTCGTGACGCTGGACGTCGCGGGCACCAGCCTGAAATCGCTGGTCGCATCGGCGGACCGCCCGGAAGAGGGCGCCGCCCTGCCGGTCGGCATCGATATGGCACGGGCCGCGTTCTTCGATCCTGAGACCCATCGAAATCTCGACCTGAAGGCGGAGGGTGCCCAATGAGCGACCTGGTTCTTTCGGCACAAGGCCTGCGCAAGGATTTCGGCAAGACCACTGCGCTTAAGGGGGTCGACATCGATTTGGCGCCCGGTGCCTTTACCGTCCTGTTGGGCGCGGCCGGGGCGGGGAAGACAACGACCCTGCGCACCATTGCCGGGTTGGAAGTGCCGACCGCCGGGCGCGTCATGATCAACGGCGAAGAGGCCACCGCCCGCGAGCCCAAAGACCGCGACATCGCGATGATTTTCGACAGTTTGGCGCTGTATCCGAACAAGACCGGGTTCGAGAACATGGCCCATCCGTTGCGGATCCGAAAAATGCCGGACGCCGAGATCGAGGCCAAAATCAATGCCGTCGCCGCCACCTTGCAGGTGACCCATATTCTGTCCCGGTTGCCGAAAACCATGAGCGGTGGCGAGCGCCAGCGGATTGCCCTGGGCCGCGCCCTGGTCCGCGACCCCGCGTTCTTTTTGTTGGACGAGCCGCTATCCAGCCTGGATGCCCAACTTCGGGTGGAACTGCGCGCCGAGCTAAAACGCCTGCAGCGCGATCACAACTATGCGTTCCTGTATGCAACGCCCGACTACACCGAAGCCTTGGCGGTTGCCGACACCGTGGTGATGTTGATCGACGGCGAAGTTCGCCAGGTCGGCGCGCCGCAAGACATCTACGACCGCCCCATCGACCGCGACGTCGCCAGGTTCGTCGGTGCGCCGGAAATCAATCTGTTGCAGGCGGAATACGATCCGGCGGACGGCGGACGCATTCGGATCGCCGACATGCTGGTCCCGGCCGACGCCGACGTGACCCATGCCTTCAACGGGTCGTCCGTCGCCTTCGAAGCCGGTATCCGGCCGGAGAATTTTTCGATTGCCGCGCCCGGCGCCGGGCCGGCGAATGCGGAAGTCGTTGATTACGAGGCCCTTGGCCTCAACGCCGCCCTGACCGTGGAAGCCGATTGCGGACCGATCCGCGTGGTGGTGCCGGCCGGCGACGCGACGGCGTTTCCGGTCGGCATGCGGGTGACGGTGTCGCCCGCGGCCAACGGCATCATGGCATTTGATCCGGCCGACGGTCGGCGATTGAGCAGTTAAGAACGGGAGATCAAAAAATGACGGGACAAACCCCGACACGCGAACGCATTAAAACGACTTGCCCCCGCGACTGTTACGACGCCTGCGGCATGATCGCCGTCAAAGACGACGGCGTGGTCCGCAAGATCCTCGGCGATCCGGAACATCATGTCGCCAAGGGGGCGCTGTGCGGTAAATGCGCCATTGCCTACAACGGGGTTTGGCGCGATCCGTCGGCGCGCCTATCGCAACCGATGAAACGGGTCGGCCCGAAAGGCACCAGCAGTTTCGAAGAAATCACCTGGGACGAGGCGTTGGACATCGTCGCCGACAAACTGACCGCCATGGCGGAGGCCGGTGACAACGCAAAACTGATCCAGGCGCATTACACCGGGACCGTCGGCCTGATCGGCGGATGGTATCCGTTGCGCTTCCTGTCCCATTACGCCGCGACCGAGGTTGACCCGGATACGGTTTGCAACAAGGCCGGTCACGTCGCGCTGGATTATATGTTCGGCGACAGCCTGGAAGGCTTCGACCCCGAACAGGCCAAGGACGCCGCGACCATTGTCGTTTGGGGTGCCAACCCGTCGCACACGGCGCCGCATATGCACAAAGCGTGGCTGAAAGACACCGACGCCAAGATCATCGCCATCGACCCCATCGCGCACCGGACGGCGACGGAACGTGCGGACCTGCATCTGAAATTGAAACCCGGCACCGACGCGGCATTGGCATTCGGGTTTATGCACATCGCCTATCGCGATGGTCTGTTGGATCAGGAATTCATCGCCAAGAACGTCGTCGGTTTCGATCTGTTGGCCTCGGCCATCGACGCGGCGACGCCCGCGGCGACGGCGGCGTTGACGGGTGTGCCCGAAGACCTGATCGAACAAGCGGCCATCGCCTATGCCAAAGGACCGTCGCTGTTGTGGGTCGGCCAAGGCATGCAACGCACCCGGCGCGGCGGCAATGCGTTCCGGGCCGTGGCATCGTTGGCGGCCGCGACCGGCAACATCGGCAAGACGGGGGCCGGCATTTGTTACATGAATGGACCCGCCAGCCGGGGCATCGACATGGATAGTGTCGTGCCGCCGTCGCTGGATCGCGGCATGGACTCGGTCAGTCACATGGACATGGCGGCGGTGTTGGCCGATCCGTCGAAGTCGTCGGCGTTCTTGCATTGGAACTGCAATCCGTTGGCGTCGTCGCCGGATCAGGCGCAGCTGCGCGATGCCTTGATGCGTGACGATTTATTCCACATCGCCTGCGACGTCTTTCCGACGGACACTGTGGCCTATGCCGACGTGGTTTTACCGGCGGCGGCGTTCTTGGAATTCAATGACATCGTCGCGCCGTACTTCCACCACACGCTGTCGGCCCAGGTGAAGGTCCAGGACGCGCCCGGCACGGCGTTGAGCAATCAGGAAATCTTCCGCCGATTGGCCGCCAAGATGGGCTATGACGACCCGCTGCTGTTCGAATCCGACGAAGACTTGATTGCCAAGATTTTGGCGCAAACGCCGTTCGACGGGACGTTCGACGACCTTGCCGCCGTCGGCACCGTGCAGTTGTTCGACGCGCCGCGATTGCAGTTCGCCGACGGATTTTCGACGCCGTCCGGCAAGGTCGAGATTGCCTCCGCACAGGCCGAAGCCGATGGTCTGCCGTTGGTGCCGGAGGCCCACGCCGACGCCCCCAACGGCAACGGCAAACTTCGTATTCTGTCGCCGGCGTCGATCCTGCAAATGAATTCCAGCTACGCCAACGATCCGACGATCCAGGAAAAGCTGGGCGCGAACACGGTCTATGTGCATCCCGACGATGCGGCGGCCAAGGGTATCGCCGATGGCGACGTCGTGACCTTGTCGAACGAGGCCGGGTCGTTGACGTTGAAGGTCACCGTCGACCAGATGACCCAGCCGGGTGTCGGTGTCGTTTACAAGGGCCGTTGGCCGAATGCCGAGCCGACGGCATCCAACGTCAACGTTCTGCACAAAAGCGAGAAAAGCGACATCGCCGAGGCGACCAGCGTCCATAACATTCTGGTCGACGTGCATGTGGCGGAGGCCGCCGAGTGACCGTCGAAACCGACATTGCCGTGATCGGTGCGGGGCCGGTCGGATTGTTCGCGGTATTCGCGTGCGGCCAATTGGGGATGCGCTGCGCCGTCATCGATGCGCTGGCCGATCCCGGCGGGCAATTGACGGCGCTGTATCCGGAAAAACCGATCTACGATATTCCGGGCCGGCCAACGGTGCGGGCCGATGCGTTGGTCGACGATCTGATGGCGCAAGCTGCACCGTACGATCCGGTGTATCTGATGGGACAAAAAGCCGACCGTCTGGTCGAGGACGACGACGGCCGGTTTCGGATCGGCACGGACAGCGGCGATACCGTCAGCGCCAAGGCCATCATCATCGCCGCGGGGGCGGGGGCGTTCGGTCCCAACCGCCCGCCGTTGGACGGGATTGAAGACTTCGAGAACCAGGGCGTGTTCTATCACGTCCGCCGCCGCGACCAGTTCGCCGACAAACGCGTGGTGATCGCCGGGGGCGGCGACAGCGCCGTCGATTGGGCGCTGTCCCTGGCGGAAGTGGCGAAAAGCGTCACCGTCATTCACCGCCGCGATGCGTTTCGTGCCGTGCCCGCGAATGTGGCGGCCATGAAAGCCGATCCGCGGATCGAATTGTTGGTGCCGTATCAACTGCGCGGCTTGATCGGCAAGGCCCCTGCGTTGTCGGGACTTCGCGTGGCCAAGATCGGTGGCGACGAAACAACCATCGATGCCGATGCCTTGATCGCCCTGTTCGGTCTGGCCAGCGATCTGCGCCCCCTGTCGGGATGGGGGGTCGAGGTGGCGGGCAAATCGATCCCGGTCAACCCGGCGACCTGCGAAACCTCGCGCCCGGGCATTCACGCGATCGGCGATGTCGCCGCGTATGACGGCAAACTGAAATTGATCTTGTCGGGCTTCGCCGAAGCCGCCGGTGCGGCGCATGCGGCCTATAACCGGGTGTTCCCGGACGTGCCGCTGCACTTCGAACATTCAACCACCCGCGGCGTCCCCGGCGCTGCCGCATCCGTCACAGAAATGGTGAGCTGACCCCCATGCGCATTCTTGTTTTCCAACACGTCGATGTCGAACACCCGGGCGTTTTCCGCGACTTCTGGAAGGACGCCGGCATTTCCTATGATGCCGTCGAACTGGACGAGGGAGAGGCGATCCCGCCGCTCGAAAACTATGACATCCTGGTGGTCATGGGCGGTCCCATGGACACCTGGGAAGAAGACGCTCATCCCTGGTTGATCCCGGAAAAAGCCGCGATCAAGAAATGGATCACGGAACTGAAGCGTCCGTACCTGGGTGTGTGTCTGGGTCACCAGTTGTTGGCCGCCGCCCTTGGCGGAACCGTCGCGCCGGGTGCGGTGTCCGAAGTCGGTATGACGCCGGTGACGTTCACGGACGCCGGCACGGCCGACCCGCTTTTCCAAGGGTTCGGCGACGGTATGGACACATTCCAATGGCATAGCGCCGAAATTACCGACCTGCCGCCGGACGCCGTGGTGCTGGCATCGAACGACGCCTGCCGGGTGCAGGCGTTTCGGGTCGGCGCGACGGCCTATGGCTTGCAGTATCACGTCGAACTGACGGATTTGACCGTCCCGGAATGGAAATCCATCCCGGCCTATGCCGCGTCCCTCGAAGAGGCGCTGGGCGCCGACGGGGCGGCGACGCTCGAAGCCGACGTTGCTGCCAAACTGCCCGCGTTCAACGCCGCGGCCCGAAAACTGGACGCGAATTTCCGCGCCATTGTCGAAACCCATTTAGAACCTGCAGAAGCCTGAGGATAGAACCATGGATAAAGTCGCACATGCCCTGATGCCCGAGTCGTATTTGCCTGAGGTCAAACTGTTCGACCGCGCCGACGCCGAGGCCTTCGTCAAAAAACTCGAAGCCGACGGTTACGAGTTCCTGCGATGGGAATTTCCGGACATGGCCGGACTTTCGCGCGGCAAGACCATTCCGATCAATCACGTCGCCGATTACATGGTCGATGGCCTCAACCTGTATGGCGGGACCGTCGCCCTCGACAGTAATTCGATCCCCGTCGCCGGCAGCGGCTATAACGAGGAAATGAACTTCACCGATTGCGTCATGGTGCCGGATTTGAATTCGCTGACGCCGGTGCCGTGGTTGGAGAAAACCGCCCGCGTGGTCTGCGACACCATGTGGTACGACGGGACGCCGCAAATGGCGACGCCGCGGTTATTGCTGCGCAAGATGCTGAACCTGGCCGACAGCCTCGGCTACACCGTCAAAATGGGCCACGAATACGAATTCTATGCCGTCGATGCCGAAACCCGCGCCCCGTTGTTCGGCGGGCAGCCGATTTTCGTCACCTCGCAGACCCACGGCCATCCCTGCGTCGATGCGTTGATCAAGACATGCCAAGCGCAGGGCATCGACATTATCACCTATAATGTCGAACACGGCCCCGGCCAGATCGAGATCAACTATTCGGCGCTGAACGGTGTCGACGCCGCCGACCGGGCGTTCGTGTTCAAAGGAACGGTCAAGGAATACCTGGCCCGGCACGGCGTGCTCGGCACCTTTATGACCAAGCCGTACAAGGGCCTGTCGGGAAGCTGCTCGCACTATCATATTTCTCTGCTGCACAAGGAGACGGGGGAAAACGCCTTTCTCGATCCCGGCATGGAAGACGGCCTGTCGCCGCTGATGCGCAGCTTTATCCAGGGCATTCTCGATCATGCGCGGGCCAGCATGGCGATCTGGAATCCGACGCCGAATTGCTATCGCCGGATCCGGCCGAAAACCTATGCGCCGTCGAACATCTCGTGGGGTGTGCAGGACCGTTCCGCCAGTGTCCGCGTCAAGGCCAGCATGGACCAGGCGACGCACCTGGAACTGCGTGTCCCGTCGGCGATGTCGAACCCGTATCTGGTCGCCGCCTCGGTGATCGCGGCGGGCCTGCTTGGCGTCACCCAGGGCCGCGAGTTGGCGCCCGCCGCCGCCGGCCCGAAAGAGGACGACGAACGGTTCGAAAAACTGCCGACCGCGATGGAAGATGCGCTCGAGGCGTTGGAGGCGAACGTCGCGCTGCGCGATATCCTCGGCGAGGAATTCGTCAAGGTCTACACCCAGATGAAGTGGCAGGAAGTGAACCGGCTGCGCGATGAAATTCCGCAGGCCGAAACGGACGAGTATTTCGAGCTGTATTAATGACAGTTTTGTTACAAGAACCGGTCGCGGAAACGTCGCTCGCCGACATGTCCGCGGCCGATCTGGGTCGGCTGTATCGATCCGGCGATGTGTCGCCCATCGATGTCATCGATAATGTGCTCAACCGCATCGATGAAATCGATAATGCGGTGAATGCGTTCGTGCATCTAGACCCGGAGACGACGCGGGCCATGGCGGTGGCCTCGGACGCCCGCTTCCGGGCCGACGAGGCGCTCGGCCCGCTGGACGGAATTCCCACGTCTATCAAAGACTTAGCCCCCGTTGCCGGGTGGCCGCTGCGGCGCGGATCGTTGGCCTTGGGCACCGATCCGGTGGCCGAGGATTCACCCCCCGTTGCGCGGCTGCGCGAGGCCGGCTGCGTGTTCATCGGAAAAACCGCCACACCGGAGTCCGGCTCGCGCATCGTGACCCGCAGCGACGTCCATGGCGTGACGCTAAACCCTTGGAATGAAAGCAAAACCCCGGGCGGTTCCAGCGGCGGCGCGGCGGCGGCGCTGGCGCTCGGAATGGGGGCCTTGGCGCTCGGCACCGATGGTGCGGGCTCGATCCGGATTCCGGCGGCGTACTGCAACCTTGCCGGTCTCAAGCCCGGTTTCGGCCGGGTGCCGTCTTATCCGCCGTCGATCTTCATGCCCCATTCCGTCACCGGCCCCATGGCGCGGACGGTCGAAGACGTGGCGCTGATGACGTCCGCCATGGCGATGCCGGAGCCGCGCGATCCTTATGCGTGGCCGGTGCCGTTCGATCTGGGTGCTGCGTTATCGAATGATATCAGTGGGTTGCGCGTTGCCGTCTCGCCAACACTCGGAACCCCCGGGCGCGCCGATCCGGCGACCGTCGATGCCGTGATGGCGGCGGCCGACGCCCTGCGTGCTGCGGGTGCCACCGTCGAGACCGCCGACCCCTTGTGGCCGGTCGATCCGTACGACCCGTTCATGGTGTTCTGGGAGGCGACCTACGCAGGTTTTCTGGACATGTACCCCGAGGATCAGGCCGCCAAAATGTCGCCCTTGCTGCAGGAAATCGCTGCCCGCGGCCGGGACATCGGCCAGCTAACCTATCACAAGGCGCTCAACGACCGGGTGGCGATTGCCGCTGCGGCGCAGGGGTTCTTCAACGATTTCGATGCTGTCCTATCGCCGGTGATGCCGGGTCCCGCGTTCGACGTCGAGGCGGAGGCACCGGACGGCGAAGAACCCGACGATTGGCGGTGGTGCCCATTTACATATGTGTTCAACATGACCGGCCAGCCGGCGGTTTCCGTGCCGGCGGGCTTCACCGATGATGGCCTGCCCATCGGCGTGCAATTGGCGTCGGGTGTGGGCCGGGAAGAGGTCTTGTTCCGCTTGGCCCATAAGATTGAAGCGGCGCGTCCCATGCACCTGCGCCGCCCGCCAATGCTGGAGGCGCTGACATGAAACTGATCGTCACGGACCGCGATGGCGTCACGCATGAAATCGACGGAAAACCTGGACTGAGCGTGATGGAAGTCCTTCAGGACATCGGCATGATCGAAGGCGAATGCGGCGGATCGCTGGCCTGCGCGACCTGCCATGTCTGGGTCGATCCGGCCTGGGCGGATAAGTTCGATCCGCCGTCAGACGGCGAGGAAGACATGCTCGACTGCGCCTTCGATATCACCGAGACATCGCGTCTGGGATGCCAGCTTATGTGCGCGGAAGAGTTGGACGGCCTAGCGGTGCGCCTGCCGGGGTGACTCGGGTGTTTGGGGCAGTATTTGCTAAGTGAATAGGCTGTGTGCGCAGTCTAGGGCGAACTCGACCCCCGATTTCTTGACTTGCAGGGACGATATAAGGGTCATTTGCCGTCGGCCCCGGATTGCATGGTGCTGCCGCCAAAAAGCTGCGGAACCCGCGCCCAACTTTGCCTTCCGCTTGATGTTCATTCCGGTCGAACGGGATTTCTCAAGGTTCGAGAAGTTTTAGCTCATGCTGCCGTCAATTTTAGTTAACCGCGTTGGTTAGCCTTTCTAGATCTACCCGGTTCGCCAAGATCGCATGCAGTTTTCGATCTGGGAAAACACTTTTCGGCAAAGTTGCACTATTTTTAACTTAGTGTTATAAACTGACCGTCTTGCCGGGGTCCACGGAGAATTAAGGTCGAGTGAGCGAATGACAGATGATGCCGCTACGACCTCGGAATACGACTACATCATTGTCGGTTCCGGCTCTGCCGGATCGTTGTTGGCCAACCGTCTCAGCGAAAGCCAGGCAAACCGGGTGCTTGTCTTGGAAGCGGGCAGCGGGAACGAGAACTTTTGGCTCCACCTGCCAGTCGGGTACTTCCGAACCATCTATGACCAACGATTTTCGCGACAGTTTGACACGGAACCTGGCGACGGGGTCGGCGGTCGCAGTATCGTCTGGCCACGGGGGCGTGTTGTGGGCGGATCGAGTTCGATCAATGGCCTGATTTTCATTCGTGGGCAGCACGAAGATTTCGACGATTGGGCCGACCTGGGTGCCGATGGTTGGTCGTTCAACGATGTGCTGCCGTTCTTTCGCAAGTTCGAAAACTATGCCGGTGGCGGCGATCAATTCCGTGGCCAGTTGGGCGAGCTCGGCGTCAGCGATCTTCGCAATGATAATCCAGCCTGCCAGGCGTGGGTTGACGCGGCGCGAGAGTATGGCCTTCCTCTCAACTCGGATTTCAACGCGGAGACCACACACGGCGTCGGCGCTTATCAGTTGTCGCTAAAAGGGCGTTGGCGGTCGAGTGCCGCGACCGCATTCCTCAAACCGGCGTTGGCGCGTCCTAATCTGACGCTTGTCTCTGGCGCACATGTTGTGCGCGTTGTGATCGAGAAAAATCGGGCCGTCGGGGTGGAGTGGTACAAGGACGGAAAACTTAAAACCGCGGCGGCGTGTCGGGAAGTAGTTTTGTCGGCCGGTGCGCTTCAATCGCCGCATTTGCTACAGCTTTCGGGTATCGGCCCCAGGGATGTCTTGGCGGCGCACGGTATTGATTGCGTTCATGATGCACCGGAGGTCGGTGAGAACCTGCAAGATCATTATCAAATGCGCTGCATCGTCCGCCTCAACCAAAAGATTACGTTGAACGACGGCATGCGAAACCCGTTCGCGCTGGCCAAATGGGGGCTTCAATGGTTGTTGAATGCATCGGGGCCGTTGACGGTCGGCGCCGGTCAAGTCGGCGGTGCGGCGTGCACAAAGTATGCGACGGATGGGCGTCCCGATATCCAGTTCAATGTGATGCCGCTCTCCGTCGACAAGCCGGGGGCGCCATTGCATCGCTTTTCCGGCTTCACCGCCTCGGTCTGGCAGTGCCATCCAAGATCTCGTGGGGCCGTTCGCCTCAGGTCCGCCGACCCTCTCGACCAACCGTCCATCGCGCCGCGGTATTTTGAAGACCAACACGATCGCAACGTGATGGTCGAGGGTGTAAAAATCTTGCGCCAGATATTTGACCAGCCGGCGTTCCGCGATTTGATCGATGCCGAGGTCATTCCTGGGGGCGATGTCCAAAGCGACGACGAAATTTGGGCGCATATTCGAGACGGCGGCGGCACGGTGTTTCACCCGGTCGGGACTTGCCGTATGGGATCGGACCCAAAGTCCGTCGTCGACGCCGATTTGAAAGTCCGCGGGGTCGTCGGGCTGCGGGTGGTCGATGCGTCGGTGATGCCGAAAATCACGTCGGCCAACACAAACGCACCGACCATGATGATCGCCGAGAAAGGCGCCGAAGCGATTCTGACGAGCGCCTAACGGTCAATGCAGAACTATACCCCGACCTCAGCACCGAGACCCCCGCTGAGTGTCACCTAGAAGGGCCGGTCTTCTGGCTCTGATCGGCATAAAGATTGACTCTCTGCCCCACTATAATTTAATAACTATCAGATGGTTATTAATAGAAATTTGCGATCCTCGATGCCAAGTGACCTTCGCCGGGTCCACCGCAGCTTGGTTCTCAGGAATGTCTTTGCCGGTCCCGGCCGATCCCGAACGCAACTTGCGACCGAGACCGGTCTGTCTGCGATGGCTATTACGCGCATCACGCGCGAGTTGATAGACGCCGGCTTGATTGATGAGATGGGCAAGCGCGATCGCAAGGGCAAATCCGGGCGACGACAGACCGACTTGGAGATCAGAGCCGACGGCGCATATGTCGTTGGATTGGTGATCTCAGCTTTCGGGCACGAAATCGCGTTGATGAATGCGAAAGGAACGCCGCTGATCCGGCGTAAACTGACGTTCGACGACTTCCGCAGCGCCGACGAGGCGGTTGAAATGGCGTCCCAGAGTGTTCGCGATTTGGTTGGTGCGGCGGACATAGACGAAACCCGGTTTTTAGGCGTCGGAATCGCGATTGCGGGTTTCGTGCAAAGTGCCACCGGAACGGTGTTGCAGGCGCCGTACCTCGGCTGGAAGGAAGTCGACTTGGCGCGCGAAATCTCGGCGCGGATCGGTGCCCCCGTGGTCGCGGAGAACATTGCCGATGCGATTAATATGGCGGAGCAAACAACCGGAACGGTGACGGCTGCGCAAGACGTCTTTCTGGTTCATATCAGCGTGACGTGTGGGGCAAGTTACGCCCACAAGGGCGAAGTTATTCCCGGCGCAAATTTCTCGGCCGGGCAGATCGGACACTTGCCAGTAGGGGGTAGTGACCTGATCTGTTCGTGCGGATCGCGAGATTGTCTCAATAACCATGCTTCGGGCTGGTCGACCCTCGTCGGTCTTGGGCGTATCGAATCGCGGCAGTTCAATGCCGAAGAGATTGAAATCTATGCCGACGCGATGACGTCGGTTTTTAAGGACGATCCAAAAAGGGGCACGCCCGAGGGCGACGCACTGTTTAAGTCCGGACAAGCATTGGGCCATGCGCTTCGCAGTGTTGCATTGATTGCCGACCCCCATGCGGTTGTGTTGGCCGGACGATTGGCCGACACGACCGCATACGTCGATGGCTGCCGCGATGTCTGGGCGAAGCTTCGTACGCAGCATGCGGTCGCATTGCCGGACTTGATCGTCGGTGAAGTCGCGCCGCTCCAGGCGGCGGGGCACTTGGCGCTTAATCGGTTTCTATATTCGCCACAGCTCGATATCGAGGCGCTTGCCGGGTCGAGCGAAGTAACCGCTTCGGCCACCGCATCATGACCGATGCCGGCGCGCCATACCCATGGTTGAGCGCCGGTCGAAGAGGAGTCGCCATCGTCTTGGCGGTCTTTAGTATCTACACCGCCTATTTTGGTGTTTTTTCAGATATGATCCAACGGAGTTTCCACCTCGCCTTGGTGGTTTTTCTGATCATGACCGCGCATGGCGCGCTCGCCAACCGCGACAGTCGGCTGACTCTCAAAGTCGTCGACCTTGCGCTCGTCGGCATCGGCGTCGGCGTTCTTTTATACCACGTCGTCTTCTTCGACGAGATTTCCGGTCGGTGGGGGCAGCTGACCGATCTCGAATTTTGGCTGGGCATCGCCTGTGTAGTTACTTTGCTGGAAGCGACTCGGCGCAGCATCGGCTGGCCGATCGTCATTCTGGCCATCGTGTTTCTGGTTTACGCCTTTGTCGGTCCGCACCTGCCGGGCATGTTGTTCCACCGCGGATACTCGATGGATCGCGTGATCAGTCAGTTGTATCTCGGCGGCGGCGGCATCTTCGGCACACCCTTGGGCGTTAGCGCGACATTCGTGATCTTGATCGTCATTTTCGGTGCGCTGTTGGAACGCTCCGGCGCAGGCCGCGTGCTGATGGATATCGCCACCGGGGCGACGGGTAAATCCCGCGGCGGCCCCGCCAAGGCGGCTGTCGTCGGCAGCAGTCTCATGGGGATGATATCGGGGACGGCCGTCGCCAACGTCCTGACCACGGGCACGATCAGCATTCCGCTGATGAAACGAAACGGATACCGACCGCACGTGGCCGGCGCCGTCGAAGCCGTCGCCTCCACGGGCGGGCAGTTGATGCCCCCGGTTATGGGGGCCGCGGCCTTCATCATGGCCGACTTGACGGAGACGCCGTATCTCGACATCGCAAAGGCGGCAATCCTACCTGCGGCACTGTATTACGTTGTCTTGTTCGCCGTCGTTCATCTTGAAGCGGCGAAGCACAACCTGCCGGTGTTGGAGGGTGATGACCTCCCGAAGATTATCCCGACGTTGATAAGCGGCGGGCACTTGCTACTGGCGCTCCCGGTCTTCGCGTACATGCTGATCGTCGGGTACTCCGTCATGTTTGCGTCGTTCTGGGCGATCGTGACGACGATCGTCGTCAGTTATGCCAAACGATCGACATGGCTGACCCCCCGAAAAATCTACGAAGGCTGCATCGATGGTGTCGAAGCGGTCCTGCCCGTGGCGGCGGCTTGTGCTACCGCCGGGATTATCATCGGGGTCATTACATTGACCGGCCTCGGCTTGAAATTCAGTTCGCTGATTGTCGCGATCTCAGGCGACAACCTTATTGTGGCGTTGATCCTGACATTGATCGCCTCGCTGTTGCTTGGCATGGGATTGCCGACGGCGGCAGCATATATTCTTGTCTCAACGTTGGTGGCGCCGGCATTGGTCGACCTCGGTGTCGATCTGTTGGCCGCCCACTTGTTCGTCTTTTATGGCGCGATGCTGTCGTCAATTACGCCGCCGGTCGCACTCGCGGCCTACGCCGCGGCGGGTTTGGCCAAGGCAAACCCGTTCCGCATTGCCCTGACGGCGGTACAGTTCGGCATCGCCGCTTTCATCGTGCCGTTCTTCTTCGTCCTAAATCCGCTGCTGCTGGGTTTTGGGGACATCACGCAGATCCTTGTCGCTGCCGTCGCCGCCATCGTGGGTGCTGGTGCAATCGCTATCGCGATCCAAGGCTGGATGATTCATCGCGTTCCATTGCTTGCCCGGATCTGTGTCTTTGTCGGCGGCTTGATGATGATGCTGCCAGATTTGACGAGCGCCGCCATCGGCATCGCGTTGATCAGCGGCGTCTGCGCCCACAATTGGATCACCCGAAAATCCGACCCGCCCCACGCCATGTCCAAGGGCGGATCGAAATGACCGAGAACACCCGAATTCCAAACCAACGACAGCGCCCGGATCAGGCCGACTGCCGATCGAAAACACTGATCACATAACGACAACCTGAGTTATACACGGAGGACTCACATGACTTTCATACCGCGCATCGCAACAGCCGCCGCAGCCCTTGTGGTCGGCTTATCGCTCTCAACTGCCCACGCGGCGACAACGCAGATTTCAATTGGCTCCTGCCCGGTCGGGTGTACAGCCTACACCTGGTCAGCGGGTATCGCCGACGTCATCAACAAGAACGTCGACGGCGTCCAGGTGACCGCCGAGGAGACCAAAGGTTACGTCGCAAACGTTAAGCTATTGAACAGCGGCGACCTGGAGGCATCGATGGCGACAACGTTGTCGTCGTTCGGCGCCTATAAGGCGACCGGGATTTATGAGGGGTCCGAACCGGGCCAGATCCTGAGTTGGATGTCGATCGCGCCGGTTGCCATGCATGTGATCACGCTGGCCGACGGCCCGGTGAAAACACTTGCCGACCTGAAAGGTAAACGGGTCGGCATGGGGCAGCCTGGTGGGGTGTCGATGCTGGATGCCGATGCATTGATGACGCAACTTGGCTTGGAATCCGGCAAGGATTTCAAGGATTTTCGCGTGCGGCTGGGCAACATGGCGAACATGCTGGCGGACGGTAACTTGGACGCGGCAATTTGGAACGGAAGCTTCCCGCTGCCCCCGGTCATCAAGCTGGGTGCACAGCACAGCGTGAAGCTGCTGCCGATCGATGACGCCTTCTACGGCGAATTGCAAAAGAACTACCCACCGTACTTCCGCCTTTCGATCCCGGCCGGAACGTACAAGGGGATCGATGTCGACACGCCGACCTATGGCTTGGGCAACGCCCTTGTGATCCACGCAAAAGTGCCGGAAGACCTCGTCTACAACATGACCAAGGCCGTCATGACCAATTTGGACAATCTGAAAAGCGTCCATCCTGCATTCGGCCGTGTCAACAAAGGCACGGTTCTTAACGGGTTTGGCGCGCCGCTTCATCCCGGTGCGTTGAAGTACTACCGCGAGGCCGGCGTCCCCGGCATCGAAGAGTTCGTAAAGCGAACGTCCGCCAACTAAAGACGGATTTCTGTCCCCCGGCCAACACAGGGTCGGGGGCAGCATTCCGACTGCGACATGTTGGTCCGATAACGGATTGAAATTCTGTAAGCGATATTATGGCCGAGCGACCGAACATTATTTTGATTATGACCGACCAACAGCGGCTGGATTCCATTGCCGCGTTGGGCGCACCTTGGATGCAGACGCCGAACCTCGACCGTTTGGTCAATGAGGGTGTGTCATTTACCAATTGCTTTGTGAATTCACCCGTCTGCGTGACATCGCGGGCCAGTCTGTTTTCCGGCAAGTACCCGCATAAGGTCGGCGCGTTTCACAACTTTCAGCCATGGCAGCCGACATGGGTTCAATGGCTTGCTGATGCCGGATACCACTGCGTGAATATCGGCAAAATGCATATCAATCCGTATCAGGCGATGGGCGGCTTTCACCAGCGGTTTGTCGTTGAAAACAAAGACCGTCCATTGTTCTTGGACGAGCATCCGCGCGCTTTCTATGACGAATGGGACAAGGCGCTAAAATCGCACAACATCGTCAAGCCGTCGCGATACAACAGATATGCCGACAATCCGGATGCGTATGAAAAAGCATTGGGATGTTTCGCGTGGACGGACGCAGAGGATCTGCATTCGGATTTCTTCGTCGGCAACACGGTCAATTGGTGGCTGGAAGATCGGGTCTCCGACGCCCCGCTGTTTTTGCAGATCGGATTCCCCGGACCGCATCCGCCCTATGATCCGTCACCCCGGTTCTTGGATATGTATGCCGACACCGATATTCCACTGCCGACGGTGTCCGAAGCGCAACTGGCCGCGCAACCCAAGGCCCAGAAAGAACTGCGTGAGAACATGATCGGGTTCAATTTCGATTCCGTTCAATGGCAGCACATGCCGCCGAACACCGATATTCTACGCTTGCGTCGCCACTATGCGGCAAATGTCAGCATGATCGATCAAAAGGTCGGCGAGATCATCGAGGCCCTCGATCACAAGGGATATCTGGACAATGCGGTGGTGATTTTTACGTCCGATCATGCGGATGCGTTGGGCGATCATGGGCATATCCAAAAATGGACCATGTACGACACGGTCTTGCGCGTACCGCTGATCGTTTGGTCGCCGGGCCGGGGCGCGAAATCCGCGCAGATCGACACACCGATGGAACTGATGGATGTCGCGCCGACGATCTTGGAATCGGCCGGGGTTGCGATACCGGGCGATTGGGACGCCCAATCTTTGTGGCCGAGTATCGACGATCCAACCGTCCCGCCGGGCGATGGTGTCGTTTACGCCGAACTGGCCCGCGACCACATCCAAACCGGCGCTGAATTTATCGTCATGCGGCGTGACGACCGTTGGAAGTTGGTTTGGTACGCAGGCGAAGACGACGGCGAGTTATATGACCTGCGCGCCGATCCGGACGAACTGATCAATCTTTGGTTTGATCCGGCCCATCGGGAAATGCGGGACCGGATCGCACTCGACGTACGGGACCGGACCCTTCAGGGCTTGTTGAAGAGTAAGAACGTCAAGATGCCGACGCCGCAAAAACCGATGCCGAAAACTCATCCATAAAAGCAACACAACACTCCACCGTTTGACGAGGAACCGTGATATGCCAGCTCCGAACATTCTCCTTATCCAAGCCGACCAGATGGCAGGCCCCGCCTTGCCGATGTATGGCCACACGGTCGTCAAGACGCCGCACCTACAAATGCTTGCTGATAAAGGGACGACGTTCCAGAACGCGTACTGCAACAATCCGGTGTGCGCGCCATCGCGTTTCTCGATGATGTCCGGACAACGCTCGTCGCGCATCGGCGCGTACGATAATGCGTCGGAATTCCCAGCCGCCGTGCCGACGTTTGCGCATTATCTCCGCAATCTCGGGTATAAGACCTGTCTCAGCGGAAAAATGCATTTCGTCGGTCCGGATCAGCTGCACGGCTACGAAGAACGTTTAACGACGGATATCTATCCATCAGATTTCGGTTGGACCTCGGATTGGAGCCAAACGGATTTCCCGTTCGCACCGTCCGTGATGAGCCTGCGTGGTGTGGTTGAGGCCGGGTTGTGCAAACGGTCGCTGCAACTGGATTACGATGACGAAGTCGCGTTCACGTCTGTGAACAAGATTTACGATTACGCCCGCGACCAAGACGACAAACCGTTCTTTTTGACGGCGTCGTTCACCCATCCGCACAATCCTTTCACGATTACCCAGGAATACTGGGATCGATACGACCATGACGAGATAGACTTACCCTCGGTGCCGTACATTCCGTTCGAGGATCGCGACCCCTGGAGCCAACGTTACTATCACCTTATTCGTCAGGATGAGCACAACGTCAGTGATGAACAAATCCGGATCGCCCGGCATGCCTATTACGGTATGATCAGCTACGTCGACGACCAGGTCGGCAAGCTGATGGCGGCGCTCGACGATTGCGGCTTCGCCGACAACACGGTCGTCTTGTTTACCGCCGACCATGGCGACATGATGGGAGAGCGGGGAATGTGGTACAAGTTTAACCCCTACGAGTGGTCCGTCCGCGTGCCGATGATCGTCTCGGCGCCGGGTGCCGTGCAGGGTCATGTTGAACAGCGCGGCGTGTCGCTCCTCGATCTTCTGCCGACATTCCTCGACCTGGCGACAAACGGAAATCCGCCAGACGTCATCGATCCGATCGACGGCCACAGCATGGTCAAACTCCTTCACAACGACGACCCGACGTGGCAGGACGATGTGATGATGGAGTTCACGGGCGAGGGGATTTACTCACCCTGCTTGATGCTGCGTAAAAACGGCTTCAAGTACGTCTACTGCGAAGACGACCCGGGCATGATGTTCGATCTCAACAACGATCCGAAAGAGCTGCGCAATCTTTGCGGTGATCCCGAGTATGCGGAGATCGAAAAAGATATGCTCGACGACATTCTGGCGCGCTGGGATCCCGTCGCGATGAAGGAAGACATCATCCGCAGCCAAAAACGCCGGCTGTTCGTGCAAAAGGTCTTGTTGCAGGGCAACCGCGCGCCTTGGGATTATCAGCCGTACCGCGACGCATCCAAAGAATTCGTCCGCAGCGCGGCGAATACGGATACCACGATGACCAAGGGCTTGGCGCGGTTTCCATACATGGAGCCGGTGCCGCCCGACACGCCACGCGACTCGTGATACGGCGCAATCCCGCAGCGAGTTGATATCAGCGGGAACTGAGACCGCCAACCATGACTGCGTCAACTCAGCCGGGCGCAAACACCCCTTCGGGCGAGAAACCAATCCCAACGGGAATTCAAGTATAGAGGCGCATTTATCCGGCCACGGCTCAGCGCAAAAACTGCTCCACATAGTCCGCCCCAAGGCCAACCGCGTCATAGTGCGCCCGGCACAGATCGATCTTCGTGAAAACGTCCTCGTAACCGATCTGTCTCCCGTAGGGATCCATGTACAACATCGTTCCGTTGACCTGGAAGAATGTGATCATTTCCTCAACATCGTCCGGGACAACAAGGGTGTGGGTCTCGCCGGGCGGCTCAAAGACATATCCGCCTTCCTCGGCGACCCAATCGTGTTCCAAATAATGCCAGCGACCGCGTAGCACAAAGCCGTGGACCGGGTTGGGATGACGATGCCGCGATAGGACACCCGACTTCCTGACCCGCAGCAGGTTCATCCAGTATCCCTGGCTTCTGTTGAGGCACAGCGGCCGGAACCAGACATTTTCTGTTTGCGGGACCCAAACGCGTTCGTCGTCGGGGATCGCCTTGGGCACGACAATTTCCGCCAACGCGTCGTCCGGGAACGGCAATTGATACGGGACCCTCGGTTCTTCATCGGGTGCTTGTAGAGGCATTCCTCAGTCCTTTCGGCTCAGAGTCAGACGGCCGCGTAGCCGCCGTCGACATTGTAAATGGATCCGGTCACGAAGCTCGCTGCATCGGAGAGTAACCAAGCGGCCAGCGCGCCGACTTCGCGGGGTTGTCCCCACCGCTGCATCGGCGTGCGGCCGAGGATTGTCGACTCCCGCTCGGTGTTTTCCCGGAGAGCCGTGGTCATTTCCGTCTCGATCCAACCGGGCGCAACGGCGTTGACGCGGATACCATCCGACGCCCAACGAGCAGCAAGAGATTTCGTCAATTGGCCGACGCCGCCCTTCGATGCCGAGTAAGCCGGAACCAAAGCCCCGCCGAAGTACGACAACATCGACGCTGTGTTGACGATGGCGCCGCCGGATCGTTTCAACAGCGGCTGGGCAGCAAGGCACGTCCGCATCGTTCCGACCAAGTTTATGTCGATGACCTGCATGAAGGTCGCGATATCGTATTCCTTTTCGCGCTGGATCACCCCGGCGCAGTTCAACAAGCCATCGAGGCGGTCGAAAGAGCTGAACAGTTCCGTGACGGCGCGGTCATCCGTGATGTCCAAGACGTGCGCACGAACATCTTCGCTGTTTGCATCGCGGAACTCTGAAACCTCGGATTCGGAGACCCCGGTCGCCGTGACCTGCCAACCTTCCTCAGCGAGTGTTTGTGAGACACCCTGGCCGATGCCCTTCGTGCCACCAATAACGACAACGTGTTTCATGATGCGCGACGCTCCGACATGAATGCCTCGACGTCGGATCGTCGCGGCATTGGGGCGACGGCGCCGTAACCTTGCGTCGACAGCGCGGCCGCCGCATTGGCGTAGGCCGCGGCCTCGAACGGCGAGCGCCCGGCAACGATCTCGGCAAGAAACGCGCCGTCGAACGTATCGCCAGCAGCCGTCGCATCCACGGCATCGACGGGCCAAGCCGGGATCGTTTGTCGCTCCGACGATGTTGCCACCAGCGTGCCTGCCGACCCCAGCGTCAATCCGACGATCTGTGCACCAAGGGAAAGATAGAAGTCCGCAATGTCGTCCGGAGCCTGCAAGCCGGTCAACTGTTCGGCGTCTTCAAGGCCAGGCAGGGCGATGTCGCACATGGCCATCGCAGCATGGGTGACCGCCCGCGCCCGATCCAGCGGCCAAAGCTTGAGCCGCAAGTTCGTGTCATACGAAACCATTACATGCGCGGATTTGGCGATATCCAACGCGGCGAATACGGCGTCGGCCGCGCTGTCGGATATGGCTTGGCTGATACCTGAAACATGTAAGATCTTTGCGCCGGCGATGTATTCTTTCGGGATGTCCAGCGCCGACATGCGGCTGGCGGCGGAACCCGCCCGAAAGTAGCTGAACTCATGCCCCGCTTCCGAGTGCGTTACGAAGTAAATGCCGGTGTGCGCCGAGCCATCTGTCTCGACGGCACGCGTGTCGACCCCTTCGTCGGCCCACAACATCAGAAACTGCCGTCCAAATGTGTCGTCGCCGATCCGCGTCGCGTACCCGGTGGAAGCACCTTGCCTGGCCGCGGCGATGGCACAGTTCGACGTGTCACCGCCAAAGCCGGGCAGATACCTGCCGTCCGGTTGATGGTTGAATTCGAGCAATGGCTCGCCAAGGCAAATAATGTCAGGGCTCATTGTATTCCATTCACTGGTTGCGGCGATTCGGAGACTAACCGTGCAACGGCATCGTTGTGCCGGTGACGTGGGGGCCGGCGGCAACTGCCGCCGCCCCGCACTGACAGGCAACTAAGGGACGTTTTCGCACGCGCTAGACGGTCAAATGCGGCCATATTTTGCGAGGCCTTCCTTCAAGGACCCGGCGGCCAAGATGAGCCGCGTCTGTTCGGCTTCGCGTTCGTCGATCTCTTTGGCTATCGCCAAAACCTCTTCCGCATGCTCCCGCGGAACGACGACGACGCCATCCAAATCGCCGACAATGATGTCGCCGGGGTGAACGAGAATTCCGCCCACGTCGACAGGCTCGTTGGCACTCAAGGTCTTAAACCGCCCCAATGTGGTTCCCGGTGAAAGCGCTCGAGAGAAGATTTGGAAACCGAAATCGCGACGGATCTCTGTGACGTCCCGGAGGCCGCCGTCCAAAATGGCGCCCTCGTGTTTGTTGGCAACGGCGCCCGCGGTCATCAGCCCTCCCCAAACGGCGACATCTGCGTATCCGGACGTGGAGATGACGACAACGCTGCCGGCTTCGGATTCATCGATCGCATCGAGGGCATGCTGCGGCGGCACGAACTCGTCGGACGGCCCTTCGAGGATGGTGACGGCTGGCCCGACGATCATTTTTTCGTTTATGCGGGGGGCGATGGCATGATCCATGTAGCCGCGCCGGCCCGCCACCTTGTCCACGGCATCGGCCACGGAGGGCGTAACCGTGTTTCTAAAGCCTTCGATGATTTCATTTAGTTCCATTGGTTCTTCCTTTCAGTAACAGTGGTTAGGCCTGACACGCGGCCAAAGTTTGTTTCGCTGTTTCGATCACGGCGTCGATGTCGCCGTTTGCGATGAGTCGTTCCGGTACGAGATCGCCGCCCATGCCGACGCAAATCGCGCCCGCGTCGAAATACGCCGCCAAGTTTTGCGGCGTGATGCCGCCCGTCGGCATCAGCGGGACATCCGGAAAAACGCTTCGTAGTGCTTTGAGGAACTTGGGGCCGCCGGCCTGTTCGGCCGGGAAAATCTTGACGATCGACGCACCACTCGCATATGACGCAGCGACCTCACCCGGAGTCATCGCACCCGGCATATACGGCACGTTCCGTTCGCGGCAGAGATCGGCAACGTCCGTGGCCAGGTAAGGCGAGACAACGAACTGCGCACCAGCGTCATATGCTGACTTCGCTTCTTCAGTACTCCTGACAGTACCTGCGCCGACCACAATATCGGGGTACGCATCCCGCAATTCGGCGATGAGGTCGGCGGCTTCCGGTGTCGTGAACGTGATCTCCAGTGCCTGCATGCCGGCGCGCCATAGCGCGTCGCAGGCGAGACGAGCGTTGGCGCGCGTCGACATCCGCACGACCGGAATAACCCTCGCCGACGCAACTCGCGCCGCCGTGCCGTCGCCCGTCAACATGGGTTGACCCAATTCTTAGGGTTTTCGCCGGCAAACACGCGCTTCAGTTCGGCCGCAGCATTGTGTTGCAAGGATGCGACCGAGGCTTCCGAGTACCAGGCGTTATGGTCGCTGAGAACCGTATTCGGACAATCAAAAAGCGGATTTTCGAGGCCGGGCGGTTCCGTTTCGAAAACGTCGATACCGGCACCGAATATCCGACCGTTGCGAAGCGCTTCTGCGAGCGCCTCTTCATCGACCAAGCCACCGCGGGCGACATTGATCAGAATCGCCGTTTCTTTCATGAGGCTGAGACGTGCTCGGTCGATAATATGCCGCGTCGCATCGTTCAATGGGGCATGCACGCTGACGACATCCGACTCGCGGCAGAGCGTATCCAAATCGACGGGCACAACGCCGCATTCGTCTGCGTCTTCCGCATTAACGCCCGGATCGTAAACGAGCACGCGGTTGAATCCCAAAGGACGAAACTTCGCGAGTGTCCGGCGCGCGATCCGCCCAAAACCGATTAGACCGAGGACACTATCTCGATTGCCGGTGATCTTTCGGTCCTGACCGACGTACCAGGCGCCTTTTCGAACTTCGCGGTCGCGGCTGACAATCCGACGCGAAACCGCAAGGTAGAGCCCTAACGCATGATCGCTGACTTCGTGCTCGGCACCATAATCAGGCACATTGGCGACGGCGATGTTACGGCGACTCGCGGCGCCAACGTCGATGTTGTCGATCCCGACGCCGTACCGCAGAACCAGTTTCAGGTTCGGGCATGCGTCGATAATCGTCTGATCGACCGTGCGTTCTCGCACCAGGATTGCCTCGACATTGTTGTTGACGAGTTCGGGGACCGGATCTTGATTCGCCGGAACGACGATCAACGCGGCATCAAAAGCCGATAGGGTGCTACGCTCGGCCGTGTAGTCGGCGTATCCTGGCTCTAGAATCGCGGCATGACGCAACTGTGTCATTGATCCGGTCTCCGATACTCGGGATTGGGCTTATTGCGCCCGATAGGCGGCAACGGCCGCATCCAGTTTCATCGGCCATTCTTTGCCGATTTCACCTTCGATGAAGGCACGGACTTCGGGCTGCGCCAGGGAGCGGAACATCTCCTTTTGCGACGGGCTCACCGGAACGACTTCCATACCCTTCTCGGTCAGGATCGTCGTGGCATTGGCGTCCTGTGCTGCGGTCATGCCGCGGTGAATGACCTTGGCGATGGTGATGCACTGATTGACTGCTGTCTTCTCGCCGTCATTGAGGCTGCCGTAGAATGCTTCCGACATCATGTACGCGTGCCAACTGAAGACGTGGCCATCCAGAGAAACGTACTTTTGGTGCTGGTAAAGCGACGCGTTGACGATGTTGGTAACGCCGTTTTCCTGGCCATCGACGACGCCCTGTTGCAATGCGCCCGGCAGCTCCGGCCACGGCACCGGCGTTGCCGAGGCGCCCAGGCTCTCGACAAGCTTGGTCCAGACGGGCGCCGTCATGACACGCATCTTGAGACCTTCCATATCTTTGGGTTCATCGACAGGGCGGACCGAGTTGGTGAAATTGCGGACACCGTTGTCCGCAACGCCGAACACACGAATGCCCGTCTGCTTCAACATGTCGTCGAACAAACCGGTCCCGAACTCACCGTCCATAATCGACCATGCCATCGCCTGATCGTCGAACAGGTACGGCATCGCCAGAACCGAGAAGGGTTTGTAGACCGCAGAAATCGGACCGTCGTGAACAACGCCCATTTGGACGGTGCCGAGTTGCAGGCCTTCAATAATCGCGCCGCCGTTGCCGAGTTGGGATGCAGGATAGATCTGAACGTCGATGCTTCCCGAGGTCTTGCCCTCGACGCAAGACTCGAACGCCAACGCGGCGGCGTGCTTCGGCGATGACAGGTCCGCCGCCTGGAAGTGCGCATACTTCAGTTCTTTGGCGGAGGCTGCGGATGCGCCAACCGCCATGGCGACTGCGGTGGTTGCATACAGCAGAGTTCGATAGCTTTTCATTTGTGAAGTCTCCCTTTTGATGAAAGCAGTCATGACGAGAAGCCGAAAAACTTCGGCAGTGTTGTGCTGATCTCGGGAAACAGAATGACGAGAAACAGCACGGCGAGTTCCGCAAGCAAGAACGGGATTACGGCGCGCGAAATGGCTTCCAGACGCGCTTTCCCGACAGTTGCGATAACGAACAGGACCGGTCCGACAGGCGGGGTGATCATTCCGACCGTCAGATTGAGAACCAGCATCATGGCGAAGTGCAATGGATCGATGCCGAACTGAACGGCGATCGGACCGAGAACCGGCGTCAGGATGATCAACGCCGGCAAGGTGTCGATCACGAGGCCGCACAGGAGCGCGAAGCCGGCAAGAAGGAAGAGAACGATAAGCGGGTCTTCGGTTAACGACGCGACAGCCGTCGCCAATGTTTGGGGAATCTGAAGGTACGTCAGAAGCCAACCGAACACAGACGCCATGGCGACGATCAGAAGCACCGATGACGTTGTAACCGCGGCGCGGACAAAGACGTTGTAGAGAACTGTCGCCGTGAGAGAGCGACGTGCCGCACCAAGAACCAAGGCATAGGCGCTGGCGATGGCGCCGGCTTCCGTAGCAGTAAAGACGCCGCCAAGGATTCCGCCAAGGATGATCAGCGGCATGATCAGTGCCGGCAGCGCCGAGAAGAAGCTCTTTATGAGTTCATCGGCGCGCGCGCGTTCCTCGCGGCCTCGGTAGCCGGCGCGGACGCAAATCACATGGTTCGTGATCGCAAGCGCGAGACCCATCAATACGCCGGGCACGATACCAGCGATGAAAAGACCCGCGACGGTGACGCGATTGTCGGAAATCGCGTAGACGACCATCAGAATGGAAGGCGGGATGATCGGACCGATGGTGGCGGTCGCCGCCGACAGAGCACCCGCGTAATTCTTGTCGTAACCGGCTTTCCGCATCATCCGCATGATGATGGCCCCCGGCCCCGCTGCATCCGCGAGAGCCGACCCGGAAATGCCGGCGAAGAGCATCGAGACCAATACGTTGACGTGTCCCAAACCGCCACGGACGTGACCGACCAGATTATTGGCGAACCGCAGTAAGGCGTTTGTCAGCCCACACGCCGACATGAGTTCGGACGCTAGAATGAAGAAAGGAACAGCCATCAGCGGAAAGCTGTCTATGCCGCTGAACATGCGCTGCATCGCGATCAAGGGATTGAGGCCGCCGTCGAGAACGATCGCGCCGAGCCCCGCAATGCCCATGGTGAAGGCGACCGGAACCCCTAAGCCGAGCGTGATGACGAAAAGCGTGACGAGGGTTCCGGCCATCAGCTGGAACCTTCCTTGTCGGAGATCGCTTCTTCGTCATCCGGATCGTTCGATTCGAACTTCCCGTCGACGTATCGACGTACGAAGAACGCGAGGTGGATAAGAAACAGGGCACCACCCAAGGGAATCGCGATGTACGGGATGCCACGCGATATCTGGGTCGCCATGGTCTCCTTATCCCATCCGAACTGAACGAACTTGCTGCCGTACCAAACGAGCCCGATCATCAATAACGCCATGAGCGCCACCCCGCCCCACCGAATGGCCTTCAAGAGCGGGGAGTGCGGCGGCAACTGATCGAGCAGCATGTCGATGGACACGAGTCGCCCCTCGCGCAGGGCCAATCCGGCGCCGGCAAAGGTGCAGAAAATCATGAGGAAGCGGGCGACCTCTTCGGCCCACGCCAGCGATGTGCCGAAGACGTACCTTCCGACGACGTTCACGAAAACGATCAAGAAGATGGCGCACAACGCTACTGCGACGGCAAATCGGTTCGCCGAGACAATGCGGTCTTCCAAGGACACGGAAAATCTCCCAATCGAAAAACCTGTTTCCAAAGGTCGCTCTTACGGCAACTCACGAGCGCAAACTGGCATACAGGATACAGTGTGTCAATACTGGCATACTGTACGTCACATGAGGAATGCTATATAGAGTGCCTAGCAACGCGGAGACACCATGACCCAGCTACAAAGACCGAAATCGCTAACCGAACTCGTGACCGAGGCATTGAGATCGGAGATCGTCGACGGCGCGTTGCCCTTGGGGGCGGCGTTGTCAGAAGTCGGGATTTCGAAACGATTGGGTGTGAGCAGAACACCGGTCAGAGAAGCGTTCTCCCGCCTCGATATTGAAGGATTGGTACGGACGGAGCCGCAGCGCGGCACGTTTGTTTTTACGTTGTCGGATGCCGAACTCAGAGACATCTGCGACGTTCGCGTCTGCCTTGAGACCGCGGCGCTACGCATGGCGTATTCCAAGAACCGGGACGCGATTAGTCGGGCGTTGTCTGATGTTGTTGAGAAGATGTCGGAATGTAGAAAGGCGAACGACGATGCAGGTTACTTGCGATTAGACACGGCGTTCCATCAAACGTTTTTTGACCATGCCGGCAACGCCTTCTTGAACGATGCGTACCAAACGATCGCCTACAAAATGGCGGCGCTGCGGCATCGGCTCGGACGGCATCAAGATCATATGGCAAAGTCATTCGACGAGCACACGCGCTTGAATGACTTGATACGGAACGGCCAGATTGACGACGCGGAATCTCTTCTGATCAAACATATCGGCCGCAAAGAAGGCTCGTATTGGGAATTGGTGTCGGATCTCGACTCGTCACCTGGACTTATGTCCGGGTGACCGATGCGATCAAGGAATTCCCAGATATGCCGGGAAGGTACAAGGATCCCTGCCTTAGCGACAGATCGGTAGGCTTTTGTGAGTGCGTAAGCGACAGAGTCAGGGGACGGCTGCGCTTGTTTCCCTAAACGCGAAACAGGTAGTCACAGTGAGCGTTCAGGGATTAGTCACTCATCGATTGATTTGCCTTCGCTGCACAGTATTGCCTTGAATGTAAGAACAGCAGAACTCCCCATCGATCCTCTTTCGCAAGGATTTAGGCGCCATTTCACGTTACGCGGAGGGGCGCGGAACAATAAAAAAAAGCGGCGGATGTATTTCAATCCGCCGCAGAGTTGGTGGTCAGTTTTCAGAGAGACCACGGTAGGGAAGTTCCAGGGAATCAAATATCGGACCGAGACCTGTTGATGGGAAACGCGGGTCCTGTGTACGCGATCACTATGTATGCAGGCGGATTAACCGGTGTATCTTTCCGGTCACGCCAGCGTGTAGGCGGTTTTCACCGAGGTATAGAACTCCTGTGCATAGTGACCTTGCTCGCGTGGGCCATAGCTGGACCCCTTGCGACCGCCGAATGGTACGTGATAGTCGACGCCTGCCGTCGGCAAGTTGATCATCACCATTCCCGCTTCGGAATGACGCTTGAAATGAGAAGCGTGTTTGAGGCTCGATGTACAGATACCGGATGACAGACCGAATTCCGTGTCATTGGCGATACTCAGCGCTTCGTCATAATCATGCACTTTGATCACACTAGCGACCGGGCCGAATACCTCCTCCCGGCAGATCCGCATGTCGTTGTTACACTCTGTGAATAGCGCGGGCTGAAGGTAGAACCCCGGCGCACTTCGCTTCAATCGCGCGCCACCCCAACGGAGTATGGCCCCCTCGGCGAGTCCGGTGGCAATATACCCTTCGTCTTGGTCGAGTTGGTTTGCGTCGACAACAGGACCGATGTGCGTGCCGTCCGCAAGTGCATGGTCGACGTTCAATGTTTCAAGCCTCGTTATCATCTCGGCCACAAACCTGTCGTGAATGCCCTCGGTCACAATAAGCCTTGAGGATGCCGTGCATCGTTGACCGGTCGAAAAAAATGCGCCGTTTATCGCGCAGTCGACGGCAACAGCGAGATCCGCATCATCGAGCACCACAAGCGGGTTCTTGCCACCCATTTCGAGCTGGACCTTGCGCAGGTGCTCGGCACATTTGGCGGCGACATGTTTGCCGGTTCCGACTGAGCCGGTGAAAGACACAGCATCGACACTGCCGCTTGAAAGTATTGTCTCACCGACGGTACTGCCTTGCCCCATGACGAGGTTCAGAACACCCGCCGGCAACCCGGCACGATGCAGGATGTCCACCAAGGACCATGCACAGCCGGGCACCAGTTCGGCGGGTTTGAATACGACGGTATTGCCGAAGGCGAGTGCCGGGGCAATCTTCCATGCCGGGATCGCTATCGGAAAGTTCCATGGTGTGATGATGCCAACAACACCAACGGGCTCTCGCGTAATATCTACGCTGACGCCGGGGCGTACGCTTGGGACAATCTCGCCGGCCAAACGCAGGCATTCGCCGGCGAAGAAATCGAATATCTGGGCCGCCCGGATCGTCTCGCCGATACCCTCGGCATGGGTCTTTCCTTCTTCGCGTGCGAGAAGCGCACCTAACTCTTCATTGCGCGCCAAGATCTCTTCAGACGCAGTTTTCAGAATGTCGTGACGCAATTGGATGTTTGAAATGGACCACGCGGGAAATGCTTCGCTCGCAGCATCGATGGCGTCAACCGTCTGTGATGCATCGGCTCGCGCAAACATTCCGACGATGTCGTCGGTATCCGAGGGATTGATGTTCGGAACTTCCTCCGCCCCGGTTGTCCAGATACCACGGACCAGGTTGCTGTGAGTATTCATCGACCGGTTCTTTCGCGCCAATTCGCGTAGTCGTTTTTGCTTTCATCCAGGGTGGGAGGATAAAGTCCGATGACTGCTGCACCATCATTGACCCGCTCGGTGACGAAATCCTCAAATACGGTCATTTCATGGGCTTCGGCTGCAATGTCATCGGCGAGATGCAGTGGGACAACGATGACGCCTTCTCCGTCACCGACAATCACGTCGCCAGGAAACACGGCGACGTCACCGCACCCAATCGGGCCATCCAGTTCGATTGCCTGATGAAGGGTGAGGTTGGTCGGTGCGGATGGCCGATGGTGATAGGCCGGAATATCAAGATTGGCGATTTCCGGTGCGTCACGAAAGCCGCCGTCGGTGACGACCCCGGCGATGCCGCGTTTCATCAAGCGGGTCACCAAAATAGATCCTGCTGATGCCGCTCTGGCATTCTTGCGGCTATCAATGACCATCACATAGCCCGCCGGGCATTCTTCGACTGCGACGCGCTGCGGGTGATCCGGGTTTTGAAACACGGTGATTGGATTCAGGTCTTCGCGTGCCGGGATGTAGCGGAGTGTGTAGGCCTGACCGACCATGTTCGCGCCTTTGTAGGCAATAGGATGTACATCCTGGATGAATTGGTTCCTAAGTCCGATCTTGAACAGGGCCGTTGAGAGCGTAGCCGTGCTCACGTGCATCAGTCTTTCCTTTGTCGCCGGTTTCAGTGTCGTACCCATAGTCGTTTTCTCCGATTTGAAGATAGGGAATGTCCGTCGATATGCGCTTCAGTACCCGAAGTAATTGGGCACAATGAGGACAAGGTCCGGTATGTAAGTGATCAGCAGTAGTGACAGAATCATGACGCCGATAACCGGGATGACGGCGAAGCTGCATCGAACGATAGATTCGCCACTAATTGCTGAAACGATGTACAAGCAATTGCCAACCGGCGGCGTCACGGTGCCAATGGCGAGATTAACGACCATTACCACGCCGAAATGGACCAAATCGAAACCGAGCGACTGCATGATCGGGATTAGTACAGGTCCCAAAATAATGAGAGCAGCAGCGACCTCTAAAACGCATCCGATCAACAACAGCAAGATGTTCACGAGCAGCATAACGATCCAAGGCTCGCTCGATATGGTCAGCAGGAATTCCGTGGCGATCAGCGGTATCTGCTCGGTCGCGAACAGAAAACCGATAAAGGTCGCCACGGCGATAAGAAACATCACTTTGGCACTCAGCAATCCGGTCGCGTAAAAAATCCTCGCCAACTGAGATAAGGTCAGTTCCCGATATACGAAAAGGCCGAGAATGATGGCGTATGCGACGGCGACGGCGGCGGACTCAGTCGCGGTGAACACGCCACCAAAGACACCACCGAGAATGATAACCGGCATGATCAGGGCGAGAATAGCTTGTAAGAACCGTTCGAGAATCTCCCTCGGGCCTACAGCTTCTTCGCGCGGATAGTTGTGCTTTCGCGCCATGTAAAAAACGAGGCACATCAAGCTAAGGCCGATGATAATGCCGGGTATGAAACCGCCTAAGAATAATGCGGCCACCGAGATGTTTCCCATGGCACCGTATATGACCAATAAGACACTCGGCGGAATGATGGGTCCAAGCGCGCCCGATCCCGCGGTTAAGACGGCTGCAAACGGGCCGTGATAGCCCTTGCGCTTCATCGCTGGAATCATCACCGAGCCGACCGCTGCGGTATCGGCTGACGCCGAGCCGGAGATACCCGAAAAAAACATGGTGCTTAAAACGGTCACATGGCCCAATCCGCCCCGGAACCGGCCGACCAGCGCTGATGCGAAGTTGACCAAGCGGGTCGCAGCACCACCTTCTTCCATCAGCGCACCTGCCAAGATGAACAACGGAATGGCAAGCAATAGAAACACGTCGATGCCGACGAAGATCCGCTGTGCGAACAGCGTCAATATGACCATGAATTCCATATCGATGGCCAATGCCATCGCCAGCCCGCCGAGACCCAAAGCGAAGGAAATAGGTACGCGGACCCAAATCAAGACGATGAAAACAAATAGAAATACGAGAGCACTCATGTTTAATCCTCTACAGGGCCGAACTTTGCGCGCCAGAGGACCCAGAACACACCAATCAAAGGTGTCACCATCATGCTCAAGTACATCATCCACATCGGAATCCCGACGGACGGAGACTCTTGATAAAATTGCGTTTCGATCATTCGATATCCGCCAACCGAAATGGCGATACAGCAACAAATAATCATTATGCGGCTGAAGACGTCGATTGCATTGCGCAGGACCGGGCTGACTCTGTTCCGCAAAGAATCAAGCTCCGGGTGGCCGTCCTTGAGCCGCAGCAGAGTCGCGGCGCCGATGAACGTGACCCAAACAAAGCAATAGCGAGCGACTTCTTCACTCCAGGTGAGGGGCTGGTTGAGGCCGTAGCGCCAGATCACTTGAATCAGCGTGAGAGTAGTGATGGCGGCCATGAGGCCGCCGATCACCAGTCTCTCGGTCGCCGCGAGCATACGAATGACTCGCGGTGTCCGCGGTTCGGTTGACATTATTTTGAACCCGCTGCGAGGAAGCGCTTTGCAAATGCCTCGATTTCAGCACCGCCGCCTGCCATATCGACAAACTTCTGGGTGTACTCCGCGGTATGTTTTGCGAAAGCAGCCCGATCAACATCGGTATTGACCTTGGCGACTTTCTGAAGCTCGGCAAGATACTTCTTGTCGCCATCACGATACAGACCGCGCTGGTAACGGGCTGCTTCGACGCCCGCTTCGTCGACCCATTTACGTTCTTCAGCTGAGAAGCCTTGATAAGATTTTTCAGACATCAGCAAGGTCAAGATACCAACGCCGTGGCGGCTTACGGAGATGTAGGGAGCCACTTCGTAGTACTTTTTCAGATAGAACGTGGTCAAAGAGTTTGCGAACCCGTCAACGACGCCCTGTTGGATGCCAGTATAAACTTCCGGAAAAGCCATCGGAACGGCGGTCGGGCCAAGCGTGTTGATCTGAAGTGTCATTGCATCGGACTGGATCGAACGCATCTTCATGCCTTTAAAGTCGTTGGGCGTTCTAATCGGCTTTTTCGAGTTTGCCAGGTTGTGGAAACCGGCAATAAAGAAACCGATATGGCGGATACCGGCTTTCGGCCAGCTGGCGACCATTTCTTTGCCGACCGGGCCTTCTAAAACGCGGTCGACGGCGTCGTAGTCTTCAAAAAGAAACGGCATGGCAACCAGGTTGACTTTTTTGTCACCTGAGATTTTACCGCCCAGGGTTGCTGCACCGATCACCACGTCGATGGTGCCGATTTTCAGGCCCTCAACCATGTCGCGCTCACCGCCCAATTGCGAGTTTGGGAAGATTTTAACTTTGATACTCCCGCCAGACTTGGCTTCGATAAGCTCCGCAAATTTCTGCGCGCCCAAGTCATACGGGTGACCGGTTGTTAACGAGTGCCCGAGCTTCAGTGTTTTGGATTGCGCAACCGAAGTGCCGGCTACGCCGATGAGAGCGGCCGCCATGACGGATGCTGCGGCAATGGTGCGCATTGCTCTGTGGTTGCGGTCGAAAATATCGTGTAGTTGCATGTTTGCCTCCTAGATATGGTTAGTTGAATGATCCCGAGCATGCTGCGTGCGCTCAGGTTTGGTCGGATCGCCTGCTACGTTTGTGTTACAGGCGCTCCTTGACGCTCCAAAAAGCTGGAGAGTTCTCGGTTGAACGTTTCCGCTTGTTCGATGTTCGACAGATGTGACGCATCTTCGATCTCGAAAAACTCCGACCCCGGAAGGTTGTCGTGGATTTCTCGTGCCATCGCTGGGGGGGTGCCAGCATCCTGTTGCCCGACCATCACAAGAGTGGGGCAGATGATCTGTTTCAGGCGGTCGGTGAAATCGATGCGCGGGATGGCGTGACTGCATCCGACATACCCGGCGACAGGACTGTTTGCGATCATCTTGCCGACGTTGGCGACCGCTTGCGGGTTGCCTTCGTGATACGCAGGCGTGAACCAGCGAGAGAGCGTCGACTCGACCAGCGATTTCATGCCGGCGGATTCCGCCTGCGCCGCTCGATCGGCAAAAAGTTGGATCGCTGCGGATGGCCAAGTGCAGGCGGTGTCAGCGAGTGTCAGGCTGGCTAGCGTCCCCGGGTGTTCGAGCGCCAGTAGTTGCCCGATCATTCCACCCATGGACAGGCCGACAAAATGCGCTGCGTGGATGTCCAACGCTGATAACAACTGGAAAGTGTCTTCGGTCAGCATCTCCATCGTATAGGGGCCTTCCGGACTGTCACTCTGGCCGTGGCCACGAGTGTCAAAAGCCAAAACGCGATAAGACTGAGCGAATGCGCCGAGCTGGGGGTCCCACATGCGGGTGGTGCAGGCGAGGGAATGACTGAACACAATCCACGGCCGACTGGTGTCATTTTGGTCCCCGTGTATCTCGTAATATATCTGGACGCCACCAACATCTTGTTTCATAGAGTGAACTCCGATTTAATATGTGTTCAAGCAGGCCGAACTCTACATCTGAGTCATTTGTTCGGCAAGATGAAAATATAATGAGGAAAGTGTTTCATATGGTCGAACAAAAAAACGAGAACGCTAAGCGCGCTGGGAGAGCAACGCACACGTCTCTCACTCGGGGACTGCGAATTTTGGAAACGTTGGCAAGTCAGCAGGATGAACCTGCTACGTTGAGCGATACCGCTCGTAAAGTGGAATTGCCGCGTAGTACGACTTACCACATCATGCAGACACTTACGCATCTGGGCTATCTGTCACAGGATTCCGAAAACAAGTCCTACAGACTGGGGAAGAAGGTTCTTGAACTCTGCGGCAGGGGATTGAGTACCAGTAGAATTGCGGAGCTTGCCCTGCCGGTATTGAAAGAGATCTGCCTTGAGACAGGAGAAAGTGTTGCTCTGGCGGCACTGTTCGACACTCACATTGCATTGATTGCCAAACACGATGCGGATGGGCCCGTTCGGGTTGTTCAGGATGTCGGCGCCCATCGCCCGGTTCATGGGACGGCGTTGGGGAAGGTTCTTGTCGCCTGGTTGCCGGAGAAAGAGCGTTTGGAACTCCTCTCCGACTTGGAGTTTGAAAAATACACGTCCAAGACGATTACTCAGCGTGAACGGTTTGAGACCGAGTTAGATCAAGTGCGCAGCGCGGGTGTGGCCTATGACAACGAGGAGTTCCTTCAGGGAGTACGTTGTGTCGCGGCGCCGATACTGAATGGTGGCGGTGAAGTTGTCGCCGCACTTGGAATTACGGGGCCTCGGCAGCGATTGCAGCAGCGAAAGATGAGAGAGTTTGCGCCACTGGTGCAAGGTTACGCAAAAACGCTGTCGGAGCGCATATCTAACATTGGCTAAGTCCCGGGGTTAGTAGCACGCAAGGCAATGTCACGTATGGACGCCCCCGATATTTCAAGGAAAATAGGATTCGCGAGTCCTAATCAGCGACGCGGCTTTTATCGGCGGTTTCAGGGTCGATTACGACCCCGAGACCCGGTGCTGTCGGCGCCGCGAGGAACACGCCCTCGTCGGTAACGACTTCTTTTTGCTCGGTGCCGGCAAACAACTGAGTTTGGAACTCAAGCAACGCATTGTCAGCCATGAAGTATTCGATCCATTGCACATTCGGCAGGCCTGCCGCCATGTGTAGGTGGACCACTTGAAGGTCCCATGGTGAAACCGGCACGTTGCGCGCCGTCGCGTAGGCGTGCAGTCGCAGCCAGTCGGTAATGCCGCCGGTCATCAGTGCGTTCGGCTGAACGATATCGACCTCGCCATGATCGATGAGCGTGCGATGCTCCAGCAAGCCCACGTGTTGTTCACCACCGACAATGTAGGTTTGACCGGCCCGCGCTTTGACCCGCGCATAGCCGGGAATGTCTGACGGATCGACGGGTTCTTCGAGCCAGTATACGTCGTACGGTTCCCACGTTTTAAGCTGCTGAATTGCCGTGTCGACATCCCAACTGCCGTTGACGTCGACCATTAGGCGGATGTCCGGGCCGACGGCGGCGCGGACTTGGCGGACGCGTTCCGTGGCTTCGGCGGGTGTGACGTAGGTGCGGGTGCCCCGGATCTTGAGCGCCTTATGCCCATTGGCGACATAGGACGCGGCGCGCTCCGCTAGTTCATCCGGAGGCATATGGTGGGCGCAGTTGGCATATGTCGGGATCAGATCTCGCATGCCGCCGAAAAGCGCCGCGACGGGGACGCCTGCGGCTTTCCCCTTGATATCCCACAACGCAAAATCGATCGCCGCGATGCACGGTCGCATGATCCCATCACCGCCACGCCGCGGGATCGCCGTATGATACATCGCGTTCCAGATCTCGTCCGTGAGGTGGGCGTCTTTGCCGATTACGACCGGGGCCAGGACGTTGTTCAGCAGCGCCGCGAAAATCTCGCCTAAGCCCGGCTGCGCCGAGGCAAAACCGATGCCCTCAATGCCGGTGTCGGTCGATACGGTGACGACCAGAATTTCGCCGACATAGGATTGCTGCGTGTTGTTGCGGTAACGATCGACGCGGACATCGGTGATATTCATAAGACTGGGTCTTCCTCTCGTTGCGTTTTACGGTGATCCGCTCTTGGTGGCGGAGATGTCTGCATCAAATGGTATACCAAAAATCGAGATCAAGTTTTGGCTTTAACTGATGGCCAGGGGCTTGATGTAGGCGAATCAGTCTGATGGGTAGTCTTCAACGCTGACTTTGGTCCACGTTGAATCCAGATGACTGTTCAAAAGCTCCTCGAGCGTCTTGCCATCCCGCGCTTCAAGCGCTGCGATGATTTTTTCGTGCTCGTTCACAGCATTCGGCCATAGGGCATTTTGTTTGTTCGATCTGTAGCGGGCCCGATACACGCGGGCGTTGATCTGACTGTGGGTTTCAATCAATGCCGAATTCCGGCTGATGGCGATGATCCCTTTGTGGATTCGTTGGTTCAGCTTGAAATATGTCAACCGGTCTTTGCGCGCGAACGCAGCCAACATTTCATAGTGTAGCGCCCGGATTTCCGCTATCTCAAGGTCCGAAGCCACTTGTGTTGCGAGGCGCCCGCCGAGGCCTTCGAGCGCGCCCAACAATAGAAGTAAGTCGTGCACGTCTTCGGGGGCCGGGTCCGCGACAATCGCACCGCGATTCGGCCAAATTTCCACCAGCTTTTCGCTCTCTAGTATTTTCAGGGCTTCGCGGAGCGGGGTCCGTGACACTTGAAGTTCGTTCGCCAGTTGCCGTTCACGGATGCGTTCGCCCGGTTTCAGGCGATCCTCGACGATCATATCGCGGATTGTGGCGGCGACCTGGCCGGTCAGCGGTAGGCGCGCGACGTTGTTGGTGGCGGGTTGGTCGGCCGTTTCAGCGCCGGTCGGCTGGATTGCCTTATTCAGTTTTTCGGTCACGCCCACGCATCCATTGTTATGACGGTATACAAAATGTTCTCAAGATTGTTGACGGTACAACAAACTTTTTCGAAAGTGAAGATAGCTTATTTATCCATATAAAACAATATTATATGGCCTATTCAAGAAACTATTTGCGGATGGAACGTGATGACATTTGCGATTCTGTTGTTGACGTTCAGAAAAATTGTATGCCAAATGAGATGGAGAGTATATGAACACGGTCAAAACATAATGACCGGTTTATGGGAGGGAAAGCCATGGGACAGAGTCTCAAGGACCGTATCGGTGTCGATATCGGTCGTCGCGCCAAGTTGGAGGATGGCCTCGCTTGGGCTTCAGAAAACGACGTTCACTACATCGATATTCAGCTTGATACCGCAGCGAACGCCATGGAGACCTTCGACGATGCCCGTGTCGCTGCGGTGAAATCCATGTGCAGAGATCTCGGCATTCATCTGGGTCTGCATACGCTTTCCGGCGTCAACATGGCGGAATACAGCAATCACATGCGCCAAGCCGCGGACGCGTATCTGTGGTCGTACATCGATATGGCAGCGAAATTGGACGCCGAGTGGATCGTCGTCCATGCCGGTTACCATTTCACCGCCGATTATCAGCAGCGCATGGAGACGGGGCTAGATCGCCTGCAGCGCGCGTCCAAATACGCCGAAGAAAAAGGCGTACAATTGTTATTGGAGAATATGAACCGGGAACCGGAAGACGCCGAGGTGAATTACCTCGGCCATACGGTCGAGGAGTGTCGCTATTTCTTCGATAATCTGACGTCGCCGAATATCAACTGGTCGTTCACCATCAACCACGCGACGCTGGTGCCGGAGGGCATTCACGGATTTTTGGACGAGTTTGGGACCGGTCGCATCGGCGAAGTGCGGGTCGCCGATAACCTGGGCGACAAAGAACACCACATGTTCCCGGGTGAAGGCAGTATCGACTTCCGCAAGTTCTTCTTGCGCATGGAAGAGATGGGCTACACGGGCCACTACACGAACGGTTTCGGCACGATGGACGACATGTTGAGGGGCCGTGATTACCTGGTTGCCGAGGCGAAAGCCGCCGGGGTCCAGGCGGCACAATAAGCGCGGTCACCTTTGATAACTTCCGATGGATATACGGATACCTTTATGAAACCCAGACTTGCTATCACGCATGGCGACCCGGCGGGCATCGGCCCGGAATTGATCGCCAAGCTCCTGTCGGAACCGGATTTAGCCGACAAAGCGGATGTTATTTTGGTCGGTGACCGGCACGTCTTTGAACTCGGGTTCACGCAAGCGGATGCGTCGTTCGAATTATCTCCCGTCGATGCCGACGCACCCGAGACTTGGTGGGGCGGCGATGGGTTCCCGATTGTCGAAATGGTGACGATTGCGCCTGGGGACGTGCCGCTGGCGACGGTAACCGAAGCCGGAGGACGCACATCGCTGCGCGGTTTGGACAAAGCCATGGACATGACCGTTGCCGGTCACGCAGATGCGATTTTGTTCGGCCCTTTCAACAAAGCGTCGATGCACATGGCTGGCATGGATGTCGAGGATGAACACCGCTACATGGCGGGATACCTGGGCTATACGGGATATCATTCCGAGATCAATATGCTGGACGAATTGATCACGACCCGGGTGACGAGCCATATCGCGCTCAAAGAGGTTGTCGAAAACATTGACGAGGAGGGCGTTATCGATGCCGTGACGCTGGCATATAACACATTGCGAGCAGCGGGCATTGACCGGCCACGCATTGGGGTCGCTGCGCTCAATCCACATGCTGGCGACGATGGGAATTTTGGCCGCGAGGAAATTGATATCCTGGCGCCTGCCGTAAGACGTGCCCAGGAAATGCAATTCGACGTCTCGGGCCCTTGGCCGTCCGATACGGTATTCCTGAAAGGTCGCGACGGACAATTGGACGCCGTTG
The DNA here is from genome assembly GCA_965222395.1 of Rhodospirillales bacterium. Lineage (GTDB taxonomy): Bacteria > Pseudomonadota > Alphaproteobacteria > Rhodospirillales > Casp-alpha2 > UBA4479. The sequence goes on from OZ244947.1 coordinate 4,013,993, forward strand.
TCACGATGTATCACGACCAAGGCCAGATCGCGATGAAGCTGATGGGCTTTGAGCGCGGCGTGACCATTGCCGCGGGACTGCCGATCCCGGTTGCGACGCCAGCACATGGCACCGCTTTTGACATCGCCGGACAGGGGATCGCGAACCTGGGCGCGACGCGCAAAGCGTTCGATGTGCTGTGCACCATGGGAGCCAATTTTCGCGCCGCGCGAGCTGATGACGCCACCGTCCGGAGTGCCGCAAGATGAAGATCACCAATGTCCGCACCAAAGTCTGGGAATGGACCGGCAAGACCGTACCCCCGGCGGCGCATTTCTGCACCAACGCCATGGACGCGCTTTATGATCGTGGCGATGCCATGGGATCGTTCCGTTTCCACGGCTGGATGACCTGCGAGATCGAGACCGATACGGGATTAGTCGGAATCGGCAACGCCGCCCTGGCACCGCGCGTCACCAAGGCCATTGTCGACGAGTACCTGGCGCCCATGGTCATCGGTCAGGACCCATGGGATTTTGAATATCTCTGGCAGCGGATGTACCGCGCGACCCATGCGTGGGGCCGCAAAGGTGTTGGGATGGTCGCGATCTCGGCTGTCGACATTGCGATATGGGATATCCTGGGAAAATCGGCAGGCAAGCCCGTGTTCAAACTATTGGGCGGACGCACGAAAGAGCGCATTCCCGTCTATGCCTCAAAGCTCTATTCCGGCCCGATTGAGGATATGCAACGCGAAGCACAATCGTACGTCGATCAGGGCTTCAAAATGTTCAAGATGCGCTTTGGTTGGGGGCCAAAGGACGGCCCGGACGGCATGCGTGAAAACTTGAACCGTGTGGCGGCGGTTCGTGAAGTGGTTGGCGACGATACGGACCTGATGCTCGAATGCTACATGGGCTGGAACTTGGATTATACCAAGCGGATGCTGCCGTTATTGGCTGAATACAATCCGCGTTGGCTCGAAGAACCCGTGATCGCCGATGATATCGCCGGATACGCCGAATTGAACAATATGGGCATCATCCCGATCTCCGGCGGAGAGCACGAGTTCACGCTCCTGGGCTTCAAGCAATTGCTGGATGCCAATGCTGTCAGTTACATCCAATACGATACCAACCGGGTTGGTGGGATCACGGCGGCGCAGAAGATCAATGCGTTGGCCGAGGCGTTTCAGGTGCCGGTCGTGCCCCACGCGGGGCAGATGCACAATTATCACCTCACGATGGCGAATGTGAATTGCCCGATCTCCGAGTTTTTCCCGGTTCATGATGTCGAAGTCGGGAACGAGCTTTTCTACTACATCTTTAAGGGCGATCCGGAGCCGGAAAACGGCTTCATCGATCTATCTGAAACCGAACCCGGGTTGGGGCTGACGCTTTCGGATGAATACCTCAACGATTTCGAAATTATGGAATAGATCATGACACTGCATAAAAACCTGATTGGTGGCGAATGGGTCGACGGCGTTGGTGTCGTCGCCAACGTCAATCCCTCCGATACCAATGACATTGTCGGCGAATACGCCAAGGCCGGACCCGAGCAGGTCGATGCGGCCGTGGCGGCTGCGCGTGCGGCGCAGCCGGCCTGGGCCGCCGCCGGTCCGCAAGCGCGTCACGACGTCCTGGAAGAAGCGGGGGCCGCGATCCTGGCACGTAAGGATGAATTGGGTGCGTTGCTGTCCCGTGAAGAGGGAAAGACGCTTGCCGAAGGGATCGGCGAGACCGTCCGCGCGGCGCAGGTATTTAAATTCTTTGCCGGTGAGTGTTTGCGACTGGCCGGGGAAAAAATCGACTCCGTCCGTCCCGGCGTCGACGTCGAGATTACGCGCGAACCGATGGGGGTCGTCGGTCTGATCACACCATGGAACTTCCCGATAGCTATCCCGGCATGGAAAATCGCGCCAGCGCTTTGTTACGGCAACGCTGTCGTCATTAAGCCCGCCGAATTGACGCCGGGCTGTGCGTGGGAAATCGCAAAGATTTTGGATGATGCGGGGTTGCCGAAGGGCGTTTTGAGTATGGTCGTCGGCGCGGGCCGGACAGTCGGCGCCCGAATGATCGAACATGCCGATATCGATGCCATATCTTTCACGGGGTCGGTGGCGACGGGGCGTGCCATCGCCGTCACTTGCGCCGAGACGCAGAAAAAAGTGCAGCTCGAAATGGGCGGCAAAAACCCAATGGTCGTTCTTGACGATGCCGATATTGATGTCGCCGTCGATGCCTGTCTCAACGGGGCATTTTTCTCGACCGGGCAAAGATGCACGGCGTCCAGTCGGCTCATCGTCACGGCTGGCATCCATGATGCTTTCGCGGAGAAACTGGCAGCGGCGATGACGGCATTGAAGATCGGCGATGCCTTGGATCCGTCGACGCAGATCGGCCCTGTGGTCAGTCAGTCGCAGCTAGACCAAAACCTATCGTACGTCGCGCTGGCCCGCGAGGAAGGCTGTGAGGTCACCGGTGGCGAGGCGCTCGACCTTGCAGCGCCTGGTTTTTTCCAAGCGCCGGCGTTGTTCGTCAATGCGCGCAACGACATGCGCGTATGCCGCGAGGAGATATTCGGCCCGTGTGCGGCCATCATCAAAGTCGCAGATTTCGACGAAGCACTGGCCGTCGCCAACGATACCGAATTCGGACTGTCCGCCGGGATCTGCACGACGTCGCTGAAACATGCCACGGCTTTCCGCAAACAAGCCCAAGCCGGGATGGTGATGGTCAATCTGCCGACCGCGGGGGTCGATTACCACGTGCCGTTTGGCGGTCGCAAAGGCTCCAGTTATGGATCGCGCGAACAGGGCCGCTATGCCGCCGAGTTCTATACCACCGTGAAAACGAGTTACACCGCCGCATGACCCAACGACCGTACACCGGCATCTGGCCCGTCGCGCCGACCCCGTTCAATCCGGACGGATCCGTCGATTTGGACGGTATGCGCCGCGTCCTCGATTGCATGATCGATCAAGGGTCGGACGCGATTTGTATTCTCGCCAATTTTTCCGAGCAGTTCCTGATTTCTGACGATGAGCGCGAAACCCTGACGCGCTTGTGTCTGGAGCACGTCGACGAGCGGGTGCCCGTCGTCGTGACCATTAGCCATTTCGCGACCGATATCGCGGTGTCGCGGGCGCGCCTAGCCAAGGAATTGGGCGCCGCGTGCGTGATGATGATGCCTCCCTATCACGGCGCGCTGCTTAAAGGCACGGCGGAACAAACGTTCGAACAGTTCCAACGGGTCGGCGATGTCGGTATCCCGATCATGTTGCAGGACGCACCACTGTCGGGTGTCGATTTGTCGGTGCCGCTGTTGGTCAAGATGGCGCGTGAGATCGAAATGCTGAAGCTGTTCAAGATCGAATGTGCTGGCACAGCGGGTAAGTTGCGCGCGTTGATCGAAGAAGGCGGCGATTTAATCGAAGGACCGTTCGACGGCGAAGAAGCGATTACCTTGTTGGCGGACATGGATGCCGGGGCGACGGGGTCGATGACCTCGGCAACCCTGCCCGATTGTATTCGCCCGGTCATCATGGCCCACCTTGCCGGAAATCGCGATGTTGCCGTCGCTGGCTACACCCGGGTATTGCCGGCCATCAATCATGAAAATCGGCAGTGCGGTTTCCGTTCGACAAAGGCGGCGATGGTCGAGGGCGGCGTGATCAAATCGGATTTCTGCCGCCACCCGATCCCGGCGCTCCATCCGGACACGCGGGCACAGCTCATCGCCCTTCTAAAACCCCTCGACCCCATTGTGCTAACGTGGGGCAAATAACGGACAATCATAACAAGTTTCGGCGGGGCAACTCGTTGATGGCAAACGCCCAATAACAAGAAACGTTCGAAACGACATACTTTTGGTGAGAAAGGAAACATCAATGAAAACCAAGTTTAAGGGGATGGCATCATCGCTCGGGATGACGGGGACCGCAGTTCTTGCGAGCCTCAGCATCGTGGCGTTGACTGCCGTACACGCAAACGCCCAGGACAAGCCGACGATTGAAGTCGTCACCCATGCTGGTGCCGGCGGTGGTACGGACGTCAACTCGCGGATGATGATGCTGCGCGCACGTCGCGAATTGAAGCAAGACATGGTCGTCGTTAACAAGCGTGGCGGCGGTGGGGCCGTGGCCATGAACTATTTCATGACACGCCCGGCCGACGGCAACACGGTTCTGACCTTCACGGTCGGTCACGCCATTACCATGGCCAAAGGCAAAACCAAACTGAAGCCGTCCGACCTGTCGCCGATCGCACGGGGCACGAACGATCCGCAGATCATGATGATTCGCTGCGATTCAAAATACAAAGACTCCGACGCGTTCATGGCTGGCCTCAAGGGAGGCAATGCGATGAAGTTCGGCGGCACGCAGACCGGTACGATCGATCACCTGACGGTGTTCCTGTTCGCCAAAGCGGCCGGCATTCCGATGCCGACGTACATTCCGTTCAAAGGCGGCGGCGAGTTGGCGACCCAATTGGTCGCGGGTGCGGTCGATGTTGCGACCCTGAACCTGTCGGAGGCAGCGGCCCAGGTCGAGTCGGGTAAAATATGTCCGATGGTCGTTCTGGCGGAAAACCGCATGAAGCCGATTCCGGATGCAAAAACCGGGAACGAACTTGGCCTCGACTTGGTCCTGTCGACGACCCGTGGTTTTGTGACCCACGCCGGTGTCGATGCGGCCCGCGTTGCCGAACTCGAGGCCGGCATGCAGAAGGCGATGAAGCACTCGATGTATCAGGCGTATCTCGCGAACTCCGGTCTCGACGAAACGTCGCCGCAAGGTTCCGAAGCATGGGGCAAGCAGATCGAATTCATGGTCAATGCCTTCGGTCCCGCGCTCAAAGAAATGGGCTTGGTGAAGTAACACCTTGAACGAAAGGAGACGGTGCTCCCTCCGGGGGCACCGTCCGCTTTTGCCATGAGACACCTTGCTATTCCTGGCGTCGTAATCGCCGCATCGTTGGTTATCATCTACGCCGCTTTGCATGTCGAATTGTCGCCGCCGATGATCGTCGGACACAGCCTGCAACCGCGCGTGTTTCCGATCTTTTTGATGATCATCAATATTCTGCTGGCGGTTGCCTTGGCCATGCACCTGCGACGAACACCCGACAAAGAGCGCCCGCCCGCGAGTTTGCGAATGTGGGGCTCGATCGTTTTGTTCATTCTGTTTTGGGGGCTGACGACGTATATCGACGTTCTGGTCGGACTGGCCGCGGTGACGTTTCTGATGTGCCTTCTGTGGGGTGAACGGCGTATTTGGGTCGGGCTGGCAGTCGGTCTCATCACGCCCTCGTTTATTTTCTTCCTTTTCAATTGGGTTCTCGGCATCCGCTTTCCGCGCGGCATGATCACGAACCTTTTTTACGGTTAGGCGAAACGTCATGATCGACGCCATTAACGCCATGAGTTCGGTTCTTTTCGATCCGTACCTTTTGTTTTTGATCTTTGCGACGACGATCCTCGGCGTTGTGATCGGCGTTTTGCCGGGCCTTGGGGCGACCACGGGCGCGGCATTGTTGTTGCCGTTTACACTGACGATGGAGCCCGTCCACGCGATCACGATCCTGGCGACGATTTACGTGTCGGCGACGTTCGCCGGGTCGATTACGGCGATTTTGATCAACACGCCCGGCACGGCGGCGGCGGCGGCGACGACATTCGACGGGTTTCCGCTGGCGCAAAAGGGCGAAGCCGGCCGCGCGCTCGGCATCGCCGTTGTATCCAGCACCATTGGCGGTGTGTTCTCGGTGATTGTCCTCTGTTTCGCGGCGCCCATGCTGGCGTCCGTTGCGTACGAGTTTCGACCGCCGGAATATTTCGCCCTGACGCTGTTCGGTTTGTCGATGCTGGCGACCATCAGTGCCGGCGGTGCGGTTCGAAATTTGATCGGTGGTGTGTTCGGTGTCTGGCTGTCGACCATCGGTGCGGAAAAGACAACCGGGGTCGAGCGGTTCATTTTCGGTAACTACGAACTGTATGAAGGCTTGTCGTTTGTGCCGGTATTCATTGGCCTGTTCGCGGTCTCCGAGTTGCTGGTGCAATCGAACAAGGTCAACAATGTCATCAACACGGTGACCATGAAGGCGGTGCAATTGCCGTCGATGCTCGACTACAAGAAAATCTGGAAAACCGTCGCCCGGTCGTGCGGCATAGGCACGTTTATCGGCGTGTTGCCGGCAGAAGGGGCGACGGTCGCCTCGATGATCGGATATTCCGAGGCCCGTCGATGGTCCAAGAACAAGCACGAATTCGGCAAAGGATCGATCGAAGGGATCGCCGGTGCCGAAGCCGCCAACAACGCGGCGACCGGCGGCGCGATGGTGCCGACGATGGTGTTGGGAATTCCGGGCAGCGGCACCACGGCGGTGATCTTGGTCGGCCTTTTGGTGCACGGCCTGCGCCCGGGTCCTTACTTGTTCACCGAGCAGGTCGATACCGTCTATCAAATTTTCGGCGCGATGCTGATCGCCAACATCATGTTCATGGCGATGGGTCTTTATGCCGCCAAGGTCTTCGCGCGAATTTCCCTTGTGCCCTTGCCGATCCTGTGGCCGATCGTGTTCGCATTGGCGACCATCGGTGCGTACGCGTTGAACTCGTCGTTGCTGGATGTGTGGATCGTCTTAATTTTTGGCGTCGTCGGATTCCTTGCGCGGCGCTTCGGTTTCGCGGTGGCGCCGATTGCCGTCGGCTTGATTTTGGGCGAGATGGTCGAAACCAACTATCAGAACTCGCTCAAGATGTTCGACGGTGAATGGTGGCAGATCGGGATGCAGCCTCTGGCCGCCTTCTTCTTGATCCTCGCGTTCTTGGGCCTGTTTAGCCCGATGATCCTGAACTGGTTCAAAAACCGCAAAACCAAAGGCAGCGACTAAGCCGTCCGGACGCGTGATTGGCAGAGAGGCCGACAATGAAGTTGGTATTCGTCCTATTCGACAGCTTGAACCGGCGCGCGTTGTCGCCTTACGGCGGCAATCTGCCAACGCCGAATTTCGCCCGCCTGGCGGAACGGGCGGTGACCTTCGACAATCACTATGTCGGCTCGCTGCCATGCATGCCGGCGCGCCGCGATCTGCAAACAGGACGGCTGAACTTCTTGCATCGTAGCTGGGGGCCGCTGGAACCGTTCGACGATAGCTTTCCAGATATTTTCAAGAACGCCGGTATCTATAGTCACCTTGTATCGGATCACTATCATTACTTCGAAGACGGCGGCGCGACGTATCATACGCGCTACAACACATGGGATTTCATCCGCGGTCAGGAGTCCGACCCCTGGATCGCCATGGTCGAGCCGCCGATTGAACGGTTTCGCGCGCAATATCATCCTATCCAGTTCGAAGACACGCGAGATGGCCACCGTCTGCAAGGGATGATCAATCGCACCAAGGTGGTCGACGCCAGCGACTTTCCGTGCGTGCGTTGCTTCGATGCGACGCTCGAGTTTCTGGCCGAGAACGGTGCCGCCGATAACTGGATGGTGCAGTTGGAAACGTTCGATCCCCATGAACCGTTCAACGCTCCTGCAGAATTCCGCGAGATGTTCGCCTCCGGCTACGATGGTCCGACGTTGGATTGGCCGCGGTACCGAAACGTCGAGGAGACAGAGGCGGAGGTCGCCGAACTGAAAGCCAATTATGCGGCGTTGGTCGGGTTATGCGATGCACAACTCGGTCGGCTGCTTGATGATTTCGATGCCCATGACCGATGGCGGGATACGGCCATCGTGCTGACCACCGATCATGGATTCCTGCTGTCCGAGCATGATTGGTGGGCGAAAAACCGGATGCCGTTCTACAACGAGATCGCGCACATTCCCCTGTTCATCTATCACCCGGATCTGCAATCACAGGGCGGTCGGCATGTGCAGGCGTTGACGCAGGCGACCGACGTGATGCCGACGCTCCTGGATATGTTCGGCTTGGCCCCCGGACCCGATGTGACCGGCAAGAATCTGATGCCGTTGGCGTCCGGGACGGCGCAATCGGTCCGCGATATCGCCCTTTATGGGATATTCGCCGGCGCGATCAACGCGACCGACGGGCGGCATACGTATTTCCGTTACCCCGCCGACATGGAGACCCACGATCTTTTCGAATATACGTTGATGCCGATGCATAACCGCAGTCTGTTCGAGCCGCGGGAGCTGGAAAACGCGATGTTGCATCGCGGGTTCGATTTCAGCAAAGGCGCGCCATTGCTGAAAATACCCGCGTTGGCAGACGCCAAGCGGTCTCCTCGACAAGGTGGGTTCGCCGATACGCGGACGGTTCTTTATGATCTCCATGACGATCCGCGGCAATTGTCGCCCGTCGTTGCGTCGGACATTGAGGCGGCGGTTTGTGCGAAGATTCGTGGCGAAATGGCGCTGCATGACGCCCCCGAGGAACTCTACAGGCGCTTTGACTTGTAGGTCTGCATCCCTGGCCCGATGGCCCCTCGACCCGATTTAGAACACGCCTATCACTTTCGTCATCGTCGGCATAAGGCCTGAGGTCGCAGGCGTTATGGGTCGCGTTTGAATGATTTCGTCAGTTTGACGAAAAAGTACGCAGGTGCGACCTCAAGTGCATACGCGAGATCGACTATTTCTGTGACCATCGCCTCTCCTTCGCCCTCTTCGAACGACTTCAAACGCTCGACCTCGATGCCGGCACGGTCCGAGAGTTGCAGCAACGACAGTCCCTGTGCTTGCCGCTCATCTCGAATCGAAGCCCCGATTGACTCACAAACTATGGGGATAGACTTTTGGCCCAATAAGCTCGCCATATCTCATCACTCACGCTAAGCCGTCAGTACGGAGAAGGGTTAAGGAGCGTTTAAGTACCTTAATAATCCGATCGGCATCGGCCATGGTGTGGGCGGCCGAAAAGTAACAGCGGTGTGTGGCGTGAATGAACACGCCAGCCTCCAAGCAGTGGAGGTAAAACGCGCTTTCCGCGTCTTTGCCGTCGTATCCGAAATCGCTAAGCGCGTCGGTGTTGAAGAACACCTGCCACATTGAGCCATAACTCACGATCCGGGCAGAGAAGCCATGCTGTTCGCAGTATCCGTTGAAGGCGTCTGTAAGGTGCGTCGTCAGTTTGTCGATGTAATCATAGATGTGGCGATTGCAATCCAAATACTGAAGCATGGCCAGGCCGGCACGGGTCGTCAGCGGATTTCCTGAGAAAGTGCCGCCGAAAAATATGCCTTTCTCTACCGAAAAATCACCGAAACAATCCATGATGTCGCGTCGACCGGCAACGATACCAACCGGCAAACCACCGCCCGCTGCCTTGCCGTAAGTCGAGATGTCAGCGGGAATGCCAAATCGTTCTTGAGCGCCGCCGTAGGCGAGACGAAAACCTGTCAGCACTTCGTCGAAGATCAAGATAATACCAAGTTCGTCGCACAGTCGCCGCAGGTCGGTGAGGAAACCTTCGACATCACCATCCGGGCGCGAACCTTGAACCGGCTCGACCAACACGGCGGCCAATTCATCCTTGTGTTCGCGGATCGAGTCCAAACTGCGGGAGTTCTTGTAGGGAAGGAGCAGGACATCGGATAGTACGCCTTCAGGGATGCCGTGTCCGAGCGTCATGGGCTTCGGCTTTCCGGGCAGGGAGCCCGGTGTCTCCCATACGAGCGCGCTGTCGTGCGCGCCATGATAGCTGATGTCGAAAAGGGCGATCTTGGACCGACCGGTAAAGGCCCGTGCGGCGCGTATCGCGTACATGGTCGCCTCTGTGCCCGTGTTACAGAACACGACTCGTTCGTTGCGTTCGGCGGCCGCTTGTACCGCCCGGGCATACTCCAATTGCTCCTCGTTTCTAAGGCTGAAATGCCAGCCCTTGCGGATCTGATCGGAAATGGCCGCCTCGACCACTTTCGGTTTGTGGCCGAGCACATGCACACCAAAACCCATACACGTATCTAGATACCGATTGCCGTCCAAATCCGTGAAATGCGCGCCGTCGTTATCGGATACGAAGATCGGCGGCGGTGCCTTCCCAGATGCCGCCATGGCGCCGTTGATCACCTCCGTCCGGTCGATGGCGACCCGCCGCGACCGCGACGTCCTCGCCTCAAGTGCCGATTGCGTCTGTTGCAACTCGGTGGGTTCAAATTGTTTAAGTGCGGTCTGCATGGCAAACGCCTCCTTGCTTGCTTAATCGTTGGCCGCGCGCCCGCGCGGGTTCACATCTCCGCCCAACGGCGATTCTTTCGCGTCCCCATGCTCGGACTGCTCGTCCATCGGCGATGCGATGTCAGCTTCTAGGGATCGATCGGCCTCCTCCAACGAAGCGGATGTTTGGAGGAACCCTCGTCGTCGGGTTTCGGCGATTAGGTAAATGATCGCGTGTCGGATGCTCTCGGCGAATTGCTGAGCACTCTCTGAGACACCTGAACCTCGATGATCAGGTGCAGTCATGCTGCTATGTCCTGATCCCAGACGGCCAGTTGTTTAATGATAGGTGAGGGGGCCTCAAACTTCTGGCGCAGGTGATCGAGCAATGCGCCGTCAATGTCATAGCGGGCCACCAGGGCTTTGGTTTGGCCTAGTCTCTGCGCTCGTCCGCGCCATAGGGCGGCACGATCGCGTGCACGTTGATGTAAACGGGCGACAGCCGGCGTTTCGACGGAAATAATTTCCCGGACATTACAGGTAACCGCAAATTCCGTGACGCCGACCAGGAGCGCGGCCGTGTCGGCGTCGATACCGCTCGCCGATTGGCACCTCTGAGATGGGTTGACGACAAATCGGCTGCACTCCCAGACATGCGGAGACCTCGGGGGCTCCATATCACCGAACAGCGGACGAAACACTGTCGACGCCATATACGGCCGGACCGTGGGTAGAAGCCGCCACGCCCCGGTCACCGAACCAGCTTCGTCGGTCACCAGAAGGTACGCGGTATCCCGCCGGTCGAATTCGTCTTGCTCCAACCCGTTATCGCCACCCACGTCCCAACCGAGCTGTTCTTTAAAAATGCGATACCTGAGCCGGAACATTTGCTCTAACAGATCGCTATTCTGACGTGCATTCTGCGATGTGATCAGTTCGATCATGGACTTCACCCCTGCCTGTTTGTGCAAGGAGTGAAGCAGACAATCGTCGTTCCCGAAGTCCGCCTTTTGGCGGACATGAGACTACTTAGAGTAAAGTTTTATTGCTGAAGACCGGATTTTTACGCGTTTTACGGGAGAATCAGGCGCGTCATGATAGCCTTAACAACGGCGTGATGCTTGGAGTAGCTGTTGAGCTTACGTGTCGCGGACTCCAAATGCTGCTTTGCCGTCCGATCCGAAATCGAGAGAATTGTTCCGACTTCACCGGCTGTTTTGCCGCGACTCGTCAGCACCAGACATTCGCGCTCACGTTTCGTTAAATTGGGTTCCGGCTCGTTCACCGGTGGCTGTGCGAAACTGCCATATTTGTCGTGGAAATAGAGGCAGAACAAATGAAAATCATGCTTGTTCTGTGCCCAGGCGTCATGAAACGCGTGAGAATCAGAAGAAAATACTGAGACAGTCGCGACACCGTAACCTGTCTCATGAATTGGAATCTCAGCGCCTTCTACGATGCCAAAATCCCGCGCCTCGTCGATGACGATGCGTTCGGCCGCATTCACCGTTCGTGATGCCACCGCTTCCCGCCACGTGAACGGTGTTACGGAACGAAGCATTCGTTCGGCGACGGGGTCGATATCGACATAATGATTGTCATCGTAGCGTTGCAGCCACTCGTCGGGCCATTGGCCAACGTATTCGATTTCACCCTGCTCGGGTTTGTATCGATGATAGGAGAACCCCTCAAAACCAAGAGACTTAACGACGCCGTCAATAACTACTTGCAGGTCGTCCGTCGAACGCGCGTTTTCAACCGCCGTTAGATAATCTGCTAGAACCGGCTTCAAAACTACAGCCCCTGGTCAATTCCCGTCTATTGCCCCGATACCCGGCGGCTGAGTTCTCCGGTCGATGATTACCTGATTAGCGACGACAGCAGGTATACCTTCGCGTCAACACCTCCGCGCTTCAGCTTACAATCAATTCATCCGGACTCACAAAGAAAATCGCGTTCGACCTTGCCTCGGCAGTACCGTCCATAGGTCATCCGTTGTCGACGCAATAGACGATGAGGTATCTGGCAATGGCCGCAACAAGACTGCGAGCGTGCCGACAGCCTAAGCCTTAGTAGACTCAGGCGCCTGAAAGTGCCGAATGAGTCTCATGAAGGATGTTCTGACACTGTCATTCTCTATTCTCGAGAGTTCGTTCGCCACCTTTATTGCGGAACGGGAAACCCTCTCGTCATCATTGCCGACGCGTATCAATCCCTCAAAGAAGAAATCAATCGGCACGTCCATGATGTGACATATATCCCATAATCGGCTGCACCCCATGCGATTGGATCCGGTCTCGTACTTCTGCACCTGCTGAAAAGTGACCCCGAGGGCGTCGGCGAGTTGCGATTGCGTGAATCCCCGCATAATCCGAACTTCTCTCAGTCGTTTTCCTACGTGAATATCAGTGGTATGGGGCATAGCCTGTATTCCTCCTGTGTAGGCAGCGAGTTTTGCCACGGTGGAATTCACCGGAATAATACATCGCACCGAATAAAGGAGGAAACACAATTTGGTCCGCCGTCGGGATCGTCCAACTTACGGCCGTTTGGGCTTTGTCGTAAGCTGGCAAAGCGAAAAACACTCTCACGTTCGCTATCGCGTTGCGCTCGTCATCATTGAACATGCCGTCAGGCCGTACTTTTGATTCCCTCTAACTGACAGAGACATAGCGGACCCCTCGCAGAACGTGGTCTCGTCGGTTCGCGGGAGACTGAATGGCGGTGGGTGTAGTCCGGTGCGAACTCGTCTTGCGTGAATTACCTGATGTGCCGGGAAGATACAGGGGGTACTGCTCGCATATGCTTAACTCTCGGTCTTAGTAGTTCAGTCTCCACAAATACTCCGGGCCCTAAACTCCAGATATCGCGGTACCCAAGAATAGGGAAATCGGGCGTTGTTTCAGTGAGTTTCGGATCGACGTCATTTGGCGATCTCGTGACGTGTCGCTTTCGAAATTCAACTACCCCGAAATCCGCTCGAACAGGATCGCTACGGCTTCGGCACCTGGGTCGTTATGGCCGGCGAGGCTCTCTTCGGGCAGATAACTGGCCCGCCCCGCCCGCGCGCGCGTGATGCTGGCCGTCGCGTCCGCCCCTTCGCGCGCCGCCTTGGCCGCCGCTGCCACACCTTGCCCGAGTGCCTCCAGCGCCGGAGCCAAGGCATCGATCATGGTGCGGTCGCCGAGGCTTGCGCCACCGACCTGTTGGACACGGTCCAAGGCGGCTTTGAGTGCTGCGTTCGTGTCGCTTCCGGTGGCCGATGCATCGCCTGCGGCCGCAAAGAAAATGGCCAATAGAACGCCTGACGATCCACCCATGGTTTGGCTCAGCTCTAAGCCAATGGCGCGATAGAGCTGAGTTTGATCCGCCAAAGGCAGGCGGTCGAGACTGTCGATCAAAGCGCGGGCGGCGGTTGCCAGCGTGCTTCCGGTGTCGCCGTCACCGGATTTTGCGTCCAATGCATTCAAATCCGCTTCCGCACTGATGAGAATGTGACAGCAGTTTTCTATAAAGACACGCATCTCTTCGTTTTCTGAGGGGATCGGCTGTATTGGCGTTAGTCCATCGGGTAATGCGTCGACGGCGACGTCGCCGACCGTCAAGCACCCCGGCCACACCCAGGGTGCGACGGGTGCCACCAATGCTTGTTCGTCGGCCTTCGTAGGTGCGTACAAGGACACCGAAAACCCCTGCATATCGAGCGAGGTCATCATCGGCGCTGGGCCAATCAACCAGCGAATTTGATCGCCCAACCGCGAGCGAATTAACTCTTCCGCCAGTACGCCCATCTCCAGCGGAGTCGCACCGCCAAGATTGTTCAAGAGGGCAACGAATGGACCCGCGCCCGCTCCGCGTGCCAGTCGTTCTGCCACCATTTCCATGGCATCGCGTGCCCCCGAAAAGTCGACTTGTTCGATCCCCGCTTCACCGTGAATACCGAGGCCGAGTTCCGCCTTTCCCGCTCCAATTCTATCTTCCTTTGGCGAGCCTGGTATGGTGCACGTGTCCAAGGACATCCCGATCGAGACGACGCCCTTGATAATGCGTTCGGCAGCCGCTGTTACGCTTTCGAGATCGGCTCCGGTCTCGGCCAGGGCACCCGCGATCTTGTGAACAAAAAGCGTCCCGGCAACTCCGCGCGCCTGCGGAAGGTCGGGAAGGGCAACGTCGTCATCGACGACCACCATGCTGACCTTGAGACCCTGTTCCCGTGCCCGTTCGGCTGCGAGACCGAAGTTCAATCGGTCGCCGGTGTAGTTCTTGACGATGAGAAGACACCCGGCCGGCCCGGTGACGGCGAGGATCCCGGCCAATACCGCGTCGACCGAAGGTGAGGCGAAAACCTCGCCGCAGACCGCGGCCGTCAACATGCCTTGTCCGACAAACCCGGCATGGCTTGGTTCGTGCCCGGATCCGCCGCCCGATACCAGAGCAACCTTCGATCTGTCCCAGTCCGTGCGGAAGACGACCTTGATGTGCGGATATCCGTCGAGCCGCGCGAGTCTGCCGCCGGCTGTCCTCAGCATGCCGTCGATCGCTTCTGTGACCAGAGATTCTTTTGTGTTCATAAATTTCTTCATGAGTACTCTCCTTAGACAATCCGATTTCCGGTGCCGTCGAAATAAAGGGCATTTTTGGGCTGTATAGCGATCGTATCGCCGGGCTTAAGCGCGGTATGGACATCTGTCAGCGTGATGAGATCGTGACCATCAAGATCAAGGTGGAGGCGGGTTTGATCGCCAAGGTGTTCGACCCGGATCACATTCGCCGGCTTTCCGGCACCCTGATCGATGTGTTCTGGGCGCAATCCGATGGTCGTCGCGCCCGATGGCGCGCCGCCGAACACATCTGCGGGCAAGGTATTAATCCGTGGCGACCCCAGGCGACTCGCGACATAGAGGCTCAGCGGGTTCTCATAGATTTCGCGGGGTGATCCGAACTGCACCAGGCGACCGTCGTTCAAAACACCGACATGGGTGGCCATGGTCATGGCTTCGATTTGATCGTGCGTCACATAAAGAAGCGTCGCGCCAAGCGTGGCTTGTATCCGCTTGAGCTCGATCCGGAGTTCGGCGCGCAATTTCGCATCCAACGAACTCAACGGTTCATCCATCAAATAGATTTCCGGGTTGCGGACGAGCGCGCGACCGATTGAAACGCGTTGCATCTCGCCGCCCGAAAGCTGCGTCGATTTGTTATCGAGCTTATGAGATATCCGAAGCACCTCGGCGACTTCCGATATCTTTCTTTTTATCTCGTCTTCGGGCGTTTTGAGGATCGGCGAGCGGAGTGGAAAAGCCAGATTGTCGAATACGGTCATGTGCGGATAGAGCGAGTACTGCTGAAAAACCATGGCGACATTGCGTTGCGCCGGTGTCTCGTCGATCACGGATCGGCCGCCGATCAAGATGTCGCCACGGTCAGGACGTTCGAGACCGGAAATCAGGCGCAGCATCGTCGTCTTTCCCGCGCCTGTCGGGCCCAGCAACACGACGAACGCGCCGTCGGGAATCGTCATCGTGACATCATCTGCGGCGACCGTTTGACCGAAAGACTTACTCACGGACTGCACGCGAACCTCAGTCATGACGCAAGGTTCCTTCGTTCAATTCCGACATAAGCGCGCGACCCGAGGACTTGTCGAATAGCGTTACGGTCGCCCCGTTGAAACGAAGGCCGACATTCTCGCCGACACGGGCCGTTTGATCCGAAGCGACACGCGCCTTGAGCTGACCGTTTGGGGTCGCCAACGTCACGATCTGAGTCGTGCCAAGGTATTCTGTGGCGATGATTTCGCCCCGATATGCGGCATTGTCATCAAGCGTGATGTGTTCCGGCCGAATACCAAAGACCCCTTGGTCCGACAAGCCTTCTCTCAATCGCGGAATCGCAAACGCTTGACCGTTCATCTCGACAGTCTCCGCGCCGACATCAAGCGAGCCGTTGAAATTTAGGAAGTTCATGGATGGGGAACCGATGAAGTCGGCAACGAACATGGTTGCCGGCTGGTCGTAAATGTCCTGCGGGGCGCCGAACTGTTCGATCACGCCATGGTTCATGACGACAATCTTGTCGCCCATCTGCATGGCTTCTAGTTGATCATGCGTCACATAGACGGTCGTCGCGCCCATGCGGTCGTGCAGGTCTCGCAGTTCTTCGGCGAGATGTTCACGAAACTCGACATCCAATGCGCCCAATGGCTCATCCATCAGAAAGCACTTGGGGTTCCTGACAATCGCTCGGCCGAGTGCGACCTTTTGACGATCGCCACCCGACAGGCCACCGACGGGGCGTTCCAAGATGTCCTCGATTTTCAGGATACGCGCGACTTCGGCGACTTTTTCGCGAACTTGGGACTTGGGCATGCCTTGGCTATTCAATGGATAGCTAATGTTCTGGCGGACATTCATGTGCGGATAGAGCGCAAACATTTGAAATACGAAAGCGATGTCACGTTGGCTCGCGGGTTTCTGGCTGACGTCCTCGCCGTCGATCAGAATTTCACCGGATGTTGGCAACTCAAGACCTGCGATCATCCGCAAGGTCGTCGTCTTTCCACAGCCCGATGGCCCGAGCAGCATGAAGAATTCACCATCGGCCACGGTGAACGAAGAAGCCTGCACGGCCGTGAAGTCACCGAAATCTTTGCGGACGTTGCGAATGATAATCTCAGCCATCGGTCATTCCGGAAAGTGGCTGACGATGATGAACATCACCGTGCCCACCAAGGTGACGATAAAGGAGTAGGTGAATGCGACAATCGTATAAGGCTGCATCAACATGAGAACGCCGAGGGCAATGAGGATCGTCGCCACCAGTTCCCACGGTCCGCGTCGAAAACTAATAAGTCCGTCGAAGAATGTCTTCATTTCCGCACCGCCCCAAATGTGATTCCCCGGAGCAAGTGTTTCCGCAGCAGGATGGTGAAGACCATGACCGGCACCAGGAAGATCGTTGCGCCCGCAGCGACGGCCGGCCAATCCTGACCGCCGACCCCAATGATGGTCGGGATGAATGGCGGCGCCGTCTGCGCCGTGCCCGATGTGAGCAGGACAGCGAAGGCGTATTCATTCCATGCGAAAATCAGACAGAAGATCGCTGTTGCGGCAATTCCCGTGGCCGCCTGCGGCAACACCACCTTGTAGAATGCCTGAAACCGCGTGTAGCCGTCGATCAGGGCGGCTTCCTCGTATTCGCGTGGAATTTCGTCCATGAAACCTTTCAGCAACCAAACGGATAGCGACAGATTGACCGCCGTATAGAGAAGGATCATGCCGGCATGCGTATCCGATAGTCCGAGATTCCGGAACATCAAGAATATTGGAATGGCGACGGCGATCGGCGGCATCATGCGCGTGGACAGGATAAAGAATAAGAGATCGTCCTTGAGGGGCACGCGGTACCGTGAGAACGCATACGCGGCGAGGGTGCCGAGAAAAATCGAGAAGAACGTCGAGCCAAAGCCGATAATGACCGAATTCAAGAACCGTTCGCCGAAACGTGACGGTCCGGCGATGACCATCCCTTTGGCGCGTACGATTTCCTCGTACCAGGTTTGCGGCGGATTGGCGGCCATGAATTCTTCGGTTTGACGGGTTTGCGTGGTGAACAGGTTGACGTACCCCTCGACGGTTGGCTCGAAAAGCACCTTCGGGGGATAGGCGATGGAGTCCGGCGACGACTTGAACCCGGTGGCGATAATCCAGGCCAAAGGCATGAGGGTTATCAGCGTGTAGCCGACGACAAGGATCGCAGCGATCCATTTTTGGCGGTCGGAGGGCTCGGTGATCGAGTAGCTGCTCATCGCTCTTTCACCTTGTTCAGGGCTTTCACGTAGATCGACGCTAAGCCGAATACGGTCACGAACAAGATGATGGCATAGGCCGACGCATAGCCTGTTCGCCACTTTTCGAATGCCTCGCGTTTCAAGTTGATCGACGTCAACTCCGTCGTCGAGCCGGGGCCGCCGCCGGTAAGTTGGACCACGAGATCGAACATCTTGAAATTCTCGATGCCTCGGAACAGTACTGCCAGCATCAGAAATGGCAGGACCATCGGCACGGTGATCGTCCAAAATTGCCGCCAGGTCGATGCACGGTCGCATTCCGCTGCTTCATAAATCGAGTCGGGGATCGATCGCAGACCGGCGAGGCAGATCAGCATCACAAACGGTGTCCACATCCAGGTATCGACAATCACGATCGACCAGGGTGCCAGTGCGACGTCGCCAATCATCGAAAAACTGGTCGGGTCACCGCCGGTCAGAAAAGCGACGACGTAGTTGAACAAGCCGATTTGCGGTTGATACAGGAACGTCCAAAAGTTGCCGACGACAGCGGGCGACAACATCATCGGCAAAACGATCATCGTCGTCATGAGATCATTGCCCTTGAACTTGCGATTGATGAGCCATGCCAACGCGAACCCAATCAGTACTTGCAGCAGTAACGTCCAAAAAAGGAAATGCGCGGTTGCCTGCATCGTGAACCAGATGTCGCTGTCGTTCAGGATGCGTTCGTAGTTGCGCAATCCGATCCATTTGACGTCCAGGTTGGGTCGATTGGCGCGGTAGTTCGTGAAGCTCAGATAGATCGTCCAGATCAATGGAAAGATATTGACCGCCAGCAGCAAGAAGATCGTCGGCGCGATAAAAACCCACGCGATCGCGCGGTCGGAAAGCCCCCGGACTCGTCGCGCGATTTTCGGCGGCGTCGCGCGCGCCACGCGGTCCATTGCTGTCTCAGACATAAGGTATGTTTCCCGGCTCTCGAGGTGGATGCAACCATCCTCACACGCTGGCACAAGGGCCAAGTCTGGCCGGCCGCCATCCGACGGCCGACCATGACTGGTTTTAGGTTAGAGCTTGCCTTCGTCTTCGAAGACCTCGGTCCAGTCTTTGACAAGACCGTCGAGCGCCTCTTGGGCGGTGCCCTCGCCGGCAATCACGTATTTGTGGACGCGATCCTGCATCGGCAGCAACAGCGACGCATACGAAGGTTCCGCCCAAAAATCCTTCACGATAGCCATGGAGTCCAAGAAGGTTTGCGCATACGGTTGGCTAGTCGCAAACCCTGGATCCTCGACGACCGCTTTTAGCGCTGAATAACCGCCAAGTTCCCACCATTTTTTCTGAACCGACTCCTGTGCGAACCATTTGATGTACTCAAGCGCCGCGTCTTTGCTGTCGGTATACGAGACGACCGAGATACCTTGGCCGCCGAGCTGAGCAAAGTGTCCGCCCGGACCGGCCGGGTTCGGGAAATACCCGGACTTGTCACCGCCAACATTCGGATCGGCATTCACGCCTGGCCAGATAAAGGCGAAATTCATCTGTAGCGCGACCTGCCCGGATTTATAGGCATCGATGTTCTGTGACATATACCAGTCGGATGATCCTGGCGGCGTGCAACAATCGTAGAGCGCTTTATAGAACTCTAGGCCTTCGACCGCCCCCTTGGAGTTGACGAAGCCTTCCAGGTCGTAGGGTTTGTCAGGGTTGGCGTATTCGAAGCCGTAGTTGTAGAGGGCATTGGTGACCCCCATCGTAATACCTTCGGAACCCCGTTCCGTATAGATGGCGGCCCCGTAGACGGTCTTGCCGTCAATGTTCCGGCCTTGGAAAAACTCGGCAATGTCTTTGAGTTCCGAAAGTGTCTTCGGAACACCGAGGTCGCGGCCGTACTTTTGTTTGTATTCGGCCTGAAGTTCCGGGCGGGAGAACCAATCCTTGCGGTAGGTCCAGCCCACCACGTCACCGAATGCCGGCAATGCCCAATAGTTCGGCGTCCCCTTCGGCCATTCGGCATATCCAGTCACCGTCGCCGGGATGAAGTCGCCCATCGATATGCCCTGTTGATCGAAAAAGTCGTTGAGCTTTACGTAGTGGCCAGCTTCGGCGCCGAGGCCGATCCATTGGCTATCGCCGATCATCAGATCACAGAGTTTACCGCCGGAATTTAATTCGTTGAGCATTCGGTCCGCAAAGTTCGGCCAAGGTACGAACTCAAAGCTCATCTTGTGGCCACTCTTTGCTTCGAAATCTTTCGAGAGCTCGATCAGCGCGTTGGCCGGATCCCATGCCGCCCAACAGAGCGTCAGATCGTCGGCGCGTGTATCCGGGGCGGACAAACCAATGGTCGCGCTCACTGCCGCGGCCGCCAAAAGTGGTAATTTCCTCATGATGTCAAAGCCTCCCGTTTGCTTCGTGAAATTGCGCACATCTGCGTTGCCGCTCTTCTCGGCGGTTCAACGACTCATAACCGAGGACCGTAAATCATGTCTACACATTTTTGAGGTACGTACATCAAAAAATCGTCAAGTTTTTGGAATCAAACGGACTCTTTTTTCAGTTATGGTAGGTTTTCGCGGACGATGATGTCGATTCGAATGCGTTCTTGCGCTTCGTAGATATCAATTCCATCGCATAGTGAGCGTAGAACGCGTACGGCGCTTCGGACCAAATGCCCGACATTTTGAGAGATCACGGCCGTTACATCGCCGTCAACGAGTCCCTGGCGGGCAATCGGCGTCAATTCGTGCATGATAACCGACAAATCGCCGAGGCGGCCACTATGCCGCAAAGCATCAAGAATCACCGCATTGCCGGGCCCCATGGAATAAACGCCAACAATATTTGGCTTGGAATCGATGATTCGCGAGATCACGTCCGAAATCCGTCGCTGATCGTCGTATGATTCGACCGTCGGTAAGGGGGTCAAACCCGGGAAATCGGACGCCATAACGGAATCGAAGCCGAGCCGCCGTTCCAGGCTGTCGCGGGACCGAAGCATATTAGTGATGATCAGAATTTCGCCCTTGGCGTTGACGAATTTCCCCATCAAGAATCCGGCCGTCCGGCCTGCGGCAACGTTATCGATTCCGATGAAATAATCCCGTTGCGAGTTGGGTAGATCGGAAACCATCGCAACAACAGCCAGGCCTTGTTCCTTCAAATGCGCGATCGCATCGCGGATTTGCGGGGTTTCCGGAGCCATGATCGCGACACCATCGTATCTCGTTGCGTTCAGTGCCTGCAGCGCTTTTACGATGGCGTGCGGATCTTTCGTCGGCACCTCAAGTATCCGCAACGAAACGCGTTCGGCGATGCTCGATGCTGCAACCTCTTTCAAGGCGCCGCGCAAAGCTTCGACGAATTGACTGGCGCCTTCCGGCAGCACCACAAGCAGGCGGTACTGCTTGTTTCTGGCGAGATTTGCGGCATGCGTATCGCGCACATAGCCCAGCCGATCGACGGCGGTCTTTACCTTTGAAATGGTCTTCGCCGCGACTCCCGGCCGCGCGTTCAGTACGCGGTCGACCGTGGCCAGGCTAACGCCGGCCTCACGTGCGATATCGTGGACTGTCGGCTTGGACATGATCCCATCTCCCACAGTCACGACTACGCGGGAATATGAGGTACGTCAATCAAATCTAATCAATGAGGTACGCCCCAATTTATCGTATCTGGACGCCAATTTGGGGCTATGGGAGCAGGCATCGTCACGTTAACAGCGAAGTTGGAACGCATGTTAGGCTGAAAAGATGAAACCTATCTCTTATAGGCGTCATCGCTTTCCGCCAGTCATCATTCAGCATGCCGTTCGGCTGTATTTCAGGTTCACTCTGAGTTATCCGGACGTCGAGGACTTGTTGGCGGTGCGCGGCGAACTGAATGGCGGTGGGCGCAGTCTGGTGCGAACGCGTCTACACTCTATTCCCTGTTTAGGAGGGAAAATGCAGGGTTTTCTGTATCTTGAGGCTGCAGACGTCGAAACCGTGTGGGAAAGGCGACGGGCTTGCTAGCCTTGCGTGTTGAATTCCCGGCGTCTGGAAACAGGGAAAAAGTTGACGTAATCAGGGCTCAAATTATGAGTTTCTTGGCCACGCTACCGCGCGAGTGATCAGCACTACTCTGTCCGATTCACAAACTGTCCGACGGTTTACCAGTAGTTCGCTCCTGCAATCGCAGGATATCCTGAGACTCATTAGTTGACGTGAGACGAATTTGGGTGGGGTGAAAGAACGATTTCAGCCGTATCAATCGTATCCATAGAGCCACTTCGACGCGCCGGTGTGAATGTTACGCACGCAGTGTAATGCCCCTTTCGGAATGAAGACCTCGTCACCCGGCTCCAGGACGAATGATGCGTCGTCAACACTCAGGTCGAGTCGGCCTTCGACGACTGTAACCAGTTCGTTGCACGTGTGCACGAAGTCTAGCCACTCCTGCCCTGGGGGATCGAAGAAGAGACTGCAGGAATAGCCTCGCGTACGCCAATCGTCAGCGACTGCGGATGGCACCGGCGGGTTCGGGAACTTCCCTCGTCTCAGCAGGCGATCCATGTCCTTCAATCCTTACGCGCCGGGACGATTGGCTGACACGCCGCCATCGATATAGATAATCTGACCCGTGACGAATCCAGATGCGGGCGACGTCAGGAACACAACTGGACCGGCAACATCCGCCGGCTTGGCGAGACGCCCCATCGGAATTGCACCAATGAGTTCGGCGCGCACAGCGGGGTCGTCCAGCTTGTGCCGGGTCATTTCGGTCTCAACATAGGTGGGTGCGACACCGTTGACTTGAATGTCGTGCGGCGCAAGTTCCAGCGCATGCTGCCTGACCAGCATGATCAACGCCCCCTTGGTCGAACAATAGGCGGTATAACCCCGCTCGTAGAAACCGCGGTGCGCACTGACGGAGAGCATATGCACGTGCTTGCCGCCCCGCCCGGCACCGATCTGATGCCGCGCGACAGCCTGCGCCAGGAACATCGAGGATTTCAGGTTGGCGGCGTAGACCGTATCGAAAGCATCCTCGGTGACGTCCAAGATCTGCTCCTCGATGTTAATGCCGACACAGTTCACAAGAATGTCGATGCTGCCAAGGTCGTCGGCGACAGTGTCGATGACGTTACCGATCTCGGCAACCTGGGTTGCATCAAGAGCGTAGCCGTAACTTTTATAACCGGCCCCTGAAAGGCGCTTGGCGAGCGCATTGGCCTTTTTGCCGTCTCGCCCAGCGACGGCGACTGTTGCGCCCCGGCCGGCGAGGCCCCAGGCGATTGCCGCACCCAGACCCCCATAGCCGCCGGCGATGAATGCCGTCTGGCCGACAACGTCGAACATGGGTGCGAAATGAGCTTTGTAGTCTGTACCTTCGGTCATTCTTCCTCCGCTCTCGTCCTCAATCCATGTGCAGGCCGCCGTTGATGTCGACGATCTCGCCGGTGATGAACCCGGACATCGGCGACACCAGGAAACGAACCACATGGGCAACCTCGCCGGCGTCGCAAAAGCGGCCAACGGGAATTTCGCTTAGCAATGCTTGACGCTGCTGCTCGGTCAACTGCTCGGTGACCATGGGCGTCTTGATGTAGGCGGGTGCGACGCCGTTGACAGTCACGCCGTGCGCCGCAGCCTCTCGCGCTAGAGAGAATGTCAAAGCCTCCATGCCGCCTTTCGATGTTGTATAAGCGGTGCCAGCCGTCAGGCCACCGGTCTTTGCCGCAAGCGAACAGATGTTAACGATGCGGCCCCATTTCTTGCTCTTCATACTGTCCATGACGCCATGGGCGAAGAAAAACGCGCCATCGAGATTGATGGAGAGAATTTTCCGCCACTCGTCCGGACTCGTCGTTCCGACCTTGTTGTTGGATAGAATACCGGCATTATTTACGAGAATATCAACGCCGCCGAAATCCCGATCAATTTCGTTGCAAAGCGCTTGCACCGCTGTCGGGTCGCTGACATCGGCTGGACGCACAAGGACACCGTCACCGATTTCCGCCGCGATCGCATCAAGTTGGCGCACGTCTATGTCAACTAGAACAACCATAGCCCCATCGGCATGAAACGTTCGGCTTATGGCTTCGCCCAATACGCCCGCGGCACCCGTAACCAGTGCAGTTTTGCCTTTCAGTTCGGTCATCGCTAGGTCGCTCCGTCAGGCCGCACGATCGAGGAGCGTGCCGAGATAGTCACGAACGGCTGCTTGCTCGATAAGATGGTCGTAGTTGTCCGCGTGTGTTAGCTGGCCATTTTGCACGAAAATAAACTGCTCACAGATTTCCTGCAGGATCTGCAAGTGGAACGGCTCGTTGGGATGCATACACAGAAACACCACGCGCCCCTCGGCACGCAGTTGGGTGAAGAACTCCAGCATGAAGCCGATGTACCCGTCCTGGGTGTTGAACTGTGGCTCGTCAAACAGATGCACCGCGGGATAGAGCGATCCGGCTGGGTTCATCATGAAGGCGGGTCTGGTCCGTTTAAAGTGCCGAACCTGATAGGATTGGTGGTAATGGATCGCCAGCCGGTCGCGCTCTCGGTATTTCACATCATGGATGTTTGTGCCTTGCACCAGGACCTCGCCCGCAGTCGGCAGGTTCGACCCGGTGATCAGTTCGAACAGCGTTGTCTTGCCCGAACCGTTCGGGCCCATGACGCCGACCACGCGCGGCGCGGCAATGGTGAAATTGGCCTCGAGGCGGAACGTCTCGTGTTTTGAGAACACCCCCCGGTGATAGGTTTTGACGAGCTGCCTGACCTCCAGCATCGGTATGGACATTGCCTATATCCCCACCAGTCGTTCGCGCAGTGCAGTGTCTTCGATCAATTCATCGGCCGGTCCCTCGTGCACGATCTTTCCTAAATCCATGACATAGACTCGGTCCGAGACTTCAAGGGCGCTGCGCGCATTCTGTTCTACGATCAATACCGAGATCCCCTCGGTCTTGAGACGCTCGATAGTCCTCATGACATCCTGAACCACCTTCGGCGCCAGGCCCTGCGATGGTTCATCGAACAGCACCAGGCCGGGTGATCCGAGAAGGGCGCGTGAAATCGCCACCATCTGCATTTCGCCGCCCGAGAGGTTCTCGCATTCGCGCTCCATTAGGTACTCAAGCGCGGAAAAGATCTCGAACATTTCATTCAGTTCCCATTTTCGGAACCGTGTCATCTTGCGCGCGATCGACAAATTTCGGGCCACCGTCAGCGTCGGAAAGATACGACGGTCGTCCGGCACCCAACCGATCCCGGCGTTGGCGATCTCATGTGTGGGTCGCCCGGTCAGCTCTTGCCCATCAAAGGCGATTGCGCCGGTCGCCGCCGGCGTCAATCCGAGGATCGAGCGGATCGTGGTTGTCTTTCCAGCACCGTTCGGGCCCAGCAGGCTGACCACTTCTCCGGCGTTGATATTCAGAGACACGTCGAAAAGCACCTGCGACTCGCCGTAAAAGGTATCAATATGGCTAACATCGAGAATCATTGAAGTTTCCCCAAGTTGGATGCCTGCACCCATTTGTTGGCCCTCAGTTCGTCGGGTGTGCCGTTGGCGATGACCTGTCCCCAGTGAATGACCGAAATCTCGTCTGCGAGGCCAAACAGAAAGCTCATATCGTGCTCGATAATGACGATGGTGTAGTGGCTCTTCAGTTCGCGGACGAGGTCGGCGAGCCGTGCTGTTGCCTCGGCACCCATGCCCGCCGTCGGTTCGTCAAGGAACAGCAGACGCGGTTCGGCAGCAAGTGCAATGCCGATTTCAAGCGCACGCCGTTTGCCGTACGATAAACTGATTGCGTCCTCGTTCTCCATGCCGCCGAGCCCAACCATCTTGAGGAACTTCGAGGCACGGTCTTTTGCAATGCTGTCTGCATGCAGATTTCGGATGACGTTGAACCCACGACGGCGCACCGAGGCAGTGGCAATGAGCACGTTCTCGAGAACCGAGTACTCATCAAACAGGTTCATGATTTGGAAGGACCGGGAGATTCCGAGTTTCGCGATCGTGCGGGGTGGAAGGCCGGTAATATCCTTGCCATCGAATAGCACACGACCGCGGTTCGGTTTGTGGCGACCGGTGAGAACATTGAAACACGTCGTTTTGCCTGCGCCGTTCGGTCCCATGATCCCATAGAGTCCGCCCTCTTCGAACGCGAGGTCGATGTTCTCCAAGACGACCTGATCGCCGAACCGCTTATGAATATTCGAAGCTTCAAAGAGTGCCATGACGAACTCTCTTGAAAAATGCAATCAGATCAAATGCTTTGGTCCGGGTGCTGCCGCCGGCGAACAGGTTTTGCCAGGCACCGACGATGCCTTCCGGTTTGAAGAGCACGATCACCATGAACATTAGTCCATACCAGAGGAGCCAGGTCTCGGTCAGGGAGCCGAGTAGATCGCGCGCCAGGAAAAATACGACGGCGCCGATCACGGGACCCCAGAAGCTGACGAAGCCACCACCGACCAGCGTCATCATGACAATGAAGCCGGAGGCATGCAGACTCATGACGTCGGGATACGCACTCTCCTGAGCCATCGCGAACAGGCCGCCGGCCAGCCCCGCGACAAGCGCCGAGAGCGTAAAGACCAACCATTTGAAAAGCCACACGTTGTAGCCAACGAAAGCCGCCCGGGTTTCGTTCTGTTTGATCGCGTGCAGAACTTTGCCGAATGGCGAATGGACCAGTCGCCAAAGCGTCAAAACGACGACTATCAGAACGCTCAAGACCAAGTAGTAGAGCGCGACGTTGTCACTCAATGACAAGCCCATAACATCGGGTCGCGGTATATTAAGTAGGCCGTCCTCGCCGCCGGTGACGCCATGCCATTTCAGGGCGATAAACCAGAACACCTGTCCGAAAGCGATCGACAAAAGAGCAAAATATATGCCGCGGCGATGCGATAGGAAACTGGCGACAAACCCGCCGGCGAGCGCGGCCGCAAGCACAGCCGCTCCGAGGCCAATCCAGACGCTCTCTGCAAGATTGAACTGGGCGAGACCGAAGGCATACGCACCGACGCCAAAGAACGCGCCATGGCCGAACGACGGAAGGCCCGTGTAGCCGAGCAGCAGATTGAAACCAAGCGCATAGATGATCCAAATCAGGATCTCGACACCAAGGTATTGATACAGCCCAATGGCATTGATCCACATCGGCAACGTCCCTAGTAGGGCGAAGAAGATCACCATCTGCGGTGTGATGAAAGCGCCGGTCCCGGTCAATCCGTGGTTCATCCCTAGGCCTCCAATGCGCTTTTCTTGCCGAATAGGCCGCGCGCACGAAACGTGACGACGACAATCAGCAACAGATACATGGAAAGGAGTGACCATTCCGACGCATAAGCACCGGTAATGCCGACTGCCATTCCGACCATGATGCCGGCAACGACGGCGCCCCAGAAACTGCCGACCCCACCAAGGACGATGATCAGGAACGCCGGTACCACAACATCGATGCCAACATGGGGGCGCAGTCCCCAGATCGGCGTCAGAACTATCCCCGCAATGGCTGCGAGCGCCGCACCGAAACCAAAAACGTAGAGCCGAAGCCTCGTCAGGTTGATTCCAAGGGCGCGTACCATCTCGCTGTCATGCGCGCCGGCCTTTATGATGGCGCCGTAGGGGGTTTTCTCTAGGAACAACCAAACCAACAGAATTATTATGAGGCCAAAACCCGCAGCGAAGAAACGGTACTTGGAGTAAATC
Organism: Rhodospirillales bacterium; assembly: GCA_965222395.1. Lineage (GTDB taxonomy): Bacteria > Pseudomonadota > Alphaproteobacteria > Rhodospirillales > Casp-alpha2 > UBA4479. The sequence continues at coordinate 4,041,595 of OZ244947.1, forward strand.
AAGCCGCCCATCAGAAAGGCACCACCAAGGGCATCGGGGATAGGCATCACCTGCTCGCCGGAACCCCATGCGATGCGGATCGCTTCTTCGATAACCAAAGCGGCGCCAAACGTCAGCAGCAGACCATACAGCGGGTCCTTGCCGTAGGTGCGGCGCATGCACATCTCGAGTACGAAGCCAACCAGCGCGATTAGCACCGGCGCGAAGGCCAGGCCAACTACGTAGCGGAGCGCAATTGGCAGGCCAAGATACCAATCGCCGACCGGCCCAAAGGTTCCAGGCGCTGGGTCGATAAGCGCCATCGCGACGTAGGCGCCAAGCGCAAACAACGAACCATGCGCCAGGTTGATCAACTCCATCACGCCGACGATCAGCATGAAGCCGAGCGCGATCAACGCGAACAGAAGCCCGAGACAGATTCCGTTGACAAGATGCGGCAAAAGTCCGAATAGCGCGTCCATGTTAAGCTCACTAGTTCACGGCCGCGAACAGCAACGGCCCCAAATCCCAATAGTCTAACTGAAAAAAGATCCGCCGGCCCCAATGAGGTCGGGAACCGGCGGTGACACATTAGGTCAGGTTTCGTATGAGGGAGTTGCGTCGTAGGGTTCGAGTTTGCATTTACCCGCCGCGCCCTTGTCTTGAACGTTGTCGGGCGCCGCGTTGCTGAGGATCTTGAACATGTCGTCCTTGTCCTTTGTGCCTGTGTTCGCCGTCGCCAAATAGATGGTCTGCTGGCACTGGTGCGTGGCTGGATCGATCCATGCATCGTGGTGCTGCATCCGCTCCCCGGCGGACATCTTGTGACCTTCGAGCTGTTTGATGACGGCGATATTGTTGGTGCTGCCAGCCCTCTCGACGGCGCGCAGCAACTCACGGGTTGCCATATAACCGTTGTAGAAAACGTTGCCCGGCACGCGTATCTTGGTATCAGGATACATTGCTTGATACTTTGCGACGAAGTCCGGCACGCCAGGCAGGTCTAGTTTGTAGTACCATGTCGTGCCGAACACCCCGAACAGGTTGTCGAGCGGCAAGCCGTAGACATCGGGCCAGTCTTGCTGGTTGTTGATCCATGCCATCTTGTCACCCAAGCCAAGCTGGGCGACCTGCTGGCGCATCGCCTTTTGGTCGTCTCCGCCGATTGCCGCCGCGACGACATCTGGACCGGCCTGTTGGATCTTCAGCAGGAACGACGAGAAATCTCGCGTTCCCTGCGGTACAAGTAGTTCGTCGACGACCTCAGCGCCGTACTTGTCAGTCAGCGCACGCGTTGCCTTCGCAGTGTTATGTCCCCAGACATAGTCGTTGGTCAGCAGCATCCACTTCTTGCCATAAGCGTCGATGGCGTTCTTAACGGCGGCCTGCGCAAAATTGTTGCCGTTACCATCCCAGACGAATTTGACGCGGTGGCAGTTTTCGCCGGACTCCGTCGGCGACGATGAGTTGGTGTTGAGATAGACGGTGCCGTACTTCTGTGCCACCTGGGAGATCGCGTTCGCGACACCTGAACTGACGGCGCCTATAAGGAATGAGCACTCCTCGCGTCGGATAAGCCGTTCTGCGACGCGCGAGCCGGTCGCCGGCGTGGTCTCTGTATCAATGTGAACCGTCTCGATCTTTCGGCCGAGTACGCCGCCTTTGTCGTTATATTCTGCAATAGCCATGGCCATGCCGCGCCGATCCGACGCACCGGAGTTGGCGTATTGGCCGCTGGCATCGGAAGTGATGCCGATCTTCAAGGGCTTGTCGCTGGCCGCCGCATAAACGTGGTTATGCTTCCAAGGCCCGAAGAAGGCTGCGCCGGCACCAGCCGAGGCGAAACCAAACCGCTTGAGTGCGCTTCGGCGAGAGACACTGTTTGACTCAGACATGTTTTCCTCCTGTTGGGGCGTCACGCCCCTTTTGTCCGATGAAGCCGCCGCATCGACTTGTGAATGTCCATTTCGACGGCTGGAACCTGACCAACCTGACCTCTAGAAAATCTTCACTCCGTTCAATTTCGATTGCGCGCGAATGAGATCGCCGACGAAACCGTCGTCGAAACCGAGGTTCATCCCTTCGACCAGCGCGTGGTGAATGCCGTTGCCGAGATTCCCCGTGAGTTGCGCATCCTCAGTCATCCGTGTGTAGTAGCGTAGGTCCTTGGCGGCGTTTCCCAGCGAAAACTTCAGCCCCGAATAGTCGCCCTCGTCCATCGCCGGTGGCATAATCAGCTGGAAGATGCCGCTATTGGCGCCGCCCGCTGAGACGACGTCGTAGTATTTCCGAATGTCTACGCCGGTCGCCGCGCAGGCACAGATTGCTTCGGCGATTAGCGCCGCCTGACCCATGGCCATGAAGTTGTTGACCAACTTACACTTGATGCCACTGCCGACGTCGCCGACATGGAATATGTTCTCGCAGAACGTCTGCAGAATTGGTTCGACTTTCTGAAAGTCCATATCGGAAGCGCCGACCATTGAGTTCAAACGCCCCGCTTCCGCCTCGACGGGTGTCCTTGCCAGGGGTGCATCCACCAACGATGCACCTGCCGCTTTGATATCCTCGTTGATGCGGGCCGTCATCGACGGCTCGCTGGTCGAACAGTCGATGATCGTCATGTCAGGTTTTATGCCCGCCAGGACGCCGTCTTCACCGTAGACCACGTTCTCGACCTGTGGCGCGCCGGTCACGCAAATAATGACAACGTCCGCAGCCACTGAGATCTCGCGGGGCGTCGCTGCCTCTACGGCGCTTTTGCGCAGAAGGTCTTCGAGCGGTTCGCGGTTTCTATGCGCCATCGCCGTTACGGCGTAGCCCTTCTCAAGGAGGTTCTTTGCCATGCCGTGGCCCATGAGGCCGACGCCGATGAAGCCGATGCTATGTGTCATTGTCTGCTCCCCGTAGCCGACGCGCGGCGCGCAACCATAGAAAATATTTTTTCAAAAAAATAATAAAACGAATTTTCTTTTCTTGTCAAATATAAAAATATATGTTCTAAATTTTCTAAATCGGACATTCGGTCCTTCACATCGACGACGCATGCGCGCCGGGGTAGCTATGCCAACGAACAGGTCGAAATCACCGAGCAGGCCCGAGACCTTCAGCGGTCTTAAGAAATTAATCACCGACCGTTATCCGGAGCTGAAGGGGCAGTTGAAGCGGATTGCGGAGTTTGCAATCGACAATCCGAATGAACTGGCACTGAAGACCGTCAGCGCAGTGGCCGAAGACATCGGCGTACAGCCATCGAGCATGGTCCGGTTTGCCAAGAGCTTTGGATACGACGGCTATTCGGACCTGCAGCAGATTTTTCGCTCACGCCTGGTTGCAGCGTCGCCAAGCTATACAGAGCGGATCCAGCGCGTTCGTCGTGCCCGAGCAACCGGCGAAGACGCGGACCATCCGTCGAGCGTCCTCTCCGACTTTGTCGATCAAGGAGTCGCCGCATTGGATATGCTGCGTACCGAGACACCGGTCGAACGAATTGAGGATGCGGTCCACACACTCGCAAAGGCGGAGGACATTTATCTTCTCGCGCAGCGGCGGTCGTTTCCTGTTGCCTTCTATATCAGCTATGCGTTGTCACGACTGGGTCGGCGTTGTCACCTGATCGACGGCGTCGGTGGACTGATGGAGCAGCAGACGTCGCTCGCCCGGCCAAGCGACGCTGTCATTGCGGTCAGCTTCCGGCCGTATGCGCCGGAAGTGGCGGAACGGGTCGTTGAGCTCTCTAAACAGAGCGTCCCCACCATCGCAATAACGGACAGCGCGCTTTCTCCGGTCGCATTGGCCGCCGACACGGTTTTCGAGATTAAGGAGCCAGAGGACCGTGGCTTCAGAACGCTTGTCGCACCGATGTGCCTGGCGCAGACGATTGTCGTGAGCCTTGGGCATCATCTCGCTGCGACTCGCAACGGGACGGCCATGGAATGACGAACCGCGCGAAGGCTCTGGATCTCGTTTGCATCGGACGTTCGTCTGTCGATCTCTACGGTGAGCAGATCGGCACCCGGCTCGAGGATGTGGCGAGCTTCGCAAAGTACGTTGGCGGCTGCCCGACCAATATCGCCGTGGGCGCGGCGCGCCTGGGCCTGCGAAGCGCCCTGATTACGCGTGTCGGCGACGAGCAACTCGGCAGCTTCATCATCCAAACACTAGAGTCGGAAGGCGTCGATGTTTCGCAGGTTTCGCGCGATCCGGAGCGTCTGACGGCGTTGGTCATTCTTGGCATTCGCGATCAGGACAATTTCCCACACATCTTCTACCGTCCTGACTGCGCCGACATGGCGTTAAACGAGGAACACATCGACGAGGCTTTCATCGCTCGCTGCCGCACCCTTCTGGTGTCGGGCACGCATTTTTCGACGCCCGGTGTGGAGGCGGCGAGCCGCGAAGCCATGCGTTGCGCGCGCGCCCACGATGTCCGCGTCGTTCTCGACATCGACTACCGGCCCTCACTTTGGGGGCTCGCTGGACACGCTAGCGGCGAGAACCGTTTCATCGCTGATCCAGCCATTACCGAACGATTTCTATCAATCGTTCCTGATTGTGACCTCATCGTCGGCACAGAAGAGGAGATACATATCGCCGGCGGTGTGGAGGACAACGTAACGGCGCTTCGCGCAATTCGAGCCCTGAGCGCGGCGACAATCGTGTTAAAGCGCGGACCTCTCGGTTGTGTCGTTTTCGACGGCGACATTCCCGACACAATCGAAATGGGCCGAGTATTTGAGGGGGCGCCCGTGCGGGTTTTCAATACTCTTGGTGCCGGCGACGGTTTCATGAGCGGCTTTCTACGCGGATGGATCGGTGGCGAGGACTTGGAAACATGTGCGCGGTTCGCCAACAGCACCGGCGCTCTGGTTGTTTCGCGGAACGGATGTGCGCCGGCGATGCCGAGCTGGGAGGAGCTACAGGCTTTTCTTTCGGGTCGCTGGACGGAAGCGGACCTGGCCGGCAATCGTGATTTGGCCCACCTGCACCATGCCACGACGCGCCGCCGAAATTGGCCGCAGATATCGGCGCTGGCCTTTGATCACCGCGCGCAGTTTGAAACCCTAGCCCAGAGATTGGGGGCGGATACGGCACGAATTTCTCATTTCAAGGACCTTTGTGCGCAAGCGCTCGAACATGCGGTGCACGGGATCGATGGCGCGGGAGCGATCATCGACGGCAAGTACGGCGCGGTTCCATTGGCTCGGCTGTCCGGAAGTGAAGTCTGGATCGCCAGACCGGTGGAGCGGCCACAATCCCGACCGCTCGCCTTCGAACCCGAGACCGATATCGGGTTGCATATCCGCACATGGCCCGTAGACCACGTCGTAAAGTGCCTGGTGACTTACCACCCCGATGACGAGGAAAAGTTGAGGTCAGAACAGTTGGATACGCTGCGGACACTCTATACCGCATGTCTCGAGACCGACCATGAACTCCTGATCGAGGTGATAGCCCCAGACGGAATGAACGTAACCGTCAGTACCATCCCGCGAGCATTGGGCCAGATTTATGATCACGGAATCCGTCCGGACTGGTGGAAGCTTCCCCCTGCGAAAGATGGAAAGTCTTGGGAACTCGTGGGAGATGTTATCCGAGAGCGGGATCCGTATTGTCGAGGTGTCGTCGTGCTCGGCCTTAATGCTTCCATCGAAGCCTTGGAAACCTGTTTTGGTGCGGCGCGCCAAGAACCGCTTTGCTGCGGCTTTGCCGTCGGTCGAACGATATTCTGGGACGTCGCTGAGCATTGGTTCGCGAACGAAATAACGGATGCGGACGCGAAGTCCGAGATCATCGCACGCTACTGTCGGCTCGTCGAGATTTGGCAGTCAGCCAAGCCGGATAATGAACCACAACACAGTACTGTCGCGACGTCTCGATAGGACGAACTGCCGGTGATCGACTTCGCCGCGTCGCGAACTCTTGTGCGGATTTGGCCAATGGTCCGCATTTGGCTAGGGCAGATAAGCTAAGCAATCACCAACGATTTCCAAGAGCAGCCAGCAGCGTACAATCTTTGGATTGCCCTAATCTCAAATCCACGTCGATCGTTTTTCCGACTGCTTGATAAAGCCGCAAACGCGCAGATAAGCGGCGGTGCCAAGTTACGTCTATTGTTGATATGGCAACTGCCCTCGGTAGCGGAGAAATGGTTCGTCATCCATCTGCCCCGAGAGGCGACGGACAGGACTGGAGGAAGAGATGATAAAAAGATTAGCGTTTTGCTTTGGGTTAATCGGCGTTCTGCAGTTTCTCAGCGATGGTGCCGCACTTGCGCACGGTGACGTAGCGCATCAAAAAGACGCCGTGGTGGCGGGATTAGTGCACCCGTTCCTCGGGCTCGATCATATTTCGGCACTGTTCCTGGCGGGGGTGATTGCCAGACTTGCGGCCACGCGTCGCCTTCTGATCGTGCCGGCGATGGTACTGGCCGTGATTGCGGCCACGCACGTTTACAGCGTGCCGACGGCGGCAAGTACGATCGAATTCACGATCGGTTTCCTGATCGCGGGTATCGGCATCGGCACCTTCGGGTACCTCTCGTTGGTAGGTGCGGTCGGCCTGACGGGTTACGCCCGCCGGGCAATCGAACGGCGCAGGGGCGGGCGAGGACTCGGGCCTGCCCAGGCGATCGAGTGAGCGCTTGGCAACTTGCTCCGGCATCGGGTGCCGTGCACATTCACCTTGATCCGATCGGCGGTATCGCAGGCGATATGTTTGTCGCGGCGTTCCTCGACCTTTATCCAGAGCTGGAGCCCGGTTTGGCGGCAATCCTCGACGTCGCAGAAGAACTTGGCGGCGGTTGTGCCCGTGCCCCGGTTCATCACGATGGGGTTCTCACGGGACGACGGTTCCTAGTGGCGCGGCCGTCGTGCCGCTCAACAGATGGTGCCGTATACGCGGACCACCATCATGTGCACTGGCGCGGGCTTCGCGACCGCATTCAAAGAAGCAAGTTGCCAGAGCAGGTCGCATCGCATGTGTTGGGAATATTCGCTCACCTCGCCACAGCCGAAGCGAAGATCCATGGCAAACCCGTCGATGACGTGGCGTTCCACGAAGTAGGGGCCTGGGACTCCATCACGGATATCGTCGCCGCCGGATACATTATGTCCGCGTACCCGTCAGCCACTTGGTCGATAGGCCCATTGCCCATAGGAAGTGGTCGGGTTTCCGGAAGTCACGGCCAATTGCCCGTGCCGGCGCCGGCAACGGTGGAGCTTCTGCGCGGGTTCACGATGCATCATGACGGTCTCGCTGGGGAGCGTGTCACGCCGACCGGCGCGGCCATCCTACGCCACATTGCACCGGAGTACCGGCCGATCGGTGTTTGGGGGCGCCTTAGTGGAAGCGGTCAGGGGTTCGGTTCGCGCAAGTTGGCACAGGGCGTGCCCAATATGTTGCGCGTCCTCGTGTTCGAGGCGGCGGATAGTGTCGAAGTTCGCCTCGATTCGTCGATCGCCGTGTTGAACTTCGAGATCGACGATCAAAGCGGTGAGGACCTGGCCATTGCTTGCGACAACATCCGCACTCTTGAGGGGGTCCTGGACGTGTTGCAGTTACCCGCCTTCGGTAAAAAGGGGCGGATGGTGACCCAGGTTCGTGTGCTCGCCCAACCGGAGCGCATGGAGAATGTCGCCTCTGCATGCCTCACTGAAACGTCGACTCTTGGGCTTCGCGTGACGCTGGAGTCCCGGCGGACGCTGTCGCGCGCGGAAGAGACGGTTGAGGCACTTGGAAAGCAGATACCGGTAAAGCAGGCCAGACGCCCGGACGGCTCAGTTTCAGCGAAGGCCGCATCGGACGTGCTTGCCGAAGAAAAGGGCGGTTATGCCATTCGTAAGACGTTGCGCGAAGCCGCCGAACGGGCTTCCGGAAATAGAAAAAAAAAGGTTGTGGAATGACACCTCTTGGAAAATTGCAGAAGATCCTCGAAGACATCGGCCATGTTGCCATCGCCGTCAGCGGCGGTGTCGACTCCATGACCCTTGCCTTCATTGCGCATAGACATGCTCGGTGCAGCGTTCAGATTTTTCACGCCGTATCGGCGGCAGTGCCCGGCGATGCGACCGATAGGGTTCGTACCTATGCCGCCTGGGAGGATTGGAATCTTAAGATCATTGGTACAGAAGAATTCGACGATCCGAATTATAGGCGCAACCCCGTGAACCGCTGCCTCTACTGCAAGACGAACCTCTACCGGACGATTGGCGAGATGACGGATTATTGCGTTGTCTCGGGCACGAACACAGACGATCTCTCCGACTACCGCCCCGGCCTGGAAGCGGCCAAAAGTCAAAATGTACGGCACCCATTCGTCGAAGCCGGGATCGACAAGGACACCGTGCGTGAACTCGCCGCAGAGTTCGGACTTTATGACTTGGCGGAGCTGCCGGCGGCGCCTTGTTTAGCCAGTCGTGTGGAGACGGGCATTTGGATAGAACCGGAGATACTCTCCCTCGTCGATCGCGCGGAGAAGCTCATCTCGATGAAGACGGCAGCCTCCGCGCTGCGCGTGCGTGTTCGACGCGAGGGCGTCGTTATCGAGATGAACAAGGAGTCCCTGGTCAACGAGTCGGAGCGGAATCTGTCCAAGATGGCGCACGAGGTTTGGACCCTTTTCAAGTCTTCAGGGCGACCTTTCAGCGTGCGGGTATCGGAATATCAGCGTGGCAGCGCCTTTCTTCGCGGGAATACTATGGGAGCCTTGCAATGACGGATGGATATGTCCAACTCGACTTCGAACGGCGAGACCGTGTCGGTTTTGACGAGGCGGTGCTGTGCGGGCACAAGACAACCGCGCACATCATCGATATTCTGGATCGCGTTGAAGCGACGCAGGGACGCATTCTCCTTACCCGGCTGGACCAGCCTACTTTCGACCAACTTCCCCGGCGTCAACAAACCCAGATCGATTATGACCCCATTTCTCGGACGGCCTTCTTCGGCGGCCCGAGAAAGAAACTCTGCAAGACACAATCTGTGGATGTCGCCGTTATCTGCGCCGGCACCTCGGATGCCGTCGCGGCCCGTGAGGCCGTCCGCACGCTTGCGTTCGACGGCGTCGGTTGTGTGGAGATCGGCGATATCGGCGTGGCGGGGCTTTGGCGTTTGATGCAAGCGAGGGACAACTTCATCGATTGCAAGATCGTGATCTGTGTTGCCGGCATGGACGCAGCCCTGCCATCGGTCGTCGGCGGGCTGGTATCAGGCGCGGTTATCGCGGTGCCGACATCTACTGGATACGGGGCGTCGCGAAATGGGGAAACGGCGCTATCCGCGTGTCTTGCGAGTTGTGCGCCGGGTGTTCTGGTCACAAATATCGACAACGGGTATGGCGCGGCCTGTGCAGCCATGAGAATGCTCAACAGCTTTGCCCGTTGCGACGCCGAAGATCGACCGGAGTCCGACCAGCAAGACGACACGCTGAAGATGCGGCATCCGGTTATTTGAACGTCGGCAACGAAAACCCTGCATATCGCCCGACCAAAGGTTCTTGTGCCGGCTTCTTGGGTACGGCGAGCGCATCTGCAATCTGCGCTTCTGTCGGGCCGCCCGTTTGGAGGGCGCGAAAACACTCAATGACTTTGCGCGCGTTCTGGCGGTGCCGTTTCGCCGCCATTGCCAGTGGCTCGCATGTCATGCCGCCACAATGACCGCATGGCCAAGCGAGGCGCGTCATCAACGACTGCGCCTCGCCGCCCGGGCAATGCCTTAGGATATCAATCAGCAGGGTAGAACCCGAGATCTCCAACCTATGGGTGTCTTCGGTGCCTGCAGGTGCCGTCATTCGGCGGCGTTCAACATGGTTTCGCTGCCGTCTTTTTGCGGCATGCGAATGGCATCCTTCGGCATTTGATAACGTGCGAAAGGAAGGATGGTAATCTTTGCGTCCTCTCCGTGACGTTCGAATGCAGCTGCCAGTGCGCCGTTCAGCGAAGTCGTCGCATCGATACCTATGTCCGTCGCCATGTCGATGTTCTCTTCGAGTGTCACGACGGTGAGATGCTTCCGCATCATGACTTCGTAGATGGGCACCCAGATGCAGCCGGCCCACATCTCGATCTTGCGCGAGTGAATATCTCGGTAGACCCGCTCAAGATTTTCCGGGGAGTGCGGCATATAGGGCTTCATAAGGTCCATCAGTGCCATGCCTGGAAAATCACCGAGATGCGTGTGCACGCCGGGCGATGGACTGCAGTAAATGAGGGTGCCGCCGTCGCGCACCACCAGATCGGACGACATACAGCCCCAGCCGGTATGGAAGAACAGATGATCCGTGGGCGCGAACACGCCGCAGATGGCGATGTCGGCCGAGCCACCCTTGGGCCGGTCGTAGGCATAGATATTGTTGAATGTGCGGACGGCCTCGCGGTGCGCATCCGGGTGACGGCCGAAGTTCAGGAAGCATACGGCGCCTCTGGTATCGAGTACGGAGTTCAGCGTGCACGTTAAACCGCACATGGTCGCGACCTCGTCGATATCACTGCGCATGGGGCCGGCCATCGCGCCGTAGTGGGTTTGCGGCGACATGACAAAGGCGCTGTGGTTGGACTCGATCGTCTCGTCTGACACGACGCCTGGCAGGATGAGCTTGCCGCCGCCGCCGTACCCCCAATGGTTGGACTGGGCCTGGCCGAGGGAAATCTTGACGTCGCTTTTGGCGACCTCCTTATGCAACCAGACGGGCGTGCCGCGCGAAGATACGCCGATGAAGGTATACATTTCCTCGTTCCGAGGGTCATTTTGGAAGAATGGAATGCCGAGTCCCTCCATCCGCGCCAGGTTTTCGCGGCCGATTTTCTTCTCCGTGTCGTCATCCGACATGGGAAAGACCTTGCCGTTGGCACAGATCACGCGGGCATCCTTGACGCCATGTTTTTCGATCGCGTCGAACAGCGCTGGCAAAAGCTTGGTTGCCGGCGTTGGGCGAAACTGGTTGTCGATGATGATGCAGAGAGACTTGTCGGGGCCGATCATTTCCGAGAACCGCTGTCCCGAGTGCGGGTTCTCTAGGGCATAGGCTGTGGCCTCGGTGACGTCCTCGATCGCCGCTGGTTCATCCGGGCGGATATCAGCCAGTAGATTTTGCATCGGAATCTCAAGATCAAGTTCCTCCCGGTAAACCATGCTCGGATCTTCGCAAGACCCGATTGTCAGGGGATCGAGAGACTCATACGGTATTTTGCAGCGATATGTCTCGGACATCGGATCGTTCCTTCGTGGCTGTTTCACTATTCCTCGCAACCCGGCCGGATGCGTTGTCCATCAGGACGGGTCCGCGTCTCACTACCTTAGCCACCCATCTTTCAAGGCACCTAATCCAGGCGTCGGTTCCTTTATCTCCCGGTCGGAAAATTCAGGCGCAAACAGGGTGACGTCGTTGCCATTCGGTCTGGGTCGCGCCTAGTTAGTCGCAACGACGTTCACCCATGATGGGGGTACCCAATGACGAACATCGATCAGAATCTCGAGGACCTTGGTATTTCCCTACCGTCGCCGCCCGAACCGGTTGGATCCTATGCGGCGGCTGTGGAGGAGAATGGTTTCTTGTATGTCTCGGGTCAGCTGCCGATTCAAGACGGCACGATGTTCTATGCTGGCCGACTTGGGGCGGACCTCGATCTTTCAGATGGTTACGCAGCGGCAAGACTTGCAGCGGTCAATCTGATTTCGCGCATCCGCAAGGCGCTTGACGGGTTTGAAAGACTGAACCGGATCGTGCGGATCGATGGATATTTTTCGGTCACCCAGGAGTTTGTCGAGTTACCGGCGGTTCTCGACGGCTGCTCCGATCTCATTGCCGAGGCGCTTGGAGAGAAAGGTCAACATGCGCGGACGGTCTATGGGGTCTATTCATTGCCACTAAATGCTGCTGTGGAGCTTGCCGCCGTTTGCGCATTGTCGCCGGCAGAGAACGGCCGCTAGAGACCGCGCCATATCGAACGGAATTCACTAATGTCCCACGCACAACGAATTTACCAAGGCCCCTTCGGACGAGCGGCGTTACTCGATATGAATCGTCCGCTGGTGGTTCATGCGCATTCCCAATGCCATGTGCTATTGAAAGTGGGTGGCGAGGACACTTATTTTCGCGTCCGTGATCGGCTTTGTCCTTTGCAGGATCAAGCGGCGGTGCTGGTAAATGCCTGGGAACCGCATTGTTACGCACATCAGGATGAATGGCCGAACACGACCATTCTGGCGCTATACATCGAACCCAAATGGTTGTGCGGCGTCGACCGCCTCTTTGCCAGCAGCGCTTCGCCCCGATTCTTCCAGCAACCATGCGTCGGTATTTCCGGGGAAATCGTGCGGTGCGCTCGGCGCATCGCCGAGGCCATGAAAACGGACGAGTTCTACAGCAACGCCGTGGAGGGGCAGATTTGCGAACTCATGATCGCGATCATTCGCGAGCATTCAAATTGGAGAGAACTTCGCCACAACCCGCAGATCTTCGGCGCCGTCGCGGACTCCCGGATCGCTGGGATCGTGAACGAAATGCATCTGATGCTTGGTGACAAACTGGACGTCGGTCGTCTGGCGGAAAAGTGTGGCTTCTCAAAGTCCTACTTTTTTGAGTTTTTCAGGAATGAAACCAACTTGACCCCGGCCATCTATTTCAACCTCATCCGTATGGAAGAAGCGCACCATCGGCTCACCAAACCCGATCAAAGACTGACCGACGTGGCGTTGGATTTGAGCTTCAGGGAACATAGCCATTTCACGCGGTTTTTCAGAGAGCACCAGGGAATCTGCCCGTCGGAGTACCGGCGCGTCGTTCAGATGGGTTGAATTGGATTAGCTGTTAAGGACTTACCCCCGGCAATTCCCCCGTGGCGTATCGGCGATATTCGCTCGGCGAGACACCATGGTGATCTCTGAAAAACCGCGTGAAATTGCCTTGCGCGGAAAACCCCAGATTTGCAGCGACCTCGCAAATGGATTGATCCGTCTGTGAGAGTTCGCGATAGGCCCGTTCCATGCGAACCATGTTCATATATTGATTGGGGGTCAGCGACGTATGTGTTCGGAATAGCTCGAAGAAATGCGGTCGGGACAAGCCCGCCGCGCGAGCAACCTCGGAAAAATCGAGAACATTGCCGACGTTATCCTGCATGTACGCCATCGCCCGGCGAACGCGATAATCTCCGATTTGGCCAATGCGGGGCAGGTTGAAGCGGGCGCCTCCGCTCGCCGAGGAGCTGCGAGAGCGCGTATTCTGGATAGAAGCTCGCATGGCGGCCTCCATCAGACTTAAGAATTCCCACTCGTTGGTGTCGCCGGTCGAATTTGAGTCGACGGCATAAAGTGTTTTGGCCAGGACCGATTGCACCAGATTCTGGAATTCGGGTATTATCGGAATGCTTGGATGGTGGAACTCGCTACCATGCAACCTACCTTCTGAAGTCTTCAAAAGCCAATCCGGCTCGATGTAGAAGACTAGCAAGAGACTCGGGTAGACGGAGTCCGAGTGAAGGTAGGCATGTGGCTCCCATATGTTTACGCCGACAGCGAAGTTGTCGGTTAATGGCCAGAGTTTGTCGTTGACCTGAAACGTGGCGTCTGCCCCGCCCAGTTTAATGAGCAGATGCGATTGCGGGTGGGCGTGCACGACCAGCGACTGATCCATCCGCAAAACCACAACCCGACCAAATGGCCCGTGCTGTATCCGTACAGCTTCCGTCATCTCCTTGTCGCCGGATGAACCAGCGTCCTTTCGCAACTCAAAAAAGCGTTCCGTCGCCTTTAGCTCTCTTAATTTGTGCGGCGGTCGCGGAGCCAAGAGTTGACGCATATTAACCCGAATTCGCGCGAAAGAACGAATTCGGGCGCAAAATTTCAGACCGAAAGATAAAAGGCCATATCGTTTTGCCAGCACTTCCTGCCGCCGTTGCATAGCCTGCAACTGGCCGCATATGGCCGCAAATTCATGAACTTTCGCACGCTTTGTGCGCAACGAATTGAAATGGAAGGAAGCATCATGAAGTTCTCCAAGACAATTGCCGGCGCGACGCTCGGAGGAGTATTGGTTTTTGCCGGATGGGGCGCACATGCGGCGGATAGCTCGATCAAGGTGGGACTCATCCTGCCCTTCAAAGGGGTTTATGCGAACCTTGCCGAGAATTTTGCCGCGGGCTGGGGTATTGCTCTCGACGAATACGGTGGAAGAATCGCCGGGCGCGAGATCGTCGTGATCCGGGAAGATACCGAGGCCAATCCGAAAGTCGCCGTTCAACGTGCAACTAAACTCATGAACGCCGAGAACGTTGACGTTCTCGCCGGTGTCGTAAGCTCGGGTGTCGGCGTTGCCCTTGGTCAATTCGCCAATCAGCGGAAAATTCCGCTCGTGCTCGGCATGGCGATCGCCGACAAAATCACGGCTAAGAATTGCGGCCCCTACGTGATACGCACGTCGTTCAGTGCCCATGGACTGACAAGCGGATTTGGTGCGTATCTTGCCAAATCGGTCGCGACCGCTTCCACGCTTGGACCAGATTATGCCGCAGGTCATGCCATGACCGGCGGGTTTGCCGCCGGGTTCGAAAAGGCGGGAGGGACCTTAAAAGGGCGTCATTGGAGTGCTTTCAAGCAAACCAAGGATTGGGGTCCGTTGCTGGCCAAGCTTCAGTCGGAAATGCCCGATGCGGTCTATTCGTTCTACGCGGGCGCCGAGTCTGTACAGGTCGTCAAACAATACGCGAGCTTCGGTCTGAAGAAGTCGATCCCGCTCTACGGTGACCATTGGCTCTACGACGAGAGTCTTTGGGGAGCCATGGGCAATGCCGCAGTGGGTGGGAAATTCGTTACCACCAATGCCGTTGATGTGGACAACGATGCGAACCGCAAGTTCGTTGCAGCCTATAAGAAGAAGCATGGCAAGGTTCCCGACATCAACGCGTACCTTGGTTACGAGAACGCGCTGCCATTGTTCAAGGCGATCGAGAAACTGGGCGGTGACGTTAAGGATCGCGCCAAGCTTGTGAAAACAATGCAAGGACTCGAGTTTGATGCGCCTCGCGGTCGCTATACCTTCAATGACGACAACAATGCCGTTCTGGAGCGGATCTACTTGATCGAGATCGTCGACGATGGCGGCACACTGAAGCAAAAACTGGTAGATACCCTGCCCGGAGGCACGGATCTGCCTGGCTGCAAGATGTAAACAAGCCCAACAGGACAGCGTGCGGGGGAGTTCCCCGTACGCGGCCTGGCACGACTGTTCCGAAGATCATTTTTGGTCTCCGCCTCTCCCTGGTGAAGCCTCATGAGTTTCTTTCTTCTAAATATTCTGAATGCGCTGCAACTGAGCATGCTGATCTTCGTGCTCGCCATCGGATTGACGTTGATATTCGGCCTGATGGATACATTGAACCTTGCGCATGGCGGGTTCTACACGATCGGCGCCTATGCCGGTTGGCAAATCGCACAAGTGACTGAGTCGTTCTGGCTTGCCTTGCTTGTCTCCCCATTGATTGCGGGCGCTGCCGGTGGGTGTCTGCAACGGTTCGCCCTACAACCATTGGCGCAAAAAGGACGTACAACGCATCTAGACTTTGCGCTTTTTACCTTTGGTTTGCTGTTCGTCATCATGGGTGGTGCGGAGATCGTCTTCGGGTCCGCCTATGCGTCGATCGAACCGCCCGAAATCTTGCAGGGTGGAATTGGGGTCGCGGGCATTACTTTCCCCTATTATCGAATTTTCGTCATCTTATTAGGGGTTGTTTGCGGCTGTGGCCTTTGGTTGTTGATCGAGAGAACCGTACTCGGCGCCGTGATCCGCGCTGGGGTGACTGACCGGGAGACAGTTTCGACGCTCGGCATCGACGTCAACCGTGTCTTCATCATCGTGTTCGCGCTGGGCAGTGCCTTCGCCGGCCTAGCCGGTGTCATTTCCGCGCCGATATTTGGGATCTATTCGCACATGGGTGCGTCGATCTTGGTGATCACCTTGATCGTGGTCGTCGTCGGCGGGCTAGGAAGCATCAAGGGATCTTTTTGGGCAAGTCTCGTGGTCGGCACTTTCGAGACCATGACCCAGGCCTATGCACCTGAAATCCAACTCTTTGGGATATATGCCCTGCTTGCGTTCATTCTTGCGCTCAAGCCAGACGGCTTGTTCGCAATCCAGAGGCGTACAGCCTAATGAACGCGGGTGTAAAAACCATGCTCTTGTTGAGCGAGGACCGATGGTGGGTCGCCGCCGTGGTCGCCGTACTTCTGCTCGTGCTCACGGCGCCCGCATGGATGAGCGTGTATCAGATTAGCCTCGCGGTCGAAGCGATGATCTTCGCGCTCTACGCACTCGGCATAAACGTGCTGCTCGGCTACACCGGTTACGTGTCCCTGGGACATGCTATGTTTCTGGGGTTCGGTGGATACGGTCTTGCCATATTGAGTGTCCTTTTTGCATGGCCGGTCTGGGTCGCCGTTCCGGCGACTTTGCTGGTCGGTGCGCTGTTGGGTGCGGCGATAGGGTTCGCGTGCCTGCGTGTCGGACAGGTCCAGTTCCTGGTCCTGACGCTTGCGTTCTCGCAAATGTTCTTCGGCGCATTCACGAAACTCCGTGCGACCGGCGGGACCGACGGCATGGCGGGAATACCGCGGCCTGACCTGAGTTGGCTCGGCCTCAACAGTTGGGACAGTGGCCCGTTCTATTTCTACGTCCTGGCCGTGTTTCTGGTCGTGACGCTGGCGCTCTACCGGTTGCTGCACTCGCCCTTCGGGGGTGTCCTCGTGGGTATCCGAGAGAACGAACGGCGGATGACCGCACTCGGCTACCGGACTGGTCGATACAAGGTGGGTGCCTTCGCGATTTCGGGTCTCGTTTCCACGGTGGCGGGTGTCTTGCTTGCGCAGAGGACGGGCTTTGTGACGCCGGACTACATGTCTTGGAGTGCAAGCGGAGAGGGTATTTTGATGGTCATCATCGGTGGGGTGCAGAGTTTCCTCGGCCCGGTCCTCGGCGCGACGTTCTATGTCTTGGCCAAGGCCTTCCTGGCGGACATCACCGACGAATACATCGTTCTCTTCGGTCTCCTGTTCATGGTCGTCGTTGCCGGATTCCGCACTGGGCTGAGCGGATTACTCGAACAACTTCTGGCATGGAGGCGGCGATGAGTGTGCTCTCCATCAATAGCCTCTATAAGAGTTTCGGTGCCATCTCCGTCATTCGCGCTTTGTCGCTGGATATCGACGCGGGTATGCGGCACGCCATCATCGGTCCAAACGGGGCGGGAAAGACCACGCTCTTCAACTTACTTACGGGATGGCTTGAGCCGTCCGAGGGGGACATCGCGTTTCAAGGACAATCGATCGTCGGCTTGCGGCCGTATTCGATCGCCGAACTCGGCATGGCGCGATCCTTCCAGATCAACTCCCTATTCAATCATTTGACCGTTCGAGAGAACCTTCGATTGGCGGCGCAGGTTTTTCATCGCGCGCGTCTCGATTTCCTCTCCGCGTTCGACGGGTATCAAGAGGTGGAAGACCGAGTCGCCTTGAACGCGGAGCGTATGGCGCTCCTCGACGATCTCGACAAACCGGTCACGGAACTCGCCTACGGCGTCCGCCGTCAGCTGGAGGTTGCGCTCTCGTTGACCAACGAGCCGAGCTTACTGTTGTTGGACGAACCGGCGGCCGGCACGTCGCCGTCGGAGCGCACGCGGCTCGTCGATCTGATCACGAACCTGCCTGAATCCACCACGCTGCTGCTGGTCGAGCACGACATGGATCTGGTCTTCGAGATCGCAGACCGGATTACAGTGTTGAGTTACGGCGCCGTGCTGGCGGACGGGACGCCGGAGGAAATCCGGCAGGATGAAGCGGTCACCGACGCTTACTTGGGAAAGCACCATGCTTGAACTTTCCTCTGTACATACCTACTACGGCGACAGCCATATTCTCTCTGGCATTTCCCTCGGTGTCGCCGAGGGCACCTGCGTCACGTTGCTGGGTCGGAACGGCGCGGGCAAGACCACTACGCTTCGAAGCATTGTAGGATTGACGCCGCCACGCGATGGTGCGATCGCGTTTCAGGGTAAAGACATTACCCATATAGCGCCGCATCGGATTTCTAGACTCGGCATCTCTTACGTCCCGGAACATCGCGGCGTGTTTCCGACCTTGACGGTCGAGGAAAATCTCCGCGTTGCGGCTTTCGGCATGCGCATCTGGCGTCCGGAGAAGGACGTCACTACTGCCTACGAAATGTTTCCCCGACTGGGCCAGCGCCGCAACAGTCTCGGTTCGGAACTCTCCGGTGGCGAGCAGCAGATGCTATCAATCGCGCGTTCGCTGATCGGAGACCCCGACCTGATCGTGCTCGACGAACCGAGCGAGGGGTTAGCCCCCGTGATCGTGGACCAGCTCAGATCGGTGCTGCTTGACTTGAAGGAAGCGGGGCGAACGATCCTTCTTGTCGAACAGAATTACGATCTCGCCACCGCGTTGGCCGACAAGGCCTATGTGATCAGCCAGGGCACGGTGCGCTTCGAGGGCACACCGCACGCTTTGGAGGTGGACGATCAGGTTAAACGAACATTCTTGGGCGTTGAGTCCAGCGTCTCGGGAGCATGACATGACAGCATTCCCGTCGACATCCAAAGTCTCCCTGACCCTGACGCTCAACAACCTTCGTGTTTCGCTGAGTGCTGAACCGCGAAGGTTGTTGAGTGATTTTTTGCGCCACGACTGTGGGGCCACGGGCACGCACGTCGGATGCGAACACGGTGTCTGCGGTGTCTGCACGGTTCTGGTCGACGGCGCGCCGGTAAGATCCTGCCTCATGTTCGCCTATCAGGTTCAGGGGTGTGAGGTCGTCACCATCGAGGGACTGGCAAAAAACTCCGGTTTCGAAGACGTGAGAAAAGCGTTTCGAAAGCACCATGCCCTGCAGTGCGGATATTGCACACCGGGATTTCTGACGACCCTTTATGCGTGGCTGGAGACCGAACCGGAATCTGACGAAACCGCCCTTCGCGAGGAACTGAGTGGCGTACTCTGCCGCTGCACCGGGTACGCGGGCATCGTCGATGCAGCCCTGGAGGTTGCAGCGGAGCGAAAGGCAAACCGGGGAAAGGCAAATGTTTGATCTGGGCAGGACATTCATCGCCGTGACTGAGAGAAATCCGGATGCACGCGCTGTCATCGACGGATCGAAGGAGATGAGTTACGCCGCGTGGTGCGAGCGGATCACCCGACTCGCTGGCGGGCTCCACGATCTGGACGTCCGTCGTGGAGATCGGCTTGTCTCCGTTCTTCAGAACAACCTCGATGCTGCGACGCTCCACTGGGCATGCCAGATGGCCGGGATTGTCATCGTGCCCCTGAATTGGCGTATGAAGCCGGAGGAAATCGATTTCTGTGTTCATGATTCCGAGGCGACGGCAATCGTCTTCGAGCCCGTCTCGGAACATGCCGTCCTGAACAGCAAGGCGTGCGAGGATACACTGCGGATTGCCGCAGGCGATGGTTTGAACGGTTCGCATACGTTTGCGGACCTGATAGCGAACGGTTCGAACGAGACCGGACCGATGGCGACGCCGGACGATATCTCAGTGATCCTGTATACCTCCGGCACCACGGGGAAACCCAAGGGTGTACCGCGCAGCCATTCGGCGGAGCGTGCCGCCGCACTGGCTCATGTCGCCCAAAATCTTTATGAGCCCGGCGAGATCACGCTGGGTGTTATGCCGCTCTACCACACGATGGGCGTTCGTGCGCTTCTTTCAATGGCACTCGTCAACGGTCTCTTCGTTGCGCAGCCGAAGTTCGATGCGGCGCAATCGTTGTCGCTTATAGAGCAGCACGGAATCACCTCCCTTTACCTGGTCCCGACCCTGTACCACGACCTTCTCGGTGTCGATAGCTTCTCAGGAGAACGAGTTCGGACGTGCCGCAAGCTGGGTTTCGCCGGCGCATCGATGACAGAGGGTTTGCTTGGGCGCGTTCGGGAGAGCTTCTCGCCAGACCGTCTCGTTAACCACTACGGTTCCTCGGAAATCTATACATTCACCGTCGACCCGGACGCATTCGCGAAACCGGGATCGGCCGGCAAGGCAGGGATCAATCAGCGGATACGGGTCGCCTCGCTCGGAGAACGGAATCCGAGGGTGCTCGCGGCGCCAGGCGACGACGGTGAAATCATCGCCGATCTGTCGTCGGAGGAGGCGTTTCGGGGGTACTGGAACCGGCCGGACGCCGATGCCAAGGCGCTCGTCGACGGTTGGTATTTCACCGGCGATATCGGGTACTTCGACGAAAGCGGCGATCTGTTTGTCACGGGACGAGTGGACGACATGATCATCACTGGCGGCGAAAACGTCATGCCGATAGAGGTGGAAAACATCCTTTCGCTGCATGACGCGGTTACCGAGGTGGTCGTTGCCGGGCTGCCCGACGAACGTTGGGGCCAGAAAATTTGCGCCTTTGTGCGCCGCTCGGTTCCGATCAACCGGGAGACACTGGATAGGTTCTGCCGCGACTCCGGTCTCGTGAACTTTAAGCGGCCCCGCGAATACATCTTCGTCCGCGAGATCCCCAAATCGCCGGCCGGAAAACCGCTGCGCCGAAAATTGGTGGTTGGCGACTACGAGGCCGACCAAATTTCCTGAGGAGACCGAAATGTGACTAACGCTGTTCAAAAGTTCGACGGCTTTCGCGCCGAGCGCGATCCAGACCGAAAACGCGGCGACATTGTTCTCGACCGCCCGCCGTTCAATGTCGTGCAATACCCGCAACGGGCCGAGTTGGCGGCGGCGTTCCGCGATCTCGACGACGACCCGGCGGTGCGTGTCATCGTCCTGCGAGCAGAGGGGGAGAACTTCTCTTCCGGCGGCAACATCCAGGGGTTCATGGAGGAGACCCCGGAGGATCTCTCGCGTCTCGCCATCGACGTGATGACTCCCGAGAAACTCCGCAAGCCGGTCATCGCGGCAATTCAGGGGTATTGCTTCGGCGTCGGGCTCGAGTTCTCGCTTGCCTGCGACATCCGCATCGTCACCGAGACGGCCCAACTGTCGTTACCGGAAATGAAGATCGGCATGATTCCGGGGTCAGGCGGATCGGCTAGACTGGCGCGGATGATCGGTATCTCCCGTGTCAAAGACATGATCATGCGGGGCCGGCGAATCTCGGGCAAACAGGCATATGACTGGGGCATCGCGGCGGAAGTGGTGCCGGCCGACAAATTGGAAGAAACAACCGCGCAGATCGTCAAGGAACTGGCCGCCGTTTCGCCATTGGCACAACGCACGATCAAGACCGTCCTAAACGCGACTCAGGATGCACCGCTCCATATTGCTATCGATCTGGAGGGTGAGGCCTACGGACGGCTGAGGAGTTCCGACGACTTTCGCGAAGGGGTCGATAGTTTCGTGGAGAAACGCAAACCCAACTATTCGGGCTCATAGGACGACCGCGCATGGACCCGGACACCCGCACCTTGGACTGTGGTGTCGGTGCGCGACTGGAGCGCACCGAAGATCCGAGCCTTATTGCGGGCTGCGGGCGCTTTGGCGACGATCTCGGGTATCCGCCGGGAACGTTGCACGCCGCCATTGTTCGCTCTCCGCATGCGCATGCCAGAATAGTGGGATTGGATGTCGCCGACGCGCTCTCGCTTGAGGGCGTCCATTCGGTCATCGATGGCACCGCGTTTGCAAAGATTTCGAAACCCCTGTTGGCGGTGATCCGGGTTTCCATGGAGGTTCGGCCCTGCGCTGTCGACAAGGTCCGATATGTCGGCGAGCCCGTTGCCGTGGTGTTGGCGGATGACCGATACGTTGCCGAAGACGCGGCCGAGCGGGTAATCGTCGACTATGAGACGCTTGCCCCTGTCATCGATCCTGAACGGGCGCTCGACAAGGATGCGCCGTTGCTCCATCCCGACATGGGGGCCAACGTCGTCAGCGACCGGGTGTTCAACTACGGCGATCCGGAAAAGGCGTTTCGGGAAGCGGACCGTGCCGTCGATCTGACGATTCGCTATCCCCGAAACAGTTGCACGCCATTGGAAGGTTACGTCGTGCTGGCGGAATTCGACCCCGGCAATGAAGTTTACACCATGCGTTCCAATTTTCAGGGGCCTTTCAGCCTGCATCCGGTGATGGCACGTTCGCTGGGCGTGCCCGGACCGAAATTGCGGCTGATCTCGAACCCTGACTCGGGCGGGAGCTTCGGCATCAAGCAGGCAGTGTTTCCCGTGATCGTCCTGATGGGGCTTGCAGCGCGCATGACAGGACGCCCGACCGCGTGGGTCGAGGACCGGCTGGAGCATTTGTCGGCGTCGTCGTCGGCAACCAATCGCATCACGCACATTCGTGCGGCGGTCACCGCCGATGGTCGGCTGCTCGGCCTCGATTTCGATCAGATCGACGACGTGGGGGCCTACCTTCGTGCGCCCGAACCCGCATCGCTTTACCGGATGCACGGCAACCTCGCGGGTGCATATGGTGTTTGCAACGTCCGTTGCCGCAACCGCGTCGTGGTGACAAACAAGACACCCACCGGTCTCAATCGCGGCTTTGGGGGCCCTCAGCACTATTTTGCGCTGGAACGCCTCATGCAAAGGATCTCCGTGGAACTGGGGCTCGACCCCGTTGACGTGATCCGCCGCAATTTGGTTCCGGCGGAGAGCTTTCCCTATCAGTCCGCTTCCGGGGCATTGCTCGATTCCGGGCGTTACCACGCGCTTGTCGACAAGGTATTGACCGAGGACGTCCGCGCCGATTTCGCGAAACGGAGAATGCGCGCCGAACGGGACGGGAGGCTCTATGGAGTCGGTTACGTTGCCGCTGTCGAACCGTCGGTTTCCAATATGGGTTACATTACCACGGCCCTGACCCCGGCGCAGCGGAACAAGGCCGGGCCGAAGGGCGGCGCCATCGCCAGCGCGGCGGTCGCAATAGATCCCGCCGGCGGCCTCAGCGTCACCTCGGACGGCATCCCACAGGGGCAGGGCCACCGGACGGTCCTTGCCCAGGTTGTCGCAGAGACTTTCGGCATCAACGCCGCGTTAGTGACGGTCAATACGGAAGTCGACACCCAAAAAGACGCATGGTCGATTGCGGCTGGCAACTATTCCAGCCGGTTTGCAGGTGCGGTAGCTGGTGCGGCCGTTATAGCGGCCAGGCGTCTACGCGATAGGCTGGCGGATATGGCGGCGGCCCATCTGAATTGCGTCGCATCCGACGTCGTGTTTGAAAACGGGCAGGTGGCCGCGCGGGACAATCCCGAGAACGCAATGCCACTTCAACGATTTGCCGGCATGACACATTGGTCGGCTGGGGGCACGCATGCCTCCGGCGTGCCGGTATTGCGGGAAACTACACAGTGGTCTCCACCGCAATTAGAGCCGCCGGATGAGCAGGACCGCATCAACAGTTCGCTCGCCTACGGGTTCGTCTTCGATGTTTGCGGTCTTGAAATCGATCCGGCAACCGGTGCCTGTAAAATAGACCGTTACATCACCGGTCACGATGCCGGAAAGTTACTCAACCCCTTGCTTGCCGATGGCCAGATTTACGGCGCCTTCGCGCATGGGATCGGGGCTGCGTTTCTCGAGGCGTTCGAATACAGCGACGACGGCGCGTTCCTGTCCGGAACCTTCGCTGACTACCTGATCCCGACCACATGCGAGGTCGTGCAGCCGGAAATCGTGCACATGGAGACCCCAAGTCCGTTCACGCCACTTGGCGCCAAAGGGCTCGGCGAGGGGAATTGCATGTCCACGCCCGTCGCCGTCGCCAACGCCGTTGCCGATGCGCTCGGTGTCGAGGATATCGAACTGCCGCTTACGCGATCCCGCATCCATGCGTTGTTAAACCGGGACATTGAAGAACCTGCTGGGCGGGAAGAAACAGGTGAGCCACCGAATACGCAGAGAGCAATCACCGAAAGCGAACGCCGCATTCGTGGTCAGGGGAAGGCGCACATCCGCGTGCCGCCGGAAGACGCCTGGAAAACGCTCCTTAGTCCCGAGACCCTGGCGGCGGTTATCCCCGGCTGCAAGTCCCTGGAAGTGCCGGAACCCGACCACTTCACCGGAAGGGTCAAGATTGGCATCGGTCCGGTCCGAGGAGAGTACCGGTTCGAAGTCCGGCTTCGCGACATGGACCCGCCGCGCTCGGTCCGCTTGGTCGGCAGCGGGACCGGCAGTCTCGGCGCTGGGTCGGGCGAAGGTTTGATTTCCCTCGTCCCGGATGGTGCGGGCGGAACGGAATTGCACTACCAGTATTGTGCCGAGGCGTCTGGGAAGGTCGCCGCCGTGGGCGGGCGGATGCTGGATGCTGCGGCCCGCATGCTAGCGCGCCAATTCTTCGAGGCCCTGGCAAAGGAAACAGGGGGCGAACTCGCGCGGGCATCTGGTATCTGGACGCGTCTCATCGCGTGGGTCCGGGGGCAACGATGAAACCTGCACCATTCGATTTGGTCGTTGCCGAGAGCTGGGAAGAGGCTCTGGACGCCGCCGCAATGTATGGCGAGGACGCACAAGTTTTGGCCGGCGGTCAGTCGTTGGTCGCCATGCTCAACATGCGCCTCGCTAAACCGTCGGTGCTGATCGACATCAACCGGATTGTCGGTGCCGATGAGATTGGTGCCGACCATGGTTCGGTAACGGTCGGCGCGCGTGTCCGTCAGCAGTCATTGGAACGCCGTCGCGAAACAGCGACTGACCTGCCACTGGTGGCGGAAGCGCTTCCGTATGTTGGACACGTACAGACCCGTGCCCGGGGGACCGTCGGCGGCTCAATATGTCATGCCGATCCCAGCGCCGAACTGCCACTCTGCCTCGTTGCGTTGGAAGGTGAGGTGGAACTCATGCGAAAGGGCGGGCGTCGGACGGTGTCAGCCGATGACTTCTTTACCGGATTGTTGTCCACGGTGAGAGAGCCGGACGAGATCGTTCACAGCGTGTATTTCCCGGTGGCCAAAGCCGGTCTCGGGTATGCCTTCAAGGAAGTAGCGGAACGGCATGGTGATTATGCCTTGGCGGATTTTGCCGCCGTCGCTGGGCCTAATTTCATCCGCCTCGCGGTCGGGGCTGTCGCTGACAGACCTGTCGCAAGAACTTGGCAAACGACGGATCCTGAGGGCCTCAAGGCGGAAGTGAATAACTTTGCCTGGGACCTCGGCGCCGTCGACGATCATCATGCTTCCGCACGTTATCGTCGCGACCTCGTGCGGACGCTGGGACTCGCGACGGTGGAGCTCGCGCTCTCGAGGTCCGAGGCGACGGCCGGTCGCCCAGGCTGAACATGCTTGTCTCAAACAATACGATCCGGTCTTTCGGTTGCTTGATGAATCAAGGTGCCTGCGTTCCGTCGCGGTCGGAATGAGATGTCAGGCATTGCCACGTTAACGGCCAATTTTGAATTGGTGTTAGGCTATAGAGATAAAATCTATCTCTCCCTGCCGTTATCGCTTTCCATCAGCCATCATTCAGCATGCTGTATGGCTCTATTTTCGGTTCACACTCAGCGATCGCGATGTCGAAGATTTGTCTGCTGAGCGCGGCATCGACGTTTCCTATGACACGATCCGCGGATGGGTCGAGAAACTCGGCAGCCTTTATGCGAAATGGGTCTAGATGTTGCGACTTAAACCAAGCTCGACACGGCGCATCGACGCGGCCTTTATTAGGATCAATGGTAAGCAGATGTATCTGTGCCGCGCCGTCAATGATGAAGGCGAGGTATTGGAGACTCTGCTGCAGGCCAAACGAGATAAACGTTCGACCGCGAGATTTCTGCGTAAAGCCAATAATAAGATCAGGTCCATACCAAAGATAGTTGTAAACGCTAAATAAGGACCGACCGGAGCGGCCGTTCGAGCTTCTTTGCCAAGCGCAAACCACCAAAAGGGTAATAGGTTGAGCAACAGGGCTGAAAACTCTCTCCAACCAACACGACGAAGAGAGCGTAAGAAGACGCTTGTTGAAGCTGTGAAAGTAAAGTTCACGTCTGTGACATTTTGTCTTGGCTTGGCAACTTGAAATCGGAGCTGCTCAATCAGCTTGATCGTGGTAAATCGACCCTGACGGAATAAGATCAGAAGAAACTCTGATCTCTAGTTCTCCCAACATCAGAAATGCCAGTGTCTTGCCGTGCAAGTCCTGGTTGAGGGCGCTGTTGACGCCACCCTCCAACGCATCGTCGATGACGAAATTTAGCGCAGGCAACTTCGGGAGTTCGTATCGTGCGACGGCGGTCGCGCCTTTGTGCGCGAAAAGTTCAAGAACCCGGGTTTCGGTGACTTGCTCGACGAGCAGTGTATACGCTTCATCCTTGTAGGGAATGACCGATATGTTGGAGCGATTTCCTTTGTCGCCGGCACGACCGTGGGCGACGGCGTGAAGCGGTACGATGATCGTTTCGCTCATGGCCGAATCTCCTCGGCGCGGCACTGCGCCTCGACCGGCGCGCGCGGTACCAACACAGACGCCGTATTGACCTGACCGGTCACGTTGCAACGATAACCGCCGCCGCCCGCGGGTCCAGAGCAGAAAAGGCTCAACACTTCATCGTTCACGTACTGAGCCGTCGCTTTGTCGCCAGTGCGGATCGCACTCCTGAGCCGAAACTCGCCATCGAGGATACGGTTTTTGCCCCGCCGGCGGGCACCGCTATCGTTGTCGAAGACGGCACCTGTGCCGACGATATCAATCCTGAGGCTATCCTCAATCCCCTTGCGACGGCACCGTTTGCGCACGATATCGGCCGCGAGTTCAGCGCGCGCGAGTGCGTTTGGCCCGGCGTAGATCAGTTCCGCCTCACCGAGCCAGCCGCCGTCGGCCGAAACCGTGACCTTCAGCGTCTCGGGACCGGGCCGCCCCTTGGCGCCTGCGACCCTGATCCGGTTCTCACCATCTTGATGCAGCGTCACACCCGTAATATCGAGGGTGACATCCGGCGTCAGATAGGTGGAGGGGTCGTGGACCTCGTAGAGCATCTGCTCGATGACAGTTGCGCGCGTGACAAGCCCGCCAGTGTTCTCTGCCTTTGTGATGACCAGATCGCCGTTGGCCTGAATTTCACCGATCGGAAAGCCGAGATCGTCCATGTCGGGTACGTCCTTAAATCCGGGATCGCAGAAATATCCGCCCGTCACCTGTCCGCCACATTCCAACAGGTGCCCGGCCAATGTTCCCGCCGCAAGGAGATCGAACGCATCCTCTTGCCAGCCGAATTCATGGATCAGCGGCCCCAGAACCAACGCCGCGTCGGTGGTGCGACCGACCAAGACGATATCGACATCGAGTGCGAGAGCTTCGGCCACGGGCCGCGCACCGATGTAAGCATTGGCGGCAACAAGTTCCTTGCCGGCAATATCCAGGCCTTCGATAGTTGGCAAGTCGGCTATCTCGTCGGCAGACATGAAAGATAGTAAGTCGTCACCTTGAACCACGGCCACCCGCAGGCCGTCGACACCGCATTCCCGCGCCAATTCATGCACCCGTTGCGCACCGCCGATGGGGTTGGCGTTGCCTAAGTTGGCTACGATCCGAATGTGGTGCTCTTTGCAGGTTTCGATAACGCCGCTCAGGTATGCGTCCAGGTAGGGTGAATAGCCCTTTGTCGGATCGCGCATCTTTATTCTCTGCGCGATGGCCAGCGTCCGTTCGCCCATGACCTCGAAAATCAAGTAGCGCGGACCATCTCGATCTTTGAGGGTTTCGACGACGGCGACGCCTGCATCAAGCCGGTCACCGGCAAAGCCGGCGCCCGATCCGATATAGACAGTTTTGCTCATGTGACGGCCGCGTATAGGTGTGGCCCGAGCGCGGCACGCACGTTTTCAGGAACGTTCTCGGCCTGGCCTAATCCGTAGTTCATGTATACGTACGTTGCCGTTGCCTTGATGCAGTGCCGGTCATCCTGCCAGATTTCTTCATAGAGAGTGAAACTCTTGTTTCCGATCTTTTCGACCCATGTTTTGACGATTGCATCCGACTGAAAATAAAGCTGATCTATGTAATCAACGTTCATATTGACCAGCGCGACTCTCCAATTGGAGAATGAGAGGTCCGGGGTCAGGATACGAAATATCTCCCGTCGCCCAGCCTCGAGCCAAACGGGCACAAAGATGTTATTGATGTGACCGGCGCCGTCGGTTTCGGATACACGCGGGGTGATGGTTGTCTCAATCATCGCCTAAGCCGCTGTCCAACCGCCATCGACCATCAAGGCCGATCCCGTCACCATCGTTGAGGCATTGGACGCTAGAAACAGTGCTGCCCCCATGATGTCTTCAATCTCGGCAACGCGGCCAAGCGCGATCTTCGATGTAACGAACGATTTGAACTCGGCGTCTGCCAGCATGTGCGCCGTCATTGGCGTTTCCACGAACGTGGGGCAAAGGGTGTTTACACGAATGCCATGTGGCCCAAGTTCCCACGCCAACGCTTTTGTTAGGCCTTCGATGGCATGCTTGGTCGCGCAGTACACCGTGCGCTTCGGTCCGCCGACGTGTCCCATCTGGGATGACAAGTTGATAATCGATCCGCCGCGCCCCGCCTCTATCATGCCACGCGCGACGGCTTTCGTGAGGAACATCAAGGCCTTCACATTGAGGTCTGTGACGGCGTCGTAGTCGTCCTCGGATATACTAATCAACTCGGCCGGGCGGTTGGCGCCCGCATTGTTGACCAAAATGTCGAAGGGTCCGCTTTTTTCCACGCTCGACGCCGTTCCGTCGATGTCGGAAACATCCATGGTCACGGCCGTCGCGTCGCGGCCATTGGCTTTGATGGTAGCTGCGAGCGCCGTGACGTCGTCCGATGTGCGGGCCGCGCAAAAGACGTGCGCGCCCGCATCGGCGAGGGCGACGGCGATGCCACGTCCAATGCCGCGGCCGGCACCGGTGACGAGCGCACGGCGGCCGTCGAGGCGAAAACTCGGCGTTTTTGGGAGGGCGTCTGCGCGGCTCATTCTTTGGCGACAATCCCGTATGGAGGCACATTGTTCCCGCCGTAGCGCCGGGCGCGAATGTTCGCCTGCTCGCCGTGACCGGCAAACCCTTCGATAGCGCAAAGCCGCGAACAGTAACCGCCGACAAGTGCGGAGGCCTCATCGGTTAACACCTTTTGATAAGTGCACGTTTTCATGAACTTCCCAACCCACAGACCGCCGGTATACCGTGCCGCCTTCTTGGTCGGCAGCGTGTGGTTGGTGCCGATGACTTTGTCACCGAACGAGACGTTGGTGCGTGGCCCCAAGAACAAGGCGCCATAGTTCGTCATGTTGTCGGCGAAGTAATCCGGGTCCTCCGTCATGACCTGGACATGCTCATAGGCCAATTGGTCGGCGACGTTGAGCATTTCGTGGATGCTGTCACAGACGATGATTTGGCCGTACTCGCGCCATGCCTCTCGTGCAATCTCGCCCGTTGGCAAGACGCCCAATTGCCGCTCAACCTCGGCCAATGTCGCCTCAGCAAGGGCTTGCGAGTTGGTCAGCAGGGCTGCTGGCGACGTCGGGCCGTGTTCAGCCTGACCCAACAAGTCGACCGCGCAAATCTCGGCATCCACGGTATCGTCGGCGATCACCAGCGTTTCCGTGGGACCAGCAAAAAGATCGATCCCGACGCGGCCAAACAACTGCCGTTTTGCTTCGGCCACGTACATATTGCCGGGGCCGACGAGCATGTCGACCGGGTCGAGGGTCTCGGTGCCCAGCGCCATGGCGCCGACGGCTTGAATGCCGCCCAAAACCAGAATTTCGTCGGCGCCCGCCAAGTGCATGGCGGCAACAATCGCTGGATGCGGGCCACCTTGATGCGGTGGCGCGGACGCGACGATCCGCTTCACACCCGCGACCTTGGCGGTCAGCACGCTCATGTGCGCCGATGCGACCATGGGGTACTTCCCGCCCGGGACATAGCACCCGACGGAATTCACCGGCACATTTTTGTGGCCCAAGATCACCCCTGGCAACGTCTCGACCTCAAGGTCTTGCAGGCAAGCTTTTTGCTTTTCGGCGAAGTTCCGAACCTGCGTCTGGGCGAACTTAATGTCGTCCATATCGCCGTCTGATACTTTCGACATCGCGGCTTCGATCTCGGACCGGGTTAGGCGGAAATTGTCAGGCACATGGCCGTCGAATTTCTCGGCCAGTTCTCTGACAGCGGTGTCACCTCGGCTTTCAATGTCGCTAAGGATGCCCTCGACCCTCACGCGGACTTTGGCATCGTCTTCGGCAACGTCCTCGGTGCTTTTGCCTTCTTTCAGATAGCGGATCATGTTCGTGTCTCTTGGGTTCGAAGTTGATGATTAGATTTCATTTGCGACGGCACGTGCGGCATCGAGCATGAAACTCTGTTCGGACGCGACGAAGAACATCGTTAGTCCGACCTCTTTAAGCGGCGCCGCCGCTGCTGCGTTCGGGATGAACGTCATCGCCGCCTTATTGTGCCGCTTGGCGGCATCGGCAACCAACGCCATGGCGTCCATGATCTTGGGGTCTGTGGTGCTTTCCAGCCCCATGCAAACCGTAAGATCGGCCGGCCCGACGAAAAGGCCGTCGATGCCGTCGGTCGCGGCAATCTCGTCGATGGCGCTCAGCCCCTCCGGCTCTTCGATCTGTGCGATGACGATCGTCTCGTTGGCGCTTCTCTCCAATAGTTCCGGCATTCTTCGCGACGTGTAGCCGGCCCAGCGGCTAGAGCCCGCATAGCCGCGTCCGCCGTGACCAAAGCGAGACCATTTGGCGACATCCTCGGCTTTCTCCGGCGACGCCACATGCGGGATCACCAGCCCCGTGGCGCCGCAATCCAGAGCTTTCAAAATCTCCGCCTGGCTGCCGTCGGGGACCCGGACCAAAAGCGGGAAAGACAATGCACAGGCGACCGCCATGCAGGCATCGACCGACTCGCGACCGAACGGCGCGTGTTCCGCATCAAGCGCAACGAAGTCGAGACCCGACATGGCCAGCACTTCGATCAATGGGTGTGCCGGCGTTTTCAAAAACGTGCCGGTCAAGGTGTCGCCTGCCAGCATACGGGATCTTAAAGTCGCGTCGCTCATTGGGTGTCTCCAACCATATTCATTGTTTTGTTGTCAGGGCCCTCATGTCGTTACGTTTGAGCCCCAGATTTTCGCCGGCGTCGAGGATGTTGCCCCAAACGCCGGCAGGAATATCGAATCCATCAATTTCGCGGGTTTCTCGCATTCGCCGCTCCGGGTCTCCCGGAATCATGACGGGTGTGTCGGGGTCGCGTGGGCGCGCGCTGCGAACGTACGCGATGTAATCCGAGACGGCGGCCGCAAAGTCATGGCCGTCGTCGATAACCTCGGGTTTGAGGAACACGGAAAACATGCCGTTGTGTGTTTGATTGCCGGGTCCCGTCGCGCCGGATCCCGTCAAAGCCCCGGCGAGCAATTCACAGGCGAGGGCAAGACCGGAACCCTTGTGGTCGCCGAAAGTCACCAATGCGCCCGGTCCTTTGCGCGGGTCGGGCACCTCGCCCGGTTGGATATCGCCGTATAGTGCTTTTGGCTCGGTGGTCGGATTGCCGTCGCCATCGATCAGGGCGCCTTCGGGGACAGGTTTGCCGCCGCGTAACGCCACCATAACCTTGCCCTCGGCAACGTTGGATGTGGCGAAATCCAAAATAAAGTCGCCGCCGTCCGGGTTCGGGATTCCGATAGTCACTGGCGCCGTCGACACACGGCGATCTGCGGCGCCAAAAGGGGCGGCCAACATGCTGTGGTGAACGTTGACGAAGCTAACCGACACAAGGCCTTCACGGCATGCCCGCTCAGCCCAAAAGCCGATCCGCCCCAGGTGACCTGCACGCCGAAGGGCCAGGAGCGAAAGCCCCGTCGCGTTTGCCTTTTCGATGCCGATGTCGACGGCTTCTTGCCCAACCACCTGGCCAAAGCCTTTGTTGCCGTCGATCAACGCGAAAGCGTCGCCGTCGATCAGGACGTCGCTCGATCTTCCAAACTTAAGATTGCCCGATCTCTCCCACATCAAGTATCGCGGGATACGCACGATGCCGTGGCTGTCGTGGCCGGTTAGATTTGAGTCGACCAGGTTTTCACCGATCGCCGTCGCCTCCAGCTCCGATGCGCCCGCCCGCACAAAGATCTCGGCGGTCAGGCGAACCATCCCCTTTGCATCGACGCGGGTCGGCTGTTCTGTGGTCATTTGTTTTCGAGAGCCGCAAGGTTGAACGTACAGTCCGCACGGAGTTTGCCGTCGAAAGCATCCAGAACGTTCTGCGCCGACATTTCCGCCATGGCGATTGCGGCGGACATCGCACCGGCGCCGTTGTGGGGGGTCATGACAACATCGGATCGCAGCATCAATGTGTCATCCGGCGCCGGCGGTTCGTTGGTCATCACATCCAAACCGGCGCCCCGAAGATGCCCACTCTCAAGCGCGGCCAGTAACGCAGCGTCATCGACGATGCCGCCGCGTGCGCAATTGATGAGGATCGATCCCTGCTTCATCATCGCCAACTCATCCTTGCCGACGAGATGGCGGGTCGTGTCGTCGAGCGGCACGTGCAAGGAGACGAAGTCCGCGTCTGCGAGCTCGGGCCTGAAATCCTCAATGCCCCGGCAACCCATTTCGGTGGCGAGGTCTTCGTCCAGCGCGATGTCGGCGACCACCGTCTCCATGCCGAAGGCTTTGCATAGGGGGGCGACCAACCGCCCGATCCGCCCAAAACCGACGATAAGAGCTTTGGCACCGTATAAATCGGCGGCGCGATAGTTGTTTCGATCCGCCCAATGGCCAGTTTTTACGACGTCGTCCAGAAGCGGCAATTCGCGGGCCGCGGCCAACATCAATCCAAGCGTATGTTCGGCGACGGATCGCGCATTTGCCCCTGACGCGATGGCAACGGGTATGCCCCGGGACGAAAGGTGCGCAACGTCCAGGTTGTCGCAGCCGACGCCATGGCGTGAGATCACTTGCAAGCGCCCTGCTTTCTCGAGAATGTCAGAGGGAAAGACGGCGGAACGGACGATGATTGCGTCGACGTCTTCGACGGCTGCGGCGAGGGTCGCCGGTTCAATGTCGTCGACACGAACGACTTCGATGTTGCTTGCCGATTTCAGGACGTCGAAGCCCCGGGCATGCATATCTTCGGTCACGAGTACTCGTTTCATGGCATTGTCCGTCGGTTAATCGTTGGCGGGGTCGGCGGCGTCGCCGAAGTATTTGTTTCGGACCAATGACTGGCTCTCATAGATGGAGCCTGATTTCAACGGCCCGGGGTAGGGTAGCCTGATAGGTGTGGGTACGATGCGTGGCTCAAGCGTCGGTTCGCCGGCGATCATGGTCTCTAGATACATCTCCCATGACCCGATCCGGTCCATGCCGCGTATGTCCCATGCATCGGCTGCGCACACCTGGAAAAGCATCAGCCGGCGGTCCTTGCCGGACGTGTTCTTGCCGGATGCGTGTACCGTGCGAACGTGGTGAAAACTGCATGACCCGGCTTCGCCGGTGATTTTCTCCGCCGATGATAGATCTATATCG
This sequence comes from Rhodospirillales bacterium, assembly GCA_965222395.1. Taxonomy (GTDB): domain Bacteria; phylum Pseudomonadota; class Alphaproteobacteria; order Rhodospirillales; family Casp-alpha2; genus UBA4479. Next base: position 4,075,065 of record OZ244947.1, read on the forward strand.
CACGTCGTCGGGTCCATCGCGCCGATGAAGCGACCGTCTTGATGGTGATCGAAAGTCGGTCCCGTGTGTGAGCCCGGTACGCACAAAAGGGGTCCATTGTCCTCGGTCATGTCGTCGAGCATGACACCGACCGCCAGCACATCGTCGTTGGTGTGCGGATAGAATGCCCAGTCCTGATGCCATTCCACGGGCGAACCGTAAGCGGCAGATTTCAAATTGATCTTCGAGCCGTGCATACGAAGGTCGGGGCCGATCAACGTCGTCAGAACCTCGATCAATTTCGGATGCTTGGCCATTCGGTTGAAGGCCGGATGATTGATAAACGGGTCTTTGATGCGCCGGACGCGTGGGTTTTCAGGGGTGTGGCGGGGCTCCAGGTCAATGACGCTGGTGTGATCGGTCAGGCCACATGCGCCCTCAACAAGGCTGGCCAGCGCATCCGTCATTTCCTTAACTTCGGCCGGCGAAAAGATGCTTTCGACGACCACAAAGCCTTTGTCGCGGTAAGCCCTAGCGATTTCAGCTTGATCGTCACGCGTTCCGGCAAGTTCAGTCATATCACGGTCCCCCAAAATCTCGCTAAACGAAATACTGTGGGTGCCGGTCACGGATCTGATCGATTACGGCAAGCGATTTACCGAGATGTGTCCGTACTGCGGCCTCAGCGGCTTCGGCATCATGGTTCTTAAGTGCAGCGAAGATGGCGCGGTGCTCTTTGATGACGATCTTCCGTCGTTCTTGAACACGCAGGTACAAGCCACGTATCCGGTCGTAGTGCCCCCGTCGGCGATCTAGCAACTGGGTCAAGCCTTGCACACCGGCGAGCCCGAACATTTCTTCGTGGAACGCGTTGTCGAGCCGCTTGAACTCGGCCTGATTGCCCGTCGACAACTCCGTCACTTGCCGGTCGATCCAAGCCTTTAGAAGGGCAAGGCCATCGGCGTCGATGTTTTCGGCCAGAACTTTGATGACTTCGATTTCGACGCTCAAGCGCAAGAAGTGCAGCTCGCGCGCGTGCTGCACGTCAATGAGCGAGACCGACGTACCGGATTGGGGAACGATATCGACCAGACCCTCTTCGGAGAGCCGCAAAAGCGCTTCGCGCACCGGAGTCGGACTGACGTTGTACCTCTCGGCAAGTGCGTTCTTTGCGATTGGCCGTCCCGGTTCAAGAACCAAGTTGACGATCCGGTTGCGGATATCTGTGTACACGTAATTGGTGGCCGACTCTCCCGGTTTGCGGGGAATCGGCGTGACCTCTTCCGGGGCGCCCGGGAATTGTTCTCTGGTAACCGTCTGGTTCATGTCTCCGCCGTTTCGATGTTCTGATGGTCCTTTGACACTGTGGTCCATAGCCTTTTCGGCGAGCGTTATCGAGACGAGAAAAAATCACTTGACTGAAATACTAATATATCAGTTACTGACAATGTCAAAAAAAATCTCGTCTTTGTTAGACAACGTTGGGAGAAAATACGTGATTAAGAGAACGCTTATTGCGCTCACATTGGGCGCAGTCATGCTTGCGGCCCCTGGGGGGGACGTTCATGCGAAGACGCTTAAAGTTCAGGCCAGCTCCAAAGCGGGGGACTGGGCGCACCGGTTTATGACCGACAATTACGGTCCGAAGCTTGAGGCCATGACGTATGGCAAAGTGAAAATCGATGTGTTGCCGACCAAGGCCGTGGTGCCGCACAGGGAATCAATCGACGCGGTTGCCAACGGGATTCTCGACGGCGATTTGAATGCCGTTTCTTATTTCTCCGGTCGCGATGCTGCGTTTGCCATCATCGGCGATTTGATCGCGGGCTACGATACCGTTGATCAGGTGCGGACTTTCTGCAACCACGCAGGCGGCAAAGAAATCCTGCAAAAGCTCTATGACAAGTACACCAAAGGTAAGGTGCACGTCGTCGGTTGCGGTCCGTATGCCAAAGAAGCCTTTGTCTCCACCATCCCGATTAAGACCGTCGCCGAGATGGAGGGTGTTAAAGTGCGCTCGCCGGAAGGTCTTGCGGCTGAAGTGTTTAAGCGCGCCGGTGCGGCCCCGGTGTCGCTGCCGTTCTCGGAAGTCTATACAGCACTTGAAAAGAAAGTCATCGATGCCGCCGATGCATCCGCGCACGTCAACAACAATGCGAGCGGCATGTACAAGGTTGCGAAATACCCGATCTATCCGGGCATCCACTCGATGGCCGTCCTTCAGTTCATCGTGAACAAGAAAGTATGGGACAAGCTCGGCAAAGAGGGTCAAACGGCGCTCGAAGTCTGGTACGCCGCCGCTTACGATGCCATGCGTCGTGAAGCCGACCTGCAAGACCGTAAAATCGCTGCCGAACAAAAAGCGGGTAACGACGTGACGGTCATCGACTGGTCGAAGGAAGAGCGTGCCAAGTTCCGCCAAATCGCGGTCGGGGCCTGGGAAGATTTCGCCACGAAATCGCCGCTGGCGAAAGAAGCGTTGGACGCACACGTCAACTACATGAAGTCGGTTGGTCTCCTCAACTGATTCAATGATGACCGCCGCGCCCGGACCGGGTGCGGCGGCATCCCTTTCATGTGCCGTGAGGCATTCTAGTTGCTGTCTGCAGGGGCACGGCGATGACGAATATCACCGAAAGACTGGTCGGCGCGCCGCTCGGCCTTAGATTCAATAGTTCCGTCGATCATTTCAGCCGGTTCCTCGGCTTGTCGGTCGGCAACCTGTATTTGTTGGCTGCATTCTGCACCATGTGGGAGGTGATTGCCCGCTACGTCTTCCACTCGCCAACGCAATGGGCGTTCGAAGTGGTCATGGTACTGTGTGCGACTGCCTGGATGTTCTCGGCTGGTTTCGTGACGCTGCAGAAGCGCCACATCGGCATCACCGTTTTCTACTTGATGGCCTCTGAGCGCGTTCGTTGGTGGCTTGACCTCTTCGCCATGGTGGTCGGCGTCTTTGCCCTTTACATGATGGTCTCCGATACCTTGATCCGCGCGCTGGAAAGCATCGATCTTGTCGAGCGCGGCGGTACCGCATGGAATTCTCCGCTGCCGTTGATCATCAAGACCGTTCTGGTGACGGGACTGTTCGTTTATCTGATTCAACTGTTGGTCAACCTGAGCCGGCATTTCCAGCGGCATATGCTGCAGATCATTGTTTACGGCGTGCTCGCCCTTATCTGTGGCCGGCTGTTGATCCAAATCTTCGCCCACTATGGCGCTGTCGGCGGTTTATGGGTGGGCGTTGAGGACTCGATTGCCGGGTTCGGAAACAACTTCTTCGACAAGTTCCACGTCGATCGCGACGAGGTTGGTATCGCGACGATTTCCCTCGCCATCGTCGCCGCCCTTTTGGCGTTGATGATGACGGGGATGCCGCTCGGCATCGTCACGCTCATCATCTCGGTGGTGTGTGCACTCTTGTTCTACGGCATGCAGGGCATGTACCTGGTATCGACGAATGCCATGGACCTGTTGGAAAAATACCCGCTGGTTGCCGTTCCCTTCTTCGTCCTGATGGCGTCGATCTTGGAACGCGCGGGCATCGCGCAGGACTTGTTCGACGCAATGTCGATCTTCGCCGGCGGCTTCAGGGGCGGCGTCGCGGTTCAAACGACAATCGTTGCCGTTATCCTGGCCGCCATGTCCGGGGTCATGGGCGGCGAAATCGTGATGCTGGGCCTCGTTGCGTTACCGCAAATGCTGCGGCTCGGGTACGACCGGAAACTGACCATCGGTCTTATATGCGCATCCGGTGCGCTCGCCACATTGATCCCGCCATCCATCGTGATGATCGTCTATGGTCTCAGCGCCAATGTCGGAATCGGCGACCTGTTTTCGGCTGGCTTCACGCCCGGCCTGATGCTGGCGACGTTCTACGTCTCGTACGTGTTGATCCGCTGCAATCTGAACCCATCGCTGGCGCCGACTGCCGCTGAAATCGCGGCCGAGACGGGCACCGAGACGAAACTCGGAAAGAATCAGATCTGGGCGGTGATCACCTGCATCACGCTGATCTTCTGTGTGATGGGCTCGATTTACGGTGGCGTGACCAGTGTGACCGAAGCAGCCGCCGTCGGCGTCTTTGGTGCGATTATCGTTGCCGCCATTCGCTTTCAGTTCAATTACGCGCTGATCCGCGATTGCCTCGCCAACACCATGGCGGTTGTCGGCACCATCATCTGGCTGATCATCGGCGCCGTGGCGTTCGTCGGTCTTTACAACCTGATCGGCGGCGCAGACTTCATGCGGGACCTCATCAAAGGCACCGGTCTGAGCGCCCTCGGCACTATTTTCGTCATGATGGCAATCTTGGTCATCCTGGGCACTTTCATGGAATGGATTGCGATCATATTCATCACCGTGCCGGTGTTTGCGCCAGTGGTGCGAGACCTTGCGCCGGAACTCGGTATGACGCCGGAATGGGCCGCCGTTTGGTTCGGGATTCTGTTCGTCATGAACATCCAGATCTACTTCTTGAGCCCACCTTTCGGGCCGGCGTGTTTCTGGTTGAAGTCCGTCGCACCCAAAGATGTCACGCTCCAGGAAATCTTTATCAGCGTGATTCCGTTCATCTTCTTGCAGATCACCGGGATGCTGTTGGTGATGTTCATTCCGCAAATCGCGCTCTGGATGCCGATGGCGTTGAGTTAGAGGGGAAAAGTTATGTCCGTACCTGAACTGCATGATGACCTAGAGGACCATAATGTCCGCGGTAGCGATACTTACGGTGTCCTGCCGACGATTGCAGGCGTCCTTCTGGGGCTCGGTCTGATCATTTTTATGTTCGCATTGGCGGACGGTTTCGCTTGATCGGCCTACAGATGTCGAAACAAAAAAAGAAGTCTTATGCGGACTTGCGTTCAAGCCGCTGGTACGCGCCGGATGATCTCAGATCCTTCGGGCACCGGTCCCGAACCATGCAGATGGGCTATGAAAAGTCCGACTGGGATGGCAAGCCGGTTATCGCGATCATCAACACGTGGTCGGATATCAATCCGTGCCATGCCCATTTTCGTCAGCGTGCCGACGACGTAAAGCGTGGCATTTTTCAGGCGGGCGGGTTCCCCATCGAGTTACCGGCACTTTCGTTATCCGAACAGTTCGTCAAACCGACAACCATGCTTTACCGGAACATGTTGGCGATGGAGGTCGAGGAGTTGATCCGATCCCACCCCGTTGACGGTGCGGTGCTGATGGGCGGATGCGACAAGACGACACCGGGGCTCGTCATGGGAGCGACCAGTGCGGGTGTGCCGATGATCTATCTTCCCGCCGGACCGATGCTTCGCGGAAACTACAAGGGCGAGGCGCTCGGAAGCGGGTCCGATGCCTGGAAGTACTGGGACGAACGGCGGGCCGGTAATATCTCGGACCGCGAGTGGACAGACATTGAGGCCGGCATTGCCCGTTCATACGGACATTGTATGACGATGGGCACGGCGTCGACGATGACCGCCATCGCCGAAGCTTTGGGGTTGACCTTATCGGGCGCGAGTTCCATTCCGGCGGCCGATGCCAATCATATTCGCATGTCCGCCGCCGTCGGGCGCCGGATCGTCGACATGGTGTGGGAGGATTTGACCCCCGATCAAATCATCGACCGCCGTGCCGTCGACAATGCGGTCACGGTGTCCATGTCCATGGGGTGTTCGACCAATGCGGTGATCCATCTCATCGCGATGGCACGGCGCGCCGGCGTTGACCTGACACTCGAGGACTTGGACGCCGTATCCCGGAAAGTGCCGGTCATTGCCAACGTGCGCCCCAGTGGCAGCACGTATCTGATGGAAGACTTCTACTATGCCGGTGGCTTGCGTGGGTTGATGTCGCGGTTATTGAATGTGCTCAATCTTGACGCCGTGACCGTTAGCGGCCGCACGTTGGGTGAAGAATTGGAGGCGGCTGAAGTACACGACGACGATGTCATTCGCCCGCTCGACAACCCCATCTATGAAGAGGGATCGTTGGCGCTGCTTCGCGGTAACCTTGCCCCGGACGGCTGCGTCATAAAACCTTCCGCTTGCGATCCAAAGTTCTTCAACCACACGGGGCCCGCTATGGTGTTCGACAGCTACCCGGAAATGAAGAAAGCCGTCGACGACGAAAACCTGGACGTCACCGCCGATCATATTCTTGTGCTCCGCGGCGCCGGGCCCAAAGGGGGGCCGGGCATGCCGGAGTGGGGCATGCTGCCGATCCCAAAAAAGCTTTTGAAAGAAGGTGTGCGCGACATGCTTAGGATGTCTGATGCCCGGATGAGCGGCACCAGCTATGGGGCGTGCATTCTTCATGTTGCGCCGGAGGCTTACGTCGGTGGTCCGCTTGCCCTTTTGCGGACAGGAGACATGGTCAAAATCGATATTCCAAATCGCACCATTGATATGCTTGTTGACGATGCCGAGTTGCAACGGCGGCGCGACAACTGGCAGGCGCCGGCGCCGAAGTTTGAGCGCGGCTTCGGTTGGATGTTCTCGAAGCACATCAAACAAGCGAACGACGGGTGCGATTTCGATTATTTGGAAGAGTCGTTCGGCGCCGCGCCGGGCGAGCCCGACATTTACTGACGCGGAGAGTGGAATGACGGCGACGGGATTGAGCAAAACCACGCGGGAAAAGTTGATGCATGTGAGCACGGCGACGCTCTCGACCGCGCTATTCAAAGTCGGTCTTAAGAACCAGTTCATCCAAGACGTCTATCCGCTCGCTTTTAAGGGTCGGAACATGGTCGGTCAGGCTTATACGCTTCGCTACATCCCGGCGCGCGAGGACCTTAACCCCATCAGTGTTTTTCAAGACCCGAAACATCCGCAGCGAGTCGCCGTTGAGGAATGCCCTATGGAGTTTGTGATGGTCATCGACAGTCGTAAGGATGCCCGTGCTGCATCGGCGGGCTCAATCCTTGTTACGCGCTTAATGAGACGCGGCGTGGCGGGCGTGGTCACCGATGGTGGGTTCCGGGACGCGCCCGAAATCGCAGCGCTCGATATACCGGCGTATCACAATCGCCCTTCGGCGCCGACAAATCTGACGTTGCACCAGGCGATAGAACTCAACGGGCCAATCGCCTGCGGCGATGTCGCGGTCTTTCCCGGTGACGTGATCGTTGGCGACGGAGAGGGCGTGATCGTCATTCCTCTCCACATGGTCGACGATATTGCTGCCGAGGCGCACGAGATGACGGCGTTTGAAGACTTTGTCACCGAGCGCGTCAACGGAGGTGCGACGATTATCGGACTCTATCCGGCGACCAAGGATGAGACCAAAGCTGACTTCGCGACATGGCGCGAGAAGAACGGCCGGTAACGGCAAGTGGCAGGGAGACAACGATGAGTGCAGAAATCACCGCAGACGACCTGATAACACTGACCCAATGGGACACGCCAACGATCTGCAATGCCCTCGAAGAGATCATTCCCGAACGGCGCGGTTACGGATACACGACGACGCAGTTGGTGCCGCTTGACCCAGATTTGCCCCCGGTCTGCGGGTTTGCGCGCACCGCGATGATTCGAGCGGCAGAGCCATCCTCGGACACCGTCGAGCAAGCGGCGGCCAAACGGCTGCCGTACTACGAATACGTCTCCCTGCAACCGCAGCCGACGATCCTGGTCATTCAGGATGTCGATCCGAACCCGGGCCACGGTGCCTTCTGGGGTGAAGTTCATACGCATGTGCACAAGGGTTTGGGCGCGCTTGGATGTGTCACCAATGGATCCATACGCGATATCCCCGATAGCGTACGGGGTTTCAACTTGTTGGGGGGAAAGGTCGGCCCAAGCCACGCCTATGTTCATGTGGTCGATTTCGATTGTCAGGTTACCGTTTACGGATTGACGGCCTCGACAAACGATATCGTCCACGCCGACCGGCACGGCGCGGTGATGATCCCGGCGGAAGCGGTGGCAAAGATTCCCGCGGTCGTCGATTTGCAGCAACGCAAAGAAGCCAAGATATTGGACGCCGCGAAGTCGCCGGACTTTACATTCGAGAAGCTCAAAGAAGCCATCGGGCAAGCCAAAGACATCCATTGATGGCGTGTAGCGAGAACAGAAATATCTGAAAAGCACGGCCCGCCAACGGCGAGTAGCGCAACACCGGCACGGGAAGTTGCGCGGGCTTAAGAGGTGACGCCCAGGTACATATACAAGTGATTGCCGTTGGCCCACCTTGCGCCGGATATCGTCACCTCGATCTGCGAGGGTCGGCACCCAGAGATCTAACGCTTGATACTCTGGTCTACGCAGATATCCCCGTAGCTTGGGAAGATCAGAGACGGAAGTTCGGTTTTCGGGCGGCGTAGAGAAGGCCACTTTTGGCCGGAATCGGCTTTATGGTGACCTCGAAAAACCCAAACAGAGAAAATTCAGATAAATCGCCGGAAATAGGGCGATTTTCTCTCTCTTTACGGCAGATAACGCGCGGCGATATCCGCTAAACCATTAGAATGTCGGGGGAAGTTTGAGCGCCCCATGCGGACCGGCGGTTCGATGGGGACTGAATGGCGGAGAGGGAGGGATTCGAACCCTCGGTACTCGTGAAAGTACAACGGTTTTCGAGACCGCCCCGTTCGACCACTCCGGCACCTCTCCGCGAAAGCCGACGCATAGATACATTGAAACTGCATATATGAAGTGCTGGTCGCGCACGCGTCGGGAGCGGGTTTGTACAATACCTATACGGTCGGCTCAAGGCTTGCGCGGCACTAAACTTTGCCGTCTCTTTCATGGTGTCAGTGTGCGTTGAACATCCTCGGCTGTCGTAATCTCACCTTTAAGAAGTCCAAGGACGAGTTGTCTTGATCGAACCGAATCGACCGTTGTCGAAATCTTTGCAATCTGGTCGTCACCCGGAAGCTTGACCATCATCGGAACGGTTTCACTTTTGGTTCCGTCATGTTTTTCAGCTTGGCGCCAGCGGTGGTCAGCGGAGACAATGACGGCGCTGCTCTGCCAGAGTTCGGCAGCTTCAAGAGTTTCGCGGGTTTCGCCGAAAACCGTGTCGGTCAATTCAAGATTTCCGAGATAACCTATCACTGAAGATTGGCCATAGCGGGCGTTCTCGATGAAGGCATTCGTCGTATGGTCGTAGAAAAAGGGCCAATGAGGAAGATTCCAATGGATGAAGACCAAATCGATATCGGCCTCGGCAAGGACCGGGTTGACGATATCTTGGAATCGAAATAACGCATCGACATTTGGATTTTGGTGTTGCGTCCCGCGATTCCGTCGGAGGAAACGGTACATCAACGGTATGTGTTCCAATATCGTTTGGCCGACGATGGCAATGGCCGACAATGCGGTCCGTTCGACCGCATTCCACGGCGCGTTATTCTCCGCGCAGACCGACAGCAGATGCGCGAACAAGCGGCAATATGCGTGCCCACCTTGTGCGAGGAGGGCTGCGTTGTAGCCCGCGTCGCGCACATCGTGAAAGACGCCAGGTGTCTGCCGCCAACTGATGGACGCCCCCGTTTCGGGGTGCAGCTCAAGATCGTTTTGCCGGGGATAGCTTGCGTTGAGGATGCGTCGACCCAAGAACAAACTTGGCATCGAATACAGCGTGACATCGGCGGGCGGCATCGTATCCAAGGCCACAACTGAACCGCCGCGAAACCGATCCAACGACGGCATTTCAACATCGCGTGGGCGGTCGGCAAATCCGACGCGTTCATCCAATTCGTCGAAGATTATCCAGATGACGCGCGTGGGCGCACGAGTATCCGTTGCAAGCGGTGCCGAACCGGCGATCTCATAGGAAAAAATGTTCGGCGGTTCCAGTTTGGCGATGGCGACACCCGTATTGACGACGCTAAGGGCAAAAAGCGTCACGCCGATCCTCGTCATGGGTGGCACCACGGCGAGAACGAGATGCCGATACTTCCAAGCCAATATTGAGGTGCCGAGGATAGCGAGCCCGATCAGCCATAGATGGTCACGTACCCAGCCGAGATCGAACCAGGAGAAAAAATAGATTCGCGCCGCATTTGCCGCAAAGCCCAAAGCGAACAGTGACACAATAGTTTGTAATGCGCCGGAATGGCTTGCTTGCGCCGCTCCGCGGTAGACGAGGGCCCACAAGATGATTGCGAGACTGCAGGTCACCAGCAGTGCCCCGATGTAGTCGACGTGGGTGAAGACCAAATCGTTGTGGTACGTGTTGCCGAGATATTGCGGGTCGAGAGGCGTGCCAATTCCGGCAAAGGCGGCAAGCCAGAACGGAACGACAATCCACGTGGCGGCGCCCAAAGCATCGACGAACGACAACAAAGTCTGGCGAGTGATCATGCGTCTTTGTTTACCACCGACGATTTCGTGACTGACACTTCGCCTGTTCCTAATGTCGGCACGATCTGATTGTGATCGACGATATCAAAGTGACCTCGGACCGTAGAAGGCGACAAAGTGGTCCGTTATGGTCAACTGTGACGTCATTCGGATCGCGGAACGAAGAAGCGGCGCTGCCGCTGGTCACGGGTCCGGTTGCTCCTCTGTGTCATTGCGACCGCGGGGAGGTGCTTTTCCAAACAGCCGCTTAATGGCGTCAGTAATGCGACGAATATAGAAGAGCAGTCCAACGCCGAGTGCGGCCAAGGCCTGGAGAATCAAAGATCCGGCGCCGGGATCAATGTAGGCATGTGCCGGGCCCGAAAAACCAATGACAGCGACTAGAACTAGTATCAAATACCTTGTAGTGCGACCGATTGCTGCGATTCCACTCATGCTTTCGTCCCAATGCGCTGACGTCTTCATGGTATAGTATAGAAGGTAGGCGATAACCATTCGGAATTCGATCGCCAAACTGTCGCGATTTGTTTGCGAAAAGGCCTAGGATTTCTGGCTTCTCGGCGATTGACATCGGCTCCGGGGTGGGTATATTGCCGCCCTTCCGAGCGAGGCCGTGGGCGAAATCGCCCGGCGGTCCTTTCGATGTCTGGAATTTAGAGGCGATGATGTTCGCAGTAGTTAAAACCGGTGGCAAACAATACCGGGTTGCCAAAGACGACATGGTCGTCGTTGAGAAGCTGACCGGCGAGGTCGGTGACGTAGTTGAGTTGAGCGACGTGCTGATGCTCGGCGAGGACGGCAAAGCGCCGACCGTGGGTGCGCCCCTGGTCGACAAAGCCGCCGTATTCGCTGAAGTGGTTGAGCAAGGCCGCGACGATAAGGTGATCGTGTTCAAGAAGCAGCGTCGCCAGAATCATCGCCGTAAGAAAGGCCATCGCCAAGAGCACACGGTCTTGAAGGTCGTTGAGATCAGCCCGACCGGTACCAAGCCGAAGAAGGCTGCGGCCAAGAAAGCACCTGCCAAAAAAGCCGACGACGCGGTGAAGGATGCTCCGGTCGAAGCCAAAGAGGCAGCCACCGAAGCGAAAGCGCCAGCGAAAAAGCCGGCTGCCAAGAAACCAGCCGCGAAGAAAGCGGCGCCAGTGAAAGAGGCTGCGGAGAAGAAACCCGCCGCCAAAAAGGCCCCTGCTAAAAAAGCACCGGCCAAGAAAGCTGACGACAGCAAAGACGCAGAGGAGTAATCCAGCATGGCACATAAAAAAGCAGGCGGTAGCTCCCGCAACGGTCGCGACTCCGAAGGTCGGCGTCTCGGCGTGAAGAAATACGGCGGCCAAGCGGTCATTCCGGGCAACATTATCATTCGTCAGCGCGGCACCAAGGTGCACCCAGGCGCGGGTGTGGGCATCGGCAAAGATCATACGATTTTCGCGACCGTCGAAGGCGCAGTACAGTTCGACCGCAAGTCGGGTGGGAAGACGTTCGTTTCGGTAGTATCGCCGACGAACTGAACCTCGCTGACCAGCGCGAAGGTTTGAGCGGGGGAATGGCTTGCCATTCCCCCGTTTTCCATTTTTGGGCCACTATCGGCCCGTAGGGGGACAGGTCCGGTCCAATGAAGTTTCTGGACGAGGCAAAAATCTTTCTCAAAAGCGGTGGTGGCGGCAACGGGGCCGTTAGTTTCCGCCGCGAGAAGTATGTCGAATACGGTGGGCCGGACGGCGGTAACGGCGGGCGTGGCGGCGACGTGGTGTTCGAATGCGTGGCTGATCTGAATACCTTGATCGATTTCCGCTACAAACAGCATTTCAAGGCCGCCCGCGGGACCGATGGGATGGGTAAGAACCGCAACGGTCCGAACGGTAAAGCCATGATCGTGCAGGTGCCGCCCGGAACGCAGATCCTCGACGAATATAAAGAACGCGTGCTAGCCGATTTGACCGATCCCGGAGATCGCATCGTGTTCTTGAAAGGCGGCAACGGTGGATTTGGCAACACGCATTTCAAATCGTCGACGAATCAAGCGCCGCGCCATGCAAACCCGGGCTTGGACGGCGAAGAGCAGTGGGTGTGGCTGCGCCTCAAGCTGATCGCTGATGCGGGGCTCATTGGTTTGCCGAATGCCGGTAAATCGACGTTCTTGGCGGCGACGTCGCGGGCGCATCCGAAAATCGCCGATTACCCGTTCACCACATTGCATCCAAACTTGGGCGTTGTGTCTGTGGACCACCGCACCTTTGTGTTGGCCGATATTCCTGGGCTGATCGAAGGCGCCAGTGAAGGCGCAGGTCTTGGCACGCGATTCTTGGGTCATGTGGAACGCTGTCCCGTCTTATTGCATTTGGTCGACGGAACTCAAGAAGACGTGGCGGCGGCGTATGAGACCGTTCGTGGTGAGTTGGAAGCCTATGGTGGCGGTCTCGACGGTAAGACGGAGATCGTCGCGTTGAATAAAATCGACGCCTTGGATGCGGAGACGATGGACGAGCGTCGTGCCGCCTTAGAAGAGGTTAGTGGCCAATCTGTGCACACGATTTCAGCGGTCGCCGGTATGGGTGTGCGCGATGTGACGTTCGCATTGGAGAAAGTCATTTTGGCGGATCGCGCAGCGCGCGAGTCGGAGGGTCAGGAGCAGGAAGGGTTCCAGCCATGACCCATCCTCTGCAATCTGCGAAACGCATTGTCGTTAAAATCGGATCGCGTCTGCTGGTTGATCCCGAAACCGGGGAAGTCCATCGCCGCTGGTTGGAGACGCTTGGCCAAGATATCGCCGCGCTTCGGGCGGATGGTAAGGAAGTCGCGATTGTTTCGTCGGGCGCGATCGCGGTCGGTCGGCGATATTTGGGACTCGGCACCGGACGATTGGCACTCCCGGCACAACAAGCATCGGCAGCGACCGGCATGCTTCGGCTGGCGCACGCCTATCAAGAAGTCCTCGGGGCGCACGACATGACCGTCGCACAGGTCTTGTTGACCTTGGACGACTCTGAAGACCGCCGCCGCTATCTGAACGCGCGCAATACGGTGACGGAGTTGCTGCGTCTGGGGGCGGTGCCATTGATCAACGAGAACGACACGGTGGCGACGGACGAAATCCGCTTTGGCGACAACGACCGTTTGGCGGCTCGCGTGGCATCCATGATTTCGGCGGATCTATTGATCATCTTGTCCGACATCGACGGACTTTATACCGCCAACCCGCAAATCGATCCGGACGCTGCGTTTATTCCCGAAGTGCGTGGACACATCCCTGCCGAGATCGAGGCGGGCGCGGGTGAAAACCTCAACGGTGATAGCCGGGGCGGCATGGTCACTAAGGTTGCCGCCGCGAAAATCGCCTTGGGTGCCGGGACGACAACGGCGATCACGCTCGGCACCGTCGAGCATCCCGTGCGGCAGCTGGTCGAGGGAGGGCGGCACACGCTGTTTATTCCCGACGGCAACCCGCGCACGGCGCGCAAAGAATGGATCGCCGGGTCGTTGAAGCCGACGGGGCGGATTACCGTCGATGCGGGGGCGTTGGGCGCGCTGCGATCCGGCAAAAGCTTGCTTCCTGCCGGCGTCAAATCGGTCGATGGCGACTTCGCCCGCGGCGAGGCGGTCTCGATCGTGACTCCGGAAGGCGACGAAATCGCGCGCGGGTTGATCGCGTATTCCTGTGGCGATGCGCGGGCCATCGCCGGACACAAGACCGGTGAAATCGAAGAGTTATTGGGCTATCGTGGCCGGGATGAAATGATCCACCGCGATGATCTGGTGTTGTTGTGAGATGAGGAAAAGATCATGGACGGCGAACTGAGCATTCCCGCCCTCATGCAGGGCATCGGCGAAAACGCGAAACGCGCAGTGACGGCGCTGGCCGTGGCGCCGACCGAAACCAAAAACAAAGCGCTCCGTGAAATGGCGACGAGCTTACGGAACCGGGCGGGTGAGATCATCGCCGAGAACGCCAAAGATATGACGGCGGGGCAGGCCAAAGGCCTGACCGGCGCAATGTTAGACCGGCTGAAACTGGACGATGCGCGGATCGAAAGTATGGCCGCGGGGCTGGAGGCGATTGCCGATCTACCCGACCCCGTCGGCGCCATCGACGACGAATGGGACCGCCCCAATGGCTTGCATATTCAGCGTGTGCGCGTACCGCTTGGCGTGATCGGGGTGATCTACGAAAGCCGACCGAACGTGACGGCGGATGCGGGTGGTCTCTGCCTCAAGGCCGGAAACGCCGCGATCTTGCGCGGCGGGTCGGAGAGCTTTCATTCCAGCCGGGCAATTATGCAAAGCCTGACCGAAGGGCTTGTTGCTGCCGGACTGCCCGAACATGCGATCCAATTGGTGCCGACGACGGATCGCGCCGCTGTTGGTGAATTGCTGACCATGACCGACACGGTCGACGTGATTGTGCCGCGTGGCGGCAAATCGCTGATTCAACGTGTGTCCGACGAGAGCAAGGTGCCGCTGTTCAAACACCTGGAGGGACTCTGTCACACCTATGTGCATGAAGCAGCCAACCCCGATATGGCGCGCGACATCGTCGTAAATGCGAAAATGCGCCGCACGGGGATTTGCGGCTCCATGGAAAACTTGTTAGTGGATGCCGCCATTGCGCCGTCCGTGTTGCCGTCGCTGGTCGAAGGCCTGATGGACGCTGGGTGCGAAGTGCGCGGCGATGCGGCGTGCCAAACCATCGATTCCCGGATTGTCCCAGCCTCGGACGAAGACTGGGATACGGAATATCTGGATAGCATCGTTTCCGTCGCTCAGGTCGATGGCGTCGATGCAGCGGTCAACTTCATTCGCGCACATGGCTCGGAACACACCGACGCCATCGTCACCGACGACGCGTCGGCGGCGGAACGGTTCGTCAATACGCTCGACAGCGCCATCGTCATGATCAATGCGTCGACCCAGTTTGCCGATGGCGGCGAATTCGGCATGGGTGCGGAGATCGGCATTTCCACAGGCAAACTGCACGCGCGGGGCCCCGTCGGTGTCGAGCAACTGACATCCATGAAATACATTGTCCGCGGCACTGGTCAGACGCGGCCATAAGACACATATGGGGGAAACACCCCTGCAGGAGGAACCATCATGACGCAGACTTGGACCGTATATCTTTCCGGTGAAATTCATTCCGATTGGCGCGAACGCATCGAGAGCGGCGTCAAAGCGGCCGGATTGCCGGTCGACTTGGTTTCGCCGGTCACCGTGCACGAAGACTCCGACGATTGCGGTGTCGCCATTTTCGGTGCCGAAGCCGACAAGTTTTGGCACGATCGTAAGGGGGCGCAACTCAATGCGATCCGCACCCAAACGTTACTGAAGAATTCGGATATCGCGATCATTCGATTTGGCGAAAAGTATAAACAGTGGAATGCCGCCTTTGATGCCGGATACGCAGCCGCATTGGATATCCCCTACATCACTCTGCACCCGGCGGAACACGATCATCCGTTGAAGGAAGTCGACGGCGCGGCGCATGCCGTAGCGCGCGAGCCCGAGCAAGTGGTCCAGGCGCTGGCCTATATCATTACCGGTGCCATGCCCGAGGTCCGCGCCAACGCGGCGGAGTGACCATCACCCCCTCTCCTAACCTCTCTCCCGCGAGGGGGACAGGAACGAAAACACAATGTTGATACGAGAGTCCCTCTCCACCAAACTTGGGGAAGAGGACAGGTGAGGGGGCCTTTCCAATGTCAAACCGTCGCCGCATCGGCCTACTCGGTGGGTCATTCAACCCGGCCCACGAGGGGCATCTGCACATTAGCCGAGCGGCGTTGCGAGCATTGCGCCTCGACGAAGTGTGGTGGATGGTCTCGCCGCAAAATCCTTTGAAGCCGACAGAGGGCATGGCTGAGTTGGATCGGCGCGTTGGTGCCGCCACCGATATGGCCGCGCACGAGAAACGTATCCACGTGACCGATATCGAATGCCGGTTCGGGACGCGCTACACCGCCGACACCCTTAAGCGCCTAAAGCACTCGTATTCGGACATATCTTTTGTCTGGCTGATGGGGGCCGACAATCTGTTGCAAATTCATCGCTGGCATCGATGGACACAGATCTTTGATACGGTCCCTGTTGCAGTATTTGGTCGTCCGGGCTACTCTTTTAGGGCTACATCTTGTGTAGCAGCCCGACGTTTCGCTCGGGACCGGTGGCCCCAAGCAGCGGCGATGCGTCTGGCGGATGCGGCTTTGCCGGCATGGGTGTTTCTCAAAATTCGTGAACATCCGGAATCGGCAACCCGCATCAGGGCCCGCGGTGATTTCGTGTGATTGCGCGGGACCAATTGAAAACCGTGACGGCCAATCTTGGTGGT
This sequence comes from Rhodospirillales bacterium, assembly GCA_965222395.1. Lineage (GTDB taxonomy): Bacteria > Pseudomonadota > Alphaproteobacteria > Rhodospirillales > Casp-alpha2 > UBA4479. The sequence goes on from OZ244947.1 coordinate 4,091,649, forward strand.
CACAATGTATGTAACGTGTTGGAAAGGAATGTAACCATACCAAGCACACAAAAGCTTCCGCCGCTCGGGGACAAACTCCGCGCTCTGGTGGAAACCTCCCTCGATGATGACAAGGCTGAGGACGTTGTGGTCATCGATCTCGCCGGCAAGACCAGCATAGCGGACTACATGGTCATTGCTTCCGGACAATCCAGCCGACAGGTCGGCGCCATGGCCGACCACCTTTGCGAAAAAATCAAGGCACTCGGCGTCAAAGACCTCACCGTTGAAGGGGCTTCCCAATGCGATTGGGTCCTGATCGATGCGGGCGATGTTTTGGTGCATCTATTCCGGCCTGAGGTGCGGGACTTTTACGCGCTCGAAAAACTCTGGTCGGTGCCGGATGTCGTGGCGGGGGCCGGGAACGCAGACGCGGGCGCCAGCGCGCACGTCTAAGGCTGTCGCGGCGTACGCGCCGTTAATTTAATGGCGGGGTATCCCGTCGAACGGAGAGGGCGACGTGAAGTTGACCCTAGTCGCGGTCGGGCGCGGTAAACGCGGGCCTGAGACCGATCTTTTCACGCATTATTGCGGTCGTTTACGGCCATCTTTGACCTTGATTGAGGTGGAAGAGCGCCGTCCTTTGTCCGGGTCCGAATTGATGGCACGCGAGGCGACCTTGATCTCGGCAAAAATCCCCGACGGCGCTTATGTCGTGGCCATGGACGAAAGGGGTAAGGCGCTCAAAAGCCGCGATTTCGCGAACATGATGCAGGCTCGCCAGGATGACGGGATCCGTGAGCTTGTATTTATCATTGGCGGTGCCGATGGGCTTGATCCCGCCCTGCGGGCGCGCGCCGATCTGACGTTGTGCTTTGGGCCGCAAACGTGGCCACACATGCTGGTGCGCGGGATGTTGGCGGAGCAATTGTACCGGGCACAGTCCATCCATGCCGGGCATCCTTATCATCGCGACTGAAATCCCGGAAATCCGCTAGAAATCACACGCCGAAGCCTTTAAACACCGGGGACTGAGTGATATGGTCCGCGCCGATTTGAATTCCCAATGCCGGAGACTGAAATGACCGATTTGACACTCGATAAAGCCCGCGAACTGGTGGCAGGTGCGCTCGCCAAAGGCCGTGATATGGGCCTCAAACCGTTAACCGTCGCGGTGCTCGATGCGGCCGGCAACTTGAAGGCGTTGGAGCGCGAAGACGGTGCGTCGAATATGCGTCCGGACATCGCCATCGGCAAAGCGCACGGGGCGCTGTGTCTCGGCATCGGCTCGCGGGCGATTTTCGAGCGCGCCAAACAAGAACCGTTCTTCATCCAGGCGATGAACTCGCTGGCAAACGGGTCTTTGGTGCCAGTCCCGGGTGGCGTCCTCGTCAAAGGACCGGCCGGGGCAATTGTCGGCGCCGTCGGCATTACCGGTGACACGTCGGGCAACGATGAAGAAGCCGCGATCGCCGCCATCGAAGGCGCGGGATTTACTGCTGACGCCGGCTGATCTCGTGCCGCATGACGCGGCGTCGCCATATGCCTATATGATGGGTATACTTTGTTCGACGTTAAGGAGCTGGCCATGAGCCCTGCTGCCCCGAATCCCGTCGTTCTCTGCATCCTTGATGGGTGGGGAGACCGCAAGGCTACGCCGGACAACGCGATTTCCGTCGCCGCGACCCCGGTATGGGATGCCATGCTTGCAAAGTATCCCCGTGCGCACCTTGATGCATCGGCGCAAGAAGTCGGCTTGCCGCAAGGGCAGATGGGTAATTCCGAGGTGGGGCACATGAACTTGGGCGCCGGACGTGTGGTGATGCAGGAGTTGCCGAAAATCGATGCCGCCGTCCGCGACGGGACGCTCGCGACTGAACCCGCTTTGGTGGAATTCATTGCCGCCCTGAAGGAAAGCGGCGGGGTGTGTCACCTGATGGGACTGTTGTCGCCGGGCGGCGTTCACTCGCATCAAGACCACATGGTGGCGTTGGCCGCGGCCGTCGCGACCGCCGGCGTGCCGGTTCGTTTCCATGGATTTCTCGATGGCCGCGACATGCCGCCACGTAGCGCCGGTGTTGACGTCGCCGCGTTCGAAAAAAGCATCGCGCCGATCGACGATTGCCACATTTCCACCATATGCGGTCGCTACTTTGCGTTGGACCGAGACAACCGGTGGGACCGCGTGAGCAAGGCCTATAACTTGATGGTGGACGCCAAGGGCGCGCGCTTTGACGACGCGGCGTCGGCGATCGCCACGTCCTATACCGCCGATATAACCGATGAATTCGTCGAACCGGCTGTGATCGGTGATTACGCCGGGATGGTGAACGGTGACGGTGTTTTGATGGCGAATTTCCGGGCGGACCGGGCGCGGGAAATCCTTGCGTCGCTCTGCGAGCCGGGATTCGAGTCGTTCGCGCGAGACCGGATCGTCGATTTCGCCGCGCAACTCGGGATGGTCGAGTATTCGTCGTCACATGCTGAATACATGACGGCAATTTTTCCGCCGACGCAGTTGTCGAACATCCTCGGCCAAGTGGTCTCCGAGGCTGGAAAACGGCAGCTCCGCATCGCGGAAACGGAAAAATACGCGCATGTGACGTTCTTCTTAAACGGGGGTCGCGAGGACGTTTTCGATGGCGAGGAACGAATTCTGGTGCCTTCGCCAAAAGTCGCGACATACGATCTGCAACCCGAAATGTCGGCGCCCGAGGTGACCGATAAGTTGGTCGATGCGATCACCGGCGGCTCGTTCGATCTGATTGTCGTCAACTATGCGAATGGCGACATGGTCGGGCACACCGGAGTCCTCGGGGCCGCGGTTAAAGCCGCTGAAACCATCGACGCGTCGCTTGGACGCCTGGAAAAAGCAGTGTCGGCAGCGGGCGGCGTTATGCTGGTAACGGCCGATCATGGGAACTGCGAACAAATGTCTGACCCAGAAAACGACGGCCCACACACGCAACATACTCTTAACCCGGTTCCTATTATTATGGTCAATCCACCGGCGTATGTGGGTGGGCTGGCCGAAGGGCGGTTGGCGGATGTCGCGCCAACTTTGCTACGGCTGATGGAATTGCCGCAACCGGATGAGATGACCGGACGTTGTTTGATCAAGGAGAGCACCGCTGAAACGGCTGCTGCGGAATAGAATAGTCATCCGGGCGGCGGTCATCGTCGCCGTCGCCATGATGCTTGATCCCGTGCCGCTTGGGGCGCAATCCAAAGAGGATTTGCAACAAATCCAGCGGAAGCTTGACGCGGAAAAGAAATCCGCCGCGACAGCGCGCGCCAAAGCCGACATTATGGCGCGCGATATCGATAAACTTCAGCGGGATTTGGTGTCGACGGCGAAAGCTGTGCAGCAACATGAAGAGCAGGTTAGCGCCGTGCGAACGCGCCTGACGGCGTTGAATCGCTTAAAAGAATCAAAGACCGATGCCTTGCGCGACGGGCGTGCGCAGTTCGGTCGTGTGCTGTCGGCGATGCAGCGTATCGCGCAGTTTCCGCCGGAAGCATTGATCGCCCAACCGCAGCAGCCGGCGGATACGGTCCGCACAGCAATATTGTTGCGCGCCGCAGTCGGCGAGATCGATGAACAAGCCGATGCTTTGCGCGAAGAGTTGGATTTCATTACCCGGGCGCGGGCGGAAATCATCGAGCGTGAACGGATGCTCGAAGAGACATCTGCGTTACTTGACCGAGAACGACGCCGTCTGGGTGCGCTGACGGCGCGGAAGAAGGTGCTGAAACGCCGGGCGGACAAGGATGCCGTGGCGGCCGAGCGCCGTGTCGCCGCGTTGGCGGCGGAGGCACGATCGCTGCAAGAGCTGATGCAAGGGCTCGAGCGCGAACGAAAACGCGTTGAAGCGGCAAAGCCGGCAGCCGCCGCGGCGGCGACCGTAAGTCGGTCCGTTCCGCCGATCAGCAAGGCGCGTGGTCGCCTGGTACTGCCGGCGGTCGGACGGGTGACGGGCCGATACGGTGAAAAGACGGACGCCGGATTCTCCCGCAAAGGGATTACCATGTCGACGCCCGCGGCCGCGCAAATTGTGTCCACATATGACGGGGTTGCTGTTTATGCGGGACAGTTTCGCGGTTATGGGCTTCTATTGATCATAGAACACGGCGAGGGATATCATACCTTGCTTGCCGGGATGACCCGGATTGACGTCGAGCAGGGCCAGCGTGTGCTGGCCGGGGAGCCTGTTGGCGTCATGGACGAAGACGAAAATGCACAACCTGTTCTCTACGTCGAAATTCGGCGAGACGGGCAACCCATCAACCCTCTGCCATGGTTGGCCGCACGTAAGAAGGATGAAATAAACGGATGACCCTACGTTTCTTGCCCACGCTGAGCGCCGTTGCGTTCGCAGCCTCGATATTGATTGCTGCCCCACATGCGCAGGCCGTCGACGCTAAGCAAAACGATGAAGAGACCTATCGTCTCTTGGCGTTGTTTGGAGATGTGTTCGAGCGGGTGCGCGCAGAGTACGTGGAGCCGCCCAGCGAAGAAGAGATGATCGAAGCGGCGATCACGGGGATGTTGAGCGCGCTAGATCCGCATTCCAGCTTCCTCAACGCAGACCGATTCCAGGATATGCAGGTGAATACGCGCGGTGAGTTTGGGGGCCTCGGGATTCAGGTCACCATGGAAGGGGGCTATGTGAAGGTCATTTCGCCGATCGACGATACCCCGGCCTTCCGCGCAGGTATCGAGGCCGGTGACATTATTACGCACCTTGATGGCGAAAGCGTCCAAGGCCTTACCTTGGCCGAGGCGGTGGACCGTATGCGTGGAAAGGTCGGCAGCGACATCCGCATTACCGTGGTGCGCGAAGGGCGGGAGCCCTTCGACGTATCGATTACCCGCTCTGTCATCAAAATCACCTCTGTTCGGTCCCGGGCAGAAGGCAATGTCGGGTATGTCCGGATCACCTCGTTCAATGAGCAAACCGAAAGTGGCCTCAAGCGCGCCGTGGAGAAGCTCCGTGATGAGATCGGCGAGGACTTCCAAGGTCTAGTATTGGACCTTCGAAACAACCCCGGCGGTTTGTTGGATCAAGCGGTTGCCGTCTCGGATGCGTTCCTGGACCGTGGCGAAATCGTCTCGACGCGGTCCCGCAAGCCCGAAGACACGACACGGTTTAATGCCCGCGAGGGGGATTTGGTCGACGGCATGCCGATCATTGTTTTAATCAACGGTGGGTCGGCGTCGGCGTCGGAAATCGTCGCCGGTGCGTTGCAAGACCATCGTCGCGCCGTGGTGCTGGGGACCAAGTCCTTCGGTAAAGGATCGGTTCAGACGATCATGCCGTTATCCGGTAATGGAGCGATGCGG